>JACKMZ010000022.1 GCA_024235135.1 Gammaproteobacteria bacterium | reverse complement strand
CGGGATCGCGCCAGTCGGGTTCATGCCCAGGCGCATTGACGGCATTGATGGGGCCAAAACCGTTCAGCAGGATGGGGAAGGGCAGGAAATCGGCGTAGCGACGCACGATCTGGCGGAGCAGGCGACCGTCGAGAAAGACGGTTTGATTCGCCGCCAGAATGATCGTCACTCGCGTGCCGGGCGGTTGCGTGTTTGCCGGCAGGGCGTCCAGTTCGTAGTCTTCGCCGCCGTGATTGACCCAGCGCCAGGCTTGCGTCGCCATCGGTTTGCGGGTTTGGACCTCGATCCGTTCCGCGACCACGAACGCCGACAGCAGGCCGATGCCGAACTGGCCGATAGTGGCGACCGCTACGTCACGGGCGGCCAGTTCGCGGGCGTGGTTGCCGGTGCCGGTGCTGCCGATCACGCTGAGGAATTCCTCGATGTCCCGCCGATCCATGCCGGTCCCGTTGTCGCTGAAACTCAGGGTGCGATTGGATTTGTCCACCTCGATGCGAATTTCGCCGGCCGGTTCCGGGTCGTGGATTCGGCGCAACTGGATGCTGTCGTGGGCGTTTTGCAGCAGTTCGCGCACGAACACGTCCGGTTCCGGGTACAGACTCTTAGCCAGCAGTCGAACCAGACCTTGAAAACTGGTGCGCATCTTGGGCATGAGGCGGCCATCTCCTGGATTGTGGGGTGGTGCGGTAGGATGAGCGAAATACCGGAGGACAGTCTTATGCAACAACCTCTCGATGGTAAACCAGCCACCACTAAGCCAAGCGATCAGGCGTTGCTGAATGCCTATTATCAGGAACCGGTCAAGCAGGCGGAACGCTTTGCCGACTTGGCCAAGGAATTGTTCAAGGTGGAACTGGCGATTCCTGGAATTTACGCCGCCGTTCTGCGCTTGTCTGGCATGGAGCAGTCTACCAATCACAGCGCTGTATTGGTTGCGTTTGTATTCTGGACAGTAGCGTTGATCTTGACGCTACGGACAATTTTTCCGCGCAAGTACGAGGTGCTGGAGAATGTTGTGTGTTTGAGCCGCCCAATACCTCGCCAAGGACCATTCAGCATCGAGGAGTATTTTCAGAAGAGTATGCAGGATAAGCGGCGACAATCGTTGTGGTCGATTCTGCTGTTTTGCGCGGGGATTGCCGCCGCCGTCTTGGCGGTGCTTGGATGAAGTGAGGAGAAATAGAGATGCCACAGGCTCTACAGGTTAAGTGCTGGAAGTGCAAAGATGCCTTTACGATGAGCGCCGAGCTTTCCCGAAAACTCGGCCCATTGGTAGAAGCGAAAATCTCTTGCCCTTTTTGTGAAGCGATCAATCAGGTCACGGTTCGCGCCGGTCAATTGAAGTCCGTCATCTTGTATCGAGATGGCGAATCCGTCGAGGCGGTCGATCTGGACAAGCCCGGCGCTTTGTTGGGCCAAGTGTTTGAAGGTACTCCACCCGCCGCGACTTAAGGGATTCCACCATGCCCGCCCATCTCCATGTCCCGCTGATCTTGCAACCGCCCGCCGACTTGGCCAGCCGCTTTCCTCATGTGCTCAGCCTGGCTCAACAACTATCGCTCAAGTACGTGCATCGGTACGTGGTGACGGAACAGGATTTACAAACCGTGGGCGATGCGCTGTGGCGAACGCTGGGTGCGGACGAAGCGCTTGCTGCCGGGTGTCAGGCCGCCGGTACGCGGATACTGCCGCTGATTCTCGAAAGCGCCGATCCGCTGGTGCAGTCCCTGCCGTGGGAATGTCTGCATCATCCCGAACACGGCTTTTTGGGTAAACACTCCGGCTTCAGCCTGACGCGCCGCTTGTCCGCCGCGCCATCCGCTTCCACCGAACCGCCCAAAGGTCCACTGAAAGTCTTGCTGTTCACCGCCTTGCCCGACGATTTGGATCAGGAGAAGGAACGCCTGGATATGGAAAGCGAGCAGGCGAACGTGTTGGAGGCGCTGGACCCGCTGATTCATCAGGGCTTGGTGCAATTGACGACGCCCGACGACGGGCGCTTCGACCATTTCCGGCAACTGCTCCGAGAGCAGGAATTTCATCTGGTGTTCCTGAGCGGTCATGGCCAGTTCAACGCTGACCCGCTGCTGGGTCTGGTCGGGGCCTGGTTTCTGTTCGAGGGCGCGGATGGCCGCAGTGATCGGGTGGAAAGCGAGGAACTGGCAAAAGCGTTTTCGGGAACGGCCGTGCAAGCGGTGGTGTTGTCGGCCTGTCAGTCGGGCAAGTCGGCGTCCGTCGATCTCGGTTCCAGCTTGGCGGCACGCTTGCTGAAAGCGGGTTTGCCGCATGTAGTGGGGATGCGGGAATCCATTCTGGACGTGGCGGGCATCCACTTTGCCCATGCCTTGTGCAAGGCGCTGGGCCGACAGGAACGGCTGGACGTTGCCCTGCAAGCCGCACGGGGATTTATCGCCGAGTCGCCGGCGCTGGCCGGGTTGCGCAAGGACTTGTCCGGCGCGACGGAGCGGAGTTGGGGCCAGTGGTGCTTGCCGCTGCTGTACAGCCGCGACCCGGCGCAACCTTTGATCGACTGGCAATTTCAGCCGGTCCCGCCGCAACCGTCGTTGGAGCGTTATCACGAAATCGCCGGGATGCCGTTGCCCGCCGCGTTTATCGGGCGACGGCGGGAACTGCGGGAATTGGGACAGATCGTGTACGGCGACCAACCGGGGCAATGTTTGCTGACTGGTGCGGGCGGTCAGGGTAAAACCAGTCTGGTGGGACGTTTGGCGCAACGGTTGGAAAACCGGGATTGGTTGGTACGGGCCTACACGGCGCGACAGGGGGACAACTGGAAAGATTTCGTCAACGAGTTGCTGTTCTGCCTGGAGAAACCGCTGGCGGAACAGGTGGATCGCGCGCTGTTGCGTTGCCGAACGGAGACTGACAAGGCGCGGTTGATAGTGCGGGCATTGATGCAGCAGACCGGCAACAAGCTGGCGCTGGTGTTCGACAATCTGGAAACCTTGCAAGACCTGACCACGGGGCGAGTGACCGACGACGCAGTGGCCGCATGGCTGGACGCCTGCAAGCCGGTGGATTCTGGCCTCGCGCCGGCGGTGCTGGTCACCTCGCGCTGGGCGATTCCCGGTTGGGAGGGAGACCGGCGCGTGCGGCGGCCACTCGGAAAGCCGCTATACGGAGATTTTCTGCGTTATCACCAGCAGTTGGGCGGAGTGCCGTGGGGTGTGGAACGGCTGCGCCGGTTGTACGAGGCGCTGAGTGGCAATTTCAAAGGCTTGGAATTGTTTCACGCCGTGAGCCAGGTAGCGGGAGATGACGAGACATTTCTCCGGCAACTGGAGCACTCCAGGAAGGAACTGCAACTCTACATGGCGGTAGAGAAGCTGGTTGGTTATCTGCAACTGGACGAGCGGGAATTACTGAACCGATTGCGTGCTTATTTGGCTCCGATCTTTGAAGATGGGGTGCGCATCATCGCCCAGGATTTGGCTGAACCGGTGCAATTGTTGCGGCGGTTGGTCGGGTTGTCGCTGGTGGAAGTGGAGATGGAGCCGAAATTGCGCTTGCCGCGTTACCGGTTGTCGGCGGTGGTGGCGGACTGGCTGCAAGAACATGACTCGGAATTGGCCAGCGATATTCGACAAAGCGCGGCGCGGTATCAACGCTGGGTGTTCGACAATCTGCTACCCACCTTGGAACAAGCGCTCATTGCTCATGAAGCCTTGCGGCAAAGTGGGTTGGACGAAGATGCAGCCCAGTTTGCGCTAGGCACTATCGTTCCTTATTTCAGCCGCATCGGGTTGTATCACAACCTGCTCAAGGAGTGGTTGCCGGCGTTGCGGGAAAGCCAGAATCAGGGATTGCAGGCGAAGGCACTGAATATTTCCGGTAAATTGTATATTTTTGTAGGCCAATGCGACAAAGCCAAACCCTTTCTAGAAGACTCGTTGGCCCTCTGTCAGGCCATTGGTGATCGAACGGGCGAAGGCGCGACCCTCAACAACCTCTCCTTAATGTATCAGACGTGCGGGGAGTATGAGATGGCGCTGCGGTATTTGGAAGAGTCGCTGCTCGTCCAACGAGCCATTGGTGACCAAACGGGGAGAGGCGCGACCCTCAACAACCTCTCCTTGATTTATCACGCGCGCGGGGATTACGAAACAGCACGGCAGTATTTGGAGGGAGCACTAGCCCACTGTCGGACCATCGGCGACCGAGCCGGGGAAGGCACAACCCTCAACAACCTCTCACAGATTTACCAAGCACATGGAGAATACGAGACGGCGCTGCGGTATCTGAAAGAGTCGTTGGCCATCCACCGGGCCATCGGCAACCGGGCGGGGGAAGGCGCGACCCTCAACAACATCTCAGAGATTTATCATGAGCATGGGGAATACGAGACGGCGCTAAATTGTCTGGAGGAATCACTAGCTATCCACCGGGCCATCGGTAACCAAGTGGGGTTATGTCCGACCCTGTTCAACATGGGCCATATCTATTTGAAGAATGAACCTCAGAAAGGACTTGCCTGCTTTGTTGCAGCCTACCGAATCGCCAAGGAAATCGGTTATGCGGAAGCCCTGAGAAACTTGGAAAATCTGGTGAAACAGTCTGGTGGCAGCGGTTTAGAATTGTGGGAACAGATGTCGCAACGGATGGAGTCCGGGGAATAAAACGCGCCGAGTGAACCGATGAGCCAAGCCCAAGCCATTCCACGCTTGACCCCCTACGAACAATTGCTTGCCCTGCCGGAAAATCAGGTGGGGGAAATCATCGGTGGCCAACTCTACGTCCAGCCGCGCCCTGCCGGGCCTCATGCGGCGGCAGAATCGGCGATCAATGTCAATCTGGGGTCGCCTTTCCACTTCGGGCGCGGCGGAGGGCCTGGAGGCTGGTGGATTCTGGTGGAACCCGAAATCCACTTCATCCGCGACACCGAAATCGCCGTGCCCGATCTGGCCGGCTGGCGGCGCGAACGGATGCCCGCCATTCCTCGCGATCACCGGTTCGAGGTCGTTCCCGACTGGGTTTGCGAAATCCTCTCGCCGTCCACCGCGCAAAAGGATCGAACCCTAAAACTCCCGCTTTACGCCCGTTACGGCGTCGCCCACACTTGGCTGGTCGATCCGCTGGCGCGCACGCTGGAAGCCTTCGAGTTGCGCGACGGTCAATGGGTGCTGCTTGGCGCGATTGGAGAAGATGCG
>JACKMZ010000021.1 GCA_024235135.1 Gammaproteobacteria bacterium | reverse complement strand
GCCGAGGACGCTACTGACGTGATACGGCCCTACCGGGTGTGGGCGGTGACACGCAAGGGAAGAGACCGAGAACTACACTCTCAAGATCGAGGGGCGGTAGATATGACTCATCCGGGTACCGCAGATGCCCGGACTCCAACAAGGAACCCGTGTGCTCCCCAAGAGGTAAACCGTACCATGAACAAGCGGTTCTCCTTCCAGCTATCAAGGCTCATCTACAGCATTGCGGCGGCTTTGCTGTTGACTGCCGAATCGGCATCGGCGACGGCGGACGGCCCGGACTTCTACCAGGTGACGGGTGTTGCCAATGGCGATGTCCTGAACATCCGCAGTCATCCGAATCCGCATGCCGAGAAGCTCGGCGAAATCCCGCCGGACGGGACCTGCCTGCGCAATCTCGGCTGCCAGGGTGGCCTGACGTTTCAGGAGTTCACCGAGCTGTCCAAGGCGCGGCAGGCCGCGCGACTGAAAGAGAATCCACGCTGGTGCAGAATCGAATACCAGGGCGTCACCGGTTGGGTTGCCGGGCGTTATCTTCAAGAGGGCACCTGTGATTCCATGGCCACCGGCCGGGCTCCAGACCTGCGGGAACCGAGGTCCGACAGCTTCCAGACCGTTTGCGGGGTCATCATCGATAGAAAGACCCACAGCTACCTGTGCACGGTGACCGAGATCAAAGGGAACAATGGCGTCGAGCGCACCGCCTTGCGCTTTCCTGACCAGGAGATCCAGCTCGTCTGGGGCAAGGGCAAACAGGTCGATGTGCTGTTCGAAGGGCTCGCCAGCGCAACGCCCGCGACCTATTCCACCGACGAGGGAGAGACTGATCTCTTCATCGAGGACAAAACCTATTTCTACTACTCGGATCGTGGCATGGCGGCAAAGGCGGTCGAGCACTTCAAGCCCTGAGTCGAAATCCCGGCTTCCAAAGCTTCCCCCAACCCGTTGGATCTTATTGAAACACACTGAAGAAGATCGATATGAACAATGAAGCCGAGATGAACAAAGCCAACCCAAGCGGAAGCTCATTCTTGTCGGAATTGAAAATCCGTCTGGGTACCGTGATCTGGTTTGTCCTGGGCCTCGGCTTCCTGCTGAGCCTGCCGATCCTCTTCGACTGGGCGAGCTGGGTATTCTGGCTCATTCTGGTGATCGCAGCGGTTCTGGCCCTACCCATTGCGTGGATCAAGCGAGCGGTTTTCGATTGTGGTCGCCAGCGTCCGTTTGCCAGGCACTGGCTCCATTCCGGCGTCGCACTGCTCTTTATTCTTTGCATCGTGGTGGCCGCGCCGATCTACTACCTCGCCACCGTCACGGAGATTCGACCGGTGGTCTTTCCACAAGCCACGCTCACCAATGGCCAGAAAACCGTTGTGTTTCAGGGCATGCAGCATTTCGGATCGGAGAATTTTTATAAATCGGTGATCTACGATCTCGAAAAGGCGCTGGCCGATGGCTACGTCATTTACTACGAAGCCGTTCAGACATCGACACCGGAATCCAAGGCGTTCTTCGAAAAACTGTCGGGTACCTTGACCGGCAGCTCGGATCTGGCCGGAACATACAAAGCCATGGGCGAGGCCTGTGGGCTCAAATTCCAGTCCGACTATTTCACGTTGCTGGAAGCGGACAAGCAGGAGCATCCAGAGCGTCACGTCATTGCCGACGTGGACGCGATCGAACTGAAGCAGGAATACGAACGACTCCTTCGCACGGATCCCGAATTCGCCAAGGCCCACGCCAATGATTTCAAAGAGTCGCCCGAGGGGGATTCGTCAGGATCAATGGCGCAGGCGATTGAATGGCTCAAGTCCGGCTCCGAAGGTCAGAAAAAGCTCGCGGGCGTCGTCTGTCGCGGAATCATGACCCTCGCCTTCGCGCCGAAGGAAAACGAAGAACCCGGCCCGTTTGATCCGCTCATCATCGACTTTCGCAACCGCGCGCTGGCCAAGCGCATCATCGAAGATTCGCACGACAAGATCTTCATCACTTATGGCGCAAGGCACCTCTCGGGTGTGCTTGATCTCCTGAAACAACAAGACCCCACCTGGAAGGTCGCCACAGTGAAATGGATGCGGACCATCGAGGCGCCGAAGAGAAGCCTTGAGGGCAAGCTTACCGTGCATGACAGCGACCGAGCCACTACAACCCAATGAGGCGCAGGTCACCATTCGCCAAGGTTCCGTTGCATTGGTGAATTAGAATAAGATCATGATTCTGTTGTATTAATATCGTTGAGCACAATCAATCGTGGATATCGCTAAATGATGGCTACCATCAAATGGTGTTCTTGGAAATTAATGCAATAGAACTTTTCGTTCAGCCATGCTTCGCTCGGTCTATGACGACTGAACAAAGGAGGCAGGATGACACTCAGACATTACGCGGCCACGGCAGCCTGTATCTTCAACCTGCTAACGCTACTCACTTTGCCGGCTAGTGCCGCCGAAGAGTCACGGCCGCTCTGGCTACGGTATCCGGCTGTTTCACCCGATGGCCGTGAAATCGCTTTCACCTATGGCGGACAAATCTGGCGGGTCCCTGCGGAAGGCGGTGATGCCTTGCCGCTGACGAGCGGCGAGTTCTACAGCACACGACCCGTGTGGTCTCCAGACGGCCAGTCGATCGCCTTCGCCGCCAAACGGCACGGCAACCTTGATGTCTTCATCATGCCGGCCGCTGGCGGCGACATCCAGCGTCTCACCCATCATTCAGCGAACGACCTTCCCTACGCGTTTTCGCCGGACGGACAAGTGATTTATTTCGCTTCATCCAGGCTGGGCGGCGTGCATTCAGTGCATGCCGGCACCTACCTGCACAGCGATCAGTTGTACACCGTGCCCAGCAAGGGAGGTCGGACAAGACTCGTGCTGTCCACGCCCGCCTTGGAAGTATCCGCGGAGACCAACGGACGCTATCTGCTCTACGAAAACCGTCCGATCTACGAGAACGAATGGCGCCAGGGGGCGGTTTCCGATGGCACCCGGGATATCTGGCTATACGACTTCAAGGGAGCCAATCACAAGCGACTGACGGACTATCGCGGTGAAGATCGCAACGCGGTCTGGTCCCCGGACGGGACGGGTTACTACTTTCTTAGCGAAAGAGGTGGCTCTTCGAACGTTTGGTATTCGAAACTGGACGGCACCACGGCGGCGGAGCCGATCACCTTCCACAAGACCTTTCCGGTGCGCTTCCTGAGCGTCGCCCGGAACGGTTCGCTGGTGTACGGCTACCGGGGAGAAATCTGGAGGCGACCGGCGGGAAGCAAGGATTCCAAGCTCGTGCCCATCCGTATGACCCAGAGTTCGTTGAGCGAGGGACAGTTTTTCACCAGTGCCAAGGACTATGCGAACGAGATCACCGTATCGCCCAATGGCGAAGATCTGGCCATCATTGCCCGTGGCGAGGTGTTTGTGGTGTCCACCAAGAGCGGCCGCACCCGCCGGATCACCTCGACGCCGGAGCATGAGGGATCGGTTAGTTTCGGCCCCGACGGTCGCACGCTGCTGTACACCAGTGAGCGGGACGGCGACCGGGATATCTATGAAGCGCGGATCGTCACGGAAGGCGCCCAGTCATTCCTTGATCCCGGTCCCATCGAGGAAACCAGAGTCATCGACACCCAGGGTGATGCCCTGTATCCGGCTTATGCACCGGATGGCCATCGGATTGCCTATTTCGACAATCGCGGCAGCATTCGGGTTTTCGATCGCCAGCCGGGCACGACGACGACGGTCTTGCCGGAGGGCCGTATCTATTCCTATCAAGACGGCGATCTGAGTCTCGCGTGGTCACCGGACGGCCGGTTT
Source organism: Gammaproteobacteria bacterium (assembly GCA_024235135.1). Lineage (GTDB taxonomy): Bacteria > Pseudomonadota > Gammaproteobacteria > Competibacterales > Competibacteraceae > JACKMZ01. The sequence goes on along the minus strand of JACKMZ010000021.1, from coordinate 4,453 downwards.
CTCACCTCGACCAGCGGTTCAATCGTCACCGCGACGGATGTCCTGTTGATCGATGCGGCGGGCCAGCATGAACCGATCAATGTTTCGCGCAGCGGTTATGCGGACCGCAAGCCGGCGTTCACCCGGGACGGTCAGGCCATCGTCTGGCAGACCGGCCGCTACGGACTGCAGGAGGCGGATGCGAATACGGCACAATTTGATGTCGAGATCGCCTTCCTCACCCAGGAAGCGTTCGACGCATTCAAATCGGCAACCCAGTCCGTGGCTGGCGCCGTTGCGGTCTCGGCCGACTGGCAACCCCAGGCCGAGGGTTTGCCGCATCGCCTGAAGCGGCTTACGCCATTCTCGTCGGTACCGTTGTTCAACGCGCTGACGCCGGATGGTCAGTCGCTGATCGTCGTCGTCTTGGAGAATCCCGCTCGGGTCGTTGGCTACAAGGTGGGCATTCGCAACGGTTCCCTACAGCAGCTGTTCGCGAAACCATTGACCGCCGCCGAGTTTTCGATGGACTCCAAGGGCGAAAACCTTTACTCCGTCGGTCCCACGGGTATCGAGAGAATCAGCTTACTTGACGGCAAGACCGGCGCGATTCCGTTCGATCCACGGATTGCCTACGATCCACGCGGGGAAATGCGTTACCTGTTCACCTACTTCTGGCGCCTGACCCAGCTCAAGTTCTACGAAAAGGGCATGCACGGCGTCGATTGGGACGCCATGCGCGACGAGTACTTACGATTCCTGCCGTACCTACAGACCTGGGAAGACTTCGCCGACGTGATGGGCGAAATGGCGGGCCAACTGAACGCCTCGCACATGGGATGTTATTACTATCCCCAACCCCGCTTCGCCGATCAGACCGCTTCGCTGGGCATCATCTACGACGATACTTTCGATCAGCCCGGCATGCGGATCGCCAAGGTCCTGCCCGGTGGCCCGAGCGATCGGGCGAGCACCGCCCTGAAACCCGGCGCGGTCATCCTGGCCGTCGATGGCGAGGCCATCGCGGCGGATAGGAGTATTCATGCGCTATTGAACCATAAAGAGGGAACGCCAATTCAGCTCACGGTGCGCAGTGCGGATGGTGGAGCGGTCGTCAAGGAAACGGTTACCCCGATCCGCTTCGACGACGCACTGGCGTTGGACTACGAAAACTGGATTGACGAACGCAAGGCGATGACCGAACAGTTGTCGGGCGGCCGGATTGGTTATCTCCATATTTCTCTCATGCTCGGAGGCAATTACCGGCGTGCCTACAGTGAAATATTCGGGGAATTACATGACAAGGAAGCCTTGATCGTCGATGTCCGTTTCAACGGAGGGGGTAATCTTCACGATCAGCTCATTTCCCTGTTTACGGGTGATGCGCTCGCCGCCTTTACCAGTCGCGACGGTCGTGTCGTGGGTCGGATGCCCATTCATCGCTGGGCCAAGCCAAGCGCATTGCTGGCGAACGCCGGGAGTTATTCAGATGGGAGCATTTTCCCCCACCTCTACCAGCGGCAGGGGATTGGCCCGGTGATCGGAGCGCGAGTCCCGGGTACCGGGACGGCGGTGTGGTGGATTTATCGTCTGAACAAGCAGCTCAAATATGGCATTCCCCAGTTGGGCGCCAAGGACTTCAAAACCGGCTGGTTCGAGAATCAGGAAACGGTTCCCGATATTCTCGTCTTCAACGACCCAGATGCGATCGAGGCTGGGCGTGATCCTCAGTTGGAAGCGGGCGTCAAGGCGTTGCTGGCGAAATTGAATCCATAAAGGAAAGGGACCGTGTTCGAGACGGGTCCGCAGCCTGATCGAACAGAATCATCGGACCGTCAAGCACTGGTTCGACCGGTGCTCGACTTTAAAGCCTTCCCGCTTGTCGGAAATGAACTGAAACACAGTCGTTATTGATGGCCACCTTGCCAGGGAACTACCTATTCCATCACAAGCCAATCCGTAACTGCTCATGTTTCCAACTTTCGAGACACGCCAAGAGGAGCGTTCATCGTGGGCTTGCAAAGCCTGAGTCAATTGCCCGCGCGCGGGCTTGTACGTCAAAAAGCTTTTGATTTTCAAGGGTGGGGTTCTAATACCGCAGCCTTTTTCAAGGAGTGTTGAGCATGGAGAGAGTACTCAAGCGTTTATTACGATTGGGCGGCTGGTTGCTGGCCATGATTTCTTTCCCGGTTCTCGCCCAATCGGGCCTGGACGACATCATCGACCAAGTACGCCAGCAGGTTATCCAGGCCAGGCCGGATCGTCTGGGCGCGGGCTACGCGGCCATGATGAATTTCGCCACCGCGCCCGATATCTCCGCCGCCACGTACTACATCGACAGCACGAGCGTCGACGATCCCACGCTCAATGTCTACAAGATCCCCCTGCGGCATGCATTCACCCTGGAGGGACGGGATTGGAAACCGTTCGTGCAAGCCAGCTTCGGTTATCTGGATTACGAAGCAACATTCAACCACCTGCCCCAGGAATCGATCAAGGCCGACTGGAAATCCTACGGCGGCCTGCTGGGGCTGGGGGTCGACATACCGCTCGACCACGGTCTTGCGTTCGTGACGGCGCTCGATGTCGGCATCGTGCATCTCGAAAGCAGCGCCGACTACCGGGGGCCGATTTCCGAAGCGATTCTCAAGCCGGCCCTGCAAGGCGTGGTGTTCGATTGGGACGCGGATGCCTCGCTGGTCGGGGTGACGGCTGGCCTGAATTATGAGCAACAGTTCGAGACTTGGTCGATGGAAGGTCAAACCCGACTGACCTACAACCACCTCGACACCTATGATAGTTCCAGCGAGCTGATCGACTTCGACGCCAATGTCACCACCTTCACGTTGCAAATCGATGCGATCAAACCGATCGACGCCAAATTGGGCGGTTATCCACTGGCCCTGGTCGGCCATTTCGGCAACACCACGTTTCTCGGCAGCAATCGCGATGCCTTGGGGTTCGATTACTTTTTCGAGGCCGGTCTCGCCCTGGAGACCGACATTGCCCAAAACAACTGGCCGGTGAAAAAACTACGTCTGGGCGCGATGGGTATTTTTGGCGCCGATGTCACCGGTTGGAGCGTGATTTTCGGCTATCGATTCTAAAAAGCCTTATGACCTTTAAGGCCACTTGGGAGTTCGTATGATGCGATATGGTGTCATGGGTTATTCCGCTGGAGCGCTTATCGCCTTCTTTCTGACCCAACCCGTTTATGCCCAGGACCCCGCGCCCGGGTTGCAGGATCTGGTCGGGGCACGCGGCAGCAGCGGCGAGCAGGTCCTCGAAGAGCGCGGATATCGATTCGTCAAGGGAGAAAAATCGGGCGGCAACAGCTACACGAATTGGCTGAATGCCCGTACCGGGAAGTGCATCATCGTGCGCACCGCCAACGGTCGCTATCAATCCATCGTCACGGCGCCGGACTTCGATTGCCGGGACAGGGCGGCGGAAAGCGCGCCCCCACCGGGCCCCGGCGCCAGCGGCGGCCGTTTCGCGACGGTGTGCGGTGTTACGGTGGATGGCAAACTCTACCGCTACCGATGCAAGGTCGAAGGCGCGGCGCCCGGCGGTCGCGGCAGGACCATCCTCCATTATCCCGACCAGACCATCACCTTGAATTGGCACGGCGGGAGGCGCGTGAGCGTGATCTTCGAGGGCATGAAACCCCAACAGACGACCTACAACACTTCCGAAGGCAGCACCCAGTTCGTCTTCGAAGACAAGACCTATTTCTACATCTCCGACCGTCACGCCGCGAAAATGGAAGTGCGGGATTTCCGCGAGTAGGACGCTGGGTCCAGGAGTGCGCAACTCAAACGAGTTCCTTCATGGAACCCGATCTGAAATGACATCCGTCATCTTTGCTGGCTCCATCCCTTCCGGTGGACAGATGATGGAGCCTTGGCTGAATAGCTCAAGATTTCTGGCTAGCGGCAGGACACTCCTGCATGGAAGGAATCGCGGGTTTCCAGCGGAACGAATCGTTACGGTTCCTCGGAACGCTAGCTCGCGGCTGGAAGTGATAATTCCATCAACTTTTTTCAATGATTCAAGCGTAATCAGAGGACTTCACCGTGGACATTCAAAGTTTGATCATGTTCTTGATCATCGGCGCCGTGGCGGGTTGGCTCGCCGGCTTGATCATGAAGGGGCGGGGTTTCGGCCTGCTCGGTAATATCGTTGTTGGTATCATCGGTGCACTGGTCGGCGGGTTCCTGTTCGGCGTCTTGGGATTGGCCGCCGGTGGGTTGATCGGCGCGCTGATCACGGCCGTCATCGGGGCCGTCGTTCTCTTGTTCCTCATCGGCCTCATCAGGAAAGCTTAGAACTACAATTGGCTCAATGAGATCTCCCGTGGAGGCCACAAGATGTAGCGGTATGGCAACGGGAGATCTCATTGAGCCAGTAATTATTTGTATACTAATCCTACTTTGTCAGAATACATGTCACCGGGGCGGTTCGCGAAGAAATC
>JACKMZ010000020.1 GCA_024235135.1 Gammaproteobacteria bacterium | reverse complement strand
GCCAGAGTGCGCGTTCGATGTCGGCATCCAGCGATCGTTCCGGATGATGACGCAGGCGGGTCGCGGCGAAGCAGAATCGAATATAGGTGGCTTCGCTGGCGGTGTGACGCCATTGATAGATGCCGACCAGGGCGTCGGGTTCCACCTCCCAAGCGGTTTCTTCCAGGGTTTCCCTGATGGCCGCCGCGATGAGGGTTTCATTATCATTGAGATGGCCGGCAGGTTGATTGTAGACGCTGCGGCCCTCGCTGTTTTCTTGCACCAGGAGAAAGCGTCCCGCGTGAGCAACGACGGTGGCGACGGTCACATGCGCTGTCCAGATCATCGGATTCACGATACCTCATCGATGTGGAGCTTACCCTTGGCGGGGCTGTCTGGGATTTGGAAAATAACGGTAGCGGATTTTTTTTCACGCGCGACAATCTATACACCAGGCATGGCGCGATCATCGTCAGTCCGAGTAACCGGGAGACTTTAGCATGAACTTATCGGAGAAAAGCTGTGTGCCCTGCCAGGGCGGCATTCCTCCACTTGCGAAGGCGGAAGCCGAAACGATGCTGGCACAGGTTCCCGGCTGGTCTCTGACCCAGGATGGCGCACGCCTGGAGCGGCGTTTTACTTTCCGGAATTTCGCGTCGGCCTTGGCCTTCGTGAATCAGGTCGGCCGGGTCGCAGAGCAGGAGGATCATCATCCCGACATCAGTTTCGGCTGGGGATACGCCAGCATCGTGTATTACACTCATAAAATCGGTGGTCTGCACGAAAATGATTTTGTGATGGCCGCCAAGCTCAATGCACTGTATGAGTGAAGATGGCTGGCCGAGCGTTTGAATGCCCGCGGGCAACCCCAAGTAGAGAACGACGACTGCGTGGCGTATGATGATTAAAGGGTATGGTAATTGCTTGTTCACTCAAGGGGATGGTGAACTCACCGCTTCGCTGTCATCGGCTGTGATCGGGCATCCCCGGTACCTTTAGGTGTAGTCCATGAGCAAGGAACCCACGAATCCTGCAGATGGCGAAAATGGCCTCGCCATAGAGCAAGCGCGACCCAAACTTAAGCAGCCACGCTTGTACAAGGTCATCCTGTTGAACGACGACTACACGCCAATGGAGTTCGTTGTACAGGTTTTGGAGCATTTCTTCGGAATGGGCCGGGAAAAGGCTACGCAGATCATGTTGCATGTTCATACCCGTGGTAAAGGGGTATGCGGTGTTTACACTCACGAAATTGCGGAAACGAAGGTCGCCCAAGTGAATGATTATTCACGCAGCCACCAACATCCGCTGCTTTGCACCATGGAAGAGGCTTAATCCCAACCTGAGAGGTTTCAGTGATGCTGAGCAAGGATCTGGAGTTCTCCATTAACCTCGCGTTCAAGGAAGCGCGGGACCGGCGCCATGAATTCATGACCGTGGAACACCTGCTGCTGGCCTTGCTCGATAATCCCTCCGCGGCGGAGGTGCTAAGAGCATGTGGCGGAAGTGTGGATCGACTGCGGCGGGAATTGCAGACTTTCATACGGGAAAGCACACCGATTTTGAGTACGGGTGATCCGCGTGAAACGCAACCGACGCTCGGATTTCAACGCGTGCTGCAACGCGCCGTGCTGCATGTCCAATCCTCCGGCAACAAGGAGGTGACCGGCGCCAATGTGCTGGTCGCCATTTTCGGCGAACAGGAGTCCCAGGCGGTGTATTTCCTGAAACAACAGGATATCAGCCGTCTTGATGTGGTGAATTTCATTTCGCACGGTATTTCCAAGGTGTCGGACGATAACGATATGCCCGCTTCCGGAAATGACGAGGAAAATGCTGGTGAAACACAGGGTTCCCGTCCCCTGGACAACTTTGCCACGAATCTCAACGAGTTGGCTCAACAGGGGCGGATCGACCCGCTGATTGGCCGGGAAACCGAGATCGAACGGACTATCCAGATACTGTGTCGGCGACGCAAAAACAATCCGTTGTTCGTCGGTGAGGCGGGTGTCGGCAAGACCGCTATCGCCGAAGGACTGGCTAAGCTGATCGTCGATGGGCAAGTGCCGGAAGTTCTGGAAAACGCTACGATCTACGCTCTGGATTTAGGCTCCCTGGTCGCCGGTACCAAATACCGCGGCGATTTCGAAAAACGTCTCAAGGCGGTACTGGCGCAATTGCGCAAGCAACGTGGCGCCATTCTGTTCATCGACGAGATTCACACGTTGATCGGTGCGGGGGCGGCTTCCGGCGGCGTCATGGATGCCTCGAACCTGATCAAGCCCATGCTGGCTTCCGGCGAACTGAAATGCATCGGCTCCACGACCTATCAGGAATATCGGGGTATCTTTGAGAAGGACCGGGCCTTGGCGCGGCGTTTTCAGAAAATCGACGTACCTGAGCCTTCCGAGGAAGAGACCTATCAAATCCTCAAGGGCCTCAAGAATCGATTTGAAGAACACCATGATGTCAAATACTCGTCCAAGGCCCTGCGTGCGGCCGTCGATCTGTCGTCCCGCTACATCAATGATCGGCACCTGCCCGACAAAGCGATCGATGTGATAGACGAAGCCGGCGCCAGCCAACGCCTGTTGCCGCCTTCCAAACGCAAACGGGTGGTTGGCGTGCCGGAAATCGAGGCGATTATTTCGAAAATCGCCCGTATTCCGCCCAAAAGCGTTTCCGCTTCCGATAAGGATGTGTTGCGCAACCTGGAGCGCGACTTGAAACTGGTCGTCTTCGGCCAGGATGACGCCATAGGCACGCTGGGTAACGCCATCAAGATGGCGCGGGCCGGGCTGGGGAACGAACAAAAGCCCATCGGCTGTTTCCTGTTTGCGGGTCCCACGGGCGTCGGCAAGACCGAAGTGACGCGCCAACTGGCCAACGTCATGGGCATCGAACTGGTGCGCTTCGATATGTCCGAATACATGGAGCGGCATACGGTATCACGCCTGATTGGCGCTCCTCCCGGCTACGTCGGTTTCGACCAGGGCGGCTTGCTGACCGACGCCATCCTCAAACATCCGCATGCCGTGCTGTTGCTGGACGAAATCGAGAAGGCCCATCCCGATGTGTTCAATCTGCTCCTGCAAGTCATGGATCACGGTACATTGACCGACAATAATGGCCGCAAGGCGGATTTCCGCAATGTCATCATCGTGATGACTACCAATGCCGGGGCCGAACAGATGGACCGCCCCTCCATCGGCTTCACCGCCCAGGATCACAGCACGGACGGTACGGAAGTCATCAAGCGCATGTTCTCGCCGGAGTTCCGCAATCGTCTGGATGCCATCATCCAGTTCAAGGCGCTGGATCCAGCCACCATCGGCCATGTGGTGGACAAATTCATCATTGAACTGGAAGCCCAATTGGAATTGAAGGGTGTCACGCTGGAGGTCGACGAGGCGGCGCGATCTTGGTTGGCGCAACGGGGTTATGATCCAAAAATGGGCGCCCGTCCCATGGCCAGGATCATTCAGGAAAACATTAAAAAGCCGCTGGCGGAAGAGCTTTTGTTCGGCCGGCTGATCAATGGCGGGCACGTCGTGGTCACAGCGCAAAACGACGCGCTATCGATAGACATCGCTGAGGTCGAAGAAATTCATTGAATTTTTCGGTGTCCCTGCAGGTTGACGCATAGCCTGCAGCGTTGCAGCCACAGAGAACGGGAGCCGCTTAGCGCGGCGATCGTTCTCTGTTCAGCGTGCTCTGAAAACGATACGCCCCTTACTCAGGTCATACGGTGTCAATTCGACTTTGACCTTGTCGCCGGTCAAAATCCGAATGTAGTGTTTGCGCATCCGCCCGGAAATATGGGCGGTTATGACGTGGCCGTTTTCCAATTCCACTCTAAACATCGTATTGGGCAAGGTGTCGATCACCGTGCCTTCCATTTCGATATGGTCTTCTTTTGGCATTCAGTGTGTGCTCCAGTTGTTGAAGGGAACCTATAAAAATACATAATTCCGCGTTATCTAGCAAGATTGGTACCGTATGACAGAAATCAAGAGGCTCCTGGAAGTAATGGCTCAATTGCGTGCCCCGGAGGGCGGTTGCCCCTGGGATCGGGCACAAACCTACGCCACCATCGTGCCTTATACGCTTGAGGAAGCCTACGAAGTGGCCGACGCCATCGATCGCGACGATCGCCAAGCCTTGAAAAAGGAACTGGGGGATCTGTTGTTTCAGGTGGTGTTTTACGCGCAGTTGGCTCGCGAGGAAGCCGCTTTCACCTTCGAGGATGTGGTGGAGGCTATAACGGAAAAGATGATTCACCGCCATCCGCACGTATTCGGTGACGTCGAATATGCCAATCAGGCTGAACAGACCGCCGCCTGGGAACAGCTCAAACGCGCTGAGCAGGAATCGCCTTCCACCAGCCAAATGGACGGTGTGCCGCGTACGTTGCCCGCGATGGCGCGGGCGATCAAATTGCAACGTAAAGCGGCACAGGTCGGTTTCGATTGGGCGACTCTCACCCCGGTGCTCGATAAGATGCAGGAGGAACTGTCAGAAATCCGAGGCGTCTTGGAGGCTGCGGATTCTGCTGAGCGAATTCATGAAGAAGTGGGTGATTTTCTATTCGCTACCCTCAACCTGGCCCGCCATCTGAATGTGGACCCAGAGTCGGCCTTACGCGCGACCAATAACAAGTTTGAACGCCGTTTTCGCTATATCGAAGCCCGCTTGGGCGAAAGCGGTCGCAACTGTGCGCAGTCCTCGCTGGCGGAAATGGACGCACTGTGGGAGCGGGCCAAGACGGAAGCAAAGTGATCAGGGATCAGGGCCAGGACAACCGATCACCGGGTTGTATCCCCAGCCGTTCTGCCGTACCCGCGTTAATTTCCAGGATGTATTTGATATTGGCGGTTTGGCTGGCGTAGACCGGACAAGGGTCCGCGGAACAGGGCGGCGCTTGGGCATGTATTTCCAGCAAACGTCTCTCGTTGTCGAAATACAGGAGATCCAGGGGAATATAGGTATTTTTCATCCAGAAAGTCGCTGGACCTGGAATCGGCTGTATGAACAGCATCCCTGCCTGATCCGCCAAATCGGTACGGAACATCAGCCCCCGCTGCCTCTCATCCAGAGACTGAGCGATTTCGGCGTGAAAGCGAACGTTACCCACCGCGATGTCGGTTGGGGGTTCGGCGCACGCATCGGGTGGAGCGATCGCGACCAGGCATAATCCGATCAGCAATCCGACCGTTCTTCCACTATAATGGGTCGGTGTGGCACGCCGTGCCAACCGGAACAACCCTAATACAAACGGTTGCGCACTCAATAAAAAAAGAGAGGTGCTAAGGAGCACCTCTAAGCGGAGGATTAAGCGAGGAGGCATGTAACAGGGATTGTTTTCCGGTTGGTTTCCCAACCCAACAAACCCTGTCAAGTTGCTATTTTGCATATCCCGCACCAATATCTAATTTACCAAGACTATACAATCGGTTAGATATATCTTCCCGTACTCATGCCCGCACTCGGGCAACCCTATCCGTCGTTAACGCCTCAGCAATGTGCAGGGCTTTCGGCTAGAAACCCAGCATAGTGCAAGGGCATAAATCCGGTGGGGTTTTCATCCCATGCGAAAGTGTTTCTTCACCGCCTTGTTAATTTTCCAGGTACACGCCATTCCTCGCGGAAAAGTTACCAGGTCGCCCTTACCCAGGGTAACGGGTTCCCCGCCTTCGGGGATGACGACCACTTCTCCTTCCAGAAAATAACAAGTTTCCTGTTCGTCGTAGAACCAGGGGAACTCCGACGTCTCCTTGGTCCAGATAGGCCAAGAGGCGATGTGCATCTCATCCAGACGTTGGGTATCGGGATTGTTGACTATTTCAATGGGGGTCATGGTTTTATTCAGCCGCCTTTACCCGAAAGGGTTCCGAGATCGATCGTTTGCGGTCGTTCAGGTCAATTGTAATGTCCGGTTCGCAGGCCGTCCGGTCAACGAGCGCAGCGCGGGCCCGACATAGGAACTGCGCGGGCGGATCATGCGGTTGAAGGCCAATTGCTCCATGAAATGCGCTGTCCATCCGACGGCGCGGCTCATGACGAAAATCGTGCTGAAGAACTCGATGTCGAAACCCATGAGGTAGTAAATCGGCCCCGCCTTGAAATCGATGTTGGGATGCATGTGCTTGCGTTGCAGCATCGTGCGCGCCACGATGTCTTGAATCTCTATCCATCGCCAGTCCTGCTCGATATCGGCGAGGACTTCCAACACCGCCTGCATGATCGGAACCCGCGGGTCCCCCTGTTTGTAGACCCGGTGTCCAAAACCCATGATCTTGCGTTTTGCGCGCAGCGCTTCATCAATCCAAGCCTGGGTTTGTTCCGGCTCGCTGATTTCCAGCAGCATCCGCATGACTCCGGAATTGGCGCCGCCGTGTATCGGCCCCTTCAAGGCGCCGATCGCCGAAGTTGTCGCGCTGTACATATCGGATAATGTCGAAGCCACGATGCGCGCCGTAAAGGTCGAAGGGTTGAAGCCATGTTCCGCGTAGAGGATCAGCGTGACTTCGAAGCAATCCAGCACTTCCTGACGGGGAACCTGACCGAAACACATGTGGAAGAAATTGGCGGTGAAGCCTAATTCCGGATTCGGAGGAATACGTTCCAATCCCTTGCGATGGCGATAATCCGTGGCGACAATGGTCGGTATCTTGGCGATCAAATGCATCGCCCGGTTGCGATTCTTGGCCGGATCGTTGTCCAGGGCATCCGCTTCGTTCATGCCCAGGACGCTGACGGCCGTGCGCAATTTGTCCATGGGGTCCGTCGCGAGGGGAAAAGACTGAATGAGTTCGATGAGATAATCGCTAATTTCTCGGTATCCCCGTTTTTCATTCTGAAAGCGATCCAGTTGCGCCGCAGTCGGCAATTCGCCGTCCCAGATCAAATACGCAACCTCCTCGAAACAGCAGTAGTTGGCCAATTCACGCACGGGATAGCCTCGATAGGTCAATTCCTTGACGTCCCGCCGGGAAATCGCAGTTTCGTCGACGACGACCCCTTCCAATCCCTTGCGTACATCACTGCTCATAATCAACATAGGCTTATCTCTCTTGGAAATATGATCCTAAATGGGGTACTGACGGTATCAATCATTATTATCATCAGGGGCACATGAGGCAATGCGCTGGGTTATCTTAGGGGCGTTTGCCGTATGCTTAGGCTTTCCAGGGCCGTTTCCAGTTCAGGAAAATCTCCCAAAGCGGTCCGAAAGCCTGTTCTTGATAATCCGCTTTGCAGGCATACCAGCTTTCGATCACAGTTCGCACCGGCGATTTCGGACGTACTTGCAGATCGTCTAATAAATGTTCCGACACGCTAAGATCGTTGAGCGCACCAAGGCAGTCCTGTAATTTGCCGGCGGTCTTGGCGTAATCCAGGGCCAGAGTACCGGGAAACAGGCTGGCGAAGAACTCCGCCGCGTACCGCAATTCCTTGATACGAATACGCAATTGGTGGCGTTCCACGGCCGATAAAGTGGCGAATTGCACACCCCATTGGGTTACCTTGCGGTGCTGACGCTTCAGAAGAGCGACGGCGAATTTCACCGCCGGTTGCTCCAAGGTCTCCAATTGCTCCGTATTCAATCCATCCCGCCACGCCCGACAGTCCAACCAACTGTGGCCTCGCAGAATCAGGCGGTGATAGCGCGGATCTTCCAGACATTTCTGTAGGGCCTGATAATGCGCCGCGCGTTTCTCCTCGACTCTGCGCCGCAAGATCTGCAAACCGCGTTTATCGGGAAACCGATTGAGAATAGGTTGCAGGCTTTCGGCGAAAAACACATCCCAATCCCTGGCCGGGCCCAGAAACCCGTTCAGCCAACGCAGTTCCTCGACGAGCGGCTGACTGGCTTCACGGGGGATCACGGAACGGAAGGTTTTCAGGCAGGAGCGAAAGCGCCTAAAGGCGACGCGCATCTGATGCACGCCTTCCTCCTGTCGAGCGCACACGGCGTCCCGATTGCACTGGGCATGGTCCAGGCAAGCCTTGCCGATCGCGATGAAAGCTTCCTCGGCACGGCATTCGTCGCCGAGAACCAGTGGTTGAGCCTTATGATGGGTCAGCGGTGAGGCGGAAGCCAATGCGTGACCCCGTGTCATCACATCGGAACTTGCCCAGGGTAGCGCGTAGCGTTCGGCCAGATTCCGAGCCCATTGGTACACATCCCGTGCCGAACCGGTCGTCAACTCGATGCTGAGTTCGCAAAGCGGTTCGCGTCGGCCCGCCGTTTTAATTTCGCCTCGATCCAGTATGACGGCGATTTGTGTTTCCTCACTCAACTGGGCTTCCCAGCGGGAACGCTGCAATTCCACACGGAAGAGCCGTTCCAGGTTCTGCTTGATGATAATGTCCGCTAATTGCCGGCCGAGCTTGCCTTGCACGGGCAAATGGGTGTAATCGATCTCGTCGCTTTCAGATTCGGATACCAGGGGTTGAGGTTGGTCCGCGGCCCGCAATGTTTGTGTCCATCGTCCGCGCGCCCAACAAGTCGCCAACCCGTAGCCTGCCTGCTGTAAGGTTCGTTCGGCGGTATCGTAGTAATAACTGACGCGATGTTCGTGCTCGGCAGCGGTACTGAGTCGAGTGATATCGGCCAGTACGGTATCGACGTCTTGCGCGCGGGGGGAAAAATGCAATTCGGTAGTCATCGGTCCCAAACATTACGGTGAGGACAACAAATCAAGCCGGATGTCATTCAGCTTAGCTATTAGTCACTACGTTTGCCGATCACTGAGTGAAAACCGGCCTGGCGTATCCTTCTGGCCTGGAAACCGAACAAGCGGCGCGCATTTCGATACATTGGGCAGGCAGGCGGGACTTCACTGCATGAACCGGAAAGTTCGGCGTTTCAGCATGATCTGGATTGCCCGTATGCCACTTCAGGATACCTTTTGCTCACGCAACAGTGTTTGCAGAACATCCAGACGCTGGGTCGGATCACGCAACTCCAGCAGGATTTGCTTGGCGGAAATGGGTAAAGGTAGCAATTCCGCCAAGCGATTGCTCACCCAGGCGGCGTCTTGCCAATCTTCCGCCAGGAACCGGATGTAGGGTTGGATTTCTTCCCAAGTCAGGACATTGCGCAGCAAGTCCACCATCGGTTTGTGGCGCGGCTGCAGAGTTTGCGGGGGGTCCGCTGGAATGGCTTCAACTTCTCCGATCAGTAGACCGTCCTCTTGACTGCGTTGAGTTTCCACCCGCAGACGTTGTTCGCCCCGGCAGGTGATGCCCAGCAGACCATTATCCAGACGGTCGAAATCGATGATATGGGCTAGGGTGCCGACGCCATGAAATTTCGCTACCTCGCCGACTTCTTTGCCCTCGATGATCGCCACCACGACAAAGCCGCTGGTTTGCTTCGTGCAATTGCAGACCATCTTCAGGTAACGCGGCTCGAAGATGCGCAAAGGCAGCGTTCCGCCAGGGAACAGCACCGTATTGAGGGGGAACAGAGGGACTTCGAGCCTAGCCATGAGTCAGGAATCTCAATGATCGGCCAAACCCCAACGGGGAACCAGGTGATTGGGTACGCCGAGTTGATCGAGCACCCGGGAGACGATGAAATCCACGATATCGCCCACACTCTCCGGGCGGTGATAAAAACCGGGATTGGCGGGCAGTATGATCGCACCGCTGCGCGCCAATTTCAGCATGTTTTCCAAGTGGGTGATCGAGAACGGCGTCTCGCGTATGACCAGTATCAGTCGCCGACCTTCCTTGAGGGCTACATCGGCGGCGCGAAGGATCAAGCTGTCGCTAATGCCACTGGCGATGGCGGCCAGCGTGCCGGTCGTGCAAGGGCAGACCACCATCGCGCCGAGCGGCGCCGAGCCACTGGCCAGCGGTGAGGTCCATTCCTCCTTGCCGTAGACCTGCAACTGCTCGGCCGGACAGCCATAGTATTCCGCCAGAAACCGGCGTATGTCCGCCGGACGACCAGGCAAGGCCAGATCGGTTTCCATGCCGATCACGACTTGCGCCGGCTTGGATAGCATCAGATACACGGTCCGTTGCTGGCGGAGCAGGCATTCCAACAAGCGCAGGCCATACCGAGCCCCTGAAGCACCGGTCATGGCGAGGGCAATGGGCAGGGGATCGCTCACGCGGGAGTACCGAATCGCATCCTCAGGCTGTTGAGCAACCGTTCGTGAATACCGCCGAACCCGCCGTTGCTCATGATCAGCACGGTGTCGCCGGGTTGCGACTGAGCGCAAACGGCATCGATCGTGGCATCGATGGAGTCACGGACTTGCGCCTTGCCATCCAAGGCCGCACTGATTTCCCGTAAATCCCAATCCAGATCGGGCGCCTGATACAGCACCACTTGATCGGCTGTCTTCAAGGCCGGGGCCAGGGCCTGCCTGAATATTCCTAAACGCATGCTGTTGGATCGCGGTTCCAGAACCGCGATGAGCTTTCCAATGCGGCGCCGTGCGCGCAGTCCGGCCAGGGTAGTGGCGATGGCGGTGGGATGATGGGCGAAATCGTCGTAGACCTGAATGGCGTTGACCGTACCGCGCAATTCCAGACGCCGTCTGACACCCTGAAACGAGGCCAGCGCCGGTATCGCCTGCGCCGTTGGGACACCGACATGGTGCGCGGCGGCGATCGCCGCCAAGGCATTGTGCACATTGTGTTGCCCAGCTTGCGTCCATTCCACCCTGCCCTGGGGTTCACCGTGATGGACCACCGTGAAAGCGCCGCCATCGCTTTCAACTTCCTGCGCCAGCCAGTCGCCGACGACGAAGTGTTCCTGCGGCGTCCAGCAGCCCATCGCCAGCGTAGTGCTTAAGTGGGTATCGGCGCCATTGGCGATGATCCGCCCCGAGCCCGGCACCGTGCGCACGAGGTGATGGAACTGCCGCTGGATGGAGGCGAGGTCGGGAAAGATGTCGGCATGATCGTATTCCAGATTGTTCAGAACCAGCGTCCGTGGCAGATAATGCACGAACTTGGAACGTTTATCGAAAAACGCCGTATCGTATTCGTCGGCTTCCACCACGAAGAAAGGCGCCGCGCCGAGCCGCGCCGAGACACCGAAATCCTGGGCGATGCCGCCGATCAAGAATCCGGGTTGCAAACCCGCTTGCTCCAGAATCCAGGTCAACATGCTGGTGACCGTGGTTTTGCCGTGGGTGCCGGCGACCGCCAGAACCCAGCGGCCACGCAGTACGTGTTCGGCCAGCCAGGCCGGTCCCGAGGTGTAGGGAATGGCGCTGTCCAACAGGTATTCGACAATAGGCCGGCCCCGGCTCATGACATTGCCGACGACCACGCAATCGGGGGGAGGCGTCAGATGGTCCGGTTGGTAACCTTCCCGTACCTGAATGCCCGCCTCCTCCAACTGCGTGCTCATGGGCGGGTAGACATTCGCGTCGGACCCGCTGACCGTATGCCCGGCCGCGCGGGCCAGCAACGCCAGACCCGCCATGAAGGTGCCACCGATACCGAGTATATGAATATGCACGTTTAACCTACCTGACTCACCTGACTCGCTGGCGTCAGCCAGTCCGACAAGTTCCAGGAAATAATCAAATAGCCCAGCGCATACAGTACGCCGAGCGCCAGTGAAGTGGATAGGGCGTGCCGCAGAATGTGGCCCATTACCACGATGCTCCAGCCCAACAAGAGCAGATAAAGCAGGCTGGGCAAGGCCGCCGATTGCTGTTGCGCGCCGGCCTGAGCGATCCATGCCGCCAACGGCAAAGCCAATAATTGCAGCAATACGCCCGTGCCCGCCAGTGCCGTTAGCGTTTGCCCGAACCGCTGTCGTTTGCCGGCCAGGTTCAGTAGGGCATAACTCAAGCTGATCAGCAAAACGAGGTCGACCAGAATCAGCAGCATTCCCTGGGGCGTTTCGCTGGCCATCAGCAACATCAGGCCCGACAGTCCATAGCACAGCAGGCTGAGATTCAGCAAGGCGCTGGAGGCGGGTACATGCTGGGGGCCTTTGCGCAACAGGCAGATGTTCAGAAACAGATCGAACAGGGCTGACATGCCGCCAGCGTTCAATGCCGCGTCGTAGAACCACCCGGCGGCGGCACAGCCGCAAACAGGCCCGCCGCGTCTACCGGATCGAATACATATTGTTTTCCGCAGAATTCACAGGTCACGCTGATCTGTCCCTGTTCGGCCACGATCGCTTGCACTTCTTCCTGGCCCAGGGCGCGCAGCAGGGTTGCCGTGCGTTGCGCCGAACACGAACATTGGAAACACAGTTCGCGGGCAGCGAACAGACGCACATCCTCTTGGTGAAACAGACGGCGGATGAGTTGGCGGGCTTCCAGCGTCAGCAGCTCCGTTTCGGTCACGGTATCACCCAGGATTTCGATACGCGGCCAAGCGTCCGGGTCGGCGTCAAGGCCGGGCACCTGTTGCAGCAACAGACCGGCGGCCGTGTGTTGATCGGCGCTGAGATACAAGCGCGTCGGCAATTGCTCCGAGCGAGCGAAATACCGTTCCAGCGCGGCGGCCAAGGATCCGCCTTCCAGGCTGACAATGCCCTGATGACGGTCTTGTTCGGCGCCTGAGTCGATGGTGATGGTCAGCGTGCCGTCCACGCACAATCGGTCCAGCGGTTGTTCCTCGATGGCCCCGCCGTTGGCGCGAGCCAGCCCGCGCAATTGGCCGTCATGGGTGCATTGCACGACCAGCAGGCGCAACGGACCCTGACCTTGCAATTGCAGGGTCAACAAGCCCTGGAATTTGATCGTAGCCGACAACAGCGCGGCGGCCGCCATGGCTTCTCCCAGTACGCGGCGCAGAACCGGCGCGTAGGCACGCCGTTCCAGCACTGCCTTCCATGAGTCGTCCAGATGCACGAGTTCGCCCCGCACGTCCAGGTGCTCGAAGAGAAAGCGATGCAGCGCATCGCGGACTCTCACGATTTGCGTGGCCATCAACCGGCGAGCTTCTTCAGGAGCAGTTCGTTGACCTGCTGAGGATTGGCTTTGCCCTTGGAGGCTTTCATCACCTGTCCGACGAAGAAACCGAACAGCTTATCCTTGCCCGAGCGATACTGGGCCAGTTGGTTGGGATTGGTTTCGATCACCGTATCGATGATCTGCTCGATCGCCGAACTATCCGTGATCTGCCGTAAACCCCGTTGATCGATAACGGCATCGGCATCACCCGCCCCCTGCCACATCGCTTCGAAGACTTCCTTGGCGATCTTCCCGGAAATGGTCTGGTCTTGGATACGCCGTAACAAACCGGCTAGTTGGCTTGGATCGACGGGGCTGTCGCCAATGTCCTTGCTTTCCTTGTTAAGAAAGCCGGACAAATCGCCCATCACCCAGTTTGCGCACAGCTTGGCTTCACCACCCAAGGCCGCTACCGTGGCCTCGAAATAATCCGCCAAATCGCGACTGACGGTCAGCAAAGCGGCATCGTAGGCGCTCAGTTGATATTCGCCCATGAAGCGTTCCCGCTTGGCGTCGGGCAATTCCGGCAAGGCTTGGCGAGCGGCTTCGATAAACGCCGTGTCGATACTCAACGGCAACAAATCGGGGTCGGGAAAATAGCGGTAATCGTTCGCTTCTTCCTTGCTGCGCATGGACCGCGTTTCACCCTGATCGGGGTCGTATAGACGGGTCTCCTGGACAACGGTGCCGCCGTCTTCCAACAGATGGATCTGGCGTTCGATCTCGTACTCGATAGCCCGTTCCACGAAGCGGAAGGAGTTGAGATTCTTGATTTCCGCGCGGGTGCCGAAGCGTTCCTGGCCCTTGGGACGCACCGAGACATTGGCGTCGCAGCGGAACGATCCTTCCTGCATGTTGCCATCGCAAATGCCCAAATAGCGCACCAGGGTATGGATCTTTTTCATATAGGCTACGGCTTCCTTGGCGGAGCGCAGGTCCGGTTCGGAAACGATTTCCAGCAACGGGGTGCCGGCCCGGTTGAGATCGATGCCCGTCATCCCGCTGAAATCCTCGTGCAGGGATTTTCCGGCGTCTTCTTCCAGATGGGCGCGGGTAATCCCGATGGTCTTAGTCGTGCCATCGTCCAAATCGATGATCAGGTGGCCCTGGTGGACCACCGGTAGCTCGTATTGGCTGATCTGGTATCCCTTGGGCAAGTCGGGATAAAAATAATTCTTGCGGGCGAACACGGAACGCTCGGCGACCGTCGCCTCGACGGCCAGACCGAACATGGCCGCCATGCGCACGGCATCCGTGTTCAACACCGGCAACACGCCTGGCAGGCCGAGATCAATGGCGCAGGCTTGGGTGTTGGGCGCCGCCCCATAGGCCGTGGCCGCGCCGGAGAAAATCTTGCTCTTGGTGGCGAGTTGGGCGTGAATTTCCAACCCGATGACCGATTCCCATTCCATCATGCGTCACCTTCTC
Source organism: Gammaproteobacteria bacterium (assembly GCA_024235135.1). Lineage (GTDB taxonomy): Bacteria > Pseudomonadota > Gammaproteobacteria > Competibacterales > Competibacteraceae > JACKMZ01. The sequence continues at coordinate 4,613 of JACKMZ010000020.1, read as the reverse complement.
TCGAACTGGTCAGAATCCCGCAGGAACGCGGGTGTGCCAATCGCTGGCCTGCTGATAGCGATGCGCCACGTTCAACAAACGGGCCTCGGCGAAGTAGTCGCCGATGATCTGCAATCCCACCGGCCGGCCTTTGGCGAAGCCCACCGGCACCGACATGCCGGGCAAGCCAGCCAGATTCACGGCAATGGTGTAGATGTCGGATAAGTACATGGTGACCGGATCATCCACCTTTTCGCCCAGGTTGAAGGCGACGGTCGGCGAACTCGGCCCCATGATCACGTCCACTTCGGTGAAAGCCTTGCGGAAATCCTCGCTGATCAGACGGCGGATCTGTTGCGCTTTCAGGTAGTACGCGTCGTAATAGCCGGCCGACAGGGCATAGGCGCCGATCATGATACGGCGCTTGACTTCCGAGCCGAAGCCTTCGCCACGGGAGCGGGTGTACAAATCCAACAGATCCTGGGGCTCCGCGCAGCGATAGCCGTAGCGTACGCCGTCGAAACGAGCCAGATTGGAGGAACACTCGGCGGGCGCGATCACGTAATAGGCCGGGATCGCCAGGGGCGCGTTGGGCAGGCTGATGTCCTTGACCGTCGCGCCCAGCTTCCGGTATTCCGCGATGGCGTCCTCAATGGCTCGCGCCACGTCCGCGTCCAGGCCCTCGCCGAAATATTCCTTGGGCAGCCCGATGGTCAGATCCCGGATATCGTCGTTCAGGCTCGCCCCGTAGTCCGGCACCGGTTGTTCCGCGCTGGTCGAGTCGCGCGGGTCGAAACCCGCCATGATTTGCAGCAACAGAGCGACATCCTCGGCGCTGCGGGCCATGGCGCCACCCTGATCAAGGCTGGAGGCATAAGCGATCATGCCCCAGCGCGAGACCCGGCCGTAGGTGGGCTTGAGACCAGTGATACCGCACAGGGCGGCCGGTTGACGAATCGAGCCCCCGGTGTCGGTGCCGGTCGCTCCGGGTGCCAGACAGGCCGCCACCGCCGCTGCGGAACCACCCGAGGAACCGCCGGGCACGGCATCCAGATCCCAGGGATTACGCACCGGGCCGTAATAGCTGGTTTCCGTCGACGAGCCCATGGCGAACTCATCCAGATTAGTCTTGCCCAGCATCACGACGCCTGCGGCGTCGAACTTTTCTACCACCGTGGCGTTGTAGGGTGCGATGAAATTGTCCAGCATCCGCGAACCACAGGACGTTTTTACGCCGAGCGTGCAGAAAATATCCTTGTGGGCGATGGGGATGCCGGTCAATGGCCCGCCCTGGCCGGCGGCGCGGCGCTGATCGGCCGCCTGAGCCTGAGCCAGCGCCTGATCGGCGGTGACGGTGATAAACGCATTGAGCGTGCCGTTGAAACGTTCGATGCGTTCGAGCAGGGCGCGGACCAGTTCCGCGCTGGAAAACTTCCCGGCGGCAAGGCCGGCGGACAACTGGGCGATGGTCTTATCGTGCATGGGTGCTGGTTGGCGGGCCGTGCGGGGCAGTCGGCGACGTTGTTCCCGCGGGCTTGAGGTTATTCTATGACTTTGGGGACCAGATACAGGCCGGCTTCGACCTGCGGTGCGATGCCTTGGAACAGGGTCCGCTGATCGGGTTCCGTGGGTTCATCGGAGCGCAGACGCTGGGTCATCGCCAGCGGATGGGCCAGCGGTTCGATACCTCGGGTATCGACAGTGTTCATCTGCGCCACCAGATCCAGGATGGACGAGAGATTGCGGGCATAGGCGGGCACGTCATCTTCGCTGACGGCAAGGCGCGCCAGGTAAGCGATTTTTTTGACTTCCTCGGGTCCGAGCGACATGGGTTGTCTCTTCAGGTAATTCGCAAGAACATACACCGTATCACATTAGCGGCCGGCCCCCAATCCCTGGCGCTCCTCGCCTCGATCTGCGTGTGGCGTCATTTCAGGCGTAGGCGGAAGGGACCCACGTCAAAAGCGCAGGCGTACGCGCAACAACGCACCGCCCAGCCGCCCCTGGTCGATTTCCAATTTGCCCAGATAGGCTTCCTCGACGATATCCCTGACGATGGCCAATCCGATACCGTGCCCGGCCACGCTGGGGTCGGCGCGGGCGCCGCGTTGGAGAAGCAGGGAACGCTGCTCCACGGGAATGCCCGGTCCATCGTCCTCGACTTCCAGCAGACATAAGGTGCTATCCGGTCCCGTTTCCCGGCGGGCGCGCACGATAACGCGGGTACGCGCCCATTTGCAGGCGTTGTCCGCCAGGTTACCGAGGATTTCCAGTAAGTCCCCTTCATCCCCGTAGAACAGTGCGGTTTCGTCAATCTCGCTGTGCCAACGCAACTGTTTTTGTTCGTAAACCTTGCGCAAGGCCTCCACGACTTTGCGTACGGTGGTTGCAACCTGGAGCGGGGCGGCCAAGGCGATCCGCCCCGATACGGCCGCGCGTTGGAGTTGGTACTCCACGGTTCGGTTCATGCGTTCCACCTGCTCCCTCACCGTCTCCGCCAGATCGGTGGACGGGGCTTCCACCGCACCGCGCAATACCGCCAACGGGGTTTTCAGGCTATGGGCCAGATCGCCCACGGCATGACGATAGCGTTCGAGCTGGGCCTGACTGTGATGGATGAGCGCGTTTAGGCTTTCGGTCAGAAGCCGCAGTTCGACCGGGTAGGCACCGATCAATTCGGTTTGTCGTCCGGTTTCGATTTCGCGCACTTCATGGGCGACCTGGCGCAGAGGCCGCAGACTCCATCCGAGCATGATCCCCTGCCCAAGCAGCAAAACCAGACCGGAGGCCAGCAGCCAACCCCCCAGGCTGCGTCGAAAGCCGGCGACCTGGTCGTCGAATCCCCGCTGCGTCTCGGCGACTTGAAAGGTGTAGTAACGGTAGGTACTTGTCGTGACTTCCCAACTGACGGTGAAGTTCAAGCTGAACAGCGAGGTGCCGTCGCTGGCGTCAATCGGTTCGAAGACGAATTGACCGGGAATCAGCAGCGAGGAAGGCACGGGCAGTGACAGACCCAGCAAGGAGGCGGAGCGCCAGATAACCTGGCCGTCTCGGTCCATCACCCGCGCGTAGAGCCCGGAGCCGGGCATGCCGAAACGCGCTTCAGGCAGGGCTTCGGGCAACGCCAGTTGGCCGCTGGCGGAAAGATCGGCGGAACCCAGCAACATGTATACCTGCGCCTGCAGGCGATCATGCACCGCCACCATCGAGCTGTCGCGGAAGGCTTGATCCAGGGCCAGGCCGGTCAGCCCGAGAAACGCCAGCAGGACGCCGCTGGCGGCGATCAGCAGGCGGGTTCTGAGGGAGAACCCGTCAGGCCGCCGTGCGTGGCAGGCGGAACCGATATCCCCTGCCACGCAAGGTCTCGATGGGATTGAGTAGGCGGTCTGGATCGAGTTTGCGGCGCAGGCGACCCACCAGAACCTCTAGCACATTGCTGTCCCGGTCGCTGTCTTCCTCGTAAAGGTGTTCCGTCAGTTCCGTCTTGGAGATGACCTCACCGACATGGAGCATGAGATATTCCAGCAGCTTGTATTCGTAGGCCGTCAGTTCGATGGGAAGACCGCCGACGGTCACCGTTTGCGCGCCGGTATCGAGGGCGACGGGATCGCATAGCAGTACCGGTTGGGACCAACCTTTGGCCCGCCTGACCAGGGCGCGCAAGCGGGCCAGCAGCTCTTCCAGATGAAAGGGTTTGACCAAGTAATCATCGGCTCCGGCTTCCAGACCTTCCACTTTATCCTGCCAGCGCCCTCGGGCGGTGAGAATCAGGATGGGGAACTCACGCCCCGCCTTGCGCCAGCGTTTGATGACCTCGATGCCGCCGATATCCGGCAGGCCCAAATCCACGACCGCCAGATCGATCGGATATTCCATCCCCAGAAAAAGACCTGAATGGCCGTCGCTGGCGGCATCGACCGCGTATCCCTGGCTGCGCAGGCGGGTGTGAACCTGTTCTTGCAGAGGCCGTTCATCTTCAATGATCAGGATGCGCATAACAATGATTTATAAAGATTTGATCAGTCCGATACATGGCCGGTGCGAGGATCGAAGCGCAAGGTCCGCACCCGGCCGTCCGGCAGCAGAACGCGCACGTCATAATCATCGCGCTCCTGGTCACCACCTCGCACGCCTAGCACCTTGCCACCGGTCGCGTTGCGCACCGCGCTGGCCGCTTTGTCGGAGTTGCCGCCACGCCGCGACGAATCCCGGTCTCCCTTGGAGCCGGCGTAGACGCCAGTTGTCGCAAGACATCCGATCAAAATTCCAGCGATTACTCGCGCGGCCTTGAATTTTACGTTCACTGTCCTCACCCTTGCCCACCACCCACAAGCTCGGCTCACCTACCTACAACACCTAGATTGTACAGCTATTACAGAGCGCGATTAAGCGTAATTCAAACAAGCTGAACGCTCACTGAATCAACCCCGTTTGTACGACCGCTACGTTAATAGATCTTACCGGTTTTCTAGGCTTAGAGTAATGAATCCATCCTGTGCTAATTCAGTCGTTGTTCAGTCGTTATTCAGTGGCTGTTCAGGGATTGAATCGTATTGTTTTGTCATCGTTGTTTGAGAATACCCTGTCCAATAGGAGATAAAAATGACGAACTATCTAAAATCTTTTTTTGTGTT
>JACKMZ010000019.1 GCA_024235135.1 Gammaproteobacteria bacterium | reverse complement strand
CGAATGCGACGATTGAGAAGGTCATGATTCGCTCAGCGAGGGGTCGAAGGGGAAGGGTAGTCAGTTGGCGCGGCGTTCGCGAGCCGCCCGTATTCAGCGGCCGGCGGCCGCCCGCAGGGGCATCAGGTCCACCATTTCCTCCCGCAACGGTTGCTTGGTGTTGGCGGCGCGCAGCAAAGTCCAATAGCCGAACAAATTGACGGGGATGATTTGCGTGACCGCCAGATCGGTCTCCCGTAGGAACTGATCCATGGACAGATCGGGACGCCATCCCAACAGCTTGGACAGCGGGGCCAGCAACTTCTCCATGCCGGCCAGTAGGGGATGGCTACTGTGGAAATGGTTGACGATATACAACTCGCCACCGGGCTTGCAAACCCGTTGCATTTCGGCCACCAGACGGTCCGGATGCGGGACGACGGAAGCCACATACATGGCGACGACCTTGTCGAAGCTGTTATCGGGGAAGGTCATTTTCTCGCCATCCATTTCCAGCAGTATGGCCCGGTCCAGACCATCGCGCGCCTTGCGCGCGCGCGCTTGTTCCAGCATGTCAACGGAGAGATCGATACCTGTTATGTAAACATCGTCCGGATAGAGCGGCAGGGACAGACCCGTGCCGACGCCCACTTCCAGAATGCAATCATCCGGCTGGCAGTTCATGCCATCGATGACTGTTTTTCGCCCGTGTTGAAAAATTGCTCCGAAATAAAAATCGTAGACCCGTGCGTAACGTCGATAGGTTTTACGGATCGCTTGGATATCCAAATGCGTCTCCTTAACAAAATGAACTGAGCCGTTGTAGAACTTCTATCAACACACCCAAAACGAATTGATTGTTTGAAACTTTAGTGTAACAAAACTTCCATAATCGCCGTAAAGATATTACTCGCCGGTAGCGCGCGTGAGCCGCATGATAAGCGCCTCGTGGCGTGGGTGCTGCCTGAGCAGCGAGGACCGTTCGCCCAGTTCGAAGTCGGCGAAATCGAAACCGGGGGTCACGGTGCAGCCCAGCAGCGCAAAGGTATCGGGATCGTCCACGGTGGCGCCGAACCAACAGCCGGCTCGCACCACACTTTGAAAACTCTGCCCGGCATGGGGGTCATGACCGAGCCGCGCGGGTCGATAATCGCCGTCCTCGTCGATGATGTGGACCGTCAGTCCGGCGCCGTAATAGAAATGCCAGATTTCGTCCGCTTTCAGGCGGTGCAGACGGGAGCAATGGTCGCCCGGCAGCAGATAATAAATGGCCGTCGCCAAAGGCCGGGTTCCACTGTCATACCGGCCAGGCAAACAGCTGGCGGGGAGGGAATCGGCCGCCGTGTAGATCCGTCGGTAATAACCGCCCTCGGGATGCGGCCGCAGTTGTAGATGGTCAATCCACCAGGCGGCGTTCGGCATGGGTATCCTCACGATTCCCACAGGTTGGGCAGTTTGGATTCTTCGGCAGGGTGATGCATTGCCATTCCATGGTGCGGGCGTCCAGTAACAGAAGACGGCCCACCAGGGCCTCTCCGAAGCCGATCAACAGCTTCAGCGTTTCCGTGGCTTGCACGCTGCCGATGATGCCGAGCAAGGGAGCCAGAACGCCGCTCTGGGCGCAGCGTTCGGCCAATTCTTGCTCGCTGCGGAATAAACAACGGTAGCACGGCGCCTCCGGCCGCTGGGGGTCGTATACCAGCACCTGACCCTCCAAACGGATGGCGGCGCCGGACACCAGCGGCGTGCGCTCCCGCACGCAGGCGGCGTTGACCGCCAAGCGGGTGCCGAGATTATCGCTGCCATCGACCACCACATCGGCCAGCCGCACTTGTTCCAGCAACGCCGCGGGGTCCAGCATCCGCTCAATGGTCGTAATCCGAATATGGGGATTCAAGGCCAATAAACTGTCGCGGGCCGAGATGACCTTGGCCCGGCCAACATCGGCGGCGCCGTGGACGATCTGGCGTTGCAGGTTGGAAAGCTCCACGGTATCGAAATCGACGAGCACCAGATGTCCGACCCCGGAGGCGGCCAGGTAGAGGGATACGGGCGATCCCAGGCCGCCCAGTCCGATAATCAGCACGCGCGCAGCGAGCAGCTTTTCCTGACCTTCGATGTCCACTTCCGGCAACAGAATATGTCGGCTGTAGCGCAGCAATGCCTCGTCGTCCACCGCTGAATTCAGCCTCCCCCTCTTTGGAAACGACGTTCGAAGTGTCGCAAAAAAGTCGCCTGTTCGGTTTCCGAATAGCCATCGAACAGGAAAGTCACCTGAGTGACGGGCAGTCGTAGCGCGGCCAATCGGCGTTGCCCTTCCGGGGCTAGGCGGATGGTCAGGCGTCGTTCGGAATCGCACACGTCAACCGCCGCGTCGCCAATCCGAAAGTGCAATCCCTCCAGCGCGCTGGGCAGCGTGCGGAAGAACTCCGCGTGAGTCAGGCCCATTTCACGGGTCACCACGGCTGGCATGGGTTGACCGCCGGGTCAGCCGCCCGCCACCGGTGGCCAAATAGCCAGGGCGTCGTTTTCGTTGAGCATTGTGGAGACCCGGGTTTCCGGAGGAATATAAACGCCATTGACCAGGACCAGGTGCACCAGTTCCTGGGGCAGGCTGAGTTGTTTGATGACGGAGGCGACATTGGCCGCCTCCGGAACGTCCAGACTTTTGACGTTGCGCACCGCGCCTGGCGGCAGAAATTCGGACAAGGTGGCGTAGAGTTTCAGCGTGATTTGCATGGTGAACGGTCCGTCTTGAGCGTCGTGAGGGATTGCGGCAAAACACCCGTGGTTGGGTTGTATAGCCGGTGTCAGATGGCCGATTCGGGATCGGCATCTGGGACTGTGGCGCACAGTCTAGCAGCGATAAGGATTGCCTGAAACGGAATAGCCGGAGGTATGTCCCGCGCGGGGGCTGTGCGGGTGGGCGGAGGGTCGCGCAATGAACTGAAGTGAACGGATGCTTCGCCATTCGGCCGGGGTTCTCGGCGGGGCCGGGAATGACCTCTTGAACTCAGCGAAAAAAGCGGTCCCTCGCTTCGGGCGTTGACGGATCGTCCGATTGATCCGCTTCGACCTGGGGGGGTATCGTTAGTTTATTTTATTGGGCGGTGAATTGCCGAGCGCAAGCCACCGCCTTGCGCCAGCCCTGCAGAAGCTGTTCCCGGTCCGCCGCAGCTAGCCGAGGCTGGCAAACCCGATCCCGTTGCCAGCGTTCCTCCAATGCTTCCAAGGATTCGAACAGGCCGATTTGCAAGCCCGCCAGATAGGCGGCTCCCAAAGCCGTGGTTTCGATCACGCTGGGGCGTTCGACCGTGATGCCGAGAATGTCGGCCATGAACTGCAACAGCCAATTGTTGGCGACCATGCCCCCATCCACCCGCAACGCGGTGATGGGTGCGTCACCGTCGTTGGCCATGGCGTCCAGTAAATCGTGGGTTTGATAGCACACGGACTCCAAAGTGGCGCGGGCCAACTCGGCGGGTCCCGCCGCGCGCGTCAGGCCGAATATGGACCCACGGGCATGGGGGTCCCAATACGGGGCGCCGAGACCGGTGTACGCCGGTACGACATAAATACCCTGATTGGATTCCAGACTGGCGGCCAGCGCCTCGGTTTCCGGCGCGGCGGCAATGATTTTTAGGCCGTCACGAAGCCATTGAACGGCGGCGCCGGCCATGAAGATGGACCCTTCCAAGGCATAGGTGGTTTGGCCGTTCAAGCGATAGCCGATGGTGGTTAGCAAACGGTTCCGGGAGGCGACAGGCTGTGCTCCGGTGTTGAGGATGGCGAAGCAACCGGTGCCATAGGTGCTCTTGATCATGCCGGGCGCGAAGCAGACCTGACCGATCAATGCCGCCTGCTGATCGCCCGCGATACCGCAGATCGGCAACGAGATCCCCAGGGCGGCGGGCGTACTGACGCCGAAATCGCTGGCGCAGTCCCGGACGGCCGGCAACAGGGAACGCGGTATGTTGAACAGTGCGAGCAGTTCCTCGTCCCAAGCCTGGGTGTGAATATTGAACAGCAGCGTGCGCGAGGCATTGGTGATATCGGTGGCGTGCACCCGCCCCTGGGTGAGACGCCACAATAGAAAACAATCGATGGTGCCGAAAGCCAGTTCACCCCGTTGCGCCTTGTCCCGCGCGCCGGGCACGTGGTCCAGAATCCAGGCGATCTTGGTGGCTGAAAAATAGGGATCGATGAGCAAGCCGGTTTTCCCGGTGATCATCGCTTCCTTTCCGCCGTCCAGCAGGGTTTGGCAATAGGGGGCGGTGCGCCGGTCCTGCCAGACTATCGCGTGGTAGACGGGTTGGCCGCTGGTTCGGTCCCATATCACGACGGTTTCGCGCTGATTGGTAATGCCGATTGCCGCGACTTGCGCGCCGTGCTGCTCCAGCACCTGGACGCACACGGCCCGTGTCGTGGCCCAGATTTCCTCCGGATCGTGTTCGACCCAGCCGGGTTGGGGAAAGATTTGACGGAATTCTTGTTGGGCGCTGACTAAAATATGGGCATCTTGATCGAAAATGATCGCTCGCGAACTCGTTGTTCCCTGATCGATGGCCAGGAGGGCTGTTTTACGGGTCATCTATTCATTACCCTTCGTTTTTGGCGATTGAATCGAGGATAGTACAGGCTAAACCGAAAATGAAGGAACCTATTGGAGTTGCGACCCGTGGGCCGGTCCCTCGGATCATCGTCCTGGCCGCGAGCAAGCCGTAGCTTGTCACCGGAGAATGCCCATGGCTTTTAACCGCCGCCAGCAGCGGATCTTGGAATGGATACGGCGCGATGGCTACGCCACCATCGATGCTTTGGCGGAGCATTTCAAGGTGACGCCGCAAACCATGCGCCGCGACATCAATACGCTGTGCCGGGAAGGGTTGCTGAACCGTTACCACGGCGGGGCGGGATTGCCCCAGTCCAGCGTGGAAAACATCGCCTATCCCGCGCGACAGGTGCTCAATCACGAAGAGAAACGGCGGATCGCCGAATTGGCGGCCCGACACATACCGGAAAACGTGTCGCTGTTCATCAATATCGGCACCACGACCGAGGAAATCGCCCAGGCACTCAGGCGTCACCAGAACCTGCGGGTGATCACCAACAATCTGCAGGTCGCCAATATCCTCTGCGAAAACCCCAGTTGCGAGGTCATCATCGCCGGCGGCGTGGTGCGTCATCAGGATCGCGGCGTGATCGGCGAAGCCACCATCGATTTCATCCGTCAGTTCAAGGTGGATTTCGCCATCATCGGCATTTCCGGCATCGAGGAAGACGGTACCCTGCGCGATTTCGACTATCGCGAAGTGCGGGTTGCCCAAGCCATCATAGCCCAGTCCCGAAAGGTGCTGCTGGTCGCCGATCATACCAAGTTTGGGCGTAACGCCCTGGTTCAACTCGGCCATATCCGGCAGATTGACGCCCTGTTCACCGACCGTCCGCCGCCCCCCGATTTGGCCGCCGTGCTGGCCGAAGCGAATGTGGCCGTGCACGTCCCTGACGCCGAGCCGCCCAGCGCGCCGTAAACCGATCTGGCAACGGCCGGGTGGGGGTGAATGAAAATTTCCGTTGCGAACGTATACAATTCGGAAATATTCACTATTATTCGAATATATTCGTTTCGGAACGCAAAATTCAGGGACAGTGTGATCGCCGCCTAGCACCGATTGGGTAGGCGGAAGGGGGGGACCATGCAGTCGCGTCTAGCCAATATCGAAAAGCTCTCGGCGGACACCTTCGACGTCTTGATCGTCGGCAGCGGCATCAACGGCGCCGTATCGGCGTCGGCCCTGGCTGGTCGGGGCGTCAAGGTCGCGCTGATCGATCAGCGGGACTTCGCCGGATTCACCAGCATGCATTCTTCGAATCTGGTGTGGGGCGGCATCAAGTATATGGAGAGCTATGATTTCGGCTTGGTGCGCAAACTGTGTCTGAGCCGCAATCATCTGATCGAGAACTATCCCTCCACGGTTCGGGAAATTCGCTTCCTGGCGACCGTCGCCCGCGGTTTTCGCTATCCGCCCTGGGTGCTGTACCTGGGCGCCTGGTTGTACTGGCTGATCGGCCAGCGTTTCACCCGTACTCCCCGGTTGCTGTCCAAAGCCGGCATCCACGCTGAAGAAGCGATCATCAATACCGAAAACGTGGCCGGAGGTTTCGAATATTCCGATGCCTATCTGTTCGATAACGATGCCCGCTTCGTTTTCAATTTCGTGCGCGCGGCGCTGGATAAGGGCTGCGTCGCCGCCAATTACGTCGGGTCCCTGGGTGGGCAACGCCGCGAGGGGCTTTGGCGCGTCAAGGTTCGGGATGCCTTGGAGGGTCGCGAGTTCGTCGTGCGCGCCAAGGTCCTGATCAATGCCGCCGGCCCTTTCGTGGATCGGCACAACCGGTTGACCGGGCAAAAGACCGAACATCATCACGTGTTCTCCAAGGGTATTCATCTGATCGTCCCCCAGTTGACGCCGCATCGCCGCGTGCTGGCCTTCTTCGCGGACGACGGACGGCTGTTCTTCGTCATTCCCATGGGCGCCCACACCTGCATAGGAACCACCGACACCCCGGTAGAGGAACCCGAGATCGCGCTCAAAGACGTGGACGTCGATTACGTGCTGGGCAATATCAACAAGCGTCTGAAGTTGAACAAGCCGCTCACTCGCCAGGACATCATCGCCACCCGTTGCGGCGTGCGCCCGCTGGCGGTGCGCGCCCAGGGGGAAGGCTCACGGGATTTTCTGCAGTTGTCACGCAAGCATGCGATCGATGTCGACAGCCGGCAGCAGAGTTTGAGCATATTCGGTGGCAAGTTGACCGATTGCATCAACGTCGGGGAGGAAGTCTGCGCCATCGTGGAAAATATGGGGGTCGCATTGCCCGACAAGACGCATAAGTGGTATGGCGAGCCGCCGCCCGAGGTGCGCGAGGCTTTTTTCCAGGAAGCGGCGCGCCTGGGGTTGGACGATCTGACGGCGCCATCGGCTTCGGAGAAACTCAGTTCCCGTTTCTGGCGGCGCTACGGCGCCGAGGCATTCAGTCTGCTGGAACCGATCCGCCGGAACCCCGAACAGGCGCAATTGCTGATCGCGGGCACGGAATATACCCGTTGCGAAATCGATCTGGCGGCGCGGCGCGAGATGATCGTCAAACTGGAGGATTTTCTGCGCCGCCGTTCCAAAATCGCGCAGATCATGCGTCCTTACGAGATACGCCAATCGCCGGGATTGCGGGAAGCCTGCGAAATCTTCTTCGGGGACCAGGCGTCGGCAAAAATCGACGAATATTTCCAGACTCAGGGCGCTATCGTTCAGGCGTCGCCGGCCAGCCTCCCGCGCCGAACGGGATAGGGCCGCCACCGGCCGTGCGGGCGGTGCGTAAGCAGCTACACTGAGGGGTCAGTCGGTTACTTCCGGCATCCCAGTGGGCTGTCGGAAAAGCTCCACAGATCGCCCGGCCCGGGGGTCTTCGAAAAATTTAACGATAACTACGCGAACGCCCTGTTTAAACAGGAGGAGCTTCTGTAATGAGCGCCCCAACCGAACGCCAGGCGCATATCCTGGATCTAGTCAAGCGCGAGGGTTTTTTATCCGTGGAAATTCTCGCCCAGCGTATTGGCGTTTCCCCCGAACTTGTCCAGAACGACGTCAATCAACTGTGCGAACAGGGTTTGATGCAGGCCCAGGATAGCGGGGCTACCACGCTGTCCAGCGTCGAGAACATCGCTTATTCCATCCGCCAGGCACTGTGCCATGAAGCCAAGGAACTCATCGCCCGCGACCTCGCGCGCCATATCCCCGATCACTCGTCTTTGTTCATCAATATCGGTACGACCACGGAGGAGGTCGCCAAGGCTCTGCTGGGACACAAAGGACTGCGGGTCGTGACCAACAACCTCAATGTCGCCAGCATTCTTTCGGTCGATCCGGCCTTGGAGGTCATCGTGGCGGGGGGTATCGTGCGCAGCCGTGACCGCGGTATTGTCGGGGAGGCGACCGTCGACCTGATCCGCCAGTTTCGGCTGGATTTCGCCATCATTGGTATCAGCGCCATCGATTCCAGCGGCGCGTTGCTGGATTTCGACTACCGCGAAGTGCGCGTCACCCAGGCCATCGTCGCCAATTCCCGGCAGGTCTTCCTGGCGGCCGATCACAGCAAATTCAGCCGCAACGCCATGGTGCGGGTCGGTCACGTCTCGCAACTCGACGCTTTGTTCACGGATCGACAACCGACCCCGGAAATGCAGGCGAAGCTGGCCGCCGCCAAAGTGGCCGTCCATATCGCCATGGACAATGGGAGGATGGATTCATGAAGCGAGTCGCGGGAATCACGGATCGGCCGGGGAGCGGGCGATGACGCTCAAACTCGACCAGGTCTCCAAAAAGGTGGGTGGAGCCCAGCATCTGTATCCACTCGACCTGGAGTTGAAACCCGGCCTCAATGTGTTGATTGGACCGACGCTGGCGGGCAAGACCTCTTTGATGCGGCTCATGGCCGGCTTGGACAAGCCGAGCAGCGGGCGGATTCTGATGGATGGGCGGGAGGTCACCGACATGCCTATCCAAAAACGCAGCGTCGCCATGGTGTATCAGCAGTTCATCAATTATCCCTCGTTTACGGTTTACGACAATCTCGCCTCGCCGCTTCGGCTGGCTGGTCTCGCCAAGGCCGAGATCGAACGGCGGGTCCGGGAAATGGCGGCGTTGCTGCATCTGGAACCGTATCTCGAACGACTGCCTGGCGAGTTGTCCGGCGGTCAGCAGCAGCGCACGGCCATGGCCCGCGCCCTGATCAAGGATGCCAGCCTGCTGCTGTTCGACGAACCCCTGGTCAATCTCGATTACAAGCTGCGCGAGGAATTGCGCGCCGAGATGCGGGAGATTTTCCAGCGCCGTCAGGCGGTGGTGGTGTACGCCACCACCGAGCCACTGGAAGCGTTATTGCTGGGCGGCGCCAGCACCGTACTGGACGCCGGACGGGTATTGCAGCATGGCCCCACCCTGGAGGTCTATCATCGGCCGGCCACGGTGCGGGCCGGCCAGATTTTCAGCGATCCGCCCATGAACACCGTGCTCGGCAAAGTCGAGGACGGCATGGCCTGGCTGGGCGAACAGATCGGTCTGCCCTTGGCCGGCCACCTGACGGACCTGGCGCCGGGCCGCTACCGCTTCGGCGTGCGCGCCAACCATTTGTTCATCGCGCCCGGCAGCGCCGAGGACGTGGCCATCAACGCCGTGACGCAACTGGCCGAGGTCAACGGCTCGGAAACCTTTATTCATATCACCCACCACGACGGCACTTATTGGGTGGTGCAGGAAGAGGGCGTGCATTCCCTGGGATTGGGCAAGGAGATTCAGATCTATGTCCATCCCCGCCATCTGTTCGTGTACGACGAGGCGGATCGGCTGGTGGCCGCGCCGCGCAGCGAACGACGCCTGGCCGCGACCCCGCCGGAACCGGAGACTCGTCATGGCGCGCATTGATCTGCAGAAAATCGCCCACGCTTATCGGCCCCATCCGAGCAAGCCCGCCGATTACGCGCTCAAACCCATGGATCATGTCTGGGAAGACGGCGGCGCCTACGCCCTGCTCGGTCCCAGCGGCTGCGGCAAGTCGACGTTGCTCAATGTCATATCCGGGTTGTTGCGGCCGAGCGAAGGGCGGGTATTGTTCGACCGGCGCGACGTGACCGATCTGCCGACCAAAGAGCGCAATATCGCTCAGGTGTTCCAGTTCCCGGTGATCTACGACACCATGACGGTTTTCGAGAACCTGGCGTTCCCGTTGCGTAACCGGGGTTTTGGCCGCGAGCAGGTGAGCGCGCGGGTGAACGAAGTGGCGGAGATGTTGGAGCTGACCCCGGTCCTGCACAAGCGCGCCCAAAATCTGACCGCCGACGCCAAGCAGACGATTTCCCTGGGGCGGGGATTGGTGCGCAGCGATGTGACGGCGATTCTTTTCGACGAACCCCTGACCGTCATCGATCCCCATCTAAAGTGGCTGTTACGCCGCAAGCTCAAGCAGATTCACGAGCAATACAAGCTGACCCTGGTTTACGTCACCCACGACCAGAACGAGGCCCTGACCTTCGCCGACAAAGTGGTGGTGATGAACGATGGCGAGGTGTTGCAGCTCGGTACACCCCAGGAATTGTTCGAGCGTCCCGCGCATACCTTCATCGGGCACTTTATCGGCAGTCCCGGCATGAATTTCCTGGCCTGCGAGCTCGATGGCGCCCATGCCGTGACCAGTGGCGAACGCATCGCCCTGCTCCCCGGCCTGGCTGAGCGGGCCCGGCAGCGTGGCGGGCGTATGGAAATCGGCGTGCGGCCGGAATTCCTGCGCCTGCGTAACGAAGCCGGCGACGGGACCCTCGCGGTGAAGATCGCGTCCGTACGGGATCTGGGCAACTTCAAGATCGTCGGCGTGCGGCTGGGTGAGCATCTGCTCAATGTCAAGGTGGCGGAGGATCAGGATCTGCCGGCCGAACAGGCTCATCTCGGGTTCACGGCGGAGATGACCCGGCTTTACGCGAATGGCGTGCTGGTCGGCTAAGGAGGCGGATCATGAACAAAATACAGAACAACAAAGCCTGGCTGCTGGTGATCCCGGTTTTCGTGATCGTTGCGTTCAGCGCCATCATCCCCCTGATGACGGTGGTTAACTATTCGGTGCAGGATATTTTCGGCCCCGGCCAACGCGTGTTCATCGGCACCGAATGGTTCAAGGAGGTGTTGCTCGATGAGCGACTGCACGACGCGCTGTGGCGGCAACTGTTGTTTTCGGCGTTGGTGCTGCTGATTGAGATTCCACTCGGCATTCTGATCGCCCTGGCTCTGCCGACGCGTGGCTGGAGCGTGTCGTTGTTCCTGATTATTTTGGCCCTGCCGTTGCTGATTCCCTGGAATGTCATCGGCTTCATCTGGATCGTGTTCGCCCGTCCCGACATCGGACTGGCCGGCAAGACCATCAACGATTTGCTAAGCATCGACTACAACTTCACGTCGAACGCCTTCGACGCCTGGATCACCGTGTTGATCATGGACGTATGGCATTGGACGCCGTTGGTCGTGCTGCTCTGCTACGCTGGTCTGCGCGCCATTCCCGATGCCTATTACCAGGCGGCGAGCATCGACGGAGCCTCGAAGTGGGCCGTGTTCCGCTACATTCAGTTGCCCAAGATGCGCGAGGTGTTGACGATCGCCGTCTTGCTGCGCTTCATGGACAGTTTTCTGATCTACGCCGAACCTTTCGTGCTGACCGGTGGCGGTCCCGGTAACTCCACCACCTTTCTATCGCAGTTCCTCACCAAAATGGCCATCGGCCAATTCGATCTGGGACCGGCGGCGGCCTTTTCCCTCATCTACTTCCTGATCGTGCTGCTGTTCAGTTGGTTGTTCTATACCGCGATCACGCACATCAGCCAATAAGGAACCGCGATCATGAGCAAGCGCCGCCTCGGTCTGATCATTTATTTCACTTTCCTGCTGTTACCGCTGTACTGGATGTTCGTCATGTCGCTGCAGACCACCGAGTCCATACTCGGCGGGTTCTCGCTGTGGCCACGGGACATCACCTTGGCCAACTACACCAAGATCTTTACTGATCAATCCTGGTACAGCGGCTATATCAACTCCATCATCTACGTGTCGATGAACACCGTGATTTCGTTGTTGGCCGCCCTACCGGCGGCCTATGCGTTTTCGCGCTACAGCTTTATCGGCGACAAACACATGTTCTTCTGGCTGTTGACCAACCGCATGGCCCCGCCAGCGGTATTTCTGCTGCCGTTCTTCCAACTGTATTCCACCTTCGGACTGATCGATACGCATATCGCCGTGGCCATCGCCCACTGCTTGTTCAATGTGCCGCTGGCGGTGTGGATTTTGGAAGGCTTCATGTCGGGCATTCCGCGCGAGATCGACGAAACGGCCTATCTGGACGGCTACAGCTTCCCGCGCTTTTTCCTGACGGTGTTCATTCCGCTGATCCGGGCCGGAATCGGGGTGACCGCCTTCTTCTGCTTCATGTTCTCCTGGGTGGAGTTGTTGTTGGCGCGGACCCTGACCACCACTAGCGCCAAACCCATCGCGGCGATCATGACGCGCACCCAGAGCGCCGCCGGTCTGGATTGGGGGCTGCTGGCGGCGGCGGGCATTCTCACCATCGTGCCCGGTGCGCTGGTGGTTTATTTCGTCCGTAACTACATGACCAAAGGTTTCGCCCTGGGCCGGGTTTGAGAGGAGGATCAGACGATGGAATGGATGGCTTGGACGGTTCCGACGGCGCTGTTCTTTTCCGCGGTGGTGTTGATGCTGATCGGCATGACCATTTGGCAGGTGGCGTCGCCCACTCTCGAACGGCGCGGATTTCTGCCGATCGCCACGACACGAGGCGATCGCCTGTTCATCGGTTTGTTGACCAGCGCCTACATTCATTTGGCCTGGCTGGGGCTGACCGACTACAACCTGTGGTGGGCGAGCGCGATCTCGTTGTTATGGATCATCGTGCTGATGCGCTGGGGCTGATCCGCCCCGGCGTCCGAGACAGATAAAGATAAGCAACGGATACGGGTAAGGACCCGCAGCCGGGGACCCGGATGTTTCCCGGTCGGCCCAATCAGGGCCTTGCGCAGGAGGCAATCGTGGCAACAAAACATGACGAGGAGGCAATTCCCATGGCAAGAGCGTGGCACTGGCGCCGCAAGGCGCTCAGCTTGACCGTAGCCGCTGGCCTGTTGGGTCTGACTGGGGTGGCGGCGCTTGCGCAGGACGACGCCCAGCGACTGGCGACGGCGCAGAAATGGATAGACGAGGAATTTCAACCGTCCACACTGACCAAGGAACAACAACTGGAGGAGATGAAATGGTTTATCGAAGCAGCCAAGCCATTTCGCGGAATGGATATCAAGGTCGTTTCCGAAACCATCACCACTCATGAATACGAATCCAAGGTGCTGGCCAAGGCTTTCTCGGAAATCACCGGCATCAATATCACCCACGATCTGATTCAGGAAGGCGATGTCATCGAAAAACTGCAGACGCAGATGCAATCCGGTGAAAACGTCTACGATGCCTATATCAACGATTCCGATCTGATCGGCACCCATTTCCGTTATGGTCTGGTGGTTCCGCTCAGCGATTGGATGGTGGGCGAAGGCAAGGATGTCACGCTACCCACTCTGGACGTGGACGATTTCATCGGCAAAAGCTTTACCACCGGACCGGATGGCAAGCTGTATCAACTGCCTGACCAGCAGTTCGCCAACCTGTACTGGTTCCGCTACGACTGGTTCACGCGTGACGACCTGAAGAAAAAATTCAAGGAAAGCTATGGCTACGATCTCGGTGTGCCGGTGGACTGGTCCGCCTACGAGGATATCGCCGAGTTTTTCACGGAACAAGTCAAGGAGATCGACGGCCAACGCATCTATGGGCATATGGATTACGGCAAGAAAAGCCCCGATCTGGGCTGGCGCATGACCGACGCCTGGTTGTCCATGGCCGGCGTGGGCGATAAGGGTCTGCCCAACGGTAAGCCGGTCGACGAATGGGGCATCCGCGTCGAAGGTTGCAACCCGGCGGGTTCCGATATACGCCGCGGTGGCGCGGTGAATGGCCCGGCCGCCATCTACGCCATCCGCAAGTATAAGGAATGGGTCAGTAAATACGCTCCACCTGGTTCACTGGGCATGACTTTCTACGAAGCAGGACCGGTGCCGGCGCAAGGCCATATCGCCCAGCAGATTTTCTGGTATACGGCGTTTACCGCGGATATGACCAAAGACGGCATACCGGTGGTGGATGACAAAGGGTTGCCGAAATGGCGTATGGCCCCCAGTCCACACGGCCCGTATTGGGAGGAGGGCATGAAGTTGGGTTATCAGGATGCCGGTTCCTGGACGCTCTTCAAATCCACCCCGTTGGAGCGGCGCAAGGCGGCTTGGTTATATGCTCAGTTCACGGTGGCCAAGACCACGTCCCTGAAAAAGGCGCATGTGGGTCTGACACCCATACGCGAAAGCGACATCAACGACGCATCGTTCACCGAGCGGGCGCCCAAGCTGGGCGGATTGGTGGAGTTCTACCGCAGTCCGGCGCGGGTGGCCTGGACCCCGACCGGCACCAACGTGCCCGATTATCCGAAACTGGCGCAATTGTGGTGGCAGAATATCGGCGAAGTGGTATCCGGTGAAGCAACCGAACAGCAGGCCATGGACAAACTGGCCGTGGAAATGGACAAGGTGATGGCGCGTCTGGAGCGGGCCGGTGTGCAAGGGGAGTGCGGTCCCAAGTTGAACGAACTGCGCGACGCGGAATATTGGCTTAAACAACCCGGTGCGCCCAAGCCCAAACTGGAGAACGAGAAACCGCGCGGCCATACGGTGGATTACGACAAGTTGTTGCAAGCCTGGAAAGAAGGCAAAACCATGCCCGATAGCTTGTAACCGATCGATGAGATAAAACCGGGTGTGGGATCGATCCACACCCGGCGATTTCGTTTACCAGTCGGCCAGTGGTGCTGGCTGCCGACTATCCATAATCCCTATCGTCATGTCGACTGTGTCGACGTCCTGGAAACGGCCTGTAACCTGTTATAGGGTTTCGCTGCCCCATCGGAAAACGGGAAAGCGACGATGAATAATGGATTTCAAGACATATTACGATGCGGCCGGTATTGAAACAGAGATGTCGGCGCCCTGTCGCAAGACGCTCTTTCATTTTGCCGTCGCATCGTGGCCTTCCCGTGATTGGCCGGGAGTTGCAATCGAACAGACCCACGTCGGGTCATGGTGGGCATTTTACTGGTTTGTAACAGCGCGGCTGTCATAACGACAAAGGCGTCAATTCCTCGACGTTGGCCTTCGACTTGCGACGTTCACTGAGCGGCATCGGGATCATCCCGAATTTAACCAAATACCCCCGGTTGGTCCCCCAAGCTGCCTCGGAAGTGAATTCCTCGACGTATTCGCGAAGGCCGGGAACCCGGTCGACATGGGCTTTTTTCAGGTAAAAGCGCAAGGGGCGGGTCAAAGGATATTTATTGTAGGCAATACTGCCAAAAGTCGGGGTTATGCCGTCGATATCCGCACCTTGCAACCCTCTGTCCTGGCTCAAGAAGAGATAACCCACGATGCCGACCGTTCCGGGATCGTTTTTCACGGCCGCCAGGATTTTCGCGTAGTCGTGATCCTCCGTGAAAACGCCATCGTCCCTGAATGTCTCGCAGGCCGTCTTAAATGCTTCGGGGTTGGTCGATTTCAGGGCCTTGATAGGCGCTAATTCTTCGCAACCGGCTTGCATGATGTTGCTCACGATCAGCTCGTAGGTGCCATGCGACTCATCCGGTCCCCAGACATTGATCTTGCGCGCGGGCAATGCGGGATTGATTTCATTCCAAGTCTTGTAGGGATTGGGCGCCAATTGCGAATCCCCTTGCGGATTCGGCACCTCCTTGGCCAATGCCAGAAATAATTCCTTGCGCGTCAGGTGGAGTGGTTCGACCGTACTGGCACTGATCGCCACAATGGCGTCGTACCCAACGGTGACTTCGACGATGTCATTGACCTGGTTGTTCGCACAGGTTTCGACCTCGGAGCTTTTGATGCGGCGTGAAGCATTGACGATACTGGGTGTATCCACGCCCACGCCGGCACAAAACAGTTTCAGGCCGCCACCGGTACCCGTGGATTCGAGGTCGGGAAGGGTCCGGCCGGTTTTCGCACTGTATTGTTTGGACACTTCCTCCGCCAATGGATAGACGGTGGACGAACCGACGATCAACAGTCGATCGGAAGGGCTCTGTGCGTATCCGGCCGAGGGATGAAGGACGAGCAATAAGATGACAATGAAGCCAAAGTTCCAAGGAGTCATTGGAATCTCCCAAAGCTGAAAGTTTGAATGCTTGTAGGAGTTACGCCGATGAGAATTCCAGGGTGTCAATGATTCTGAAAATCCCACTGTGTGCCGCAACAGTGACTCTTTGGGTACTAATGGGTCATCAAGCCATCCGCATAACTCCTGATCTCGCGTAATGTGATATCCAGCTAAGGCGGGATGCGATTAATGTAACTGGAAACCACCCTCATGAGATTAGAAGAGCGATGCCATGATGTCCATGATTTCCAGTGTTTTTTTGCTACGCGGCGTCAGCCGCCGCGTACGGGCCTGAATTTGCGATCAGCCGGCGGGATGCCCGCTTAGGCCGGCTTTTTCTTCTTGGGCACATACAGATCAGTGATCGTGCCCTCGAAAGCCTCCGCCGCCATCCCGATGGATTCCGACAGCGTCGGATGCGGATGAATGGTCAGTCCGATATCCGCCGCATCGCAACCCATTTCGATGGCGAGCGTGCCCTCGGCGATCAAGTCCCCGGCGCCGGGTCCTACGATGCCCACGCCGATGACCCGGTCGCTTTCCTCGTCAAAGATCAGCTTGGTCATGCCCTCATCGCGCCCCAAGGCCAGCGAGCGCCCGCTGGCTGCCCAGGGAAACACGCCCTTGCCGTACTTGATCCCTTGCGCCTTGGCTTCGATTTCGGTCATCCCCACCCAGGCGACTTCGGGATCGGTATAGGCCACGGAGGGAATCACACGGGCATCGAAAAAGCTTTTCATGCCGGCGCACACTTCCGCCGCCACGTGGCCCTCGTGCACCGCCTTGTGGGCAAGCATAGGCTGACCGACGATGTCGCCGATGGCGAAGATATGCGACACGTTGGTACGCATTTGCTTATCCACGGCGATAAATCCGCGATTATCGACGGCCACGCCGGCTTTCTCGGCGCCGATACGCTTGCCATTGGGAGTCCGTCCCACGGCGACCAGAATCATGTCGTAAATCTGGGGTTCGGGGGCCTTATCCCCCTCGAAGGTCACTTTCAAACCGTCTTCCAGGGCTTCCACCTGGGTGACCTTGGTGCTCAGCAGAATCTTTTCATAACGCTTTTCGACACGTTTCTGAAAAGGCCGCACGATGTCCCGATCGGCGCCCATCATCAGGCCATCGAACATTTCCACCACGGTGATCTTGGCGCCCAGCGAGGAATAGACCGTCGCCATTTCCAGACCGATGATGCCGCCGCCAATCACCAGCATCCGCTTGGGGATGAAGCGCAGTTCCAAGGCGCCGGTGGAATCCACGACACGGGGATCGTCCGCCGGCACGAACGGCAGTTTGACCGACTCGGAACCGGCCGCGATGATCGCCTGCTCGAAGTATACGACGGTGCGTTTGCCGTCGGCCGCGGTAACCGCCAGATGATGCGGGTCGAGAAACTCCCCCACGCCTTGCACGACTTGCACTTTGCGCTGTTTGGCCAGTCCGTTGAGCCCCCCCGTAAGCTTGCTCACCACGCTGCCCTTCCATTTTCGCAGCGCATCCAAATCGATTTCCGGGCGGATGAACTTCAGGCCGTGGCTGGCGAAATCCTCGGTTTCATCGATGATCTTCGCGGCATGTAGCAGGGCCTTGGAGGGAATACAACCGACGTTCAGGCACACACCGCCCAACGTGGGATAACGTTCCACCAAAACGGTCTTCTTGCCCAGGTCGGCGGCGCGGAAAGCCGCGCTGTAGCCACCGGGTCCCGATCCCAGAACCAGCACTTCGGCCTGCAGGTCGGCGTTGCCGCCGTAACTTTCCGCGCTAGGCGCAGGGGCGGGCGCAGCGGTCGCGGGAGCCGGCTTATCACCGGTCGGCGCCGCCGCCTGCTGCCCTTCCGCCGCTTCCAGCAATAAGATGACGTCGCCCTCGGAAACCTTGTCCCCTGGCTTGATCCTGACCTCCTTAACGACGCCGGCTTCTGGAGAGGGCACTTCCATGCTCGCCTTATCGCTCTCCAGGGTAATCAGGGGGTCTTCAGCGCGAATGACGGCACCGGGTGACACCATCACTTCTATCACGTCGACGTTCTTGAAATCACCGATGTCGGGGACTTTGATTTCTTTGGTAATACTCATGGGTAAACTCCAGCGGTTGGCCGTTCCTGGCGCCGTGACAGCGATTTGAGACGCTGGGCGAATGGGGATTGAAAACGTATGGTATGAAAACAGCGGGTCGGTGGAATACCCGGGCGGTATTCCACCGGTCAGACCAGGGGTCTAGCAATCAGCGCCGATGCGGGCATTGAGGTAAGCACGCTCGGAAACATTATGCCAAGCGACGGCTTGTCCAAGAAATTGCTTGAAGGATTCGTAGACTTTCTTGGACACGGCATCCTTTTCAGCCACTTCGGCCACAACCTGTTCGGAGAGTTCCTTGAGCTTGGCCAGGACCTCGTCGGGTAGCTTACGTAAATCGACCTTGTGGTCGTTTACCAGCGTTTGCAGGGCTTTGTTATTCTGCGAAGTGAAATCGGCCAGCATGTCCTGGTTTGCGACCCGGCAGGCATTGAGCACGATGGACTGCAAATCGGCGGGCAACGCCTCCAGGGCTTTCTTGTTAATGAAGCATTCCAGGGTGGTGCCGGGTTCGTGCCAGCCCGGATAGTAATAGTACTTGGCCACCTTATAGAGACCGAAGGCGAGATCGTTGTAAGGACCGACCCACTCGGTGGCGTCGATGGCGCCGGATTGCAGGGACGTGAAGATTTCCCCACCCGGCAAATTAACCGGGGTGCCGCCGGCGCGCTGCAAGACCTCGCCACCCAGACCGGGAATGCGCATTTTCAGTCCCTGGAGATCCGCGACGGATTTGATTTCCCGATTAAACCAACCGGCCATCTGCACGCCGGTGTTGCCCGCGGCAGTGGGCACCAGACCGAAGGGATCGTAAACTTCCTTCCACAGTTCCATACCGCCACCGTGGTACAGCCAGGAGTTCATTTCTTGCGCGGTAAAACCGAACGGCACGGCCGAAAAAAACTGGGCGGCTTCGGATTTGCCCTTCCAGTAGTAGGATGCCCCATGCCCCATTTCCGCGGTGCCACGAGACACGGCATCGAAGATCTCGAATGCCGGCACCAACTCTCCCGCCCCGTAGACCTTGACTTCAATGCGGCCGCCGCTCATTTCCTGCACCAACTGGGCCAGAAATTCGGCTCCCGTTCCCAGCCCTGGGAAGTTCTTGGGCCAGGTGGTCACCATTTTCCATTTGTGGGTTTCCTGGGCGATGGCGGGCGTCATTGCAGCGGCTGCGCTGACCGCCGCGCCGGCTCCCGCCGTCTTGATGAAGTCACGTCTTTTCATTTTTTCTCCTCGCTTATGATGTTAGACTGCTCCGCCCCAGCGGGCTTAACGCTATGATACTAGTCGAGAGCCCGTACCCAAGCAATTGTTTGGCGTTTGCCAAGCTGTCATAGCCCGATGAAATACCGAGATTTGCGTGATTTTCTGGCCCAACTGGAACAGGCCGGTGAGCTCAAGCGCATCGCGGTTCCGGTCGATCCCTATTTGGAAATGACGGAAATCTGCGACCGTACCCTGCGTGCCGGTGGACCCGCGCTATTGTTCGAACGGCCGACCGGCCATGACATCCCGGTGCTGGGGAACCTGTTCGGTACCCCCCGGCGCGTGGCGTTGGGTATGGGGGAGGACGACGTGAACGCCTTGCGCGAGGTCGGCAGATTGTTGGCTTTCCTCAAGGAGCCGGACCCGCCACACGGCATGAAAGACGCCTGGCAGAAATTGCCGATCTTCAAGAAAGTGCTGGACATGGCCCCCAAACGGATAGCCTATCCGCCTTGCCAGGAACAGGTGCTGGATGGCGAGGCGGTCGATCTGGCCCGCCTGCCGATACAGACCTGCTGGCCGGGAGACGCGGGACCGCTCATCACTTGGGGCCTGGTCATCACCCGTGGACCCCACAAGTCACGCCAGAATCTGGGCATTTACCGGCAACAGGTGATCGGCCGCAATAAGCTGATCATGCGTTGGTTGTCCCACCGCGGCGGGGCGCTGGATTTCCGCGATTGGCAACAGGCCCGGCCCGGTGAACCGTTTCCGGTTGCCGTTGCCTTGGGCGCCGATCCCGCCACCATTCTCGGGGCGGTCACGCCCGTGCCGGATTCTTTGTCCGAATATGCTTTCGCGGGTTTGCTGCGCGGCGCGCGCACGGAATTAGCCGCTTGTCTGGGCAGTGATCTGCAGGTGCCGGCCAGTGCGGAAATCGTGTTGGAAGGCCATATTACGCCGGGGGAAATGGCGCCCGAGGGACCCTTCGGCGATCATACCGGCTACTACAATGAGATTGAATCGTTTCCGGTATTTACGGTCGAGCGGATGACCCATCGTAACCAACCCATTTATCACAGCACCTATACCGGCCGTCCGCCGGACGAGCCCGCCGTGCTGGGGGTGGCCTTGAACGAGGTTTTTGTACCCATTCTGCAAAAACAGTTTCCGGAAATCGCGGATTTTTATTTGCCTCCGGAGGGATGCTCCTACCGGCTGGCCATCGTCAGTCTCAAGAAACAATATCCGGGGCATGCCAAGCGGGTCATGTTCGGAGTCTGGTCATTCCTACGGCAGTTCATGTACACCAAATTCGTTATCGTGGTGGATGACGATATCGATGTGCGGGACTGGAAAGACGTGATTTGGGCGATCACCACCCGTGTCGATCCGCAGCGGGATTTGGTGATGATCGAGAATACCCCGATCGATTACCTGGATTTCGCCTCTCCGGTTTCGGGGTTGGGCTCCAAGGTCGGTTTCGACGCGACCCATAAATGGCCGGGAGAAACCCAGCGCCATTGGGGCCAGCCCATTGCCATGACGGCATCCGTGAAAGCGCGGGTCGATGAACTGTGGCCGCAACTGGGCCTGTGAGTTCGCGATCCTGCCACGGCTTGGCGCTCTGCAAGGCTCGAACTCAGGGCGCCAGGCTGTTTCTGAAAAGTTGCCATCACTCGATAGGCTGATTCAGTACAACCGGAATTTGCTATGTCCTATAAAATCACTATCAACCCCAGTGGGCGCGTCTTCTGGATGGAAGCCAGCGAAGCTGTCCTGGATGCGGCGCTGCGCGAGGAGGGTTGCGCCTTGCCGTATGGTTGCCGCAGCGGCACATGCGGCACGTGCATGGCCAAGCTGGTGGCGGGAGAAGTGGCTTATCCCGAAGGGCAGCCGAGCGCCCTCAGCGCCCAGGATTTGGCGGCTGGAAGAGTACTGCCGTGTCAGGCCCGACCGATGAGCGATCTGGTGTTGGAAGCGCGGGAAATCGACGCGGTACGCGACCTTCAAGTGAAAACCTTGCCCTGCCGGGTGGTGGGTATGCATAAGCTCGCCCCGGATGTCATGCGTCTGTATCTCAAGCTGCCGGCGACCGAGCGCCTGCAGTTCCTGGCCGGGCAGTACATCGCTATCCTGCTGCGCGATGGCCGCCGCCGCGATTTTTCCCTGGCCAATGCCCCTCACGCGGACGAATACCTGGAAATTCATGTGCGGCGGGTCGAAGGCGGCGAGTTTACCCGTTACGTTTTCGAGGACATGCGGGAACGCGCGATTCTTCGCTTCCAAGGCCCCTTGGGTACGTTTTTCCTGCGCGAGGATTCACAACGGCCGATTATCATGATCGGTGGGGGTACGGGATTCGCCCCGCTCAAGGGCATGGTCGAACATGCTTTCCATGTGGGGATCGGCCGGCCTATCCATCTCTATTGGGGGGCACGGGCGCGGCAGGATCTCTATCTGCATGAACTGCCGGAAGCTTGGCTGGAGAAATATCCCCACTTCCTCTATACGCCGGTGTTGTCGGACCCGCAACCGGAAGACCAATGGGACGGTCGCATCGGTTGGGTGCATGAGGCGGTATTGGACGATTATCCGGACCTGAGCCCCTTCGAGGTCTATATGAGCGGTCCGCCAGCCATGATAATAGCGGCCAAAAAACGCTTTGCTGAGCAGGGTTTGCCGGAGGAGTATCTGTATTACGATGCGTTCGATTTCTCCGCCGACAGCCCGGCGGCTGGGCAAGGCCAAACCTATCCTTGATGACCCGCGCCCCTGACCGAAGTCGATCGAGTCAGGGGCGGTTAGTTCCGGCTCAGGATTCCGAGGGTTCCGGGTTTTGGGTCAACGAGGGTTGAGGCGGGTCTTCCTTGGTCAACGAGGGTTGTCCGGCTCCGGGTAGCTTGTCTGGCCCCTCTCCCGCCAGCTCGGCGACGCCTTCCTTGTCCGTCATCCGCCCTGTCAACAGATTGAGGGCCGCGCGATAGCATTGCCGTGCGCCTTCCTTATCGCCGGCCTCGTCCATGACCTCGCCCAGTTCCTGGTAGGCGTCCGGCGTGACCAGCATCTTGAGGCTATGCTCCAGGTAGCCGCGGGCTTTATCCATCT
This sequence comes from Gammaproteobacteria bacterium, assembly GCA_024235135.1. Taxonomy (GTDB): domain Bacteria; phylum Pseudomonadota; class Gammaproteobacteria; order Competibacterales; family Competibacteraceae; genus JACKMZ01. The sequence goes on along the minus strand of JACKMZ010000019.1, from coordinate 4,326 downwards.
GCCGATTGCGCCGGGCCAAGCGCCCACAGGTCAACAACAGATAACCATCCTGCGGGCGGTCGTTCAACCAGCCTTCGGCGACCGCGAGGCGGGCCGCGCGATTACCGCGGCTGATCTCCCCGTAGCCGACCACCAACTTATCGCTCCAGTTCTTATTCAGCGCGGTGCGTAACAGAGTTTCGGCCTCGTCGGCCGCGTTGAGATACTGCAAATGGCCGGCATAACTCAGCAGCAATCCCTCGTCGGCGTGCAGCGTGGCGGGCATTTCGTTCCACAGGGCCTGTAAATCGCTCACCGTGCCGGTATGGGCGACATGGGTCAGCAGGTCCGCATAGGACTTCGTCATCAATTCGGTGAGGGCGCTGTCTCCCATGACCCCGTATTTCTTCAGCATGGGCAACAACTCACGCAGCTTGTCCCATTCGCCCAGGCTCTGATGGCAACGCGCCAACAATTCCAGAAGTCGCGGTTGATGGACTTGGTCGCCTTTGCGCAGGGGCAACAACACATCGCGGGCATTCGCCGGTTCCTGGTATTCCAACAACAGTTCCGCACGCATCAGACGGTTGGCCAGTACATCCGGTCCGGACGCATCCTCCGCCTTGCGCAGATAACTGTCGCGCCGCCAGATCTCTTTCAGATGCTGTGCCGCGCGGGCGGCCCCGAGGTAATGCAGCGAGGGCGTGGCGCTGTGCTCGGCCCCTTTGAGCAAGGTGATTTCGGCTTTTTTCCAACGGCCTTCCACCAGTTCCTTATAGCCGCGATTCAACAGCCGGGCGGAACGGGACACTTGCCGGCGGCGGTTGGCCTGCAGGGCTTTGCGGGGCGCTTGCAGCAAACCGATCAACACGCGCAGCAGCACGTAAAGGGCGACGAAAGCCACGATCAGAAACAAGACCAGCACCGCGACGCTGGTTTCCAGGGTCCACTGATCGATGCTGAGTAACACATAGCCGGGATCATGCCGCAATAGCAAAGCCAACCCCGCTGCCATGAACAGCGTGAGAATGATCGCTAGGAGAAGCGTGAGGAACAGTCTCATTGCGCCGTCTCCCCGGCTGCGCCGCTGGTCCCCGCGTTGGCGGCGTTGGTGGAAAGCACCGGCTGGCGGCGTTCCATCACTTCGTCGAAGGCCCGTAAGGTATTGGAAATATCCGGAATATACGGGTTGAGGTTCACGGTTCCCAAGGTTTGCAGATCGCCTAGAAACGCTTTCACCTGCTCGTTATCGGTATCGAAATAGGTTTTCAGCCAATCCACGGCGATAGCCGAGGCATCGTTGAAACTGGACGCATCGCCAGCCAGTAAGGCGATACGCATGCCTTCCAGTTCTAAGCGCAGGTTCTGATAGAGAAAAAACTCATCCTCGACGGCCATCAACGGCGGACCACTGCTGCGTTCCCGACGTATTGTCACGACGTCCTTGAATTGCTCCCAGGCCAGGCTGCCTACTTGATCCCACCACTTTTCTTCCGCACCGGTTTGGGCCGGCGCATCGAGATGGGGCCGGACTTTCTTTTTGAGCTCGGCAATCTGTACGTCGGTGCGCAAGGGTAACTTGAACAGGCGTTGTTCCATCTCGAAGATCTTGTGCGCCAAGGCCGAACGGTCGGGCAGACTCAACTGGGCGCCCTTGAGGGCCGCCAGGTTCTCGTCGAGCAGGGTCGTCACGCCGCTGAAGATGCTCTCGTCGACGGTCGCCAGTCGCGCCTTCGCCACCCGCAATGCGTTCGCGGCGCTGACGACGTCACTTTGCAGTTTCAGTTTGTCATCGGCCAGCCGCAGCAGGTATTCGGTCTCGGACAGGCTAAAGGCGTTCACGTCCCCGCCATGCGAGGCCACCGCCTTGACATTGTCGAGCGTGGTCAACAAATTGCGTTGCGCCAGTTGCAGATTCTGAATGCGGTTGTCGAGTTCGGCGAGACTCTTCTGACGCTCGCCAACCGAGGTGTTTAAGCTATCCTGCAGGGCCTGCAGATTGCCGGTCAGCGCCTGGGTCTGATCCTGCAGCGATTGCAATGTGCTTTTACCGATATCGGTATCGCCCTTCTGGGTTTCCAACCCGGTCTTGACCTCCTGCAAGCCCCCTTGGAGGTTCTTGATATCGGCCTGCAACGTGCGCACGTGCGCGATCAGATTTTGCGTATCGGTCTTTTGAATCTCCACGCCGCCTTTATGGATTTCGACTTCGCCTTTCAGCGTCGTGATATCGCCTTGCAGACTCTTGATTTCGCTTTGCAGACCGGTAATGCCATTGCGTAGGCTCTGGGCGTCCTTCTGCTGGATTTCGTCCTGTCCCTGCAGGGCCTGGGTTAACCCGGCCAGTTCGTCCGATTTGCTCTGCTGGTTCTGCAACCGGCTCTGCATCTCGCTGAACTCGCTGGCTCTTTCGGTCACCACTTCATTGAAGGCCTTTTTCAGGCGCGCTTCCTGTAACTGTTTGTCCTGATTCCAGGCGTATCCCAAATAGGCGCTAGCGCCGGCGGCCGCCAGCGCAAGCACCAAGGCCAGGCCGGATAGTTTGCCACCGCCTCCGGACGGGGCGGGCTTGTCTTGCGCTGGAACTTCGGCTGGAGCCTCGGTGGCCGGTTGTACATCCTCGGCCGCCGGTGCGTTTGGAAGGTCTTTGTCATTATCCGTCATAGCGGGTCCCCACAAGTGGTTTGAATCGAGTCCGACGCCATTCTCAACAGCGCCTGGACGATGGCCTCGTCGCTTGCCGCTTCCGCCAACCGGGGTAACCGCCTGAAACCAAGCTCGCGAGCCAGGCGTTGGGTGCGGGGGCTGAGCACGATCAGATTGGTATCGAGCAAACGGTGTCTTCCGGCCGTACCGATGAGCGTATAGAGATTTTCCAGGCTTTCATTGCTGGTCACGATAACGGCATGAATTCCGCCCTGCCGCCAATCCCGCAGGAGTGCGGTCGGTTGCGCGGCGGGTCTGACGCGGCGATAGACTTCGGCGTATTCGACCTGCGCGCCACGGTGCAGCAACGTGTCTTTCAGCAGATCGCGACCGCCTTCACCGCGGAAAATGATAATCCGAAGACCGGCGACTGTCTGCATTTCCGGTAGAGCCAACAGCTCTTCGCTGGTGAAATGCGGCGGTAACACGTGGGCTGGCGCGCCTTGTTCGGCCAGGGCGCGCGCCGTGGCTTGACCGATGGCCACGCGGCGCGGCGGCACATCCAGCGAACGGCGGCCTCGGATCAGTTCCAAGCCCCAATAGACGGCATTGGCGCTGATGAAAATCGCCAAATCGTAGGTTTCGAGCCGGTCGATGAGGGTCAACGCCGGCGCCGGGTCCGAGGTCGGCAGGATTTCCAGCACCGGAAAACGCCAGGGACGACCGCCCAACTCGCCGATCAGTCGGCAGAGCCCATCCGCTTGCCGGGCGGGGCGGGTGACGAGAATCCCCATGCCGTGCAGGGGCAAGGCGGAGGTTGGCGGTAAAGGCATGATGTCAGGAAAGGGCAGCGTCAAGACGCTGAAGAATCTCGCCGGCCCCGCGTGCTAACAAATCCTCAGCCAAAGCCACGCCCAACTGCTGAGCACTGTCCGCCGGACCGCGGCAGTTTCCGACGATCACCCGACTGCCATCCGGTTCTCCGACCAAGCCACGCAAGTATAATTGTTCGCCATCCCAGACGGCATGACCGGCGATAGGCACCTGACACCCCCCCTGCAGCCGAGCATTGAAGGCTCGCTCGGCGGCGACACAGCGATGGGTGGTGGCGTCGTCCAGCGCCTGAATATAGCGCAGCACCCGTGGGTCGTCACGGCGGCACTCGATGCCGATTGCACCTTGACCGATGGCCGGTAGGCTGATCTCGGGTTCCAGATAACAACTGATCCGGGTTTCCTGATGGAGGCGCTTGAGTCCCGCCGCCGCCAGGATGATCGCCTCGTATTCGCCGGCATCCAACTTGACCAGCCGAGTGTTTACATTGCCGCGCAGCGCGAAGAAATCCAGATGGGGATAGCGAGCCGCCATTTGACACTGGCGGCGCAGGCTCGAAGTCCCGACCCGCGCGCCGGGCGGCAGTTGATCGGGATGAGCATAGCGGGGCGACACGAAGGCGTCACGCGGGTCCTCACGGAGCAGAATCACCGGCAGATCCAGGCCATCGGGTAATTCCACGGGAACATCTTTCATGGAATGAACAGCGATATCGGCGACTCCACTCAAGATGCCTTCCTCCAGTTCCTTGACGAACAGTCCCTTGCCGCCGATCTTGGCCAGCGGACTGTCGAGAATTTTGTCACCGCGCGTGCTCATGCCTACGATGTCGACTGACAAGTGCGGATGAAGTCGTCGCAGCCGGGT
>JACKMZ010000018.1 GCA_024235135.1 Gammaproteobacteria bacterium | reverse complement strand
AAAAGAAAAATATAACCCGGCGCTGAACTCGGACGCAAAAGGGTTTCGGTCGCTGCGCTCCCTCCGGAACGTGTCCACCCGCCGCTGGGCCGCCTGTCGGGAGTCCTTGGCCTGTGGGAGTCCGGCCCAATGGGTCGCCAATGACTCGGCATCCGGTGGCCCTGATCGGTGCACCTGTTCGAGTGCTCCCCGCCAGCGCGCTAGGGCGCGTTCCAGTTCCGCGACATTGACCGCTAATAGTTGCTGGCGCCGGCGTCGGCCAATCTGCTCCAACAAGGCCAGCCCTTCCGCGTAGTTCGCACACGGTTGATCGACCACGCGCCCCAAGGCGCTACCGCGCCGTCCCCACGCCAGGGTAATCACCCAGCCGCCCCACAAATCCTGCTGCAGGCGCACCGTGTAGTATCGGCGATCCCGCTCCCAGCACCGGGTAATCCACGGTTCGCTTGGGGGACCGGGGGTTGAACGGTCGGCCATGCTCGAAAACTCGCCGGGAGCGCGGTGCTCCGTTCAGCCGGTTTCCAGCCGCACCCCGAGGGCCTGCGCCGTGTGCGGCTTGAGGGCCTGCTCGAACAGCGCCCAATGCGCGGTGACCCAATCCACCACGTAGCTGTTGGGGGCCTCCAGCCATAAGCGGTCGCCTTCCTCAATACCGCGTAAGGGCAGCACGTACATGCCAAATTCGCCATGCGGGAGTTGGCTTTGCAGGGTGTCCCGCTGGGTTCTCCAGACGGCGCTAGGAACCCGCTCGGGGGCGATCTCCGGGGGGGCTTGGCTAGCCGTTTCCCGCAACTTCAGCCGCTGGGCCGCTAATTCGGAGGTGGGGATGAACTCGCCGCGTCGCGCTTTGCGGATCAAATACTCGATCCAGCCCCAGCGGTTGCGAAAGCTTGTCCCGCGTCCCAAGGCGCTGTTGTACTCATCGAGGACCCGTTGCGCTAAGGGTGTTTCCAGACGCGCCAGTCGTTGCCGGAATGCTTCCCGTTCGGCTTCGTCCAGGGGGGCGAGATAAAAGTCGAATTGCAAAGCCGATGGGGTTTCGAAGGTTGGTTCTTGATTTTTATATGATGCGATATTAAGGCATCCATTATTTAATGGCCTACTACTCCCTTCCTCGTCCGGTTCCGGTTCGGGCCTCTCCCGGCTTGTTTCCACCGGGGCGGTCGGTGGGGTTGTTGTTGGGGTGTTTTGAGGTATTTCGGAGGGATCTTTGTATAGCGGTATTGGTGCGACCCCCCCCGGTAGGGAACCCACGGGCCGTGGGCTGGAAACCGTATCTTCCGAACGGTGGCGGGTTCGTCCGTTGGCGTCGATGGCGCCCGGCCAGGCATCGGTGGGGGCAGACGGAATAGCGTGGACGGTGATAGCCGCAATGGCCGCCGGCACCGGCTCGACGAAGGTCATGCCGTGGATCGCTTTTCCGGCAACGGTGATGGTGCGGTACTCGCGCACGATCAGTCCGGCACTCTCCAGCCGTTTCAATGCCTGACGCACCTGATCCTTGGTGAAGGCGAACTTCCCTTGGAAATACGCCAGCGGCGCACAGAACTGATCGCGGGCAAAGCGTTTGACGTACCGGAGCACCTCGCCGGTGAGGGTATCCCGCTCGACCCGTGGCCGGTACTGATAAACGATCTCGGCCAGCAGGGTGCAGCCCACCAGATCGGTATGGCCGGAGGGCAATTTCAGGTGCTGATACCAACTCGGTGGAATCAAATTACCGGTGAACCGGATTTCACCGATGGCGGCCACCGTTGGCGGCAAGGGTTCAACGGCGTTACGAAAAACTGGTGGGAGCGGTACGGCCACCCCGCCCTGAAGAAATTGTTGCATGGCAAACCCCTTGTTTACCCTAAAAAAAGGCAACAGAAACCTATGGGGGGCTTGTAAGGGGTTAAGTGGTTGCTATAATTAGCAAAGTTGTTGCTAACCCCCCAAGGACACCCCGAACCCGATGTATCTCTCAAATACGTCGGGTTTTGGCATTTATGGGTCTTTGATTTTTCAGCTACGCGCTAGCGGTTCCCCTTGTTGATTGTTTTAGGCTGATTTATCCCATCCATAATAATATGTCACTCTTTCGTAAACTGCGCGCATCCGTTCGCGGGTTGGCCAGCGGTTACGAGAGGATGGTGATCGGGGCGTAGCGGTGGTCCGCCCGGCTGGCCCGCACCGCTCCGTCCAAACCACCAGCGGGTAAACGTCAAGGCATGGATCATCCCCGCCACGTAGTAGCACAAGGGATGTTCCCGGATCGGGGCCTGTCGTAAATGGGTTTGCAAGGCTTCCGGGTCCAGCGCGTCCACCTCGTCCAGTGTCCGTTTCCAGTTCATCATCAGCAACCGGGTGAGCGGACCGTCCTCGGGCGGCGCATATCCCAGACGCTGGAGTGCTTTCGTCACCAACGCGGGCGTGGGTGTACGACCGCGTTGGTGCAAAATCCTCGTAATCTCGCTGACCGTAGCGCGGATGGAGTCGGATAGATCGAGCCCGTCGTCGTCCAGTGCTTCGTTGAGCCAGTTCAGATCCGCATCGCCACAATAGTGTGGGTTGCCTTGCGTAAACGGCGGGCTTCCGGTCATCATTCCACCCCGTTGCTCAAGGAATTGTTCTGGAAAAAGTCGTACCGGCCGGTTAGCGGTTGGCTTGAGGCCCGTCGTTCGCCGTGTTGGGGCGCGAGAAAACGGTGGTTGGAACAGGCCGATGGAGGGCCTGATCGGACAAACGATTTCGGAATACGGAAAGGGAACCCGACCGATTCGGGCAGGGAGCGATGGGCGAGGGACGCCCGACAATGGATTGTCGTAGCCATGGGTCACCTCTTGATTAGGTGGTTATGGTCAGGCCCCACTGGATGTTTTATCATCCAGTAGGGTCGTTTGATTTTTTACCTTATTGTTCGCGGAAGCGCAAACAAAGAATTGACCCCGTGCGTTTTGTCCACGCGGAAATAGAGAGTGAAATCGGGAATACTGCATGTTGCCTCACCAATCGTTAGGGCGCACATCACCATTCAATACCTTGAAAAACAGGGTATTGCATTCATGGCAGCCTCACCTGGCGGTGAAGCTGGGCATCAACGTTGCGTCAAAACATGCCCAGAACGTATTTAGCCTATATGTACCGATTGGCTTACTCAGGCAACCGGGGCATCAGCATCGCGACTCGGCAGGATGCGTTTAGCCTCACTACGCCACGATTAAATCGTCCTTGTCCGCTCGCGTAGGGGTATCCGTTACTCAAACGTTGAATAACGCGATACTTGGGAGAGTAAGTTATCTACCTGTTTCCAACATGTCAAGGCGGGGTTAATCGATGCAAGTATCGATTGGCTTCGAGCGCATTCAGGATACCCTGTGCGATGTCTTGCGGTATCCGGCGCTCGGCGGCACTGGCGGATTTGACGTAACTTGTTGCTTCTTCTTGTGTTAAGTGATGACAAGCCATCAACGCACCGATGGCGATGTACGTCTGCTGTAATCGGGAATGGGCTAGAGCGACTTCGACAGCGGGGAGCAAATTCTCAGCGGTAGGTGGTTTAACACAATAGCCTAGCGCACCCGCCGCTAGGGCGGCACGGACGCTGCGCAGCGTACTATCCACGGTGAGGACGATAAAAGGGATGGGTTCCGGCAGTTTCTGGACCGCTTGCAGGCCGGACAAACCGTTTTTATGAGTTCTTAGCAGATTAAGATCCAAAATGACTAGATCAATCGAACCCGGTGGGCGTGACCGATATAATTCGGTTAATGCGTCGCCATTATCGACATCGATCAGTTCGATTGGCGTATCGTATTCATCAAGCAGATTGCGCACGACACGGCGTGTCGAGCGATTATCTTCGGCCAGGATGAAAGTCAAAGGGGAAATGGGGTTACTCATACTAAAAATTTCCGATATTGGGATAACGCCTCTCCGGCGCGTTGAATACTCTCCTGTAATTCAAAAAATGCGGTTTTATCAGGAATAGTTCTCTGTTTGTCTAATGTGGCCTGTATTTTCAGGCACTGCTGAATGACGTTGAGTGCACCTAAATTCGCCGCCGTACCGCGCAGGTCGTGAAGCACAACGCGGCAATTATTTGGGTCATGTTCTTTGAATAATACTTCGTGAAGTTCTTCCAGTGAGTGTTGAGTTTGTCCCTTGAAATCCTCAATTAAGGACTGCAAAAGTGCTGGTTTATGCTTCAGGTTTTTATCGAGATAGGCAATATCCAGTGCGTGGTTTGGCGGGTCCGAAGCCGGCCGAGCGTCCTCGACGGCATGGGACACCGTGGAGGGTTGAATGGATAGCCATTGGCGGAATACACTGATCAAATGCTCCGTATCCAATGGCTTATGTAAACAGGCATTCATCCCGGCTTGTAGCAGTGAGTCGCGATGGTCATCCAGATCGGCGGTTATACCAATAATTGGTGTCAGGCGATTGGGATTGCCAACCAGTTGGCGTAAGTGTTTAGTGGTTTCGATACCGTCAAGGCCCGGCATCCGCCAGTCCATTAGAATGAGGTCATAGCAAGCGCGGTGGCAAGAGGCTAGGGCTTCATAACCATTGCTGGCTTCGTCCACAACGGTTCCCAGATCATGCAGCAAACTGGTGATTAAACAGCGATTAGTTGGGTTATCGTCTACCACCAACACGCGCCCCCTCAGCGTTTCGTCGGACGCGACGACTTGCACGTTCACGTCGGTCTGCTGGGGTGCGGAGAGTGAGGTGACCGTTACGACATCGACACAAATGCGGAATGTGCTGCCCACCCCTTCCTGGCTTTCCAATGCCAGGGTGCCCCCCATTGCGGCTACCCAACTCTTACAATTGGCCAAACCCAGGCCACTCCCGCCCTGTTGGCGGGTTACAGAACCGTCGATCTGACCGAATAATTGGAAAACCTTCTTTTTGTCCTGATCCGCAATGCCAATGCCGGTGTCCCTGACCGTTAATTCCAAACAATGAGGCTCTTCTCTCTCGGCTTGTCGGCGCAATCTGATCGTTATTTCTCCCCGGTAGGTGTATTTCACCGCATTATGCACCAAGTTATGTACGATTTGAGCCCAACGTACCGCATCGCCAATAATCCAGTTAGGTGTGCCGGAATCAATTGCGATTTTTAATCCGAGTCCTTTTTTACGGGCGCTTTCAGCATGAATAAAGGCAGCATTACTGATGGTATCATGCAAATTAAACGGTTTGTTATCCAACACCATCTTTCCCGCTTCGATCCGGGCGTGGTCAAGAATATCATTGAGCAGGATAACGAGTTGCTGAATCGATGCCTGTGCTAATTCCAAGTATTTAGTTTGTTGCTGAGACAATGGGGTTTTCGTTAATGCCGATAAAAAACCGAGAATACCCTGCATCGGAGTACGAATCTCGTGACTCATCCGCGCCAGGAATTCTGATTTCGCGCGACTGGCTTTCTGCAGTTGTAAAGTTCGCTCTTGAATCCGTTCTTCCAATTGATAATTGGACTTTTGTAGTTCTGCCATCAGCGCGTTGTAAGATTCGGCAATCGCTCGGGCTTCCTTGATGCCGTACACCTGCGCTGATGCAAAAGGTTGCCCTGTGCGCGACTTCACCATGATTTGTTTCAAGCGTCGAAAGGGCTTTGTGATCCACGTCATCGTCAGCAGGATCAGGGCCAATACCACCGTTGCAGCGATGCCAATGCCAATCAACAGATGTTTTTCCAACATGTTGATCGCATTGTTCATTCCGGATTTGCTGACGGTTAGGAACACACAACCAAGCGGTCGGTCTGGGGCCAGGCTGTTGGTCCGCATTGTGCCGGAACCCCCTGGATGCTGGGGGGAGGCCGTGAAAATGACTGGGGTGGCGATCGTTAACCGTGTCGTGCTTTCTTGAATCGTGCTATCAGTGATGTCCGTACAAGGGTGGCCACGTTTGAATCCGTCGGGAATCGAACCAACGAGCGGGGTATCCTCATTACAGGCATAAATGGCGATCCGCTCGACATTGGGATAGTTACGAACCATCCTGACAGCATCCATCACGTTCTCGGGACTGTTTTGAATAAGTGCCAACCGACTATCCTGTGCCAACCGATTGGCAATCTGCGAACTGTGATTTAATAGGTCAGCACGCCACTGGGTGCGCAGTTGTCCGCCCACGAGTAGCAAAATGACTAATGCCAAAACGAAAGTCCCAAAAATATACAAGCTGCCGAGAATTTGACCTAACGTGAAGCGGTTAATAACTAATTCGGTGATCATTTAGCGTGCTGGGAACAACACAGCTTGTTTGGTCAATTCAGGGGGTAGGGTGATACTCAAATGTTGAGCCGTGCGAGTGTTGAGTGCCAGATGCGCGGCATGGGTCGGTGTAAATATTGGGGGTGCGCCGGCCAAGGTCGCGGTGGTCCGTGCTCCTAACTCCTCGCCAAGCTGGAAAAAATCCGGATAAAGCGAGAACAGCAATCCCCTTTGGGTGTGGGAAATGATCCCAGAGAAAGCGGGAATGCGGAGATCCCAAGTTTTTTCCAACACAAATGGAAACAGCAGCGTAGTGTCAAGTTCGAGTGTATCCAGCGTAAACCAAAAAGCGGTTCTACGAACATCGGTTTGCTCAAAAACTTGAGAAATTTTTCTTATTGCATCGATAGCGTCAGTGATGGGTATGGTATGAAGGGTCATTCCATGCTGTGTGGCAGCATCCATGATCGGTGGAAGGATGAATGAATTCCTGGCGTTATAAAAAACAATGACATCGTGAGTAGTCGGAAGCAAGGCGTCCAGTGTTTGGAAAAATAAATTGGGATCAATCACAAGGCTAACGCCCGCGGCTTTGACATGATTCGGAAGATGGGTGGTTCCACCAACCACCAGGGGTAATCCAGCATCCATCTGTATGCCCGCTTGCAGCGACTGTGCTCCCAGAAGAATCAAGGCCGAATCACCCGTCGGGCTTCTATGAGTGGATAACCAATGTTGCAAGTCACTATTCTGATAGTTCTTTTTGAGTGCCAAGGTCGCGGCGGGCGTGCCTCTTGACTGTTCGATTCCCGCGATCATTTGCGAGAATGCCTCGTTGTAGGGAGGCGGGGCGTCTGGATAGATGATGAGTTCGGCGCTGAGCGCCAAATCCCCGTGAAAGACTAATAAGGATATTAATATTATCCACCGCATGAGAACCTGCTGTCATGCAATGCCGTGTTGCAAAAATATAGAATCACAATTAGGTTAATGGTTTTTATTACCTTCAGGATCTCATCGTGAATAGCCGTCGTTTGTTCGTCGTATCAGTTCCGGCCATAGCCATAATCGCTATTTTCGTTTTTGTTGCGTGGAAGGTGATGGCACCGCCGGAGACGGTGCCCGTTGATTCCATTGCCGAAAAACCGTATTACCAGAACCCTGCTTTGTTGAAACGGGCCTGGGATTTACCCGTGGCAAGAAGGTATAAGACGGATTTCCAATACCAGATAAATGCTGCATTTTGCGGTCCGGCCACCCTCATTAATTTGTTGGCTTCTCTGGGAGACAAAGGCGAATATACGCAAGAAACGATATTCGAGAAATCCGGTGTAGGTTATTGGAAAGCGAGGATTCTAGGGCTTACGCTCGACGAAATGGCGCAACTGATCCAGGATAACCGCCCGGATCTCCAGGTTACGGTGTTACGCGATCTGACACTGGCTGAATTTCGCAAACTCCTACCTCAGACCAATGATACCCGCTACCGGTATCTGATCAATTTCCAGCGCGCCCCGCTCTTTGGCGTCGTGGTCGGCCACCACTCGCCCATTGGGGGGTATCTGGCAGATCAGGATTTGGTGTTCGTCCTGGATGTGCTGAGCGATTATCAACCGTTTCTTGTTCCTTCTGAAAGGCTTTTCGAGGCTATGAATACTGTTGATTCGGAAACAAAAAAGAAGCGTGGGCTCCTGCGTGTGGAGATGCCGCAGACGTCAGAATTGCACGCGGGTACTGAGGTAAAAGTGTCGGCCTGGTAAAGGAACATCTTCTGGGGATGCCGTGCTGGCAGCGGCATCCCTGGCGTTTGAATTAAACAGATTACGGATATCGAAGCTTACATTCAAACTCTGTGAAAGTTGGTAGCGTGTGAAAAGATCGAATATTACGTACCGATCAGGATCGGGGCGGGTGTCTTCAGCGACGCGATCACGGTTACCGATGGCGGTGGCCTGCAGGCTGAACAGCCAGGAACCGTGTTCATGCTGCAAGCGACCATACAGTTTATGGTGCGGCGTGAAGCCGGCGTCTTTCCCGGTTGTTTCATCGGTATTATCTTGGAAAGCATAATAGCCGCTAAAACGGGTTTGTGACGTTATATCCCAATTGACATCAATCTCGAAACCGTACCCTTTTTGTTTACCGACATTTTCTGGCGTGAAGGTTGGGCCTCCTGTATTTTGTTGGCGGATTTGATCCAGCGTGCTGTGATACCAGAAACTTAATTGAGTTCGTAAATTCAGGCGGGGATCGTAATTAAATGCTAATTCGAAATTATCGATCATTTCCGGTTGGAGGTCTGAATTTGGACTGATAGCCGGTATCTGTTCGGCGTGAGTTTCCAATAATGAGGGAGTTCGGAAGCCTCGCCCATACAACAGTTTTACTGTGAGGTCGTGGCGAGCATTCCACACTAAAACAGCGCGTGGGCTCAATGTTTCACCGAAATCGCTAAAGTGGTCATAGCGCAATCCCCATGTCAGCGTCCAATTCGGCAGAAAGAGCCATTCATCTTGCAGGTAGGCATAACCGACATCACGCGATATGCCGTCAAACGGCGCACCCAGCGCGGTTCCGGTTGCCTCATCGGTGCTATCCCTCGGAACGAGCCGTCCGTCGGGGGTGATCGTGTAATTGCGATCCTCGGATAATAGGGTTGCCTCGCCTAGCTCACCACCAAAACCGAATGACAGCGCGTGATCCAAAAGGCCAGTGTAATTAAAAACGGTTTGTAAACGGAAAAACCGCTCCTCAAACTCCGTATCCAAAATGACCCCATCAGGGAAAATGCCAAACGCACCCGCTGGGAAAATATGCATGTTATTGAACGAGAAGCGGAATAGCGAGGCGTCGAGCGTGCCTGTCAACAACCAGTTTTCGGACAACTGCTGGGTGTGTTGGGCAACCCCAGCAAGAGTGGTGGCATCAATGGTGCCAGTTGGGTCAAGCGCACTGCCCGCCCCAGTCCCGAGACCAATATTGTTCCAAGTGGAAGCGCGTAGGGTCAGCCATGTGTCGGCGTTGCTGATGTTCAGTTGTGCCCCAAGTTCTGCGCGGTGCGTATTGGCCCGACCAGGGGCCAGTGAGGCGGTCGTACCAAACAGCTCATCCAACCGTGTTTGTTGGTCACGCTCAATGTAGGGGGCGTAGTCGTCTGTTTCACGGTATTCGACCGATCCCACAAGATTCATTCCACCGAGCCGCCCGCTGGCCAGGCCGCGCACATTAACAGTGTCGTAACTGCCACCACTAACAGTAAACTGCTTGGTCGTGCCCGTTTTTTTAGTAATCACATTGACAACAGCGGAAAACGCATCGGCACCATAGAGCGCGGAGCCCGGTCCGCGAATCACTTCGACACGATCGATCATATCCAGCGGCACAGTACCGAGCACGGTCCGTCGATCACCAAACACCAGTTCGGTTTGCCGTACCCCATCGATCAGAAATAAAATCGATTGGTTGAAGGCGGAAGTGAATCCGCGTACTGACAAAATCGGATCGCGGAAATTGCCGGTGCGAGTGATGTTGAAACCAGGCACCTGATTCAGTATCTCAATGAGATTGCGGGCGCCGCTGTCCCTAATGTCCTCGGCCGTAATGACGGTCGTCACAGCGGGCGCGGCGCGTCGTGGCTGTGTTTGTCCCGTCGCAATCGACACGGTTTCTACGTCACCCAGGGTTTTCCCAAAGTCGCTGAACTCGCCTTCGCCAGCCTGAGAAATCAGCGGGAACGCTAGCGTGACAAAGATGAGGGGGGAGGTAGGTGGAAGCGAGTACGGGAAATACATAATATCTTGCTCCTCACCTAAAAAAACCTAACTTCCAATTTGTTAGGTGGGTAATGATTGAAAACGATCAGTATATACCTAGAGGATACTGAACACTGCCTAAATATATTTATATAAGGTTGCGCTTGGAAATGCGACAAGGCATTCGAATATTCAACAATTCGCTACTATGAGCGCCATCAAACAAGAAGCCCGCCGTCTGCATCGGTTGCTGATGCAACGCTTCCCCAAAGCGTTTCCCCGTGATTACGACCGGATCATCCCGCTCAAGGTGGACATCTATGCGGACCTTATCAAGCGGTTGGGTGACGCGGTGGACCCGGCCCTCCTGCAACGGGTGCTGGCCAACCATACCGACCGGGCCGGTTATTTGTTGGCGATCCTCCATCACAAGGGCGATCAGCGTTTCGATCTGGACGGCAAGCCGGTGGGCGTGGTGGATGATGCTTCCCGCGAGGAAGCGGCGAAACGCCTGGAGGCAATCCAGCAACGCCAGAAAGGCCAGTCCGAGCGTTATCAAGCCCACAAAAAACGGGAACGCGAACTCCAGGCGGCCAAAGCCCAGCGGCAAGCGGAACGGGAGCAGCGGGCGGCCGAGAAGCAGCGCCGGCGGGAAGAGCATGAACGCAATCGGCAGCGGAAACTGGAACGGGAGCAGGCCCAACAGCCCGCGCCGGCTCAGGTTCAAGTCCGGCAAAAACCCCGGTCCTATTCGAAGGATCAACCCGCGTTGCTACAACCGCGTGATCCGTCGGCCCCCGCGCCCACGGTGGTTTACAAGAAGAAACGGCGGCGGATTATTCCGCCGAAGGATGGGGGCGATTGATAAATCGGTTGCCCTTGCCCTGAACGGCGAGGTCTGCCGCGCAACCTAATCATCGGTAATCAGCTCGTCGGCTTTGTCTTGATTCACGCTCAACTACCTTTTCCCAAAAATTACTTCGTAATTCTCAATGAAACGGTTGCCTTTTCCCTGGATAGCCTTGATCCGGCGATCCCGCTCAATTTCCCACGCGTCGGGCGGATCTTGCCGCGACCAGGCCGTATAGAGTTGTTGATCTTGTTGCGAAAGCCGGAAACCATACGTATCGCTCATGTAGAACATGACCCGAGCAATATCGCCCATCACGGCGTCAGGGGGTTCCGCCCGCCGGATGCTTGAATCCACCTCGATATCGCACCGGCCATAATCCCGCCTTTCACCAGGGATCATCCCCCAGTTGTAGTTGCTACGGTCTCCGTTGACTTCTCCTACAGCGGGATACAAATTCATTAAATCGTTGTGAGCAGCGATGAACACGGGGTCGGATTTTTCGCAACACTCACGGCCTGACATTTTCGTGCCACAGACCTTCACAGGATCACGCCAGCATGCTCGGAAATTCCCAAATTGATGCGCAGGGAACACATGCTCGGCTTCGACCCGCTGCGCCCGTGTGGCATTCTTGCGCGGAGTAACCCCACAGCTTTCCAAGTCAACATGCCGCGCTTTGTCATAGCGACAGCCGCAGTAAAACGTTATGCGATGATCTCGGTAGATTTCTTCATACAGCAGGCGCTTTGCTGCAGAAAAACTGGTCGCTGTATTAGGAAGGCTGGCTTTGGCGGCTTGGCTGGGTTCCGACGTGCTGACGTGCTCGCTGTTTTTGTCCGGCAGATACTTAGCGGCCGTGGCAAGCAGCTCGCGCACTTCAGGAGGTAGGTGAGACGCAAGTTCTGGGAATGTCCGCAGGCCGATGCCGAAAGCACCTAAAACCACGGACAGTAGCAGAACGACTATCCCAACCGGCGAGTAACGGAGCTGCTGTTTTTTCTTGGCTACACGCGCAGATCGTTTGTTCGTTGTACGGCGGGCCATAATCTCTCCCCACAAAAAACCTTACATTCTAAACTAGGAGAAGAGAGGCATTCCAGCATTGAGATACAAACCATCCAAAAAACGCACCGTGGTCAAGCGGGCGGCCAATCCTTAGCGGCCCACTCCTCCAAAATCTTTCGCCGTTCAGCCTCATCCCCATCCTGTTCGGCCAACCGTTCCAGCAGGCTACGGCCTTCCGCGCGTAATCGGGCCTCCCGTTGCAGGGCTTTGTCCCGGTCCCCGGTGAGAATAAGGGAGATCGGGTTTTCTACTCGTCTATCGCTGTTATTCACGGCGATCCTCCTCTCCTATTGGCTAGTCCCATCTTCGGGGACTAGCGGTGTCGCGTTGACCCGGATGACCATCAGGTTGTTGTTACTGAGCTGCACGAAATACACATACCCGACCTCTAGGATGTAGGTCACCAACAAGGGTTCGGCTGTCTGGACGCCGGGCAAGGTGGCCTGCGAGATATGGAGGCTCAGGTTCAGCGAGGTGAGGGTATTGAGCGGCGCAATGAACCCGATCTGGAGCTGTGCAATCAACTGTTCCAGTTGCGTGAGGGGCGAGTGGTTCTCTATGTCCTGCAAGAGTTGGTTTTGGAGATCCCCGAAAATCGAGTGAATGATTGAGCAACCGGCCCCGAACAGGCTATCGATGGAAAAATTCTGGAGCGCCTCAATCAGGTCTTTGATCTGCTCGTAGGACTCGCCGATCATTTTCCAGATTTCCTGGAACACAAAAATGTTAATCGTGCAAACGCCGCCGTATCCATCGGTTTGCGGATTGTTCACAGCGATGATCGGATCGGTTTGCGGATAGGATAACTGGGTATCGGAGATTTTCCGGGTCATCTGGCTGCCCGCCAAGGCTGCTTGTTTGAGCACGACATCGATATTGGGGTTGCAGGGCTCGGTGCTGTCGTCCCACGTCCATTCAGCCGCGAAGGGGTCGTAAACCGGCGGATGGATGAGCACATGAGCGCCGTCTTCATTAACTTGAAGTTCCCATGGTCCGGTGCTGTTGACCACGACGTCCCACTCGGCATCCGTCAAACACACCATGTTGTCCAGGTTGTGCAGCTCCGGTGGACAATTCAGCGGTTCCGTATCATTTAACGGTTGCAGATCCACCGACGCCCGCAGGGCTTGGTAAGCCGCTTCCATTTCGGCCCAAGCCGGATCGTTCAAGCCCGGCTCCTCCCCCGCCTGTTCGTCTTCCGAGGCCACGATGGGCGCACTGGGCGTTACCGTCGGCGTTTCTCGTGCGGGTGCGGTATTCCCCAACGCGGGCGCGAAGTCGCCGGTCGCCAACGGCGGCGCGGCCTGCCCGATGACCCCAGCCGATAACAAAAACACGGTGAGAGCCGCGCGTGAGCGCGGGATCAAGCTGTCGATTTTTCGCATGACCCACTAAACCGTTAAACACCCCATCAACGAACAGGATTCCCTTGTATTTTGATAGCCCTTGTTGTACTAATTATAGTATTAGAACACATGAAATAGGGATTGTCTTTTTTTGAGGCTGAAATTGCGCCATGCCCACCGCCGTTACGATGTTGGAAGCCTTCCGGGAGAACTTCCCTGGCCTCACGCTGTGGCTCACCGCAATGGCCTATCTCATCGGTATGTGGGCCGGTGGATCGGCCATCCTGTTGCTGTATCGCCGGGAGCGCGACGCCAGCGTGACCTGGGGCGCGGTCCTCGCACGGCTCGTGCTTGGTGCGACCGGCCTGTATTTGCCCACGGCGATTTCCTCCGGGCAGGAAACCCTATTCGGTGTTTCGACGATCCTCAGCTATTCCGCCGGGAGCGCGGTGTCGAGCCACGGCAAGATCGTGCTCGATACGGTATTGAAGTTCGTGCAACTGGTCGGATTGTGGGCCTTTATCTGGGGATTCGTGTTGCTCAATCGCGCCCACGCGCGGGGCTATGACGCGGCCCTGGGCAGTAAAGCGGTGATGCACATCATCGGCGGGATTTTGTGCATGAATGTCGTGGCCAGCCTGCAAGTGCTTGCGGCGACGTTGGGTTTGGAGAAGCTGCTGAGCTACCTGCTGACGCCCGCCTGAAAGGGAAATAGTCTGTGTTTTACCTATATATTATCTAGGAGTTTTCGCCATGAAAAAGTGGGTTGTACTGAGCGCCTTGGGCGTAGCGGGGTTGGCTATCCTGGAACCGGCACTGGCCAAGACGGCGGGCGAGATTGGCGCGCATATCGCCAGCCAGGGCGAAGGCATGGGCAAGGCGGTCTCGTCGCTTTTTTATGTTGGCGGCATGGCGGCCGGGGGCGGGGCCTTCATGAAGCTGAAAGCCAATCGCGATAGCCCGCAGCAAAATCCGCTATCCCACGCCATTGTTTTGGGCCTGGTCTGCGCGGGACTCCTGTTTCTGCCTACCACGTTCAAGACGGCGGGCGATAGCCTCTATACCAGCAGTGCTACGAAGAATGACATCGGCGGCACCACGACCATTGGCAACTAACCCGCCGGTGTTTTTGAACCCCTTACTCGGACAGCTACTGGCGGGGCGTCCACCGGCTTTTGCGGCGGTGGAGGCTCCCGCACGCTGCGCCGAGTGCGGGCGGCCAACACGGGAAGACGACGACACACGGTGGCTGATGGCCCAAGAACAAACCCTGTGCGCGATTTGCCAACTGGGTTGGACGGCGGCGTGGGAATCGGATCAAGTGCACTTGCTCCTGATCCCCGACTGGTCACAGGGCCTCCTCAACCGGGTGTTCGTGCGGCTATCGCTCACGCTGATGGTCGAGAATAGCGGTTCGGCCATCGAGCGGATGCGGCAAGAGCAGTGGCTCACCGCATTGCAGGCCCGCGCCACGACCACCCGGCAAGCCCTTCCGTTGACCGCCTCGGCGAGCCAATTGCGGCAGACCTGGTTGGCCCTGCCGTCGGCGCAGCGGGATAGCCTGACCCCGATGCTGGAAGCCCTGCGCTATTTACCGAACGTGGAACACCCGGCGATTGCCGACTGGCTGCGGCAACGCCTTCCAAAAACCGTAACGTGAGGACGACCCGTGGCCAATCTACGCCGTGAAATCAGCGGACTGTGGGCGCAGCTTTTCGGGCTGGATGTGGAGGCATACAGCAGTCTGGCCACGGTAGAAGACGAGGAATGCTTTGTGACCAAGGAAGGCGGACTGATGAGCTTGCTCCCGGTACGAGGCCACCGCCGCGTGGTCGGCGACCAGGAACTCGGCCACCTCACCCAACAGTTGGTCACCCTGTGGGGGTCGATTCTCGGCGCGGGGGATTTCCACGGCGTGGACATCGTGTTCAGCAGCGATCCGGCCGCGACCGCCGGGGACATTGGTCGGCTACTGGCCCCCAGCCGACGCACGGCGAAGCGCATCGGACTCGATCTGGACGATCTGTTCGAGGAACGCATCCAGCATTTACCAAAGTTCACCTGCAACGAAGCGATCTACCTCGTGGTGTGGACCCGCCCGACGGGATTACCGCGTTCCACCCGCCGCCAGGCCCACCGGGAACGGCGGCGCGACATCGTGCGTCTGGGGGCGCCTGCACTCACGCGGGACAACCAGGACCCGTTCGCTTGTAATCATTATCTGGTCGATCCCCACCGTTCGCTGGTGCATACCCTGGTCTCGGAATTATCCGCCTTCGGGTTTGAACTGGCGGTATTGCCCACGGTCGCCGCTAGCCGCGCCCTGCGCATGGAAGCTGATCCGGAATGGACGCCCCCGGACTGGCAACCGCTGTTACCCGGCGGCCCGATGCCCGCGCCGCGTGAATCGGCCGACGGCGACATCAGCGCGGCCGCCTGTTGGTTGCCCGCCCTCGGCCGGCAGTTGGCGCCGCGTGGGATGGAGATGCTCGACTATCGCACCGTGCGGGTCGGCGACCGCCTTTACCAACCGTTTTTTGTAGACCTACCCCAACTGACGGAAGTCCAGCGTTTCGAACGGCTGTTGGATCGGGTCCGCCACGAGCGGATTCCCTGGCGGCTGCTGATCCGTCTGAGCGGCGGCGCCGAGTCCTGGTTGCGGGCGCGGCATCAATGGAGCGGCTTGCTCAATTTTGCGGGTCACCAGAACAAACTGATTCACAGTGCGGTCCAGGCGCTGCGCCGGCATATCCATGAAGGGAACGTTGCGGTCCGGGTGCAGATGGCCTTAACGACCTGGGTCAACCTGACGGCATCGCCGCCTACCGGGCGCAGCCATCCGGAAGAACTGCGCGCCCGCAGCGCCCATCTGGCCGCCCATATTCAGGCCTGGGGTGGATGCACCGTGCGGGAGAACACTGGCCATCCCATAAAAGCGTGGATTTCCACGTTGCCGGGTTTCTCGCAACTCAACATCGCCACCCGGTACGCCGCGCCCCTGGCCGATGTGCTGCACACCGTGCCGCTGTTCCGACCGGCCTCGTTGTGGTCCACCGGGGCGGTGTTGTACCGTACCCGCGACGGACGGCTATTTCCCTATCAGCCGGGGAGCGCCGAACAAGGCACCTGGAACGAGTTGTATTTTGCCCGGCCGGGTTCGGGGAAATCCGTGGCCATGAACGCCAATAACCTCGGCTTGATACTCAGTCCCGGCTTTCGCCAACTGCCGTTCGTGCGCATTATCGATATTGGGCCGTCCTCGCAAGGGCTGATTTCCCTGGTGCGCGAGGCGCTCCCCCCGGCGCGGGCCTATGAAGCGCAATTCCACGCGCCCCAGAATCATGAGGACTGGGCCATCAACCCGTTGGATACGCAACTGGGCATGCGCGGTCCCATTCCGTCGGAACGGGCCTTTCTGGTGTCATTCCTGAGTGTGTTGGCGACCCCGCCCGGTTCCGTCAATCCGCCGGAGGGCTTGGCGGACCTGGCGGGGTTGGTCATCGATCTGGCCTTTATCCATTTCAGTGACGAGCAGGCCCCGAAACTGTACGCCATCGCCCAAGACCCGGACGTGGATGCCGCCGTGGAACGGTGGGGTATTGTGCTGGAAGATCGCCCGACGTGGTGGGAAGTCGTCGATGCGCTGTTTGCCGCCGGCGACCCGCCCGCCGCCATTCGGGCGCAGCGTTACGCGGCGCCGCTGCTCAGCGATCTGATCGCCATCGCCCAGTTTCCCCCCGTGCAGCATCTCTACGGTGAAGGGATGCGTTTGGAAGATACCGCCGAATCGCCCATCCAGTTGTTCAACCGCATCATTTCCGCGACCACCCGCGAATGGCCGATGCTGGCCTATCCCACCCGCTTCGATCTGGGCAACGCCCGCGTGGCCAGCCTCGACGTGGCGGCCCTGTGCGGGGACATGACGCCGGTGGGACAACGGCAAACCGCCATTGCTTACATGCTGGCCCGCCATGTGCTCGGGCGCGATCTGTTTCTCGACCCGACCCTGGCCAGCCACGCCCCCCCGCGCTACCGAACCCATCACCAGATACGGGTGGATCGCCTGTTGGCGTACCCGAAAAAGTTCTGCGCCGACGAGAAGCACCGCTGTGGCCAAAGCGCGGCGATCAATGCCCAGTTCGTCCGAGACATGCGCGAGGGGCGCAAGGCTAATGTGCAAGTGGCCCTGGCCAGCCAGATTCTGGAGGATTTCAGCGATGAAATGGCGGAATTGGCCACGACGATTTACATCATGGAATACGGCAGCGACGAGACCGCCGAAGCGGTGCGCGCCAAGTTCTCGTTGTCCCCTTCCGCGTTGGCCCTGTTGCGGATTTACGGCACGGGACCGACCCCCGCGGGTGCGCCGTTTCTCTGCGCCCTGCGGACCAAACGGGGGCTAATCTCGCAGTTGCTCTATCTCACCACCGGCCCCATGGAACTGTGGGCGCTCTCGACCACGGCCGAGGATCGACTGCTCCGCGAGCGCCTGTATAGCCGCTTCAGTCCACGCCGGGCGCGGGCCGCCCTGGCGCATGCCTACCCCAGCGGTAGCATCAAGGCGGAACTGCAACGGCGTCTGGACAGCGCCGATGCCACGGTGGACCGTGAAACCCTGTTGGCCACCATCGAAACGGAAATTGCCGAACTGATCGGCAACCAACGCCTGTCCACGGCGGCGGTTGAGCGAGTCGCGTGAGCGGCGTCGGGACCGGCCTACGTCTCTCTCGCCCTAACAATATTATTCTTTGAACACGGTAATCTGGAGAACTCGCCATGCCCCGCCCTTTACTGCCACCCATCAGAACCAGCGGTTTATGCCTCGCACTGCTGGCCGGCGCTGTCCTGGGCGGCTGCGCGACCCCGCCAGTGGCGACGCCCGAACAGGTCAGCGCCGAACAGCGGATGCTGGCCGAATCGGCCGAGCGGATTGCCGATGCCTTGGCGAAGCTCGCCATTATTGAGCAGTCCTCTCAGCGGATTTACGCGCAAGCGATCACGCCCGTGGAGATCCCTTCGGATCTGCAATTGCGGGTGGCCGTGGATTATCAGGGCGACGTCAAGCCCTTGGTGTACCAACTGGCCCAGACCGTGGGGTACACCGTCCAGACCTTCGGCCGCTCCAGTACCGTGACGCCCGTGAACATTCAGGCCGACGACCGGTCGGTGGGGGAGTTGCTGGCCGATGTCGGCTACCAAGCCGCCTGGCGCTGTGATGTGGTGGTGTTCCCCGAGTCGCGGACCGTGGAATTGCGGTATGACGCCCGGCGGCCTAGCCCCAAGAAGAAACCCCGTGCAAGTTAAGGAGAATCCGCCATGAGGCGAACTGTTCAGCGACGGCCCTATCGCCGTTGGCGTGGCGGCGTGCTGGCTCTGGCGCTGCTGGCGAGCGCAACCCCGGCGGCGCAGGAGACGGACGACACGGTATTCGATACCGCGTCGGCGGATACCGCCGACCTCAGCCGTTACGACCAGGGGGCCATCTCCCTGGAGGACATCAAGCAAGGGCGGTCCCTGTCACGCGGCGAGAACGCCCTCAACGCGCTGCGCGCCGAAGCCCTCAAGGAAAGCGCGCAAGCCTACGGCGCTCGCGCGGGGCTGTATGCACGGATGCGAGAGATCAACCGGATGTTGGACCGCGAAGCCGATCGTCTGGACGCGGTATTCCCGTTCGCTCCATTGCTGCTGGCTCACGGGGTCGTGCCGCCGGTGATCCAAGTGGGTCAGGATACCGTGCGCAAGAACAGCAACACCCAACTGCGGTTCGCCGATGCGGTGTTCAACCTCGTATCGCCGGCCAAACTCGCGCTGACGCCGCCGGATTGGCGAACCTATTTATATGTGCGGGCCGCTCGTCCCGAACCGCCGGACGAAACCTTGCTGCCGGATCGGGCCAAGGCCGCCGAGGTAGCACTCTGGGAACGCTACGTGGATCGCGGCTGGAAAAACGGCGTGCGCCAGGCCAACCGCACGTTCGAGGTCCAGTTGCATCGGCTGGAACGGGATCTGATCGGCATGGCCCGCTACCGTGAACTGTTGGCTAAGGGCATGGTGACGCCCCCGCGCGTCACCGAAGACTTGCTGGGGGTGACCGATCTCGGGAATACCCTGCTGGTGAACGATCGGGTGCTGGAAATTGCCGAAAACACCCGCTTCATCGCGGATAATCAACGCTGGAAGCCCTATCCCACCAAACCGTATCAACCACGCAAGAAAGACCCGGTGGCCAATGTGCGGATACTGGGCGTCCCCGCGCCTCAGCCGTCGCCAAAACCGGCCGTAACAACCCCTCTCGAATGGTCCGGGCAACGGTAGCAATGACCGCTCTATCCTTGGGCAAAACCCCAGCCGATCCCGAACTGGTCGGCTGGCTGGATACCGGATTGGCGGACCCGCCGGCCTTCCAGGCCGCCCATTTGAACGCCTTGCTGGTGTGGGCGACCGATCACGAGGTCTCGGATATTACGATCCAGGCGGGCAACTTCATTTTCGTGGAACGCTTCGGCCGCTTGGCTCCCGTGACCCGCCGGCGGTTGTCGGCGGCCGAGACCTACCGCTGCGCGCAGGCCCTCTATGGCGACAATGCCCCCAGCCAACTGGCCAGTGGGCACGACATCGACTGTTCCCACGAAATCCGCCGGGGCCGGCACGATCTGACCCGCTACCGGGTGAACATGACCCCGGCCCGCGCGCCGCGCGAACGCGGTCTGGAAATCACCATCCGGCCGATTCCGACCACGCCGCCGTTGCTGGATGACTTGCATCTGCCCGCCGAACTGCGTGCCCACCTGGTTTTTGAACAGGGCCTGGTGCTGATGACCGGCCCCACCGGGAGCGGCAAAACCACGTTACTGGGCGCGGTGATCCGGGAACTGCTGGAACAGCCGGACTCGCACCGCAAGATCATCACCTACGAAGCGCCGATTGAGTTCGTCTACGATTTCGTGCCCCGCTCCCACGCGCTGATTGCGCAGCATGAGATTGGCGTGCATCTGCCGAGTTTTGCCGCCGGCGTGCGCAACAGTCTGCGTAGAAAGCCGATGGTCATCCTGGTCGGCGAGGCCCGCGACGCCGAAACCATTGCCGCCATGACCGAAGCGGCCATGACCGGCCATCTGGTCTACACCACCAGTCATACCAACAGTGTTCCGGAAACCCTTCGTCGGCTGGTCGCCGCCTTCCCGGCAGAAGAACGCGACGGCCGGCTATCCGATCTGCTGGAAGCCCTGCGCTGCATCGTGACCCAACGCCTGGTGCGCACCACCGACGGCCGCCGTGCCGCCGTGCGTGAGTATCTGGTCTTCACACAAGCCATCAAGGACGCCATTCTCGGCCAACCCGTCGCGCGGGTGATCGGAACCACCCGCCGCTGTGTCCGACAGTTTGGCCGACCGCTGACGCTCGATCTGGAGCAACTGCATCAGGCCGGCCGCATCGATGATCGGGAGTACCAGGCATTCCGCGAAGTCGGCACCCAACAGATCGATCCGCTGAGCGGGACCGCCATCACCCACCTACCCGAGTGAGGAACCGCCCTGGCCGCCGGCGAAGAATATCGGGTTGCTCAAGCCCCGTGGCGCAACACCGCGTTGCCCACGATGTTGTGGTTTGTCGAAAGCTACGCGGCGTTGCCGCTGGTGCTGTGGCTGCTCGACATCGGCCAGTTAGCCCTGTTGGGACTGGCCGTGGCGTTGATCGCCGGGCTAACGGCCATCCGTTATTTCGGTCTCGATGCCCGCGCGGCTTACCGCCTGCTGGGCGCTTTTCTGATTCAGGCGCTGGGCGGCGGCCATGTGCGGGCCTCCCCGGCGCACGATAGACGCCCTTATTGAAAGAGGAAATCCCATGTCAATCCGTCGAACTGGTTGGCTGTTGTTGTTAAGTCTGACCGTGAGCGGGCTCGGCCTGGCGGCTCCCGCCGCACCGGAGAACAAGGCCAACGCGCCCACGATGGCGCCCTCCCATAAGGATTACCCGGTTCCCCCGATTATCCAGCGCCTGCGCGGCCAAGGCTTAACCGTCACCGAGGCCGGTAGTTTCGGCCGCTATCTGCTGTTATGGGGCGTCAGTGATCCGGCGCGGCCCAACGCCCACGGGATCGTGCTCACCACCCTGGACGGATTGATGATCCAGGGTAAGGTGTTCCACAGCGAAGACGGCAGTTTGCTCATCGACACCCAGGGCCACCCCGCCATTTTGCTGAATCGGGAAGATCGCGTTAAAAAAGGGTCGCCCCTGTTTCGTGGAACCCCACCGCGTTCCCAAGCAACGCCGGTACCGGACACGGCCTCCGTTCCACCGGCCAGCCCAGCCGGTTCACCGCCATGGGACTCGTTGTGGGATCAACTCGGGCAAGCCACGGTGATCGAGGAAGGCCGCGCGGGCGCGCCGCTGGTCTACATCTTCTTTGATCCATTCTGCCGGTACTGCCACCAGCAGTGGACGTTGTTGCGCGACAAGGTTCGCCAAGGGCAATTGCGGGTCCGTTGGGCGCCGGTGGCCGTTCTGGATGCCTCCCTACGCCAGCGGGACGTGGTCATGGGCTTGTTGAGCCATCCCGAAGCGGCTGTCCTAACCGAGTGGATGGAGCGCCATCGGGCCAGCCCGGATCGGAGTACCGAGGCCAAAACGGCCTTGGCGCGCAACCTGGTCCTATTCAACGCGCTACAGGTCAAATCCGTGCCGGCGATGATTTACAAGGATGGCCAGGGCGCCTTGGTTCGACGGGCGGGGATTGCCCCTTTGTGAGAGTGTCCAGATGCACGAAGAAGCAGACTATAAAAAGTTGTTTTCCCAGCCGCAAAAGTTCGAAGAACTGTTGCGGGGTTTTTTGCCGGAAGATTGGATACTCGCCCTGGATTTTTCGACATTGGAACGGATCGGTGCCAGCTATGTGGCGGATGATCTGCGCCACCGGCATGACGACGTGATTTGGCGGGTACGCTTTGCGGCACAGTGGTTGTACGTCTATTTGTTAATACCCGGCCAAAACAGTGGTGACGGCTTCACAGCCGCATGGATAACGAGCTATATCGGGTTGCTGTATCAGGATCTGAGTCGCCACCAGACCCCGCACTCGGGTCCGTTGCCGGCGGTGTTGCCCCTCGTGTTTTATACCGGTGAAACGCCCTGGACGGCGCCGCTAGAACGAGCGGAATTGCAGGACCCGGTCCCGGCGGAATTGCAGGCTTATCAGCCGCAGCAGCGTTATTTTCTGTTGGACGAGAATGCCTTCGGCGAACGAAGCCTGACCAGGCTACGGAAAGCGTTTGCCGGGTGGATACAGCAGAAGTTTCTTCCCGATTGGCAGGGCGCTGACGATCAGAACATCGACGAACTGGAGGCGCTACAAAAGGAGTTGGCCAAACGTGCGAAACAGGAATAGGCCGAAGCGGGATTGAGGCAAGCCGCTGCGGCGGATCTCGGGAGGGTTTTGCGGAAAGAATTTTAAGGATTGTCCGTTTGGAGGCCGCTGTTCGCGCCGTATTCGAGAAAGCCCGGAGTGAGCAAAGACTGCGCTATCATCGTCGCCGTGGCCGACAATATCCCCAATAATCGATGAGAATGGGGAGGGAATAATCGTGCTAAAAACTTTGCATATAAAAAATTTCAAAGGCTGGAAAGATACTGGCCTAATTCAGATGGCTCCCATCTCCCTGTTTTTTGGCGCCAACAGTTCGGGTAAATCAAGCATCGGACAGTTCCTGATGATGCTAAAGCAAACGGTGGAGTCGCCAGACAGAAAGGCGATTTTTTATCCTGGTGGCAAAAATTCCGCTGTTCAGTTGGGCTCCTATCAGGAGATGGTATTTCGCCGTAAACCGGAAAACAGCATTTCCTTCGGCTATCGGTGGTCGTTGCCAGAAAAGATGGGTTTCAAAGATCCAGTGTCGGGACAAGCCTTTTCTGGCGATTGCCTTACCTTTCATGCTGAGGTCGGCCTGGGGGATAAGGACCAGTACACCTTGGTTCTAAATGAACTGAAATATGAGTTGCTTGAGAAAGGTGAACTCAGATTGTCCATCGGCATGAAGCGAAGATCGAAAGCTGTTTCCGAGTACAAAATCGAAGTGGCCCATTACACGCTGAAACGCAAGCAAGGGCGGGTTTGGTATCCCAGTGCCCCGGTCCGGTTTTACGGTTTCCCTGACGAGGTGGTGGCCTATCACCAGAACGCGGATTTCGTTCAGGATTTGAATCTGAGGCATGAAAGGCTGTTCAGATCGCTCTGTTACCTAGGACCACTGCGCACCAAGGCGGAGCGTCTGTATTCCTGGAGCGGAATCGAACCAGAAAGTGTCGGCTATGCGGGAGAAAACACCGTCGCGGCAATTCTTGCGGCACGAGGGCGAAAAATAAGTTTGGGATACAGACGTCCAACCAAACTTTTTGAGGAGGTCATCGCCAGCAAGCTCAAGGATATGGGGCTGATCGAGGAATTTAAGGTCAATCCAATATCCGAGCAGCGACAGGAGTATGAGGTCAAGGTTCGAACCAAGGGATCGGTCGACTGGGTCGACCTTCCGGACGTTGGTTTCGGGATATCACAGGTACTTCCGGTTCTTGTGCAGTGTTTTTACGCACCGAGAGGATCGATTATCCTCATGGAACAGCCTGAAATCCACCTGCACCCCAATGCGCAATCCGCTCTGGCTGACGTCATGATTGATGTTATTAATTCGAGGGAAAACGGAGCCGACAGAGACATCCAATTAGTCATCGAAACCCATTCGGAGCATTTCCTGCGTCGCTTGCAGCGTCGTATCGCCGAAGACACGGTGCCAAAGGAAAAAGTGTCGGCCTATTTTGCCAATATCGCCAAGACGCCTGCGACCCTGGAGCCGCTCGAAATCGACATCTTTGGCAATATCCGTAATTGGCCGGAGAATTTTTTCGGCGATGAGATGGGTGATATTACTGAACAGGCTAAGGCGGCCATTAAAAAGCGGATGCAACAAACCCAAAATCTGGAGGCATCCAAATGAGCTTGCCGAAGACTTGTCTGGTGGATACCAACGTGCCAAAAACGGCCAATCTCGCCACCCAGCCAGATCCGAATTCCGATGTTCCGGATGCGTGTGTACTTGCATGTATCGAGGCAGTTGAGCATGTCATTAAAATGCGCGCTTTGGTCATCGACGCGAGCGATGAAATCTTTGATGAATATCGGCAGCAGCTCTCCATGAAAGGACAGCCTGGTGTCGGTGACGGTTTCATGAAGTGGGTTCACGATCATCGCCATGGCCTGCAGGACTCGCAGAGAGTAAACATCACTAAGAATGGCGATTCGTATGAGGAATTCCCAACACATGATGGGTTACATGATTTCGACAAATCAGACCGAAAGTTTGTCGCCGTGGCCTATGCGCATGTGAACAAGCCGCCGATCTTGCAGGCCACGGATAGCAAGTGGTGGGGATGGAAGGATGCTTTGGCTGAGGTCGGCATCACTGTTCAATTCCTGTGCCCGGAATACGTCAGAACCAAATATGCCATTAAGATGGGAAAATGAAAGAGGATTTCTGCAAATTTCCCTCGACTCCTCATCTAGCCACCCTGCCAGGGGTTGATGTCAGAGGGGATAAAGTACTGACGCAATCCGAACGAGATGAATTTCTGCGACACGAACTTACTGTCGAAGAAAAAGTGGACGGGGCAAACCTGGGTATCTCGTTTGATTCAGAGGGTAATATCCGCGCCCAGAACAGGGGAACCTATTTGCATCTTCCCGGCTCGGGTCAATGGAAAAAACTCGGTGAATGGTTGGCGCATCGTTCGGATTTGCTTTTCGAGCATCTCTTTGACCGATACATTCTATTTGGCGAATGGTGTTATGCCCAACATTCGATTTTCTATGATCGTTTGCCGGACTGGTTCCTTGCATTCGATATTTATGACCGGGAGTCTCGACGCTTTCTATCATCGGCGTGCAGGGATCGACTCATAGAAAAAATACCTGTCTCCAAAGTACCATGCCTCGCGCGGGGGCGATTTTCCTATTCGGAGATTGAAAGATTCTTATCGAAATCAAGGCTGACTGATCAGTCTGCCGAAGGTATTTACCTGCGAATTGATCAGGGTGACTGGCTTGAACAACGGGCCAAGCTTGTCCGGCCTGCATTTATTCAGGCAGTGGAAAAGCATTGGTCACGTTCCACTATCAAGCCAAACCGGTTAAGAGCAACGATTCATAACGGCGCTAAGATTGTCGGGAAATAGTCTTTCCGGAACAAAGTGGCGCCTCAGTTTGGTTGCCGAACCAGGTTTCTCCACCCCTCCGAGAGGCTGACCCAAATCGCTCAGCGTTCAGGCCAATCCCTGCTCCAACCACTGCCGCAAACGGGTCACATTCAAACCCCGCGTCAAACCCCAAAGCCGGGCCACGTCGTCATGGCAAACCTCGCACACGGGATCGCCATGAAAAAAGGGCGCGGGAACACGCTCAGGGGTTTCGGCGGCTAACCGGTCGAGTACGGGACGCCAGGCGCGGGTGGGGTTCTCCGCCATCCAGCCGGCCAACAAATCCACCAGATACCCCGCGCGTTGGCGAGCGAGACCTTGGAACACCGTTAAATCGGGTTGCCAGCCCGCGAGCAGGGCACGGGCCACCGGCGCTAACAGTTCCTCGAAATCGCGGTAGCTGGGGACGGCTTCGTTGTGGCAGACCCGATCCAGTAGGCGTTCCAGTTCATGGGTTGAGGTCGTGATGTGCGGTAGCGACCGAAGCCAGGTTTCGTTCATAGGAAACGCTGTTGTGGCAACGGGGGGACTTCTTGGTCGGGGCGCGTGATGCCGAGCCGATAATGCCAATAGGCCCAGGATCGCCCGTTGAATTGGCCGATTTCCGCCTGAGCCAACACCTGCTTCAACGTTTCTTCCCCAAACTGTTGGGTCAATTCCGTGGTGTCATCGAAAGTGCCGATGTTCATGACCTGCGCGATGATGCGCGTGGGATAGCGCAAAGCCTCCTCCGGCGTTTTCCACCAGATATATCGGGCGGCATACCGCTTCAACAAGTCGTTTTTGGGATCGCTCATGCTTGCCGGGTAGTCCTCATTCATCCCACCGGCCCCACGCGGACATAAACCACGCTGGGTTTGGGGAGTGTGGCCCGGAACGGATTGAGCGCCTCGCGGGGCTGGGCCAATTCCTCGGCGGTGGGCAAGCGAAAGACCGCTTGGGCCTGCTCGGGTGAGACCCCATAATCGATCTGGAGGGTCTGGATGGCGCTTAAATCCTTGACGTACAGGCACTGCGCCGCCGGGCGATTGCCATCGGTCGCGGGTAGGCCGGGAAAGGTGGTAATCACCGCCCGCAGATGGGAAAACTCCGGTTCCTGAAGCAAGCGCGGCAACAGGTCGGGATGTTTCAGGGCCTGGGTAAAGCGCGGCGGCGGATCGGCCGCTTGGGGCTGTCCGGCTTCCTCCAGATAGCGCAGCAGATGGGCCTGCACCCGCGCGGCGAGGGGGCGGCTCGTATAGCTTTTACTGAGCCATAGGACCTCGACATGCGGGAGCCGCTCCAGCGTCAGGGGATCGTTCGCGGCCTGCACCTGCGCGAAAGCCGCGTGGGCGCGCGCGCCGATACAGCGCCAGCCTTGGCGCTGCGCCCGTTGCAAGGCCTGTCCCATGAGTCGGGACGCACTCAATCCGTAAAACAGCGTCACCCCGCCGGTGGGCAGGGGCAACGTGGCATTGGGCACCGGCGCGTTCGGCAAGGGCGCGTCCAAGGGGATATCCGCCGACTCGGCGGGCAGAAACAAACCGGTCAGCAACTCGGGGGTGAAGGCGCGCCGGGAAAAAGCGGGGACGGGGCTCATAGGATCTCTTGTGCTGGGAACCTAACAACTCACTGAAATATCGCAAATTAATGCGATAGCCTCCTGATCCGAGGCAATTAAGTTATTATAATAACAAATAGCTATCGCCATTTCAGGTTTACCGATGACTGCGCCACCCTTTCCCGACGCCGCCCCGCTCGATCTGGATAACCGCCCCGTGTGTGGCCACGACCTGTTGTTTCTGCAACAGTGGTACCACCTGAGCGTGCCGGAGACCTGCTATCTACTGGGTATAATCAGCCTACCCAAATGGCGCGCCTACACCGACGACCCCAGCCGTCCCGTCAGCGATCCCAGCCTCGCCCTGCTGGTGTGGACGCTGTTGAAATACCCCGAAGCCCATTATCTGCCGGATTTTCCCGAACCGGCGGACGTCTATCCGCTGTACCAGGCGATGGCCGCGCAAAGCCCTCAGACCCTGGCCGAGAAACGCCGGGGGAAACTCGGCAAGATCGCCTTTGGCGTGCTCCTGGGGCGGGAAACCACCAGCGCCGGCCGTTGGCTATCCGAGACCAACCCCCGGCCGGCCAGCGGTTCGGTGCGCCGCCTGCTGTTCGTGTTTCGCAACGTGTTATTGAATCACGGGGTGCTCGGTCTGGATATCTGGATGCAGCGTATTCGCCAGGAAGCGGCGGAACGCGGCCTTAGCCTGGCCAAGATCACCTCGTGGTATCGGATGGCCGGGCAGGCGACGACGCGCCGGCGGAAACCCGCGTCAGCCGCGCCGCCCCGGCCCCGAGGCCGGCCCAAGACACGGCTTCCCAAAGCGGAGGAATCCGGCTCATGAACGCGCCCAGTATTCCCGACGCGACCCTCCAGGAAATAGAAAGCCGGGGCGCGCGCGGACGCGACGTCTTGCTGCTGCGGCAGTGGTTGGGGCTGAATATCGTCGATTGCTGTTATCTGCTCGGCATCACCACGCCCAAGTGGTATCAGTACCAACGCCATCCGGACCAACTGATCGATGATGTCAGCGTCTCGCTCCTGGTGTGGTCCCTGTTACGGTTTCCCGAAGCCCATTTCCTGCCATTGTTTCCGCAACCGGCGGAGGTCTATCCGCTGTATCGCGAGACCGCCGCGCACAGTGGTCAGCGCCTGCCCACGCCGGGGACGGCGTTCGCCCTGCTGCTCGGCCGCGAGCGTTCGGCCACCCGGCGCTGGCTGACCGTGACCGAACAACCGCCCCGCGTGTCGCCCACCGTGCGGCGACTCCTGTTCGCGCTGCGCCGCGTGATCCACGGTC
>JACKMZ010000017.1 GCA_024235135.1 Gammaproteobacteria bacterium | reverse complement strand
GCCGCACGCTCACCCCGGATTCCGATCTCAGCGCCGCCGGGGCCTACGTGGTCGGCCGACACGACGCGCCCGTCGAACAAGGCCAGCCGAGCTGGACGGTCATTCTGCGCCAGGACGCCAGCACCGCCTTGGCGCGCGCGCAATCGGCCCGCCGCGCGGTTTTTCTCAGCGTATTCCTGGCTGGCCTGGTTTCAGCCATCGCCGCGATTTTCGCCACCCGCGCGCTGACCCGTCGGCTGACCACGCTGGACACTCAGGCGCAAGCCGTTCGCCAGGGGCAACGACATAATCTGTCAGTGCCCGCCGGAACCGACGAAATCAGCCGGATCGGCGCGACACTGGCCGATCTGGTCGAACATCTGCAACAGGAAAAGCAGGCGCTGGCTACCCTGAACACCGAGTTGGACGCCCGCGTGGTCGAGCGGACCCTACGCATCGAACAACTGGGCAAGGAAGCACGCCAGGCCGCCGTCGCGCGCGAGCGGCTGCGGCTTGCCCGCGCGCTGCACGATACGTTGGCGCATTCGCTGATGGCGTTGCTCACCCAGATTCGTTTAATCCGCAAATTACGCACGCGGCTCGAATCCGCCGAATTGGACGCGGAATTGGCGCGGGCCGAGGAAGTGACCACCACGGGCCTGAGCGAGGCGCGGGCCGCGATCGCGCAGATGCGCCATAACGACGTTTGCGATGCGGGCCTTGGCGCGGCATTGCAGGAATTATTGCTGCGCTTTCAGGAGCGCACCGGCGTGACGGCCCGGCTGGACGCGGATACCCAAGCGGCCGGCTTGGTTGACGAGCGGGCCGAAACCCTGTTCCGCATCGTCGAAGAAGCCTTGAATAACGTTGAGCGCCACGCCAACGCCAACGCCGTACGAGTCGCCCTGCGCTGGAACGAAGAGTCCGCCATCGCGACGTCCGCCGGGCAACCCGACGGCGCCGCGAAGGTCAGCGTGGAAATCGCCGACGATGGCGTCGGTTTCGATCCGCAGGAGCCGCATCCGGGCCACTACGGCCTGCGCGGCATCCGTGAACAGGCGGAATTGATCCACGCGCGGTTTGACTTGCGCAGCCGACCCGGCGAGGGCACGCGCATCGCCCTGGAATTTACGGCATAGCGGCAACCCTTGGAGGGCGGGCATCGTCGTCGCGCCCGCCTCCCACCAAGTCCACCTGAACCGGATGGCCGGATCGGCCGTTTCCCGCAAGCAGCCGGATCGACAAAATGCTCAGGAACCGGCCTGCGCCCTTCGTCCTACGGGTCACCCGTGACTTTCTTCACCTTCAAATCGTGCGCAAGCCGTGACTTCCTGATGACTCTCGCCACTAGGGGGAAGGGCGACGATTGCCTAAAGTTCGCTCAACGGCAGTCATTTGGGACCGCCGATCAGACATACAAAAGCGAGGTATCCCATGAGCAAGTCTGATATCGCGGTGGCGGTTTACGACACCCACGAACAAGCCGAAGAAGCCGTGCGCGAACTCGCCAAATCCGGCTTCGACATGAAGACCATCTCTATCATCGGCCGGGACTACCACACCGAGGAAAACGTGGTCGGCTATTTCAATGCCGGAGACCGCGCGAAGTTCTTCGGCAAACTCGGCGCATTCTGGGGTGGACTGGCCGGCGTGCTGTTCGGTTCGGCCATGATGTTCATTCCCGTCGTCGGACACATCTTCGTTTTCGGACCGCTGGCCAGCACCTTGGTCGGCGGCCTGGAGGGCGCCGCCTTTGGCGGCGGCGCAGGCGCATTGGTTGGCGCGCTAACGGCGTTAGGCATTCCGAGAGATTCGGTCCTGCGCTACCAAACCGCCATCAAGGCCAACAAGTTCCTGGTCATGGTTCATGGCGGCGGCGATGTCCTGCAACGTGCCCGCGAAGTGTTGGCGAACGCCGGCAGCGCGGACATCCAGACCCATTTCGGCACTGATTGATTGGTTGCCATAACTCACAGGACCGACGGTCCGAATCCCATTGCCTCTGTCCCTTTGTAAGGAGATCATGATGAACATTCGTAAGACCTTAGTGAGCGCATTCGTAGTGGCCTTGGCTTCCGTGTCGATGGCGGCCATGGCGGTCGAGCACGACGCCAATTCCGAGGCGAAATCGTTTATCCGGCTCTCGGAGGACGGCTCCACGGCCGCCCGCACAATCTCGCTGGCGCGCGTGGCCATTTTCGACGGCCAACCCAAGGAAGCAGCCGATTTGGTGGCGAAAGCCAAGACTTCGTTAGAGGCCGCCGCCAAGGATACCGACAAGCTGGCGATCAAACCGCCGAAAGACAACAAGCAAGAAGGCCCCATGGTGCCGATCGACGCCCGCTTGACGGTGGCGGACACCTACGCCATGACTCCCAAGATGGCAAAGGACATCGACAAGGTGAATGAACACCTGAAAAATGGCGATACTCAAAAAGCCCTGGAAACCTTACGTCCCATGGATGTGCAATTGACCCTGACCTCGTTGTTCATGCCGCTGGACACCACCGTCAAGGCCGTGGATCAGGCAGCCAAGCTGCTGACTGAAAACAAGTATTACGAGGCCAATCTGGTTTTGAAGAATGCCGAGGACAGTTGGGTGGTCGACTCGCAAAGCTTCGTGGATTATCTTGCCTCATTGCCGAACAACGGTAAGACGGCAGACAAGGCTAAGGCGCCGGAAAAGACGACTTCGACCGAGACCACCACACCACCGACCGAGACCCAATCAGCCACTCAATAACTCAACGTCAACTCACCGTCAACGCTTCTTGTACTTTGCCCTCCCTTCGGGGAGGGCCTTTGTTGGAGGAGCCTGAACGCTATACGGAGAACTGCAATGAATCGACGCTCTGCGATAACCATCGCGTTTTTACTGGGCTTCCTCGCGGCATCCCCCGTGCTGGCCGAAGGCGCGCCCTCCGCGCGATCCTCCCCGCCTGAGGCGACAGTTCAAGTTTCCAAGACTCCAACCGTCGTCGCCACGCAATCCGACACGATCCCGCCCACGACCTCCATCCGCTCTCCGGCGACTCAAATCCGCTCGCTCCATGATCGACCCAGTGCTCCCTATCGTATCGTGGAATGGCTGGGCGTCCCGATTCTGGCGTTGCTCATCGTCGCCCTGCTCAGACGCCGATACCGCCACCGCCCGGCTCCGCCGGCCGAGAAACCCGCACCCACCGCCAGCGCCGACGAAGCGGGCGCTCAAAACGCGGTGAGCGTGGCGGACACGCTTTCCCAACTCGGTGTCGATCCGGCGCGGGGATTGAGCGCCGGGGAAGCGGAGAAACGGTTGCAAGCCACGGGACCCAATGCCCTGGAAGACAAACATGTCACGCTGCTGCAACGCCTCTTTCCCTACTTTTGGGGGCCGATACCCTGGATGATCGAAGCGGCGGCGCTGTTGTCGTTGCTGACCGCCGACTGGAATGATTTCATGGTGATCGCCGCGCTGCTGCTGATCAACGCGGCGATCGGTTTCCGCGAGGAAGCGAGCGCCGCCGACGCGCTGACCGCCCTCAAGAACCAGTTGGCGTTGAAGGCCCGCGCCCTGCGAGACGGGCAATGGCGGGAAATCGAAGCCCGTGTTCTGGCGCCGGGCGATGTGATCCGCATCCGTCTGGGGGATATCGTCCCGGCCGACGCCCGGTTGATCGAAGGCGATTATCTGAGCGTGGATCAATCGGCGCTGACCGGCGAATCCTTGCCCGTGAACAAGAAGCTCGGCGAAGCCGTGTATTCGGGCGCGGTCGCCAAGCAAGGCGAGATGGTGGCTGTGGTCACCGCGACCGGCGCCAACACCTTCTTCGGTCGCACGGCCAAACTGGTGGAAACGGCCGGCGCCAAATCCCATCTGCAGGCATCCGTACTGCAAATCGGCAATTTCCTGATTTTCTCGGCCTTGGCTTTGATCATCGTATTGACGGGCATCGAGCTGTACTGGGGGACGTCGTTTCTGGATCTGCTCAAAATGGCGTTGATCCTGTTGGTGGCGTCGATTCCGGTGGCCATGCCGGCGGTGTTGTCGGTCACGCTCGCGCTCGGGGCGCTGAAGCTATCCAAGCTCAAGGCCATCGTTTCGCGCATGGAAGCCATCGAGGAGTTGGCGGGCGTCGACATTCTCTGCTCGGACAAGACCGGCACGCTGACCCAGAACAAGCTGACGCTGGGCGATGTCCAACCTTTCGGCGTCACGGCCCAGGAATTGATCCTGGCCGGGGCGCTCGCCTCCAAGGCGGAAAATAATGACGCCATCGATTTGGCGGTGATCGGCGGCCTGCCGGATGCCCAGAGCCTGGCGACGTATCAGCCGGTGCAATTCACGCCCTTCGATCCGGTCGGCAAACGCACCGAAGCCGTGATCCGCGACGCGCAAGGCCACACTTTCAAAGTGACCAAGGGCGCGCCGCAGGTCGTATTGCAACTCTGTCAGGCCGATTCTGAAACCCGCGATCGGGCGGAACGCCTAGTGGACGAATCGGCCGCCAAGGGTTTTCGCACCCTGGGCGTGGCGCGTGCCGACGAGGGCGATCGATGGGTGTTTCTCGGCATTCTGCCCTTGTTCGATCCCCCGCGCGAAGATTCCGCCGAGACCATCGCCCAGGCGCGCAGCTATGGCATCACGGTGAAGATGGTCACCGGCGACAATCTCGCCATCGCCCAGGAGATTTCCGGCCAGCTAGGCATCGGCGAACATATCCGTAGCGCCGATGCGCTCTTTCCCGACGGCGTCGCGCATGGCGCCTTGCCGGCGGCGGCGATTCGTCAGATCGAAGACGCCGATGGCTTCGCCCAGGTATTTCCCGAACATAAATACGGCATCGTCAAAGCCTTACAGCAGGGTGGCCACATCGTGGCGATGACCGGCGATGGCGTCAACGACGCGCCGGCGCTCAAACAGGCCGATATGGGCATCGCCGTGTCCGGAGCCACCGACGCCGCCCGCTCGGCGGCGGCGCTGGTGCTGACCGAACCGGGCCTGTCGGTGATCACCCGCGCGGTGGAGGAATCGCGCCGCATTTTCGAGCGGATGACCAGCTACATCACTTACCGCATCGCCATGAGCATCGACATCATGCTGTTCGTGGTGCTCAGCACGCTGGCCTTCGGTTTCTTCCCGCTGACCGCGATCATGCTGGTGGCGCTGGCGTTGTTGGACGACATCCCCATCATGGCCATCGCCTACGACAACACCGAACCGAATGCCAAGCCCGTCCGCTGGAACCCGGAACGCACTTTCACGGTGTCGGTGGTCCTGGGCCTGCTGGCGGTGACGCAGAGTTTCATCTTGCTGGCGTTCGGTCAGGATGTTTTGCATCTGGATACCGCCCATTTGCAGACCATGCTGTTCCTGCAACTGCTGGTCGGCGGTCACTTGTTGCTGCTGCTGACCCGCACCCGAAAGGGTTTCTGGGCACGTCCCTATCCCTCCTGGCCATTGCTGGCGGCGGTGATCGGTACGCAGATTCTGGGCGTGCTGATGTGCGCGTTCGGTTGGTTGGCGCCGACCTTGCCCTGGCATCTGATCGGCTGGGTCTGGGTTTACAATCTGCTCTGGATGGTCGTGCAGGACGGCGCCAAGTGGGCGACTTATCGACTCATCGAGCACCGCCCGGCATGACGTCATCGCGTAAACCGCAACCTCCCCCGTGAAGTATGGCGACCGCCGGGTACGGGCGATCGCCATACTTCAGTCCAGTTCGGCCTGAGACCCAACACCTGAAACCCGACGCCCTGCCATCTTCCGCCATTTGCGGCTGGACTCCTCGGCTTTTCGGCCAAATAATTCTCAGGAAACGCCAATACGCCCATCATCAGGAGTTGCGACATGGCGCCCATCCCCTCGCCGAACCCGTCATCGCCACCGGACACGCCACGTCGCGGCTGGCGGTATCCCCTGCATATCCACATCGCCTGGTTGTGCACGCTGTTGATTCTGCTATTGGGATTGCTGCTCGGTTGGCATTCCTATCGGCAGTTGAGCCAAGTCATCGTCAGCGCGACCGACGACGTATTCGAACGGATCGGCCGGGAAAGCCTGCTCAATATTCAGCGCCTGCAAAACCCGATCGAAATCCTCACCGAGTTGCTGGCGTTCCAGCAACTCCAGGACGCTTCCACCCTGGATGAGCGCCTGGATAACCTGCCTTATTTGCGCGAGGCCCTGAATTACACCCCGACCTTGTCGGCCCTGTACATCGGGTACGCGGATGGCGATTTTTTTCTGATCCGGCCTTTGCGTGAGAACGGCGCCACGGGCGACGCATTCGGCGCGCCCCCGCGCACGGCTTATGTCGTGCAAAGCGTCGAACGCCAAATCGATGGCGGCGCCCAGGCCCGCTTTCTGTTTTTCGATGCCCGCCTGCAGCGCCTGGGCGAAGTCGCCAGACCCGATTTCGCCCATTTCGATCCGCGCGTCCGAAGCTGGTACCGGGCCGCCATACAAGCCGATGATCACTTGGCGCGCACCGATCCCTATGTTTTCTATACCACGCGCCAGCCAGGCTTGACCTTTTCCCGCCGCACCGGCAACGGCAAAGGGGTGGCGGGCGCCGATTTGACTTTGGCCGATCTGTCTACCGTTTTGGCTCGACAGTGGATCACCCCGTCGGCGGAACTGGCCATCTTCTCCACTAACGGCGAAGTGATCGCCTATCGCGATCCCACACGCATGATCCTTCCGGACGATCATTCGGATCGGCTGCGATTGGCCCGTCTCGGCGATTTGCATTCCACCTTGGCGGAGGCCGGCCGCCAATACCAGCCGGGCAAGGACACCCAGCGTTTGATGTTCGAGCTGGTCGGACGGGAATGGCGTGGCCGGCTGATTCCACTCGATCACGACGGTCTGGGCAAGATTGCGCTGGTGGTGCTCGCCCCCGTGGATGAATTGCTGGCCGAAGCCAACGCGCTACGCCAACGCAACATCCTGGTGACGGCGCTGATCGTACTCCTGTCCCTGCCGCTGGCCTGGCTGTTGTCGCGAGCCATCGCCAAGCCATTGCGTGATCTGGCGGACGAAGCACGGGCCATCGAGTCCTTCGACTTTTCCCAGCACCGGCCGGTGCGTTCGCTGATTTCCGAAATCGATCAACTGGCCGGGGCCATGGCCTTGATGAAAGTTTCGCTGAGCCGTTTCATCGAGATCGGTTCGTCGCTGACGGCGGAGAAGGATTTCGAACGCCTGATGCAACGAATCGTCCGTGAAACCGCCGGCGCCGCGTGCGTGGACACCACCGTGCTGTATCTGGCGGCGGACGACGACAGCCGGCTCGATCCCGTATTGATGTTGACGGGCGATGAGCTACGCGCTTCCACCGACGTGGGCTTGGGGCCGGTGGACCTTTCCGCGCCCGGCCTGCTGGCCGAAGCGGTCAAGACAGGCGCGGCGTGCGCGACCGAGTTAAGCGGCGGCGCCCATCCTTTCTCGATACTGCGGCCCACACCGGCCGCCGCCGTGCTGGTGCCGTTGAAAAACCGCGATGGCGAGGCGATCGGTCTGCTTTGCCTGCTCCGTGAACATACCCTGGAGCAGGCCCCTGTCGCACCCAAGATCGTGGCTTTCCTGGAGGCGCTGGGCGGCGCCGCCGCGATCGCCGTCGCCAATCAACGCCTGTTAAAGGCGCAAAAGGACCTGTTGCAAGCCCTCATCAAGCTGGTGGCCAACGCCATCGACGCCAAATCGGCGTATACCGGCGGGCATTGTCAACGCGTGCCGGAACTCACCCTGATGCTCGCGCGCGCCGCTCACGATGCGACGGACGGCCCTTTCGCCGACTTCCGTTTGAATGACGATGAGTGGGAAACATTGCGCATCGCGGCTTGGCTGCACGATTGCGGCAAGATGACGACGCCGGAATACGTCGTCGACAAGGCGACCAAGCTGGAAACGCTTTGGGACCGTATTCACGAGATCCGCATGCGTTTCGAGGCACTCAAGCGCGACGCTGAAATCGCCTACTGGAAGGCGCTCCACGATGGCGCCAGCGAGCCCGAAGAACGTCTCAAGCGGGACGAGCGTTTGAGTCAATTGGACGAGGACTACGCCTTCATCGCCGAATGCAACGTCGGTGGCGAATTCATGGCGCCGGAGCGGCAGGAACGGGTCAAACGCATCGCCCAACGGACCTGGATGCGCACCTTGGATGACCGCATCGGCATCGCCCACGAGGAAAAAACCCGCAAGGACCGCACCCCGGCGCCGAGTCTACCGACGCTCGAACCCCTGCTGGCGGACAAAGCGGAGCATGTATTCCCGCGTGACGAGCGCGACAGCCCGCCGACCGACAATCCTTGGGGCTTTAAGCTTGCCGCGCCACGCTATCTGTACAACAAGGGCGAGATTTACAACCTGTGCATCGATCGCGGCACCTTAACCGAGGAGGAACGCTATAAGATCAACGATCACATCGTGCAGACCATCGTCATGCTGAGCCAGTTGCCGTTCCCGAAACATTTGCGGCAAGTACCGGAAATCGCCGGCGGTCATCACGAAAGAATGGATGGCGCCGGCTATCCCAAACGCCTGACCCGCGATCAGATGAGCCTGCCGGCGCGCATGATGGCGATCGCCGACATTTTCGAGGCGCTGACCGCCGTGGATCGCCCTTACAAAAAAGGAAAAACGCTGTCCGAAGCGATCCGGATCATGAACTCGATGAAACGAAATGGCCATGTCGACCCGGATCTGTTCGACCTC
The DNA here is from genome assembly GCA_024235135.1 of Gammaproteobacteria bacterium. Lineage (GTDB taxonomy): Bacteria > Pseudomonadota > Gammaproteobacteria > Competibacterales > Competibacteraceae > JACKMZ01. Next base: position 24,498 of record JACKMZ010000017.1, on the reverse strand, counting down.
TTCCTGAGTTCCGAAGTCTACCGCCGGTATGGCGAACGCTTTCTACGTCCTGATCAGATCGATACGGCCTGACCGCCCGTGAGATCGGTTCGATCTCACGGGCGTCGAACGGCCGCTAACCCGGCAACACCCAGTCCGGACGCGGGAAATGACAGGTGTATCCCATCGGGTAACGCTCCAGATAGTCCTGATGCTCCGGTTCGGCTTCCCAGAAATCACCCACGGGTTCGACTTCCGTCACCACTTTGCCGGGCCAGAGACCGGAAGCATTCACATCGTCGATGGTGCGCAGGGCCTCGGCGTGTTGCGCCTCGTCAACGTAATAGATGGCCGAGCGGTAGGACATTCCGCGATCGTTTCCTTGGCGATTCCGGGTTGTCGGATCGTGAATCTGGAAAAAATATTCCAGAATCTTCCGATAGTCGGTGACGGCGTTATCGAAAATAATTTCGATACCTTCCGCGTGCGTACCATGATTACGGTAGGTCGCGTTGAGGACGTCGCCGCCGGTGTAACCCACGCGCGTCGAAATGACGCCGGGGAGTTTGCGAATGAGATCCTGCATCCCCCAGAAACAGCCACCCGCCAATACAGCGCGTTCGCGTGCCATATTCAAACCTCCTCGACCTGATCGAGATAGTCGCCGTATCCTTCGGCTTCCATCTGATCGCGATGAATAAACCGCAGCGACGCGGAGTTGATGCAATAACGCAGGCCGCCCCGGTCTTGGGGACCATCCGGAAAAACATGCCCGAGATGGCTGTCGCCTTGTGTGGAACGGACTTCGGTGCGGATCATGCCATGCGATATATCGCGCAATTCCTTGACATACCGCGCCTCGATCGGTTTGGTGAAACTCGGCCAGCCGCAACCGGATTCGAACTTGTCCGACGATGCGAACAGCGGTTCGCCGGAAACGATATCGACGTAAATACCCGGCTGTTTGTTGTGCAGCAACTCACCGGTGCCGGGGTACTCGGTGCCGTTTTCCTGCGTTACCCGGTATTGTTCGGGTGTCAGTTTGCGAATGGCGTCTTCTGATTTCGTGAATCTGGCCATGGATTTCTCCTGAACATAAAAGTCGTGTGGAACCCAAGTCGCACGCCTGCCGTCCGCCGAATTACCCTCGACCGGGAGCGCCTCGCTGCGCTTGCGGCGAGGCGGACGATCTATGGCTTCGATGGTGGTGGGTAACCGCGATGGTCCGCCAACGGCCCGCTGTTTTTACCCAGTTTGAGCCGTTGGGGAATCTTGTTCAATTTATACGCAGTGGGCCGTATTTCGGATGCCAAGGGGAATTGAATCGGAAAACGTTAAACGGCATCGTCACGGTGGGGTGGCAACTCCAAACGCCGTGCGCTGCGGACCGCATCGCACTGCTTGAACAAAGCTTGGCACCGGGCGCGTTCCACATGGGGAATGATCAGGCACTGGGGCTCGCGGCGCATGCGCGCCACGAGTTCTTGGGGCGAAATATCGGAGGCTTGCGGCCAATAGGGGTTCGCGTCCTCCAGGGTGGATGCGCCAAACACGACGGCATCCAATTCCGCCCAAATACACGCGGACATGCACATCGGGCAGGGTTCGCACGTGCTGTAGAGAATACAACCGGCGAGCGACAATTGCCGCCGCTGTTGCGTTGCCTGACGAATGGCGTTGAGTTCGGCGTGCTGGGTGGGGTCGCATTCACGCATCACGGCGTCATAAGCTTGAGAAAGCAAAAGCCCGGTCTGCGCATCGTAAACAGCCGACCCAAACGGCGATGGAAAGGGAGTGCCGAACGATGAAGCCGTGTATTCGACCAGCCTCTTCATCCGTTCAATGTGTCGAGCCTCGATCATCACGGCGGCGATTTATTCACTGAGCCCCATTCGCAAAAAATCCGGGTTTATCTCCGGAAGGCGCCGGATCAAGAACCTCCGACACCTTCCAGCCATGCCTATTGACGAGATTCCAGATCGAAGCGATCCGCATTCATTACTTTAGTCCAGGCGGCAACGAAGTCTTGCACAAACTTTGCCTGGTTGTCGTCTTGGGCATAGACCTCCGCATAGGCGCGGAGGATCGAGTTGGAGCCGAACACGAGGTCGACACGAGTCGCCGTCCATTTCACCTCATCGGTCTTGCGATCGACGATCTGGTAAAGTCCCTCGCCCGCGGGTTTCCACACATTTCCCATGTCCGTCAGATTCACGAAAAAGTCATTGGTCAGAGCGCCTTCCCGGCTGGTGAACACACCGTGCTTGACGCCGCCGTAGTTCGTACCCAAAACACGCATACCACCGACCAGGACCGTCATCTCGGGGGCGGTCAGGCCCAGCAACTGCGTGCGATCCAGCATCAGTTCTTCCGCGCTGACGACGTAGTCCTTCTTGAGCCAGTTGCGATAGCCGTCATGGATGGGCTCAAGAAACTCGAACGACTCCCCATCGGTCATTTCATCGGTCGCATCGCCCCGGCCGGGCGCGAAGGGCACCTTGACGTCGAAACCCGCCGCTTTCGCGGCTTGCTCGATCCCCACGTTGCCGGCCAGCACGATCACGTCGGCGATGCTTGCGCCGGCCTCGACCGCAATGCTTTCAAGCACCGAAAGCACCTTGGCAAGGCGTTCGGGCTCGTTGCCTGCCCAGTTTTTCTGCGGCGCAAGACGGATGCGCGCCCCATTGGCGCCCCCGCGCATGTCGGAACCGCGGAAGGTTCTGGCGCTGTCCCAAGCCGTCGCGACCCTTTCGCCGATGCTCAGACCGCTAGCCAGAATACGCACCTTGACCGCGTCCACGTCGTAATCCGCGCGACCGGCCGGAACCGGGTCCTGCCAGATCAGGTTTTCTTCAGGCACTTCCGGGCCGATATAGCGCGCTTTCGGTCCCATATCGCGGTGCGTCAATTTGAACCACGCCCGCGCGAAAACCTCGGAGAAATATTCAGGGTCCTTATAGAACCGCTCGGAGATTTCCCGGTAGATGGGGTCCTTGATCATGGCCATGTCGGCATCGGTCATGATCGGGTTGTAGCGGATTGACGGGTCTTCCACGTCGACCGGTTTGTCTTCTTCCTTGATGTCGATAGGTTCCCATTGCCAAGCCCCGGCCGGGCTCTTTTTCAATTCCCAATCGTAATTGAACAGCAGATAGAAATACCCGTTGTCCCATTGGGTCGGATGGGTGGTCCAGGCGCCCTCGATACCGCTGGTCACGGTGTCGCGGCCAAATCCCTTACCGTTTTTGTTGTGCCAGCCCAGCCCTTGACTATCGACGTCGGCTGCCTCGGGATCGGGACCCAGCAGGCTTGCGTCGCCATTGCCGTGGCATTTTCCGACGGTGTGGCCACCGGCGGTCAGGGCGACGGTTTCTTCGTCGTTCATCGCCATGCGCGCGAAGGTGACACGAACGTCCTGAGCGGTCTTGAGTGGATCGGGGTTGCCGTCGACGCCTTCGGGATTGACGTAAATCAAGCCCATTTGAACCGCCGCGAGCGGATTTTCCAGTGTCGCGCTGTTGTCGCCGTCATAGCGGCTTTTCCCGAGCCACTCGCTTTCCGACCCCCAATAAATGTCCGTTTCGGGATGCCAGATATCTTCACGGCCAAAGCCAAATCCGAAAGTCTTCAGCCCCATGGACTCATAGGCCACGTTACCCGCCAGGATGATGAGGTCGGCCCAGCTGAGTTTGTTGCCGTATTTCTTCTTGATCGGCCAGAGCAGGCGCCGCGCTTTGTCCAAATTCACGTTATCGGGCCAGGAATTGATGGGGGCGAAACGCTGGTTTCCCGTTCCACCACCGCCCCGGCCGTCGGCAACGCGGTAGGTTCCCGCGTCATGCCACGCCATCCGGATCATGACGCCGCCGTAATGTCCCCAATCCGCCGGCCACCAGGGCTGGCTATCGGTCATCAGCGCACGCAAATCCTTCTTGAGCGATTGGACGTCGAGCGTCCTGACGGCTTCGCGATAGCTGAAGCCCTTCCCCATCGGGTTAGTCTTGGTGTCGTGTTGATGCAGGATATCCAGATTCAGGGCCTTGGGCCACCAGTCCATGTTCGAATTGCCGACGGCCGTGTTGCCGCCGTGCATAACCGGGCATTTGTTCGCGTTACTCATCGGTTTTTCCCCCGCTCGGGTTGGGTTTTTGACAGGAAGGGCATAGGCCCCAAAAAATGACTTCCGCCTCATCAATCAGAAAACCGTGTTTCTCCGCAGGCGTCAGACAGGGTTCTGAATCGACGGAACAATCCGTATCCATCACGGCGCCACAGGTTTTGCATACGATGTGATGATGATGGTCACGACGGGCTTCGTACAGGGATGGCTTTCCTAGTGGCTTGAGTTCGCGGATGATTCCGTGCTTCACCAGCGTATTTAAGTTGTGATAAATGGCTTGTTTGGACGCCGTACTGAGGCGTTCCTTTACGGTTTGAAAGATCGTATCGGCATCGGAATGAGGGTGCGCCTCGATGGCGGCCAGAACAGCCAATCGCACCGGCGTAAGGCTCAGTCGGTATTTTTTCAATAACTGAATATGCTGTTCGCTCATGATAGAAATGGCCTTACGCAAAAGAGGCGATGGGGGCGGCTGAGGCAAATTCGTCGTATCAGCCGTAGTTAGTCGCGGGTGACCCACTGGGCTTATTTTTAATATCGGTTGGTCAACTAAATCAACCGCACGCCGGCATACTTCACGAATCATGCCGCACCATTTGGCCAGGACATCACTCCATGCGGCCCGTCGTATGGCCGGAATGGACCCGTCGTATCGACCTACCGGTTGCCCACCCCAAAGACGTTCGGCCTGCGTTGACAGGTCGAGCCATTGCTCCGCGATGGCAAACAAATCACCGCATTCGGACGATGTCAGTGTCGCACGACACGCATTCAACATAATCACTTCGGTTGTGCTTTCCTGGGGTTTGGATAAGGCCAACGGCATGGCTGGCTCGACGAGGCAAACGATCTAGCACTCAAGCATGCGTACTCGACGATGCGCTCGCCGGCGTCTCAAGATTCCGACTCTCAAGCATGTTTTGCGTAAGTCCTGGCAAAATAGTATATGTGGCAATAATTTTTAATCAATCAAAATTTGTTCTAATTTATATTTTTTTCCAACCCAACCGGTGTCCCTTTCCGAAGCCTACGCGCGGTGTGCTGGGGTCGTTGTGAAGGAATTGGACACGAACACGGCAAAAGACCGGGGAGCCGGCAACAGTCGCAAATGGACTCGCCAGAACAAGTTGGATTTTTCGATTTCGTCGGAACCGCACGCCAAGGTGGCGGCGACCTTCAGCCCGCGTTTCGAATCAGCGGGCTCTCTGATCGAGCTTTACAAGTCGCTGAAGAACGCCCTGCCGGCATTCAACGGTGACCCGAGTGGGACACTTCCGATGCCGGCCCGCTTGGAGTTAGGCAGGACGGCGTTATCTCCTATGCCAACGCCAACCCGGATTACACGCGCTGTCCCGAACCCGAAAAGGTGTCACCGGCCAAGGGCGTAAAACTCGGCATTGGGACGCAAGCTGGTCATATTGGCCATCCGGTTGGATAACCCGAAGAAGGCCGTAATGGCCCCGATGTCCCAGATATCCTCATCGGTAAACCCGTGGGCCTTCAGCACTTCGATGTCCTTCTCGCTGACTTCGTACGCCCGTGTAGACACTTGCATCGCGAAGTCCAGCATGGCTTTTTGCCGATCCGTGATGTCGGCTTTGCGGTAATTGATGGCGACCTGATCGGCGATCAAGGGGTCCTTGGCACGAATACGCAGAATGGCGCCATGGGCAACGACACAATATTGACATTGGTTGTTGTTGCTGGTGGCGACCACGATCATTTCCCGTTCCGCTTTGGTCAAATTGCCGGGTTTCTCCATGAGGGCGTCGTGATAGGCGAAGAATGCTCGAAACTCATCGGGTCGGTGCGCGAGGAGCAGGAAAATATTGGGAATGAAGCCGGACTTCTCCTGAACGGCGAGAATCCGCTCGCGAATGTCTTCGGGTAGCTCGTTGAATTCAGGAACGGGGATACGGCTGATGGGGGCTTGATTTGGGTGGCTCATAGTGCTGGATTCGGTCAAGGGTAGGTTACCAAGTATTACAGTAGAGCAAACGGCCCGCGGGCGCCATTAACCTGATCCGGGAACGAAGGAATCGACAGGATGGGGTGGGAAAGGCCACTGACGAACTGGGATGAGATTCACCCGGAACAACGCCCGAGCGGCGGACCGGTCGTTCGCGTTGGGTCGCGTCCACGGATAACCGAATGAGCACGGGTTTCTCTGAGTACTGGGCCGCCGGTAGCGTAGCCGAACAGTGGGTTCCGCAGCTGATTACAGAGCAGCCGGAGCAAGGAGCGATGACGCGATCGGCAGCGAATCCATTGGCTCTTGGGCGGACCGAACCGACCACGTAATTTGCAGTAGTCCAGACTTGATCGGGCGCCCCATGGATGAATTGCCGATTATCTCGTGCAACCTTTATATGTAGTAGTTCAGACTTGATCTGACGGTTGCCGGATATGGCGGTGTGGCTGTCAGGTCAAATCGCAACTACCGCGCCTCATCCGATTGGGCGGATTCTAAGCAGGCCTCTTTCTGTTCGGCCCACTTGAGTAGCGCATCCAACGCGGGGCACAAGGCCTGTCCCCAATCAGTCAGCCGATATTCCACTTTGGGAGGTATTTGGGGATAGATCGTCCTCGCTACGATGCCGTCTGCTTCGAGCTGCCGCAATTGCTGGGCAAGCATCTTCTGCGAAATTTCCGGGATGAGTCTTCCCAACTCCGAGTAGCGTCGCACTTTGCCTTCGAACAGGTGGAACAAAATGACCAATTTCCACTTACCTTCAAGCAGTTGCAAAACAGCTCCGACGTCAACCGCTGCCGTTGCCGCCGTATAAACTTTACGTCCAGGTTCCATACTTACCTTTTTATACGTTCTTGATGATTGGGAAGTTTATGACGAGAATTCTTGTACAGCAATCTTCCGTCGCGGGAGCACTTTATGGCGCTTGAACTACCGAATCCATAATCACCTTTTTCGGTATCAGCACCGGGATCAACAGTGCGGCTTTGGCGCGCATCGTCCGCGCCCGCGTATCCGACGCTTTCCCTGGAAGCCCGGTGGGGCTCGGCCATACCCGCCACTGGGCCGGTGGCGTGATCGCCTACGAGTTATTGACCGCCGGTTTGCCTTACGGCGAGCAATCAGACCGCCTAACCAGCGCGAAAGGGATGGCCCGGTTGCACTATGGTTCGGCGCGAACGAAACGACCCGACTTGCCGGGTTGGATGGATGGCGCCCTGGAAAAAGCCGTGCGCCTCGACCCGAAGCGCCGCTACACCGTGGAAACGGAGTTGGTTTTCGACTTGCGCTACCCGAATCGGGAATTTAGCGAGCGAACCGTTCGTCCTTTGTTGGAACGAAACCCCGTTGGCTTCTGGCGGGGTGTGGCGCTGCTTTCGCTGCTCGCGAATCTGGTCTTGTCGTATTGGCTACATCACTCCCCGTGATCTTTTTCAGGCTTCAGGCGCTGCGTAATTGCGCCATATCCTTACTCGGAGCGCGGCCGAACAGCCGGCTGTATTCGCGGCTGAATTGCGAAAGGCTAGCATAGCCCACCTGAAGGCTTGCGCTGCTGACGTCCGCCCCTCGCGTCATCATGAGGTGGCGAGCTTCCTGCAATCTCAAGGTTTTTTGGAATTGCAGCGGGCTCATCGAAGTCAGCGATTTGAAATGGCTGTAAAAGGATGAAGGACTCATCCTTGAAATGGCGGCCAGATCTTCCACTTTGATCGGTGTGGCATAGTTTGCCTTAAGCCACGCAATGGCCCTTGCCACCTTCTGCGCGTGCGAATCCGCGATGCCGATCTGCGCGATCGAAGGTCCCGCCGAGCTTCTAAGCAGACGGATGAGAATCTCGTCGATGACCAAAGGGACCAGCAGATCGGCCTCTTCTTGCTGCAGGATCAGATTCATCAGCCGGATGGCGGCGGTCACTATTTTTGGATTGCTGTTACCGACATAAATGGCCTGGGTGTTCGGCGTTTTCGGTACTCCCCGCGGAAAGACCTTCAGAATCAGATCGATCAGCTTCTGAGGATCAAGGTCCACGACAAGACAAAGAAAGGGTTCTTCCGGGCTGGCTTTGACGATGCTGGCGCCGACCGGCACTTCGGCGGCATAAACCACCATGCGGGATTCGTTGTATTCGAAGGAGTGGTGCGCCAGCGATACGCGCTTCGCGCCTTGGGCCACGATGCACATACCCGGCTGACTCATGGTGCGCGTCGTTTCCGCGGTCGTCTTGGTCTCCTTGACGACATGCAACCCGTATCCCGACAAATCGAAGCGCCCGTCATGCGGCGCGAATTTGGCGAGCAAATCGGCCAGATTTTTTAAATCTCCACTGTCCGGCGGATATTCGTTATCCCCGGCCGTTGCAAAAGACACCAGGTTTTCATTGGACTGAAGCATGATTTCCAAGCGTTCTCACGACATCAGATTCAATCTCGTTTATCGACGTATCGTTGCATCGCTGGCGGGTAGCGGTCGCCGTGCAGGGTGATCGCCGCCGCGGCCCGCTCGATATTCGCAAGGTCGGTCGGCGTCAGTTCCAGCGCCGCGCCACCGAGATTTTCCTTCAGCCTGGGCGCTTTGGTCGTACCGGGAATGGGCACGATCCACGGTTTTTGCGCCAGTAGCCAGGCCAAGGCGACTTGGGCTGGCGTGGCGTCTTTTTCCTGGGCGATTCCGCCGATCAGCGTAACCAGTGCGTGATTAGCCTTGCGGTTTTCTTCCGAAAAGCGTGGCACGCTCTTGCGTATGTCGTTGTCGGCAAAGGCGGTGCTCTCGTCGATCTTACCCGTCAAAAAACCCCGACCCAGTGGAGCGAATGGCACGAAGGCGATGCCCAATTCTTCCAAGGTCGGCAGGATCTGTTTTTCCGGCTCACGCCAGAACAGCGAATACTCACTTTGCAGGACAGTGACGGGTTGCACCGCGTGGGCTCTGCGAATGCTCGGTATGCTGGCTTCCGACAGACCGAAATGTTTGACTTTGCCTTCGGCGACGAGATCTTTTACCGTTCCGGCGACCTCATCGATCGGCACGGATGGGTCGACGCGGTGTTGGTAAAACAAGTCAATGCGGTCGGTGCGCAGACGTTGCAAAGAGGCTTCGGCAACCTGCCGGATGCGTTCCGGGCGACTATCCAATCCTTTGTTCGCGACGCCGTCTTGAAAACCGAATTTGGTGGCGATCACCACCTGATCGCGGATCGGCTCAAGCGCCTCACCCACGATTTCCTCATTGGTGAAGGGACCATACGCCTCCGCCGTATCAAAAAACGTCACCCCCAGCTCGAAGGCATAGCGAATGAGATCAATCGCCTCTTTCCGACCAATGCCGGACCCATAGCCAAAATTCAGACCCATACAGCCAAATCCAAGCGCGGAAACTTCCAATCCACTGTTGCCTAAAATACGTTTTTGCATGGTCTCTTCCCCTTTTAAAATTCAGGCGGCTTGCCTGTCGAGATGGGTTTTAATGATAAAGTTTCGAGGGGAAATAGCTTGCCTAAAATTACAAACATTATGCTTATTTCTACTTAATTCCGCCTGCCGCATCCCAGCTTAATATTTTATTAAAGATGATTCACGCGCATTCTTTTGATAAATATTAATTAAAAATAATGTGCTGAATTAAATTAGGTAAATAGGGAAACCGCAACGCAATAGAATTGCGCAAATATTGAGTAGAAATAGGCAAATCCCCATTTGCCTGAAGCTACAAAACGGGGGAAAGTGTCGACAGCAGTGAATCGGTAATGAGCGGGTCCATGCCGTTTCTGGATCAAACAACCCACCCACCGGGACTTGACCCAGTGGGTGGGAAGAAACAGGCCGCTATTGCAATTCGGCCGCCGGATCGCCGAGCAAGGCAAAGCCCCGCAAGGCGGACGCGGCGCTGGGATTAGCGTTGACATAACGCCGCTGGGCATAGCGCAGCGCCTCCCCCACGGTCGCCCGTCGCCCAATCTGGTCGAAGAACGCGTTGCCGAAATCACGCAAAAGGCGAAGGTCGGTCAGGGTCGTGGCGCCCAACACCGCCGCTGCACCTTCATCCTGGAACAAGAAACCATTGGCCATGGTGTCCTGCTTGGGATCGACGAAGTAAGTGTTCCAGCATCCCCATTGGGTGACGATGTGCGGGGTGGGATTATTTAATGCCCTTGCGTCATCGGCCCAGAACAAAATGCCGCGGCTGGGGTTGAGGCCCCAGATTCGGTAGCTGGAATGGCCGACATAGCTGACCAGCGCGCCGGCGAGATTGAGTTCACTGGTCAATTCAGCCTTGGCTTCATTCAATCCGAGATCGTCGACATAGAACGTCTGCGGGAACAGATCAGCGGGCAATTGTTCGACGTAACCTTCGCTGACCTCCGCGAATTGGCGGCCGCTGTCGGAGGGACCGGCGGCGAATAGGGCACGGGTCGGCGGGATATAGCGTTGGAGCTTGGCGACCAGTTGACCGAACTCGGCTTCGGTGCGCGCCGGCAGTCGCCCTATCGCGGCTTGCGGGATACCGTTGTCGTTGTAGTCGACGTAGCGGCCGTCGGCGGGCGCGTAGGTGACTAGCGCGCCGGTGGCGGCGTAATGGGTGGGAACGAAGCTTTGGCTGGCGAGCCCCAGATTATCGTGATAGTCGTAGGAATCGCCTCCGACCAGCAGCACGAAACTGGGCCTGGCCGCCTTGAGGTAACGACGAATCGCTTCGGCGTCGACCTCGAAGTCGCTGTAGGCGGCATAAAGCGTGTCGACGTCGATCACCGCCGTATGGTAGCCACGGCCTTCCTGCAGAGCCGCCAGGTCGGCCATGGCCGTGGTGTCGATGAACTGCGGGTGGCTGACAATGAGGTAATCCACTTCGCCTTGGGTGGGCGTCGGCGCCGGCGTCGGGATGTCGGTCTGCACCGTGGGCGTGTGGATGGCGCGCGCGTCGGCGGCGATCCAGTTGCCCTGGCCCCGAAGGTAGAGCGTCGCATCGCCGACTCGGCGCTGATTGCCTTTCCAGGCAACCGATTCGTTCTGAAAGCCGTCGACCCGGATCTTATCCGTGACGCCGTCCGGGATGGCGCCTTGCCAGGCGCCGTCGTGGGCTTCGGTATGACGCGGGTATTGTACTTCGAAGCGGTCAAAAGCCTGGATGTCGTACGCGAAGCCGGTGTCGCCGGGAGCTTCCAAGGTTAAGGTGTTGCCGGTCTCTTGCAGTTGATCTTGGGGCAGCTCGATGGTGCGGCTGGCGTCGACGCTGCCGTCGAACCAGCTTTCGTCGACTGGCTGACCGTTGACCTTGACGATGAGATGGTGGTCGTTTCGTCCGCCGGGCCAGTCAGTGACACCCCAGAGACTCAGGTATAGGGTGGCGTCGCCACCGGCGTAGCCGGGCAGGTCAAACGGGCGATCGAGACTGGCCTTGCGGCCGTAGGCCAACAGCCATTGATCGTACCAGGGGTCGTCGATGGGCGAGGTAAAGGAGTAGGCGTTCTGCTGTTCGACCTTGACGGTATCGACGAAGATATCCGATACGGCGTTTTTCGGGTTGAGCGTGTCGCTGTTGGCGGCCTTGACCTGCGTTGGATCGGCTTTCAAACGGTAGGCATTGCGGGCGCTGTAGAGGGTTGGGGTCACCTCGCCGACGAATTCGATACTGTCGCCGCTATCGAAGAGGCCGTTGGTATTGGCGTCGATGACGTGCCTTGGCACGGCCTGGCCGTCGTCGGTTAAGGCGAGCTCGGTGATGTCGACACCGCCGTAATCAGCACCCGCCGCGAGCAGGGCGTCGAAGCCAATCCGTTGGATGCCCGGCTGGGTAACCCACAACAGCGCATCGGGCGATGCGAGCGCCTGGGCCTTGAAGGCGTACCGGGCCTTGTCGCGCCGCGCTTGGTCGAGAGCATTCTCGGCGCGGATGGCGGTCCAATCGATACCTTGAGCGTGGGTGACGGCGTCGAAACCGTAGGAACGACCCACCTCGAAGGGTCCGTGTCGATCCGATTGACCGCGGCTATCCCAGTCTTCGAGTAGCAGTTCATCGACCACGATGCCGGGGAAATTCGCTTTGTAACGCTGTGGGTCGAGGGAGTCGATCACCAGCGAGGGAATGAGCTGGGTCGTGAGCTGTCGCCAGTCTTCTTCGCCATGCAGCCGCCCGTACAAGTGAAACCCGACGTTGCGCGTCTCGGTCGCCGTGGTCCATACCACCGATAGACCCGTTTTGCTAAGCCGTGAATCCATGCTGGCCAAGGTAATCGGGAGGGTGGTGTCAATAGTGATCTGGTAATCTTCCGCTTCGCCGTTGACGGCAAGGCCAGTGGGGGATTCCGCCTCGCTCGCCACGGGTGCAATGCGGAAACGGGCAAAGAAATGGCCGTTTTTGTCTCGGTCGCTAACCGGGATCGTGAAAATCAGATCCTGGCTGCCGGACCCGCTGTTTACCGTTGCGCACATCTGCTCATCGGCATCGAAAGTGTTCGATCGGTCAAAATCGATCCAGCCGCATAAGCGGGCAGTCGCGGCGGTATTGTTGGTATAGGCCACGCTGACCGTGTACTGGCCGTCCGAAGTGGATGCGGTAGGAAATGACGAAATGCCGTCTTCATCAGCCAAATTATTATTATCGTCGCCCGTGGCCGTCGCATCCGGTTGGCCGTCGGTCTCGCCATCGATCAGGCTGCCCAGGCTGACGCGCAGAGCCGACGCCGGAAACAGATGGCGGGGTCCGTTGTTTGCCAAGAGTGTTGGATAAGCGGGTGACGGCGCGTCACCGAAATCCAGCCCGCACCGTTGTGCGCCCGGAAAGGTAAAACCAGAGACGAGATATTGCCCCGTATAACCGCGCGTGGCGCCGTTGGGGATGAACTCCGTCACTGCCTGCGAAGTCGAGGTGCCATTGGCGCCGCCCGCGACGCTCGGCGTCGTGGTAAAGGTAGCGCCGACGCTGACATGAATGTAACCGCCGCCGCCGCCGCCGCCCGGACCCTCGCTCTCGCTGGTCGCCAGCACCTGACTGCCGCCGCCGCCGCCGGTCGCGCGCAGCACAATACCCGTGCTGGGGGCGCTATTGACGTGCACGACGATGGTACCGCCGGCGCCGCCACCGCCAGAGCCGTCATTTGCGGCATTCGTCGTCACGGTGCCGCCGTTCGCGGAAAGCGTTCCCGTACCCGCCAGTCCATTGGCGTCGACGAGAATCAAACCCCCGCCCGGTGCGCCATCGGTCCCAAAAGCATTGTTATTGTCGCCGCCACCGCCGCCGCCGCCGAAGAACAGACGGCTGGCCGGATCGTTGGACAGCGGCCGCCCACCGAGGCCGCCCACTTGACGCCGGCTATCGCCTCCCCAAACGGCAGTATTACCGGGCGCGTTAGTAAAGGCGTTGCCAAGATTGGCCCCATAAGAATAGCCGCCGCGTCCGCCGCCAGTGCCCGTCGTTAGATAGGAAGGAACGACTCCTCGGCTCGTGGGACTACAGTTGAAATTGTTGGCAGTGCCAGTATCCGCTCCATCATCGAGATCCCAAGCGCAATTCCAAGCCGCCGTTGTCAAATCGGCCTCGCCATCGCCCGTCCAGGTCCCGCCATTGTTCCCGTTGGCTCCCCCACCACCGGAGGAGTTATGAGCATCTCCGCCTCCGCCGCCATTGGCCGGCGCGCCGCGACCATACCGACCGTTGGCGGCGTCGTATTCGGATAAGAACCCCAGGATGCTTTCACCTTTTTCCGCACCCAGGGTGGCGTCGGTCGTTCGATAGTTCGTGGTGGTCGCAGGGGCGTTGTGTGCCCCGTTGCTATTCCGCGCACCCCCTCTAAATCCTCGGCTATCGACACTGACTTGACCGTTGACCGTCAAAGCGCCCTCCACATTCAGGGCGACGACGCCACCAACGGTCCCATTCCAGGCCGTGGCGACCACCGACGCGCCACTGTTGATCGTCAAGGACGTGTACTGCGGAACACGAATGGCCTGCACCCGGCCAATGGTGTAGGTATTGACCACATTAGCGCATAACACGATGGTGTCGCCGGTTGTATAAAGCACCTCGGCAAATTCAAACAGCCCGGCACTATTGAGACTGCTTGCGTTGATCGCGCCCCATGTGGCGGAGTTCGTGGTATCAGCGAACGAAGCGCCCTGAGCCTGATAAAGCAAAATGAGGTCGCCGGAGCTTAACGCATTGTTCACAAAGTGTCCTGAACCCCCGTCGTTCAGCGATGCGATGCTGCTGACCGTGACGGTGTCGCCTGAGACCGCTGTCACCGACACATAGCGATTGAGTGTCGTAGCGGCCGTGGTAATGGTCTTGGCCTGATCCAGGCCGGGAATCGCGTAAGCTCTGGAAATGTCAAAGATCGCCAGAAAAATCAACAATAGGAAGGGCCAACGGCGAAATAAAGCGATGACCGTTCGTAACATTTTTTATGCCTCCAACTAACGGACTGATCCTACTCACCCGCTGTGGGCAATAGGTTTAAGCGACCTTTTGCACTTCGCATGCAATCGGGCCAAAGTATTCATTGGCGCCGCGCCAAAAGGCGTTATTGTACCTAATGTCGTTATATTCTAAACAGTCGTTGTTATATTCAATCTTGATATACAAAAATTTAATCTGACGGAGTAGGTCACGGATGGTGAAACGCCCACAAAGTGGCTTTGCTCTTGTTTAATTCTGCTTAGGTAACGCAAGTCGTCGATCTCGGAGAAATGCTCAAGCAATTTGTCGATTAAAACCGCTCCCTCCGGGCTCTCTGGGAATCGACGTCCAAGTTGACAATACTTGGCGCAGGCCGCCAAGATACGACGATACGGAATGCCCTTTCGCCATACGGCGGATCGCTAAGCTAGCGATGGTTTGTGTAAACGTTGCGCACAATCGGGTATGAATGAAGGCCATGGTAACTGTCGCTACAAAAGAGCAGCGTACTCGCCACGAGCAGATGTTCCCTGTACTTGGGGCAGGCGATATCGAGCGGCTGCGGCGTTTCGGCGAGCTGCGCCGCTACGCGGCGAATTCCCGCCTATTTGGAGCGGGCGAACTCGCACCAGGCTTGATTCTGGTGCTCGCCGGCACGATCGAGATCACGCAAAATGACAAAGTTTGCAGCGGGGCGACAATCGTCGCGCACGGTCCCTATCAGTTCGCTGGCGAGCTAGCTCAACTATCCGACCGCCCTTCGCTGGTCAATGCCGATGCGCTCGATGCCGTGGAGGCGCTTGTCATCGCCCCACAACGTTTGCGCGACCTGCTGGTTCAGGAAGCCGAACTGGGCGAGCTCATCATGCGCGCCCTCATCCTGCGCCGCGTGGAACTGCTGGAATTGGGGGTGGGCGGCCCGATCATCATCGGCCACTCGAATCAATCCGACGTTATTCGGCTACAGGGCTTTCTCCGGCGCAACGGCCAGCCTCATCGCGTGTTGGATGCCGGGGCGGATTCATGCGCCATCACCCTCGTCGAACGCTTTGCAATCGACCGGCACCATCTGCCGATCGTGCTCTGTACCAACGGCAAGGTGCTGCGCAATCCGGGAGAGGCGGAACTCGCCCGCTGCATCGGCCTGACCCGACCGATCGACCCGGCGAAAGTCTATGACGTCGCCATCGTCGGCGCCGGACCGGCGGGGCTCGCGGCCTCCGTCTATGCGGGATCGGAAGGTCTTTCGGTCATCACGCTCGATTGCCGCGCCTTCGGCGGCCAGGCAGGCGCCTCCGCGCGTATCGAAAATTATCTGGGCTTTCCAACCGGCATCTCCGGACTGGCGTTGATGGCGCGCGCCTACAACCAAGCCCAAAAGTTCGGCGTCGAAATGGTCATTCCGGACGAAGCCAGACTGCTGACCTGCGAGTCCGACGGAATCGACAAGCCTTTCGTTTTACGTGTCGGCGAAAACGACACCGTTCAGGCGCGCGCCATCGTGGTCGCCTGCGGCGCGCGTTACCGCCGGCTCGACATTGCCAATCTCGCCGATTTCGAAGGCAGTTCGGTTCACTACTGGGCTTCGCCGATCGAGGCCCAACTCTGCGCCAATCAAGAGGTGGCGCTCGTCGGCGCGGGCAATTCGGCGGGCCAGGCCGCGGTCTTTCTTGCGGGCCACGCACGCAAGGTGTGGCTACTAGCCAGAAGGGAACTGAGCGAAACGATGTCGCGCTACCTCATCGACCGGATCGCGGCGCAAAGCAATATCGAAGTGCTGACCCGCACCGAAGCGTCGGCGCTGCACGGGGCCGACGGCCAACTTCAGTCGGTCACCTGGACCCACCGCGCTACAAACGAGGCGACAGAGCGGCCAGTCAGGCAACTATTCCTGTTCATCGGAGCCGAGCCCAACACGGATTGGCTTGCATCCAGCGGCATCGCTCTGGACGAAAAGGGCTTCGTGATTACCGGCCCCACGGCGGGGAAAGGGCGTCACCCCCTCGAAACCAGCCGCGCCGGCGTCTACGCGATCGGGGACGTCCGCTGCGGTTCGACCAAGCGCGTGGCCGCGGCGGTGGGCGAAGGCGCCCAGGTCGTCGCAGCGATCCATGCCCGGTTCAGCCAACTCAGCGTTCGCCAGGCCGTGTGACAGGGAGAAAGCGATGGCCTTTGAACGCGCATCTAGCGAGCGTGTGGGAGATTTGACGCTGATTCCTCCCATTGCTGATCGGGAAAAGCGAAGCAGGTCAACACGTTCCAATTCTATTCCCTGACAGCCTAGTTACACCTGAGAGCAGCCCGCTCCCGCCCGTCCGTGGGTCCGGTTGGCAGGCGACGTCAGATGCCGTTGCCGCGCTTCAGTCGCAACAGTTCAGTGATGGACGCGATCCCAAGTTTTTCCAGCAGGTTGCTGCGATGCAGCTCGACGGTCCGGTGGCTGATGCCGAGTTCACGGGCGATGACCTTGGACGAATGTCCCCTGAGCGCGAGATCGAGCACCTGGCGTTCCCGCGCGGTGAGCTTGTGCGCGCGCTCGGTCAGTCTGTCGCCGTCCAGCGCAGCCCTGCACCGCGATTCATCGCGTCGCAGGGCTTCGTTGACAGCATCGAGCAATTGCTGTTCATGGTAAGGTTTCGGGACGAAGTCGACGGCGCCTCTCTTGATGGCGTTAACGGCCATGGAGATGTCGCCATGGCCGCTGATGAACACAATCGGAAGGTCGGCGCCGATTTCGGCCAGCTTGGCTTCCAGCGCCAACCCGCTCATGTGCGCCATGCGGATATCGAGTATCAAGCAACCGCGGCGCGCCGGGTCGAAAGTCTCCAAGAACGACTGGGCCGACTCGAAGGTCTCGACCGCGAGCCCGACCGAGATCAGCAACTCGCGGATCGAATTGCGCACGCCTCGGTCGTCGTCAACCACGAATACGGTGGGCTCGATGGGTTCACTCATGCTTCAGCCTCCGCTTCCGCTACCGGAATCTCGAACTGAAAGAGCGCACCGCCGGCCGGATTCGCCGTGCACCAAATACGCCCGCCATGGGCTTCGACAATCGTTCGGCAAGTGGCCAGTCCAACGCCCATACCGGTCGTTTTCGTGGAATAAAGGGATTCGAAGATGTCCTCGACCTCTTCGGCGGGGACGCCCGGACCGGAGTCCGCCACGCTCACGCGAACCCTACGCTCGGCCGTTTCGGCGATGCTCAGCGAGACCGACCCACCCCGTCCCCGAGGATCGGACGCCGCCGCCTCCATCGCGTTACGCAACAAATTGACCACCACGAGCTGCACATGCAACGCGTCGGCGAGCACGACGGGAACCGGCGCCGTGACACGGTAGTCGAGGCGACAGCCGCAGGCGTCGGCTTCCGGTTTCATCACCGCGACGACCTCCTTCAGTACAAGGTCGAGATCGACGCGGACCGCGTCGATATGTCCGGTGGTGAGCAGCTTACGGATTTTTCGGATGATGGCGCCGGCGCGATCGGCCTCACCCGCCATTTCAGCCAGCAGTTCGGCGAGCTTGCCGCCTTTCGGCGAATCGGTCGCGACATAGCGTTTCGCCGCTTGCGCGTAATTCTGGATGGCGATTAACGGTTGATTGATCTCATGGGCGATACGTCCGGCCAATGCGCCCAGGGTGTTTTGTTTGTCGGCCGCACCGATGCGCGCTCGCAGCCGTCGCGCCAGTTCCTCGGCCCGCACGCGCCGATCATACTGCTCGTTCAGGGAGGTTTGCGTTCGCTGGAGCCTTTGGCGATTCCGCAGGAGCGCGGCGATCCAAAGTGCTTGAAAGGCGATGAGTCCTATCACGACGAGGATGATGTCGCGATATTGCTCCCAGACCGACGAGTCGCGGTTCAGAATACGGCTACCCTCCGGCAGGAGCCGTTCATCGATGTTCCATCGCTTCAGTTGTTGCGCGTCAACGATGGCCAGGTTCTGTTCCATTCTGACGACGGGAATCGATGCCGGGGCTTCTCCCAAAAGGATGCGACGGGCGATCTTCCCTGCCATGACGCCTTGTTGCTCTATTGAAATTAAACGGCCACCCACGATGCCGGTGCCCATCAACGTGTCCCAGAGACCGTAGACCGGCGCGTTGGCGTTTTCGGAAACGGCCTGCACAACCTTCCGTGGCACATAGGAGACGCCGTTGCGGTCACCGAATTGAACCACATATAGAATTGCGGTGTGGGGCGGCAATGCCCTGACGGTTTCGACCAACTCGCTCAGCGGCAAGCCGTGGAGCCAGATGATTTCGAAGCGAGTCTGAAAAGGACGGACCGCCTTTTTGACGTCGGATTCCCGCAACATGTCAAGGTCACCCATTCCGAGGATCAGTGCGATCTGCCGTAGGTCTGGATGGAGACGGGACATCAGCTCCAGCGTTCCCGCGAAATCACCTTTGCTTGTGACGCCGGTGACGTTCGGCGGAAGCCGCTCAAGCTCTTCCGAGGATAATTCCGCGGCGCAGAACACGATTGGTACGCCGGGAAAAAGCTTGTCGCGATGATTCAGCAGCAATCGCACCGCGGATGTGTGGGTGGCGATGATCAGGTTCGGCGGGCTGGCGCGGTATTTCAGCGCGTAGATTTCCACCAGTTTCCGGACATATTTCTCGTCGTTGATCCGCGAAAGGTCAAGGTCTTCGCTGTCAATTTCGACGGGTCTGTCGATGGGTAGCTCAAGTCCCTCGCGAATGCCCGCGAAAAAATCGCTGTTGACTGGCATGGCGTTGCGGAACGATTGCAACACGAGAATACGTTTCGGCTCAGGCAGCGCCGATGCGCTGGCCGATGTGACGACGAGCAGCAACAAGGCAAGGATGCTCGGACCCATGATCGACCTGACACTGCGGAAAAATTGCTGCATACCAGCGACTTAGCCACTCCATCCCTCGTATAAATGGGTGGTACCCAGCGCCGCTAGGCCGCTCAATTCGAGGGATTCGAGAGCGCGCCACAAGGTCCGGTCGCCGTCAGGAATCGGCCGGTCCACAGCGTAAGACCACGTATGTCAAGTATACGTGGCTATACGTGCGTGCACGTATTTGCAGGGGTTCTCACTTTGCAGAAACTTTCAGACTAAGCGGGAGCGGCATCGCTCCGCCGAAATCGAAGCGGCCAAGGAGCTAGATGAATCCTGTAGTTGCTGTTTGCTCCGTGCAGGCCCGAAGCGATCCCCATATCCGTTCGATCACCCTCACTTCAGCAGCCGCATTTGAAGTGAGCGAGAGATTCGCTCGAACGGGGCGGGCTCGCTTCGTTGACGGCGCCGCCGCCACACGTCGATAACGGCGCCTTCCAGCTCCCACCGCTTGCTACCCGCTCGGTCCCGGTCCGAGCCCAAAACGCCGAGCACGACGCGAACGGCCTTCCTCTTCGGCTTGGCAACGGCCAGTTCGTCAAGCAAAACAGTCTGCGATCTTTCTCGTCGCGCTCAAAGCGTCGCTTGCCTGCCGAGGTCCGGATAGCCGGACCAGTCGATGTTCATCGTTTTCGAACGGAGGTGATGAATGATAGGAAAACCGTCGAAACCACTAATCCCGTTTTTCGCGCCGTTTGCGTTCGCGGGACTGCTCTTTCTGGGTTCCGCGCCGGCCGCAATCGGTTGCGGCTTTCACTCCATGCCGGAGGTGCAGCTTGAAGGCATGTATCCCGGCTCCCTAACGGTGGCGGTAGCCCTGCGCCAGGCCGCGGACAAGGGTGTCATCGATGCCGCCGCCCTGCAGTCGCCGAGTAAGCGTCACGCCCTCTACATCGGCACGGTGGGACGCCTGTATTCCTTCAGAAAGGCCATCGCCGCGTCGCCCGCCGCCGCGGAATTGCCGGCCAGCTTCTCCCTGGGCTACATCGAGAGTCGACTATGGGCCCGCTTTTCCCAATCCGAAGGCAAGGTCCACGTCGATATCCACACCGCAGGCCCGGCCAAGGGAGAGGCCGTGGTGCTAACCGCCGAACCCGTGGTGACGGAACTGCTCGCCGGCAGACTTTCGGCGGAGCGCGCCATCGCCGAGGGTATGATTCTGATCGATGGAGATGAAAGCGAACGGATGGCCATCCGCCACGTTTTGGACACAACGTCGGTAGTCCCCCGAATCAGCAGTCGCTAGATCCGGGCAATAACCAGATTCCAAGTTTCGAGGAGAAATGTTGATGCAACTGAAGTATTTGACTCTGTCCATGATGCTCGTCACTGGCATCGGCCAGACCGTCCTGGCCGCCGATGCCGCCAAGCCCGCGACCGACGCTACCAAGGCGGCCAACGCGGCGGTGCTCAAAGCCCTGCCGTTTAATAACAAACAAGCCTTCGAGGATTCCGCGAAAGGCTTCATTGCCCCGCTGGACAACAACGGCGTGGTCAAGAATGACCAGGGCGGCATCGTTTTCGATCTATCCAGATACAAGTTTCTCGAAGGCGACAAGCCTTCACCGGATACGGTCAACCCCAGCCTCTGGCGCCAGGCCCAGATCATGGCGCACTACACCGGCCTGTTCGAGGTGACCGAGGGCATCTACCAGGTGCGTGGCCTGGACATCTCCAATATCACCTTCATCGAGGCCCCCGAGGGCGTGATCATCATGGACCCGCTCGCTTCGGCCGAAAGCGCCAAGGCGGCGCTGAAGCTCTACCGCGAGCATCGCGGCAATAAACCTGTCGTGGCGGTCATCCACTCTCATTCGCATATCGACCACTACGGCGGTGTCATGGGCGTGATCAGCCATGAGGATCTCAAATCCGGCAAGGTCAAAGTTTACGCGCCGGAGGGCTATACCGAGGCGGCGCTCAACGAAAGCGTGATCGGCGGCAACCGCCAAACCCGTCTCAGCGGTTATCAGTACGGCATGCTGGTGGCAGACGGACCCCAAGGCACCATGACCAGCGGCCTGGGCCTGGGACCTTCCAAGGGCACCGTCACCTTCGCCGTGCCGACCAACATCATCTCGAAGCCCTTCCAGAAGGAAACCATCGGCGGTCTGGATTTCGAGTTCATGCTGGCCCCGGATACCGAAGCGCCGGCGGAAATGTTCTTCTACATCCCCAAATACAAGGCCCTGTCCACCGCCGAGGATGCGGTCCACACCCAACACAACGTCTATAGCCTGCGTGGGGCCAAGGTCCGCAGCGCCTACAACTGGGCCAAGTACCTGAGAGAGGCCAATGATCGTTGGGGCAATGTGGCGGAAGTCCTGTATGCGCCGCATCACTGGCCGATCTGGGGCAAGGAGCGCATCAGCGAGCACCTGACCCGGCAATCCGCCGCTTACAAGTACATCAACGATCAGTCCATCCGCCTGGCCAACTCCGGCTATGACATGGTCGAAGCCGCCGAAATGCTCCAGCTCCCGGAGGAATTGCAGTCGGAATGGGGGCTGCGCGGCTATTACGGCACCACCAACCATAACGTCAAGGCGGCCATCGACAAGCAATTCGGCTGGTATAACGGCAATCCCGCCACTTTGCATCCGCTGCCACGGGTCGATGCCGCCAAGAAATATGTCGAGTATATGGGCGGCGCCGACGCCATCGTCAAAAGAGCCAAGACGGACTATGCCAATGGCGACTACCGCTGGGTGATGCAGGTTTTGATGCAGGTGGTCTATGCCGACCCCAGCAACATGGAAGCGCGCAACCTGATGGCCGACGCCAGCGAGCAGCTCGGCTACCAGACGGAAGCGGGCACCTGGCGCGGCTGGTACCTGAGTGCGGCCAAAGATTTGCGTGAAGGCGTCAAGCCGATGCAGGTCGTGACCTTCGCCAGTCCCGACACGGTCGCCGCCATGCCGCTGGAACTGTTCTTCGACTACCTCTCAATTCGTCTCGACGGTCCCAAGGCGGAAGGTAAGACCATCAAGATCAACTTGGACCTTCCGGATACCAAGGACAAGTATCTGTTGGTGGTGCAGTACGGCGTTCTTCAATACCACAAGGACCAACAGGCGAAGGATGCCGACGCCAGCCTCACGATGGATCGCAGCACCTTGAACGAAATCATCGGGGGCAAGCTGAAGGTTGAGCAAGGCGTTGTGGACGGCAAGATCAAGCTCGACGGGAAGCCGGAGAAATTCGAAGAGTTCGTCGCTCTCTTGGATACCTTCGATCCCTGGTATCAGGTGGTCATGCCGATCGGTACGAAATAAGCGAGCTGAATGCTTTCAGCCGGTGGATTAGGCAGGCTCGGCGTCAAGAGCCCTTTCGGGCTCAATCCCGAAATGCGTTAATTCCCGCACGTAGGCATCCCTGTTCATCGGCGTTACTCGGATTCTGACTTCATAGCGACCATAGATATTGACGGGCCGCCACGCTACCGAGGCGATATTCCTAGGTAGTGTGGCGCTTTTTCGGTTGCTGCCACTCTCTCGGTATCAGCGGCTGCGGCCGTAAGTGATCCCGCTCTGCGCTTTGCGACGAGCAATCTGCGCGTTTTCGCTGACCCACCGCTTTGTTGGGGAAACCAATCGGGAATTATGCCAATGTTACCCGTGTGATTTTCCTACTTCGCCAAGCGCCAAGCCGGCCCTGATTACCTTCAGAATCGATGGTGTAACAGTGTCGCCACCATTACAGTCGCTTCTAAGCGAAAGCCCCGTGGTTTCCCACAAATTCATTCGCAAGCCCCAGAATTCCGTAATCTTATCACTAACGCGAAGGCATATTATCGCTAGTAAAAAAATCAAACGATTAGTATTTTAATGGATAACGTACATGACAAAAACTGCTCTTAATGTGTGTACCGGCTCTTGAGCAAGAGCTGAACGTAGGCATCACGCCAAAAATAAAGCTGTTCGGCGAAACGATTTCAGGGCGGTTTAGCCTTGGCAGGCGCGCCAGCTCGTTGGACATCGAGTGAAATCGCGATCGTCCACTCACTCCACCCACAACACTGAATAATCTATCGCCGGTGTCATTCTCACCGACGTATCAGGTGGCATTCCCTAACGTGGCAAAGATGCAATCCAGACCGGCTTGGTTGTTCCCAGCGGGAAACAAATCGTTGACACTGCTAGCATAATCGCTCTGCGAAATTTTGCTGAAATAGAGCTTGGTCGTCAGGTCGTTAAAAAACGAACTCTGAGAGTTGACCTGAATACCGTTGATTAACTCGTTCAGAGTCAATTCTCCGATCGTTTTGCTACCACACTCCTTGACCACCTGATCGAGGAACCCTTCGGCCCCGTGGTTTTCAATCACAGGGTCCGGCGCCATCAGACCGGCGCCGCAACCGGTCAAGGTGCCAGCAAAGAGCATCAGCGCAATAATAGGAATCGTCATCGTGACTTTTTGATTTTTCAACACGTGACAGGGCCTCCGGGCAAGTGTCAAGGAATTTAACGTGGGCAACGATAGCAGCAAGCTGTTGCCCAGAGATTTACAACAGATCTATTTGGGCTGTTGGCTTCGTCAATAACTGTCCAATTACATCGGTATTCGTTTTTACTCAGTTCAGGAATTGCATATTAAAGCCGAAGAAAATCTGCCAATCCGGTTGTCCGGGGCCCTCATCAGCCACTGAAAACTGAGGTTCGATAAAAACGTTATAAACGGTTTTATCTTTTTTGATCACTTGTCCGATACCGATCCCCAATGGCACGCTGTAATCGTCATTCTCAAAATTATAAACCCAGATAGGGGCCGCGCGAAGATAGGTCCCACCGCCTAACTGATAAAAGACGAATGGCTGAAAAGCAGCGGTATTCACATCCGCTCTATCGTCCTCTCCGGCAAAACTAGCTTGCCACGTCAGCAAATAACCGTATTGAAATTTCGGCGAACTGGCATTGAATAATACATTCGCAAGACCGGCCGACCATTTTCCACTACCCAAATCATCATTACTCGCCGTGGGGGCCGTGATTTGGGGGCCGATACCAAAGCTCACCGCGGGGTTGCCGGTATCGATCAAATACGCCGCGAATATGTTGAAATCCCCAAGACCCGTATCCTTGTCTCCATCGGGCACGGTGGGAAACGTATTGATGGGCAGGGAAGCCCGGAATATCCAGTTCGTTTTGGCGATGGATAACGGCTTTGCG
>JACKMZ010000016.1 GCA_024235135.1 Gammaproteobacteria bacterium | reverse complement strand
CCAGGGGTTTCAAGCCCCGGCTGACGCGGTGTTGGTTTTCCCGCTCGCGCAGTTTTACCTGGGCCTTGTCCCACTCTCGTTTGCGTTCGCTTTCCAGCAAGGATACGGTGGTTTTGCGCCGAGCCTCCTGGGCCGTCTTGATATCTTCCAGCAGCTCCTTGAACTCTTTGTCGGAGGCTGTACGGATACGGTAGCGGTTGGTCAGTTCCGGCACATAGTCCGTCAGATTATGATTACCATTATAGCGCACGGGTTGGACCTTGTCCCAGGGCAGGGCGGTCGGCTGGGTACTCTCGCCAACCTCGTCACTGTCGAACAACGAGGGCAGCATGATGTCCGGAGTAACGCCACGATGTTGCGTACTGCCGCCACTGACGCGGTAGAACTTGGCAATGGTCAGCTTGAGTTGGCCCAGCGAATCGTCCGCCTTGGGGATGAAGCGATTCAGATCGATCAAGGTTTGTACCGTTCCTTTGCCGAAGGTGGGATCGCCCACGACCAGACCCCGCCCGTAATCCTGTATGGCTCCCGCGAAGATTTCGGAAGCCGATGCACTGAGATGATCGACGAGAACCACCATCGGTCCGTCGTAAACCACACCGGGGTCCGGGTCTTCCTCGATTTCGACGCTGCCGCTGGAATCACGCACCTGAACGATGGGACCTTGTTTGATGAACAAACCGGTCAATTCCACCGCCTCCTGCAGGGAACCTCCTCCGTTCTGTCTTAGGTCCACCACGATGCCATCCACCTTGTCGCGCATGTCTTCCAGAAGGTGGCGTACGTCCCGTGTCGTGCTGCGGTAATTGGTGTCACCCAATTGCGCAGCTGCGAAATCGCTATAGAAGGTCGGTATGGTCAGCACACCCACTCGGATGTTTTTGCCCCCCACCTTGTAGGACTTGATCTCGCTCTTGGCGGCCTGTTTTTCCAACTTGATGGTGTCGCGCACCAGGCGAACGATTTTGCTCGGACCGTCCACGCCGGACTTGACCGGCACGATTTGCAGACGCACCACGGAACCCCGCGGTCCGCGGATTAAATCGACCACGTCGTCCAGCCGCCAGCCGATGATGTCCATGATCGGCCCTTTGTCGCCCTGGCCCACGCCCACGATCTTATCCTTGGGGGATAACTGCTTGCTCAAATCGGCTGGACCGCCAGGAACCAGTTCCACAATCGTGACCCGCTCGTCTTCCAGGCGTAGGACACTGCCGATGCCTTCCAGGGAAAGGCGCATCTGAATATTGAAGTTTTCGGTGGCCCGTGGAGAAAAATAGGCGGTGTGCGGATCGAAACTCTGGGCCACCGCGTTCATGTAAAGTTGAAACACGTCGTCACTGGTGGATTGCGCCGCGCGACGCTGTACGCCTTCGTAGCGTTCACGTAGCGTGGCGCGGGCTCCCGCTTCGTCCTTGCCGGCCAGCATCAGGGTCAGCATCTCGTGTTTCAGACGTTTGCGCCACAGTTCGTCCAATTCCGCCGTACTTTTCGCCCAAGCCGCGTTCTTACGGTCCAGTTCCAGGGATTCGTTGGCGGTGAAGTCGAACTTCTGTTGCAACTGCCACAGGATGTACGTGATGCGTTCGCTCAAGCGGCGTTGATAGGTGTTGAAGATGTCAAAGGCGGGCTGCAGGTTGCCGGCACGCAGATGGTCGTCCAAGGTGTAACGGTAACGATTGAACGAGGCGATGTCGCTAGCCAGAAAATAGCTGCGATTGGCATCCAGGGCTTCCAGGTAAGCATCGAGGATCAAGGACGACAGATTGTCGTCCAGCGCCCCTTGCCGGTAGTGGTAATGGGCCAAAAGTTGCGCGATGGTGCGGTCAAGATTGGCTTGTTTGCTAGCCGGACTCACCTTGTTGATGACTGTCGGCAGGTGATCCTGGTAGGCCCAGACGGCTGGCTGGAATGCTAGGCACGCCAGCATCAAGGCCGATACGACCAACATCCGCCACCGGTGATGGGAATCTCGCCCGCGCATGATTGGAACCTGCGTAAATCTACGATTTTTCATGATACCTCAAAGAGCCTCGTCATCATCCAAGGGGCGGATGCCATTGGCATTCGCCGGTCTCGTCCGCCTGCTCACCGTTTGGGCGCCGCTATGAAGAAGGATGGATCAGACTGATGTCAGTTGCCACTGGTTGTTTACCATTGGGCTCGGCCAGAGTAAATTCGAAAATGTGGTTGCGCGAGGGCAGCTTCATGACATTGAATCCATCGGGCAGGCTGGAATCATGGAAGAAGGCCGTGCGATAGGGCGAATCATTGTCGCGGGAGTCCGTCTTCCAGAGATAGGGCGAGAGTTTGACCAGAAACCGCATGAAGCCGAAACTCTTGTTGTCGTCATGATGATAGCAATAGCCTCGCACCCGAGAACCGAGTTCGCCCCAATCGGGCGCGAAATAATCGTCGTTGCGGGTCGGCAGTAAATTGGGCACCAGATAGCCCGAAACGTACATATCCGCTTCCCGACGCAGCTCTTCGGACACATTGTCGAAGGCCAGGACTTCAACCCGGCATCCCTTATTCTGCAAAGCGCGTACGACCTGCACGAAATCGCCATCCCCGGTAACCAGCAGCACCCGGTCCAGATTCTCGGATTGCAGCAGCACGTCCACTGCCATATCCAGATCGGCATTGGCTTTGCCGTAGCGATTGCCAGCCTCGTCCTCGAACCATTTCACCCGCTTTTCGATCACCTTGTAACCGATTTCACGGAGAGCGGACTGGTAAGAACGAGCGCGCTCCCGGTAGATGGCGTTGGTTTCCGCGCGCTCTTCGTCGTAGGACAGATAGACGTTCAAACGCAGGGTTTCGGCGTGGTCACGACAGGCGAACTCACGCAGTACATCGTATTGCATTCTTTGCCCGCCATTGCGGGAAATGTTGGTGGCGTCCACGTAGACGCCAACATTGGCATGAGATTTATAGTTACCGACCATGATGTAAGTTGCTTTTGTATATGTAGTAGTGACTTGTTTTGAATTGGAAAGTAGCTCAAGACCGGTTGAATATAGCAAGAGCGACAATGCCAGGGACAAACGCGAAAATCCACCCTGGACAGCAATGGATACCCGGGTCAAGCCTTCACTATTTTGCCATCATTTCGTCATTGGGAATAAATGCGCTGCCCCTAACGTGAGAGGCTCCTACTTCTTTGAACGGTGAGCAATAAGGGCGGGACCCTAGAGATGACCGACGCCAGAGCTAAGACCTTAATCATGAACCGACGTTCATTCATGCAGCGCGCCCTGTCCACGGGCAGTGTGATCATTGCCGGTGCTGCCCTGCCCGGCTTGGGAATGCCGCGCCCTGTCGCGGCGGCAATCATCGGATCGGACAAGCAACGTCCTCAATTGCCCTACGGAGTCGCCAGCGGCGACGTGACCCACGACCGGGCCATTGTCTGGAGTCGCAGCGATCGTGCAGCGCGTTTGTTCGTGGAGTATGCGACCGACGAAAAATTTACTCGCAGCGTCCGCGTAAACGGCCCGGCGGCCCTGGAGGACAGTGATTTCACGGCCCGTGTCGAGCTGACGGATCTGCCACCCGGACAGGATATATTCTACCGTGTCGCCTTCCAGAGTCTGGAGGACGCCAAAATCTTCAGCGAGCCCCTGACTGGACACCTGCGTACGGCCCCGGCCGGCCGTCAACCCATCCGTTTTCAATGGTCCGGCGATACCGCTGGCCAAGGTTGGGGCATCAATACGGAATGGGGCGGCATGAAGATCTATGAGACCATGCGCCAGGCCAACCCCGATTTCTTCATCCATTGCGGCGATTACATCTATGCCGATGGTCCTATCGAGGCTGAAGTCAGTTTGCCGGACGGCAGCCTCTGGAAGAATATCGTCACCGAGGAAACCTCTAAGGTCGCTGAAACCCTCCGGGAGTTCCGGGGCAATTACGCCTACAACCTAATGGACGAGAATGTGCGTCGTTTCAATGCCCAGGTTCCCCAACTGGTGCAGTGGGACGATCACGAGACGCTCAATAATTGGTATCCCAGTGAAATACTGGCCAGTGACGATCGCTATACCGAGAAAAGCGTGGCTCTGTTGTCGGCTCGCGCCAAGCGCGCCTTCCTGGAATACACGCCTATTCGTCTCAGCGCGGAGGACCCGGAACGCATCTACCGCGCTATTCACTACGGACCTTCGCTCGATGTTTTCGTGATCGACATGCGCTCCTACCGGGGACCCAACAGCGCCAACCGCCAGCCGGAAAGCAGCGAGGAAACGGCCTTTCTCGGGCGACCTCAGATACGTTGGCTGAAACAGCAACTATTGGCTTCCAAGGCAACCTGGAAGGTGATCGCTTCCGACATGCCCATCGGTTTGATCGTACCGGACGGTAAAGACGCCTTCGAAAATCTCGCCAACGGCGACGGCCCGGCCCTCGGCCGGGAGCTGGAGATGGCCGATCTGCTACGTTTCGTCAAATACAACGCCATTAGCAACGTCGTATGGTTGACGGCGGACGTGCATTACACCGCGGCCCATTTTTACGATCCTTCCAAGGCGCAATTCAGCGATTTCAACCCATTCTGGGAGTTCGTGTCCGGTCCCCTCAATGCGGGCACCTTTGGGCCGAATGATTTGGACAATACCTTTGGCCCACAGGTCATGTACCAGAAAGCGCCGCCCCAGGGGCAGGTCAATCTGCCGCCCTCGGCGGGAATGCAGTTTTATGGTCAGGTGGACATTGCGGGGGACAGCGAGGTCATGACGGTATCGCTACGAGACCTGACGGGTGCGAATCTGTACAGCGTCGATCTGGAACCCGTGGTCTAGGTCTTCAACGGGTTATCTTGTTGGAGCTGATCGTCGGCCTTACCCTTGGCCAGCAGCTCCAACAGCTCCTTCTTCTTGGTAATGGGATAAAGTGTAAAAGTCCCCATGCCCTTGGCCACCAAGCGGTTCGTGGTAATGTCCATGATTTCGGCGGTGGGCACGACCAGACTGCTTCCGGTAAAGTCGATCTCGCCGGTGCCCTGTAGGCGATCTCCTTCCTTTACCTGAGAAAAGAAATGTGTCTTGAATTCCACGGTCGCGCAAAGCTTGCCCTGGGCGACCGCCCAAGATAGTGCGGTCACACCGAGCGTGGAATCCATCATGGCGGCGATCACGCCACCATGGCAGGCCGGCGGCATGCTCAGATGGTTCTCGACCACCGCCAGCCGGTAAATAATTTTCCCCGGTTGCAAGACTTCCAACTCCAGGCCCAAGAACCGATCGAAACGGCAGATGGTTTTGTAGAGCTGCGAGAAATCAGCGTAATCCGTGGTGGCATTCATAACGACCGCCTGGAGGATCGACGATAAATGGTTATGGGTACGGAAGTCATGCGCGAGTCGTCATAATTCATAAAATGAACGGTAGGGCGATGGCAACCAACGCCAATACTAATCCAAGCCCACCCAATGCCATGGCCAACGTACCGCGTTTGCTTGCCTGCATCGCTGGGGCGGATGCCTCCTGTGCCGCTTCCACAGCGATTTCACGGGCGCGGAATTCCGCCTTGGGCAGTACCGCTTCCTTGGCGATCTGGGCGAGTCGCTGTTTCAAATCCTCGCTCGCCATGAATTGTTCCAGCGCACCATGGACCGCGAGGGCGATTTGCTGTTCGAGGTTCCCCGTCAGTTCGTCACGCACCGAGGCAATGGTGCGGGCCACGCTGTGCTGGGCGGCTTCCTCCCCGACGGTACGGGCGGCCTGTTCAGCGATCGCCTTGGCGGCCTTGGCGGCGCTGACTTGAGCCGCTTCGGTGGCCGTATTCCAAGCCGTATCGGCGGCGACTTTTTTGGCTTCCTCTTGAGCGGACTGCAGGGCCGTGCGAGCGACTTTGCGCATTTCCTCGGTCAGGGAGCGAGTCGCCTGCTCGGCCGTCGCGCGCGCCACGTCCGTGGCGATCCGGCGGGCCACCTGCTCCGCCGCCGTGTTGGCCAAGCGTTCCAGGGTCGGCACATAGGCCGCTAGTTCGGGAGGCGTCGAGATCGGTTCCGGAATCGTGGAGACAGGCTCGACGGATGCGCCGATCGGTACGGGAGTAACGAGCGCCGAGACGGGTTCCGGTTCCGCGATGGACGGCTCTTCCACCACAGGGGGCGTGGCGGGGACGGGGGCCTCGGCGTGCGAAGCGTCCATTTCTCGAACCATGTTCAGAATCTGGTCCATCTGCGCCGGGGTATAGGGCTTGGACAAAAAACCGCTGGCGCCGCTCTGCCGGGCCGTTTCCTTATCCTCGTCAGTGGCGTTGGCCGAGCACATGATGATCGGCGGCGGTGGAGTGCTGCCGCCATCGCTGGTTAATGCCTGCGTCGTTTCGAAACCGTCCATCCCCGGCATCATGACATCCATGAAAATAATGTCGGGTCGTTGCTTGGACATATAAGTGACGGCTTCTTCGCCGGAACCGACCCAGTCCACTTGGATGTTTCTTTCCACCAGCAATTTTCGCAGGGTCAGATGGGCGACTTTGGAATCGTCCACCACCAACGCCTTATCGATGTTCATAGGGGCCTCCTGATGGCCTTGAAAGGTTGATAGGGTTCATTGGATAACGGCAACGCTACGGATAGTGTCATTAACGACATCCCAGGGTTGTATTGCTCTTTCAATAGCCGTCATACCTTCCGGCGCTGGAAGTTCATGATGGAAGGAGCTGGCAACGCCTGATTCGACCACTACCGTCCTGGCCCCCATTCCCGGAAATGGGCAACTGCGTCGCTCCATACTGATGGCGGCCTTATTAGAAAAAGTCGTTTATGCCGCCAAAGCCAATTTTCGAAAGATTAGGTATCGGAGAAAGATTCGGTGTGCATTCTATTCGCATACATAAGGTCTGTAGCGTAATTTACGCGTAATTATGTTAAGTTTTCCGAAAATTATAAACCTACATGATCGCGCGGCCTGGGGCAAATAGCCGCCGTGGCGGCTGTTTCGCATCAGGAGAGGAGGATAAGCCATGTTCGATCCTAACCGACTGTTGAATAGTCTGCTGTACAGCCAATCATCCTCGTCCGCCAGAACCTTGCGTCGGCTCGCCACCGGTAGCGGTCTTAGCAGTAGCCGGCTAGGCGCCATGGCTTTGTTGGGTGGCGTCGCAGTAGGAGCGGTCGAACATTTTTCCCAACAGCGACAAAACGCCGGTCCGCCACCATCATCGGGGACGGTAGCAGCGCCTTCCCAACCCCCGCCACCCCCGCCACCGCCCGAGAGTATCGCAACACCGCCTTCGCCCCCACCTCCGGCGCCCCCACCGCCATCCATGGCCAGTGAATCGGATGCCGTGTTATTGATACGAGCCATGATTACGGCGGCCAAGGCCGACGGGCAAATCGACGCCGATGAGCGGGAACGCATTCTGGGCCGCTTGGTGGATGTGGGACCCGAGGAACGAGGATTTCTGGAAGCGGAGATGCGGGAATCCTTGGACCTGGATCGGTGGTTGCGGGAATTGGGCAATCCCTCGCCTGCATTGGCTACGCAAATCTATACTGCCTCTTTGCTCGCCATCGAACTGGACTCCAGCGCCGAAGTGAAATACCTGAAAACCCTGACCCGACGGTTGGCTCTGACAGAGGCGTTGATCAACCGTGTTCATGATGACTTGGGCGTGGTGAGGATCTACGCTTAGTTGCCGTTCGTCTGCCGGTAATAGGTGCGAGCCGCTGCTTCGGCGGCGCCCGATTGGATGCCGAGTCCGACGTCGGACAGGATGCTATTGAGCGCGCGCAGGCATAGCAACACATTGTCTTTGCTGCAGGTATGGCCCATTAAACCGATGCGCCAAGCCTTGCCGGCCAGGGCGCCGAGGCCGGCGCCGATTTCCAGGTTGAATTCATTCAACAGCCGCTGGCGGACCAACGCTTCGTCCACGCCATCGGGGACATAAACGGCATTGAGTTGCGGCAGGCGATATGCGGCGTCCACGACGAAGCGGATGCCCAGTGTTTCCAACCCGGCCTTGAGCGCCAGATGATGATGCCGGTGCCGTGCCCAGGCGTTTTCCAAGCCTTCCTCGCGCAGCATAACCAGCGCCTCGTGCAAGGCATACAGCGAATTGATCGGGGCGGTGTGATGGTAGGCGCGTTTGGCGCCGGCGGCCCAATAGCCCACCAGTAAATTCAGGTCGAGAAACCAGCTTTGGACCGGTTCGCTACGTTTCTTCAGACGTTCCACGGCGGCTTCGTTGAAACTGAGAGGGGCCAGGCCCGGTACGCAGGACAAGCACTTCTGCGTGCCTGAATAAATGGCGTCCACCCCCCATTCGTCGACCTTGAGGGGCGAGCCGCCCAGGGCCGTGACCGAGTCCACGATAGCCAGGCAGCCATGGCGGTGCGCGATTTCCACCAGCGTCGCCACGTCCGAGCAAGCCCCGGTGGACGTCTCGGCGTGCACGAAAGCCACGAGTTGCGCGTCGGGATTGGCTTTGAGCGCATCGTCCAGTTTCTGCGGATCGACCGGCTCGCCCCAGGTGTCGTCCACAACCACGGGTCTACCGCGAGTGCGTGTCACATTTTCCAGCATGCGGCTACCGAACACGCCGTTGCGGCATACGACCACCTTGTCGTCGGGTTGAACCAGATTGACGAAACACGCTTCCATACCGGCGGAGCCTGGACCGGAAATGGGCATGGTCAAGGCGTTGCGGGTCTGAAACGCATACTGCAGTAGGCTTTTCAACTCATCCATCATGTCGATGAAGACCGGGTCCAGGTGCCCGATGATGGGGGCTCCCATGGCCTTGAGCACCCGGGGATGAATGTTGGAGGGACCGGGCCCCATAAGAATACGGTTGGGAGGCGTGAATGATTGGATATTCATAGTCGGTCGTTCGGTTTGAACCTTCGCTAAGTTGAGACCACTCCATTATAGGAGATAGAAACGCAGGTACTCACTTGTCGGGGGCGCTCGAAGGGCCGGGCGAGGAGACGGTGGAAGGCGCGTCGTGACGGTTGACGGCCGGGGGAGTTATGCTCCCGAAGGATTTTCTTCGTTCAGACCCAATAACTGCATGACCAGAGGTAGCACGCCATTGCCGCGTGTTTCCTCGAAGTCATCCACATCGTTTCGTGAGTCGAGAAGTTGTTGCGGGCCTTGTTGCAAACGGGCGCCCATCTGCCGTCGTTCCGCCGCGGAAAAAGTGGCGAAAGTCCGGCGGATCAAAGGGAGCAAGGGGAGAAAGGCGTCTTCCCGAAGATTCATCACCCAGTGATCCAAAATACGCCACAACCCTTCGTGATGCAGCAGTATCAGGCCACTGCCATGCAGAAACCCTTCTATCCAGGACGCCGCCGAATGCGGTTCGTTCGCCATCGAGATCGCTAGCGCCATGTATTCCTCAACGGCCGCGACATCCAATTCGTTCTGTTCGAACAAGAGCCGACAACCGCGTCCGGCCAACAATCCATGCAATCCTTGTTGTCGAACCAAACGCTGTAGGACGGCCCGCCATTGTTGCAATTGCTGGTCGTCCTGGAGCAGCGTCAAGGCGTTGTTGAAGGTCAGCAAACGCGAAAACATCGATTGCGCCGCTTCATCGTCCAGAGCCGAGCAGGCCGCTGGCAAGCCGATGCAAATGCGTGTCGCCAGGCCGTTTACCACCTGTGCGACCAGCCCGGTGTCCGTCTGGCGCACGTTGCCGTAACGCAGGATATTGGCCAAGGGCGGCAAAGCTTCCAGCAGGTGCGGAATGTCGCTGGTCACGGCGGCCACGTTCTGCAGGCGCGTCATGAGTTCGCCCATCGTCGCGGGCAGGTCGGCCAACAGAACCTGTTCGGTGAGGTGGGTCAACTCGGTGAGTTGCTCGCTATGCCGCACCCGATCCTGGGTGAATGCGGTGGCGGCGTCCACCAGCGTGTTGCCCCAAACATTGGCCTCGATCAGCGCCACGGCCAGTTCCGGTTTCCACTGTAGGCGCCAGTTCTCCTTGAATGTCCCCTTGCCGCTCGTCCGCTCGCCTTGCCCCCAGGGGATGCTCAGCAGATGGAGTCGATGCAGCATCTGGCTGCGTTCCAGGTCATTGGACTTACGTAAATCCAGTTCGAGTACGCGTTGGCTGGCCTCGGCCGGTAGCCGCAATCGTTTCTGCAAGCGCAGCAAATCTTGCTGCAAAGGTAACATGGGCGTTGCTTCGGGGATTTGCCCAAGGCATTCGCCCACCGTCAACTGCTCGTGGATCAACCGCAGGGGAAGACTGTCACCCGCGCAGAACACGGCTTGGGTCGCTTCGTTGAGATCGCTAAGATCAGGCAACGCGCGCCCACGCAAGGACGCCAAGGTGTCGGCCAAACGTACCGCTTCGATAACGCTGGCTGTCGAAGCATTGAGATCATGCTCCCGTAACAGCTGCGCAACCCTGCTCAGCCAGCCCACGCTGACCCGTTCCGGCGTATCCCAAAGATGTTGGTAGAAACCCGGCGCTTCTATACCGGCCCCGTAGCCGCTGGCGTAGGTCAGACGGCCATGGGTCCAGGGCACCCAGGTGGCGGTGACTTTAACTTTCGGCAGACCCTTTAATAGGGCGTCATCTTCTTTGGCGGATGGCATCCGCAGCAAAGCCGGTACATGCCAAGCGCCGCACACGACGGCGATGCGTTCACAGCCCTGGCGTTGGGCCTGTCTCATGACTTTCCGCATGAAGGCTTCGCGCAGGGCTTCATGCGGTTCCGGCGGTTCCGGTGTGGCTTCCGCGCGCAACGCGGTCATCAATTCCAGAATGGCTTGAAAAACGTCCCGGTTATCTTGCCGTTGCTCGATCAGATGTTCCCACCAACGTTCTCCATCCCCGTAACCCGTGACATGGGCTACCCAGCTCAAAGGGTCCTGACGCAACAAGGGGGTGGGAGGAGGGGGATCGGCGGCATCTTCCTGGGCGTCTTGCCATGTGGCATCGGGCGTATCCGGCGGACTGTCCTCGGGAAGAGCCAATCGCTGGGCCTGGGGCAGATCCATGAAGCGCACGGGAACAGCGTGCCGCAATCCGTATTGGATGGCTTGCCATTCCGGGGAAAATTCGGCGAAGGGATAATAAACGGCGCGCTGCGGCTGGTCCGGCAGGTAAATCAAAAGCGCCACCGGTGGCCGCATACCGGGCTGCCCGGCCAGGGGTAACAGATCCTCGGCATCGGGTGGGCCTTCCACCAGAATCATGTCCGGTTGCAATTCCTCCAGCGCGTGTCTGACGCTACGCGCCGAGCCGGGGCCGTGATGGCGAATGCCAAGGAGGGTGAATGGATTGTCTGATGTCATCGGTCAGGATGCGTGACGGTGTGATGGCGACATGCCAGGGCTAACGGAAGGCGGCTCAAACCTCACGACAGGCTCGATAAAGATCCTTCCAGCCGTCGCGCTCCTTGACCACGGTTTCCAGATATTCCTGCCATACGATTCGGTCCTGTACCGGGTCCTTGATCACGGCGCCCACTAATCCTGCCGCCAAGTCTTGGGCGTGCAGGCGACCGTCACCGAAGTGCGCGGCCAGCGCCAAGCCGTTATTCATGACGGAGATAGCCTCGGCGACGCTCAAGGTGCCGCTGGGCGATTTAATCTTGGTTTTGCCATCCAGCGTCAAGCCATTGCGCAGTTCCCGAAACAGGGTCACCAACCGGCGGATTTCCTCCAGGGCAGGCGGTTCGGCGGGCAACTCCAGCGTTTTTCCAATGCTTTCCACCCGTTGTTGGACGATGCTGACTTCCTCGTCGAGCGTGGCGGGCAGAGGCAGTACGACCGTGTTGAAGCGCCGCTTGAGCGCACTGGACGGTTCGTTGACGCCCCGGTCGCGATCGTTGGCCGTCGCGATGATATTGAAACCTTTCTGCGCCTGAATTTCCGTGTTTAACTCGGGGATCGGCAGCGTTTTTTCAGACAGTACCGTGATCAGCGCATCCTGGACATCGGCCGGTATGCGCGTCAATTCCTCCAGGCGGGCGATCTTGCCCATTTCCATCGAGCGCATGATGGGACTGGGCACCAACGCTTCCAGTGACGGGCCTTCAGCCAGCAAACGGGCGTAGTTCCAGCCATAACGCACCGCTTCCTCGCTGGTGCCCGCCGTACCCTGAACCAGCGCCGTGGAGTCGCCGGAGACGGCGGCCGCTAGATGCTCGGACACCCAGGTTTTCGCGGTGCCCGGCACACCCAGCAGCAGCAATGCCCGGTCGGTCGCCAAAGTAGCGATGGCCACCTCCATCAAACGCCGGTCACCGATGTATTTGGGGATGATCTGATAGCCATTGGGCAAAACGCCACCCAGTAGATAGGTAGCCACCGCCCAAGGGGACAACTTCCAGTTCGGTGGACGAGAACGGTTGTCAGCTTGCGCCAGTTCGTCGAATTCCACGGCGAATTGTTGTTCAGCGTGCTCCCGCAACAGTGTGGTCATGGCGATCTTCCTGCTATTCTTGGCTGGCCTGGTTCGTCAGCGATGCCCCAGTGCGATTGAAGGGGCAGGGTTGGTAACAGCCGATTCAGTCAGCCGGTAGACTTTATCCCAGGTATGGATTAAACAATAAGGCCGGCAGTATGTTAGCACGGGCGATTTCTCGACAACTCATTAACTTTTTACGACTTTCTTCATAGCCGTCCGTATTTACTCAAGCGCACAGGAGTCAGCCATGTCACTATGGGGCAAGATCACCGGCGAATTTATCGATGTCATCGAATGGACCGATGATTCCAACGATACGCTGGTGTATCGTTTCGAGCGTTACGGCAACGAAATCAAATATGGCGCGAAATTGACCGTGCGCCAGGCGCAAATGGCGGTCTTCGTCAACGAGGGGCAGATCGCCGACGTCTTCGTCCCCGGCATGTACACGCTGGAAACCAAGAACGTGCCGATACTATCCACCTTGCAAGGTTGGAAGTACGGCTTTCAAAGTCCCTTCAAGGCCGAAGTGTATTTCGTCAACACTCGGCAATTCACCGATTACAAATGGGGCACCAAGAATCCGGTCATCGTGCGCGATCCGGAATTTCAGATGGTGCGCCTGCGGGCTTTCGGAACTTACGCATTCCGCGTCACCGACGCCGCCGCCTTCATCAAGGAGGTCGTCGGCACCGACGGGCATTTCACGACCGAGGAAATCGCCGAGCAACTGCGCAACATCATCGTCTCGCGGTTTTCCAATTCCATTGCCCAGGCCAAGATTCCCGTGCTCGACTTGGCCGCCAACTACACCGAACTGGGCCAGTTCATCACCAACACCATCGCGCCGGAATTCGAGGCTTACGGACTGAGTTTGACCAAACTGCTGGTGGAGAATATTTCTCTACCGCCGGAAGTGGAAGCGGCTATGGATAAGCGATCCAGCATGGGGATCGTCGGCAATCTCCACCAGTACACGCAATTCCAGGCGGCCGAAGCCCTGCGCGCGGCCGCCGAGAATCCCGGAGCCGCGGGCGGGAGTATGGGGCTGGGCATGGGTTTCGTCATGGCCCAGCAAATGGGCCAGACCCTGGCGGGCGCCAGCCAACCCGCCGGCGACTCGGCGCCGCCCCCGATGCCGGCAGCTACCGCGCAATATTTCGCACACGTGAATCAACAGCAGGCGGGGCCGTTCGCCAAGGAGGCTTTGAGCAAACTGGTAGAAGGCGGTCAATTGACCCGCGACACCTTGATTTGGAAACAAGGCATGGCGACCTGGCAGGCCGCCGGCGAAATCGACGAATTACAGGATTTGTTTCCTCAGGCTCCGCCGCCCTTGCCTGGCGGTGACGTGACCTACTTTCTGTCCATCAATGGCAAACAGGCCGGACCTTTCATGATGGAAGCTCTGCAAAAGCAGATTCAAGGTGGACAACTGACCGCCGCCACCCTGGTTTGGAAACCCGGCATGGCCAAATGGCAGGCCGCCCAGGAAGTGGAGGAACTGAGTCTGTTGCTCAATAGTCTGCCGCCGCCCTTGCCGCCCGAGCAACCGCCCTTGCCCCCGCAGTAAACATGGAGGAGATCAAGTTTCCCTGTGAGGCGTGCGGGGCCGGGCTGCAATACGCGCCGGGCACGACGGTACTGAAATGCGCCTATTGTGGCCATGAGAATCCGATTCCCCAGGGCGACCAAGCTAGGATAGAGGAACTCGATTACCGCGCCGCTTTGCAGAAGCTGTCCAGTGATCAGCCGGTCATCGAAAGTGCCGCGGTGAAATGCAGCAACTGCGCGGCGGAATTTACTTTCGACCCCCGAGTGACGGCGGAGGACTGCCCTTTCTGCGGCACGCCGCTGGTATTGGATGAGACGCACAAAAGCGTCGTGTTCAAGCCTCAGTCGCTGTTGCCATTCACTCTCGACGACAAACAGGCCCGGGAACGATTCGCCGTCTGGCTGAACGGTCTATGGTTCGCGCCCAACAAGGTTAAGCACTACGCCCGCCAGAAGAGCGGGCTGACCGGCATGTACGTGCCGTATTGGACCTATGATTGCGCAACCATCAGTGCCTATACCGGACAACGAGGCGAACATTACTATGAAACACAATCCTTCACGGCTTACGAAGACGGCAAGCCGGTAGTCTACACCCAGCAAGTTCGTCATACCCGATGGTATCCCGCCACGGGCACCGTCTTTCGTGATTTCGACGACGTGCTGGTGCTGGCCAGTACGTCCCTGCCCCAGGCCCAGGCGGAACGCCTGGAACCTTGGGATCTGGCCAGTCTGGTTCCCTACAGCGAGGAGTATCTGAGCGGATTTCGCGCCGAAGCCTATCACGTGGATGTGGAACAAGGATTCTCGCAGGCTCAGGCTGTCATGGATCGCGTGGTCCGCGCCGACGTCCGAAACGACATCGGTGGCGACGAGCAGCGCATTCATAGCGTGCAAACCCGACATGAGCGGATTACCTTCAAGCATGTCCTGCTGCCCGTCTATTTGGCAGCTTATCGCTACAAGGACCGCGTGTATCGCTTCGTGGTCAATGCGCGGACCGGCGAGGTTCAAGGCGAGAGGCCCTATAGCGCGGTGAAGATCGCATTGTTCGTGCTGGCGGTGGCGATTTTGATCGCCCTG
Organism: Gammaproteobacteria bacterium; assembly: GCA_024235135.1. GTDB lineage: Bacteria > Pseudomonadota > Gammaproteobacteria > Competibacterales > Competibacteraceae > JACKMZ01. The sequence continues at coordinate 30,813 of JACKMZ010000016.1, read as the reverse complement.
GCGGTGATGTGGGCGGGTGGGCAGACTCACCAGGGTTAGAGAATCCTGCTCTCAATCCCCTGACCGTTGACCGAGCGGGTTGGATATCTCGTCGGGAATGAGCGGGGGTGACCCCCGCGTTTTTCCGCGATTGGAGGCCAATGCTGGCTACTTATGGGATAGCAACAAGTTGCGATTCACCACGGCCGCTAGGGCGAGCAGACCAAATCCCAGGGGCCAGGATATGTCGATTGGGGACCCTGTTGCGTATTGTTCAGTGAAAACCAGATACGTGTAGGCTTGATTGCCCAGGAAGTAAATGATTAGGCCACTCACTACATACCACCAGACTTCTCCGACCTCGCCGCTACGGAACGCCGAAGCCATGAATACGATAGCCCCAAGCAGGATGGGATCGACCAGAATATAGGCGGCTGAAACTAGCTTGAGCAGAAGATCGTCATCTATCAAACCGTCCCAATTGACAGACAACGAAGCGGTAACGGAAACCAGAAACATGACGAATGCCGCGATCTTGCCCCAGATAGGTGCGGCCAGCCCCAAGGTCCGATTCAGTATTCCCAAAGCAATGATCATGAAGGGCGGCAGGGCCAGGTAGCCGAGATCCGAATACCAAGGGTACGGTGTTTCCTGACCATCGTTGAGAATGGGATAAGCGCTGAAAAGAATGGCGCCTATGCCCCAGGCCAATAGGCCGCTTCCAATGAAGAACCACACTTTTGCCATGGGGCTTGCCATTGGGTAAGCCATCATGGTGCGATAACAGAATAACGCGGACAATAATGCTCCAATGGTTTGTAGCGCATTGGAATAATACAAGCGGAATAATGGATCGGCGTTAAACACTGAGAGAAGTAGAATAAAAGAGCAAATGATAAACCATGCCAGTGCTGCAAATAAGAATGATACTTTCATTGTTTTGGCTCCGCATTATTATAATGATTATATCCAGGAATGATTAATGCGTATTTGTAATGAGAATGCGTGCTGATGGTGTTCAGTACGTTTTTGCATAAAGGGGCTGAGAAATCTTTTTCGCGTTGTCAGGACCCAGAAATTGAGCCGCGAATTTTTTGCGCTCATTAAGGAAACGTTTGGGGTTATGGTGCGGCTTACAGTGAGTTGCGATGTCTCCTATTTTCGTGGAGATACCATCACCGTAGAAATTTCTGAGCAGTTGTTGGGCTGCCGTCTGGAGAGTGTCCCGGTCGCCTGCGAGCTCGCTTGACAGTGGTTCTTCTTCGATCACGTCGATATCCAGGATGGTCTCCAATGCTTCCAGAACATCAATGATGGAAGGCGTTCTATTCTCGTCTTGTCGGTCAGTCTCGATATTTTTGCGAGGCGTGAAGATGACGGTGTTAATGGTGAGCGTTAACAATTTCGACATGGCTTGGTCGGCGGGAAATTGCATATATGAAACATCGTGAATCTCACCATTCTTAACGGAAATGATGGCGGCGCGCGGAAGAGATCTTTCTCTGGCATTGATGTAAATCTTGCCAGTAATCTGTTGGTAATTGACGAAAGAGAGAGCGTCATAAAGCATTTTGTGACCAGACATGATCGTTTCCTCAATTTTGTGTTCGACTGAATGAAATATTTTGTCGATTGTGTATGAAGGTGCTGGTTATTACTTAAATATGATCTTAGCGACTTATTGGTTTGATAACCAGACAATCAATGTAGTCTTTACAAATGTTTTCATTTAACAAAACTTTTCAATTAACAATTTTTTGCATTTCTCAATCTTTTTCGGTTTTCGATGATGTATCCCGGATACTGGCGAGAGGCTAATTTTGAGAGGGATGTGGAGTATCAGTTGACTTGCTGGCCACTAGCGCCCTACAGTGTCGCCGTTTATTCCTGGGGGAGCCGAGATGGCTGAGAACCCTTCCCGTTCCGGCGGCGAGGACACCCTTCGAACCTGATCCGGATAATGCCGGCGTAGGGAAGGAAAGTGTGGAAGCGTGTCAAGCGCACCCGTTCCACTTTTCTTCTCCATCCTCCGGCCCCTGCGCAGCCGCCTGGCCATCGTCAAGCGACTGGCGCCCAATCTTGATTGCAGCCCACGGGCCTGGAGGCGAAATCCCTTGCTGTCGATTACCGTTATCGGTGCTGGCATCGCCGGCCTTTGGCAGGCTTGTTCGCTAGCCAAGGCGGGATTCGCCGTGCGCCTTCTTGAGCAGGGAGACGAGACCCTGAGCGGGGGTTGTAGCTGGCGGGCTGGCGGCATGTTAGCCCCGTATTGCGAAGCCGAAGTCGCTGAACCCCTGGTCGTACGTCTGGGATTGCGCTCGCTGGAATTGTGGAGAAACTGGTTGCCGGCGTTTTCCCAGAACGGCAGCCTGGTGGTTGCACCATCGCGCGATCCAGCCAGTTTGCAGCGATTCGGTCGTTTGACCCAAGGCTATGAAACTCTGGATGGCGCTGCCATCGCACGCCTAGAGCCTGCCTTGGCGGGGCGTTTCAACGGGGCGTTGTATTATCCTACCGAGGCCCATGTCGATCCCCGCCAGGCATTGCCCCGCCTCCTGCGGGAAGCCCGCGAACTGGGGGTGGAAACCGTTTTTCATCGATCCGCTAAGCTGTCCGACGTAGACAGCGACTGGGGCATAGATTGCCGAGGATTGGCCGCGCAAGACGCGTGGCCCGAACTGCGAGGCGTGAAGGGCGAGATGATACTCGTCAAAAGCGCCGATGTGCGTCTACAACGCCCTGTACGCTTGCTGCATCACCGCCATCCCATCTATGTGGTTCCCCGTGATGAAGGGATTTTCATGATCGGCGCCACCAGCCTGGAAAGTGAGTCCCGTGGCGGTGTGAGCGTGCGGTCAGCGGGTGAGTTGTTGACGCAGGCCTACAGTCTGCACCCGGCCTTCGCCGAGGCGGAAATCCTGGAACTCAACGCCGGTTTGCGCCCGGCCTTTCCCGACCACCTCCCACGGATTCTGTCGCGTGGTCGCCATCTTTTCGTCAACGGTTTGTATCGGCACGGCTTCCTGCTATCCCCGGCGCTGGCCGAACAGGTTGTTCAGTATCTGCGCCGTGGCGCAGTCGAACCGGAGTTGTTTCATGAATATTAAAGTCAATGCCGAAGACAAGCAGGTGGAGGCGGCCACGCTCGCCGCGCTCTGCCATGAACTCGGCTATCCCGAACAAGGTGTGGCGACCGCCGTCAACGGCGAATTCGTGCCCCGTCAGCAGCGTGCAAGTCAAGTGTTGCGCGACGGGGATTCGGTAGAAATACTTGCACCGATGCAGGGGGGATGATGTTCAAGGTTTACGATATTCGACTGACTAACCGGTTGATCCTGGGTACGGCGCAATATCCGTCGCCGGAGCACCTGAGGCAAGCGGTACACCGTTCCCAGGCGGAAGTCGTGACCGTGTCCTTGCGGCGGGAAGCGGCTGGGCCGGGAAGCGGGCAACGGTTCTGGGAACTGATTCAATCGATGGGAGTGAGGGTGCTGCCCAATACCGCCGGCTGCCGGACGGTTCAGGAGGCTATCACCACGGCTCAGATGGCCAGGGAAATATTTTCCACGCCCTGGGTGAAGCTGGAAGTGATCGGCGACGACGCCACTTTGCAGCCGGATGTGTTCGGTTTGGTGGAAGCGGCTCGTTCGCTCTGCGAGGACGGTTTCCAGGTGTTTCCCTATACCACCGAGGACTTGGTCGTGGCGGAACGATTGCTGGCGGCGGGCTGCCAGGTCTTGATGCCTTGGGGCGCTCCTATCGGCACCGGACGCGGGCTCAATAATGTCTATGGCCTGCGCCAGCTGCGCGCCCATTTTCCGGAAATCCCGCTGATCGTGGATGCCGGCATCGGCGCCCCGTCCCATGCGGCGCACGCACTGGAACTGGGTTTCGACGCCGTGCTGGTCAATACCGCCGTGGCCAAGGCCGGTGATCCGCCCGCCATGGCCGAGGCTTTCGCGCAGGCTGCGCAGGCCGGGCGCCTGGCTTTCGAAGCGGGATTGATGGAAGCCCATGATCTGGCTACGCCCTCGACACCGGAATTCGGCACGCCCTTTTCCCCGTGGAGTGGCCATGCTTGACCGGTTTTATCCCATCGTACCGGACATACAGTGGTTGGAGCGACTCTTGCCGTGGGGGGTGAAACTGGTCCAGTTGCGCATCAAGGATAGGGAATCGGCCGCTGTTCGCGACCAGATACGCCGGGGTATGGAAGCTGCGGCCCGATGGGATTGCCAACTGATCGTCAATGACTACTGGCGCGAGGCCATCGATTTGGGCGCGGATTTCATCCATCTCGGCCAGGAGGATCTGGACCAGGCCGATCTGGCCGCGATTCGCCGGGCGGGCCTGAAAATCGGCGTGAGTACCCACGACGAGGCCGAATTGGAAAGGGGATTGAGCCTAGATCCCGAGTACGTCGCGCTGGGACCGATTTACGAGACGACGCTGAAAAAAATGCGCTGGGCTCCCCAGGGATTACCCCGCCTTGGGCAGTGGCGGAAACGTGTCGCTTGTCCGCTGGTCGCCATCGGCGGCATTACGCTGGAACGGGCGGCCGGCGTATTCGCGGCGGGCGCCGACAGCGTCGCCGTGGTGACCGATATCGTGCGCCAGGCCGATCCGCAGACCCGTACCGAACACTGGCTGCGGCAAAGCCGAACATGGAGCCGCTGAGCATGAGTCCAGTGCGCTATTCCCGGCAAATCGCGTTGCCGGAAGTCGGCGTCGAAGGCCAGGAGAAACTGGCGGGCGCCGCGGTATTGGTTGTCGGAGCCGGCGGGTTGGGTTGTCCCGTTCTGCAATACCTGGCCGCCGCCGGCGTCGGTCGGCTGGGTATCCTGGACCCGGACCGGGTGGAAGCTAGTAATCTGCATCGCCAGATTCTGTATGGCGATCGGGACCTGGGCGAGCCCAAGGTTTTGGCCGCCGCCCGACGGATTGGGGAGTTGAATCCCGACTGTCGCGTGGAGCCCTGCCAGCAACGGTTGGACTCGGCGTTGGCCGAGGAGTGGGTCCCGCGTTTCGATGTCGTGGTCGATGGAACGGATAATTTTGCGGCGAAATACGCGCTCAGCGACGCCTGTCGTGAGCATGGCCGGCCATTGGTCTCGGCCTCTATCCAAGGTTTTTCAGGGTATGTCGCCTGTTTTTGCGCGGATGCGCCGAGCTACCGTGCCTTGTTTCCGGAAGTGCCCGACGCTGCGCCTAACTGTGCCGAAGCCGGTGTGCTGGGGCCGGTTGCGGGATTCTTCGGGGTGCTGCAAGCCGCCGAAACACTCAAGCTGATCCTGGATATCGGTTGTCCCCTGAGGGGACGCTTGTTACGGGTCAATCTGCTGACGATGGAAGTGAGCACTTTTTCTTTCACCCGGGCCGTCGAGCCCATTGCGCGATCGCGGCTGATTGTGCCGTTGCTAGACACGGTGCCGGACCACTGGTTCGTGTTGGATGTTCGGGACCCGGATAGTTACCGGCGGAGCGGGTTGCCAGGCGCCCACAATATCCCCCTGGAGCAACTGTCGTCGCGTCGCGAGGAACTCCCCCGCGACCAGCCGATACTCGTCTATTGCCAGCGGGGTGTGAGCAGCGAAAGGGCTTGCCGCTGGCTATTGGAACAAGGTTATACCGAGGTGGCCAGTCTGGTCGGCGGCTGTCAGCGATTCGAGTAACCGCCGTTTTCCACCCCATGGCAAGGATGAGTGGCCGGGGGAAAGCATCCCCGGCATGGGACAGTTCCACTTCTGGATGAATTTCCGGCTATTATCCTTCAACATACTGACAAATAAAGGCTTCCCGGACGGCGTCATGGGTTAGGTTGCGGCGGATCGGGCGCTCTGGTTCGAATACGGGAACGGCACATGCGCGAGTTGCAAATGGGGCACAATTGCCCAATCGACACGAACCCCATTGTTATCGCCGTTGCCGGCGAACCCCATGACGAATTCATGGCCCGCTTGCAGGCGGGTGCGGTCATGTTGAGCGACGACGGGAAGGTCCACGACGAAAACGATCTGATCTGCGCCGACCAACCCGGTTCAAAGGATCAATCCGTTACCTTTACGGAGGCGTCCAGACAGTTCCGTATCGACCTCGACAGCCTGCCAGAAGGCGTCGCCCGCATTGCGATCATTTTGACAGTCAAGCCGGGTGTCGGTACGGGGACTACCTTCACGGTTCTCGGGGGGATACGTGTTTCGGTGGCGGATGAGCAAGGTCAGGGCCTGCTATTTTTTCCCCTGCCGCTGGCCAGCCGCGGCGAAACGGCCTTGATTCTGGCGGAATTGTACCGCCACCGGGGGCAATGGAAATTCCGCGCGGTCGGACAGGGATTTACCGCGGGCTTGCCGGCTTTGGCCGCGCACTTCGGGCTTAGGATGCCGGAACCGCCGCCCGTGCCTGAGCAGGCGACAGGGCCAGGTCGGGGTCATGAGCGTCCCGGCGGTCCCACGGCATTCAGTGGCACCGGTTTCTGCGTTCATCCCGACGGCTTTGTGCTGACCAACCAGCATGTCATTGACGGCGCTCGCGAGATCATCGGCCGCACACCGCGCCATCGCTGTCGTATGGAAGTCGTATTCGCCGACGCCACCAACGATCTGGCTTTGCTGCGGGCCGATTCGACCGGGTTCCCTACCGCCGTGTTTCGCGGCGGGCGGCAAGCGCAATTGGGGGAGAACGTCATTGTGGTCGGCTATCCGTTAGGCGGCTTGCTCGGGTCGGGGCCGCAGGTGACCACGGGCAACGTCAGTTCCCTGATTGGCGCGGGAGACGATACGCGTTTGTTGCAATTCACCGCGCCGACTCAGGCCGGAAACAGCGGAGGACCTTTGCTAGACGGCAACGGCGCGGTGATCGGGATAGTGAGTTCCAAGTTGAACGTGCTTCGTATTCACGAAATGACGGGCGATATTCCGCAAAACGTGAATTTCGCGATCAAGGCCAGCTTGGCGTGGGGCTTGTTGGAGGCGGTCGGCGTGGATTATCAGCAATTCGCCGATCCTGTGGCTTCCCCCGCACCGCGTACTGTGGCCGCCATCGCCAACGAAGCCCGTGATTTCGTCCTAAAGATCGAGTGTCAGGAATGACCCTGGGTCTGGGTTAGCGCGGGTCTATAGCACGGCGTTTTGTGCCAGATAAGCTTCCATGAGGCGACTGGGGTCCCGCTTAAGCCTGTCTTTCCACTGACCCAGCTTGACCCGTCCCTGAATCAATCCGCGCAGCACGCCGACATGTTGTGTCAAACCCAGGCTCGTTGCGCCGACCATGACATCTTCCTGAAACTCCAGGTTGAGGTAACGGTACTTCTCGGGACTGCAAATTTCGACCGAATCGCCGCCTTCGACGCCCATCCACAGCCCGAAGGAACTGGAGATCAGACCCAAGGTGTCCAGGACATTCATATTGAAACTGCCCTGAAAAAGGGTATCGGTACCGGCCATATTCAAGGCGGCCACGCGACCATGATCGCTGGCGGTGGGTTGGATAGCGTGGACTTGATGACCGCCGGTGGAAAAATCCCTTCCTTGAGCGACGTCGCCGGCCGCGAAAATCTCCGGGATATTGGTGCGTAGCCGGTTATCCACCAAGATACCCTGCTCCAGCTCCACGGAACTGCCTTTGAGAAATTCGCTATTCGGTTGTACCCCGGTTGCTGAAATCACCAGATCCGCCTGCAAGCGGTGGCCGTTATCCAATTCAACCCCTAAGGCGTTGGCCGACCCGGATTCGGCGTCCAGCCCCAGAACGCCGGTCACGCGTTTCAGGAATCCCGGACCGGAGCGGGATTCGATACCCTTGACACGCGTAGCCGTGTGCACTTGGATGCCCTTGGCCTCGCACCAGCGTTTGATTAAATTGCCCGCTGTCTGATTCATCATCCTTGGCACCATGCGATCGCCCATTTCCACAACGCTGAGATCGACGCCACGCTCGGCTAGGGCCTCAAGAATGATGCAGCCGATGAAGCCCGCGCCGATCAGCACCACTTTGGCGCCAGGTTGCGCCAGACGCAGGATGTGGCGCGCGTCTTCCAGCGTCCAGCAGTTGTGGACACCGGGTAAGTCAATGCCCGGCACCGGCAGTTTGATGGGCCGTGAACCCGTGGCGATCAACAAGCGATCGTATTGCAGTCCATCTCCGCTGCTCAGGGTCAGCCGCCGGTTAGGCGTATCCATCGCCGTGACCCGATCCTGGCGGATCTCGATGCCTTGTTTTTGAAAATGATCCGGCGAATGGCGTAGATAGGTGCCTGTTTCCGGTATGCGCTCGATGAGCAGATAAGGGATGGCCATGCGTGAATAGGGAGGTTCCGGCTCGCCTCCTATCAGAACGATCGAACCTTGTGGATCGGTCTTGCGCAGGGTTTCCGCCGCGATCACGCCTGCCGGACCGGCGCCGATGATTGCATACTGCATTTCCTTGTCTCCCGCTTTCCAAGGCGTCCGGCGTTGGCCGGACGCCCGAGTCGTCTTTGTGAGTAGCGTCTACACGCCCAAACGCTGGCGTGTTTCACCGGTGAGCCGACCATCCGTCGTCCAACCCCGGATTCTGTAGTATTCGGGAAGCATCTTGTCGAGATCGCTCACGTTACCCTTGGCCGGACCGACCTTGGCCGCTTCCTTGAGCACCCGTGGCGGCAGGGTATCGTCGGCGGCGGTAAAGCCGGCTTCCAAATTGTATTGGCGTTCCATGTTCCAAATGCGCTCGCCGACTTCCAGCAGCTTGTCCAGATTCCAGTCGCCTTCACAAGCGGCGGCAATCTGTGGCTGAATGTCATCCAGCGTCCAGGCGAAAGTGGTGAATACGCAGATGCCGGCTGAATCGACCACGGCGGTGGCGTCCTGGAACGCTTTGACCAGTTCCGCCTTGCCATCGGTGGCCAGCGGATCGGTCTTTTCGGGAATTCCCAAAACCTCGGAGGCGACCGTATAGGAGCGAAGGTGGCAGGCGCCGCGGTTACTGGTGGCGTAGGTCAGGCCCATGCCTTTGATGCCGCGGGCGTCATAGGCCGGAAACTCCTGCCCTTTGACCGTCATCGACAATTCAGGATGGCCGTATTTCTCGCACAGACGCTTGGAACCCAGGCCGATTTCCATTCCGAAGCCCTCGCCTCTGCCGGTCAGCTCCGCGATATCGCAGAGCGCCTTGGCGTTGCCGAATTTCAGTTCGATGCCGCCGGTGTGTTCCAGGGTCAACACGCCCAGTTCGTACAATTCCATGGCCGCCGCCACCGTCGCGCCGAAGGAGATCGGGTCCATGCCCTGTTCGTTGCAGATGAAATTGGCATACGTCAGGGCATCGAGGTCGTCCACTCCGGTATCGGAGCCCAGCGCCCAGGCGGCTTCGTACTCCAGGCCGCCGGAGGCGTGGCGATAATGCGCGGGTTTGTTTTCGCCTTCCACGGTGAAATGGCTGGGATCGATGGTGGAGATCCGCCCACAGGCGATGGTGCAACCGAAACAGGCGCCGTTGCGGACCAGATTGGGCTTGCCATCGCTTTTGCGCGGTTCGTGCATGGCCTCGCCGGATATTGCGCTGGCGCCTTCGAATTGTACGGTCTGCCAGTTGCGGGTCGGCATCGCGCCCAGTTCATTGATCACGTTCATCAGAACCTGCGTGCCGTAGGTCGGCAGTCCCTGGCCGGTGACGGCGTTTTCCGCCAGCACTTTCTTGCCGGCTTGGGTCGCGCTCATAAAGGCTTGCGGGTCCCTGATATTGCCGACTCCACGTGTGCCGCGAACCGCGACCGCTTTGAGATTTTTGGAGCCCATCACCGTACCGACCCCGGAGCGGCCGGCCGCCCGATGCAGGTCATTGACCACTCCGCAAAACAGCACGCCCTTTTCCGCCGCGACACCGATGGCTGCGATCCGTAACAGTGGATCTTGATGGTGGTTGTGCAGCCAGGCATCGGTTTCCCAGACCGTTTGCCCCCAAATTTGCTCGGCCGGCATCAGTGTGGCCTGTTCGTTTTCGAGATACAAATAAACGGGCGTCGGGGAGCGTCCTTCGAAAATGATCATGTCCCAGCCGGCGTTCTTGAGTTCCGCGCCGAAAAAGCCGCCGGAGTTGGAACAGGCGATGGCCCCAGTGAGCGGGCCTTTGGTGACGATCGAGTATCGCCCACCCGTGGATGCCATGGTGCCGGTCAGCGGGCCGGTGGTCATGATCAATTTATTGTCGGGAGACAGCGGGTCCACCTTCGGGTCCGTTTCCTCCACGATGTACTTGGTCGCCAACCCGCGTTGGCCGAGATATTGATGAGCCCACTTCATATTGAGTGGTTCGGGGGTGCAAGTACCCGCGCTGAGATTGACGCGCAGGACCTTCTTTTGCCAAGCCATACTTAATTCCTCCGTTGCGGTACTCAGGCGCGGGCGCTGGTGTCGGTCCGGGCTGCCCAGGAGCGCATGCGATCCAAACCCGTCCAGTTCGCGTCGATATAGGCGATGGCCGAAGTGGGACAGGCTTTGGCGCATTCTGGGTCGCCGCCGCATAAGTCGCACTTGATGACCTTGCCGCTATCCTCGTTGTAATTCACAGTGCCGAAGGGGCAAGCGATGGTGCAGACCTTGCATCCGACACAGACCGATTCGTTCACCACCTTGGCGCCAGTGAGTTTGTTCAACTGAATGGCTTCCACTGGACAAGCGTGCATGCACCACGCCTCGTCGCATTGGGTACAGGTATACGGCACAAAACGGCCTTCCTCGTGAAAGGTAAAGACCTTGATACGGGATTTCGCGATGTTAAAAACTTTTTCATTCTCCAGAGAACAGGCCATCTCACATTGTAGACAGCCGGTACATTTCTCAGGGTCAATATGCAGCGACCTTTGCATGCTGCGGTCCTCCTATAGATGGCTATCGAAAAGGGACGAAAATATCCTCCGCTCTCCAAGCATACGATTTTGCAAAATGCGTACCCAACATGTTGGTGAAATCACAATTAAATTATTATAGTAGAATCATTGTGTTATTTATCTATTGCTGTCTTTGTGGGCAGGCTTTGAGCCGGTTACAAAGTGATATTTCTAAATATGATACGCTTTCTGAACGAATATCGTGACATACGCAATATCGGTATAAGTCAAATAATCATATTGTTTTTAATAACCTATTGATTATCACGCGCGGGATTTATTTCTCGAATCTAGGTAGGTGTTACAACTTTGAGACAATAAATTGGGATGGGGTGATACACATTGGGGGCGGACTCGCAGGGCGAGTAAGATTCGGGCAGACTAACAATGCATGAGTCCTCCGAGAGTGCCGTACAAAAATCTTCTTATAAGGCCGTTTGGCCTATGGCGACCACCAAAGTGTTATCCCGTCCGAGGAGTCAAGGAGCATGTTGAAAAATCTGGTTTTGTTCACGCTGGTTTTGGGTTTTCTCCCCTTGCCGGCGCAATCGCGGTTGCTTTATAAGTCCAGTTTGATTGCTCTGTATAGTATCGAAGCGGAGGCTGGCGCCAAAAATCAGCATCCTGTCGATATCAATCCCGAGCGACTCGAAGCCCTCTTGAGTCAGTTGGAGGTGATCTCCGATCAAACGGGCGGTGAACCGGTACCGCTATTTCCCGGCAGCAAAGCACTTTCGGCCAGCCAAGAACTCCATACTGCGTTGCGCTATTTGAGTCCCAATCAGGATTTGATATTGGCGGGTTTCCGGAGCGAGGGCGGCCTGTTAAACACCAAACGCTATGAAACCTCGGCACGGGTATTCGTCCAGGATGGGTTCCTCAATATGATCGTGGGTCAGATCGATCAGTTCCGCGCGGAGTTTCGCGACCCGAATAACGGTTTGCCCCCGATGGGTTCACGGGCAAAGGAAGTAGCGCTGGTGGGTTCCATCGCGGCGGCTCCAGGTATATCTCGGGTGAGGGGTCGCGACGACTGGCTCCTATTGGATCTGAATCTAGCCGTCGAACCGAAACAAAATCGAAGAATAGGCTATGACCGGGTGGAAAACGTTAATCAACGACCTGGCGAGGTTGCCCCGGCGCTAACACCTATTCCACCGACTGAACATAGCCAGGTACCGACGAAAACAATCGATACAGCTAAGTCCTCACAACCCGTCTCTCAATCACATGCGAAGCTTGATCCCAAGCTGCAAAAGATTGAGGAGGAGTTCGAGTTGTTGCAGCGGCTGCGCGACAAAGGGCTGATTACTGATCGGGATTACGAGCAAAAGAAAAAGCAGTTGTTGGAGCGTTTGTAGTCGCCACTGCAATAAACCACTCACTGTATTTGCGCATAGTGAGCCATCGAATAGGTTTGGGGTGCGGCCAGGCTTTGTCAGAGGGGGAGAAGATCTTAGCGCAACCGCGCAACCTGACCTGGCGCAATGGCCAGGTCAGGAGGAAGGATTGGTGGTAGAAAGGGGCGGTAGTACCTGCTCCTCGACTCGACGTAAGCGTCACCCCTGGTTCAAGCAACAAGAGGCAGGGCTAACGCAAATTTATGGGTCCCGGCCGGTCCGTTCAAGTACTCGGCTCAAAGCCGTCCAGTCTTAGATACACCAATGTTTGATTCAGTAATTGATAGGCAATTTCCCCAAAGGTGATCGGACCAAACATCGCTTCCGTCCGTTTGCCTTCCAACTCGGAATACAAGAAGTTGAGAATACAATTACAGCTGAAAATCACGTCGGTGAGATTTCGTGGCAACGCGGCTTGAAAGCTGTTCACGTAATCGGGAACCGGTTTAGCCAACCGATATTCAATGCCTTCAAACACGGGGGCGTAAAAATTGACCAAGCGATGGGTTGGGTCGACATTTTGAAAGCTGACGTTGATCATCGCACCGTAATAATTGGCCACCAAAGGCAGGCGCGTATCGATCTCACTCTCTAGCAGGTAATCGGCGAAATTTTGTTGCTGCCCGTTGATCATGCAGTCTTGCGCCTGAAAGCCGGTCTCCGAGAAGACAAAGGTATCGCCGGTACCCTGAGTGAAGAGGTTGACGATACCGATTGAGGCGGTCAGCGTGTCCGGCAACTGGGCGTGCAAGATGACCGCCTCCTTTTCGGAGGCCAGGCCCTGCTCGCCGTTGAACACCTTGGGTTTGATTTTATCCAAATCGTCGAGGTGAACACCAGTGACCCAACCGATTATCGGTTTTAGAAACATATTTTCGTAACTAGGCGCGTTACACGCATAGGAGGCGTGCACTTCGCTGCCAGCAGGTAATAGCAGAATAGAGAAGCCATTATCCGGGGCGTCAGCGAGATTTCGATGCAGATGGTCGATGTCGTAGTTGCGAATTTTTACTTCGGATACCACCGGTGGTAGCTGATGCACGAATAACTGTTCCTGACTTATCAAGCCCCCGGACTCCGCCATGAAATAGGGGATGCTGCCGCCAATCCAGCGGCCTCGGGGCAATTTCTGCAGGAGCATTTCATCACCGGCAATCAGTAGCGTCGCCCCTTCCGCAATCAACTCCGCTGCGTTATCGACGGACAATAACCGAGCTTGTGTGTCAAATGCTTGCTGCGTCATGTCCTACCTCCCGAATGTTCCAACTGATTCAGTTCATCTCTTAAAACATGCTGGTATTTCTCGAAGTACCGCCACACCAGATCGGTTTTGGAAAGCTTCTCCGTTTCGGTAAGGTTGCCTTGCGACTGTCCCTTCACCCACACCAATAAACATTGCAGACCGATATTTCGGGTTTCCAGGGCGATTTGGTTGTCGATCAGTTTCCGCCAGACGGGATGTGATTGCGGGAGTAGCGAATCCACCTTCGTCACCGATGTCGGTGTCGCTGAATGGGGGATTCCCAGCTCGATGTTTTCGACTGGCCGCACGTTGGCATCCGTCGGTCGCGGCAGCCAACCGGCCTCCATCAGTTGTTTAAGGTCTTCCGGTCCTAATTGGAGTGCCTCACTGGCAGCTACCGCTCCGTTCGGTACGTTTCTGAACTGGCGGATTTGCTGTTCCAGCCGCCGTGTGTAGGGCAGTCCCGGCGTGCTGGAAAGGCGTAATGGGCACTCAAGATCGGTGCGGTTGCAATCCACCTGGAGCGGCTTGACTCGCAGATAGACAGTGTATTTATTGAAGTTGATGTGCCGCAAGGTCAGTGGCTGGGTTGCGGTAGATAGAGGAACGCTTTGACCGCAGGCCGGACAGGCAACGCGTTTGCTGAAACTGAACCAACCTGCCTTCTTGGCTTCGGGGACCAATTCGACACTCAGCGTTTGCTGAACCTGGTTCATATTAAACCGATGAATTTTCCACGGCTTGCGAATGGCAAGCTTATTAACTAAATCTTCTGTTTTCATGCGACAATCCCTCCTTACCTTCAGTTTTGCCCAACTTATCCGAGCAAATCCGAGTATTTCGCCCGCTTGGTGAGCCGCACGGTCATTGAAATTGGTTGATTACGTACGATTCATTAGCCTCGTTGATTTTTTATTGCGGCTATTGTTGGGTTAAAAATTAACCACTCGATAAAATCCATTTAGGTACAAAGCTAACCTCAATGGTTATAAAAATATTTTCGCCCAAGTTGGATTTTAACCAACGGCGACAAAAACCAAATTTAATGACGCTCAATGAAGCCCATTAGTTAGAGATTCAACCTATTAGGGTTTTTACCTGTTCTTCACCTTCCGGCGAAGACAGGGGATCATGCAACTCTCAAAATGGCAACATGCCGTTGCCCGTCAATATGAACGCGGCAACTCATAAAACGATTGGCATCCCTATCGATGAGCGATCCCGCGTGAGCGCGCTAGCCGGGAATTTGCCCATTTATTGAGCCAGAGTTCTATGGTAAGAATGGGCTAATCCAGACTTTGGGAGGCAAAGCAATCGCGGCGCGGTGTCGGTACCCTACCGTCGACTGCAATGCCTCCAACAAAAAAATGACCCTATAAAGGACTTACGCAGAACATCGACTTTTAGCAGATTCTGCACGTGGATAGATTAACCACGGCTCCGCATGTGGCCATATCGCCTGTGTAAGGCCGCAAATATTAATAGAACAAGATTGCGCCGAGATTGAAATTCCACGTCTTATCGGTGCCGACTCCGCGCAAATCACTTTCCTGCTTTGAGTATTCCGCGACCAGGGTCAGCGCCGGGGTCAGATTGTGATAGACACCCAACGTTAGCTTGTCGTTGTCCACTCGGGTAACTTCGGTTTGCTTGCTTTCGGCCCAGTTGATGCCCAGACGGGTGTTGCCGAGCGTATACGTACCTTGCAGCATATACCCCTTGGATTTCTCAGGGTCACCGGTAACCCCATCGAAACCGGGAAAGATAAGACCGCCGATAGCCAAGGTGGTCATGCCTTTCGCTTGGTAGTAATAAGCCAGGAAATCAAAGTCTTGGTAGCCGACCTTCCCGAATAGGTCCCACCCCAATACGTCGGCGGTATCCGCAGGGGCAGTCAAGTCCATGTTTTGCGATAGAAACGATGTGGACACCGTGCCTTTGATATCGCCATCCCAAGTATAGCTGGCTTTGCCGTGAAAACCGATCTCACTGCCATGATTGGCGTCACCGACAGTCGCTACCCCGTCCAACGGCTGGAATACTCCCAGAGTGGCTTTAAAACCGCCGAAATCCGGGGTTGTATAATCGATTTGCGCGAGCCGATCGGTGTAAATATACCCAAATCCCAGGCCCCCCAGACTGGTGTGACCCGGATGGGCTGATGCAAAAGCCCCCCCCAGACCCAACAGGGTCATGTCGTTGATGACGGCATCGAAAGCGAACAGTCCGAAATTGCGACCGACGAGTACGGTCCCCATATCTTTGGAACCGAAGGTCAGGAACACTTGGCGGGCATCGACTGTGGAGAAAGCCAGCGCGGTGTTACTGTCTGCTCCATAGTACACGCCAATGGTAGCGTTGATGTCATAGCCATTCTGGGTCGTGGAGGCGCTGAAGATCAATGATGACGGGAGCAAGCCATTGGACACGCCGTTGGCATCCTCAAAGTTGCCGTTCTCATCAGTCGAGCCTGCACATGCCAAACCGGCAAGGGTCGTTCCGCCGGCGCCTAGGTCATCGTTATTACAATTAACATGGTTGAAGTAGGCATTGACTTGGCCACCCAGGCCCAAGGTCCATTCGCCTGACTGCCAATCCACGGCTTGAACGGTGGAAGTAGCTAACGCTGCGGCAACCCCGGTTCCAATAACGCTCTGCTTGAGGAGAGAATAAGAGTTCATGATGATCCCCCTGGTGTATCTGTTTTCTGGGGTAATTGAAATACCCGCTTTGGAAGCTGAGCAGTATTCCTATCAGGCGGCCGAAGGGCCGAAAAAGGCCCCTGAAACTGGTTGCTTTGATTAGGAAAAATTACTCAAACGGTCCCAGGTGAGCACAGCAAAAAATACGCCTCAACTTGTAGGCTGATGAATCACTTACCCAACAGCCTGTCAGCAGTAAGCAAGACCGTTTCGCAGGGGGAGATTTAAGAAAAGCTTGGTAAATTCTGCTATTTTTAAATGTAACGGAATCGATACATGGCCGTAACACATTGGCCATTTTGAGGGACAAACTCCAGGATCGGGATGGGTTGTCATTTGGCTGGAGCAATATTGTTTTGCGTCAGATGCCCCGCGGAGTTTGTTGACAACTCAGCGCGGAGGAGGCCATTTATGGCGGAGGATTTAACTCATCGGCACATTCACCGAGTCCTTTCGGTTATCCAACAGGGTCGTCGTGAACTTGTTCTGGAAGACAGCATCCTGCGTTCTTGGAAACGCTGTTTGGAAGGTTATACCATCAAACCGGCCGAGCAGCATCAGACCTTGGTCATTGAACATCCGCGCTTGGTTGAACATTACCAGCGTATGGACAGCCTATTGCAGATTGCAGGCACTGAAATCGAAGGTTTGTATCGGCAGATATCCCACTCCGGTTACATTATCGTTTTGACCGACGGCGAAGGCATCATTCTCAACAGCGTGTGCGATCCGGTCCTGCGCGACGATTTTATGCGGGCGGGTCTTTGGCGTGGCGCGGTCTGGAGCGAAGATTACGAAGGGACCAATGCTATCGGGACCTGCCTTATTGAGAAACTGCCGTTGACGGTCCATTTGGATGAGCATTACCGGGTCAACAATATTAAGCTGACCTGCTCGGCGGCCCCCATTTTTGATCCCTATGGCGAACTGCTCGCGATTCTGGACGTATCCTCGGTCAATTCCAAGGATTCCAAGCGCAGTCAGTCTCACACTCTGGCCTTAGCGGGCGTGTCGGCGCGCCTGATAGAAAACCGTTATTTCCTCAGACAGTATTCCAACCAGTGGGTGTTGCGTTTCTCCCGGCAACCGGAATTTGTGGACCTGCTGGGCGAGGGGATGATTGCGCTCGACGGAGACGGCGTCATTGTCGCCACCAATCGCGGTGCGCTGGATCAACTGGGGTTGGACGGCCCGTCACATTTGCGCAAGAAGCCGCTGGGTGAGGTCTTCGCGGCCGATCTGGATGCCCTGCTCGGGCGTGCCCGACGCGAGCAGCCCAATGCCGTTTGGCCATTGCGGGACCGGCGCGGCAAACAATATTTCGTCACCTTGCGTACGCCGGAACGGCCGGCGACATCGACACACTTGAAGCCGGATTATTCACCGACTACGACACCCTTGCGACAAGCGCTCGAGAACTTGCAGGGTGAGGATCCGCGCATGGTGTACAACGCGCATTGCGCCCGGCGGGTCATGAACAAGGACATCAATATTCTGGTCATCGGCGAGACCGGAACCGGGAAGGAAGCCTTTGCCAGAGCCATCCATCAGGCCAGCGAGCGGGCCGATCGGCCCTTCGTGGCCGTCAACTGTGCAGCGATCCCTGAAAATCTGATCGAAAGCGAGTTGTTCGGATACAAGCACGGGGCGTTCACCGGCGCTCGTCGCGAAGGTCGGCGCGGCAAAATTCTGCAAGCCAACAGCGGGACCTTGTTTTTGGATGAAATCGGCGATATGCCCCTTTCGCTGCAGACCCGGTTGTTACGGGTTCTCGAAGACAAGGAAGTGTTGCCTCTGGGTAGCGAAACGCCGATACCGGTGCAAGTCCACGTCATCAGCGCAACGCATCAGGATCTGCAGAACCGGGTTAACAACGAAACCTTCCGCGAGGATCTCTTTTACCGGCTGAACGGCTTGATCATCGAATTGCCACCGCTGCGGGAGCGTGCCGACCGCAGCCAATTGATCGACTGTCTCCTCCAACTGGAAGGCGCCGAACAGACCATGGAATTGGAAAAAGGCGCTCGGACGGCCCTAGACGCCTATCATTGGCCGGGTAATATCCGTCAGCTACGCAATGTGTTGCGTACCGCAGTGGCCCTCTGTGAGGGCAAAACCGTGCGGTTGGCCGATCTACCCCCCGTCATCGGACAGGCGGTGACGAAAGATTACGCGGCGCCACGAAAAGATGGCGTCATTCAGCCTTCCCCTGGCGAGCCGTCGGCCAATATCCTCAACTATGCGGAGAAGCAGGCCTTGTTAAGGGCATTGGAGTTACACCAATGGAATATTACGGAAACAGCCGAGCATCTAAACATGAGCCGCAATACCCTGTATCGCAAGATGCGTAAGCACGGCATTGCTTTGCCTACGCTTTTCGAACGCGGCTAAGTTCCTCAAGGATTTGGGTTGCCACCGACTCGACGGCGTTAGCGACAGCGGGAGTCATATCGGTTCCGGCGGCGAAATTCTCTCCCTCGATGGCATAAACGATCAAGCGTTGCGGTAAACGGCGCAGCAACCGTGCCATTTCCACGGCTTCGGCGACGCCCAGTTCATGCGTCGAAGCATGGAAAAATCCTCTGGGCAGTTCCGATTCCGCCACATCGAAGCGGTGGATGGTGCCGCAAGGCGCTTCGGAAGATGCGGCATCCACCACAATGACGGTATCGGCGTCCTGCCAGCGTTCCATCAGGCTTATCCCGTCGCTCTGGTGTTCGAGCAGGATGACGGAGTCTTCAATCCGTGTGGCCAGATGGGCGATGACGACGGGTCCGACTCCGTCGTCACTGCGTAGCGAATTGCCCACGCCGATGATCATCGGCTCGCTCACTCTCGTTCCACCGTCAAACGCAGAAAATGCGTGGCGCAAGAGATGCAAGGGTCGTAGTTGCGAATAGTCTGCTCGCAACGCCATTTCAAGCGATCTTCGGGAAGATCGAGGTTTTTCTCCACCACGCCCCACAGGTCCCGTTCGATCTGCAACTGGTTTTGCGAGGTGGGAGGAACGATCGTGGCTTCCAAAATGCGCCCGTTCTCGTCTAACTGGTAACGGTGGTAACAGATACCGCGTGGCGCCTCGGTGCAACCATGTCCGATACCGGCCTGCACCGTCGGTTCCACGTAGGGGGCGTCTGGTTCCTCGTAATTCTCCGCTAACCGTAACGCTTCCTCGCAGGCGTACAAGGTCTCTACAGCCCGCACCACGATGCTCTGGAATGGATTATCGCAGACGCGTCCCAAACCGGCTTCTCCTGCCGCCTGTCTGGCCAGATCCGACAGTTGCTCGAAATTATTGTTGTAGCGGGCGATGGGACCGACCAGATAGCAATCGCTACCCTGCAGATGGCCTTGCAGTGCATTTGAATGGGCGACATGTTGCTCGATGATATGGTTGGAGAATTCGTCGATAGCGATGTCCAGACCCCGGTTGGAGATCAAACGGCCTTGGGTGATCGGGTATTCGTCGGGATGATGCAGGGAAACACAGGTGTAATCGTAATGATAATCCGGGAAATCGAAACCACCGACCAGCTTTACCGTGTCCAAGGAGGCTTCCACGGCCCATTGCAGGGGTCCGATCAACGCGCGGATGGCGTCCTTGCGGGGAGTGCGATAGAAACCGCCCACCCGCAGGTTGACCGGGTGCACGGCGCGACCGCCGATCACTTCCAGAATCCGGTTGCCGAGTTTCTTGAGTTGCAGGGCCTTCTCCACCACGCCGGGATGGTGTTGGGACAGGCGGATGGCGTCCTCGAAACCGAGAAAGTCAGGCGCATGCAGCAGATAGGCATGCAATACGTGGCTTTCAATCCATTCCCCGCAGTAGATCAATCGCCGTAGATCCCGCAGCGGTCCCGTGACGGCCATGCCCAAGGCATCTTCCATGGCTTGGCTGGCGCCCATCATGTAGGCGATCGGACAGATGCCGCAGATCCGCGCGGTAATATCCGGGGCTTCACTGTAAAGCCGGCCCTGTAAAAAGGCTTCGAAAAACCGCGGCGGCTCGAAAATACGGAATTTCACATCCTTTACCACGCCGTCCTTGATGCGTACATGCAGCGCGCCTTCCCCTTCCACCCGAGCCAAGGCATCGACTTTGATCGTGCGAGTTTGCTTACTCATGCCGCTGGCTCTCCTGCTGGAATTCCGGTGCATGGGCGTTGAACAGCCGGTAAATCTGCTTGACGGCAGGCTGCGCCATTCCCAGTTCGCCGAAGCGTGCGCTGAGACTGGCCGGGTTGGGCGTTTCCTTGGGACCGAAACAGCCGTAGCAACCCCGATTGCAGGATGGGCAGAGGTTACCGCAGCCCGCTTGGGTGACCGGCCCGAGACAGGGCGTTCCACGCGCCACCATAACGCATACCGTACCGGCCTGCTTGCACTCGATGCATTGACTGTGACGCGGTACATTGGGCTTCCGGCCGTTCAGAAACGCATTGAGTACTTCCAGCAGTTGATGCTTGTCGATCGGGCAGCCGCGCAGTTCGAAATCCACGGGCACATGTTCGGCGATCGCCGTCGAGGTGGCCAGCGTGTCGATGAACTCCGGGCGGGCGTACACCGTGCTGATGAACTGTTCGACATCCTGGAAGTTGCGCAGAGCCTGAATGCCGCCCGAGGTCGCGCAGGCTCCGATGGTGATCAGAACCTTGGACTGGCGGCGCACCGCGCGGATACGTTCGGCATCTTCGGGCGTACTGATGGAACCTTCGACCAGTGACAGAGCGTATGGCCCCTTGATCGTGGCCCGGGTTGCTTCAAGAAAATAAGCGATTTCCACGCTGGCGGCCACGGTAAGCAGTTCATCCTCGCAATCCAGCAGGCTGAGCTGGCAGCCGTCACAGGAGGAGAATTTCCATACCGCCAATTTGGGCTTGCGCTTGCCAGCCATTTCATAACTCTCGCAGTGAGAAAAGGGATGCGATCTGGTCGAAACGGAACACAGGTCCATCCTTGCAGACGAAATAGGGTCCGAATTGGCAGTGCCCGCAGAAACCGATGGCGCATTTCATGTTGCGCTCCATGGAGACATAGATCTGATCGTTGTCCACGCCGCGCTGATTCAGCGTTTTGATGGCAAAACGCATCATGATTTCCGGTCCGCAGACCAGCGCCACGGTTTCCTCGGGATCGTAACGGCCGCGTTCCAGCAAATGGGTGACCACTCCCACGCGTCCGGCCCAATAGCCTCGGGCGCTGTCCACCGTGACTTCGACGATCATGTCGAATCGTCCGCGCCATTCCCGCAGCTCTGAGAGAAAGAGGATGTCATCGGGCGTGCGGGCACCGTAATAGAGGCGAACGTCGCCATACTTCTCGCGATTGGCCAGGATGTGATAGATGGCGGGGCGTAGCGGAGCCAGGCCCACGCCACCGGCCACGATGACCACGTCGCTGCCTTCCGCCTCAATAACGGGCCATGTGGTGCCAAAAGGACCGCGTATGCCCACGGTATCGCCCCGCCCCAACGCTTTCATCGCGCGTGTGACCGGACCCACCGCCCGAATCGTGTGGACCAGCGGCGCCGTTCGGGCAGGATCGCCGCTGATGCTGATCGGGACTTCGCCCCCACCGAATAGATAAACCATGTTGAATTGGCCCGGTGCGAAGTTCAGGGAATGCACGCCGTCCTCGGGTACGAGATCCAGCGTGAAGGTATCCGCCAATTCCGACCGTACTCTGTGGATACGGTAAGGGATAGGCCGCATCGGGTCGGCGTTGTGCGTCATGCGGGTGGTTCCTGGCGCTAACCGTAAATATCGATGAGTTGCAGACGGGACGTTTGCAAACGGGACGCCATGACTGGGATGAAACGCTTGAAAAGCTCGTAAGCCAGCGTCGGGTCATTGGCGAATTTGCCACGCAGGCATTCAGCATCCAGGCTCAATACTCGGGTCAATTGCATGGCGCGGGCGTCCATCGTCCAGCGATAGGGGGAGACCAGCCAGGACCAGCCTAGAATCTCGCCTTCGTGCAAGGTCTGCACGATGATCGATTCTCGGTCCGGCACCCGGAGTTCCTGGGCCACACTACCGTGGCGGATGAGATAAAACTTGTTGGCGGCTTCACCCTGACGGATGAGGTATTCGCCACCATTGAAACGCTCGTTCGCGGCGCAACCGGCCAATGTTTCACAGGCTTCGGCATCCATGCCCTGGAAAAAGGGATGTTCCCTGATCAGCCGGTCGAGCCCTATTTTCGTACTCATGTCACCCACCCTTCCCAGCGCCGCCGGAACGCGCCTGGGCTTTTTCGATCATCCGCTGGCGCGTGGCTTCCAAGCGTTTCGCCATGACCGGAATGAAACGTTTGAACAATTCCTTGGCCAGTGTGTGGTCGGTCTCGTATTTGCCACGCAGGCAGTGGGCGTCCAAGCTAACCATCCGACACAGGGTGATCGCCCGGGCGTCATAAGTCCAACGATAGGGCGGCACCAGCCATGCCCAGCCCAGGATGGCGCCGGTTTCCAAGGTGTCCACGATGATCGAATCCTTGCCCGGCACATGGATTTCCAGCGCTATGGTCCCCTGACGGATCAGATAGAATTTGTCGGCCGCACCGCCTTCGCGAAAGACGTAGTCACCGATATTGAAGCGTTCGTTTGCCGCGCAGCCGGCGATGGTTTCACAGGCCGCTGCGTCCATGTCCCGGAAAAACGGGTGCTCCTTGATGAGCCGGTCCAGACCTTCGACACGCATTGTCACGTCCCTCCTTCGCTATCCCGTATCGCCTTGGCTTCCTCGGTAATGTCGATGCCTACGGGGCACCAAGTGATGCAACGCCCGCAGCCGACGCACCCGGAAGTATCGAATTGATCGTGCCAAGTGGAAAGTTTGTGGGTCATCCATTGCCGGTAGCGGGAACGCGTTTCACGCCGGATACTGCCGCCATGGATATAGCTGAAATCCAGGGTGAAACAGGAATCCCACTGGCGCCAACGTTGCGCCGTTTGCCCACTGAGATCGGTTACGTCCTCTACCGTGCTGCAGAAGCAGGTGGGACAGACCTGGGTGCAGTTGGCGCAACTCAGACAGCGCTGCGCGACCTCCTGCCATCGCGGGTGTTCAGGATGGCGTTTGAGCAGGGCGGCGACATCGGGCGCCATCTCTCGCTGCATGGCCTGCGAAGCGGCCGTGGCGACGGCCTCGGCCTGCCGCAGATCGTTTTCGTCGCAAGGACGATGCGGCAATCGGGTCAGCAAGGCGGCGCCTTTGTCCGAGCCGGCTTCCACTAGGAATTCGTGCCGTTGCTCATCGAGCAGTTCGGTCATGCACAGATCAAACCCTTCCTTGGCCCGTGGCCCGCTGTTCATGGAAGTACAAAAACAGGTTGCGGCGGGGTGAGCGCAGTTGACGGCCACGATAAAGGCTTGTTGGCGGCGTTTGATGTAAGCGGGATCGGCGAACGCGCCGTTGTCGAATACCCGGTCCTGAATCCGCATGGCGTGGATTTCACAACTACGCACGCCGATGAAGGCGTAGGGGGCCGTATTATCCAGCGGTTCCTTCACTCGCCAGCCTTTGCCTTGTTTATGCGCTTGCCAAAGACGTTGACGGGGAGGATATAAATAGCGCTTCCAGCTATGCGGTCCGACCACATAGTCGAATAGCGCGGGACGTTCGCCACGCAGCAAACGGTAGTGGCCACCCTCCTGCTGGTCGACCCAGCCTTCCGGCAGGCTGTCCGCCGATTCGAGCGGAGCATACACGATGGCGGCGTCCTCCAGACGCGGACCGATGACGGTGTATCCGTCACCGCGCAAGGCGTCGATCAGGGCCTGGAGCGAGTGTCTGCCTAGCCTGACGGGTGGAGCGGATGAGGAATAGTGCGTTGCCATGACAATCCCACCTCCTGATCACGGGCAACAGAGCCGCCCGTTCCTTACGATATTCCGGACCTGTTTCAGTTTTCCAACCAAACCGGAATAGGGACTAGACGCTACCCGGCCCGGCTCGCGGCGACCTTCCGCCCGAGTACGGTGGCGATGTGCCGCGCAGGGTCTTATCATCCGAGGCGATTCCAAGGGTCGGAGTAACATCAGGGGCTCGCGTGGGAGGGCTGGCCGGCGAGAGAATATCTAGCCGCAATAGCTGGGTCAGCGCCTTGATCAGGGTATCCTGGGCGGAGTCCGGCAGATCCCGCGCGCGGAGGAAATCGGCGAGCGCCTCGCGCAGCGGCCGTTTGCCATCCAGTTCCCGCACGAATTCCACCAACTCATGGGAGTGCAGGAAGTACAACCGGCGGTTATCGTAGCGATACACCAAGCCGCCAAACCGTTCGGGCCGAATCGCCACGCTCGGAGCGAGTCGATAAGATATTTCGAGATTCATTTCAGCATTCTCCCGGCATCGATGTTCATGGTTTGACCCGTAACGAAACGCGCCTCGTCCGAAGCCAACCATAGAGCCGCCTTGGCGACATCGTCCGCGTCGATGAGTTTTACCGGCATCATGTGTCCCAGGAAGATGAAATCCACGAGTTCTTCCTTGCTCATTGCGGCCGCCTTGGCCATACCGGTGATGATATCGGTGTCCACCGCCGTGGGGTGCAAGGTATTGACGGTGATGTTGTACTTGGCCAATTCGTTCGCCAGGGTTTTGGCCAGCCCGATGACACCCCATTTCGAAGCGCAGTAATGCGCCATGCCTGGTTCCCCTCGTAATCCGGCTACCGACGAAGTCATGATGATGCGTCCGCCGGTATTTTGGGCCAGCATTTGCGGAACGACGTATTTCGCCGCCAGCCAATATCCCTTGAGGTTGACGTCCAACATGATGTCCCACCATTCTTCGGTGATGTCCCAGGTCAAGGCCATGTCGGCAATACCGGCGTTACACACCAGGATATCGATATGCCCGAAGGTTTCGACAGCCTGATTCACGGCCTCCTCCATATCCTGGGCATCGCGCACATCGGCGGCCACTTTCAGGACGTTGCGTCCGAGTTCGCGGACTTGGCGGGCAGTTTCCTGTAGATCGTCGGTCGTCGCCAATGAATAGCGCGGATAGGGCAAATCGCGGCAAATGTCGAGCGCGACGATATCGGCGCCCTCGCTAGCCATGGCCACGGCATGGGCTCGGCCCTGGCCACGCCCCGCGCCGGTGATGAAGGCGACTTTGTCTTTGAGTTTACTCATGATCGGACTACCCGAAAATTCAGGGGCGGCTGCGTGGATTCCCACCACTGTCCGGGCGGGTTATGCCATGGATAGGCGTTTCGAGCCACGGTCCGGTGGTCAATCACCGCGTACAGGAGCCAGACCGCCGTCCACCGGCTGGCTCCTGACGCTTTTTCAAATTACCGATCAGGCGAGGGGGAATACAGACCTCGCCTGTTGCTTGCGTTGCCTGCCGAAATCAGTAGACGCCGCACATGCCATCGATGCTGACTTCCTCTATCACGATTTCTTCGCTGATCTTCGGAGGCTCGGATTCCCGTGGTTGTTTCGGCGTATCGGAACGCAGCAGGGCCTGCACTTCTTCGGGAGGCACTTCGATGGCGGGGATATCGGAGGGGTTTTTTACTTTAGCGTTCATTGATATTCCTCGTAAGTTATTGTGCACCGTTAGGAACGGTTCATCGTATCCAACGCACCTTCGGCCACCACGGCCGCAAGGTGCGCTGTTTGAAGCAACCCCGCCACACGCCCAGTTGATAGGCGGCCATCTCCAGACAGCTCAGTCCTACGAACATGGGCAATGGCAATCGGGGTCGCAAGCGCCGGTAGTCGCTCACCGGAGCGATC
The DNA here is from genome assembly GCA_024235135.1 of Gammaproteobacteria bacterium. Classification (GTDB taxonomy): domain Bacteria; phylum Pseudomonadota; class Gammaproteobacteria; order Competibacterales; family Competibacteraceae; genus JACKMZ01. The sequence continues at coordinate 4,877 of JACKMZ010000016.1, read as the reverse complement.
AGCAGCAATACCGCCGTCATGGGCAACAGCGGGGTCCACAGTAATCCGCCGATGAGTAATGGCAGGCTGTAATACCGGCTGACATGGGCGCTCAGGTGGTAAAGCGAGGCCCAATGTCCGCGTCCGACGGCCGACAGCACAGTGCCTGCGGGCAGCTTGAGTCCCATACGGTGGATACGCTGACGTTTGGTGATCGTCTCCAGCGTCAGCGCGGCCAGCGTGGCGATCGCCAAAAACAGGGCAGTGATCCATGAAACGCTAGCGGTCACGAGAGCGGCCAAGCCGGCGCCGACTGTCAAAGGCAGGCGCATGATTCGCCGTCCTTCTGGAAAACGGAGTTGCAGATCGGCCTCGGAGGAACCGTAATCCGCGCGCCGACTCAACAAGGCGGCCAGGCGTACCCGATGGTGGTGCACCACCCGGCCTCCGGGTGCATAACAGGCGCGCGCGCCGGCCCGTATGGCGCGCCACACGAAATCGACATCCTCTCCCAGTTTCATGGCGGGATCGAAACCACCCTGGTTCAACATCAATGAACGATCGACTAGCAGATTGCAGGTCGGCAGATAGGCCACGGCTTCCGCCGGGCCGACTTCGCCGCCGTGTTCGCCCATGTCCAGGGGCGAACACACCGATTCGTAGGCCGCTATCCAACCCGTGACGGAAGGGGAGTCGATGCGGCCACCCACCACGCCCATGGCGGGTTCGCTCAGATACGGAACCAGCGCTTTCAGCCAACTGGCGTGCGCTTCACAATCGTTGTCGATGAACGCCAACACCGATCCTTGGGCTTGCTTGGCCGCCAGATTGCGTGCCGCCGATTGACCGATATTGTGATCCTGACGCAGCAGGCGAATCGGCAACCCGGCCAGAGCGGCAGCCAGCGGTGGTTCCGATGCGTCATCGATCACAAGGATTTCCAGGCGCTCGCGTGGATAGTCCAAGGCTAGCAAGGAGGCAACGCAAGCCCGTGTCGCGGCGGGCCGTCCACGCGCCGGTACGATGACCGAAATCGCGGGCCAGTCGGTGGGTATCGGCAGCCGTTTGCGCAGCAGGCGTTTGCGCGCCAGGGATTCGAGGAATGCCTCGGCATGGCCTGGAGTCAAGCTGGTCATGGCCGCTACCTCGGCAGCCGTGCGTTCGACGCCCAGGCAGCCAAGCACGGCCCAAGCCTGGGAATTGATGCGCATGGCCACCAAGGGGCGTGTGGATACCAATAAGCCACCAGGGGGATCGGCCACCCTTTCCAGGCCGGGTTGCAGGACATAGTGGGCCGGATCGAGCGGTGGCGCTGCCCGAGTTCCAGGAACCGCTGCGCAGACTTTCGGTTCGGGAGCCGGCATCACGGTCAGATGGCTATTGCTCATCGCCGCTCCCCTGGGGTGGACGCGGAACGCTCAGGCTGTCCGTCAAATTGGGCGAGGGAAGGCTTTCGGAGGAGGCCGATGAGTCAGTGGTAACCGGTACCGTGAAATGACCCGCCTCGATTTGGTCCCGGCAAGTGCGCGCCTGAATGGCCAAATAGCGATCGCCACGTCCGGCTGTCGCTTCCCGCGGGTCGCCCAGGACGCCGCTGGGCGCGACGGGTTGCAGGCCGACCCCTTGCAGATAGGGCATAATCGCTTCCATATCCCCGGTATAGCCCGGTACGGCTTGATCCATGCTCACCCACTGCGGATGCAGGTGTAGCATCTCGGAAGTTTCCGCCTCGCCGGCGTGCAGACCGGCCGATTCGGGCGTAATTCCCTCCTCGCGCGCGGCGGCCAGCAACGCTCCGCCCAGGGCGGTCATGTCGCCGGGCGTCCAAATCTGTAACGATGGCCATTCACGCGCTAATTGCTCGGCCGCCAAGGCCAAGGCCCGGACGTTGCCGCCGTGCGCGGACAAGAGGATCAGCCGACGCACGCCCCAAGCAACCATGCGCCGGGCGCAATCGACGATGAGGCGCGCCAGCGTGTCATGATCAAGGCTCAGCAGTCCCGCGAAACCACTGTGCTCGTCGGAGCAGCCTATGGGTAGCGCCGGCGCGATCAAAACGCCGGGCAGTTGGGCCGCCAGGCGTTCGGCCAAGGCGACGGCGCGAAACGTGTCGGTACCCAAGGGCAAGTGGGGTCCATGCTGCTCGGTGGCGCCCAGCGGCCAGATTACTGTGGTCGCGCCGTCGGCCACCGCCTGGGCGACGGCTGGCCAACTCATTTCGGCCAAGCGGGCATTCACGTTACGGATTCCAAGAAACCCTGCTCTTGCAGAAAAGCGATGATGGCGTCGGCCATGTCATCCGCCGAGCCGCCTTCCAGCACCTTTCCGGATTTGCCGCTGACGCCGGCCGACATGATCTGAGCGATGCGTTCGTGGGCGGGCAAATGACTGTCCGGCATGAACAGTGCGCGGGGGCGTGGACGGGGCGGCATGACCGCGTGCAGGGTGACGGCGGGAAAATGCAGATCCTGTGACGAAAGTCCCAATTCGGCGAGATGCAGGACCGGAATCGTTGCCCGCTTGGCCGTAATCAAGCCCGGCAGACTGGCTTGACGCAGCCGCGCCAGGCCCGGTTCCAGACCCAGAACCGCTGGCAGAGTGACCTCGCCCTCGGCGCGCGCGCCCCGCGCCAATCGGCGTTGCACCTGTATTCGTTGCCCATGCAACTCGAAATGGGTGACATCGGTGACCACCGGCCAATCCAGCAACTCGCCCAGCAGGGCGGGCAGCTTTCCCGAACCACGATCAACGCTGCGCGCGCCACAAAGCACCAGATCCGGTGGATTTTCCAGCCGTAAGGCGGCGGCCAGCAGAACGGAGGTTACCGGCGGTTTGGTATAACTGCGCGCATTGTCCCACAGTCTGAGCACGCGATCGGCGCCGACCGCCAAGGCGTCGCGCAACACGGCTTCCGCTTCCGGCGGACCCACCGTCAGCGCCAGCACGCTGTCACCCTCGACACGCAAGCGCAACGCCATTTCCAGAGCGGCCGCGTCGGCAGGATTGAGCATGTACAGGGTGCGTACAGGATCGATGGCGCCGGTCAAGGGGTCGACCTCGATGGAAGTCGGGTCAGATACATATTTGAGGCATACGACGATACGCATGTCGGTCATCCTACGGATCGGTGCTAGGACTCACGGAAGGTAACGCCGAATCCGCCGCGTGGATAAGTCCAGCGGATCGCGCCTTCCCGGTTACAGGCGATATAGCAGGTGCCACATTCAAAGCATTGTTCGTAGTTGAACAGAATGCCACCGTCATCGAGCGGCACGAATAAATTGGCCGGGCAAACGTAAACACAGGATTGCACCGAACACTCCCGGCAAATGTCCGTGTTGACGACAATATGCGCGTGCTCGTCGACACGAAAGCGCACGGTCAGCATCTTTTCTTCGTGGGTGGTTTTCACCATAGATAGGCCCTCGCGGCGTGATACAGGTCTTTCAACAGGTGACTGGGTTTGATGCGGAATTGACGCAGGGTTGCCCGCGCCAGAGGCAGGATCTTGTTCTTGCGATTGCCGTCCACCCGGAACAACGCCTCCATGCTTCTGGCGAGGAGGTCCGGATAGAGGTTCTGCAAACGCTCGCCATTGACGAAGGCGGGCGTGTGACGGTAGCGTTTGAAGTCATCGTAGACGTGGCGCTGTTTCAGATAATGCTCATAACGGCTCAACGCCCGCGCCGAACAATCGTTGTTGCGGCAGGCTTCGATGGCGGTTTCGCCTGCGGCGAGGCCGGATTGCATGGCGTAATTCATGCCTTCGAGATACAGCCCGGCGACGAAACAGAAGGCCGCCGCGTCGCCGGCCACCATCAGTCCGTCCGTGTAGAGCTTGGGCATCATGTTCCAACCCGCCTCGGGAATGGTATGGGCGGAGTATTCGCGAAGCTTGCCGCCGCGTACCAGGGGCGCCACGGCGGGATGCGCCTTGAAGTGTTCCAACAGATCGTAAGGTCGCTGGCGTTGTTCGGCCAGGGAGGAAATCTGGCCGATCACGCCCAACGACAGGGAGTCGCGGTTGGTGTATAGAAAAGCCCCGCCGCGCACGTTTTCCGTGATCGCGCCCAGGTACTCCAGGGCCATCCCTTCGTCGCCGGATAGGTGAAACCGTTCGCGAATGGTTTCTTCGCTCAGACCCAGAACTTCCTTTACGCCTAGCGACATTTCGTGGGCGTGGAACTCCCGCTGCAGGCCGGTCTTCTTGGCCAGGAAGGAATTCGAACCATCGCAGGCGATGACCACTCGGCCACGCACTTCGCCTTGTTCACGGCGCACTCGCACACCGACAACGCGGCCGTTTTCCCGCAGCACGTCATCCACCACCGTTGCTGTCAGCAAAAAAGCGCCCGCTGCTTCCGCCTGCGCCGCGAACCAGCGGTCGAATTTAGGACGCAATACGGTAAATCCGTTATAGGGGGGGTCGGCATAACCCGGTCCAGCCGCCCGGAAATCCAGCGATACCGCCGTGGTTGGCGACATCATGGCGACATCCCGACGGCAGATGTAACGTTCCACGGGCGCCTGCAACCACCATTCGGGAATCAACTGGTTCATGATCGCGCTGCCGTAGAATGCCGCGCCGGATACGTTCTTGGCGCCCGGATATTCGCCCCGTTCCAGCAGCAACACCTTGAGGCCGGCGCGCGCCGTGATGAGCGCGGCCGCACTGCCGGCGGGGCCGGCCCCGACGACGATGACATCGAACTGTTCAGCGGTAGGGGATGGGGTCATGACGTGCATCCAGAAGGCGGGTGAGCGGTACACGGGAAACCCGACGGCCAGGGCAATCGGTTCGCGGTGTTTCGTTCCGCAATGCCGCGAAGGGCCGGTCGATGGGGTGAATTCCGGTGGGACATGGCGTACTCCGCGAGCGTCAATGAGATTCCAGAACG
>JACKMZ010000015.1 GCA_024235135.1 Gammaproteobacteria bacterium | reverse complement strand
ACGCGGACCCGGCGCGATCATGAAAAATACCTCACCCTGATCGATAGCCTGGCTTTACTGCATCAGCATCAGCGGCCGATTAAAACGGTCAACCACGCCGGCCAATCGCTCCGCTATGTCGAAGTCACCCTGGACGATCGCCACCGCCAACCGCCTGGCCCATGAAGTGCTGGGCCGCACCCTGGATGAACTGCCGCCGCAAACCCGTAAGTTGTTGGGGTTGCTGGTCACCTGGGTCGGCGAACGCTGTCAGGTCCGGGCCATGAAGCGGGCCGATTATCGCTTTAGTCGCCGGGATGTCCGCGCCTTTACCCACTGGAGCGACACCGCGTTGAAAGTCCACCTGGCCCGGCTGACGGAAATGGAGTACCTGCTGGTGCATCGGGGTGGCCGTGGTATGACTATCGCGATTGCCCAACTACTGATGTTGCCAATGGCCTAGCAATCATTGGGTCCGCTGCTAGCGTATGGGGAGGAGGGCCAGCATGTACAAAGTTGACACTCGGTCATTTGTACCAAAATCTTCAATGTGGAGGGCCAACATACGGGTTTGATATGTCTGCAGCTATCTTTGTAGGGGCAAGCGTGGTTAGGAATGCAACAGAAGAATGTTGCAATTGAGTGGGTTAGAGACATTGCGCTTTATCAATCGAATGTTCTATGCGTTTTTGCTAACCACGTTAGTGGTCGGGGTGGTTATGGTGCTGGACATGGTGTTCGCGTTTGGAATGGGTCCTTTCATGTTTTCGGAAGCATTTGTCGTTCCCTGCTTCGTTGTCGCCTATCTGCTCACTCCCTATATCGAGAAACGAATAAAGCTTGATTAACTATAAGCCCGCGTAGGGTGCGCTGACGCAGGAAGCGCATCGATCGAGAAGCCCCAACGCCATTTTCGAGGTAGGGGCTAATGTGATAAGTTAACCGGTGGCGGAGCCATCCGGTTGAACGGCTAATTAGCGTAGGGGTCAGGTTGGGAACGGCAAGCCTTGCTGAAAGCCCGCCAACCTCAGCGCTCCACCATCTCGGGCAGCAACTCCCGGCGGCGATGGATGACCGCCAGCACAAACACGTCCTCGCCTTTAATCTCGTAGATAATGCGATACGGCGGCTCGGTCAACTCGCGGATGGCCTCATCGCCCAACTCTGGCACCATTTTACCGATGCGTGGCAGCTCCACCAGCACATCGGTTTTCGTGACAATATCCTGGGTGAGCTTTTTGGCGTAGTAGCTTGAATCGGCGGCGATGTAATCATGGATCGCGCGTAAATCCGCTTTGGCCGGTTGGGACCAAATTACCACTGCTCCATCTCACGCTTGAGCTGCTCGCTGCTGAGCGTGTTTCCCTCGGCTACCGCTTGCCGGCCTTTACGGATTTTATCCAGCACATACAGGCGGTACATAATCTCATCCATATCGGCGCTCTTGGGTAACCGTTCAATCGCGTCTAAAGCGTCTTGTTTAGCCGTATTCATGGTGACTGACCTCGTTACGAATGCAGCGGGCCAAGCGGTTGCGCCACAATCTTCTTCAATTGCTCCTGGCGTACCGCGAGGCCCAGAAAATGACAAATCACCTCTTGCTCTTGTGGCTTCATCTGATCGACCTGCCGACACAACTCTTGGAGCTTCTTGTTGCGAATAGCAAAGGCAGGCAAGGGCGTCGCATCGCTGCCGCGCAGTAAGCGGTCAAGGCTGACCTCCAACACATCGGCCAGTTTCAGGATGTAATCAAACTGCGGCTTACCCTGACCTTGCTCCCAGCGGCCGATCAAGCGCTGCTGAATATCCAGCAGATCACTCAGTTCAGCCTGGGTCAAGCCACGGGCCTTGCGGAGTTGAGCAAGATTCTTACCGAAATCCACCATGCGCCAGCCGTTAACTATTTGAAAGGGAGTGCTCATGGTAAAGGGATAATTTTGACTTGACAGGATACGGATATTAATATCTCATAATAAAAAGGTCAAATATAACCTTGACAGGGTTTTTGAGAACCCCATGCCGCGCCTTTCCGCCGAGCAACTTGACCGGCTAAAGCAAGCGATTTCCCTGGAACGCCTGGTCGAGGCGCGGGGCATCGTGCTGAAAAAACACGGGGCGGACTTGATCGGCCATTGCCCGTTCCACGACGACAAAACCCCCAGCCTGGTGATCAGCCCGAAAAACAACCTGTTTCACTGCTTTGGCTGCGGCGCGGCGGGTTCGGTGATCGACTGGGTGATGAAAACCGAGGGCGTTTCGTTCCGCCACGCATTGGAACTGCTGCAGGCCGACTATGCGCCGTCTTTAGCCGTCGAGCCGGTCAAACGCGCCACCGTACCGAAACTCCCCAGCACCCTGGAAGCCAGCACCGAAGACGCCCGCTTACTGGCGCAAGTCATCGACTACTACCACGCCACCCTCAAGCAGTCCCCCGAAGCCCTGGCCTACCTGGAAAAACGCGGCATCGCCGCCAGTGAAGCCATCGACCGTTTCAAACTGGGTTATGCCAATCGCACCCTGGGCTATCGACTGCCGGCTAAAAACCGCCAGGAGGGGGCCGCGCTCCGGGGCCAGTTGCAGCGCATTGGTATCCTGCGCCCTTCCGGCCACGAACACTTCAGCGGCTCGCTGGTCATCCCGGTACTCGCCGAGCACGGCTCGGTACAGGAGGTGTACGGACGCAAGATCAACGACCACCTGCGCCCCGGCACGCCCAAGCATCTCTATCTGCCCGGCCCTCATGCCGGCGTCTGGAATGCCGCCGCGCTGGCCGTCAGCCCCGAGATCATCCTTTGCGAGTCGCTGATCGACGCCCTGACCTTCTGGTGCGCGGGATACCGTCACGTCACGGCCAGCTACGGCGTCGAAGGCTTTACCATTGATCACTTAGCCGCCTTCCAGAGCCACGGGACTCAACGGGTCTTGATCGCCTACGACCGCGATGCGGCCGGGGACACAGCGGCCGACGCACTCACGCCGCGCCTGCAGGCCGCCGGCATCGTGGCTTACCGCCTTCAGTTCCCGCCCGAGATGGACGCCAACGCCTACGCGCGGCAGGCCAGCCCAGCCGCGAAAAGCCTGGGCGCGGTGATCCGCTCGGCGGTCTGCCTCGGCCAAGGCCCGGCTAAACCGCTGACGACAGCGGTCAACGCAGCATCCATCCCGCTGCCCGAAGCCGAGGCTACACCGGAACCCGCACCGGAGCCGGAATCCATCGCCCCCTTAGCCGCTCAAGAAAACGCCGCCCGGCCTGCCGATCCCATCCCCGCTGCCGTCCTCCCCACAGCGCCAGCGCCTATCCCGGCCGAGGTCACCGACCATGAAATCCGTATCACCCTGGGCAAACGCACTTACCGCGTTCGGGGGTTGGCTAAAAACCTCGGCGTTGACGTCCTGAAAATCAATCTGCTGGTTTCAGCGCCCAGTCTTGACGGCCGCGCCCTGCATGTCGATACCTTCGACCTGTATCAACAACGTCCGCGTAACGCCTTCATCCAGCAAGCCGCTGTTGAGCTCGGGGTCAGCGAGGCCGTCATCAAAGCCGACCTCGGACACCTGCTGCTCCAGTTGGAAAGCCTGCAAACGCAACGGCTCGAAGCCGCAGCGCCCCAGGACACCGCGGTCGTCCTCAACGAGTCCGACACGCAAGCCGCGCTCGAACGCCTGCAAGCGCCCGACCTGCTGGAACGCCTGCAAAGCGACTTTCGCCGTTGCGGCCTGGTCGGCGAAGCCACCAATACCCTCGTGGGCTACCTGGCCACCTTGTTCCGGAAACTGGAACACCCGCTTGCGGTGACCATCCAAAGCACCTCGGCGGCGGGCAAAAGCGCGTTGATGGAAGCCCTACTGGCCTTCATCCCGCCGGAGGAGCGCATCAAATACAGCGCCCTGACCGGCCAGTCGTTGTTCTACATGGGCGAACGCGATCTGCGCCATAAAGTCCTGGCCATCGTCGAGGAAGAAGGCGCGGCCCAGGCCACCTATGCCCTGAAGCTGCTGCAATCGGAAGGCGAACTGACTATCGCCAGTACCGGCAAAGACCCGACCACGGGCGAACTGAAAACCCAGGACTACCAGGTCAGCGGACCGGTGATGATCCTGTTGACCACCACGGCCATCGATCTGGACGAAGAGTTGCTCAATCGTTGTCTGGTGCTCACGGTCGATGAAGGCCGCGGGCAGACGCAAGCCATCCACGCCCGGCAACGGGCGCAACGCACCCTCTCCGGGTTGTTGGCGCAGACGGATAAACAGCGCCTCTTGAATCTGCACCAGAATGCCCAACGGCTGTTAAAACCACTGGCCGTGGTCAATCCCTATGCCCAGCACTTGAGCTTCATCGACACCCGCGGAACGTGTCAACCAGAAATGAGCCAGGGGTTTAATAATTAAGTTGCAAAGCAGCGTTTCAAGGTTGGGAAATTGACGATGGATTCAGCGGTTGTGTCAGTTCCCTCAGGAATGGGATTGATATAGACATTCTCGGGAGGGAGCTTGACAGTGGGTTTACCGCGACGAAAGCGCTCAGGATGGCGGGCAAAAGCGTCATTGAGGACCGCTTGCTGTTGTTGTGCCAGGTTCCGATATTCACTGGTGAAGACCTGGGCGGGGGTAAAGCCGGCCACGGCGCTGTGATGATGGCGATGGTTGTACCCGGCGACGTAGTCCTGGCGCCAGCGCTGAGCATGCGCGTAGTGTTCAAAGCGCAGTGGATAATCGGGCTGGTATTTAAGGGTTTTGAAGTGCGCCTCACTCATGGGATTGTCGTTGCTGACCCGTGGACGGCTGTGGCTGGGGGTGACGCTGAGCTCGGCGAGTAAATTCAGATAGCCGTGGGCGGTCATGGGGGCGCCACGATCCTGGTGGAGCGTGAGAGTCCCCGCTTGAATGCCATAGCGCTGGGTGGCTTCATCGATCAATTGGCTCGCCAGGGCACTGTTTTCCTTACGGGATAGCATCCAGGCGACGATGAAGCGGCTGTATAGATCCATCACGACGTAGAGTGACAGATATTCACCCCGCCGCTGGGTCGGCAGCTTGGTAATATCCCACGTCCACACCTCATGAGGAGCCCGGGCATGCAAGCGGGGGATGGCCTGGGATTGGGGGGCACGCTGGGCGCGGCGCTCACCGCCGAGGTGCTGGGTGCGCAGCAAACGATGCATCGTGCTGATGGAACATAAATACCGGCCTTGTTCCAGCAACGCGCCATACACCTCGGCCGGGGGCTGATCACAAAATTCTGGGCTATTGAGCAGCGCCAGGACCTGCGTTCTTTCAACCTCGCTCAAGGCCTGGGGTTGGCTACGCCGCTGACAGCGCGGTTTAGGCGGACCACAAAACCGTTGTGTCTGGCGCTGATCACGGATCGTATTGCGGCACAGATCCAATACCGCGCAAGCCCGGCGATCTGACAGAGCCGCTCCTCGGGACTCGCTCACAAGGTTCATGAGGAGGGCTCTTGTTCGGCCTGTTCGATTAAGGCCAAGGCTTTTTTTTGCAAGGCAATGCAGGTGTCTTTGATGGCCAGTTGCTGGCGTAAGCGGGCGTTTTCCTTCTCCAGTTGTTCGAGTTGGCGTTGTTCCACTGTCTTGGCGGCCACCGGACCAGGCCGGGATTTACTCAAGCTGGCCACACCGCCGGCTTCAAACTCCCGTCGCCATTGCGCCAACTGATTGGAATACAGTTTTTCTCTCCGCAGTAGCTTACCCAGTTCACCGTGTCGGCATGCGTCTGCCTGCTGTAGGATCGATAGCTTGTATTCCACGCTAAACACTCGCCGTGTGCGTTTTTCCAAGTGCCCATCCGGTTGGATTTCTTCAGCGGAAGGCGTGTGCGGTTTCGGCATCTTCCTGGCTCCTCTCCGCCCTCAAATCAATGTTATCTTTCACTCTACTGGCTCAACTTTATGGTGACACTGAGGGCCTGGATTTGGATACGCCTTTTTCTGCCTAGTGGTGATCGCCAAGCGGCTTTTCAATTGTAAATCACACCGGCGCTTGCTTTTCCGTCGCGGCTATAATTGCTATTTCCCGCCATTTTGGCGTTTATTCAGGGACGACTAACTAGTTGAAAATTCTGTGATCGAATACCGGTGAACTTTTTGCTAACTACTTAATTATTGAACCTCTGGCTCATTTCTGGTTGACACGTTCCGCTTAAGCCTACGCTAGTTGCAAACCCATGAATCCATCCGCCTAAGAAAAATGGATATATAATTATCCCAAGCAAAGTATTAACAAAATCTCTTTTCATGTTCCTCAAAAAGATCTCTATATAGTATGAGTGAAAGACTGCCTCCAATATTAAATTCGATAAGAAACTTGATAAATGCCCTAAAAAAAACCCACAAAAAACATACGAGTAAAGGAATGTTTTTGATTTTCTCTTGTCATTAAAAGCAGAAAACAAAAACAAGAAAATCAACAAGAAAGTAGCGTAGTAAAGAAATATATCATAACGACGAACCATTGAGCTCAGCCAAGGATGCACCGTTATGAAAATAGCTAAAACAAACAACCATCTTATATTTTTTGCAGAAAACAGGTGAAACTTATCTTGCATCATCAGCCAAATTCCCTGGGAACCAGGTGCCGGGCTTTACATTTGGGAACGGCTTAGACCCTGCGATTACATCAGACACAAAGCGTGAACAGAATCCTCCCATAGCTCCACCTTGTTCCTCCGCTTTAGCTGCAAAATCTTTTTCTTCTTCTAGTGTAGTATCTTTGCAGATAGCCACTGTTGTATCTCCTAGCTTACTGTGATGGCTCGCAAAAGCTATAATATTCGCTGCTTTTTCACCAACTACCATTTGCCCTGAACCACCACCGTTATTATCTGCGTAACTTCCAGCAGGATCGTATATGAATGGTTCATCTCCCCATCCGCTTGATCCATATAACGCCGCATGATTTCCAAATTTCCAAGAGTTACGTGTAATCAATACACATACTTCTAATCCATAAAAATCGGAAAAACTTATAGGTTTATTAATAACATAGGTATAGGTGTTACAGGGTTTTCAATATTGATTAATAAATGAATTAGCATGTTTAAAATAGCCAACAACGTCCTGTAATGTTATGGTTCGAAAACTTTCTTTGATAGCTTTGAACAGATTGTTGAGAGTTCTTGGCTTATGCTTCTTAATATAATGTTTGATTTTAGAAAACATTTCTTCAATCGGATTTAATTCGGGTGAGTATGGTGGAAGGTATAAGTATTTGACTTGATTCTTTCGCAAGAATCTCCGAACTTCCCGAGCACAATGAACCGGATGCCTGTCCATAATCAAGACTTGTCCCATCACAAGGGAAGGCAAAGCGACGTATTCCAAATAAAAGATAAACTTTTCTGCATTTAGAGTTCCTGAATAATGATATTCACCTTGAATGCCCGTCTCCGATAATAAGGCAATCGTATTAAGTCTCTCGCCGCCATGGGCCGGTTTCTTTTCACGCACCACCTCGCCTCGTCGGGCACGACCATAGGGGAGTGTCATATTGATACAACTTCCTGTTTCATCAAGATAAACCCGGTCTGCTTGGGCCATGTTCTCCATCTTCCTTTCGTACGCCTCTCGCAGTTTTTGAGAGCCTGATTGCGACCGGCGAGGATCAGAGAACGTTTTTTTTATAGCTGAACCTCAGTTTCTTGACCGCGTTGAACATCGTCCCCATACTCACATCAACATCGTAAGCTTGGTGATATTCGCGACGTAGCTCTTCCAACGTTATGTCCGGCTTCTCAATGATCAGTGTTTGTAAATAAAGCTCCCCTTCTGAAGAAATCAAATGATCATATTCTCGCGAACTGGCGCGAGGTCTCACATCTCCGGTTTCGAGAAATAGACGCTTAAGCAAATAAACGGTATTGATGCTAACGCCAAATAAACGAGCCGTTTCACTAACAGGATTATTCAGAGAGTGATTAAAAATCCTCTTTCTTAGATCATAAGAATAAGCTTTCATTTTAAGTCTCCTTGGCTTTTAAATAACTATAACATAAAATAAATGAATTAGATTGAGAACCCTGTATTGACTTAAATCAAACGAAAGAGTATCAATTTGAGATTAGTGATCTACCTCCCAAAAGGCAATTCGTGCTTGGTTTGAATATGGAATCTGGCGATTGCATGATACAAGAATCCGATATGAGAATTTCGTTTTTCATGACTGAAGAGCATGGGGTATCGGTTATTAACGAAGATCGTGCATTACGTGAGTTAGTGTGGTCAAAGGGTCGCGACAATTGTATACCCGCTTTTGGCTATATTCGTGGCGAAGGCAAAGAATTTCCAATTAATAACCAAGGCGATGTTTGCATCCAACCGATTTTTACCGGTACTGATAGCGGGTACGGAACATATTTCGTGAGCCGACAGAACGCAGTTTATTACATTACGGTAAAGTTATATAGAGAATGGCCTATTCAACTAGGGCATCATTCTGCAAAAATTGTTATGGAAGATAATGGTCCGGAGAGTTCGATTTCGTGCATCGAGCACACAACTTATGAGGCGCAATGATAATGCCCGTAAGCCAGGTAGGGTGTGCACAGCCGGCGTAGGGTGGGCAACTTGTTTGCCCACGCGGTTTTCTGGTTAAACTGCCAATTAGCATAAGTGCCAATCGGTTGGGACCGGCCAGTCCTGTGGTGGCGGTTCAAAAACGCTTCAAGCTTGCGTTGTAGCATTCATCACAAGCGGCAACGCGGCAGCGGCATTCAGAATCTGGATTCCTCGCCACGGGTGTAATGTCAGCAGATCACTGTCCCCGGAAACGATCAACGGTGCGTTAGCGGCCAGCGCACAGGCGATCACCTGATCATCATCCTGATCCTTGGGCACAACCCGGGGTGTAGTCGTAAGCGATCGATCCAGCACAGGATTGCGCGAAGAAACGAAGTCCGGTAGGGCCAGGAATTAAGGTTTGGGCAACTCAGCGTAGCGCTGGGCGACAGCGGTGGGGTTCAGATTCCATGGTAGCAAAGCTTCGTAGTCAGCCAAGCCGGTGGCCTTGGGCAGAGTATCCAACAGCACGGCCAGATATTGATAGACGGACTGACCGTTAGCCTTGGCGGTTTCCAGCAAGCTGTAAATCATGGCGCTGGCATGGGCGCCGCCGGGGGTATCGGCGAACAGGAAGTTTTTGCGGGCCACGGCGATGGTCTTGGCGACGTGCTCGGAACGGATGTTGGAGATCGGCAAGCGACCGTCCTCGCAGTACCGCCGTAGGCCGTCGGCGTGATCGAGCAGATAGGCCAGCGCTTCGCGGGTGCGGCGGTGATGGACGCCGTCGTTTTGGATCTGGCGGGCCCAAGCTAGGAATTCGTCCCAGAGGGGGCCGGCGCGGGATTGGCGTTGTTGGCGTTTTTGCTCGGGCGATAGTTCGGCGATGTCGCGTTCCAGGCGATAGAGCTGTTTGTAGTAACCGATGGCCTTGGCGGCGGCCCAGTGGCGGGCTTTCTCGCGCAGGGGACTGCTTTTCAGGATTTCGGCGAATTTACGCCGGGCGTGATCGTTGCAATAGACCGGCAACAGGTTATTGCGGGCGATGCTCAGTTTCAGGTTGCTAGCGCCGTCGCAGACTACATAACCGTGGCATTCGCTGAGCAGCCCATAGGCGGTTTCGCCGCTTTTCGACGGGGCGTAATCGACCCGTACGACCGGTTGCTCGGGCGACCCGCCGCGACGGATCCAGAGGTAACTGGAGGTGCTGGGCGAACGCCCGGCTTCCTTGAGCACCTGGATGCCCGTATCGTCGGTCTGGACGATGTCGTAGCCGAACAGGCTGTCCTGCAGCAGATTGTAAAGCGGCTGCAATAACGGCGCCGTGGCGATCAGCCAGCGCGCCAGTTTGGCGCGGGGCAGTTCCAGCCCGACCCGCGCGGCCTGGGCTTCCTGACGATACAACGGCAAACCGTCATGGTATTTGGCCACCATCGTGTGCGCCAGCAGGGTGGCGCTGGCCTGGCTGCCGGGCAACGGTTGCGCCGGCAAAGCCGCGGTGCGGATGCAGGCTTGGCAGGAACAGGCGTATTTCCCGCGAATGTGGCGGATGACGTAATACTGCTGGGGAATGACCGCCAGTTGTTCGCTGACTTCTTCGCCGATGCGCTGCAGCGGCTGGCCGCACGCCGTGCACTGTTGCTCGGCTTCGCTGAGTTCGTGGGGAACGTCAACGCGGGGCAGGTCCTTCGGCAGTTGCCGGGGCGTACGCCGCGGGCGTTGATGGCCGTTGACCGTAATCGGCGGGGGTTCTTCGGCTACCGGGGCTTGATCGGCCACCACTTCCGCTTCGTTGAATAACTGCAGTTCCAACTGCTCGCGGTGTCCTTCGGAGCGGCGCCCGAAGTGGCGTTGACTGAGCAACCGCAACTGTTCTTCCAGATAGGCGATCCGGTCCTGCTTTTGCGTAAGCTTCTGCGATTGTTCCGCGATGACGGTCCACTGCTCCGCCAGCATTTGCTGCAGGGATTCAACGTCGTGGGGGAGTTCGCTGAGCGGCCGGTTCATAGGACCGGAGTGTAGCCACCCCGGCCCGGCCTGTCAGCTAGAACGGCCGGCTCCAGGCCAGCGCCCGGTGGGGACGCATGCCGTTGAGGTTGTAACCGTCCAGTAGCTGATCCAGTTGGCCAGCTTCCAACAACAGGCTCTCGCCTTCGAACCAATCCGGCCAGATGAATCGCTGCTTTTCCAAGCGTTTGTACAGCAGCCAAAAACCATTGAGATGCCAGATCAAAAGTTTGATTTTGTCGCCGCCGCGATTACAAAACACATAAAGACAGCGATCCGCTGGGTTGCGCTGCAACTCGGTATCAACCAGGGCGCATAAGCCGTCGATGCTTTTCCGCCTGTCCACCGGCCAGCGGTACAGATAGATTCGTTCGCCCCGCCAGCGGCTAGCGTCCATCGCGCAGGGCTTCGATTAACCGCACCACCGCATCCAGCGGCATGCCGACTGGGCATTCCACAATCAGCCGTGCGTCCAGGCAAATCCTCAGCGGTCCGGCTTCATTCTGCGGGGCGGGCACGATTTCTACAAACGCACCCGGCGCTTGCGCCGATCGTTTCGGCTGGGCGGCTCGGCAACGATATTTCCATTGGCGGAACGTGCGCAGCGTCAGCCCGTGCTCGCGGCAATAGGACGTATCGCTCAGGCCGCTGGCACGGTACTGCGTGATGATCTCGGCCCATTGCCTGGCCGTGCGTCGGTTGGTCGCGGACATCGTTCTCCTCCAGTGGGTAAAGGCCCACTGTCGGCGACTCCCGCTCCTTCGACAACCCTGTGCTGGATCGATCGCTTACGCTGAAATGGCAGTATCAGCCGGAGCGACGCAGCACCCGTTGGAAACTGTCCATCCGTAATGGGAGACGCCAAATTGAGAAACGTCTCAAAAACAGCCCCAGCCTGGGGCCACTACTACAGTCCATTGTTCAGGAAGAATATCCACCGGCACGGGAGAATGCAGCGGATGAGACAAACATCCCGTTAGCGACGTTCCCCATGGAGTGTCCATTCACGGTGGAACAAGTGCTTGACGCCGAATATTGGCCAGACTGACCACCAGCAAGGCGGATAATCACAGTTATCGTATAATTAAATAGCTGCCCTGAAGGCGGCTGTAGGCCCGCCCGGAGATGCGACGCTTGTGTCGCGTTGTTTTCTGGAGGAGCGTTGTCCGACAGGTTCATCGAATTGGGGGAGTAAATGTCGGGCACAGGATATGCCCGGCTTACTGGGCTACCCAGATGATAAATCGGCCAATGCCTTGGCCAACGTTTCCTCGGGCACGCCTTGAGCCTTTAGGTGTTCCAACAGGCGGGTCATGGGCGCATCCTCCAGGCGAGCCAGATCAGCGCGCAGACCCTGGCCGATATAGGCGCGAATCAAGGGTTGATAGCCCGAGTAGCCCAGCAGGGGCGCAACGCGCTTGAGATCGTCGATCACGTCTTCCGGCATACGCAGAGTGACGGATGTCATCGGACGGTCTTTGCGCAGCCGCTGTTTCAGATCAGTCATCTTCATAAAGCCGACGCTCCTCACGGGTTGCTCTACGGGCCGAAATCAAGCGGATGCTGTCGTCTTCAATCAACAGATGCACGACGAACAGAAGACGTCCGATGTCGTCGCGGCCAACGATAGCGTCACGAGTTTCATCACGTCGGCTGGCGTCAATGATTTTCAGGAATGGATCGAAGAAGGCTTCCGCCGCTTGCTCGAAGGACACCCCATGCTTGCGCAAGTTGTTTTGCGCCTTGTTATGGTGGGCGACAAAACGAATGCCGTGCCGCACGAATTCAATGTCCATGCAAAGAGCTTAGCAATATGTATTTACGTTATCAATACAAATAAGATGTACTGGGTGATTAAGAGGAGCCATGCATCGTATGCTGGGCATTGACCTACCACCTCAAATTGATCAAGGCCGGATTTTTCAAACAATTGCCTACCAAGAGCGGGTCACGGTAGATCGAGCATAAGCGGAACGTTGCCCGACATCATTCCCTAAACCCCGCTGCAACGGTCAGTTCAGGATGACCTACCCAATCGGGCGATTGGTCGCTTAATTTACTGTCCACCGTTGGTGGGCAAGATCAGAGGTCTATTCAGCCGCGCATCTATCCGATTCATTTTGAAACATTCCCAATGCATTTTGAAACAGTTGAAATATATCGCAGCATTAACAGCACTCGAATGCCACGAAATGCTATCTTAGAAAGATTGTATAATGTCAACAACCATTCTATGTTGTTGGTAAGTAGTGAGAAAAATTCCCACTGGGGTCCCAGCGCGATTGTATAGAAAGTATTACCTTGTAATTGACAATGGATTCTGGTGTATATTTTTCCTATAAATTTTAACCTGACAAAAAACTATTACCATCCATCGCAATTATTTTGCCATGCGGTTAAACTTTATCGACAGCGAGAAAATAATATGCAAATGCCATTATTATGGAGACTTGTACTACTTTGCTAAATAGGTCTATTTTCCGGCAAAACAAAGTCTGCGTTCCTGCGCAAGTAAGCCTAGTTGATTTCTCTAATTTAAAAGGTGTAAAACAATGAGACAGAATGCTAACAAAGTGCTTACCGATATTTGTGTGCTTTGTGCGATAATTTTTTGCTTGAGTGTTAAGTAGCGAGCAAAAAGTTAACCGGTATTATGCCACAGATTTTTCAACTACTTAGCGACACAAAAAACCGGAAAACTTTCGTTGACGTACTTATGTTACTTATCCGCTGTCCGCGGTTGGTGGCGAGGTCAGTTCCACATTCCCAATAGCGCATGATGACGGCATATATTGGGAGAATCCGATAGAGGAGACTCGTGTAATGGATATGGATGTGAAAACAGCAAAGGCTTTATGGATGAAGAGCAAACGTGCGATGAAAAAGCTTTTTCCGTCGGCCGGAGTTCAGACCAACGACCCCTCTTGGGAATACTTTCCTCACGACAATATGCGGTACCTCGCTCCTCAAGCGGAAAACATCAGCCTCGAAGACTTCCGAAATTCGCTGCTTTCCTCCGATACCTTTACCGAGGGAACGTCCGGCCGGCAAGAATACATCGCCAGCCAGATACCGAGACTGCATCGGTTTTTCTCGAATCTGTATTTGCTGAAAGATACGCTGATCGGGCCAACTCTTGATGTCGCTTCCGGTTGGGGCATTCTCTACCCGGCCTTCAAGACTTTTCTCCCTGAGCTGATTCCGTACAGTATCGCCGAACTGACCGGAAGCAACATGCAGATCGACGGCGACGAAATCGAATGTTGTATTTTCGAATGCGACCGAGACCGATTGTCGTACCAAGATAATCACTTTGGTCTGGTCCTGTTCGTCGATTGCATCGAGCACTTGATCGTCGATCCGCTGTGGACGATTTTGGAATTCAACCGCGTATTGAAAACCGGCGGCCGTCTGGTGATCGCCACACCGAATGCGGCGGCTTCGTTTCGAATATTCAAGATATTGCAGGGACAAAATCCCGGTACCGAGAACGAATATAAACCCTCGGCGATCTACCAGCGGCACAACCGGGAATGGACACCCTGGGAAATCGCTACCGTCCTGCGATCCTGCGGATTTACGGACATCGAATATTCCACCAACGTTTCGCTAATGAGTGACGTTGAACTCGGCCTTTTGCGGAAAATGCAGCAGGATGGGCTACTGGGAAAGCCGTTTCACTATTTCGGTCCCGAGCTTTTTGTCTCGGCCAAAAAGCAACGACATATCACCGTGGATTCCGATATTTCGATCGACGATCGCTGGCCGGCCTGGCTTTACACAGCGCATGAGAACTATAGAAAGCGGCCGCAGGTTTTTCCCATTGTAGTTTCGGATGAATATAATTGATATCACGCCGGGTGCAGCGTGTTAGTTTGGGAATCATTTTGAACAATCTGGTGGTTGGTGCGCCCAATCAGTTTTCAAGTCAGTTTGCGGATTTAGAAGAGCGACCAGGCGTTGCCCTAGTACAATCGATTGAAATACCTACCCCCCGCCTCGTTTACCGCTGCGCGATCAGGAATAGAGTATTTTGCGAACACCGGCAGTTGGGGTTTCCCCCCATCCTTGTTAGGAATCGTCCACCCTTCGAAGCTTATCCACTACGGCCGGCGCTGCCTTGAGCGGCACGCCCACAAAATCCGGATCGATACGCCCCACGGCGTTTCCAAAACCCGCCGAATCTCCTTGGGCATGGCGCGCATGACCGGCAACCACCGGATCGCCAACCAGCCCTTGATATTCCAGGCCGCTGGCGATGGGGTCCGCCGCATCATCCTCCGGATGATCGGCCCCCGCCTCGGCTTCTCCGAGCACGGCATCGACGGCGTCAATGATGAGTTCAACACGGCTGCGGTCCGCCCCCGCGCCCACGGATTCCCCCAGATTCTCCGGTTCCCCCGGTTTCGCGAGGGAAAGGGGGGCTGCGGACTCCGTCGCCGGTGATTCCATAGCCCGGAACGCCTGGGCAAGGGCCTGATCCATCTGCTTCAGCCGGTCCAGATAATCCCCGACAACGCTTTCCGTGAAGGCATCCAGAGCGCCCGGCGGATCGTCGCTGGCGGGCAGGTCCGGATTGACCAGTCGCTGGACAATCCGCCATTCGTCCAGGGTATCTTCCACCACCTGTTTCACGGCCGCCCGTAGCCCCTCCGGAGTCAGCAACTTTGCCAATCCACCCAGATTATCCGGAGGCGGACCTAACGGCACAAAGCGGTTCAAGCGATAGGCGCGGGCTTTGAACTCCCCGGCGTAAAACAGGTTGGCGCGAACAATCGTCGTGCCAAAGAAAACATGCGCCTCGCCGGGTCGTTGCGCCCGCAAATCCAGCGGATCGATGCGCGCGCGGCGTTCCAGGGTAGCGTTGGGGACATCCCGGTACATCCCTGATAACAAGGCGTCCTGGCCGCGTGCGAAGCCGCTGGTCTGAACCGCAATCGCCTGGCCGCCGACCTTCTCGAACAGATCCGCGGTGTCCTTGGGGTCTTCGATCTTCATGGCGATCTTGGTCAGGGTATTGCCGACGATGGCATCGGCCTCCTCCTTGGATTGCTTGCCGAAGGACTGGATATCCTGCCCGCCGAAGCACACGGAAAACCCCAAGCTGCGGGCCTGAGCCGGCACCACGGCAAAGCCCTTAACCGAGTAATAGCCGTATTCGTCGAATACCCCCAGGTAAGGCGACGGCGCCGTCGTAGGGCGGCGTTCGATCACTTCCCGGTGCGTGCCTTCCAACCGGGCGCCCAAGCCCACGGCCAACATCGTCTTGAGCGAAGCAATCAGCAGCTTGCCCAGGTTCGCCAACTCGTCGGGGCTTTTTTCCAACGCGGGCAACATCACGATCAGAATACGCCGTTGCAGGACCACATCGGTCAGATCGATCTCGGCATAACCCGAACGAAAAATATGGCCGTACACGTCGGCGAGCTGATTGAACAGGCGGCCGAACTGGTTTTGCAAATACCCGTGTTGCAGATAGGTCTGCGAGTCCGGTTGAGTCGGATAAGTCCGGGCGCGGATCATCGCATCGTTCAACGCGCCATTCTGTTGTTCTAACAACTGCGCCGGGTCCTGAAATCCGGGCACCGACACCAAATAACTGTGCAGGGCCTCCATGGCCGCGGCGGGCAAGGTAAAGCCGTCCACTTTCTCCCGCGCGCAGAGATACAGATGGATTAAATTATCCAGCGTGATGTAACGCCGCAAAGCCCCGACTTCCAGCACGAACGGCCGGCCGTTCTCATCGCGGCCCCGGTCGCGCATCGCCACCAGCGCCCGCACATAGGCGGTGAGTAAGCCCACGGCCTTATCCTTCCAGGTCGCCGAGTCTCCGCCCGCCTCGGCCATCTGCGCCACCAGCAATTGCGTCAGCGCATCGGCCGAACCGTACAGAAAAGGATTGAAGGTGTTCGATAACCGGTCGCCCTCCGGAGCATTCGGAT
This sequence comes from Gammaproteobacteria bacterium, assembly GCA_024235135.1. Classification (GTDB taxonomy): domain Bacteria; phylum Pseudomonadota; class Gammaproteobacteria; order Competibacterales; family Competibacteraceae; genus JACKMZ01. The sequence continues at coordinate 36,917 of JACKMZ010000015.1, read as the reverse complement.
CGACATCGGTGGACCCGGTCATGTAGTTCAACACGCAAAGGTCATCTTCCCGACCGCAGGCCCGCGCCAAAGCAAACGCCTTGGTCCACAGCGAGGCATCGCCCTTGCCATCCACGTAGGTGTAGCCGGAGCCCCATAACAGCGTCTGCGCGGCCAGGCTGGTCATGGCTTCGGTCTTGCCCGAACCGGTGCCGCCCAGCACCAGGAAATGCGTGCGGGCATCCGCGTCGCTGTGGTACAGCTCCTCGCTGTTGAAGCGATCATTGCCCAGCAACAGCAGACCGCAGGCCGCTTGGGATTTACCCGTGCCGGGCTGCAACTCATGGGGATCGAGGCCCGCATAGCGGTCGGGCAACTTCAACGGCAGCACGGGACGCTGACGCCAGGAGATGACACCGATGGCAACGCCCAGCCCCAAAGCAACATCAATGAGGGCCGGATAAAACCAGACGAACCCCGCCAATCCCCAGCAGACTACGCCCAATACCGGCGGGCGGCGAAGTTGCGCCGCCAGGCGCTGACCCAGCGTGCGATGATCGCGCTGCAACTCCCGCGCGCTGGCGACCCGCTCCAGATCCAGGCCATGTAAGGGTTCCTGGCTCATCAAGCTACTGACCGTGTGTGGAAACGCTTTCCGCCGGATCGTCGATCCAGGCCGGCGCGGGGGTCGCCGACGGGGCCGCGCCCACACTAGCGGGGTTCGCCGGTTCCGGCCAAGCCGTCGGGTTGGCGGACAGGGCCTGATAGGCCGGGTCCACCGGCAAAAAGAACAGGAACCAGACCACAAACGCCAGCACCGCCATCAGAGACACCCGCCCCAACCGATCCACCCAGCGCCAGGGCGATGGGCGATGTCCGAATAGCTGCCGCAGTTGCCGTTCGGCTTGCCGGCGTTGCGGATACTGCGCCAGGGTTCGGTCTTGCGTACCGTCGGCCAGTATCACCCCATACCCTCCGCCCGACACGGGCGCGACCCGAAGCGTCACGGGCGCTGGCGAGGAAAAAGGATAGACGGTCAAGGCATCTTCCTGTTGGCAAGCAATCCCACCCGCGACGAAACGAAGCGGCGGAACGGGCGAACGGCGGGTAATAGTCCACATGGAAACAGCCTCAATACATTACGGTGAATCGGGTTCAGGGGGCGGCGCGACACTGGCTTGCAGGGCGGCCACGGCGGCCTCGACGCACGGTGGCGGCAAGGCCGACCCGGCGGCGCGTTCGGCCTGATAATGGGCTAAAGCGCCCAACGCCTCGGCGAAGGCGACGCGCCGGCCCAACGACGACAGCGCATACCACAACGGCCGATCCACGCCTTTCAGCCAGTTGAACAGCGCGGGCGGCAAAACGCCGCCCTGGCGGGCTTCTTCCAGCAGGCGTAAAAGTACCGTTTGCGTGTAAGTGTGTTGCCGGATCAGCGGTTCGGCCTGCACCACAAAGGGAGCGGTATCGGCAATGATCCGTTGGTAAACCGCCGCTGGCGGCAGAAAGTCCCCCTCGTGATGGTTGGCCGCCGCCAGCGCCAGGGTTTTCAATGCCGCGAAAGTCTGCTTTTTCAGGTGGGCCGCTGTCTTGTCGTCTGCGTGGCTCAGGCTGGCGACCCGCTGGGCGAAAAGGCCCGCCAACGCCTGGGCCGGTAGGGAAACCGCATCGCCGGCGGCCCACGGAGCACCAAGCTGGGCGATCAAGATCTGCTGGGTGCGTTCGGGATGCAGGACCGACGCTTTCTCTTCGTCCCCCTCCTTGTGCTTCTTGTTCAGCAAATGATGCCGCTCGATCAGCTCGCGGGCCGACAACGCCAAACCCCATTGGGGATGATCCAGCACCATGGCCAGGTTATTCCGGCGCAGGGCATGCAGCGCATAGGGCCATTGCTCGCCGACGGTTTCCGCCAGCCGGTACAGATCGAAGCGCCGGCGAAACCGTTCGGCGGGATGCCCCAGCAGTAGCCAGGTTCCCAACCCCAGCAAGCCCAAAATAACGGGTATCCGCCCATAGCGGCCGACTGCATCAAGGCCAAAAGCAAAATGGGCAAAGGACACCTGATCCGGTGCGCGCAGAGCCGCGCGGATCGCCTGGAACAGTTTCTCGGCCTGGGCATCGCCCAGCCCCAATGCGGTCAGCACCTGGAGTTCCCAGAGTTTCACGTGAAACGCCAGAGACACCAGTTCGCCGCTGAAGGCCCACCACAGCGCTACCGGGGCAACCAGTAGCGCGATGAGGATGATCATTTCCTCGTTCGGATCGCGCGGAGGGTCCATCGCTCAAGGTCCGGGCGCGGGCGCGCGTGTCGAGACACCTGCCCGTAGCCCCTCCATGGCGGCCCGGTAGATTTCCTGCAGCCGGCGCACCAGCCGCTCGGCGGAGGTCAGCAACCGGGCGTTATTGGGTGGCGCGTCCAAACAAGCGGCCTTCAGACGCTGTACCTGATCGTCCGATGGGAACCAAGGCTGCCCGGCCTTGCGCGAGTCGGTCACGCTTTTTTCCCATCGCTGGTTCAGGCGTCCGAACGCCTGGCGCACACCCTCGAAATCGGTGGCCAGGCTCGGCGCGCGGTTGAGTGCTTGATTGAGATGGCCCTGAAGCAAGGCTAACAGCGTGCGAGCGTTGTCCGTGGTGGGGTTGTCCAAGGTCCGCCACAACGGGGCCGGGTCGCCGCCCGCTTGCTGGACGGCCTGTTCGACCTGTGCCCAATAGGTGCGCAGGGCGGGATGCCGGCGGATCTGGTGGGCAGCCCAGTGCGGATCGCTGCTGGCGGGGAGATGCTGCCGCCAATGTTGGGCCGCCGTGGGCGATAGCGGGCTGACTTCCGTCGGTAACTCAGGACGTAGATGTAACCATCCCAACACAGAGTTAATAGACAGCGTCTGGCTAGCCGCTTGTAAAACCCCGGCTTCATCCGGGGTCGGCCGATAGGCTTCGGGGGCCTTTGCCAAGGCGTCTTTGAGGCGGACCGCTTGTTGCTCGGCCGGCAACGCCTGAATGGCTTCCAGTTGCGCTATCCAATACCGGCAAATGTCGGGGTGCGTGGGGTCGGGCGCGACAGCGCGAGCGGCTTTATTCGACGGGTGCGGCGATTCGGCGTCGACGGAGGGTTCTTTGGGGGGCGCTACGGGGGCTCGGTGGCGTGTTTCCTCGCGCAACTGTTCGATCATCGACATGGCTAGACCCCTCCCAAAAATGCCTAATAATATAAATGAATATACAATAACCTATATTATAGAAATGAGGAAAGACGATGGTTGAATCGACAGAAGCCGAGAAAGCCCAGGTGGGTCTGCTCGCCTGGCTGAGGGCGACAGCGGATCACTACACGTTGCAATCAGTCAACTCCGGGGAGACGACCCGGTTGGTGTTCCAGCCCGGTGTGGCGAACTGTTTCCAGATCGGGTGTACTGCCGAGGCCGGCCCCTTTCTCGCCTACCCGCGTTCGTTTTGGTGGTTTGCCGCAATCTGGCGGGGAATCACGGCCGGTCCGATGGGTCTGGGGCTGATCATGACGGCTCCCGAGTCCTTGGTGATCGTGTTGCCCAGCAGTTGGCCGCTGGCCCTGACGGAGTGGGCGGCCCGTTGTCGGGAACGCGGTGTTTGCTGTCTTATCCCGTGGACCTCCACCTATGAGGCAACACTCGGCCACCCGGAGAGCCGCCGGCCGGTCTCCTCCCTGGAGGATCTCGACTCAACACGCGGAGTACAACTGACTTTCGAGGAGCCCGAACGATGGCTAAATCCCTAGTGGCGATCCCGCTGGCGGGAACGGTTCCCCACGATCCCACGCTGACGCCCGGCCTGGGGATGGCCCTGACCCCGGCACAGCGGCAGCAACTGGAGAGCGCCTTGCGACAGTCACCCAGCCCCACGTTGGTGCTCAATGCCTTGCAAAAATCCCTGCAAAAAGGCGAACCGTTACTGCGGATTCTGGAGCGGCTGAAGAAGAACGCCGGGCAGGCGGCTGTCCTGCAGCCTTATGCGGTGGAACAGCCGTCCTGGGAGGCGTTGAACGCTCAGACTGATGCGGCTTCGGCGCCCCGACCGATGTATCGGCCGGGTCCGCGTGGGGGATAGTTTCGGGAGATATTAGCCGCGCCGGGTGGCTTTCAGGCGTTTTTCAGGGTGTTACCCCGCCTGACCGAGGCATTCTGAGGTGTGTTCGGTGGATCATGCGTTCCCGGCACATAGCCAGAGGGCAGGCCCTTTGGGGTTTCCTGGCTGATTCAAGGCGCCAGCCAGTTTTCAACCGACAATCCGGGCACTCTGGAAAACTCCCCTATATTGTCGGTTACCAGAGTCAGGGCCAAAGAAAGCGCCTGCGCGGCGATCAGATAATCGTTAGCGCCGATGGGTGTACCTACCTTCTCCAACACGGTGCGTATAGCTCCGTATTGTTTGTCCACCCCCTCATCTAGGGGTAGCACCTCGATGGCCGACAACAGTTGCTCAACTTTAGCCGAGAGAGTGGGCGAATCTTTTTTTGCGGCCCCGTAACGCAATTCACACGCGACGATAATACTGGTGCCGATGGCATCCTCACCGACCGCTTGGATTCGTTGCGCTACCCTACCGGCGGGTTGTTTCAACAAACTGGACAGCATGTGGGTATCCAGCAGGTAGCGACGCGCGGGCATGCTACAGATCCACCGGCTCGGGCGGTCTGTCCTCGATAGCCGGAACATACTCCGTCAGCGGTTGCCAGGTAGCCAGAAGCGCGAGTAACGAACAACGCTGTACGGGCTCGACAACCAATCGATTACCCTCTTTGTAAATGATGGCCTCGTTGCCAGGTAGCTCGAATTCGCGGGGAATGCGTAAAGCCTGATTGCGGCCGTTTTTGAAAAGCCGGACGTGACGTTGGGTGGCCATGGGTATTTCCGCTCAATATGAATAGCCTATGCTTTGGCATAGGCTATCAAGTAGAGGCCGCCACGGCAATTGAAGGCTCAGCTTCAATTGATCCGCTCGACCAAGCGCCATCCAGACGACGATTGTCCGCAAAATCTGTGGATAACCTCCGAATTTTGGCGCCTATCCGCAATAATTAGCTTTTGTTGCGCCGTCTGGTTTCGCGACAGTGGCTAAAAATTCGCTAGCGCCCTTCGTATCTTGAAGGGGTCTGTTGTGTGCCGTGTCACATGACACGGCTTTGCAATATACTGGCTTAGTTAGGCGGCATTTTTCCGTGCGCACGGAAACTCTACTCAGCCTATCCTTGAATCTGTGTCGGCTTGTAACGAAAAGCGTGTCATGTGACACGAATAGCTATCCATGTTGAGTGTTCCTCTCTATCTACTCAAGATCAGCGCCCTACGTCCGGCCGTTCCCTTGCCGTGGCCAACGGCGCATGCCGTGGCTTTAGCGCGCCAGGTGGGTTTCGTCGATCCGGTGACGGTTCGGCCGATTCCCCAGACAGTACCTCAGAACTATGAAATTCTCACCGGCCTTCGGCATTGGCTGTTAGCACAGCGGGCACAACTATCCGCGCTTCCAATACTGATCCGTGATTCCTTGGACGATGACGAGGCTCGCCGGCTCATCGAACAGGATTTGGGGGGTGAGACGACTCATCCAATCGCCGAGGCTGAAGTTTTGCAGTCCTGGGTAGAGGACGGGCTAAGTATCACCGCCGCAGGCCAAGTCCTGAATCTGTCTCGCACGGAAGCATCGCATCGCTTGCGTTTGTTGCAACTGGTTCCCAGCGTTCAGGCGCGTGTAGCAAAAGGCGCCTTGGAGCCTGGCAAAGCACGGGCGTTAGTGGGACTGACAGAGCGTGCCCAGCTAGAACTTGCCCAACGGATTGAACGCGAGCGGTTGAACACGCGACAGGTTGAAGTCCTGGCGAAAGCGTATAAACAAGGAGGTGAAAATCGCCGGGTGGACGCTCCGGCAGAGCCATCGCCGCCGGGTAAGGACCCCAATATCACGCGTCTGGAGAATGAACTGAGTGAACTCATCGGGACGCGGGTAACGGTGAATTATGCTGAGGGAGGCCGTGGGCAACTGGTGATCGACTTCGATGACTTGGAAATATTCGATGGGGTGTTGGCGAGAATGGGATACTCACCTGGATAAATACTTGGTTGCGCGTTTGTACAAGAAGTAAAATCTTGGAAATATTGGCTGGGTTATGCGCCTTATCGATTTAAAGCGAATTCCCGTCCGCAAAAAATATCCGACGTCGGATATTTTTCAATTTATTCCAACTAGATCATAAAGTTGCCATGGGAAAAATAATCGCGCTCGCGAATCAGAAGGGGGGAGTAGGCAAGACGACATCAACCGTCAATCTCGCCTACGCGTTAAGGCAGAAGAACAAACGCGTACTAACGATTGATGTCGATGCCCAGAGCAGCCTTACCATCTATTTGGGTTGCGATCCTCGCCATCTCGAACAAGAAGAACGGACGCTCTATTACGCGCTAATTAAGGACCGCCCCCTACGCAGCTTAGTTATCGAAGCCGACGGCAGTAAACCCGCCTTAGTGCCTTCCAGTATCCGCTTAGCCAGTGCCGAACCCGAATTGGTATCGCTATGGGATAGCGCGGGTGTGTTGAGAGAGAAATTGGACGAGGTAAAGAACGAGTACGACTTTATCTTCTTGGATTGTCCGCCTTCGCTCACGCTGTTGACGATCAATGCCTTGGCGGCAGCCCAGTATGTGTTGATTCCCGTTAAGACGGATTATCTTTCGATCATGGGCATTCCCTTGCTGCTGGAAACCGTGGAAAAGCTCCGACGTAGAATTAACCCGGACCTTAAGGTAATCGGCGTATTGCCGACCATGTTTAACGCCCGAAATACGCACGACAAGGAATGTTTGGCCGAACTGCATAAATCGCTTTCCCCTCGCATTGAAGTGTTCGAACCGATCCACCGCAGCACGGCTTTCGATAAGGCGCCCGTTGAAGGTAAAGCGACCTTGGAGATTCTTCCCGAGACGCCGGGTGTCCAGATTTATCAGTCCCTGGCGGCAAGGCTGCTGACCGATGATTAAGAAGAAAAGCGGCACGCCCCTCAGTAGCAAGCTGAGCCGGGATGTCTTTTTCGGTACTTCCGAGGATTTACCGCAGATCATGGAGATCGATCTGGCCGATATTTCCCCTAACCCTGACCAGCCGCGCAAAACCTTTAACCAACAAAGCCTGCAAGAGCTCGCCGAGACCATCGCAAAGCATGGCCTAATCCAACCGATCACGGTTAAGAAAGCCGATACCGGCAAAGGTTATGTTTTGGTAGCTGGCGAACGGCGGTTGCGAGCCTTCGAACTGTTAGAAAGAACCAGCATCCCCGCCATACTCACGACGGGTAATTCGGAAGAGATCGCACTGATCGAGAACATCCAGCGGGAGGATCTCGATCCATTGGAAGAGGCTGAAGCCCTCGACCTCATGATCGAACGCCACCGCTACACGCAAGAACAATTGGGTGCGATCATTGGTAAAGCGCAAAACACGGTGAGCCAAACGTTAAGCCTTCTCAAACTCCCCCCGGTTGTCAGGGAACAATACAAGTCCGTTGCCCACGTCAATAAATCGATACTTTCCGAAATCGCCAGGATCAAGGACGACAAACAACAGATTAAACTTTGGAAACAGGTTGCGCAGGGCAAGTTGACGACCGTGAAAGCGGCTCGCAAGGGTCAGGTGGGGCGCCCGAAGGCGGCTGACCCTCTTGCCGAAACGGCGGTAAAAACCGGGAAGCGATTTGCACAAGCATTGGAAACCTTGGAAAAAAGCACGGCATCGCTGGATCGAGAAAGTTTTCAGTCGCTCCTGGAAATTCACGAGCGTATCGGGACTGCCTTGAATAAGATTTCAAAAAATTGATCCCTCCAGCGGGGGGCCAGATTTCACAGGGAGGCCGCTATGCCCAATACGTTAAGAATCTTCATCAGTTATAGCCACCAGGACGCCCAGTATCTTGGCGAGGACTCCCTGCTCGGCTTTTTAAAGGGGTTGCAGAAAGGCAACGTCGAATTCTGGACCGACCGTAAGATCCGTGTCGGCGAATCCTGGGACGAAGTCATCAAGGCTAGTTTGCAAAAGGCGGATATCGCGTTGGTCCTGGTCAGCCAAGCGTTCTTGGATTCGGACTACTGCCAGCATGTCGAAATCAGACAGTGCCTGGCCCAGCAAACGCATCTTTTCCCGATCATTCTGTCTCCTTGCGATTGGCGGCGGCACGATTGGTTGAGTAGCCGCCAGTTTTTGCCCGGCGGTGATCAGACCGTCGAAGAGCACTTTATGGAGATGGGGCAACGCAAGCGATTGTTTCTAAAAATTCGGGAACAACTCCAGGAGCGGATCGATTCGATTCAGCAGGCACGACAATCGGCACCGAATCCCCAGCAACCCACGACCACGATGACGCCGGGGAAAACCACAGGGAGTGGCGAAACAATACTTCTAACGAATCTGCCCGGTCCCGTTCGAATCACCCTATGCCGCCGGCTCGGCGAGGACTGGGTTGATTTGGCGGTCTATTTGGGTATTCCCAAGGATCGCCAGTGCGGGTTCACAGCGGGCCGGGAGTGCCATGACATTCTAGCCTGGTTGGAAGAACGGGCCGCCTTGCATCGGCTGCCGGAAGGGCTGTTTGGCATCGGTAGGCCGGACTTGGTGAAGTTATTGAACAACGCCGGCTAGGAGCGTAACGCAGGTGGAACTTTCCGGGAAAACCATTCTTCAACTGCGTAAGCGCCTGGGCGATGACTGGGAAGACCTGGCGGTTTATTTCGACATTCCACGCGAACGCCGTAAGGCGTTTAGACCCGGTAGGGAGACCGATGAGATCGTGGACTGGTTACGGGAGCGGGAATGGCTCGGGAAACTGGCTCAAGCTTTGGAAGCCATCGACCGCAACGATTTGCTCCCGCTCCTGGAAAAAGGCTCCAGTTCCAATCCAAGGCCCGCCCAGCAAACTCCATGGCCACGTTCGCCTTTTCTGGGATTGCGTCGCTTCAACCCGGAAGATGCCCTGATCTTCTGTGGTCGCTACCGTGAAACCAAACAATTGGTGGACAAGCTCAAGCGAACCGACCCGGCGCATCGTTTCATTGCCGTGGTCGGCGCTTCCGGCTCCGGCAAATCCTCTTTGGTGGCCGCCGGCTTGATCCCGCAATTACAGGCCAATGGCATCGCGGGTAGCCAGGATTGGCCTTGCGTGGAATTCACGCCAGGCGGCGCGGAAGGCGATCCTTACCCCACCCTGACAGCCCGACTGGAGCCGTTGCTGTGCGCGCACGGCATCCGGGAAAGGGAGATCATCCAGACGTTGCGGGGGGAACACGGTTTTGGCCTGATCGAATTGGCGGAGCGGGTATTGTCCGGCTGCCCGAGCCACGCGGAACTGCTGGTGTTCATCGATCAGTTCGAAGAGTTGTTCACGCTTACCGAAGAAAAGCATCGACAACCGTTTATTCGCCTGTTGACCAGGACTAGCCGGGCCTCGCGGGTGCGTATCGTCGTCACCATGCGGGCTGATTTTTTCCATCGCTGTCTGGATTATCCGGGTCTCGACCGATTGTTGCAGGAGGGCTCCTATCCACTGGGGCCACCGGGACCCGGTGCGCTCTACGAAATGATGACGGGGCCGGCGGCGGTTGCGGGGCTGTCCTTTGAAGACAAATTGGTAGACCGCATCTTGGGCGACATAGGTACGGAACCCGGTGCGTTGGCCTTAATGGCTTTCGCGCTGCATGAATTGTATGAAGCGCGTACTGAAGATGGACATTTGACCCGCGCGGCCTACGAATCCTTCGGGGGCGTCCAACAAGCTATCAGCCAACGGGCGGAGAACACGTTCAAGAGTCTCGAAGCTGTCGCCCAGGGCGAATTGGAGCGCGTGTTTCGGGAATTGGTGCAGGTGGACGAGCGCGGCGTTGCGACCCGGCAGCGGGCGCCATTGGCAACACTGGGGGATGGCGTCGCCGCCCAGGCATTGGTTGATCGCCTTGTGGATACCCGGCTGCTGGTACGCACGCCGGGCGAGGACGGCCGGTCAATGGTGGAAGTGGCCCACGAAGCCCTGTTTCGTACCTGGCCCCGACTCGCGCAGTGGATACAAGACACCGCTGACGAGCATCGGCTGCGCCGTCAGATTACGCAGCTTGCGGCCTATTGGAACGACCATAACCGCCAGGATGAGCATCGCTGGCCCGACGGGCGGGTAGTTGAGGCGGTCGCTATGATGGAACGCTTAAAGCTCGGGCCAGCGGATTTCACCGATTTGGAGAGAGACTTTCTCGGTCCTCTTGACCCTGCTTCGATGTTGGCGACGCTTGACGAACATGACACCCCGCATCGACAACGCGCCATTATCGGAGTGCGTCTTGCCTTGTTGGGTGATCCTCGTCCCGGCGTTGGACTGCGCCAGGACGGGATGCCCGACATCGTTTGGTGCGATGTGGAGGGTGGTGAAGTGACGCTGGAAGATGGCGCAGGAACGTTTTCCGTCAAACCTTTTCGCATCGCCAAATATCCGGTCACCTATGGTCAATACCGGGCGTTTCTCAATGCGGAAGACGGCTATCGCAATCCCGAATGGTGGCAAGGTCTTTGGGTAGACCGCCCGCCGGAGGAACCGGGTAGACAATTCAAACGATACAGCAACCACCCGGCGGAAAATGTGGCCTGGGTGGAAACCGTGCCGTTCTGCCGGTGGCTGAGCGTCAAACTGGCCTGCCACATCCGTTTGCCCACGGAGTGGGAATGGCAGTTGGCGGCGACAGGCAGCGATCAGGCTAACAGCTATCCCTGGGGACTGGAGTGGGAGGAAAACCGTGCCAATACCTGCGAAAGTGAAATAAGCAGTTCCACTGCGGTGGGGATGTATCCGAAAGGCGAATCGTTAGGTGGAATCTCGGATATGAGCGGCAATGTCTGGGAATGGTGTCTAAACGAGTTCGATAATCTGGAGAATATTGATTTGGCGGGTGACGCCCGCCGGGTGGTGCGCGGTGGTTCCTGGGACGGCGACCGTACTAGCGCCCGCGCCGCCTACCGCAACTTTAGCGCGCCGGGCGGCCGCGGCAGCTCTATCGGTTTTCGGGTGGTGTGCGCGTCCCCCATTTGAACTGCTGGACACTGATCGCCGCGTGAGCGGCGATAGCGCGCGTAGCGCGCTTTTCGCGATTTTTTTGTAGTCCACCCGGCTGGTATGGAACAATATTTGGGCCGGCTTTGCCGGTGGGGTTCCCTGTGACGGCCCGCCGGGTGGTGCGCGGTGGTTCCTGGAACAACAACCGAACTAACGCCCGCGCCGCCTACCGCAACTTTAACGCGCCCGACAACCGCAACAACAATATCGGTTTTCGGGTGGTGTGCGCGTCCCACACCTTTAATTCCTTCAATGGCGCAGGGTATGCCTGTTGCGAGCCTACTTACCGGCTTCGGCTGGATTTAGCAGTGCTTCTGGGATTGGTCGCCGACTCCGGTTTGCGGCCCGAGGCGAAGGGTTGAAGATGGCGCAGGTGAGTCCCGTCCGCACGAATCGACCGTAAGGATTCGTCGGGCCTATACCAAATAGAGGCGTTTCCTGGACATATGTCCTGAAACGCCTCACCTTTTCATCCAACCACCCAGCAGCCGGCCCAGTTCCGCCACCATGGCGCTGACATGCTGATACTGACCATCGTTCAGCCAGCGCCAATGGTGTGCCAACCGCAAATAAAGGCGCAGCTTGTTGAGCGCGGCGTCGGCTTCCCGTAAGTGTTTCTGTCGGGTCGTGCCACCCTGGCTCTGGGCGTCGAACAACGCTTCCTGAAAATCCAACGCGGCATCCATCAAGCGTTGGACAATTGTTCTTCGGTACACTCGCGGCAGATTTTCCGCTTTGGGCAACAACCAGGTTAATAGATCGAACGTTCGGGTCAATATCACCATCTCGTCAGCCATGATCACCTCCAACAGTGCGCTATTCGCCCGGATCATAGCGTGGAACAACCTGTTGCAAGCCTATCGTCAAGCCGCTCGTGGCAAGCGAGCCCGCTTTAGCACGGCCAGCTTCGACCATCAGCTTGCCGATCACCTCTTGGAACTCCAGGACGAGTTACAAACCAGATGTTACCAACCGGGTGGTTATCGCCATTTTTATCTTCACGAAGGCAAGCGCCGCAAAATCAGTGCCGCCCCTTTTCGTGATCGGGTGGTGCATCATGCGTTATGCAATATCATTGAACCCGTATTCGAGCGGCGTTTCATTTTCGACAGTTACGCCAACCGGATGGGGAAGGGCACACATCGAGCCGTAGATCGTTTGCAACAGTTTGCCCGTCATTACCGGTATGTGTTACGCCTAGACATCGTCAAACACTTCCCATCCCTGGATCATGCTATTTTGCGTGACTACCTGGCCAGGGTAGTCCGTGACGATGAGGTATTGTGGTTGATTGAGCAGATCCTGATCAGCGGCGTCGGTGTATTGGACGATGAATACACCATGTCCTGGTTCCCCGGCGACGATCTGCTGGCGGCGGCGCGGCCTCGTGGGTTGCCAATCGGTAATTTGACTTCGCGGTTTTGGTCAAATTGCTACCTCAATCCTTTCGATCATTTCGTGAAGCGCGAACTACGGTGCTCGGCGTATTTGCGTTATGTCGATGATTTTGCATTGTTCAGTAACCGCAAGTGGGAACTTTGGAAATGGAAACAGGCCATCATCGACCGCCTCGCCCAGTTGCGCTTAACGATCCACGCCCAATCGGCGCAAGTAACGCCCGTGGCGATAGGCATTCCCTGGCTCGGTTTCGTCGTCTATCCGACCCACCGGAGAATCAAAGCTCGAAACGTCCGCAATTTCACGCAGCGTTTACGCATGCATTGGCAGGCTTACCGCGAGGGCTTAATCAGCTTTGCCGAGTTCGATGCCAGCGTACAAGGCTGGATCAATCACGTGCGCTATGGCGATACATGGGGCCTACGCCAGCACGTGTTAGGCCAACCGATATTCAACTCTCAACAGCCAGGGTCCTAAAAAATCGCGAAAAGCGCGCTACGCGCGCTATCGCCGCTCACGCGGCGTTCAGTGTCCAGTAGTTCAAGTGGGGGACGCGCACACCACCCGAAAACCGATACTGCCGCTGCGGTAGTCGGGCGCGTAAAAGAGGCGGTCAGCGGCGCGGGCGAGAGAACGGTAGTTGTACCAGGAACCACCGCGCACCACCCGGCGGCCGTCGGCCGCCGGGTTTTCTCGGTCATCGTTTGAGTCATAAGGATAAGGCCGATACAGGCTGTTCATCCAATCCCAAGTGTTGCCTGTCAGATCAACGAGTCCATTCGGTGTTTCACCGCCGGGAAAGACACCGACAGGGGTGGTGCGACGGACATGCGTTTCGAAGGTATTGCCAAGGCGTGGGTCGAATTTATCGCCATAGGCATAAGTTCGAGCCGTCCGTCCCCTCGCCGCCGCTTCCCATTCGGCTTCGCCGGGCAAGCGGTAGGGCTGGCCGGTTTGCCCGCTTAACCAGGCGCAATAGGCCCGCGCTTCATACCAACTGATCCCCACCACTGGCTGGATCGGGTTGCGGAATGCGTCGTCGTTCCAATACTCCGGCTGAGTTTGTCGGCCAGGGGGATACCATTCATCGAGCAATGTTTCGAATTCGTTCTCGTTCATACGGGCAATCCTTTCCCAGTTGTCGGCCTGTTTTGAGGTAATGCGTCCCTGCCGGTGAGCGTCGCGAATGCTATCGAAGCTTTTTTGTAAAATTTGGCGATTCTCGCGCCATTGCTGCTTCGCCCCTTCGGCTGTGCTATCTCCACGCCGCCAGGCGCGGGCCGCGTCCGTGTCCCACCAGCGTTCCTCCTCATAACCTCTGGCTTTCATGAACAAGGCGTATTCGGCATTGGTCACTGGGAACTGGCCCAGCCGAAACGGCGGGAGATCCACGGAATGCGCGGGTGCTTCGCGCTCATACAATCCTTCGTCACTGCCGATGGAATAGCGGCGGCCCGGTATGGCGATCAGTGGCGGTAGCAGGTATTCGCCGAACGGTCCGTGACACCGCTGAAAGCGTGGATCGCCCAGTTCACCCAAAGCCAATCCCGCCGCGATACGCGCCCGCAAATCGGCGGCGGGATTCTGGGTCCGTTGGATTAAAGCCTGACGGATACGATCCTTTACGGTCTCGGAAACCGGCACGTCGGGTTGCGCGGCGCAGCGCCCGGCCAGCGCCAGATTGGCAGCCATCAGATCGGTAACGAAGCCGTCGGCTTGTTCTACCATCGCCGCGGCCAAAACAGTCGTCTCTTCCCAGCCGGTGCCGGGTAGTGGCGGCAAGGGATCGGAATCGGCCAAACCTGCAAGCTCCTCTTCGAGGGTGGGCGACGCGTCATCGGTTCGCCATGCCTGTTGGACCCAAGCGGATTCGGGATGGGCCGCCAGCCGGCGGGCCGCGAAGTATTCCTGGATCAGTTGATGGACATAAAGGACTTCGTTTCGTCCCAGGTCTTCTTCCAATACGCCTAGCGCCTCCCCGGCTTCCAGAATGTCTTCGTCCTGTTCGGAGGCCAGGATTTCGAGGGCGTTCGAGTGATCGACGCGGACTTGGGAGGCTTCGCCTTTCTTTCGCCGCGCCTGCATCGCGAAAGCCAGTTCGCTAAGCTTGTCGAACAGGATGCCTTGTCGCGGCAGTTCGTGAACGGTCTTCCAGCGCCGGGGTTGACTGAAACGATGGCGGTCGCGTTCGCCTACCAATTTTCCAGCCAGAAACAACGGATGGTCGGCCTCGATTTCGCGTTGCAGTGCTTGCCTCACGAATCCGCTAAATAGAGCCGCGCGCCCGGCGGGAATGTTTCCGTCGTTAGTCTGGGCGACGAGCAGTTTGAGAAAATACGGGGACCGTAGTACCTCCAATTGCGGTGAGTTGGCCAGATTCCCCCAGAGTACCTTGTGATGAGCGGGGCAGTAGCATTCCAAAAATGCCTGGATTTGTTCATTCGACAGGGCTTCGATGCGTACTTGCGGCACCGGAAAGTCCTTGGAGGAAAGTGTGGCGCTGTAATCCAGGCTGCGGCACGTGAAAATGACGCGGTTGCCGGGAAATCGCCGGTGTAGCTCAACCAGAAAGGTTTTCCACTCTCGCAAAGGGTTCGAATCCGCCTGGGGCATTTCGTTGAGGGCATCCAGCAACAGGATGACGCCCCGTTCCCGCGACAGGATATCCAGGGGCGGCAAGGCGGGATACTGAATAGCCCATTGTTGGTTCAGCCAGGCATGGGGACGAGGTAAAGGTTCGTCATCGCGGCTTCCATAACCGTTCAGTGGAACGAAGAACGTAACCGGCGATGCAAGCGGGTCATGCTTTGAAGACCGGGCCAAGGCCGTTTGCGCAATGTCCAGTTCCAAATACCGCAGCAGAGTGCTTTTTCCGGAACCCGGCGGACCCAATAGCACCACAACCGGCTCTGCCACATTCGCTAATACTTCGTTTAGGTCTTGGAATTTTTGGGCTTGCGCGGACCATCGCGGACCCTGGGCTTCTTCGCCTTGATCGAGCAGCAACGTTAAATGGACAAAGCGTTTGTCCAACGCGTAGCGCGGTTGTGACCAACGCTCGACACAGGTTTCGTAATACTGCCTGAAATCAGGCCCGCCGGCGGTGGCATCGGTTTCCGACGGGCCTACAAGGGGCGGTCAGCAAGTTCCGCAATGTCCTCCCGGCCGATGTAACGTAATCCTTCGGCTAGCCGAGCCAACTCCACACGGCGTTCCAGCCATTCCCATACGCGCTGCGGCTCCCAACCCTTATCGAAGCGTTCTCGCTCGGCTGGCGGAATCTCGAAAAAGTCCGCCAGATTTTGCCAATCCGCACCCAGCCGGCGACAGATGTCCAGTTTGATTCTGCCGATGTCCGTGGCCGGCGAGCGGTCGGGCGGCGTGCGCAACTCCGTGGCGATGTCCGCCACCAGCTGACGCACCCGCCGGTAAATCTGGCTGTCCTTGGACGCCGGCTTACAGATGGAAACATGATCCTCGGGAACGGGAATCGGGATGACGCCGGCAATGCCCGGATCGGCCGTGGTTTCGTTCACGACCCTAAGGCCGGCTACCGGCTCGCTCTCGCAATACACCACGGTCTTGATATTGGAATCCGCAACATAATTGCGATACCAGAGGTTGAGTTCGCGTAACCGGGGATGATGCGCTTCCAGTTCCTCAACGGTGATCGTGGTCCGCAGCAAGCCGCCAATGTATTTAATCCAACTGGCTAGATCGGCGCCGGAATGGGGGGTGGATAGAAAGACGATGGCCTTTGTCTGGGTGGCAATGGTTTGCCATGCCGGATTTCCATAATCACAGGCGTGTCGCAACATCTGTTTGATCAGCAGTCCGCCCAGGCTATGGCCGATAAACACCACCGGCCGGCGGCCTATTCCGTCCAGTTCCAGAATATCCAGGCTATTGGTCGCCCGGTCGGCTAGCGGCATGGTCTGCCCTTTCCAGGCCGATGAGCTGACGGCATAGCCGAGAGACCAGACGCCGATTTGCGGTATTTCCTCGGCTAACCAGGCGGGCCAGAATGCTTGTGGATTATCCTTGGGGCGCCAAGTCGTGCGGGCATCGCCATCGAGCCCATGCACGAAGATAATGTCCGCGAGGCGTTCGGCATTATCGCATCCAAAGATTTTGAGCAAGCCGTCCATTCTTGTTCTCCTAGCGGCGATTTGGTTGTTTTGTTATTTATCGATGCTCAGGCAAAAGGTCGGTGGGGCCGGTTAGCTTGGATACGCAGCGCCCGAACGAGTAGGGATTATGTCGCACATAGAGCATGCGCGAAATAGCCAATTGGACGGAATAGTTCGGTTGGTACGGCCGTTGAAGTGAGAAGCGGCAGATGAAACTGTTGGAACGCATTTACACACGCGGCGTGCCAGCGATCATTACGATCTAGCAAAGCCAGCAGCGCGCCGGTATCAGCCAGCGATTTAACACGCACGTCGTTGAGCGAATTTGGCGCGCAATCGTGCCTTAACGTTGCTGGAACGATCTGGGTCATCGCCATGCAATGTCCCAAAGGTTTGAAGGGCAGCCACCTGCAAACGCTGCTGTTCGTCTTCATCGATCGACGAATGGTCTTGTTGAGCAAGCCACTCACCGACGATTTGGTCTAGCAGTTCAGAGATGCTCGCTCGCTGATGCCTCTCGGATTCTTCTAGAGCCGCTTTAGTTTCGAGCGACAATCGCCAACTATAGATTTCAGTTTTTGCCATGTATGACAGCGTATTGCGTTGACATCGTCTCCGGCCTGGAGGCCGAAGAGGATGTCAACGGCCCCGATGAGGAACACCGCACGCCCCTGGGGATGCCGCTGCTTCAAGGTCTGCAACAGGATGAGTTGATCCAGGCGGCGCGTCGGAAACTGAATGTCCCCAAAGCGCACTTGTGCCGTGCTGGGCCAATCCGGGTAATGGGCCAGCGCGCCATAGGGCGGATTGGCCAGAATGTAATCATAGGGTTCCTCGGGAAAGGGCGTCTTGAGAATGTCGCCGGTCACGATCTCGGCGCGGTCGCCCCAGGCCCAGCGCAGCCGCTCGGCTCGTTCGGGACTGATCTCCACGGCCGTGATCCGCGTGTCGGTGGGCAACCCTTGCAACAACGCGCCGTGGCCGGCGGTGGGTTCCAGCACCGTGCGGTTTGAGCCAATAGGACCAAGCAGGGTCCGCATCGCGATGGCCAAGGGCAACGGCGAAGAGAACTGCGCGAGCCGCAAGGTCTCGTCGGTGCGCCGTTGGACGGTCGGCAAATGGGCGTTCAGGTGGACCGCCGCGCGGTACAGACTTTTGCCTTTCTGGTGGTCGTCCTGCCAGGGTTCGCCGCTGCCATAATGAGTGCGGATAAAGTGTGTCGCCGCGACTTCCAGGGCTTCCTGCAAGGTATGCAGGCGTTCCTCCGGCGGGCGGTCCCACCACGGCGCTTCGATGTGGCGCGCGAGTTGGAGCAGGTCGTCGGCGTGCAGATGCTCGCCTTGGGCGGCGCGCCGCGCCATCCCCAGCATCATCTCGGGCAAGGCGGCGGCCGTGGGCGCGCGCAGAAAATCCACGTCGCTTTCCGGCCCGAAATCTTCGCGGGCCAGCCCTTCCAAATAACGGTTATCCGCCCCGTCGCTGTACACCGCCTGGCCCCGGCGATTGACCCCCAACCAGACCGCGCCATGAATTAAGTGATCGCTGTTGGGGGGCGCACCGCCGTCCGCTGGCAGGCGCTCGACCGTCTCCTGGGGGGAGAAAGGGATGGCGGGAGCGATGCGCGCCGGCACGATCCGGATCACCTGCTCGCGCGCCAGGGCGGCGACCCGCGCCAAAGGGAACTGGGCCTGGACGGTCTTCAGGGCCAGCTTGGTTTCGGGATGCACCACATGCCCCTGGCGAGTCCGGCGAAAGCCCAGCGCCGCCAGGGCGGCTTCATGCGCGCGCGTGTTGCCGGCAGCCACCAAAACCACCCGTTGTGAGGGCAAACGCAGCGCATGTAAGGTTATCCCATAGTCCGAGAGGTCGATCCAATTTATACGGTCGGTACTCATGATGGCCCCTTTTACAGGCCGGGTGGGGGCGGCCGGTCGGCGGGCGTGGGCGTCCGTGAAGGTGAAGGAAAATGTGCCGGCGGGCT
The DNA here is from genome assembly GCA_024235135.1 of Gammaproteobacteria bacterium. Classification (GTDB taxonomy): domain Bacteria; phylum Pseudomonadota; class Gammaproteobacteria; order Competibacterales; family Competibacteraceae; genus JACKMZ01. Next base: position 18,319 of record JACKMZ010000015.1, on the reverse strand, counting down.
ATCGGCTGGTTGATTGGGCGACTCGGGTGATGTTACTTCCGGCGTCTGATGTTCTTCGCTGCCGGAGAGCGTGGGCGTTTCCTCACCCGTGTTCCAGGCCACCTGGCCATCCAGTTCGAAATCGAGCGATTCATCCTCCAACTCCGGGATGGCCGATTCCGACGCGCTACCCTCGTCTGGTTCAGGACCCTCCGCCGGACCCGCCTCAGCCAGCGGCGGTTCCTCCGGTGCGGGTGCTGAATGCCACTGGATATGGGCACTCGGCACGGAGTTCACGGAGAACGTCGGTCCCGGTTCCAGACGGTGCGGACCGGCGACCACGTAAGTACGCGATTGATCCTCCGTTTCCTGAAGTACCAAGGCCACCCGCGCCACGGCCGTGGGATCGGTTCCGAAAGCAAAGGCAATCTTGTGCAACTGGGTATTACTATCAGCCTGAAGAATGCCGTTGACGTCGTGGGCCAGGCCCGGCGCTTTCTTGGTCGCCACCAACAGTGATTCCCTGGGCAGAAACTCCAGGCTGACCTGTCCCGCCTGCGCGGCGTTCAACAACAGCCGATTGTCGATACCCGGTATCAACGAAAAAGCATCGACCCTCACCTGCTCACCGGTATGGGGATCGGCGACGGGCTGACCCTGCGCATCGAAACCCGGCGTCCGGGCCAGGAGCCGGTCCGCCCAGGCCGCCGGATCAGTCCCCCGCATCAGCGGTTGCCAGCGGGATTCCACGGTGTCCTCGTCGCTCAGACGGGTCAAGACGCTGCGGTAGGGGTTCTCCCCCAACAACTTCATCAAGCCCGCCTTCGCCGACACGAGATCCTGGACCGCCACCGCCTGATCGGGATACAGCACCGGCAAACGCAGATTAATCGATACCTTTTCCTGAGCGCGGGCCTCCCAAGCCTCCGCGAGTTTTCCGGCCAGCCATGGACGCGCGAAGGTGACGGCCTCCCATTTCCCGCCCGTGTTCACCCGCGTCTCAATGCTGTCCAGACCTAACGGCCAACGAATCCGAGTGGGCTCACCGCGCCCCGCGTTCACGTTGGTGAACTCCAGCACCGGCATCTGCGCATAGGCTTCTTCAATCCGCCGCCGTTGATGGCCGTTTAAGCCGGTCTGTTGCTTCTGCGCGGAAATGGCCGTGGTCACCCAACCGACACTGATTGTGTCGCTAGCCTCGTCCCGCCAGGCATTGCCGAATACCAGCCGGGAACCGGGACCGGACCCCGCCCCTTTATTTAGGTTGTCCAGGCACTCCTTGATCCGCTCCGGGCGGACGACATACGTATCGGTTTGACCCGCCGCTGTATGCGGGCCGTTAAACAGGGCCGTGCCCTGAAACCGCAACTGACCGTTTGCCGTTTCCGGCGTGGATTCCAGTTGCATCACGATCTCGCACGAGCTGTGCGCCCGCAGCGGTTTCGCCTGAGCGCCGTGCTGGACGGCATTGGAATCCTCGCGCAGTCTATTTATAAAATTAGGCATAACATGGAGTCCTGTGACAAAAAAATTGGGAAATACGCAACGGGGATTAAGGGCCCGCGCCGAATTGGAAAGCCGTCGCCCCCGCACGGGTCCGAACCGGCTCGACCAGGGGTTGATCGGCCTGGCGTCGGGAAATCGCCGTGCGAAATTCCACCTGTTGCAGGTGTTCCGGCGGAATGCCGCGCTCCCGAATCAGCCATTGGGCGGCTTCCTCCAGCCTCAAACTCCCTTCGGCGCGGCGCGCCGGCGAGGGATCGCCGCCGAGTTCCCTAACCTGTTGCAACAGGCTGTCGGTATCCCAACGCGGTTTGGAGAAGGCCGCGCGTTCGGCGTCCGTCAGACGCAGCGCAATGGCCTCCTCATCCCAAACGGGTTTGGGGGTGATCTTGACCGCCCCCGTTGCCACGGTTTGCCCCAAGCCGTGGATCTGACAGGTGTCGATTAACCGTTGCCGCGCGTCATCGACCAGCGTGGCGGCCTCCTTGGCCAACAGATCGAGCCGGAGCCAGCGGTTGGATAACGCCTCAATCTCGGCCTTGGCCGCTTGCGGCAGATCGGCCAAACCCAGATCCAGGCGCTCAACGGTCGGCCAAGGGGGGAGTTCTCCGGTCAGAATATGGTTGTACCAGTAGTGGTTGCCCGCTTCGACGATCTCCTGCTCCAGGGCCGGATCGTGCGGACAAGGCAAGACTTCAGGTCGCCAGGTCTCGCTATTCCAAGCGACTAGCGCCCGGAAAGCCACCGGCAAGCCGGCGTGTTGGGCCAACAGGCCGATTTGGTGGAGTTGGCAGGCGTATTCCAGCGGCGCGTCGTTAATCGGCTGGGCCGGCGATTTGTAATCAATGATTCCCAAGCGGCCGTCTAGGACCACCAGTTCGTCCGGGGTGGCCTGCATCCAGTCCCACTGCGCCGAGGTCTCAACCACCTTCTGCAACAAGTCCGGGCGCGGGGTCGCCCCGCTCAGCCGCAGAAACTCCTGACGAATCATCGGTTCCATCAAGGCGCCCCGGCGTAGATGGGCATTGTCGGGTTCGGGGGGATCGAACAGCAGCTTTTGCGCGACGACCTCCCGTGCGGTACTGAATGGTTGGTATAGGCCCCGCCGTTCGCCCACCAACACCCCAATCTCGCTAGCGCCAATCCCGCTTAATCGCCTCAAGTGCTGGGCCAGACTCAGCCCACCGAGCGTGCCCTGCGCCTGGCGCTCGGCAACCGTGGTCAGCCACGTTTGCATACGCTCCGCGCAGTGAGGCGCCTGAGGCAGGCGCTGTAAGACGGCCCAAGCGGCCTGGAAATCATCGGGGTTCATGCAACGCTCCCCCTGGAGGTAAAAAAACCGACGTGCGGATTAGAATTATTTAGTAAAATATCTATAACCTATATATTAGGAAATAAGGATAGCACGGATTGAAATTGAGGCGAACGTATGGCCGATTCTGTTTCTAACATCACCGCCACTCCGCCCAGCGGTTTACGGGGGGCGGGCGCGGTGCACAATCTGCTCGACGATTACCGTTTGAAACTGCACTGGTCGGTGTTCGGTAACGGCGTGTTGGGCGTGGCTTTGTTGCTCAGCGTGGTGGGCCATGTGTGGGTCGCCTGGCATCCCACCCCTCCGGAATACTTCGCCACCACCAGCGATGGCCGGCTGATTCCGCTGGCGCCGATCAGCGAGCCGTATGTTCCCAACGAGGTGCTGCTCACTTGGGCGGCCCAAGCGGTGACGCAGGCGTATTCCCTGGATTACGTGCATTACCGCCAGCAGCTTTCACAGATGCGTGAGCTGTTCACCGCGCAGGGGTTCAAGAGCCACCTGGCGGCGCTCGATGAGGCGGGCGTATTGGAAGCGGTTCAAAAGCGCCGATTGGTAACGCAGGTGGTGGCGACCGCACCCCCGATCATCACCAATCAAGGGGTGCTGGGCAATCGCTACGCCTGGCGCGTTGAGGTTCCGATCCAGATCAGTTACCAAGGGGCTTCTAGCGTGAGCCAACCGCAACGAAATGTCGTGGAAGTCCTGATCGTGCGGATTCCTACGCATGAGCTGGCGCGGGGTTACGCGATTCACCAAATGATTACTCGTGTCGCGGGGGACCGCCCATGAAACCGCGTTACACAGCCCTCTTAACGGTACTGCTGTGGGCCGGAACGGTTCCGGCTCACAGTCAGAACGCCACGGTTCAGCCCCCACCCCCTTTGGAAACGCCCGAGGGGACCACCCAGCCGGGCCACCAAGCCCAGCGCGAGGCTATCCGCGATCAGGCGTTCGAGCAGACCGAAGATCAGTTGATGCCGCTCACACCCGGTCAGTTGCAGACCCTGATTGAATCGCTGGCAACCACGGAAAGCCTGTCGTCCATGAATACCCCGCCGGAAACGGTGATGAATGCCGAGCCGTTGCAACTGGAGGCCACGCGGCCGCCCGTGGTGCGGGTCGCGCAGGGCTATGGCGCCAGTATCGTCTTTACCGATCGCACTGGCCGGGCCTGGCCCATCACCGCCTATCAGGGGTTCAATCCGGGGCTATTCGATGTCTCGGCCAGCACCACGTCGGGTAACAAGGAGGATTTACCCAGCGTTTTAGTCGTGCAGCCCGTGGCCAGCGCCGGCGCGGGCAATCTGGTGGTGACGCTCAAGGGACTGGAAACGCCCATTGTGTTGACCCTGGCTCTGGGGCAAGCCGTGGTCGATGCCCGCAAGGAGTTCAAGCTGCCCTTGGCCGGTCCCAATGCCGAACCCGAGTATCAGGCCATGAGTCCTCGGAGTATCGAAACCGCGTTGCTCAACGTCTTGAATGGCCTGCCGCCCGTGGCGTCGGCCGTGCGTATCGATGTCACGGGCATCGAACCGGAAGCGATGGCCTGGCGGGTGGGCAACGATCTGTATCTGCGCACGGTCGCGGAAGTGTACAGCCCGGAGTACAGCCAGCGCGCCAACCAGCCGAGCGGTTTGCATGCCTACAAGCTCCCTCATGTCCCCGTGCTGCTGGTCAGTTACAACGGGCAGATGACCGAAGCCGTGGTGCAGGAGTAAGTCATGACCTGGCCGAATAAACAGGCGTTGATCCTGGTCGGCGGTATCGCCGCTGTCGTGGGTTTCTACGTGTGGTTGAACTGGAAACCGGATATTCCGGTCGATAGCCAAGCCCGCGCGCCCGGCGTGCAGCCGGTGGACTCGGTGCCGGGAGGCCGGCAGACAGCGGAGTACGGCCGCCTGCAAGGGATGGCCAACCACTCGCGGGCGGATGTAGCCGAGCAACAGGGCGCCAGCGCCGTGCCCTCGCCCCCGACGCTGGAAAGTCTGGCGGGTGGCGAGGGACCGCCGCGTTCGCCGGCGACCGTACCCGCCCCCACCCCGGCGACGCCGCCGCCTTCTCGTAATGCCGCGCCCCGGTCATCCGATCCGGATCGGCGGATTGCCGAAATGGCCCGCGCCATGCAGCAACAGGCCAAGGAGCTGGTGCAGTTCCGCGAACAACGCTTCAATCCCAAGCCGACCCGGATGACAACCTTCGAGGATGTGCGGGGTCGCCGTGAACAGGCGGCGGCCGAGTCAAGCCCCGATCAAGCCACGCCGGTGATCCCGCAAGATCGTAGCGGCGCGCTGCAACCTGGCGATATTCTCTATGCCGTCTTGCAAACGGCCATTAACAGCGACGAACCGGGACCGGTGCGCGCCAAGGTAACGGGTGAACGCTTCAAGGGCGCGATTCTGCTCGGGATGTTGAAAAACTTTCCGCCCGTTACGGGTAGCCGTCCGGAACGGGTGCTGGTCTCGTTCAATTATCTGACCACCCCGGATCGGGTCACCCATAACATTCAGGGGTATGCCATCGATCTGGACACCGCCCGCACGGCCTTGGCTACGGGGGTGGACCATCATTATCTGTCCCGCTGGGGCTCGTTGATCGCGGCGAGCTTTCTGGAGGGGTATGGCAACGCGGTGCGTTACAGCAACAGCACCACCACGGTCGGGCCGCTGGGCAATGTGGTCACGGTCGGCAACGGTAATATCGATAACGAAGCAATCGCCCGTGAGGCGCTAGGCACGGTCGGCGAGCGTTTGGCCGACGCGGTACAGGAGAATTACCAGCGCCCGAACACGATTAGCGTGGAGGCCGGCACGGGCCTGGGCGTGTTGATCGTGGCGCCGACAGTCGAGCAGGAGAATACCGCGACCGCCGCGTCGTCAGCCGCACCGGCCCTCCAGCGGACCCCCAGCCACCCGACTCAACGTTCCACGACGTTCCCCGACGGCGTGCCGGTGAGTCCCGTGTTTCCTACCGCTAACTAAAGTAATCGCCATGTCTGCCGATAATCCCGCCCCGGATGAATCCACGCCGCCGGAAAAAACGCCTGCCCCGGAGGCCCGTAAGAACAAAGTCCAGACTCTCGTTGGGTGGGTCGCCCTGGCGGGCGTCCTATTTTTCGGGTTGAATGCGATTCTGAATGTACTGGGAATTTTCGATATTCGCCTTTTGTTTAGGCAACCCGTGCAACAGGCCAGCCTCAGCCGTCTGGAATCGGCCACGGCGGCCCCCACCCCTCGCCAAACCGCTGGCGATCCGCCGGTCCGCCACGCGCCGGCGAATGTCGAAATCCGCGATCAGCCGCCCCGCCCGCCCCCGTCGGAACTCCCCGCGTTCTCGATCCGCGACGGCGAGAACTACGATTTCATCACCGACCTGGACTCCGAGACCCTGAAACGACTGGGGGCAATCCAGGAGCAGATGGGGCAGCTAGCCAAGCTCTTGCTTGAGCAACAACGGGCGATCTGGAGCTTGGATCAACAGGCCCAGCAGGAACGCCAACAGACCGGTGCTTATCAACAGCGGGTTCAGCAGGAACTGACGGCGGCCCGTCAGCAAGTGGCGACCCTGACCTTGACCGTGCAGGATCTGGAAGCCCGTTTGAAACGGGGGAAAGCCGCGTTCGAGGGGAATGCCCAGCCCAGTGGTGCGCCGGTCGCCGGTTGGAAGGTGACCGCGATCAGCGGTGAGCGGGCCTGGCTGCGGACGCCCAAGGGCAACGCAATTACCGTGACTGCCGGGGAGCGCCTGAAGGTTTTGGGCACCGTCCGGGCCGTTGATCCGCTGCGGCGGATCGTGGTGTTTCATGATGGGCGGTTTGTACGGTGAGGGGCGCCCTTGATCCGGTGCGCCACGAGCCCCCGAATTACCTCAACCTGAACCTGGCTGTCGGGCCGAGGGGGTGCGCTAAATCTTTACTTCTTACCGTGAACGCTTACCTGATTGGAATACAGTTTTTCTCTCCGCAGCCGCTTACCCAGTTCACCGTGTCGGCACGCCTCTGCCTGCTGCAGGATGGATAACTTGTATGCTACGCTAAACGCTCACCGCGCGTTTTTCCAAGTGCCCATCCGGTTGGATTTCTTCAGGGGGAAGGCGTGTGCGGTTTCGGCATCATTCAGGCTCCTCTCCGCCCTCAAATCGATGTTATCTTTCAGTCTACTGGCTCAACTTTATGGTGACATAGAGGGGGTAATAGCCTTCCTTGAGCACGGCTTGGTCCTGGCAATACAACACTCGCCCTTCTTCCTTAGTCTGCGCCCGGTAAACCCACAATACGCGTTTCGGGATAGCCTCGGGCGTGGCCTGGGCCATGCCGCTCCCGATTTCGCTGGCACCGATCAGGCCGGCGAACCCCGCTTGCAAAAAAGTCCGTCTGCGTATGGGGATTTCCTCAACCATTCGGCGTCGGGCCTTTAGTCTGCTGGCGCGCGGACGACTTGGCGGTGGATTGGGGAACCGCGGTATCCGCGATAAAGGCCGCGTCGATACGCCGGGAGAGTCGTCCCAAGGTGCTGTCATCGTCGCCCGCGTGGCGGACCTCCTCCAGCGCCGAGGCGATCCAAGCGAAGGGGTGCGCCGTGGGCACGGCGGCCGTTGGGGGTTCGACAGGCGCGGGCGGATCGGCCGGTGCCGGGGCGGGGACTACCGGGATTGACAGTTCGTTTGCCCGATTGGCGTGTGGCATTAGAAAAACAGCCAAGTCGTCGAGAACTTGTACGAAAGGCCGTGTATCACCTGCAATGTCTTCGACGAAGGCGCGCCACTGCTGTTGCTTCTGTGTATCCGTTGCGAATGCTGGCGTAAGCGCATCAGGCGGTTGCGTCGGGATCGGTGTTTCACGCCGTGCGAAAGTTGCAGCGATTGCCTGCGCAAGCCTGTCACCATCGAAACTGCATGACCGGCTGAGAATCCAAATGTCGTAGAAGTCCTTGACTCGGCTGTTCGCACGGCCCAGTGCTACCATCGCCTGGAACTTTTCAGCGATGACCGTCTCCCGCGCATAGGCGCGCAGCCTTGGAGCGGGAAGATCAAGCATGACCGGATAGTCGATGATCTCGGCTCCAGGGTCCAACGCATCACCAAAGCCGATGTCGATAGTGAGATTGACCCGTGCGCCGCCAACTGACGCGATGGCGCGTAGCCGTAGGCCGCCATACTCAATCTCTTCGCGGATACGGTCGGCACGCAGTGTATCCGGGGCGAATACAAAGCCATCCTCAATATCCTGAGTGAGGATGTCTCTGAAGGTCGTAAGCATTGCGTCTTCACTTGGGTCGCCAAAACCCAGCAGATCGAGATCGCGCGTTCCACGGTGTGGCTCGTCGAACCAGGTCATCATCAGCATGGCGCCTTTCAGCACGAAGCGGTCGGCATGGGGTGACTGGCTGAGCCGGAATAGCAGGCGTTCCAGCGCGAAGCGCGTGAGCACGAGATCGAAACTCTGCCGGTTCGCCTTGGAAAGTTTTAGAAGCCGCGCGCGCACCGAGGCGCCGAGATTTTTAATCTCCTTAGCCATGGACGGTGAGCGCCTCCAGATAGGGACGGATTACGGTGCCGACCCTCCCTGTATTCGCCGCCCTGGCGATCTCGGCCGGCGTCGCTCTACGTTGGCGCAGGGCTTCCCGCAGTCCTTCGAGCGCGATGGGCAGACCGATCTTGCCGCGATGCCGAAAGCAGTCAGCAACGGTTTTCGCTACACCGAACACCTTGACCGAGACGCCTTCAATTGCATGCGTCTCGATGCTGTCTGCAAGGAGATCGTCCGAGAAGCGCAGCACGCGGATCAGCATGTCACTGGGCTTCGGTGTCCAGTCATTCCGGCCAATCGCCATCCAGACCTTCTTCGGAAGCTGGTCTGTTATGCCATGAAAGGCCAGCGCCGAGACCAGGCAAATTACGCCCTTGGGGTAGCGCTTGGCCGCTTCGGCAAGGCTGTGATGTGCGTCGAGTTCTGCATTAGGAAGTTGGTAGAGCCCGCGCGCGAGGCGGATCACCTCGCCATCCTTCTCCATGCGGCTGACCGTTGCGGCGGTCACGCCGGCATTTCTGAGTTCCGCCAGGCGCAGAATCCCCTGCACCGCGAGGAGATCGTGGGCTATTTCACGTTGGGGTCGAGCCATTGATATATAAACATCTACTAAGAATCCTATCATGTGTTGTTTTATATCACATGGAGCGAGGAAGGATAAAGACAAAGCGTTGTTTAAGCGGATGGCCGCCTCAACCCTTCCAAACCCGCACCGGGCCGGTATCCACGTGGACGAAATGGGGATAGACGCCGACCCCGCCCGCTTTGAACCGCACCGCCAGTTTCGCCAACACGGCCGGGGGAATACCGTCCACCCGCAAATCCACGGCCTTACCGGATAAATGCTGGGAACAGGGAGCCGCGCCTTCGGTGTGGGCGTGGGTCTGGGCGGTCCGATAACCGCTGTGGATCTGCAACGGCTGGCGGATGCCGCAGGTGCGCATCCAGGCTTGCATAGCAAACAACAGGTCAATTAACTTCAGGTCCATGCGGGTAATCTGTTCGGCCTGGACGTCCCGCAGCAGATAGCAGAGCAGGTAATAGCCGTCCTGAACCAAGTTCTGGTCCTGGTAATACAACACCCGTCCTTCTTCCTTAGTCTGCGCCCGGTTGACCCACAATATCCGTTTCGGGATAGCCTCGGGCGTGGCCTGGGCCCAGCCACTCCCGATTCCGCCCGCGCCAATCAGGCCGGCGAGTCCGGCTTGCAAAAAAGTCCGTCTGTCCATGGGCGGGCCTCAACCGTTCGGCGTCGGGCCTGGCGCCTGACGCGCGGGTGACTCGACCGTGGATTGGGGAACCGCGACGTCCGCGATAAAGGCCGCGTCGATACGCCGGGAGAGTCGTCCCAAGGTGCTGTCGTCGTCGCCCGCGTGGCGGACCTCCTCCAGCGCCGAGGCGATCCAAGCGAAGGGGTGCGCCGTGGGCACGGCGGCCGTTGGGGTTTCGACAGGTGCGGGTGGATCGGCCGAGGCTGAGGTTCCGATTGGCTGGGTTAGCGTCGGGTCGCTGGGACGCGGCGCTCCGGTGTCAGTGACCGGATCGACCCGCTGCACGCAAATCCCGTCTTGCAACTGCCAAAGCGGATGGCGATCCATGATCAGATCGGCCATGCCCTGAGCCTCCCTGGCGGCCCGGAAAATCTCTTTCGGATCGCTGCGCAAAATATCCAGATAATGATCCAGATAACCGGCATGGCTTTCCAGATCGTGATGTATCCCTAACTCCGCGCCGATAAAGGCACTGGCCAGCTCCGCCCGCAGTTCCTCGCGCGCATAGCCGGCCCTATCTTTTTTGAGAATCGGCGGCCGATTCAAACGGCTTTCATGGCCTGTCCAGTGGCCTAGTTCGTGGAATGCCGTCCCGAAATAACCGGTGCTATCGTGAAACCGCTCGCACGGCGGCAACTGAATGAAATCTTGGACGCGCGTGTAAAAAGCCTCGTCGCCGCCGTGGTGGATCACCGCGCCGGTGCGCCGAATAAGGTCTTCCAGGTCCTCATCGGATTGCCAATCGTGATCGACCAAGGCTTCTCCCTCATCCGCATCCAGCGTTTCCAGCGGAGGAATCCCCTCGATCTGGGACGCATGAAACACCGTGTGGCTCCGCAACAGGGGAAATCCCGTTTTCACGGGCCGGTCGCTCTCGTCCGCGATCCTGAACGGATCGGGTTCCTTGACTAGCGGGTCATCGTCGGTCATGCGGGATTTGAAAAACACGATGGTCGTCCCATGCTCCCCGGCCTTCACTTTCCAGCCTTTCGATTTCGCCTGCTGGAAACCGCACCAGCGGGGATCGCCGGGATCACGGGAATCCAACCCGGCGGCCAACAACAACATCACGTTAATACCCCGATAGGCTTTCCCGGTGACCGCATTGACCGGCAAACCGGAAATCGACGGACAACCCCGTCTGGCACGATCCCAGGGGTATTGCCAGGGGACGGTTCCCCGCTCGATGAGTTCGATAATCCGGTCAGTGACGGCCTGATAGGTGTTCTTGCGGGGGTGGCCGCCGTGGGCGGATCGTTTCGTGGTTGAACGCATGGCGCTGTCTCGTTGCGGCAGGCGGTGGTACAGCGTGGCCGCTTCACTTACCGCCTGGCGGGAGGTATGGGAAGGACGGCCCAGGGCTCGCGCTAACTGGGCCTTGAGTCGCGCCCGGCCGCCCAGTACCTGGAGATCGTTGAAATCGGTGGGATTGGAGCGGATATCCAGTCCCGAGAAATCCGGCCAGATTACTCGCCCGGCCACCGCTTGCGCGGCCTGTTCGGCCAAGGTTCGGCCGGGATTGCCGAATGTATTCCGGTCATCGTCAGCGGCGAACAACAAATGCGCGGTCGGAAAATGGCGGTGTATCTGCCGGGCGACCGGCAATAGGTTGCCCGCGTTGAAAGCCAGCACCACGGGTAGGCCACTGGCCTGGCGCAAGCTGACGGCCGTCGCGTACCCTTCACAGATCAGGATCGAAGGCGCACCGGCGAGTGAACCCAATACATGACAATGGCCCTCGGTCGCGCCGTGGGTAAGGAATCGCTTGCCGCCATCCGGGGCGATGAACTGTAGGCCGTGTAATCCGCCTTGAATGTCGCTGACCGGCACGACGAGCAGAGAACCAAGCTGGCGCACACCCAGGGCCGGAATCTGTTTGCTCAGCAGGTACGGATGCTGGGCATCCACGCGATAACGGGTCTGTTGCCAAAGCTGGGCGGCCCGCTGGCGGGCGGCGGCCTGTTGGGCTTGTTCGATTTGTCGCCGGCGGGCCTGCGCGGCGGCCAACTGGCGTTCCCAAGCTTGCCGTTCGGCGGGACCGAGCGCCGGATCGGCGCCGGCGCACCAGCTTTCCGAGTGGCCGGTCTTCCACGAGCCGAATCGGCCCGCCGGGACGCCATCCCCGTAAAACACGTACCACCCATTCCGGCGGCCCTTCTTGTCGCCTTCGACCTGAAAGCGGTGCAGTTGCCCGTCGAACACGATGACCTCCGGCCGCGCCGGTGCGCAGCCGGCTTGCTGCATAGCCGCCAGCGCGGCTGTCCGGGGGTCGCTGACGCTAGCCATCGCCACTGTCGTCAAGGGAAAGCCCCAGCTCCAGAATGTCTTCCTCGGGAATCAGCTCGGCATCGCCCCGGAACAGATCCAGACGCACGCGGTGTTCTTCCGCGAGCCTGACACGATCATCGGGATAGCCGGGCACCGTGGCCAGATACGCCGCCACGGCGGTTTGCAGGGAGGCGGGCAGAGCAGCCACGGCGCTGGGGTCCGTGGCCGGTCCCAGCCAGTCCTCGGAAAAACCGGAGGCATCCAATGCCTCGGCTAAGACCGTTATCGGCTCCAGCAAGCGTTCGGTCATTTCTTCAATACTGTGTTCTGACATAATAAAAAATATCATGAGGGAGCCAGGCCGCTGGCACGGGCTGTGTCGGTGGGGGACGGATCGGACGCGGTGGGCGAGGCCGGAGCGGCCGCCGCCGTGGCCAGGCGCTCCTGTAACGCCGTATTCTCCTGAAAATGATGGGGCACGCCGACATAGCCGAGATGGCGGGCCTGATAATCCAGGGCGCATTGATCGGCTTCGGCGGTTTTGCCTTGGTCGATCAGATCCTGATACTGCTGAATCGCCCGCGCCGATTCGTGGTACACCTGCCGCAGAGTAGCCGCATAAAGCTGGCTGGCCGATTTCAGCGCGTGCAGCCGGATGATGCGCAAGGCCCCCTCCGGAAGAGCCGGTTCCTCTCGTTCGGCTTGTGTGCTCTGGCGTTCCACCTCGGTTGTAAGGGCCGCCTTGGCATCGTCCAGCAAAGCCGAGGGTTCGCGATTGAACGGCGCTTGAATGGCCGCCTCCAGCACGCGGGTCAGCGCCCGCGCCCAGGCCATCCGCCACTCGGTTGCCGGATCGAGGGACTGCCAGGCCGATGCGGCGGGGGCGTCCGTCGGCAAATGGGGCGGCTCCTGGGCGAACCACTGGCCCATCTGTTCCGGGGCGATTTCATCGACCAGGGTGGGCCGCCGTTCCAGGGCGTTGACCAGGACGCGGGCCAGCTCGTAGCGGTGGTAGTTCGAGCGCACGGGTGAACCCTGGGCGAACTGGGCCGTCGTGTCCTCCAGCCACCGGCTGGCGCGTTCGACAAAGGACGGAACCGTTTCCGGTGGAGCCGTACCGACCTGGCTGATAGCCGCCACGATCAAGCCGGTGTGGAGTTTGGCCGTCGCTAGACGCACCTTCAGTGGCTGGCGAGCCTGGGCCTCGTGGTCGCGCCACGCCTGTTCGCCGGCGTCGCCGCCGGGCCGTGCCAACGAATCGCTCGCGGTCCCGGTCGATTGCTGGCGAAGCGCCGCGATGGAACGGGCGGGTGGCTCGGGCAAGGGGGTCTTGCTGGGCGGCAGGTGGGCCACCCACGTCCCCAGTTGTTCCGGCTTCAATGGCAAAGTCATGGCGTGGCTCCCGTATTGACTGGGGTGGAGGAGGTCGCTGTATCGCCGGCGGTTTCGGGTTTCACCCGATTGACGGCGGCGGCCCGCTCGGTTTGCAGATCGGTGCGTTCCTGGTCCTGTGCGCCGCCGACATTCAGGCGCGCCAGCAGTAGCTCAATGCGCTCGCCCTGACGCAGTTGCAGATAGCTCAGATTCAGGGCCAGCGCCTGCATGTAGACCAGTTCCCTCAGATTCGCCGAGGAGTGATTACCGGCGATGCCGGCATACCACTGCGGCGAGGCGTAGCGCCGGTCCACTTCGGTTTTCAGCATCTCCAGGTAGGAAATCTGCTCGGGCAGTTGCTCAATCAGCGCCTCCCGGTGCTCGGTAGCCTTGGATTCCTCCCAGACCTGCAATAACCAACCTTTCAGCGCGGCGGCGGGCGCCCGCCAGGCCAAGGCGTGATTGAAACTATATCGGCTGGCCGATAGCCGGCCTTCGTACAGTTTGCGATGGAGCCAGAACGACTTGCCGGCGGGGGTTTCCCGCAACTTTTCATCGATGTCATCAATGGGCAGGGGATCGACGGCGTTGTCGATGAAACGCCGGGCATCGGTAATCCGGTCATCGTCGAAGCTCAGCACCTCGGGTAGGAACGTATTCGGGTGGGTGGGATCGACCTCCTCGCCGAGGCCCGAGCCGGATAACAGGGTCTCCGTCTGAAACGGCGCGTCGGGGCGATCCCCAACCGCCGTGCAGCCGTGCGAGCCGACGTCGTCCTCCGTGCAGTAATGTTCGACCTGGGCTGCGAACAGCGCCTGGGTCGCCGCCGCGCCGGTGCGTTCTTCCCGACGCAGGTGGTTGAAGGCGCGCAGGTACGATTCCACGCGATCCCGCGCCGGACCCGCGCTATCGCCGGCCGTGGCGGACTCGCAACCGCCGGCGGGAAGCTGATAACCGATGTCCGCCTGGGCGCGCAGGGAATCCTTCTCGACCTGGGCCACGGACTGACGCACGGTTTTAATCTCCGAGGAAATGTGCTGCCGCAATTTGGCGAATTCTTGGACCATCGCCGCCCGGTGGGCATTGATAGCGCGCACCACGCACATATCGCAGATCGCCAGCGCCGGGGAGGTCGCTGACATCAGCCACCCCAGAGCAACGATCCGGAGCCAGAAAACACCATGACGGCGGATAACCATGACGGACACTCGTGTGGGCTGAAAAAACTCTGATAGACTAGCTAGCATTAACCTAATAACACTTGTATAACACATTACAATGAAAGTGCCAAAAAAGGCCGTTGTTGCGCCGCCCGCCCATCGCCGCACGCGCCTGTGGCGGACCTTGCGCGGTTATGGGGCGGGGCGCATGCGGGATTTAGCCCGTGGCGACCGCACCGGCCAAGCCCTGCGCCAGCAGTGCAAGGCCCATCTCGGCGATCTCCTGAGCACGGATGATCCCGCGTCCGACCCCATCGCGGTGCGCGGTTGGGCGGAGGCGATGGCCCGCTATCGCTGGCCGCCAGCCTGGCTGCAGCGGCGTTATCGGGAACACGCCCGTGTCGCGCGTTTAATGCTCGGGGCCGCCGCGCTCAGCGGTCTGATGGGCGGATACCGCTTGGGTCTGGGCGATCCAGGCGGAACGTCCGCCAGCCTCGGTGCGTTGCTACTTTTTCTCGCCGTTGGCCTGCCGTCGGCCTACCGCTGCGGGTCGATTCGCCAGCGCAGGCTGGGGGCGTTCGCCCTTTTTATTCGTCGTCCCCTGGCCTGGTGGCCCCCCACCCTTCCAGACGATTATCAACCGTAATTTTCTCGGCCCCAGTTTTTGAGGAGGGCTTCCCATGTGGCTCAAAACGATTCACCCCCGCCGTCTGTCGCTGTTCGCCCTGCTGTTGTGGGCGCCACTGGTCGGGTTCGCCCAGACTGAGCAACTGGAACCCACGGAGGGCGACCTGAGCGTGGCCTTGCTGCGTCACATCTTCGGTTCGGTCATCGACAAGCTGCGCTTCTCCAACACGCTGAGCGCCAGCGATGACGGCTCGTTCGGGGAGCTGTTCGGGATCTTCAACGGATTTTTGTTGCTGGTCCTGGGGATTTTGGTGTTTGCGAAGACCATCGCCTCGATGCTGGATACCGCGCATGAGGGGGAAGCCCTGGGGCGGGAGCGGTCGACTGCCTGGACGCCGGTTCGCCTGTTTCTGTCCATCGCGATGTTGTTGCCGATGGTCAACGGGTATTGCCTGGCGCAACTGGGGGTGCTGTGGGTCGCGTTGGGTGGCGCGGGTTTGGCCGATGCGGTCTGGGAGAAAGGCATCGATCGCTTTCAGAACATGACGCTGTATCAGGAGCCGCCGCCGCCTGAAGCGCGGCAACTGGCCGTGGCGATGTTGGCCTCCAACCTGTGTGAGATGATCATCAACGACATTCCGGCTCTGGGGGATTCCAAGTATCAGGTGCTCTACGAAACCGATCCCGGCGAAGTGGGGGTGGTGACCGAACGCTATACCCGCTTTTCCGTGAATTATCTCGGGCCGGCGGCTTGTGGCGGGTTTGTGATCCGCGAACCGCATCAGGACATCCGGGTGGAGAAAAGCCTCGCCGGCGTGGGGCTGCTCGACAGTTTCTGGGACTGGCTGAGAAACCTGCTGGGCTTTGCCACGGAAACCCAGCGCATGGCCGGGGTGGCGATGATGAATGCCCATGAGATCAGCGCGCTGCATCTACGCCAGCGACTCAAACCGCTGGCGCAGAAGATTTTCGAAGGCGAGGGCGACCTGGGTGAGTGTGTGAACGTCACCACAGGATCACTCAGCGGGGGCCGTTGCCTGAGTGCGGTGGACGCCGAAGCCGAACGCTATGTGCAGGAACTGAAAAGCCTGCTCAAGGGCGTGGTGAACGAACTGGGGGAACGGGCCTTCAGCGAGTTCAGCGCCACCGCCAAGAACGAAGGCTGGTTTACGGCGGGGAGCTGGTTTTACCGATTGATCGCACTCACTGAGTATATGAACAAGATGGCCCTCAATGTGCCCGAGCCGTATCCGATCCGGATTTGGGAGAAGCTGTCGCGCGCGGACATCGAGACCTATGGCCATTTGTTCAAACGCATGGAGGCGGTGATCCAGGAGGGGGAAAGCGACGGGGGCTTGGGCTTGACTGAAGGCGATCCCAACAACAGCACCGTAGACGACTGGTCGCGGAGCTTTTTACGCTGGGTGTACGATGCCATCGCGCAGGGGCTGTTCGGCAAGGTGCATCCGCTGTTTGCCATCTCGTGGATGGGCCATGCGCTGATTGCCGCCATCGTGGGCGCTCTAGGGCTGTACGCGGCGGCCAAGGGCGCCGTGTTGTTCACCGGCGCGGGCCGCCTGGCGAAAGCCTTGGGAGGTCTGGACGGGATGTTGACCGGTCAGTCCAACACGCCGTTGACGATGGTCGGCCTGGTGCTCGGGGTGGTGGCCATCGCCTTGCTGGGGTTTGCCTTGATGGCGGCGATCTTTATTCCGATGGTGCCGTTTCTCATCTGGACATTGGCCAGCCTGCAATGGGTGTTGCTGGTGTTCGAGGCGCTGTTGGCCGTGCCAATCTGGGCGGTCTGGCATATCCGCAATGGCAATGGCCTCACGGCCGAGACGATGAACGGCTGGCTATTGCTGTTCAGCCTGTTATTGCGGCCCACTCTCATGGTGTTCGGTCTGCTCGGGGCCACCCTGATCAGCTATTACCTGTTGTCCCTGGTCACGGGCACGTTCCTGACAGCGGCCATCAATGCCAACAGCGGCAACATGACCGGGCCGATCATGGTGACCGGGTTGCTGATCGTGTTCATCCTGTTGGCCACGGATCTGACGTTGCGCTGTTTCTCGCTAATCCATCGGTTGCCCGATTTTACGTTCCGCTGGATTGGCGGCGCATTGGAATCCGCGTTGGAGCATCACGATCTACAGCGGCAGACTGAAGGGGCGTTCAAGGGAACCGTGGATACGGCGCTCCGCGCCGGGGGGCGATCCCAGACCGGCGCGAATACAGGTCAATCCGATGGCGAGGAGGCGGGGCCGATGGTTAAGCCGATGGATAATGATAAGGACCCATGACAATGGTCAGGTGGGCATCATGCTGTTCAGGGTTGGGAAATAGGCCGCCTGATAGATGACCCGCCGCCGTTCGTAGTCGCCAAGGATGTTTTCAATGGTTACCCAATCATTGGCGTTGTAAGCCGCGACCAAGGCATCAATGATCGCCTTGCGACCTTGATTCGCGGCTGCCGTTTTAGCCAGGTCTTCCCGCAGCTCCCGCGTCCGAAAAATCTTCTGTTCCGCCCACTGGCGGTTCTGCTGATCGGCATACCCAAGCAGAAAATGGTCGATAGCATCCAAGGCCATGGCGTACCTCCGAACTGAATAATTGCCACGCGGCGATGGTTAATCTTTAGAACACCCGCCACGGGCTTGTCAACAAACCGGGAGGATCGCCGTTGGTGGGTGACCCTTTCCGGTGGGGTTATCTAGGCTTATATCATCATAATGGAAAATCCACCACCCCCACCACAAGCCACCGCGACACCTGCCACGATCATCCGTATCCAGGATGCGGATTCCGTGATTACGGACAACCGCTGTCTTAGTTCAAACAAATTGACTAGGATAGTCAGAAAAACAGTGGCTTAAAGAATACTTATGGCGGTGATTCAGGCAAGATACTGGTTATGCTAACCCCAAATGAAAACCACGGGTCACACCCTATCGCCACAGCTTTTCGAAGCGCACCGGATTAGCCGCCGTGTAACGCACCGTATGCTGAATGTTCCGATGGCCGAGGTAATCCTGAATTAAGCGTGTATCCGCGCCCTGATCGGCCAGGGCAAACCCACAAGCATGGCGGAGCATGTGCGGATGAGCCGGCAACGCCAGCCCGGCCCACTCGCCATAGCGGCGTACCAATCCCCAGACCGTGCGCCGGTTTAAGGGTCCACGGCGTTCGCTGACAAAGAAATGGCGGCCGGGGGGCGCTAATCGGGCACGCACTTTCAACCAGGCCCGAATGACCCGCAGTTCATCCCCCCGTAAGGGCTGAGTCGTGGACAGGC
>JACKMZ010000014.1 GCA_024235135.1 Gammaproteobacteria bacterium | reverse complement strand
ATCGCATTTCCGAAAACCCAGAAGGCGATGGATTTGATGATGGGGGCGCCCTCCACGGTGGATGGCCGCCAGCTTCGGGATGTGCATCTCGAGTTGGCTCTTCCGGAAGTCGAGCCGGTCTGACAGGGTCAGCCTGAACGGGCTGGTTGATCAGGGTTTTGATATTTCCGGCGGGCCCGGTTCCATGGACCGGAACCGCAGGCGGCCAGACCCCCCAGAATCAAGAGCAGCCCGCTCGCGGGTTCCGGGATGACCTCGAGGACCAGATTGTCCATGCTGAAGGCCGGTGAGCTTACGTCGACATGGGTGAGTCCGGTGAAGTCGGCGGAAAAGGTAAACGTCTGAAAGTCGGTTTCCGGTCCGGTGCCGTCGATGATTCCATCGGTGACAAAAAGATTGGTAACGGTGCCCCCCCCGCTCAGGTAGCCGGTGAAGACCACTTCCTTGGGGAACGGGAAGGTGGTGCTGTATTCGGCCAGATCCACCTGGAGCAGGGTTATCAGCAATCCGTTTGTCGGCTGGAAGGTCAGCGGGTCCTGCCCGAAGGAAGTCTGAAGAAAAGACCCGCCATTGTCGGGAAGCGTTGCACTGGGATCACTGTGGAGCAAGCCGAACGGGGAGGAAAACCGTATCGCCTGCTCGATCCAAACGGATTGTCCGGTTTGGCCACCGGCCGGGCCCGGCCAGGTAATGGTCAGAAAGGCTTGAACACTGCCTGCCCAACCCAGCCAGCAGATCCCCAGCAAAAAAAGCCGTTTTTGCCGTACCAGATCTTGCTTCATCCCTCGGGCTCCCCAACAACAACCGAAGGACGTGACGCCCTCCGGTTGTCGTCTTCATACGGGACGAACCATCTGTTCAGGGTGCCTGGGCCGGTTCCAGGGTTTCGACCGTCGCTTCGTCCCCGGCGTCCGCTGCTGCGTCTGCCGCTGTCTCGATGACTTCAACCGAAGGGGCGACCGCTTCCTCGACCGCTTCGACTGCGGCATCCGTCGCGACTTCCACCGCGTCCTCGACATCCGCTTCCACCGCTTCCACGAGGACCGGGTCTTCAATCACGACCACCTCTTCGGCCGCGCCCTCTTCGGCCACATCCGCTTCCGTTGCGACTGCTTCATCCCCCGTGTTTTCAATCACCGCTTCGGTGTCAACCGCCGGCGCGGACTCGGTTTCAACCTCTTCCTCCGCCGTCACGGCCGGTTCAGAGGTTTCCGTGCTTGCGGCTTCGGGGGCCAGGCCCTCAGCTTCCTGCATCAGGGCTTCATTCATCGCTTTCAATCGGGCAATGGCTTCGTTGATCGCATCGCGCCGTTCCTGCGCGGCAAGTTTCTTCAATTCTTCAATGTGTTCCTTCTCTGCGATCAGCGCCAATTCACGTTCGGTGAATTCGCGCGACCGGGTATCGATGGCATTGAATACTTCTTCCCGAACCGCATCCCGCTCGCTGCGCACCGCTTCGAGTTGACTGTCGATCTTCTGCGCGACCTCGGTCTGAACCTGCCGACTGGCCTGTAGACCGTCGATAATCTCATCCCGGGTGGTTTCAATTTTTTCGGAAACCCCATCCCGGGTGGAAGCCAACTCGGCCTGCATACCCTTGACGATCTGGATCTGCTCATCCTTGGCCTGGGTCAACTCCGTCTTCACCGTGCTGAGGGCGGCAATCTGCTGTTCGGCGGATTTGGAAACGGTGGCGGCCGTGGCGGATAACGTGGATTCAACCCCCTGAATGGCGGATGCTGCGGCCTCCTGTTTGACATTGACGGTTTTGATCATGAACGCCAGCCCGAACACCACCAGAACCACCAGCGCAGAGGCAAACAACACCAGCCGGTTCAGCATGGCATTTTTCCGGATGGTCGCGTTCATCTGGCTGATCGCCCGCTCCTGCCGTTCGGCTTCCTTTTGACGCAGCTCGGTCAGACGCCGCAGTTGGACCACAGCTTCCTGAAGCATCTCACCCGATACTTCCACGTTGTTTCCTGAAGATTTCACGACTTCGGCTGAAGTCTCTGGGGTTGCCTGCTCTTCCGGTTTCTTTTCGTTCTCGCTCACAGTCCTGTCCTCCATGCAATAAAATGAATCGTCGTTGAACCCATCCAAGATAGGGGGATTTTCCCCGGTTGTCTAGGATGGACCCTCTGAAAGGCTGGTTCAATCTGTGTTGGGGGAGAGCCAGCGACGCATGAGAACCACGGATTGCCCATGGATCGACGCGGGTGAGGGCGGGGGGCGGGGTTTCGGTCTCAAGAACGGTGATTATCACCACAGAGGACAAGGTTGGCCCATGGATACACATGGAGCGCGATTGGGCACGGTCAGGTCCGGTTGTTTGACTACCGCAAGGAAACCCGGTCGATTTCCAGCCGAAAGGCCTCCGCCTGTCCGTTGGCAATCATAAACCGGGCATGGGACATGGTTTTTCCCGGGTAGTTGGGCAAGTCGAGGCGGTTCCCGTGATGCATCGGGACCATATCGGCGAGAGGGATCTCGATGGTTTCCCATTCCCCGCTGGTCTGAAAATGGTGGATGTAAGAATGGCGCTCCCCCGGTACCGACTCCACCCGGAACTGATACCGCTTGCCATCTCCTTTGACCCGTAATACGGCCACCCGGTAAGCGGATACATCGATCGGCTCAAAATAGGCCTGCACCGAGGAGAAGCCCCCATCATTTTCCAGCGACACCACCCCGGAAAAAATACCGTTCCCCTCGCCATCGACATAAAAGTCCCCCTGTGAGCGCCCGCCCATGACGACATCATCCTCCACTTGCCAACGTTCCCGATCGGGCTCACGGCGGAAATCGAACAGGACCCGCTCCGGCACCTCCAGGGTGTCACCCGCCAAAACCGGGAAAGCAAATCCGGTGTTCCCGGCCATCGCGAATAAAAACAGCAGTACACTTTTCATGGAAACCTCATACGTGAAGGATTGATTGTCCTCCTGTCCTTCGTAGGAAGTATCAAAGCATTACAGGTTTCATTCGATTGGGGTTGGACCTACAACCCGGGACACTGTCCGGTGGCTTGTTGCAGTCTTTCCCACTCATCAAAGTAGCGGGTGAGGTATTCGTGGGAGGGATCCTCGGACAAGGTCATGATCAGTTCCCGCACCTGCTCCTGCTCTTCCCCATAAGCCTCGCGGGCCAGGTGTCCGGCCATGTGGGCAAGGCGGAGCCAGACCAGATAGGTGGTGAGGGCATCAAAGCAATTGTACTCGATGATTTCCCTCCACTGGCCCTTGAGCCACATCACCGGCACGTTTTCGCCGCTGGTATCCATCTTTCCCGGAATACCGGAGAGCGTGGCGATTTCGTTGAGGGATACCCCGCCCTTACCCCAGGTCCCGAGAATGTCCATCATGTCGATGTGGGCCTCGCTTTGTCGGGAAAAGTAGTCGAAGCCATCCCACGGCTTTTCCGGCCGCTGGCAAAAACCAGGGGCGGAAATACCCAACACGGCAGCCCGCTGGATCAGGATTTTCAAGTCAGCATTGTTTGAATTAAACCCGACCAGTTGTGGCTTGAACCGCCCCACCGCCTGAAGAAATTTACCGATGATCACGGCTTCGGCTTGTTGCTTGGGATCGTCCACATCCCGCGGCAGCCAAAGCAGGTTGAGTTCAATCTCTCCAGTTCCTTTCACCTTCCGCTGAATGGCTGCGATCGACACCACCCGGCAGAGCACCGTTTTCAAAAACGGTGTGGGATCCTCTTCGGTTGCCCCATTGCGTACCCACATTTCCGCAACGACTTCCGCGTCCGGCATATCCTCCGGGAGATGATAGAGCAACCGCCCGGCCTGCGGATCCGGACACCATTCCAGGTCAAACGCCCAGACTTCTTTTCCAACCGTCTTGAACATACCTCACCTCTTGCGCTGCGTTGCCGGTACCATGACAGAGTTTTTGCGTGGATACAGGAAAAAGGTTTCTCTTGGCCGGGCAGGCAGGTGTCGGGTTTCGGGGGTCAGGATATAGGGACGATGGTCCCATCCTGAAATAGGTTGTCACATGACCATAGGAGAATCAAGGTCATGGAGAACAAATCCATTCGTTATAGTGAGGCGTTTAAGCGTCAGGTTGTTGAGGAGATTGAGCGAGGTAAGCACACATCGATCGGGCATGCGCGCAGGGTGTACGGTATCCGCGGTGCGATGACGGTGTTGGGCTGGGTTCGCAAGTATGGCCGCAACGACATGCTGCCTAAGCGGATAAGGATAGAGACCTTGAAAGAACACGATGAGTTAAAGGCGGCCCGGAAGCGGATTCGCGAACTGGAGGCTGCCGTAGCCGATGCACATATCGACCATTGCCTTGAGAAGGCCTATTTGCATGTTGCCTGTGATCGAATGGGTGTTGATCCCGACGACTTTAAAAAAAAGAACGCTATGACGCTGTCCGAACTGCGCAAGGGCTCGCGGAAGGAGCAGCGATGACAGTTGCCGAACTATGCAAAGCCGCTGGTATGAGCCGACAGAACTTCTACAAGACGCGCACGTCTCGTAAGCGCAAGCAGGTTGATGAACAGTTTGTGAGGCACCTGGTAGAGGCTGAGCGTGCGGTGCAACCACGACTGGGTGGACTCAAGCTACACAAGATGCTTCGTGAGCGGTTAGAAGATGAGGATGTGAGGCTTGGTCGCGACCGTTTTTTCGAGGTACTCAGGAATCAATCCCTTCTTCTGGAACCACTTCCAAAGGCTCCACGAACCACACACAGTGCACACAGCCTGCCAGTATTTGCGAACCAGATCAAAGATCTGACACTGACAGGCCCTCATCAAGTGTGGGTAAGCGACATCACCTATATTCGGACACGGGAAGACTTCCTGTACCTGAGTCTGATCACCGACAAGTACTCTCGTAAGGTCGTTGGCTATCATGTGGGGCGGACGTTGGAAACCCAGGATACGCTCAAAGCGCTTGCCATGGCCATCGATCAACTTCCGGAGGGAACTCATCCGATCCACCATTCCGATCGCGGCTGCCAGTACTGTTCTCACGAGTACGTCAAAGAGCTCCAGAAGCATGGGATGCCGGTGAGTATGACCGAGGAAGATCATTGCGCCGAGAATGCGCTGGCAGAGCGTGTAAACGGAATACTCAAGCAGGAGTACTTCCTGAATTACAGGTTCCAGAGTGTCGTTCAATTGTGCACTGCGGTGGATGAGGCTGTCCGGCTGTACAACACACGCCGCCCGCATCGGTCGTTAAAGCTGTGCACACCAGAGGAAATTCACAGGAAGGCTGCCTGAAATTTTGCCCCTCCTCCGGAGGAGGGGCAACGGGGGCTACGCCCCTCGTTGAAGAAGCAAACAAACAACAGAAATGAATGAGTCAGCGTGACAACTTTAAATCAGGACTCGACCCTTTATCTGGATTTCAGCGGCATTTCATTGATGATGTTCTGAAACCTGACACCTGTAACCTGACACCTGAAACCCTTCTCCCCCATGAGCCCAACCCTTTCTCCAAAGTCAGCTTCACCGGACCGTGTCCTGTCTTTTGATGGCGGGGGTATACGCGGGGTGTTGACCCTGATTCTGTTGGAGCGTTTGGATGATGCAGTGCCGGGATGGCGACGGCGGGCGGATCTTCTTGCAGGCACCTCGACCGGGGGGATCGTTGCCCTTGGACTGGCCCATGGGTTGAGCCCGCGCGAGCTGCGCGACCTGTATGAAACTCGGAGTGCTGAAATCTTTGCCGACTCCTGGCGCGACAATCTCCGAGACCTCGGCGCATTGGTTGGTGCTCAATACAGCCTTCGTCCCTTGTCCCGGGTACTGCGGTCGATGTTCGGAACGACCACCCTGGGCGATCTTTCCCGACGGGTGCTGATTTCCACATTCGATCTGGACAACCGGAACCCAGACCCGCTGAAGCGGAGCTGGGCCCCCAAGTTTTTTCACAATTACCCCGGGCGGGACAGCGACCGCGAACAACAGGCCTGCCGTGTCGCGCTGTATACCAGCGCCGCCCCCACCTTTTTCCCGTCGGTCGATGGCTATATTGATGGCGGGGTGGTCGCCAACAATCCCGCGATGGCGGCGCTTGCCCAGACCCAGGACCGCCGGTCGGTTCGTCGGCCCGCCCCGTTGGAGCAGATTGCCCTGCTGTCGTTGGGAACCGGGCGCAACCTGATGCGGATCGGGGGGGATCGTCACGACTGGGGACAGACCCAGTGGGTGAAGCCCTTGCTCGGGTTGATTACCGCCGGCAACATGAGTATTGCCGACTACCAATGCCGACAGCTCCTCGGTGATCGCTATCACCGGGTTTCCCCGGTATTTCCCGAGGACCAGGCCTTCCCCATGGATGGCTGGAAGCGAATCCCGGAACTGGTTGAATTCGCGTCAAACCTGGACTTGGCTCCAACCATTGCATGGATCAGAGACTACTGGCTGGATGGATGATGGGGGTCAAATCCCTTCTGCGGGAAGTGATCCATCGTCTTCCGGCGCCGGCTCAATCAGATCCCGGCTCCGCTCCTGCCAGCGCCGACCGAGTCGCAGAATCAGGGCGTAGAGCAGGCCTGTCAGTATTGGAGCTATCAGCGCCCATCCGAAAATCGCATGGGCAAAACTCCATCCAAACTCCTGGAGCGTTTCCATCGGCGTCTCAGAAAAGCGCCGGCTGAGTTCGACCAGATGAATCGATGCCGTTTCGGCCCGCGCTGCCCATTCCCCCAATCGTAAAAAAGGAATGATCAGCAGCGGCATGACCAAGGTCATGGAATAGTACGCCGCCAGAGACAATGGTTTGTTGAGCTTCAGCAACCAGGCCAGGAAGATCACCATCAGACTCATGGGGCTGTAGATGGGAAACACCCCAATGGTCAGCCCCAGGGCCACGGCAAGGGCAATTCTTTCCGGACTCAAACCCTCTCGGAGCAAGTGTTGGATCATGGCGAGCAGTTTTTTCATAAAGCGGTCACACAGAACACTTCGTGTCAGAACGTCAGGCCTTACAAGGCACGCAGGATCCGAATGCAGAAACGCCCCCGCGCTATTTTTTAAAAAGACATGCAAAAAAATGCCGGCTCATTTCCTTAGGTAGTTGGACACAGGAGTGGCCGACAAACGAAAGGAATGAACAATGATCGCGAAAGCACATAAGAATCAAGGCGGACACAAGGCGCAAGTGAAAAAACTGATCGGAGAATTTGCCCGGGCCGGGTTGGATGTAAACCTGGTCTGGTGGTCGAGCGGGAATGCGAAACAGGATGTACGGTGTCTGCGCGCGCTCGAACAGTGGGTCGCGGCCTACTGGGCCCTCGAGTCACGCAAGGAAATGGAGGCCCATGGGTATGATTTTCCACCTGTACAACCGGACATCGACCCGGACACGGATTGGTTGAGGTTTGAGCGATGGCTGAAGCGGGAGCCCTTGAACTGGGATCTGAAGAAGGAGGCAGGGCAGACCAAGCTATCGGATAGCCTGTCCGACGACGCTGTGGCACGGAATTGGGACTACTTTATCGCTCGGCTGGCCGAGCAATCCGTTTCGGTGGACTATCCGGAAGAGGCCCCCCTTCGAATTCGCCACGACGAACTGATCAAACTGTTGCGGGAAACCGAGTTTGAAATCACCGACGCGGAGACCATCACCCATATCACCGGGTGCGAGGGTGACTGCGAGTCTTGCCCCTTTTGCGCGTGGTGCGATCTTGGGGTGGTGAGTCTTTACGGATAACGTACTCTGAAGCCTTGACCTCGTCGCGCCTTCAGAGTATGTTTCATAGCTATGAATCTGATAAACCTCCTCCAGCAGCACGAAGGAAAGCAATTGGAGTTCAAGCGTGACCTGAGTTCGCCGGTTCATGTCTTGCGCACGATTGTGGCATTTGCAAATTCCGCCGGCGGTACTTTGCTGATCGGCGTGGAGGACAAGACCCGTGCGGTGCGGGGTGTCAAAGACGCTATGGATATTCAGGAGCGGCTCGCCAACATTATCAGCACGGGTATCGCTCCACCACTGATGCCGGCCATCGAAGTCCTTCCCTGGCGCAAAGAGTCTGTCATCGCCGTTGAGGTGTATCCCAGCTACTCGCGTCCGCATTATATGGTTGCTGCGGGTCCTGAGGACGGAACGTACTTCCGGGTAGGCGCATCCAACCGCAAAGCGGATCCGGGGATGAGGGAAGAGCTGCGGCGATCAGCGCGTCGGGAGGCTTATGACGAGGAGCCCATGCCGGAGGCGGACTCTGAAGCGATTGACTTCAGAGCTGCTTCAGAGTCGTTCGCGCCCTTTCGAAAACTCAGTAAACGAGATCTGGAATCGTTGCACCTGGTCGTCGACCATCAGGGGCGTCGGGTACCGAGTCGCGGAGGCATGATCCTGTTCGGAAACATCCGGGACCGTTTCTTTCCGGATGCCTGGATCCAGGCGGGCCGCTTCAGGGGCTCGACGAAGACCCATATACTCGATAGTCGGGAATTTCGCGACCACCCCGTCAAGGCTGTACACGAGGCTGCCGAGTTCGTTCAGCGACATGCCTCGCAAGCCATGCGCATCGAGGCCATGGAGAGAAGCGAACATTGGAGCATTCCATTGCCGGCGGTACGGGAAGCCATCATCAACGCTGTGGTTCATGCCGATTACAGTCAGACCGGATCACCGATCCGGGTTCTCGTTTTCGACGACCGAGTCGAAATTGAAAGTCCCGGCTTGCTGCCCTTCGGTCTTGTCGTGGAGGACATCCTACAGGGAGTTTCGCGCCTTCGGAATCGCGTCATCGGCCGTGTATTCAAGGAACTCCGCCTGATCGAACAATGGGGTAGCGGAGTCGGCCGGATGATCGAAAGCTGCAGAGAACATGGGCTTCCATCTCCCGAGTTCGAGGAAGTTGCCACGCATTTCCGGGTGACCCTCCGCCTCCAGGGGGGGGCTGAGTTCACCATTGACGACACCTCTCGAATCATTCTCAAGATCCTTCAGGACAAAGGACAACTCAATACCCGAGCCATTGCCGAAGCCATCGGACGGTCGTCAAGGTCCGCACGAACAAAATTGAAGGCATTGGTAGAACGCGGCCTCATCGCGGAGTTAGGTTCCGGCCCCACCGATCCCAAGCGGGTGTACGTTCTCATCCGGGGTGGGATGTAAGCTCTTGTATGAGTCCCTCGCCTGCTACAGCCATGCCTTTTGCGGTGACGAATGAATCAAGGTCGACAGAGAAGATCAAACTCTTCCGGTCGCTTTTTCGCGGCCGCGAAGATGTCTACCCACGCCGATTCGTAAGCCGCAAGACTGGGAGATCCGGTTACCAACCCGCCTGCGGGAATGAGTGGGTTCATGGAGTTTGTAGGAAGCCAGCGATCAAATGTTCCGATTGCCCCAATCAGCGCTTCCTCGCTGTCACGGACGATGCCGTGAATTGGCACCTCAGAGGCCGAGATCAGTCAGGCGCGGATTTTGTCATGGGTGTTTACCCCATGCTGCGGGACGAATCCTGCTTTTTTCTGGCCATCGATTTCGATAAAGCCGACTGGCAGTCCGACGTGGAAGCTGTGCTGGCGACATGCCGCCGCCTGGGTGTAGGTGCCGCTCTGGAAAGATCGAGGTCCGGCCAAGGCGGTCACATATGGCTCTTCTTCGCGCAGGCGGTTTCCGCCACACTGGCCAGAAAGCTCGGTTCATACATTCTCACCGAAACTATGGAACATCATCCGGACCTCGGACTGGATTCGTATGACCGTTTCTTCCCCAATCAGGACACACTACCCAATGGCGGGTTCGGCAACTTGATCGCCTTGCCACTTCAAAAGAAGCCGCGGGAACAGGGCAACAGCCTGTTTCTTGACGAGAATTATGTACCCTATGCCGACCAGTGGGCCTATCTTTCAGGAATCGACCGAATGAACGCCGCGACCATTGAGCAACTTGTTCAGGTGGCTGAGCGAAAGGGAAGGGTCGTCGGGGTTGCCTTTCCGGATCAGGATGAGGTAGATGATTTGCCGTGGAAGGCTCCGCCTTCACGCAGAACGAAACGGTCACCCTTGCATGAGCCTCTACCCCGTACGCTTGCATTGACGGTGGGCAATGAGATCTACATTGGCAAAAACGACTTGCCGCCCGGTTTGCGCAACCGCCTGCTTCGCCTCGCCGCGTTTCAGAATCCCGAGTTTTATAAAGCTCAGGCAATGCGGTTGGCTACCTTTGGCAAGCCGCGAATCATCGGGTGTGCCGAGGACTATCCTTCCCACATTGGCATGCCACGAGGGTGCCTGGATGATGTGCTGGCGTTGCTTTCGGATCTGAAGGTGGAGGGTGTCCTGAAGGACGAACGATTTTCTGGAAGCGTCATCAAATGCAATTTTCGGGGACGATTGCGAAGCGAACAGGAAGAAGCCGCCAAGGCCTTGGCTCTTTACGATACCGGTGTTTTGTCGGCCACCACTGCCTTTGGGAAAACCGTTGTTGCGGCCAAGATGATCGCCGAGCGCGGCGTCAACACCCTCGTGCTCGTTCATCGCCAACAACTGATGGAGCAGTGGATCGACCGCCTGGCCGCTTTCCTTGACATCTCCCCGAAAGAGATTGGACGCATCGGTGGTGGCAGGAAGAAGGCAACAGGTGTAATCGACGTCGCTCTCATCCAAAGCCTGGTCCGAAAGGGCGTTGTCAAAGACCTGGTGGGAGACTATGGCCACTTGATCGTCGATGAATGTCACCATCTTCCCGCTGCCAGCTTTGAACAGGTCGCACGCAGGGCGAAGGCGAAATATGTGCTGGGATTGTCCGCCACCATCGCCAGAAAAGACGGCCATCACCCCATCATCACGATGCAGTGCGGTCCCGTTCGGTATCGCGTCAACGCCAGACATCATTCAGAAACTCGACCGTTTACGCATTCCGTGATGGTGCGCCCCACGGCGTTTCGGACAACGGACGCTATGGAGCAGGACCAACGTCTTCAGTTCGTCACGCTGATGAAACATCTCGTGTGTGACGAGCAACGGAACCAACTCATACGGAATGACGTCGTTGCCGCCCTGCAAGAAGCGCGCACTCCTATCGTGCTGACCGAGCGAACGGAACACCTCAGCATTCTGGAGAAACTTCTGCTCCCAGCCTGCAAGCACGTCATTGTCCTGAAAGGGGGAATGGGAAAGAAGAAGCTACAGGCCGCGTTGGAGTCCCTTGCGAAGATTCCCGACGGTGAAGAGCGCTTGTTGCTCGCAACTGGCAAGTACATCGGAGAAGGATTCGATGATGCGCGGCTGGATACCCTGTTTCTCACCTTTCCCGTTTCCTGGCGCGGAACGATCGCCCAATATGCCGGAAGGCTGCATCGCGTGCATGATCAAAAGACGTCCGTACGCATCTATGACTATGCCGACTTGAATGAGCCTATGCTCTCTCGAATGTTCGACCGACGGTGTAAGGGCTACGAAGCTATAGGCTATACCATACAACTTCCCGCAAGCGCGGTTCCCGGATGGCCTCCCGATGTGCCATTGCCCATTGATCCGGAATGGAAGCAGGATTACGCAGCCTCCATTCAGAGACTGATTCGTGACGGTGTCAACACACCTCTGGCCAATCTCTTTGTCCACGCCGCCAGGAGCATCAATCCCGCCGCCAACGGTGAGGATCGGGCTCGTTCCTCTACAGAGCTCTTCCTGTATCGCAGGCTTGAAACACTCACTAGCACGTCAGGCAGGTTTGTTCTGAACGCTGTTTTGCCCATTTCGTTTGATGGCTCGGGCACTATGGAGGTTGATCTGCTATGCTCGTCCGCCAAGCTGGCTATCGAGATCGATGGTCCACATCACTTGAAAGACACAAGCGCATACAGGCGAGACCGCCGGAAGGACCTCCTTCTTCAGGAACACGGCTATTTTGTGATCCGCTTTCTTGCTGAAGATGTAGGCAAACAACTCGACTGCGTGCTTGATACAATCCTCCGCGCCCTGTCGACCCGCGATCGATCGCTATCTTGAATGAAATTGGTCGAGGCTCCTCCTCGATATCCGAACCTGGTTTGAGCGGCAAGCACCCGCCTGAGCCGTAGCCCGACCCCCTCGGCGCTGCGCGCCTCGGGCACTATGCAGGCAGGCCGCCAGCAGAGCTGTCATCCTGCCTGCTATTGCCCGCGCGACCGTGGTCGATGTTGCCGACGGTCGTTCCCCGCTTCCCAAGGCCATGAACCGCGCCACCAAAGGTGTCACGGTTCATGCTCCCGCCCTCGCACGCGCAACCCGGATCGATGCTTCAAACGGTTGTTGCACGCGCTCTGAAGACCCCGCGCTGCTCACGGAACTTGCTCAGAAGCCAAGTTCCGCGCCAGCGCCCCTTGCGGAGTCGCTACGCGACCTCAACGCTTCGCTCTTGTCATTCCCGTGTCCGGCGACGCCGGACCCCATGCGACACACGCACCGCGTCAACGCTTGCCGCAGCCTTGTGCGCCGGGTCGTCCTGACGGACTCCGTGGTGTCGAGCATCCGGCTTCGCAAGCCGGGAAGCTCGACTTTTCTGCTTCTTCGGGCAAATCCACGCCGCCGACAGGCGGCTCTCGGGAAATCGCGCGCAAGAAGGAGAAAGCGGTATCCGCGCCATCGCGCGGAACTCCATAAACTACACCCACCCACCACCCAGGGCACCCCGGCAATGATGCGGAGTGTGTCGTCTTCGCACGCTCAGAATACGCACTCCGCATCACGCCCCCGTTGGCGGCGACATGCCGCCACGGAAACCGTGTCGGTATCTTGCCGCTCCTCAGACCAGAGCCCACCCGCCGCCCCGAGACGGGGAAGGGAATTCCGCAGTCACGTGGTGGGTTCCTCGAACGCAGCGGGGTGTGCGTGAGCGTGTCGTCCCTACGGGCCACCACGACCCCCGCCCACCCGGCAATCTCGCTTGTTCGGCACCGTGTCCGCTTCGCGGCCGCGAGCGCCGCCCTGCGCTCGAATGCCCCCGCTGCATTCAAGAGATTGCAGAGAATCGGAACCGGCCGCTTCGCGGTCGGTCTTTGCTCCTATTCAGGGGCAAGCCCCACCTTCGGCCTTTGGCCTCCGGCCCGTCTTTCCCCTCTGTCTGCCTCCGGCAGCCATTCACCCCTTTCTCCCCAAAGCTGTTATGAAACCTGCTTGCCTATTGGCGGCAGGTTTCACGCCAGCCCCTGACTACCCAACACCAGTCCAGTAACAAACAACAATCCCCTGTTACCCAATTGCTCCGCACCCCAGCCCCATCGCCGCCGGAGGGAGCTTCTTTCCTCACTTCAGGCAATGAGAACGGCCAGCCATCAAAGGCCGCCGCCCGGCGGCCGGCTGGCCTCACTCCTTCCGGCTCCCGCCGTCGGTGTGCCCGCTCTGCTTTGCCATCCGTTCGGCGCTCCCTATGTCGGTTCCGGGGGCGGGCATGTCAGAGACCCCCGTACGGAAGAACTCTTCTCTTATTGCTCTCGTTCATCACATGATATATCATGCGACCACTTGTTTCGACCGGTACCGAGACTCGCGAGGTAGAACATTGAAAGAACCGCATTGGGTGAAACTGGTTAGAGAACTGCGTGCACGACTTGACCTGACACAGGAGAAGTTCGCGGCGAAGCTGGGCGTTTCGTTCCCAACGATCAATCGCTGGGAGAATGGACGTTCCATCCCGTCGCCGCTGGCACTTCAGAGAATCGAACAGATTCTCCGAGAGATGAAGAACAAAGGCAGGGACCTGCTCGACGACCATTTTCCTGAACCAGAATTGTGAGGTGACGCATGGCTAAAGACAGCAACGGTGCCAACCTGGGATTCGAAACCCAGCTATGGGCGGCCGCAGACAAGATGCGCGGCCATATGGACGCGGCCGAGTACAAACACGTCGTGCTTGGCCTTATCTTCCTGAAGTACATCTCCGACTCCTTCCAGGCAAAGTACGACGACCTGGCTGCGAAGCAGGCTGAGGAGTTCACCGATCCCGAAGACCGTGACGAATATGCTGCTGCCAATGTGTTCTGGGTACCGGTTCAGTCCCGCTGGCAGAACATCCAGAACAACGCAAAGCAACCGACCATCGGTCAGACTATTGATGACGCAATGGTTGCCATTGAGCGGGAGAACCCGAGCCTGAAGGGCGTACTTCCGAAGGATTACTCGCGGCCAGCCCTCGACAAGCACAGGCTCGGTGAGCTGATTGACATCACCAGCAGGATCGGCCTTGGCGATGACGCCTCGCGCTCAAAAGACATCCTCGGCCGCGTCTACGAGTATTTCCTCGCCCGCTTTGCCGCTGCCGAGGGAAAAGGTGGGGGTGAATTTTACACCCCGCAGTGCGTTGTGAAGATCCTCGTTCGCATGATTGAGCCCTTCAAAGGACGTGTTTTTGACCCGTGCTGCGGATCGGGCGGCATGTTTGTCCAGTCCGAGCGTTTCGTTGAGGAACATGGTGGAAACGTTGGCGATATCGTTATCTACGGGCAGGAGTCGAACCCAACGACATGGCGACTTGCCAAGATGAACCTCGCCATCCGGGGCATCGACGCGAACCTCGGCCCCCATCACGCTGACAGCTTCCACAACGACCTGCATAAGGATCTCAAGGCGGACCACATCCTCGCGAATCCCCCGTTCAATATGAGCGACTGGGGCGGTGACCGCCTCCGGGACGACGCCCGCTGGAAGTACGGCGCGCCACCAGTAGGCAACGCGAACTACGCGTGGATTCAGCACTTTGCACACCATCTCTCTCCGACCGGCGTTGCCGCGTTTGTTATGGCGAATGGGTCAATGTCAACCAGTACGACGGCGGAACTTGAGATCCGTAAAAACATGGTAGAGAGCGACCTTGTCGACTGCATGATCGCTCTACCGGGCCAGCTCTTCTACACCACGCAAATCCCAGTGTGCCTGTGGTTCCTTGCTCGCAACAAGAAGAACGGGAAGTTCCGTGACCGGCGCGGGCACACCCTCTTCATTGACGCCCGAAAGATGGGCGCGCTTGTCGATCGCATTCACCGTGAGCTTTCCGACGAGGATGTCGACAAAATCGCACACACCTACCATTCGTGGCGCGGTGAGGAAGGTGCGGGCGACTACGCGGATGTTCCTGGTTTCTGCAAATCGGTGACAACCGATGAGATCAAGGCCAGCGGCCATGTTTTGACGCCCGGCCGGTATGTGGGAGCGGAAGAAGCCGAGGACGACGGCATTCCCTTTGAGGAGAAGATGGGGGAACTGACCGAGACGCTTAGCGAGCAGTTCGCCCAATCGGCAACGCTGGAGACGGAGATCAAGAAGAACCTGGCAGCACTTGGTTTCAAGGTCCAATAGATGACAGTGCGCGTATTCATCAGTTCGGTGCAGAAGGAGCTTGAGCCTGAACGGCTCGCGCTCTTCTCCTTGCTGACGACTGACCCGACGCTCAAGGGTCACGTGGAGCCCGTTCTGTTCGAGCAGCTTCCGCCTCCGGCGCGCCCGACCAAGAAGCCGTACTTGAAGATACTCAAGACCTGTCAGGTATATGTGCTCATGCTCGACCGGGAATATGCGCCCGATGGCATCACCAAATCGGCCACGCATGAAGAGTATGAACTGGCGTGTTCCATGGGTATCCCAGCACTGGCGATGATCAAGGGACGGCATGACGCCGGCAGAGATCCGCGTACTCAAGCCTTCTTCAAAACGATCAAGAAGGACGATTTCACCTACAAGCGCTTCATAGACAGGATCGATCTCAAGAAAGAGGTGGCCACCTGGCTGCTTCGGGTGTTGAGGGATGAGTTTGGTATCGAGCCTGTCCCCGGCGAGGAGGAAAGCAGCGAGGACACCATTGAAGCGGCCTCCACCTTTGAAGCAGCGCAGCAGGAAGACCTGTCCTTGGGCGACCTCAATGTCCAGGCGGCGCGACAACTCTATGCAGGTCTGACGGGAAGAGCTTCGAAGTCCGTCAGCATGACAAAGATGGCTCCCGTTTTTCGTGTCCGCGGCTTGCTCTGGCGTGACAGTGATACGGGGGGCCTGCATCCTACCGCCGCAGGCGTCGTGTTTCTAGGTAGGGACCCATGGCTTGAGTACGCGCAGTGCCAAGTGCTGGCGGACGCCTACCGTGAGACCAAGGTCACATCCAAGCCAAGATCACAGGCGAAGTTCAGCGGGCCGATTCCTCAAGTGATCGAGGATCTCGTTGATTTCGTCCGTGACAACACAGAACACCCAACCCGCGTCGTAGGTATCAACAACGTCGAATTGGACGAGTACCCGCATCGGGCCGTCCGCGAAGCTCTGGTCAATGCCTTTGCCCACCGCGACTACGAAGACACATCGCGCAAGATACACGTCGAGATATTCCGTGACCGCCTCGTAGTGTCCAGCCCCGGCTATCCACCGAGACCACTCACACTCGCCAAACTTCGGCGCGGCAACTACGAGTCCTGTCGTCGCAATCCGGTGATTGCCGAATGCCTGGCCGCTTTGGACATGATGGAGCAACGCGGAACCGGGTTTGAGAGGATTCGTGCCGCCATGCAGGACCATGGCTTGGACGCGCACAAGCTCGACAAGCGCGACGGCTACTTCAAAGTCATTCTTCCTGGGCCGGACGGTGACTATGACCGCCTACGTACACCGTCTGACGCGCAGGGCCTGATTCCGCCATCGGTTGAGGCCCAGCTCAACGAGCGCCAGAAGCAGATCATGGTGCAGGTTCAGACTGAGGGCAGCGTCACCCGGTCATGGTGCCTGAATAGCTTGGATGTCGGGCACGATACCGCCAGCCGTTTGCTCAGCGATCTCGTTGACCTCGGGTTGCTCGTGAGGAGAGGTGCTGGCCGCGGCACGCGGTATGAACTGTCGGTGCGGGGGGCGGAATGAAGGCTAATCGTCCGATAATCGTCCGGCATGTCGGCAGAAACGTCCGACATGAGCACCGTACGGAAACGTCCGGTAATCGTCCGATGTTTCATGAAGAACGTCCGATTTCGAGTGTGAAGCCAGCCTCTCGGAATCTGCCGACAATCTGCCGATTCCGAGCGTTTGCGGGGCCATTCCCTATCCCACAATCGACCGGTAATCGACCGACTGGCTTGCCTGGCGCTTGTCGCTGGCGTCTATCGTCAAGTTCCATCTCGGTGCCCGAGTGTTCACAGAAAGGGGTGCCCCATGGCTGATGGCCAGCTTGCTGATGTTGCCGATGTTGAGATGGGGCAATCGCCGCCCGGAGCGGAGTGCAACACTGACGGGCACGGAACACCCTTGCTCAATGGCCCAACCGAGTTTGGCCCCCATCACCCGACCCCCGCGCAATGGACAACTGATCCCAGAAGGATGGCACACGCAGGCGATATTCTGTTTTGTGTTCGCGGCTCGACGACCGGTCGAATGAACTGGGCGGATCAGGATTATGCTATTGGCCGTGGCGTCGCAGCCATTCGTCACAGAAAAGGGGGCGAGTTCCAGCACTTTGTACGCGGGGTGATCGAGTCTAGACTTCCTTTTTTGCTCGCATCAGCCACTGGTTCAACGTTTCCCAATGTCAGCCGTTCCCAACTGCTGGAACTTGCTTGCGATATACCTTCTCTTTCGGAACAGAAAGCCATCGCGCACATTCTTGGGACGCTGGACGAGAAGGTTGATCTCAACCGACGGATGACCGCAACGCTGGAAGCCATCGCCCGCACCATCTTCAAGAGCTGGTTTGTTGACTTCGACCCCGTTCATGCAACGATTGGCGGCCTGGATGCAGCCGTCCCCGAGGCTGTACAAGACCTTTTCCCTGCCAGTCTCGAAGACTCAGAACTGGGAAAGATCCCCTTAGGATGGAGGACCGGAATCCTTGGCGACATGGTCGGCTTCCAGAATGGGTATGCGTTCAGGAGTAAGGACTGGCAGGACTCTGGCGTTCCCGTTGTCAAGATCGGCTCCGTCAAGCCTGGTTTCGTTGACTTGAATCAGGTTAGCTACGTGTCGGATTGCATTGCGCAGGAGAACTCCCGCTATCGCCTGCAGGTCGCTGACTTGCTCGTGGGGATGACTGGTTATGTCGGAGAGGTCGGGTTAGTTCCGCCAACCGATGTTCTCCCACTTCTCAACCAACGGGTTGGCAAGTTCGTCTTGCCAACACCAGGCGCGCCCGGAATCGGGTTCGTCTATTGTCTTACCCGTCGCGCCGAGTTCAAGCAAGCAGTTACGGATCGGGCCCATGGTTCAGCACAACCAAATGTGAGCAGCAAGGAGATTCTGGCTATACCGGTCGTCATTCCCCCATCGGAATTGGTCACTGCATTCAACCAACTAATGGCCCCCGTGTTTGAGAAGGTCCTCTCAAGGCTTGCCGAGTCCCGAAGCCTTGCGACCCTACGAGACACTCTCCTGCCAGCTCTCACGTCAGGAGACATGAATACTCCGGACGAGCTACTGCGAGGTGATCTTTCATGAGTGCTCTTCCTCCATGGACTCGCGGTCCTTTCGAGCTTCTGATTCACGGAGAAGTTCACCTCAGGGAAGGGGCTGATTACGACAGGCGAATCGCGATGATCAGCTACGACAATGCCGTGGAAGTAGCAATCACTACCTACCTTGAGCTTGATCCTCTACAGCGAGGCAATCGGCACTACGCTACAGCTGATGTTACGACGTGGTTGCGCAACTACCACACCAAGCTGGACTTCTTTGAGGCTGAGCTCAACCAACGAGGGCTTCCTGTCGAGATCACAAAGGCAGAGATTGTCTGGTTTCACAAAGTCCGGAACAACCAGTATCACGGCGGCAATGCGGGGATTCCAGAAGATCACAACGTACAGGGCATTCGCAAGGCTGCCTTCTGGGTGTTTTCGGTTCTCTTTGAGGTGTCGGATCTTGATGAATCTATCCAGCAAGAGGTCTCCCGGCGGATGGGCGCAGACCAAGGGCCTGGAACTCGTGACGAAGCCACGGATGATTACCTGGATGACACGTTCGGATTGGTAACCATCGCAGGGCGCGAGTACCGCACCAGTGATGCGCTGCGAGCGGTTGACTTTACAGCTTATCGGCTAACCGAAACAGACTTGGAGTCCGAGGGCATTGAGGAGGAAAGCGAGGAGAGTAGTGAGTAGCGGTATCAACGAGTCTGTTCTCGAGCGGACGGCGATGGGTTGGCTGGAGTCGCTGGGATATGACGCAATATCAGGAATCTCGATCGCGCCCGGAGAGCCAATGGCGGAACGGTCAGACTATGATATGGTTGTTCTGTCTCATCGTCTGCGTGATGCCTTGGTCACTATCAACCCCGATTTGCCTGAGTCGGCCATCGACGAAGCCATTCGTGCCGTGTCCCGCATCGAAAGTCCGAGCTTGATAGAGAATAATCGACGATTTCACCGTTTCCTGACGGACGGTGTGGATGTCTCCTATCGCAAGGACGGCAGGGAAGCGCACGGCAAGGTCTGGTTGGTGGATCTGGATGACGTTGAGAACAATGACTGGCTGGCGGTGAACCAGTTTACGGTGGTCGAGAATCGCAAGAAGCGGCGGCCTGACATTGTAGTTTTCGTGAACGGGCTACCCATCGGCGTGATTGAATTGAAGAATCCCGCCGACGAGAACGCAACGATCCGTCACGCCTTCAATCAGCTTCAGACCTACAAGGCGGATACCCCAACCCTCTTTGCTTTCAACGAGCTGCTTCTCATTTCCGATGGGCTTGAAGCCCGGATGGGAACAGTCACGTCCGGCTGGGACCGCTTCATGCCGTGGCGCACGGTCGATGGCAGGGACCTAGCCCCGAAGGGCTCCGTTCAGCTTGAGGTCTTGCTGAAGGGTGTTTTCGACAAGAGGCGGCTTCTGGACTTGATTCTCAACTTCGTGGTGTTCGAGGATGATGGTGCGAACGTTGTGAAGAAGCTCGCGGCGTATCATCAGTTCTTCGCCGTGAACAAGGCCCTTGAGTGCACGTTCTCTGCGTGCGCCATCGAGTACGACCCGGCGAAGCTGATAGGCCGGTTCCCTGCATTCAAGCCGGAGAGACCTGGCATGGCTCGGGAGGAAAGAGCCCGGTACGGTCCGAATTCCGACCATTTTGGCGGGCAGCGGATCGGGGTTGTTTGGCATACTCAGGGCAGCGGCAAGAGCCTGTCCATGACCTTCTATGCCGGAAAGGTGATCCGGCACCCCGGCATGGAGAATCCGACGCTGGTCATCATCACGGATAGAAACGACCTCGACGACCAGCTTTTCAGCACTTTCTCGCGGTGCAGTGACCTCTTGCGCCAGGCTCCGGTGCAGGCCGCTAGCCGTGCACAGCTTCAACGGCTCCTGGACGTGCCGGCCGGGGGCGTTGTGTTCACGACGATTCAGAAGTTCCTGCCTGAGAACAAAGGCGAGACGTATCCGCAACTCAGCGACCGCAGGAACATCGTGGTGATTGCAGATGAAGCGCACAGAAGCCAGTACGATTTCATCGACGGGTTCGCGCGGCATATGCATGACGCACTCCCGAACGCGTCGTTCATCGGCTTCACGGCGACGCCGATCGAGCGGGACGACCGGAGTACACCCGCCGTTTTCGGTGATTACATCGACAAGTATGACATTCTCCGCGCCGTGGAAGACGGCGCAACCGTGCCCATCTACTACGAGGGGCGACTCGCCAGGATAGAGCTGAACGAGGCCGAACGGCCTCGGATCGATCCCGAATTCGAGGATATCACCGAAGGGGAAGAAGAGTCAGAGAAACAGCGACTACGCACGAAGTGGGCGGCCCTTGAAGCAATGGTTGGGGCGGAGAAACGCATTGGCCTGGTGGCCGACGATCTGGTTGACCACCTTGACCGGCGTCTTGAGGCCATGGACGGCAAAGCTCTCGTGGTCTGCATGAGCCGACGTATCTGCGTTGAGATGTACAATGCGCTGACAAAGCGCCGCCCGGACTGGCATCACGATGACGACACGGGCGGACAGGTCAAGATTGTCATGTCGGGTTCTGCCTCTGACAAACAGGAATGGCAGCCCCACATTCGCAGCAAGGCGCGCCGCGAGGAACTGGCGAACCGTTTCCGCGACCCGACTGATCCGCTGAAGATCGTCATTGTGCGCGATATGTGGCTCACCGGGTTCGACTGCCCGTGCCTGCACACCATGTACGTGGACAAACCCATGCGCGGCCACGGGCTCATGCAGGCAATCGCCCGCGTAAACCGCGTATTCAAGGACAAGCCCGGCGGACTGGTTGTTGACTATCTCGGACTTGCCGAGCAGCTCAAGCGCGCGCTGGCCGACTATACCGAAGCCGGTGGGAGGGGTGACGCCACTGTCGATCAAGAGAAGGCCGTGGCGGTCATGATCGAGAAGTACGAAATCGTTACCGCCATGTTCCACGGTTTCGACTACCGGCCTCTCCTCACTGCGGAGGCTGGCAGCCGCATGGCCGGAATCGCCCAGGCGATGGAGCATGTTCTCGCCCAGGAAGACGGTAAGAAACGGTATCTGGACACCGTGTCCGCCCTATCGAAAGCCTTTGCTCTTGCGGTTCCGCATGACGAAGCCATCAGGATTCGGGACGACGTGGCCTTCTTTCAAGAAGTCCGAAGCGGATTGGCCAAAGCAACGGTGGAAGGCGAGCGTAAATCCAGGGAAGAAATGGACGCGGCGGTCCGGCAGCTCGTGTCGCGGGCAGTCGCTTCCGACCAGGTTGTCGATATCTTTGCTGCCGCCGGGTTGAAGAAGCCGGACATCTCGATTCTGTCCGACGATTTCCTTCTTGAGGTCCGAGCGTTGCCACAGCGGAACCTCGCCGTTGAATTGCTACGCAAGCTTCTGAACGACGAGATCAAGGCGCGAGCGAAGAAGAACGTTGTCGAGGCGCGTTCTTTTGCCGAAATGTTGGAAGAGGCCGTCCGCAAGTACCAGAACCGGGCTATCGAAGCGGCACAGATCATCGAAGAGCTAATCCGACTGGCGAAGGAGATGCAGGAAGCCCGCGTACGCGGCGAGGCCCTCGGTCTCACAGACGATGAAGTCGCATTCTACGACGCACTTGAAGTCAACGACAGTGCCGTCAAGGTGCTTGGCGACGAGTGCCTGCGCAAGATTGCCCAGGAACTCGTGGGAACGGTCCGCCGTAGCGTGACCATTGATTGGACCGTCCGCGAAAACGCCCGCGCGAAGATACGCGTCATGGTGAAGCGTATCTTGCGGAAGCACGGGTATCCACCGGATAAGCAGGAGAAGGCGACTCAGACTGTGCTGGAGCAAGCGGAGGTGCTCTGTCAGGACTGGATGGGTATTGCTGATTCCTGATGAAGGGGGCCACCGATTCGTATTCGCGACATAGAACTTCCTGCCGAGCTTCTCGCTGCCCAGCGGGATGGGAAGCTGGTCGTGTTTGCTGGGGCGGGAGTCTCCATGGGGCCTCCTGCCAACTACCCCGATTTCGAAGGTCTGGCAGAAGAGATTGCGGACGGGACGGCCCACGGTCGCAAGGCACATGAGCCCATTGAGCGCTTTCTTGGAAGACTACAGGATGAAGGTGTACCCGTTCACAACATCACGAAGAGTCGGCTCGCAGATTCAACATCGAAGCCGAATCCGCTGCACACCGCTATTCTCAGGCTGTTCTCCGGGAGTGCCGCCCGTGTGGTCACGACCAACTTCGATGACCACTTCTCGACAGAAGCGAACCGCCTGTTTCCCAAACCCTTAGAGATACACAACGCCCCGGCACTGCCTGTTGGGAGTCGATTCGAGGGGCTTGTATACATCCACGGTTCGATTCACGGCCCCGCTGAACGCCTCGTTTTGACTGACGGCGACTTCGGCCGCGCCTACTTGACCGAGGGTTGGGCGCGGCGCTTTCTGCAGGACACCTACGCGAACTTCACTGTCCTCTTCATCGGCTACAGCCACAATGACATCGTTTTGCAGTATCTCGCCAGGGGATTGCCACGCAACAACGCACGACGTTTTGCCCTGTGCCCTGCCAAGAGTGCTGCTGACTGGGCGTTCTTGGGCATACGCTCCGTCACTTACCCGAAGAGACCTGCTCCTGATGAACATGGAGCGCTGCGCGAAGCCGTTGAAGCATGGGCTGATCTTGCCTGCATGGGAGCCCTCGATCACGAAGATAGAATCAAGAAGCTCCTCGTGACCGCCCCGCCCATCGTGGGCTCCGAGGACGATGACTACATGAGGAGCGTTGTTGAGGATGAGGAACGGGTCCATTTCTTTGTCCGTAGCGCAAAGGGCAAGGAATGGTTGCTTTGGGCTGAGGAAAGGGGGCTGCTGGCTCCTCTATTCTCGCGGCGAACAGACAGGAACAAGCGCGTGTGGACGCTTGCCGACTGGTTCGCCAAAGAGTATGTCCTCGCACTTCCGGAAGAAGCTCTTGGCGTCTTTGAGCGTCAGGGGCAGATTCTTGGTCAGTCTCTTTGGTATGAGATCGCACGCAATCTTCACGCCAAGAGCAATCCCGATACGGTCACACTCACCAAATGGCTGCCCATTCTCCTGGAGCAGCAAACCGCCGAAGATCCTGCGGACCTGCTTGAGTACTTGTTTCACAAAGCGTCCGGAATGGAATCGTGGACGCTTCTAGTTCACTTGTTCGAACATCTCACACGGCCGCGTGTCGCGCTTGAGAAGAGCATGTCGTTCTTCGGTTCAGGTCGGCGCGATTCAACGCCCACCAGCGCAAAAGTCCGCATCTTGGGGTCGCATCACTGGCTGAAAGACGTATTGGACAAGGTGCTAAGACCGCACATGCCATCGCTCGCAGAGAATCTGGTACGAGTCACATCGCAAAACATACGGCGAGCACACGACCTGGGTGCTCTGTACGGCAATGCCAACAGGGAGTGGGAGGGGCTCAGTTTCCAGCGCTCAGCCATTGAACCACATTCACAGGATGACCTGAAGCACGACTTCGACATCGTCATTGACGCCTGCAGAGACGGACTAGAATGGTTACTCACTCATAAGCGCAGCACTGCGCGGGGATACATCCAGGAATGGATTCTGTCGCCAGCGCCGCTGCTACGCCGTCTTGCTGTGCACGGGATGAATTCGGACAACCGACGAACACCCGATCAGAAGCTGAGGTGGGTGGTGAAGCACGAACTGGTCTCGTCGACTTCGCTCCATCACGAAGTATTTCTCCTTCTGAAGAACGTCTACCCGCTCACAACCAAGGAATGCAGAAGATCGTTCTGGGATCATGCACGTGCGGCCACGCTGGCTGAGATAAAGGAAAACCCAGATCAGGATGCAGCAATGTACTGGCATGGCTTTTTCACCTTGCTGAGCTGGCTTGATCAGGCAGCGGATGGAAAGTGCCCGCTCGTACGCAGCCGGTTGCGCCGACTGAGGAAGCAATACCCAGCATTCCAGATGTCTGATCATCCTGATTTCACGCATTGGTCCGGGGGAGTGCGATGGGGTTCCGAAAGCCCTGTCACGGCCGACTCACTTGCAGACAAGCCTGTCAAAGAAGCGATCCGCCTTCTTGCGACCTTCAAGGGAGAGCGTTTCCATGGACCGAGTCGAGATGGTTTGCTCAGTGCGCTCTCGACAGCAGTTACGCAGAAACCCGACTGGGGCATGAAGATTGCGCGAGAGCTGTTGAAGCGTCGCAAGCCGCACGCGGACATATGGAACCGTATTTTCTGGGGCTGGGCGGAAGCTGCTCTTACCGAAACACAGTGGCGGGCGATCCTCAACCTGGTCGATCAGAATCCCAGACTCACGTCACATGCTCATTCAGTCACTCAACTGCTGGAGCGAGGCGCGCGGAAAGACAAGCAGCATCTGCCGCATTCCCTGCTGCCCCTCGCGGAGCGGATTGGTTCTCGCCTTTGGACAGTGGCCGCCCGAAAGCGAAAGGCTCGGGAGAAAGACTCCGACGATTGGCTCCAGACGGCGATCAATGAGACAGGTGGTGATCTTGCCGAGTTCTTCATGATGGCTGTTTCACTCCGCCGAAAGGAAGCAGGGACGAAGTGGCGAGGCATTCCACGGAAGCTGAAATCGCAGCTGGAGCGGATGCTGCGAGATCGAACATACACAGGAGAGATGGCTCGCGTGCTTCTGGCAAGTCAGGTCCACTTTCTGTATTCCAGTGATCCGTCCTGGGCTGAGAACCACGTCATTCCCCTTCTCTCGTGGAGGCGAGGGACGCGACAAGCTGTCCAGGCTTGGCATGGGTATCTCTTCTGGGGGAAATGGTACGATGAGCTTCTGCCGCAACTCCTTCCATTGTACGAACGAGGTTTCCCGCGTCTTCATACAGACCTTCAGCATGTGCACGAGCGCTTCGTCGACCATGTGGCATCAATCTGCTTCTTCAGTTCCCGCCGGAAAGCACGCGGCAGTTGGCTGAATGCATTCTTGCGCGCGGTAGAACCCGCAGACCGTGTTCTTTTCGCAGAGTCCATTCGCAAAACGCTATGGGATC
Organism: Gammaproteobacteria bacterium; assembly: GCA_024235135.1. Classification (GTDB taxonomy): domain Bacteria; phylum Pseudomonadota; class Gammaproteobacteria; order Competibacterales; family Competibacteraceae; genus JACKMZ01. Next base: position 32,730 of record JACKMZ010000014.1, on the reverse strand, counting down.
TTCCGGATAAGCAGGTACAAGAGGTGTGGAAGAAATGGTTGGAGCCATACTGGTCCAATCGTCTCCTCGGGAAGCCGGTGCCTCTGGCACCGGATGAAGCCAGCAAGATGGCAGAGTGGGCACCACATCTCGCCCCAGTGTTTTCTGAATTCGTGAGCAAGGTTGTGTCTTCACCAACCCCCGTCTCCGTCGACAGCTTTGTGTATCACATGCTGTCCGAGAAAGGAGTGCCGGCAAAGCACCCCAAGGCGACAGCAGAATTCCTCTCGCGGGTCTTGCCGAACTCATACGAGGTTGTTCACGACCATGGCGATCTGGACAAGCTTCTCGATGAACTCGTGAAGCACAAGGCAACGCACAAGTTGCTCCGTGCGATCCTAGATCATATGGCAAGCAAAGGGTCGGTATTGCCAGGAAAGTACCTGGAGCGCTTTGACGGCGTAAGATGCGCGCGATCCAGAGAGCCGCCATTCGGCGGCGTGGATTTGCCCGAAGAAGCAGAAGAGTCGAGCTTCCCGGCTTGCGAAGCCGGATGCTCGACACCACGGAACCCCGATTCATCGGGGTGACCCGGCGCACAAGCCTGCACCAAGCGTTGGTGCGGTGCGTGTGTCGCATGGGGTCCGGCGTCGCCGGACACGGGAATGACAAGAGCGAAGCGTTGAGGTCGCGTAGCGACTCCGCAAGGGGCGCTGGCGCGGATGAGCTTTCCCCGATTTGTGGACAGTGACGAGTCTTAACGTGATTTAGTTACTCCTTTTTGTTGTTGTGTACAAGGTCAGTTTAGCTGATGTGTTGAGTGTCCGGTGAAACAGAAGCGAGCTCTGCTGGAGAGCAACTTGCTGAGGGATATCCGGGCGTTGCGACCATAGGTCGGGGCCGGGGCGTATGTGCCCCGGCTTTTTGATTCCCGACCTTGGGAGCAACCGATGCCTCAGAAAACTCCGCCGCAGGCGCCTTTATTTGTTGAAGACTTTCAAAGTCTATCGGTGCCATGCCCAGCGCGCTGTGGATGCGTTTTCGGTTGTAGTAGGTTTCGATGTAGTCAAAGACCTGAGAGCGGACCGCGTCAAGGTCTGGAAATGACCAGTGATTGAGTTCTTCGCGCTTGAGTACCCCGAAGAAGCTCTCCATGGTCGCATTGTCATAGCAGTTTCCCTTAGCGCTCATACTGCGGATACACCCGAAACTACTGCTCAGGGCGATGAATGCCTCGCTGGCGTACTGGCTGCCTCGGTCAGAGTGAATCAATACGCTGGGTGGATATCCTTGGCGCTTCTGAGCTTTGCGCAGGGCCTCCTCGACGAGATCACTACGCATTTGATCGGCCAGCTCCCAGCCCACGATTTTGTGTAGATGGAGGTCAAGAACTGCAGCCAGATAGACCCATCCCGTTCCACAGTCCACGTAAGTAATATCCATGGCCCAGGCTTGATTTGGAGCGGTTATGTCCATGCTCTTAAGGTGGTTGGGCGCGATTGGCCCGCCATGAGCGCTGTCGGTCGTCCGAGGCCTTTTCCGGCGTGAGGTAATGGCCCTGAGCCCAGCCTCGCGCATCAAGCGAGCCACCCGGTTTTTGCCACAGCGAAGTCCTTGGCTGCGAAGCTGATGTCGGATGCGGGGACGTCCATAACGTTGCTTGTGCTCGTCAAAGACTCTCCTGATTTCGACCAGCAACATGGTGTTTTCCTTCGCACGGGGACCGATATCAGAGTCACGATAGTGGCCAGCGCGGGAGATCCCCAGTACCTGGGAAATCCGTCGGACGGGATACTCGGTGGAAAGCCGCCTCATCGCTTTGCACCGCTCCGAGACCCCTGGCTGAAAATGCTCAAGGCTTTTTTTAAAATGTCTCGTTGCTCGCGTAGATCCTCATTCTCCATGCGGGCACTGCGCAATTGCTCAGCGAGCTCACTGGGTTTGAGGTCGTTCGTTCCGGTGCTCTTGGCGTCGGCGCTGAGGAGCTGCTCTCGACGCCAGCGAGCCAGCAGATTGGAATTGATGCCTAACTCGGCTGCCACTTCGGCGCAACTTTTTCCAGTCCGCAGAACGTGATTCACCGAATCCTTTTTGAATTCATCATCATAGTGACGGCGAGGTTTGGGGTTTTTGGGTGTCGTGCTCATGATTTTTTATACCAATCATTAAGCCCCGTCACTGTCCACAAATCGGGGAAAGCTCACCGGATGTTCGAAGCCTACGCGACCGGCAGCTACACGTTCGACGAACTGCACGAGCTGGTTGTCGGCTGGGGTTTGACCAGTCACCGGGAGAAGCCGATTGCACGCAGCATGCTTCCGCAACTTCTCGCAAATCCGTTCTACATCGGCCTCTTTCGGTTCGCGGGAGAGACGCACGAGGGATCGCACCAGCCGATTGTGAGCAAGGCCCTGTTCGACGAAGTACAAAACGTCATGGCCCGACGCGGACGCCCGCACAAGCCGCGCAGGAAGCCGTTGCCCTATCTCGGCTTCATCCAGTGTGGCGAGTGCGGCGCGGCCATCACCGGGGAACGGCAGAAGGGACACCATTACTACCGGTGCACGCGCAAGCTTGGTCCGTGCACACAGAGACGGTTCATCCGTGAGGAAGCCCTCACCGATGAACTCCGGGCCATCACTGCGAGCGCGTCGATTCCGGCAGAGCCCGGGGCCGACATGCTCGCCCAGGTAAGGGAATGGCGGCAGACGGAATCCGACTGCCGCGCTTCGGAACTGACCGAGGAACGGACGAGACTCGGCAAGGCCGAATCTCGCCTTTCCCGGTTACTCGACGTGTACCTTGAGGGCGACATCTAGCAAGCCGACTACAGCCGGAAGAAGGGAGAGCTACTGCACGAGAAAGCCGGTATCCACGAGCGTATCCGCCGAATCGAGCGCGAGGGCTCGGCCTGGCTCGAACCGCTCGAAGCGTTCATGAATGGCGCAATCCTCGCGGAAACTACGGCATTCTCGGGAACGGAAGCGGAATTGAGGGATTTCCATCGTCGTATCGGCTCGAACCTATCGTTGATCGAGCCGATTGAAGAGAAGACCACCGCTACGCGGCGGACGCTCGCCTCCAAAGAACGTGGGGCAAAGTTCACCAAGCCGAAGGCATCTCGTCGCGGCGGCCTTGCCGCACGCGACTCCGTCCGACATGACTCCGGCCATCAGGCCGGAGCGAGAATCACCTCTCCCGCAGTCACTTCCGAAGATCATCCGACAAGCGACGCCGAATCGCACGATTCGGCGTCGCGCAAAATCAAGGTCAAGAAGTCGTCGTCACGGTGGGCAGACAGGCCGATCCCCGTCCTTCAAGTCGAGTTCCCGGAACCGTGGTCAATCATCGCGCACGCCGCCTCCGCTGACGCGGAGGGCGGCGAAATCGCCGGAAATCTGAAATGGTCGGGGCGACACGATTTGAACGTGCGACATCCAGCTCCCAAAGCTTAGATGCTTAACTTAGCTCGTTCTGGCGTATCCACGTAAATGCTTGTCTATAAACGTCTTGCGATATTTCCCTTTTGCATCGCTACTCTGCCAAAACCTACTGAATCCTCCTGGATCTTCATGGATATAGCATAGTCTAGCATAGTGCTTGGCGTGCTGTACTTGAGCGCAAGAGGATGGTGATCTCTGACTCAAACTGCGTCCAATTAACGTCGAGTAGACACAGCCACGCGAACAAACCTTGGTCAAGGGTCTTCTAGACATGGCTTCTCCCCCATGTTCTGCCCGGCTTTCGCCCGGAGCCGAACAGGCTGGCATCAAGGTGCCCCGCCCCGTTGGGACCAGGAAGAATACCTTTCAGAATACAATTCCCAGGGATTCAACGATCGCCGCCATTCTTTCATGGAGCAGTTACTAATTCGATGTGAAGCGGCAGCGTGGAAAAGCCACCGGCTGGATAGATTGCGTTGACGGGAGGGATGTTCGGAACCAGTTGAATCTGTGTCGTGTGGTTAAACAGTTCCTCCAGTACCACCCGCATCTCCAGATTAGCCAGGGGAGCTCCAGGACAGAAGTGAATACCCGCTCCGTAGAGTAGATTCGGCGCCGGATCCCGATCGATCCGGATCTTGTCGGGATCTTCAAAGACGCGCCCGTCGCGGTTGGCGGCTATCCAGTTGATAGAGATGCGCTCTCCGGCGTTGAATCTCCTTCCACCCACTTCGACAGGACATGTCGTGATCCGGCGGTTGATGACGAGCGGGCCGTGTACCCGCAGCATCTCTCTGATTGCATTCGGTATCAAGGCGGGGTCTCTGCGCAACTGGTCCTGCAACTCCGGGGTCGTCGCTAAACTCTGCGCGAGAATGCCGATAGCAGCCGCGATGGTTCCGATCTCGCCGACGGTCCAATTGCGCAGAATGCTAGCCAGTTCCTCGTTGCTCAGAGGGCGTCCCCATACCTTTTCGTGCATCAGTGCCGCCGTGACATCGGTTTCCGGACCCACGCCTGCTTGCCGCCGGGCTTCCATCACGTCATCAATCATGCCTTCGAATTCACGTGCAATCTCGGACATCGCTTTACGATCCTGTGCGAGTGTTGCCTCATGATTTCTGCGCGTCCAACGCATTAGCCGTTCATGCAAGATCGGGGGCCAGCCGAGGAACGCGCACTGGGCTTCCACTGCAAAGGGAAGAGCAACATCGGCTATGAAGTCCACTTCATGGCGTGCGCTCAAGCTCAGCACAAGCCTTGTGGCGATTCCGCGACAGACGGGTTCGAACGTCTTCATCCGCTCTTGGGAGAAGTAGGGGTCCAGGATGCGGCGGTACTCGGTGTGCTCGGGCTGATCCATGCCGCTCGGCACGGCAAGGTGTTGAGATACGGCGTTGCTGAAGGTCTTGTGATCAAGCAGAGCTCGCATCACGTCTTCGTGTCGAAAGAGCGTCCAATGCAGCCGCTCGCTGTAGGCTGCCGGGCATTGCTCGCGGAGCCTGTCGTAGGCGGCGAGTGGTTCGCGGATGAACTCCTCGGAAGCGGGGTCCCAAGTTGATGCGGGATGCTTACTCATAGTAGAAGACCTTTTCTCGGAATAACTTGCGATGTAAGGATGGGCGCGTAGACGACCAGGAAAAGCAGGAACGCGGCTATCCAGAGCACCTGGGAGGCAGCAACCGACACCGCGTAGTATGCGGGCGCAAACACTGGGACCAAGACGCGCAACGCCGCTGCAGAGGTGATAAGCGCGAACACCGCCGTTACCGAGCGCGGCGGATCCTGGACGTTTCGTCCGGAATGGCCCAGCGATACGCGGGCCATCATGCCCAGCGTCATAGTGCCGATACCTCCCGCAGTAAAGGCGTGTATGGTGAGAAATGGATTCAGGGCGAGCCATAGCGACGCGCCACGGAGAGCAAAGCCCAGAAGGAACCAGGCATATGCCAGGTAGAGAATCCAGAGCAGGGGGCGCCGCCAAAGGATATGCGAGTACCACCCCGCCAACCTGCCTGCAAGAACCACTGCAACAAGGAGCGCCGCCACAGGCGCACCGGGCCGGAGCACGGGAATCAGTTCGCACGCCACGTAGATCATCACGATGGGAATGGCCGGCAGGTCCACCCAACGAAAGTTGCGCACTCGAAGAGGACCGGGCGCCGCGCTTTCAATGAAGAAGGGGATCACGCGCCGCCCCATGACCAGTGTAAGAACAACTAGGACGTACAACCCAAGATAAAGGCCCGTTCGATCCGCACCCGCGACGACCGACATCGTCCCAAGGGCATAAAGGACGCTGCCCACCATCATGAGGGACACATGGGCGAGAATCAGTACGCCGTTGATCCTCTGGCCGCCGCGAAAGCAAGGGCTGGCCGTGACGGCGGCTAGCGAGAGAAGGAAAACGAGGTCAAAGCAACGAGCCACAACGAACGCGGTTGCACCGCCCTGGAGAGGAATGGCGCGGGCAAACAGCCAGGCCAGAAAGAGCAGAAACAGCGGGACTCCCTTCACGGTTTTCCGGCCTGTCCAGTTCACGACCGCGGTGAGCAGAAACCCGGCGACGACGGCCATGCCGTATCCGTAAATCATCTCATGTGCGTGCCAGGACATGGGAGAGGAAAACGATGGCGGCAAGATCCCATACCGGTGAAGCGTATAGAAGGCTGCCCAGAGGACCATGTCCACAACGGCCCAAGCGGCAGCGCCCAGAAAGAAGAGGCGGAATCCATAATCCAGGAGCGCCCGTCGGGTTTCTGTGTTTCTGTCTGGTTTCGTCGCAATTGAGCTAAGCATCTGCCTCTCCCTGTGGGGAATAAGACCCCTTCTCAAGTGTGTCAAGATTCACGGAGTGCATGGCCTGAAGGGCGCATTCCCAACGCCCCTCGGCACAGAGGCCGCTGATCCCAGCATCTTCATAGGCCTTCTTGGCGGCCTCGATGCAGGCTTGGCGAACACGCTCCACGGGGAGCGTCGTGTCGTTTACGCATCGCGTCTTTTCGTTCATTGGCGCTCCACGCAGAGGCATTGCTTCTTGGGAGAGCTGCTTAGAAGATCGCTGATCCTGGTCTCCCGCAGCGCATTCTCGAACAGGGAGAAAGCTTGCTGTAGCCGGCTGTGAAGAGGGCACAGGCCGGGCACATGGGAACCATAGCCCAGGGGACAGTGCTCCATAGGCACGAGCGGATCGACGGCATTGATGACATCAAGGATGTTCAACTGTTCGGTTGATCGTGCCAGGTTGAATCCCCCGCCGCGACCTCGTTGCGCGCGGATAAGACCCTCGCGCACCAAGGTCTGTAGCACTTTGGACAAGTAACCCGGCGGGATGCGCGTTCCGCGGGAAATCTCGGCTGTGGTTGATGGCGTATCGCCCTGATCCGCAAGCCACACAATGGCCCGAAGAGCATATTCTGCTGTTTGCGATAGCTTCATGGGTGTTCTCCGAGATGAGCCTGCGGCGCTGTTAGCCTTCGTTCGGCATCTATTTTATTTTGACATATTAGATATCTGGATATATATATCCACAAATACATTGGATGTCAAGTAGCCGCGTCACGTACGCCGACATTAAAAAAAGGGAAAAGCGCATGTCTGAAAATAAATTGACCGATTTCGTCAGCCCCGAGACGGTGATCAACTTCGAAACTGGCGCGATCAAAGCGAGCACACTGGATGCGATCATCACTCTTCTGCCGTTCGAAATGGGCTTTTGCGACGACAATGATATCTTCCGATGGTACTCGAACAATCCCGACCGCGTGCACAGCCGCCGCAAGGAGGCGATTGGCCGTCACGTGCTGGAACTGCATCCCAAAGTGGCCCCCCACGTTGAAAAGCTGCTGGACGACTTTCGCACCGGCGCGCGCGATGAATGGGAATTCTGGTTCCCAAAACGCTCAGGCGAGGAATCGGGTCAGATTTATCAGAAGTTCATGGCGGTGCGCGATGAAAATGGCGAATACCTCGGCTGCATGGATGTGACTGTGAACATCGACATTTTCAGGGGAAAAGAAGGGAAACACACCCCCGACACCATCGACGAATTCAAAGCTGCCACGCCAAACTAGGTGACATTCCCTACCATGCGGTAGAAGGGAACCGGACCATTATTGACAGACGGAACAGGATGCACGAACCGCCACAATGAAACGTCAATTCTGGATGGGCTTTGGATCTGTCTTTGCCTTCCTTGGCACGGTGGGCATCTTTCTGCCCCTGTTGCCCACGACCCCACTGTACTTGTTAGCCGTCTGGGCATATTTCAACGCCTCGCCGCGACACGCGCTTCGACTCCTCCGGCATCCACGCTACGGTCCCGCCCTCCGCGCCTGGATGCGGCACAAGGCCATACCCCGCAAGGCGAAATATCTGGCCACCTTTATTCTGGTGCTGAGTTGGATTACGCTTTAGCAGGGGGGAACCCCCTTGGAAATCCTTGTGGCTCCCAGCCTGCTGTTTTTCGGGGTGGCAATTTTTGTTTGGACCCGTCCGGAAAATACGCACCGAGCGCGGGCGACCCCATCCTCCCCTTTGCGTAGAGGGGCAAGCAGCGGGTTTTCGTCCGATCCCCGCGCCTGACCGCATAGGATAGATCGTTCCTTTTGCGAATCCAACACGTGAGCCGCATGAGGCGAATCCAAGCCATCATGGAAACAGCTTGGTTGGGCTTCACCACGGCCGTCCTCGGACCAGCATCACCGCGAACACGACAATTCCGAGTGTGAGGATGAGGGTAATCCGGCCCATCCACGACGCCATTCGGCGTTGCCGTTCCGCCGCGGCCGGATCCTCTTCACGCAACCGGCGGAGCTTCGGTCCGGACATTACGTCATGCGCGGCACTCAACAAGACCACCCCGACAAACAGGAGAAGCTTCCATCCGAGCGTCTCGCCGAACGGAGTCGACCAGAAGGACATGTCGAGCAGTACCTCATGGCCAATACCGCGAAAAGAGAGCGCGAGGCATCCGGTTACCAGCAGGACACCGAGGCTGATCCATCCGGCCACCCGGTAGCGTGTGCCAACCGTCTGAATCAGCCGTGCCATCAAGGGTGGGTCTTTCATCGCGCGCAGCGACGGTACCAGCAGCAATGACATGAACAACAGGCTGCCCACCCACATCATCGCGGCGAGTATGTGCAGCAGGGTAACCGCAAGATATGTGACGTGGGATCCCATGCGAACTTTACCACACACATGCCAGGAAATCAAACCCGCAAAGGAAATCCGGACGCTCCTTCAATGCGGTTTCCCGGGCGGCGCCAGTACACGCCACCTCTCAAGACTGGTTCATCGGTAATCCCCGGATCGGGGATTGCGTCCGACCCGTCAGGCTCCGGACGGATCCGAATCGGTGCGTACGAGCGTAGCCGCCCGGACCATGTTTTCCAGCGACGGCCGTATCTCCGCCCACTGGCGAGTCTTCAAACCGCAGTCGGGATTCACCCATAGGCGTTCTGCTGGAATCACCTTGGCGGCGGCACGGACAAGGCCGAGCATTTCGTCGGCCGACGGCACGCGGGGCGAGTGAATGTCCCAGACACCCGGCCCGATGGCGTTCGGGTAGTGGAATCGTACGAATGTGTCGAGCAATTCCATGTTCGACCGCGATGTTTCAATGGATATCACATCTGCGTCGAGCGCGGCGATGCTGGTGAGAATGTCGTCAAATTCACAATAGCACATGTGTGTATGAATCAGTGTGTTATCCCGCACGCCGCTGGCGGCGAGACGGAAAGCGTCTACCGCCCAACTCAAGTATTCCTCCCAATCGGCCTGACGGAGCGGCAAGCCTTCGCGCAAGGCGGGTTCGTCAATCTGGATGATGCCGATGTCCGCCGCTTCGAGGTCGTGAACTTCCTCACGCAAGGCAAGCGCTATTTGCTTTGCCGTTTCGCGGCGCGGTTGGTCGTCGCGGACAAAGCTCCATTGCAGGATGGTTATCGGACCGGTGAGCATGCCTTTCATCGGTTTCCGAGTACGGGATTGGGCATACTTCGTCCAGCGCACGGTCATGGAATGAGGGCGTCGCACGTCTCCATAGATGATGGGCGGTTTCACGCAACGTGAACCGTAGCTTTGTACCCAGCCGTTCTGCGTGAAAGCAAACCCGACGAGTTGTTCACCAAAATATTCGACCATGTCATTGCGCTCAAATTCCCCGTGTACCAGCACGTCGAGGCCGACTTCGTCCTGCCAGCCAACACACTCGGCAATCTGCTGTTCGAGAAATCGCTCGTAGTCGGCACTGGAAAGCTCCGCCTTTTTAAAACGTGCGCGGGCAGCACGCACCTCTTTTGTCTGCGGAAACGAACCGATGGTCGTGGTGGGATATAGGGGCAGATTGAATCTCGTCTGCTGCTTCGCCTGGCGCGTGAGAAAGCTACTTTGTCGCTGTAAGTCCCCAGGCGACACGGCTCCGGCCCGCTGCTTGACCGCGGGATCATGAATCCGCGTACTTTGCCGGCGCCGGGTGACGGCGGTGCGGTTCTCCGTGAGCTCTGGGGTGTTGCCGTCGTAGTTGATAAGCCGGGCGAGGCACGCAACTTCGGACAGTTTTTCCTCCGCGAAGGCAAGCCAGCTTTTGATGTCAGCATCCAGCTGCGTCTCATACTTCAAACCGAGCGGCGAATGGAGCAGCGAGCAGGACGGTGACATGATCAACTTGTCGCCGCCGATGGCCGATGCCGCCTTCTGTATCAGGCTGAGCGAATGGTCAAAATCATTGCGCCAGACATTTCGTCCGTCCACGACGCCGAGCGAAAGCATCATCGTTGGCGGCAGTGCGGCCAGGAGATGGTCGAGTTCATGCGGCGCGCGCACGGCATCGAAGTGGATCCCATTTACCGGCAACTGACAGGCCGTCGTGAGATTGTCGCGCAGGTCGCCAAAGTAGGTTGCGAGTAGCAGCTTCAAATTTGGCCCGGCTTCGCGAAGTTGCCGGTAGGACGTATCGAACGCCGCGCGTTGTTGCGGTGTCAGGTCAAGGCAGAGTACCGGTTCATCCAGTTGCACCCACTCCGCGCCCTGGGCATGAAGGCGGTGTAAGATCTCCGCATAGACCTGCAGTACTTGGGGGAGCAACGCCAACCGATCAAACACGTCATCCTTGTCTTCGCGCACCTTGCCGAGCATCAGAAACGTCAGCGGGCCAATGAGCACCGGCATGGTACGAATACCGAGCTCCAGCGCCTCGGCGAATTCATCGAACGGTTTCGTACAGGACAGTTGAAAGGTTTGCCCTGTCTGAAATTCCGGCACGAGGTAATGGTAATTTGTATCAAACCACTTGGTCATTTCGAGCGCAACGGTTGGGCCGCCGCCCCGTTCACCGTCATTTCCCTGTCCGCCGCGCGCCATGGTGAAGTAGGTGGCGAGGTCCACGTGTTTGTCATGCCAGCGGAATCGTTCCGGCACCGCCCCGAGTAACGCGCACGTATCGAGCATCTGATCGTAAAGACTGAAATCGTTCGACGGGATCAGATCAATGCCGGCCGCGCGCTGGTGACGCCAGTTTTCCTTACGGATTGCCCGGGCCGTTTCGAGCAGTTGCGTCTCGCTGGTCTTTTCTGCCCAGAATGATTCGAGCGCGCGCTTGAGTTCTCGTTTCACCCCGATACGGGGAAAGCCCAGATTGTGGGTATATAGTTTCTTATTCATTTGCTATAGACGGAATCCGTCATTCCTTCCTTTTTGAGCGTATCTGTTTCTCCGAATACGATTTCAACGCCACGACGTTGTTATGCTCTGCATCGTGCGAGCTAAACAGCAGCGTCACTCGTTTCTTTCTTGCGACATCGAGGATAGGAGACCATGCCTCGGGATATTCTTCGAGTTCGGCCCGGTATCGTCGCTGGAATTCTTCCCATTGTGCCGGATTGTGACCGAACCATCTGCGCAGCTCGGTGCTGGGCGCGACCTCTTTTATCCACCCACTCAAGTGTAAGGCCTCCTTTTTTGTTCCTCTCGGCCACAGTCGTTCTACGAGAAGGCGGTGGCCGTCTGTTTTCGCCGGAGGATCATAAGCGCGTTTGATTTGAATCATATCGACGTCCATTTCGTGTTCCGCGAGTTTCTAATATCCTCTGAATTCTTCGATACGGATATCATCGTCATCGATTCTCATCTTTCCGCGTTACACCACGGGTTGTGCTCCTGATCTGATACCTGATGGTCATGTCGTTGATGCCCTGTATTTATTCATTTTTCGAATGTTGTAGCCCATGCCAATTATCAGGAGAACGATCACAGCCATCTGCGCGGCAATTCCTTCACGCGTCGGAAACAGCCCGAGTGCAGCGATCCGGGGGAAGCCTTCAAGTGAATGGATGAGAAAATTCCCGGCTTCCTGCAACGCCGCCACGCCCTTGCCGATCAGGACGACCGCCAGCGCCGCGATCAGCATGGAACTGTAGGAAAAGAACCGGTCGATCGGCAGCGCGCGACTATAGCGTAGCACCATCCAGGCGGTGCCGAACAGGGCGACGATTGCCGCCGCGCCTCCCGCCAATACGGTGCCGCTATTTTCGTGATTCCAGATTGCGACATAGAACAGAATGGTCTCGAACACCTCCCGGTAGACCACGAGAAACGACAGGCCAAACAAGAACCAGGCCGAACGTCTGGTGAGCGCACGATTCAATGTGGCGCAAACATATCGTTGCCAGGCCTCCGCGCTGCTCTTGCCGTGCATCCAGACGCCCACCCACAGAAGGACTATGGCGGCGAAGACTGAACCGAAACCTTCCGTCATTTCCCGACTCGCTCCACTAATGCCGATGAAATAGGTGGCGGCCACCCACGTAAGCCCCCCCGCCGCCAGGGCCGCAATCCATCCTCCATGCACATAAGGCAAGACACCACGCCGATCTGTTTTCCGCAGGAAGGCGAGCATCGTGACGACGATCAAAAGGGCCTCCAGCCCTTCCCGTAACAGAACCGTAAACGCACCCAAGAACACGGATCCGACGGACGATTCACCAAATGCGAGCGCGGATTCTGCGTTGCCGAACAGTCCGTCGAGCTCATCGAATCGATTCTTCACTTCAGCGAATGGCCGCCCCTGGGCGATGGCGGCACGTAGCGCGGCCATCGCGACTTCGATTCGCACCATGAGGGCATTATCGCGCGCCGACAGGATCGGTTCGACCGGCTCGAAACCGTCGAGGTAGGCCGATAGCGCAAGATCGCTCGCACTGCCGGGGTCGCCCCGAGAATAGGCCGTTAACGCCTCGCCCAAACGGGAACGGACATGGGTGAGCGGGCCGGCCTTTGACCCCATAACTACCGTTGGGTGACGGCGTAAATAGGCCGTAACGGCCTCGGCCTGTGCGTCGCCGATCGTATTCGCGAGCTCAGCCGGAGTCATGTTCACGAAATTCGTTGGATTGATCCTGGCACGCAGGAGGGCATCGCCCTCCCATATGCGCCGTCCTTCGGTCGCCGCGTTGGCGAGATAGGCGAAGGCGCCGACATAGAGCGCCAGGTCCCAACGATCCTGAGGCGGCAGCGCGGCGAAGCCGGCCATGCTGGTGCCGGGTAGTCCCTGATCGATCACCTGCTTGAGCGCGAACACGCTACGCTCGCGAGCGCGATCCTGGTCGACGAATGCGATGGGAGGCGGTTGAAGGCCGGTTGATGCCGGACCTTTTCCGTCGCCGTTCAGACCGTGGCAACTCGCGCAATTCTGTTCATACAAAGCCTGTCCACGCCCAAAAGTGAGCGGCGCCACCGGTACGAGCGGCACCGGGTAGGTCTTGATGAGATCGTCCGCGAGCGAATGTGCGGCTGTGGCAATGGTGGCGGCGGAATCTTTGCCTGCGATGAGGTTTTGCAACGCATTCGCTCGGCGTTGCAGATCAGCCTTCTCGCCGGATACGGGTAGCTCACTGATCCGCTGTTGCACGGATGCCGCAAATTCGGTCATTTCCGCAAATTCGGTTTCGCTGATCACCTTGCCGTCCTGAACAGCCTCCGGATAGTCGACCGCGATGTAGTCCAGGAGTCGCCAGACAACTTGAACCGGTGGCACATCGGCCTGGACCGGCAAAACCGCGCGCGTGACCGCAAACAGACACGAAATGAGAGTACAGGCCTTCATGTATTCGCCACGGCCTCACTCGCTTGCTTTATTTCACGCAATTCACGTACACGAATCGACGCCAGCCCCCGGATAGGAAAGTGCATAAGATAGGTCCGGGATCGTTCAATATTCTTCTGCCAGCCATATTGACACTGTCGGCATCCCTGAAACGTGTTGAATGTCACTTTGCCAATGAAGCAGACCACGTTGGGCCTATAAGTCCGGATGACGTTCAGCGCACGCTTTATACCCGCCCGTTCCTCGCCATGCTTCAGTTTGGTCACATCGACCGTAGGACGGTCCACCAGATTAACGAAGTTCAACGCGTACTTTTGAACGAAGGCGGTCTCGTAGATCTGCTTCAGCGTTTCATCATCTCTAAGATCGTTCTCCGTCTCGTCCAGCAAGCCGGCCCGGTTGAGCAGGTACCAGAATGTCTTGTTATTTGAGAACGGCACACCACGCCGATCCGAGCCCGGATGCGGGTTGATGCCCACAAACAGGATCTTGGCATTCCTGGAACGTTTATACACGATCATATCCCGTTCGCGATCTACCCGAAGTTATCGTTCATATTCTGGATGGCACTTGTCCTACTCATGCTCGCCGTGAGGTTCAGTCCGGATCCGTTCTATCTGCCAGAGCGTAAGCGAGGATCGCGTCAGAATGGATCGCCGCCGTGTCGTATTGCCGACACCGGCTGTCCTCCGGCTTCACGAGCATGTTGAGTTCGGTACAAGCGAGCAGGACCGCATCGACGCCATCGTTCTCTAGTTGTGCAATCATCGCTCTTGCCAACTCCCTTGAGCGGGGCTCGACGACGCCATGCGAGAGTTCTTCCCAGATGATCTGATCAAGCGCCCGTCGGTGCTCGGGTCCGGGTATACGGGTCTCCAGCCCCCGGTCCGCAAAGCTCTTCTGGAAGAAGCCGTACTCCATGGTCGGGCGGGTGCCCAGAAGGCCAACAACGTTTCGTTCATCGGCTACCAAGGCGTCTGCTGACGCATCCATGATGGTCAGTATTTCCAGAGGACTCCTGTCCTTCAGGCGTTCGTACGCATTGTGCGGCGTATTGGCGAGGATGGCGGCAAAATCACAGCCCGCTCCGTGGAGCGCGTCCAGCGCTTCCAGCAGGATCTCAGCCACCGATTCCCAATCGTCCGTATCGAAATGTGGGGCCAGTCTTTGGAGGTTGATGGTGCGAATCGTCAGTTCCGGAAAATGCAGTTTCCCGAAACGTTCGTTATATGTTCTGTACAGTTGTTCATAGTAGTGAACAGTAGATTCGGGGCTCAACCCGCCGATTAAACCGATATGTTTCATTTTAGTCGTCCTTGCCATTAGATCGTCACGGTTTCTTCTCCTTCAGCGATACCCTTGTACAAAATGGAGGAGAGATAGCGTTCGCCAGCGTCGGGCAGCACAGTCACAATTGTTTTCCCCGCGAATTCATCTGATTGGGCCAACCGCACGGCGACCGCCGCTGCTGCTCCGCAGGAAATACCGGACAGAATGCCTTCTTCACGCGAAAGCCGTCGGGCGAATGCAATTGATTCATCGCTGCTGATTCGCTCCACACGATCCACAACGGACAGGTCGAGAGTTTCCGGAATAAACCCTGCCCCAAGGCCTTGGATCTTGTGAGGTCCGGGGTTCAACTCCTGGCCAGCCATCTTCTGCGTGATCACAGGGCTTTCTTCGGGTTCGACGGCGACACTGATCAGCTTTTTGCCCTGCGTATTTTTGATGTGGCGGGATACCCCGGTAATCGTTCCGCCGGTACCCACACCTGATACCAGGACGTCGATATTCCCGCCGCAGTCGTTCCAGATCTCCGGTCCGGTCGTCTGCTCATGAATATCCGGGTTTGCTGGATTCTTGAACTGCTGGGGCAGGAAATAGTGGTCCGGCCCTGATTTCGCAAGGCTCTCTGCTTTCGCAATGGCCCCCTTCATCCCCTCGGCGCCGGGGGTAAGGATCAGTTTTGCACCCAAAGCAGCCAGGACGGTCCGGCGTTCCAGGCTCATCGTGTCCGGCATGACCAGCGTTATGGGATAGCCCCGTGCCGCGGCCACAAACGCCAGGGCGATTCCGGTGTTGCCGCTGGTCGCCTCGATAATTTCCATACCGCGTTTAAGCGCACCGCGCTTTTCCGCGTCCCAGACCATACTCGCTCCGATACGACACTTCACGGAATATGCGGGATTGCGGCCTTCGATCTTGGCCAGCACGGTCGCCTTGGCGCCTTCCGTTACACGGTTCAGTTTCACCAACGGCGTATGGCCGATGGAATACGAGTTGTCGTCATATATACGTTTCATCGTGGGGATCTCCTCCTGTTTGGTTTGCTCTCTCTGTTTTTCAACGTAATGCGAACTTCTTGCGTGTAGCGCTATATCAGTCCCAGCGCGACCATTGCTCGAGCAACCCGGATAAAGCCAGCTGTATTTGCGCCTTTGACGTAGTTCCCGGGCGTGCCGAATTCCTCGGCCGTTTCGTGGCAGCGTCGGTGAATACCTTTCATGATCTCCGCCAATCGGGTCTCGGTAAATTCGAAATCCCAGGTATCGCGGCTGGCATTTTGCTGCATCTCGAGCGCCGAAGTGGCCACACCGCCGGCATTGGCGGCTTTGCCCGGCCCGAATGCAATTCCGGCATTGAGAAGAATTCGCATACCGTCCGGCGTCACCGGCATATTCGCGCCTTCCGCGACGGCAATACAGCCGTTTTGAACCAGCGTGGTCGCATCATCGCCCCCGAGTTCATTTTGCGTGGCGCAGGGAAGCGCAATCTGGCACGGCACATGCCAAAGTCTACGGTTCGGCGTATAGCTCGCCCGTTTGTGATGCGCAACGTACTCTTCAATTCCGTGCCGTTCGACTTCCCTGATCTCTTTGATAAGATCGAGATCGAGTCCGTGGGCGTCGTGGATGAAACCGCGGGAATCCGAGCAGGCGACTACCTTGCCACCAAGTTGTTGGAGTTTCTCGATGGCATAAATGGCGACATTACCCGCACCGGATACGATACAGGTCTTTCCTTCAATGGTGTCGCCACGGGCGGCCAACATTTCGCGAAGAAAGAATACAGCGCCGTAGCCTGTTGCTTCCTTACGCACCTTGGCTCCGCCCCAGTCCAAGCCCTTGCCCGTAAATGTGCCGGACTCATAGCGCCCGGTTAACCGTTTGTATTGCCCGAAGAGGTAACCAATTTCGCGTGTACCGACGCCGATGTCGCCCGCCGGCACATCGCTGTGCTCGCCGAGATTACGATGCAGCGCCGTCATAAAACTCTGGCAGAATCGCATGATTTCGTCGTCGGATCGTCCTTTAGGATCAAAGTCGGATCCGCCTTTGGCTCCACCGATAGGCAACCCGGTCAATGCGTTTTTGAAAATCTGCTCGAAACCAAGAAACTTGATGATGCCGAGGTATACCGATGGATGAAACCGTAGCCCGCCTTTGAACGGGCCAAGCGCGCTGTTGAACTGTACGCGAAAGCCGCGATTGATCTGCACCTGCCCGGCATCATCTTGCCACGGAACGCGGAAGATGATTTGCCGTTCGGGCTCGCAAATCCTTTCGATTATCTTGTGTGTACCAAATTCGGGATACTTTCGGAGGACCGGCCCCAGGGAATCGAATACTTCCCGGACTGCCTGGTGAAACTCCGATTCGCCAGGGTTACGCTTAACAACCGCGTGATAGAGCGAATTCAGTGTCGAATCAGATGTTTTGTTCATGGATTGTTCCTTCTCAATACCGGGGACATCACAGAGTTTTCCGGACCAAAGACGATGCGCGAGCCCAACTGGTAGTTGAAGTAAGAATACGTCCACTGGAGCAACACGGCCGATTTATTCCTGAAACCAATCAACTCGATCAAATGAACCAGGAGCCATGCGGCCCAGGCCGGCCAGCCCGAAAACGCAAACTGCCCGATTTGAGCAACGGCCGCGGAGCGGCCGATCGTCGCCATCGTTCCCTTGTTTCTGTAGTGGAATTCAGGACGTTTGTCGGAATTGGCATTCCCGGAGCCGCATTCCTGGTGAATTAATCGGGCGACGTGCCGGGCCATCTGCATGGCGGCTGGAGATACGCCCGGCACTTGCCCGCCGTTGCCATCCTGAACCAGCGCGACGTCGCCAATCGCGAAAGCTTCCGGGTGCCCCGGTACACTCAAATCCGGATTGACCCGAATTCGACCGGACCGATCCAGGTCCACGCCGAGCTCTCGCGTCAATGGATTGGCTTCGACGCCGGCGGCCCAAATGATATTGGCGCTTTGGATGCGGTCGCCATCGGCAAGGTATAGAATGCCATCCCCAATGTCGGCGACACGATGGCCGGTACGCACTTCCACGCCCATTTTTTCCAGGCGCGCTGCAGCGTTAGTCGAGAGTCGCGTCGGAAAATGCGGCAGTAAACGCGGGCCGGCCTCGACCAGGATGACACGGGTCTGGCGGGGATCAATCCGGCGAAAGTCGCGTTTTAATACGCGTCGGGACAACTCGGCGAAGGCTCCCGCCAGTTCTGCACCCGTCGCGCCTCCACCCACCACGACAATGGTCATTAAGCGCTCTCGCTCCGCCGCTTCTACGCTGTTCTCCGCGCGCTCAAACGCCAGCAGAATCCGTTGTCGTATACGCAGGGCGTCATCGAGCGTTTTCAACCCGGGGGCATGGCGTTCCCATGCCGGATGCCCAAAGTAGCTGGTGACCCCGCCAAGAGCGATCACCAGATAATCGTAAGGCAAAAATGAACTTCCGAGTTGGACGTTTTTTTTCGCCATATCAATGCCGGTGACATCGTGCATCAGTACGGTTATATTTCGACGGTTCCGAAGGATCGAACGCACGGGTTGCGCGATCTCGGGAGCGGATAGGCCGGCCGTCGCCACCTGGTACAGCAGAGGCTGGAACAGGTGATGATTCTGACGGTCGACCAGGGTGACGTGGGCGCGTGGACAGTCCAACGTCTGGCAGAAAGTCAGTCCTCCAAATCCGGCGCCCAGCACGACCACCCGCATTTTATCTATTTCCTTAGGCATTGTGCTTCATTCTTAAGGTGCCGCGTTTCCGGGAGAATGCGCTCCCCGTACGTTCTTCCCTGGATGACGTAACCCGTTTGATCCTGTTTCCCGCCCGTCTTCCGTGTCGCCCTGACCGAACTCCGGACAGCACGAACCACACGCCGCGAAACATTCGGCACACAGTGATCGATCGCCGAAACGATGGGCTCCATATCGACCGCATACGTCACACGGTCGGCCTTCAGACGCCTGTTGACCGGCAGCTGTGGTTTCGTTCTGGTATTGTTTCATGCCTGTACTGCCACGAAGGCGGATTATTCTCGCGGCACTCAACGCCTTTGGATTCGAGAATAGGATAACGCACTAAAGATGTATGTCAAATACATGTTTTATCTTGCACATCCGCTTTTGTTGCGCGATAGTGTTTCTACGATGCAGTTAAAGACCTATTCAGATCATGCACTCCGAGTGCTCATGCAGGCTGCCCTGCGACATCCGAATCGAGTCACGGTGGACGAAGTGGCGGATACCTACGGCATTTCGCGGCATCATCTGGTCAAGATCGTTCACAACCTCGGGCGCCATGGATACCTGGAGACGCACCGCGGCGTTGGAGGCGGCTTTACGTTGGGGCGCCGACCGGATGAAATCCGGCTGGGCGAGATCGTCCGTTTCGGCGAAGGAATTGATACGGTGATTGATTGTTATGACGCGGAGAATCGGGCGTGCAAACTTTTCCCGGCGTGCCGACTGAAGGGCGTGCTGGATGAGGCCGCCGCGGCGTTTTTTTCGGTGCTGGACGACTACACGCTGGCCGATCTTGTTAAACGGCCCGCGAAGATGCGTAAGGCGCTGGGCATGTAACCCCATGAGCGCGCAGGCGAAACAATCGAGGATGGTCTTCGGCGAGATCGCATCAACTGGAGTGGCCCGCGGAACGGCGGTTGTGTGCGGTTGCGCCGCCGGCGGCCGAGCACCGCGCCGTCAGATCGACGCGGAGGAGGTGTTCGAGGAAATAAGGCGGCTTGATGCCGCCATAGCCATCGTGGAGCGCGATCTGTTGAAGGTCCAGGAATCGGTTCAGCGAGAGATCGGGAAGCAAGAGGCGGGCATCTTCGAAGCGCAGATTCTGTTGTTGCACGACACCGCTTTCCTCGAAGAGGTTAGAACGCGATGCACACTGGACCACCTCAACGTGGAAGCCGCCGTGGACGAGGCCGTCGAGAAGTTGACGTCCGTGTTTGCCCGGCTGGAGGATCCGTACTTCCGGGAGCGGGCGGCGGATTTACGGGATATCGGAAAGCGGCTGCTCGACGCCCTGGCGCAAGGCCGGGAACCCGGTATCCCGAACTTTCCGGACGATGCGATCCTCGTCACCACCGAGTTGCTGCCTTCGGTTTTGGCCCAACTGAAAGGCCTAAAAGTCCGAGGGCTGATAGCCGAGCAGGGCGGGCAGACCGCGCATGCCACGATCCTCGCGCGCGCGCAGTCCCTTCCTTTCCTTGTTCAAGTCTCCGGGGCCACCGAGAAGATTTCATCGGGCGACCACCTGATCGTTGACGGTTTGGCCGGCCGGGCGTTCATTAACCCGTCGCCGGCGACGCGGCACGAGTACGACCGGCTGGAAGCGGATCTCCAAGCCCACCAAACTGCGCTTAAAGACCTCATCGATTTGCCGGCGGAGTCGCGCGACGACGTTTCCATAAAGCTCTGCGCCAACATCGGAAAGGTCGCTGACGCGACGGCCGCCGCGACCTTGAACGCCGATGGCGTGGGGTTGTACCGGACGGAGTTTATCTTCCTCGCTCAGGATCATTTTCCATCCGAGGAAGAGCAGTACCGAATGTACCTCGCCGCGGCGGAAAGGCTGAAGCCGCGCGAAGTGGTGATCCGGGTATTGGACACCGGTAGCGATAAGCTGCTCCCCTATTTTCCACTGCCCCGCGAAGCCAATCCGTCTTTGGGCTGCCGGGGCCTTCGGCTGCTACTGGCGCATCCTCACATTTTGCGCGCGCAATTACGCGCCATTCTGCGACTGAGCGCAACCCATTCCGTCTCCATTCTACTCCCAATGGTCGGCGGCGTGGAAGATGTGCGCGCGGCCAAGGAAATCCTGGAAAGCGTGAAAACAGATCTGGCG
Organism: Gammaproteobacteria bacterium; assembly: GCA_024235135.1. Classification (GTDB taxonomy): domain Bacteria; phylum Pseudomonadota; class Gammaproteobacteria; order Competibacterales; family Competibacteraceae; genus JACKMZ01. The sequence continues at coordinate 12,050 of JACKMZ010000014.1, read as the reverse complement.
GCCGAAAAACAGCGGTTCTGTTCTCGAATTTCGATGGGCGCAATGATTGAGACGCCGGCCGCCGCCATTATGACCGAACGGTTGGCGAAAGAGGTAGATTTTTTCAGTATCGGCACGAATGACTTGGTCCAGTACTTATTGACCACGGATCGCTCGAGCGGCAACGTCTCTTCCTATTACGAACCGTTGCACCCCGCCGTTTTGACAATGCTGGCGGCCGTGGCTTTGGCCGCCAAAGCCGCCGGAAAAAGTTTTTCAGTGTGCGGCGAGATGGCGGGCAATCCAGCCTACACCGCTCTATTGCTTGGGCTGGGGTTTCGGAATTTTAGCGTCAACCCCGGCGACCTGTTGGGGGTCAAAAACGCGATCCGCTCAACCCATATGCGGGACGCCGAGCAACTCGCCGCGCGCCTTCTCCATCTGAGCACCGTTCGAGAGATCAAGGACCGTCTCCACGAGGCGAATGCGCGGAGCCACCCCGCGGAGGACCCCAAAAACCGAGAGGAGCAGACCCATGGAATCGCGTATTGACTATAAACAAACCAGCCCCGACGGGGTCAAAGCGATGTGGGGGCTGGAACACCATGTCCACCACTGCGGCCTTGAACCTTCCCTGCTCGAACTGGTCAAAACCCGCGCCTCACAGATCAACGGCTGCGCCTGGTGCATTGACATGCACACCAAAGATGCGCGCGCCGCCGGAGAATCGGAACAGCGGCTGTATGCATTGAACGCCTGGCGTGAGACGCCGTTCTACAGCGAGCGCGAACGCGCTGCCCTGACTTGGACGGAGGCGGTGACACTCGTCGCGGAAACGCGCGTGCCGGATCCCGTGTACGAATTCGCGCGAAAACACTTTACCCCGCCGGAACTCGTCAATCTCACCCTGGCCGTGATCGCCATCAACGGCTGGAATCGATTGGCTATCGCCTTTCGTGCCGTGCCCGGCACCTATCAAGCGCCGGCGCCGCTGTAAAATCTGACGCCGAAGGCCCGCGGGGATGAATCGTAGTATACGATCGGCATGACTCTCGCTCATTGGATCGTATCCACGGCGAGAGCCTCGGTGACTATTGAGCCCACACACGCCAAGTAAGGAAATCGGATATGAGCCCACTCAAAAAGCACGCAGATGAGCAAATCGCGCAGGTGAATCACACTGGCGTTCCCAATCGGAGAGTACATGCCATGGCCGATCAGACGTGTTTGGCGTCCAGTCACGGCGGTTGCTTTCAAATGAGATCGCTCGCACTTATTTTGTCTATTTGTGCCTTCGTTGGATTCAATACGCAGAGCGCAATCAGCCAAACGCCCGCTTCAGATGCCACTCCAACGATGTCGGGCTCCGGCGCTTCGCCAAACAATAATCCTGACCGGTTGAAGCACGTTGTGGAACAGCTTGTTGCGCCACCGAGACTGCCGGAGCACGAGCAAGTTGCCTCCGGGGGCTCTTCGGTTGTGGAAGTCACATTAACCGTCCAGGAAAAGAAACTGCAAATAGCTCCCGATGCCACGATATGGGCCATGACCTATAATGGCACCGTTCCCGGCCCGATGATCGTGGTGCACCAGGACGATTACGTACAGATTACATTGGTGAATCCGTCAACGAATACCCTGATTCATAATGTTGACTTTCACGCGGCAACCGGCGCGGAAGGAGGCGCCACCATGACAACCGTTGCCCCCGGTCAGCAGGTGACCGTTCGCTGGAAAGCGATCAAACCGGGGGTATTTGTTTATCACTGCGCGCCGGGAGGTCTGGTGGTTCCGTTGCATGTAGTTTTAGGAATGAATGGCGCCATCATGGTTCTGCCCCGGGACGGCCTAAAGGACGAAAATGGAAATCCCGTTCATTATGACAAGGCGTACTATATCGCCGAGCAGGATTACTACGTATCAAAAGATGAAAACGGGAACTACAAAAAATACAACTCTCCCGCCGAGGCTTTTGGCGATATGATTCAGCTTTTCAAAACGCTGAAGCCTTCCCATATCGTCTTTAACGGTATCGCTAATTCTCTTACAGGAGATCATGCGCTCACCGCAAATGTTGGCGATAAGGTTTTGTTTATTACCTCGCAAGCCAACCGCGATACACGCCTGCACTTGATCGGGGGCCATGCCGATCTGGTCTGGCTGGGAGGTTCTTTCAGCGATAAGCCTGCAACTGACTATGAGTCATGGCCCGTGGTGGGGGGCTCCGCGGTTGCGATGCTATATCAATTCCGGGAGCCCGGCACGTATCTCTACCTCAATCATAATCTGATCGAAGCCTTCGCCTTTGATGCTAGGGCGGAAATCACTGTCAAAGGCGAATGGAACGATGATCTGATGAAGCAGGTTAGCCCTCCCAGGCCGCTCGATGAATAGAAAATGCACAAAGTATACGATTAGTGTAAGGAGGCCGTCATGATTCACGTCAAACGAGTTTACGAAAAAGCCGAAAAGTCCGATGGGACCCGCTTTCTCGTCGAGCGACTCTGGCCACGCGGCGTGAAGAAGGATGCGCTACGAATGGATGCGTGGCTCAAAGACGTCGCGCCGAGCACGGAACTGCGAAAATGGTTCAATCACGATCCAGGCAAATGGAAGGAGTTTCAGCGGCGTTACCGCGTCGAACTCGACCGGTGCTCCGCGACATGGGAGCCAATTCTCGCGGCGGCGAAGAAAGGCGCCGTGACGCTGTTGTTCAGTTCCCATGACATGGAGCACAACAACGCGGTGGCACTGAAGATCTATCTGGAAACGCGGATTAGATCGCCCGGAAAGTCCGGCCGGTTGGTGCGCGAAGACGATGCACTGTGATGTAAACACCATGAACACACCGGCCACAATCAGGGCTTCCCAAGCCGATGTTAATCTCCGGCTGACCGCCGAGGAGAAGATCGGACTTCTTCGCCAGATGCTGCGGATTCGGCGCTTTGAGCTGGCGGCGTTGAAGCATTATCAGGCCGGGATCCACATGGGCGGCTTTTTACATCTATGCACGGGCCAGGAATCGGTCGCCGTGGCCACGGTTTCGCTTTGCGGTGAGAATGACCACATCGTTGCCGGCTATCGTACGCACGGGCAAGCGCTCGCCGTGGGGATGACCATGAACGAGTGCATGGCGGAATTATTCGGCAAGGCGACGGGCTGTTCCAAGGGAAAGGGTGGCTCCATGCATTTTTTTGCGCCGGACAAGAATTATTGGGGTGGACACGGAATCGTTGCCGGCCAAACACCGCTTGGGCTGGGACTGGCCTTTGCCTTGAAATATAGAAGCGCCAAGGGCTGTTGCCTCTGTTTTTTAGGAGACGGCGCCATCAATCAGGGCGTATATCATGAATCGTTGAACATGGCCGCGCTCTGGAACCTGCCGGTGGTTTACATCATTGAGAACAATCACTATTCCATGGGCACGAGCATCGAACGTTCTTCTGCATTCAAGGAATGTCTTGCTGCGCGCGCCGAAGCCTACGGTATCGACTGGGATCGGTTCAGCGGCGAAGATATTTACGAAGTGCGCGCTCGAACCTGGGCGGCCATGGAGCGGGCGCGCAATGAACTCCGCCCCACCGTTCTGCAAATAGACACCTACCGCTATTACGGTCACTCGGTTGCCGACGCCAACGCGAAAAAGTATCGGAGCCCGAAAGAAATTGAGGAATACCGTCGTCAACATGACCCCCTGATGCTCTGGCAACGTCGTTTGAGCGAAGAGGGCGTCGTTAACGATGAACAAGTCGAAGCCTTCGATGCCGAGGCGAAGACGGAGGCTGCGGAAGCGGTTCGATTCGCCGAAACCAGCCCGTTGCCCGAACCGGAAGACATCTTTCGTGATGTGTACTACGAAGTGGACCGCCAGACCCAGGCCGGCCGTGCGGGAACATTCTTTTTTAACGACTAAATTTCGATGGCTGCCATTACATACCGTAAAGCATTGAACGACGCGCTCGCCGAGGAGCTTGCACACGACGAAAACGTTGTCATTATCGGTGAAGAAGTCGCGGAATACAACGGCGCTTATAAGGTGACAGAAGGTCTCTGGAAAAGGTTCGGTGACAAACGGGTGTTGGATACGCCGATAAGTGAGGCCGCTTTCGTCGGGCTTGGCGTTGGCGCGTCCATGCTCGGTATCCGTCCGGTGATTGAGCTGATGTTCTGGAGCTTTGCCTTTGTGGCTTACGATCAGATCGTCAACAATGCCGGTTGTATTCGCTACATGTCCGGCGGCCTCGTCAACCTGCCCCTGGTCATTCGCGGGCCCGCCAATGCCGGGACAAACGTGGGTGCCACGCACTCGCATATGCCGGAAAGTATCCTCGCGAGCAATCCAGGCGTCAAAGTGGTCTGTCCGGCCACCGCGTACGACGCCAAAGGACTGATGAAAACCGCGATCCGTGACAACGATCCCGTTTTCGTGATGGAAAATACGCTCCTCTACGGCGAGACATGGGAAGTGCCAGAGGAGGAATATCTCATCCCGCTCGGCGTCGCCGACGTGAAACGTGAAGGCAGCGACCTCTCGCTCATCGCTCATGGCCGCGCGGTCATCACCAGTTTGCAAGCCGCGGATATTTTGGCGCGCGAGCATAACATCGACGCCGAGGTAGTGGACCTGCGTTCCATCCGGCCGCTGGATGAAGAGGCGATTCTTCAATCCGTGCGTAAAACGCATCGGGCGGTTTTAGTGGACGAGAACAAGCCGTTCTGCGCCGTGAGCGCGCAGATCGCGACGACCATCCAGGGAAAGGCCTTTGACGATCTTGATGCGCCCGTCATGCGCGTTTGCTCGCTGGATACGCCCGCTATTTACAGTCCGCCCCTCGAAAAGCTCCAGTTACCGACGCTGGAACGCGTTGTGGAGAAAGCCCTGAGTATCGCTTGAGACGATTTAGCCATGCCCTACATCGAAATGCCCAAATTGAGCGATACCATGACCGAAGGCACGGTCGTCAAATGGCACAAAGTCGTCGGTGATTCGGTGGACGTTGGCGATCTCCTCGCCGATATCGAAACCGATAAGGCGGTGATGGAATTGGAGGCTTTTGACGAGGGCGCCTTGAAGGAGATTTACGTAAGCGAGGGAGGTAAAGCGCAAATTGGCGAGAAGTTGGCGTTGCTGCTTGGCGACGGCGAAGTCGCGCCGGCAAACGAAGGAGAGGCTGACACAACGGATTCGGTCGACGCGAAAGCCGGCAATCAACCCATGCCGGTTTCGCCGAAGACCGAAGCGAAAGCCCCTGAAGGGGCCGCACCCGCGTCGGCCGGACGCATAAAAGCCTCTCCGTTGGCGAAGAAGATCGCCGGCGCGAAAGACGTCGATTTGAGTTTGATCCCGGGTTCCGGGCCAGGTGGGCGGATTACCGCGCGCGATGTCGAGTCGGCTTCCACGCCGACCGCCTCCGCGCCGGCGACGATTTCGCCCGCCCCCGCCCTTCAAGGCGACCGGCGCATCCCCCTCTCGGGAATGCGCAAAATCATCGCCGAACGTCTGCTCGCCAGCAAAACACGAATTCCGCATTTCTATCTCAACATTGAGGTGGATGCCAACGAGCTGGTCCGGCTCCGTGCGCAGGTGAACGAACGTCTGGAGCAGTCCGGGGAGGGCAAGCTCACCTTCAACGATTTCATTTTGAAGGCTGTGGCGGTCGCGGCCACGAAGGTTCCCCGCGTCAACGCCTCCTTCGCCGGTGACGCCGTCATCGAATACGGCGACGTACACCTCTCGGTCGCGGTCGCGATGGACGAGGGGCTGGTGACGCCGGTTATTCGCCAGGCGCAAAGGAAATCGTTGCGGGAAATCAGCGAAGCTGTGAAGGACCTGGCGACGCGCGCGCGAACGAAGAAACTTAAACCGGAAGAATATCAGGGCGGCACGCTTACCGTGTCGAACCTCGGCAGATACGGCATCGAAAGCTTTTCGGCGGTCATCAATCCGCCGCAGGCCGTCATTCTCTCGATTGGCGCCATTGTAAAGAAGCCCGTGATCAATACACGGAATGAAATTGTTCCGGCTCAGCGCATGGCCATCGGCCTCAGCGCGGATCATCGCGTGGTGGACGGTGTAATTGGCGCGCAGTATCTCGCGGAATTGCGCCGACTGATTGAGAATCCGGCGTTGATGTTGATTTAATTTGCTGCCTGGCTGGCGTAAGAAGGAATGGCGAAATGCAGGAACGATATTTGATAACCGGGGGCGCGGGTTTTCTTGGAGTCAACCTGGTACGGTATCTGATGACGAAAGGTCAAGACGTGACGTCGCTCGACATGGCTGCCTTTGACTACCCCGATGTGCGGGACGGCATACGTATTGTCCGCGGCGATATTCGCAACATGGACGACGTGCGGCAGGCGATGAAGGATGTCTCTGTCGTTGTGCATGCGGCCGCGGCCCTACCGCTATACAAGCCTGCCGATATATTCTCTACTGACGTAAATGGGACACGCACTATATTGGACGAGGCTATCCGGGCAAACGTTCGGCGATTTATCCATATTTCCTCCACTGCGGTGTATGGTGTTCCGGATCATCACCCCCTGCTGGAGACGGATCAGCGCCATGGCGTCGGCCCGTATGGTGAAGCCAAGGTGGCGGCGGAAATGCTCTGCGAGAAATACCGTAAAAATAACTTATGCCTTCCCATCATCCGTCCGAAGACATTTATCGGGCCTGAACGGCTTGGGGTCTTTGCCATGCTCTATGAATGGGCCAGCGGAGGGCACAATTTCCCGATTCTCGGATCAGGGGACAACCTCTATCAATACCTTGACGTTGAAGACTTGTGCGAAGCCATTTGGCTTTGCGCGACGTTGCCGGACGATGCCGTCAACGATACCTTCAATATCGGAGCGAGGCGATACGGAACGACAAAGGCAGACTTTCAAGCGGTTCTTGACGAAGCGGGCTTTGGCAAACGAATTATCCCTATTCCAGAACGACCGGCTATCATGGCGCTTCGCCTGCTTGAGCTCCTTCACCTCTCGCCGCTCTACAAGTGGATCTACGAAACGGTAGGAAAGGAATCGTTTGTCTCCATCGAGAAGGCAAATAAGCTGCTGGGGTTCGAACCCAAGTACTCGAATGTTGACGCATTGTTGCGGAATTATCGCTGGTATTTGCAGCACAGAAACGAATTTAGTCAGAGAGGTGGTGTGTCGCATCGCACCCCGTGGGTGCAGGGGGCATTGCGGTTGTGTAAAGCGTTGTTTTGAAGGTCTTCCACCAATCGACCACCACATACAGACCATGAATGTTGCGGCGAGTATAGCCGTGGAAAATCGCGGACCACCTGATACACAAAGAACGTAATACATGAACACTGACTCCGCCCTTGTCCGACATATCGAGACCCTCTGCGTACACCAAAGCTCAGTACGGGACACGACATTCAACTCGGTCATACTGCCCATTTACGCGACGTCCACATTTTCTTTCGACGGGCCCGGAAAAAACAAAGGCTTCGAGTACAGCCGGACCGCCAACCCCACCCGCTCGGCTCTCGAAGGATGCCTGGCCGCTTTGGAGCATGGGGCCGGCGCCACTGCGACGGCGACGGGAATGGCAGCCGAAACCACGGTGATGGGCTTGTTTGACGCAGGTTCCCACATCATCGCGGGACACGACCTGTACGGCGGCACGTACCGCCTATTTGTTGAGATACTGTCTAAGCATGATCTGAACTTTTCTTTCGTCGATATGCGGAACATCGATAACGTCGCCGCCGCCATTCGCCCGGAAACCCGTGCGGTATGGGTCGAGACCCCAAGCAATCCGCTTTTAAACCTCGTAGACATCGGAGCCGTTAGCGCCCTGACAAGAGAACGGGGGCTCATGACGATCGTGGACAACACATTTATGTCGCCCTGCCTGCAGCAGCCACTCCGCCTCGGAGCTGATATTGTGGTGCACTCGACCACCAAGTATCTGAATGGTCATAGCGATGTCGTCGGTGGCGCGGCGATATCCAGGACCAACGAGCTTGCCGAGAAAATCGCCTTTTTGGCCTGTGCCATGGGAACAACCTGTTCTCCGTTCGATGCATGGCTCGTATTGCGAGGTCTGAAGACACTTTCGTGTCGGATGGTCGCTCACGAACGAAATGCTCAGGCCATCGCCCGGTTCCTTGACGCCCAGCCACAGGTGGAGCGCGTCTACTATCCCGGGCTCGAATCACATCTTCAGCATGATCTGGCGAAGAAGCAGATGTCCGGTTTCGGGGGGATGCTGTCCTTTGATCTTCGTGGGGGCCGGGAGGCCGCGTTTCGGTTCATACAGACACTTCGCCTGTTTACCTTTGCGGAATCGCTGGGGGGGGTGGAGTCCCTGATTGAACATCCTGAGAGTATGAGCCATGCGTCCATGTCGGCCGAGGCACGGATCGCAGCCGGAATTACGGAGAGCAATATCCGGATTTCGGCTGGCATTGAACACACAGAGGATCTCATTCGGGATTTGCGGTGTGCTTTCGAGGCTGTGGCGGCGCACTGAATTGGGGTTCAGAATGTGAAGATAGGTGTGGTAAACACGATCCTCTACTGCAGGAAATGGCAGGAGACCGTTTCCTTTTACAGAGAGTCACTGGAATTAGAGATTACATTCTCTAACGAATGGTTCGTCGAATTCAAACTGAGCGATACTTCTCGGCTAAGCATTGCAGATGAGGGACGGGCATCAATAGATAGCAGCGGCGGCAAAGGGATCACAATCAGCATTGAAGTGGATGATATAGAGAATACGCATTCGGACCTCATGAACCGGAGGCTTAAGCCAACCGCAATAAAGGACCAATGGCAGGGAAAGGTGACATACGTCCATGACCCGGAATGCAATCGACTGGAATTCTGGGCAAAATCGCCTGCAAGCGGATGAAGTAGATCAACTGGTCGGCATACGTAGTCAGATGGGTCATTCGAGCCGAACTGGTCGGGGCGGGCGGATTCGAACCGCCGACTTCCTGGACCCAAACCAGACGCGCTACCAGACTGCGCTACGCCCCGACGGAAAGAAAGGTGCCGCATTCAATGAACCGGCAATCTCAAGAGTGAAAAGCTACTCAAGGGACAGGCGAGAGTCAATCTCAAGAGCGTAAGCTTATCAGGCAAAAGATCTTCGCCCTCCTGAATCCTTCCGGGGCTTTCTGGAATGTGAAATCTTCAGCAGAGAGCAGCATAGTCCCAACCGTCGAGAAAAAGGTCGGACTGCGGATATCGCTGAAAATGCTGAATAACGGCCATTTTGTGCATGAAGAAGGCACGGCGCAGTGTGCATCCCAAAGCTGGCGCTCTACCAGGCTGAGCCACGCCCCGAATAGTGGAACCATAGCGGTTTCGCGGAGATTGGCAAGGGGATTGGACCGTCGGCTTTTCGGGCTTGTCATGTTGGCGGGATGGTGGCTTGATTTTCCCATGTCGTTGACGCGGTTCAGTGTTTCGTTGGATGAGGATCTGGTGCGGCAGTTTGACGCCAAGATCGATGCGGAGGCTTGTCCTACCCGGTCGAAGGCGGTGGGGGATCTGATCCGGGCCAGCCTGGTGGAGACGGAATGGAGCCATGGCGGCGAGGTCGCGGGAGCGATCGTGATGGTGTACGACCACCACAAACCGGACCTCTCGCGGAAGTTAACTGCGGCCCAGCATGATTGCCACAATGTGATTATTTCTACCCAGCACGTACACCTTGACCACGATAACTGCCTGGAAATCATCGCGGTTCGGGGAACAACGAAGGAAATCGAGACTCTGGTAAAGCGTCTAAAAAGCATAAAAGGCCTGAAGCACGTTTCCCTCGCCGCCGGCACGACCGGCCGCGACCTCGCGTAACCCACATTGCCACCTTGCGGCCCCCCTGAGAAAGTTTGGGGTTGACCGTAACACGTATTACGAAATAGTATTACCGGCTCACTCCACATGTTGCGGATAAAGAAAGTGAAAGAATTCAAGATGAAGGTGATTCGTAGATCGTTGGCAAGCGTGGCCCTGGCTCTCAGCGGCCTGACGGCCGGGGCATGGGCAGAAGAAGGGTCAGCCCCCTGGTCGATATCGATGACATCGGCATGGGACAGCCGGTATGTTTCGGAGGGCCGGGATAACCTGGATGGGGATGCCTTGGTCGGTGGGACAGTGGAACTGGAAACCTCGGGTGTTCTTGCCGGAGCGTGGTACGGAAGCAGTCCGGACACGGAGTACGACGAGATGAACCTGTACGTCGAATACGGTGCTCAGGTGGGTGATGTCGCGTTGGCGGCGGGATACACCTGGCTGTCGTTCCGGACCGATGACGAAGACGATCACGAGTTGTTCGCCGGTGTGGCCTACGACGGTCTTCCCGGAGGGGTCAGGCCGTCGGTGGAAGCCACATGGTCTGCGGAGGCAGACGGTGGGTTTGTCGAAGCCTCGTTGTCGGGTGTTCTCGATCCGGTCGAGCGGCTTGCCGTGGAACCGTTCGTGACCGCAGGTTTCAACGAGGGTTACGTTTCCGATGGTCACGATGGCTTCAACCATGTGGCGGCGGGTCTGGCCGCTGCGGTATCGCTGGCGGAAGGTGTTGAACTGTCGGCCCTGATCGCCTACACGTGGGCGGTGAACGCCGACGAAACGCGGCACCCCGGCGATGCAGGATTGGAAGATTTTGCCTACGGTGGAATCGCAATCACGATGAACCGATAACCGAAGAAACGGAGGATAAACCATGCATATGGCAGATGCGCTGATTACCCCGGCAGTGGGGGGGACGATGTGGGCGGTTTCGGGCGGTTTGATTGCCTGGTGTGCCCGGAAGGTGAAGCAATCGATGCGGGATGACCTGGTGCCCTTGATGGGGGTCTTGGGGGCGTTTGTGTTTGCCGCCCAGATGATCAACTTCACCATTCCCGGCACTGGATCGAGTGGACATCTCGGAGGGGGCTTGATGCTTGCCATCCTGCTGGGGCCTCAGGCGGCGTTTCTGGTGATTGCCTCGGTGTTGACGGTGCAGGCATTTTTCTTTGCCGACGGCGGGTTGCTGGCGTTGGGATGCAACCTCTTTAACATGGGATTCTTTCCTGCCTTTGTGGCCTATCCATTGATCTACCGTCCACTTGCCGCAGGGAAATTCGGGACGCCCCGGGCCTGGTGGGCGGCGGTTTGGGCATCTATGGCGAGTTTGCTGATGGGATCGGTAGGGGTGGTGATCCAGACCACAGCGTCGGGCATTTCCGAGCTCCCGTTTGGCACCTTTCTGGTGATGATGGTGCCGATCCATCTGGCGATCGGCTTGGTGGAAGGATTGGCCACGGCGGTGGTGGTGGACTTTGTGGCCAGAGCCCGTCCCGAGGTTTTGCAAGTAGCACCTGCACCGAGCGGTGCTCATGGCTTGCGTCCGCTGCTGATCGGACTCGGGGTGGCGGCCTTGCTCCTCGGCGGGGTCGCGAGTTGGTTCGCTTCCACCCATCCCGATGGTCTGGAGTGGTCGATTGCCAGGGTCACCGGCCAGGATGAGTTGGCGGCGCCGGAGGTGGGGGTGCATGAACGGTTGTCGGTACTGCAGGAAAGCACGGCGATTCTCCCGGATTATGGGTTCAAGATCGACCAGTCCGCTTCGGATGATGCCGGGGCGTGGCCATCGGTCAGCACCGGGACCTCGGTTTCGGGGCTGGCCGGAGGCGTCATGACCCTCGGGCTGGCCCTGCTGGCGGGATTCTTGTTGCGATTGCACGCCCTCCGCAATACCGGCACGAAGGGGGCGTAACCGTCGAGCACGTACCATGAGGGCGATGGGATGGATTGAACTGGGGCAGATGGATGAACTGGGGCGTCTGGAGACCCCGGTTCACCGACTCGATGCCCGGGCAAAAATACTGGCCACGGTGGGTTTCATGGTCGTGGTGATGTCCTTCCCCCGACATGAGATCTCGGCTCTGACGCCATTTTTTCTGTTTCCGTTCGGGTTGATTGCGGTGGGAAGGATTCCTGTGATGCCGCTGCTCCGGAAGTTATTGATGGCTCTTCCGTTTGCCCTGGTGATTGCGTTGTTCAATCCCTTTCTGGATCGTGTACCCATGACAACCGTGGGGTCTTACGTGGTG
>JACKMZ010000013.1 GCA_024235135.1 Gammaproteobacteria bacterium | reverse complement strand
TACACCGCCGCGTCGATGTGGCGCCAGGCGCTGGATACGTTGTCTCGTTATCCGGATCGTCCCATCGTCGTCGACGCCTCGGGTCTGGAATATCTCGACAATGCCGGCATCGCCCTGGTGTTCGATCTTCAGCACCGTCCGCGTCGGCCCCAGGCGGCGGTGGAAATTTCCGGACTGGCGCCGAATCTGGCTGCGTTGATTCCGAATTACGATGCGCGGGATCTTGCCGGCGCCGCCCCCGCTTCCGACAAGCTGGGCTTCATCGAGACCCTGGGGCGCACGACTTCGCGGCAATGGGAGCGCCTGCAACGGTTTTCGGGGTTCCTGAGCGAATGCGGCGGAGCCTTGGCCGTGGCGCTCCGGCATCCGGGCGCCGTGCGTTGGGGCGAAGTGCTCGCCGTGGCCACCGAGGCCGGCGCCAACGCCGTGCCCATCGTTTTGCTCATTGGGTTTCTGATGGGGGTGATCATCGCCTTCGAAATCGGTCTGGTGGCGCAACAGTTCGGCGCGGTGATCTACGTGGTGGATGGCGTCGGGGTGGCCATGCTGCGCGAACTCGGCGCCTTGATGACGGCCATCGTGTTCGCCGGTCGCACCGGCGCGGCCTTCGCCGCGCAAATCGGCACGCAGAAAGTCAACGAAGAAGTGAACGCCATTCTCACCTTCGGTCTGGACCCCGTGCATTTCCTGGTCTTGCCGCGCCTGTTGGCGGCGGTTTTGGTGGTTCCGCTGCTGACCGTCCTGGCCGACCTGGTCGGGTTGTGCGGCGGCGCGCTGGTGCTCGCCAAATTCGATATCAGCTTCATTCAGTTCTATTATCATCTCCTGGAGGCGGTGGACGCCGGGGATTTCATCGTCGGCATCGTCAAAGCGGTCGTGTTCGGTCTGACTATCGCGGCAATCGGTTGCGAGCGTGGCCTGTCGACCGGCGCAGGCGCCACCTCCGTCGGTCTATCCGCCACCGGCGCCGTGGTCAGCAGTATCGTGTGGATCGTCGTTCTCGATGGCCTTTTCACCGTGATCCTCAGCGGCTGAAACCCGGCGCCATGCTCCCGAAAGCTCCCAGTCCCGCGGTGCCCGCTCCCGCCCCCGCGACACCCGCCGTCAGCGTTCGCCACCTGAAAATGGGTTATGGGAGCCGGGTGCTGTTGCAGGACGCCTCGTTTGACGTGTTTCGCGGTGAAATCATGGTCATTCTCGGGGGATCGGGCTGTGGCAAGTCGAGCTTGATGAAGAACATCATCGGCCTTTATCAACCTATGGCAGGCGAAGTGCTGATCGATGGGCAAAGCATCGTCAGCGCCGCTCCCGAGGGAAAGGCGCACCTCCAGCGCAAGCTGGGCGTCATGTATCAGAGCGGCGCCTTGTTCGGCTCGCTGACCGTGTTGGAGAACGTGCGGTTTCCACTCGACGAATTCACCGCTATCGGCCTGGAGCAGAGAAACTTGACGGCGCGGTTGCTGCTGCGACTGGTCGAGATGGGTCACGCGGAGTCGTTGATGCCCGCTGAACTGTCTGGCGGTATGTTGAAGCGCGCCGGCATCGCGCGAGCCATGGCGCTGGGCGCGGATATCCTGATGTTGGACGAGCCCTCGGCGGGACTGGACCCCATCACCGCGGCCAATCTGGATCGGACGATCCGCCGCCTGCGCGACAATCTGGGATTTACTTTCGTGGTCGTAACGCACGAGTTGCAGAGTATTTTCGCCATCGCCGACCGGGCGATCATGCTCGACCCGGTTTCCCGTAGCATCATCGCCGAAGGTCAACCGGCGGACCTGCGCGACAACAGCGCCGACCCACGGGTGCGACAGTTTTTCAACCGCCGGCCCGATGCGCCCGCCCAGACTGGAGAGACCTGATATGGCAGAGAAGCAGCGTTACTTTCGGCTGGGTGTGTTCGTCCTCGTCTCGCTGGCCCTGTCGTGCATCACCCTCTTCCTGCTCGGCGGTCGAGCCTTGTTCGAGCCGACTTTGACCTTCGAGACCTATTTCGATCAGTCGGTGTCGGGTCTGGATGTCGGCGCCAAGGTCGAATTTCGTGGCGTTCCGATTGGGCAAGTCACGGAAATCGTGATGTCCAGCCCGCTTTATGAACAGAATGTGCCGGTCGACAAGCGCCGGGCCTACATCGTGGTGCGGGCCAAGGTGACCGGCAATCCGGCGCAGGTCAAGCAATGGCAACAAGACTTGCCGGAGTTCGTAAAGCGTGGCCTGCGGGCTCAGACCCAATTGGCCGGCGTTACGGGCCAACAGATTCTGGCGCTCAATCAAGTCGACCCGAAACGTTATCCGACGCTCGCCTTCGATTGGAAACCGGACTATCCCTACGTGCCGTCCGTCCCCAGCCTGACCGGTCAGATCATCACGACCGTGCAAAAATTCATGGCCGGCCTCAGCGAATCCGATCTCCAGGGACTGAGCCATAATCTCAACCGGTTGGTGGAGACTTTGACCGACAAGATCGGCCAGGTGCCGGTGAGCGAACTGTCCGCGGAGGCCGCGGGTATGCTTCAGGATGGGCGATCGGCCATTCAGCGGGTGGAACGGATTCTGACCGCCGCGCCGATCGATCAGGCCGTGGGTAATCTTTCCAGCGCCGCGGGCCGCATCGACACCCTGCTGAACGATCCCTCGATTGGCCAAGCTCTGCGCAGCATTGCCAATGCCTCGGCGCAATTGAACAATCTTCTGGCGCGTCAGGTCCAGAAAACCTTGAACAACGTGGTGGTCTTCACCGCCCGCCTGCGCCGGATCGCCGAAACTGGCGAACTCGACCGCCTCGTTGCGCATCTGGACCAGACCGTGCAGCGGCTCGATGCCTTGGTCGGGGCCAATCAATACGACGTGCGCGGCATCGTTCAGGATCTGCAGGCGACCGCCGCCAATCTGCGTAACCTGTCCGAGGTCGCCAAACGCTATCCCGCCGGCGTCTTGTTCGGTGGCCCGCCGGCGAAGTCGGATATGCCCTGGAAGGAAGTGAAATGACCGTCCTACGCTGTGTCGTCGTCGCGGGTTTTATTCTACTCGCGGCCGCCTGCTCGCTCGGTAAGCCGATTCCCCAAGCCACGACTTATGTCGTGGAGCCGCCGCCGCCCGCTTCGGTTCTGCCGCATCGCGCGCAAACGCTGCGCATGGGACGGGTCAGAGTCGCTCCGGCATTCGCCGGACAGCCGCTGGTGGTCCGGGTCGATGGGACGCGCTATAGCGCGGATTTCTACAACACCTTCATCGCCGAGCCGGCGGGTTTGTTCGGCGCGCGCATGGCGGAGTGGTTGGCCCAGTCCGGTCCGTTCGATACGGTTTTGCAACCGGATTCGACGACGCCGGCCGCCTACGCCCTGGAGGCGGTGGTCACCGAACTGTACGGCGACTTCAGTCCGGGACATCCACCCGTTGCGGTACTGACAATACAGTTTACACTGATCGACCTTCAGGGCTTGACTCCGCAAGCCCGGCTTGAAAGGACGATCGGACGACGGATTGAGCTTGCGGAAGCGACCCCTAACGCCCTCGTGCTTGGTTACGGCCAGGCGCTTGGCGAGATTCTCACCGAATTAGCGCCGCAGTTATCGCCTGTTCGGTGATATAGTGGAGGCATGATCAAGGGATTTTGGTGTTTTCCCTAAACTTAGGAGAAATCCAATGTTAAAGAATATTTACAAAATTGCTGGTTCAACCCTGTTGGCCGCCACCGTTTTGGCGGGAGCCCTGGCGTTGGCGGCGGAGGATAAGAAGCCGTCGGGGACCGTCACGATCGACGAAACGCAATTTGCCTTCATTCTGGGCGGTAGCGTTGGCGGCGGCACATTGACGTTCCAGGGCAACGTCTATCCCTTCAAGATCGGCGGCCTGACGGCCGGCGCCAACATCGGCGTTTCCAAGATGAGCGCCGCTGGCGAGGTCTATGATTTGTCGGATCTTTCAAAATTCCCCGGCACCTATACTAAGCTGGATGCAAGTGTTGCGCTCGGCGGTGGCGTAGGGGGGTTGCGGCTCAAGAATGAGAACGGCGTGATCATGCGTCTGGAATCACGGACCCAAGGCTTGCAGATCAATGCCGGCTCCGCCAGCGGCGTCAAGGTTACGCTGGAATAGCCCGATTGTAGAGACACGGGTAGCGATTGTGGGCTTTGAGTGCGGTTGGGTTGCAGGAGCTTTGTACTTCGTGACTGATCCATCCCCCGTACTCGAAGCCGTTTTTATATCAGTCCTCGCCTTGCCCGGCACGATGTCCGATGCGGTCGATAAGACGATCGAAAATGATCAGTGGGCGGTTCGGGATGATTTTGATGGCTTCAGGCCCGCGTGATTCCCTTTCCGCCCCGCTCGGCGCGATCGGTCTGGGGATAACCGTCGGATTGATGACTTGCTGTGCGGCCCGCGGGCCGGCGCAGCCTGCTAGAACCGGTTTGCCGACGTGTGGTTGTTGCGGCGGCTGGCTAAGGTAGACACTCTGATTTTCGTACTGTACTGAGTTGTTTGGTCCAATCATGTTTAGGAGAGATTCCATGAAATATTTCAAACTGTTGATGGGTGGAGCACTGGCCTTGCTCGTGAATACGGCGGCTTTCGCTCAATTCGATAATAAAACGCCGGCTTTCACGGAACCTGGACCGGGCGACAAAGATTATGTCTACTCGCTTCTCGTCCCCGAGGGCATCACGGTGACTTCGAAGACCGGAAAAGTGTTTAAAAGCGGGGATACGATTGGCATACCGGGCACCCTTATCACGTTGATGGGCCAGAAGGACGCGGAAGCGGCGGCGGCGGCTAACGAACACTTCAACAACAAGTCGCCCATGCCCAAGCCCGAAGATCGCACCCACGTGATGATCGCCCTCAAGGTGCCCGAAGGCGTGATGATTCACAGCGATGACGGTCGCGATCTGACCGGACCGGCGGTTCTGGACCTGGTGGTTACGGCGGCCTCCATGAGCAAAGTGAAGATGACCAAACCCATGGGGCAAGACTACGTACCGATGGAATGGGGCAGCCAATAAACAGTTGCCTCCGCATTAAGTTTTGCAGGAGTGTGTCTTCGCCAATCAACGGAAGGACACACCTGAATGAATAATTACAACAACTCAGTACGGTACAAAAATCAGGGATTTTTTCCGGTGGCTGACTGAAGGGAACTGTGTTTCCGAATCGCTGGGATCGCATGCCGATCGAAGCGATTACCGATGGGAACGACCGGCCACTGTCTACGACAATCCTCGGCGCCTCGAACAGAGGTGGACGCCGCCGGGTGTGATGGGCAAGGGAAGGCCCTTTTTATACCCGATACCCGCCGAACCCTTCCCCATACGCGCCCGACTCGTGCGGCGCTTCCGTAAAGAACTTCGACATCGGGCGATGCACAGCCGGTCGCCACCGGCTTTAGCGGTGCGATTGAATCGATAGACCCAGCGTATGCGGCTGACGCGATTTCATTCTGGGAACCGCTGATTTCCATCCCTTTCCCACCTTGCACTATCTTCGGCTACAGCGTACCTTCGCCCTGTCCTGGCTGAAACGGGATACCGATTATCTCTTATCGGCGGGCGGTTGCCTTCCCGACCCCAATCCAAAATAACGATAGCCTTTATCATGGCCGGTTCCCTTCCGCCCCAGGAGGAACTCAGTGTATTCCGACATCACCCTCATCGGGCTTTTCATTCTCGTATACAGCGCCATTGCGGGCGGTGTCGAGCGCACTCCGATCACCGGGCCTATCGTTTTCACGGTCTTTGGCGCGGCGCTTGGACCCGTGGGGCTCGGTTGGTTGGGCCTGGATGTCGAGCGGGAGGGGCTACGCCTTCTGGCGGAGCTGACCTTGGCGTTGGTCCTGTTCACCGACGCGGCCAACGCGGATCTTTCGGTCTTGGGTCGGAGCTGGCGTATACCGCAACGCCTGCTGGTCATCGGCCTGCCACTGACCATTCTATTGGGCTTCGGCGTGGGAATTCTGCTGTTTCACGACCTGAGCCTATTGGAAATCGCCATCCTCGCCACCATCCTGGCCCCCACCGACGCCGCTCTCGGTAAGCCGGTGGTGACCAACGAGTCCGTGCCCGTCGATGTCCGCGAAGGGCTCAACATGGAAAGCGGATTGAATGACGGTATCTGCGTGCCGATTCTGCTCGCCCTACTGGCTCATGCGGCCGGCACGGCCCACTACGAACCCGGCTTTGGCCTGACCTTCTTCGCCGAAGCCGTGGGCATTGGATTGGTGGTCGGTGTGGGGTTGACCCTGGTGGGAAGCGGGTTGCTGCGCTTTTGCGGTCTGCGGGGTTGGATTACCCAAACCTGGCTACAATTGCCGGTGGTGGCCTTGTCTTTTTCATGCTTTTGCTTGGCGCAGGAACTCGGTGGCAGCGGATTCATCGCCTCTTTCGTCGGGGGCCTGCTGTTCGGCGCCCTGGCGAAGCGGGAAAAGCACCGGTTGCTGCTCGCGGCCGAGGGCACCGGGGACACGCTGGCTCTGTTCACCTGGGTCGTCTTCGGCGCCGGGGTGATCGGCCAGGCGGCCGGACGGTTCGATTGGACGGTGCTGCTTTATGCCGTACTGAGCCTGACCGTGATCCGCATGCTGCCGGTATACCTGTCCCTGCGGGGCCTGCCGCTGCGGCCCAATGCCAAGCTCTTCATCGGTTGGTTCGGGCCACGGGGTCTGGCCAGCATCGTGTTCGGCATCCTCGTGCTCGATGCCCATCTGCCCGGCGGCGGTACGCTGGCCAATATCGTGATCTACACCATCGTGTTGAGTATCCTGTTGCATGGACTGACCGCGAATCCGCTGGTGTCGGCGTTCGCCAAGGCGTCCCGGAGTCATGGGACGTTCCGATGAAAAGCCCGCAGACCAGGCGAAACTGGCAAAAAAGGCTGGTTACGGCGGAAAACAACTTTGCCTTTCTGGCGGTGGTGCTCGTCCTGTTGTTGTTCGGCTTGGCCTTGAGTCAGGAGCTTGGGGTGATTCTCGGACAGATTGCGGTGGAGATGGGAATCATCGCGGCGCTGGCGGCGAGCGTCTGGAGCATGCGCCGCGATCACCGATGGTTTTTTACGCGACTGAGCCTGATGGCGGCGATTCTGCTGCTTTTCGTCATCCGATTTTGGCTGAGCCACGTCCTGTTCTCCTTTGCCTGGCTGGCGATCGTGCTCGTCTATCTGGTGTTGACGACCTGGTCGGCGATGAGCCTCGTGCTGTTCACGGGGCCGGTCGACCGCAACAAAATCATCGGGTCCTTTTGCGTTTACATGCTGTTAGGCATCGTTTGGGCCACGCTGTACATGATGCTGGCCCAGATCCGAGCGGATGCGTTTCATGGACTCACGGTCAGCAGTCAATGGTTCGAGGCATTCCCCGATCTGCTGTATTTCAGCTTCGTCACCCTGACCACGGTCGGTTACGGCGAAATCGCTCCCGCCGCGCCGCTGGCGCACTTCGCCGCCTTCATGGAGGCCGTCGTCGGCCAGTTCTACATGGCCGTCCTGGTGGCGAGTCTGGTGGGCATCAGCGTCTCCAATCGGCGGAAATGACGGTCTTCGAATCAGTTCGAATCCGCGCACGTTCGGGTCAGGCGCTTAGGGGACGGCCACAAGCGGGTCGCGATGGCGAGGAGCGCCGCCAGGGACATGAGTCCGACCACCGATAGCCAGCCGGCTTGCGCCAATAAATAGCTTCCCAGCGCCGAACCCAAGGCCATGCCCACGAACATGCTGACCAGGAGCACCGCGTTGAGGCGGCTACGGGCGGCGGGGTCCAGGCTGTAAATGATGGTCTGATGGGCGATCATGGCGCCTTGGAGACCGAAGTCGAATCCAATCGTGCTGAACAGGATCAACCCCAGGTAAGTCGTCGCCGAAAACCAAGGGAAAAGAAAGAGCAAGGAAAACGATAGCGCGACGATGAGCGCCCCGAAAAGCGCCACCCGTTCCGGTCCACCCCGATCGGCCAAGCGGCCCGCCAGCGGCGCGGCCAAGGCGCCCGCCGCGCCGGCCAATCCGAACCCGCCCGCCACCTCGCTACCCAGATGGAAAGGCGCCGCTTGCAGGAACACGGCCAGCGTGGACCAAAATGCCCCGAACGCCGCCATCAGCAGTCCTTGCGTGATAGCCGCCCGCCGCAGCGCGGGATACGCCATCCACAATGAGCCAAGCGACGCCAGCAAATCGCGGTAGCCCAGCCGCGTGGTCGCCTCCATGGTCGGCAAGCGTTTCCAGGCGACCGCGCAGAACAAAACGATGCTCACGGCGGCAAAGAGAAACATCACGCGCCAACTCCATTGCGCCGCCACCAATCCGCTGATGACGCGGGAGAGCAGAATGCCCAGCAGCAGGCCAGTCATCACCTTGCCCACGACGCTTCCACGGTTGGAGTCGGTGGCGAGGGTCGCCGCCGCCGGCACGATGTCCTGGGCCAAGGTCGCGAACAAGCCGATAGCCAAACTCCAGGCCGCCAGCACCGCGAGCGAGGGCGCGAAAGCCGCGCCGAGCAAAGCCACGATCAGCGCCAAGCCCTTGGCCAGGATCACCTTGCGACGGTCGTGCCGATCGCCCAGCGGAGCCAGTAGCAGGATGCCCAGCGCATACCCGATCTGGGTCAGCGTCGGCGCCAGGCCGACGGTATGGACGGACGCCCGAAGATCATCCCCAATCACGGCCAGCATGGGCTGGTTGTAATAGAGCGTTGCGACGGCCAAGCCCGTACCCACGGCAAACAGCAAAATGAGCGAAGGAGTCAATTGCTCCGGCGTCGTGTCTTTCATCGATGCAAAGTCTCGGATGGCGTTGATGGGGGGTTCGGTCGTTCAGGCGTCTGGCGGGCGACTACAACGACTGCCCCCCGGAGGCTTCGATACGTTGACCGTTGATCCAGCGGGTTTCATCGGCCAGCAGCATGGCGACGACACCGCCGATATCCTCCGGGAGCCCGACCCGGCCCAGGGGAATCATGGCCGCGATCATCTTGTTCAACGCTTCGTCGTCGCGTACCCGTCCGCCGCCGAAATCCGTTTCAATCGCTCCAGGGGCCACGACGTTCACGGTAATGCCGCGTGATCCCAGTTCTTTGGCCATGTAGCGGGTCAACACTTCCACCGCGCCTTTCATCGTCGCGTAGGCCGAGTAGCCGGGCAGGGTAAATCGGGCCAGTCCAGAGGAAACGTTGAGGATGCGCCCGCCATCCCTCATGAAGGGCAGGAGTTTCTGACTCAGGAAGAACGGGGCCTTGAGATGGATATTCATGAGTTGGTCGAACTGATCTTCCGTGGTGTCCATGAACCCCGCGTGCAGCCCGATGCCGGCGTTGTTGACGAGAAAATCGAAATCCGTTCGATTCCACACTTCCCGCAAGGCCGCTTTGACGGACCCGGCGAAATCCGCGAATGTGTGGCTTTTGGCGACATCGAGCGGTAACGCCACGGCTTTTCGGCCCTTGCTTGCAATGGCCGCAACGACGGTTTCGGCCTCGCCCTGGTGGCTGTGGTACGTCAGAACGATGTCATGGCCTTTATCCGCAAGGTGGAGCGCCATGCTCTTTCCCAGTCCTCGGCTGCCGCCGGTAATGATTGCGATCGTCATATCGGTGCTCCTTAGTTGAGAACGTTGAGTGTTGGGCCCACCGCGAGTACGGTGAGACTGTGCGCAAGAATGCGCCGTGGAGCGCCCCGCCTGAATACATAGATCTCCGACATCATTGCCTAATACTCCAGATCCAGGGAATGGCGTATACTTTCCGCCCCTTGAACTGTTCAATGAGTAGTCCGCGCATGGTTGAAGCAGCAGATGTTTTGAACGACTGGCGGCAAAAGGAACTGGCGGCGCTGGTTAACAAATTCTCCAACGGCGCCGGCGTACACCCGACGAGCGTGCCCGGCCTGACCTGTATGAAGGCCACCGATACCTTGCTGCACTTTCCCACCGTCTACAACCCTAGTCTGTGCATCGTCGTGCAGGGCAGCAAGGAGGTGATCCTCGACGATGAGCCTTATCGCTACGCCCCTTCCGACTATCTGGTGGTTTCGGTCGATCTGCCTCTGATTGCCCAAATCACCGAGGCGGCGGAAGACAAGCCGTATTTGAGTCTGAAGATCGAGATCGATCAACGGTTGCTCTCGGAATTGCTGACCGAGACCGGCAAACCCGTTCAGGCGGATTCCATCACGGGGCGTGGGCTTTTCGTCGGAAAGCTCGACGGCGCCTTGGGCGATAGCGTTCTGCGGCTCGCGCGCTTGTTGGAGACGCCATGGGATATTCCCGTGCTTGCTCCCATGCTCACGCGGGAAATTTATTACCGGCTTCTGAACAGCGAATATGGCGTCATCATTTCTCAGCTTGCCGTCAGCGGCAGCAATATGCAGCGTATCGCGACCGTGATCAGAAAACTCAAATCCGAATTCGCCAAACCGATTCGGGTGGAGGAGATGGCGAAGATCGCGGGGATGAGCGTGTCCTCGTTCCATTCCCACTTTAAGGAAGTCACGGCCATGAGTCCCCTGCAATATCAGAAACGCCTGCGTTTGACGGAGGCGCGGCGCATCATGCTCGCCGATACGCTGGACGCCACCAGCACGGCTTATCGCGTCGGCTATGAAAGCCCCTCGCAATTCAGCCGCGAATACGCCCGAATGTTCGGAAATCCGCCGCTAAGGGACATCGGACGGTTGAAAAAGGGTTTGAACGGTTACGCGGAGTCCTCGGTCAATTCCGCGTGAACGGTCTTGCCGCTTGGCATCTCAACGCTGAGGGCGATTTTGATCGATCGAGTCGTTCTTATTCTTTCCGTGTCCAAGCGGCCAACGGCAACTCGTTCAATTCCATCCGCGCATCCCGCCAGGTCGGATAGTGCCGATCCAGTAAAGCCACGAAACGCGCGTTGTGGGTCGGCTCAATCAGATGGGCCATTTCGTGCGCGACGACATACTCCAGCAAGTCTTTCGGCTTTTTCGCCAATTCGGTATTCAGGCGGATGTTACCCGCCCGATGGTTGCAACCGCCCCACTTGGTTTTCATGCGTTGCAGGAAATAGGCGGTGACGGTTACGCCGAGCTTTGTCTCCCACTTTCGGATCAGCGCCGGCACCACCTCATGCAAGAGCGACCGCCGCCATTCGTGCAGGATGGCCTCGCGCTTGGTCAGGGAAGCACCCGGCCGCACGTTTAACAAAATGCGCCGATGATCGATTGCCACCGAAGGCTTTTCGTTTTTTTCGATCACGGATAGCAAATATTGCCGTCCCCACAGATAGTGACTTTCCCGCTCCACGTACTGGCGCGGCGTTTCCCGCGCCTGCGCCCGCAGCCTGGCCTGTTGTTCGCGAATCCAGCCGAGTTTGGAAATGGCGTAAGCGCGGGCGACTTCCAGACGGGTGCCGGTGGGCGCGACCAGGGTGACGTGGCCACCCGGCGGATGCACCGAGAGGTGCACGTTTTTCACGGCTTTGCGGGTGACGGCGATTTCCACATCGCCCAGCCGAATAATGGCGGTCACTTGTAACCTGGCTGTTGCTTGATGATCTCGAACATCGCTTGGGTCGCTTCGCGATCGCGGTCGAGTAGCGGATGAATCGCATTGAGCACCTGGGCCTCGCGGGCCTGATCGCCCTTCCAATCGGCGGGCGCTTGCTCGCGAACCGCGCTGTCGATCCGCAAAGCCAGGTCGGCCCGGTCCTCGTCGCTGCTCGGATAACGAAATGTCGAGGCCGGAAGCGAATCGAGATTACGGTAAAGCACGGCGGCTTCCGGCTTGCCGTGCAGCGCCGCCGGCGCATCCGCGTCGGGCTGTCGGGCCGCCAGATTTTTCGCCAGTGCTTCGGCCTGGCGCAGGAATGCCTCGTAGTCGGCCGTGTCCTTGCGGCTTTGCTTGATCAAATCGTCCAGCAACTTGGACATTTTTTCGTAGAACTTCGGATCGGTGAGCTGATCGCGGACGATGATTTTACGGACGTTATTGATGATCGCCTCGGCGACCGCGTCATTCGAGAGATGGCCCTTGGCGTTGAGTTTTCTGGCGATGGCGTCGTGAATGCCGGTTTTGACGATGAGATCGGTCAGCGGCAACTTGTTCAGTTCGCCCAGATCTTCCGCCGGATCGGCCTGGATGTAGGTATTGATGAGGTGGCGCATGTCCGCCTCGTAGGGTTTGATGTCCAGTTCCTCGCCGGCGTGCTGCTTGATCGCCGCACGGGTTTCGACATGCCACGCCACTTCCTGGGTGAGCGTCGTGGCTTCGGCCTCGGTGTACCCTGCCTCATTAAGGTGCTGGGCCAGATTGGCATAGCGGCGTGTCAACAACGCCACCGCCTGGTAATACGCCACCCGCAAGGCTTCGGTTTCGTTCAGGGCGTCGGCCTGGGCCGCGTCGCCGCAGAAGTAACGGAGAAATTGCTCGACCTCGCGCGGCAGCGGCGCCGGCTCGCACAGGTAGTGTAGCGCCTGCCGGGCGTCTTCCAGTTGCTTGCGGCCTTCCCGCAACCAGTCCTTGAGATGGACGTTGTTTTCGGCCTCGCCACCGTCGTCGATGTCCAACTCGTCCGAACTGTAGACGGCGATCGCCTGTTGCACGTCGGCGAACAGCTCCTTGAAATCGACGATGTAACCGTAATCCTTGTCCTCGCCATCCAGCCGGTTGGTGCGGCAAATAGCCTGAAACAGATTGTGGTCGCGCAGTTCGTTGTCCAGGTAGATATACGTGCAACTGGGCGCGTCGAAACCGGTGAGCAGCTTGCCAACCACGATCAACAGTTTGGTGTTGGCCGGCTCTTCGATGAAGCGGCGCTTGATTTCGGCCTCGTACTTCTCGGTGGTCTGGGCGTTTTTCAGGACGTATTGGCTGTAGGTGTCGTATTTGTATCGCTCGTCGCCGTTGGGCGATGCCTTGGAGATGGCGCTGGCGTTGGGCTGATAGGAAGTCACAATCCCGCAGGAAGGCCCAAATTGGGTGTTCTGGAACAGCCGGAAGTAATGACAGGCGTCGTAAATCGAGGCCGCCACCAAAATTGCCGTGCCTCGGTCGTTGTTCATGCGCGGTTTGAGGGCAAAGTCGGCGATGATGTTGGCGATGATCTCGCGCTTGCGGCCCTCGGCGCTCATCAGTTCTTCCATCGTCGCCCAGCGTTCGCGCAATTTCGCCTTCTGGAACTTGTTGAGGTTCTTGGTTTTCTGCTCGAACCATCGGTCGATAGCCGCTTGCGAGGTCAAACGCTGGGCCACGCTGCGGGCTTCGTATTTGAGATCCAGCACTACCCGATCGGTCACGGCCTGATGGAATTTGTACGTGTGGATGAAGGCGCCGAACACGTCCCGCGTCATGGGCTTGTCTTTACGCAGCAGCGGCGTGCCGCTGAAGCCGATGAAGATCGCCCCGGCCAGCCAGCGTTTCATCTGGCGGTTCATGTCGCCGCCTTGGGTGCGGTGGCATTCGTCCACGAACACGTAAAAGCGGCCGTGCACCGGCGGCGGCGATCCTTTGAGGTCGAGATCGAATTTATGGATCAGAGCGCAGAGCAGGCGCGGCGTGGTGGCCGCCAGTTTGGCGATGAACTCATGGCGCGAGGTGATGCGGGGCGAGGGGGATTGTTCGCCGATCACGCCAGCGTTGCGCATGACGCCGACGATTTGCCGGTCCAGTTCGTCGCGGTCGGTGATGACCAGAATGCGGGCCTCGGGATCGTGCTCCAGCAGCCACTTGGCCAACAGCACCATGAGGATGCTCTTGCCACTGCCCTGGGTGTGCCAGATGACGCCGCCTTCGCCTTGGGCGATGCGGGCCTGGGCGGCTTTGACGCCTTGAAACTGGTGGGGGCGCGGCACTTTTTTCTGACCCGCGTCGAAGATGATGAAGTTGAAGATCAGGTCCAGCAACCGCGCCTTATCGCACAGTTGCGCCAACGGCCTATCGAGCAGCGCCCCGGTGGTTGGCGGCGTATCCGCGTTAGCCAGGCTTTCGTCCTTCCATTCGACGAAATGCTGTTCCGGCGTGCCGGTGGTGCCGTAACGCAGACCCTGGGCGTCGCTGCCGGCCAACACGAGTTGCACGGTGGCGAAAAAACCCAGGTTGAACAGTTCTTCCTGATTGGTGATGAGTTGGCGGATACCGTCGGCAATGTCCACCGAACCGCGTTTGAGTTCGATGACGACGACGGCCAGCCCGTTGATATACAGCACGATGTCCGGGCGGCGCTCAAAGCCGCCGTTAAGGGTGACTTCCTCGGCCAGGGCGAAATCGTTGTTTTCGGGATGCTCCCAGTCGATCAGGTGCACGGTTTCGTGCGGTTTGCCGGCGGCGATCTGCACCTTCACGCCGTAGCGCAGCAGTTGATAGCTGCGTAGATTGGCTGAATAGAGAGTGATGCCGGTGGCGTCGGCGGCGGTTTCCAGTTCACGCCGGGCGGCGGCGATGTGGGCGGGCGAGTAGCCGCGCGCGGTCAGGTTGGCGCTCAGCAGTTCGGGTTCTATGGGGCGGTTGTTTTCGCGTTGCTGCCAGTTGCCGAGGTAGCGGTAACCGAGATTGTCGGTTCGCTTTTGGTCGGTGAATAAGGCGACGATGCGGTTTTGGGTTTCGCGTTCGGAGCGCGGGCGGGTGAGTATCAGAGGGCGTTCCATCGTATTGCTACTCCCCGATTATTTCGATGTTGCGGCTGGAACCAATCGGCTCGATAGCTCCGGATAGTTGGCAAACAGTCCATCCAAACTCGCGAGACGAGCATCGTACTCCAAGGCTGTCGCGATGATGATCCGGTCAAATGGGTCACGATGAACCTCGGTGAGTGTAACGGCGCGCGCGGCGATTTCAGGAGTCAGGGGCAACAACTCGACGCCTGAGCCTGCAAGTGCGTGCCGAAGCCACTCGGCAGGTGGTTGAGGCAATGCAAGACGGCCCCGCCGGTGTGCGAGCGCCAACTCGAAGCAGGATACGGCGGAGACGCCAACGCGCGGCGCAGTTTCGATATCGTCCACAAGGGTAGGGGAAAGGCGTTCATTTTCGAGATTGATCCACCAGTACCAGATGTGGCTATCCAGTACGATCAATTCAGACATTCCCAGTCGTCCTCTGCCACCAACGGGCCGATGAGATCACCATGGGTATGTCCCTTTCCAGCAATTTCTGGATGCGGTTTGCGGCGTTTCGGTGCTGTATCTACATCATCCAGAGTCAGGGCAATTAATTCCACCCGATGGTTGACGAAGGATTCAGGTAAATCAATGATTACCTGACAGGAAGTGACGTCAAGAATCTGTCGCTTTACTTGCATCGGCTTCTCCTGTGGATTGATTGGAAAGAGAGGGATCGATCAGACGAATCCTGCCGGTCAGCAGTTCTTGCATCATGCCTTGCTTGAGGGCGCGGGTTTTGTCGCGGCGGGCTTCCAGAGCGGCGATTTCGGCGTCCATGTCGGAGAGGATGGCGGCTATGGCGGTTTGTTCTTTAACCGTCGGCAACGATACTGTTACGCTCGCAATATGTGCTCTGTTGGTTGCATAAACTTTGGTTCCAGAGGCGAGCTGTCGTAAGTGCTGCCGAAACACAGGGACGAACTGAAGATATGCCTTAAAACCGTCAACGAGTACCTGTTTGTCGAATCGAATTGCAATAGTATGCAGCCCGGAAACAATCTCTAATTGCTTAGTCCCTTTAAGTTCAACTGATTTGCCTACTCCATCCAAATCTTCTGAAGCATCGGCGAATACCAGATCACCGTCAGACAATCGATCCAGTTTGCTAACCTTTGAGGTCGAAATGTGTGGCATTTGGGTTTCGTTTGGATCGAGAAACAAACGTTTCGTCCCGTGAATATCGCCGTAATGCAAGTATTTTACTTGGCCATCGGTAGTGAGTTCTGCGCGAGAATTAACGCCATTCTTAAGAAAAGTCAGATGATCCCTCAACCGCCGCACCTCCCACGCCCCACTAAAACCCGGAAGGCGGGTTTGGCCGGTGAGGAGTTGCTGCATGGCGGCCTGTTTGAGGTCGCGCTTCTTGGCAATGAGCCGGTCCAGCCCGTCCAGCAGCGCATCCACATCGGAGAGCGCGGCGGCTATGGCGCGTTGTTCGGGGAGGGGTGGTAGAGCAGTTTGTATTTTCTGAACCGTTATCAAGTTCATTCCGGCCTTTGCACCAACGTCCATTGAAGCACGAAATAATCGCTGTGGCTTTTCCGAAGCTAGAAAGTAACTTACGAACTTTCCACAGGCTTGTGAAGCGTCGAACCTTACAAGTGCTATGTGCTGGTTGATATATGCCGGACAAGGAACCTTTACATCGACATAGCCAATAATGCCGATGTCAGCGGTGATCGAAATCAGTATGTCATGTTCTTTAAGCTGTGTTCTTACCCCTTCGCTTGACCCCGGTGGAAGATTCACGAACTTCGAATCCGTTAGATCAAGGTAAATGGATTCCCGCGAGAGATTTGTGATACGAACGAAAAGAGAGCCGCGATCCGAATAAAACGACGCCCAACCCCGTGAGCCACTGGTGATAAACGGCCTCAAGTCGCCGAGTTGAACGACATCCCAATCCTCCGGAATAACCCCCACCTCCGTCAGCTTATAACCTGGCTTCACTTCATTCGTCATGGCTCTACCTCGCGCAGACTCAACTCCAACTCGCGGCGCAAGGTTTCTCGGTCAGGCAGATATAGTTGATATTTCTGTACAAAAAGCTGGCTGTTCATGCCATAGGTGGCATATTCGACCAGCAGCTCATCCTTATGGCGGCTGAGGATGATGCCGATGGGCGGGTTATCACCCTCAATATTTTCCTCACTGGCGAAATAACCGAGATAAAGATTCATCTGGCCAATGTCATGATGTTGCACTTCGCCAAGCTTGAGATCGATTAGCACAAAGCAACGCAGAATACGATGGTAGAAAACCAAATCAACCTTGTAATGGCTGTTGTTGATAGTGATTCGGTACTGCCGACCGACAAACGTGAACCCTTTGCCAAGTTCCAGCAGGAAAGGTTGAAGATGATTGCAAAGCACGGTTTCAAGCTGGGTTTCGGAGACTTGATAGGGTTCGGGGATTTTTAGAAATTCAAACACATAAGGTTCGCGCAACAGGTCAACAGGTTGCTCGACGATCTGGCCTTGCATCGCCAGTTGTAAAATTCCCGCTTTATCCTTGCCAGCGGCTAGACGCAGAAATAACGAGGCTGCTTTTTGCCGCTTGAGTTCAGGCACTGACCAGTGTTCGGCAATGGCCTGTTTCTCATAGAAACCGCGTTCTAGCTCGTCGTCGATCTTGAGCAATTCAACATAGTGGGACCAGCTCAATTGGTGAGAAGGCTTCTGACTTATTGGATAGCGTAGATACAACAGACGCATGTACACCAAATTGCTGCGGCTGAAACCCTTGCCGTGACGCAAACGGAGATCGGCAGACAGTGTGTCGATAAGCGCCTTGCCGTACTCGGCACGGAGACTGCCAGCCTGCTCGAATTCGACGATATGTTGCCCAACCTGCCAGTAGGTTTCGATCAACTGAGTATTGACGGCCCGCACCGCCCGAACCTGTCCCTGGGTATAAACGTCGGAAATCTGATCCAGTAATTGCCGGTAATCATCGCCACGGATTAATTCCATGCCACCCCCATCCTTTTCAAATGCTCCTCCACGCGAGCGGCCAGCGTTTCCACTTCCTCGCTAAGCTGCGGCAAGGGCGTGGCGTAACGCTCGGCCAGTTGCCGAATGCGCCCGGTCAGCGTCTGCGAAACGCGATCCAACTCGCCCTGCACGGCGGCGGCCAAATGCGCCATCCATTTATCGTCCACCACCAGGGTTTTGATTTCGGCCACGCTGAGTTGCGGATATTTCTCGTAAGCCTGCCGGTCCAGTGCGGCATCCTGTTCCTTCACCGCCTTCTTAAGCGCGGTTTCCTGTTCGGCAAGCTTCAACCAGCGTCGCAGGATCGCCAATTCCTCCGCGCCGTCCGGGTCTTTGTCGATCTCCTTGATTCGCTCCTTGACGGCGGCGGCGTTGATCTTGTCGAAACCGGAGAAAGCCGCCTCCTCGCCGCTGTGTTCCTCCTCCAATTCGCCACGGCTGGCGCTGACCGCTTCCAATTCCGCCTGGGTTTCATCCAAGGCGGCCTGCTCGGCGGCGAAATAGCGGGCGACGATATAGGGCTTGGGAATCAGATCGCAGGCCCAACCTTTGTCCTTGGTCTTGCCTTTCTTATCGGTCTCGACGATGCGGGCCGGTTTGGCTGCCCAACCGTCGGCGGCGATTGCATAGGCATCGTCCTGCATCGTCTCCGCCCAGTAATCCATCAGATGCTGATAGATGTCGTAAGCGTCGAGCAGCGGCACGGATTTGAATATCTCCAGCAACCCTTCCGCCAAGGTTTCGATCAACGCCTTGGGATGATCGCCCTGGTCGAAACCGGTCAAGGTGGGTGTGACCGCCGCGCGCCAATCGGTAAAACGCTGGGTCGCCATCCGATTGAACGCGGCAAACTCGGCATGATCGAGAATCGCGGCCTTGACCTCGGTCAGCGGCAGGTGCAGATGGACATAAGCGGGCCGCAGCGGCTCGAACAAGGCGGCGCGCACGCCGGGCAGCACCTCCCAATAATCCGCCAAAGCCTCCAGATCGCGCTCGGGAATGCCGCCGTTCAGGTGGGCATCGATGTCCTGAAGGTCTTCCGGCTCGCTGCTGTCGATGTAGCGCGGCAGGTTGAGATTGAAATCGTTCTTGAGGTCGGCGATCTCATCGAAAGGCACTAATCGGGCATAACGCGGCGTTTCGGCCTGCTTGCGGAAAGTATCGACGATGCGGTGAATGTCCTGCTCGCGCAGCCGGTTCTTGTTGCCGTCCTTCATGAAACCCTGGCTGGCGTCGATCATGAAAATGCCCTTGCGCGCGGCGGCGTTTTCCTTATCCAGCACCAAAATGCAGGCGGGGATGCCGGTGCCGTAAAACAGATTGGCCGGCAGCCCGATGATGCCCTTGAGCATGCCGGAACGGACCAGTTCCTGCCGAATGAGCGCCTCGGCATTGCCCCGGAACAACACGCCATGCGGCAGGATGCAGGCGCCTTTGCCGCTGCCTTTCATGCTGCGGATGATGTGCAGCAAAAACGCATAATCGCCCTGCTTGGTCGGCGGCACGCCCCAGTTAAAACGTTGCCAAGGATCGGTAGCGGGGGTGAGTCCGGTGCTCCAGGTTTTATCCGAAAACGGTGGATTGGCCACCACGTAATCGTAAGTTCGCAGCCGTTCGCCGTCCTTGAACTTGGGCGCGGCCAAGGTGTTGCCCGCCAGGATGCTGGCCGTGGGGAAGTCGTGCAGGATCATGTTCATGCGCGCCAGACCGGCGGTGGTCACGTCCCTTTCCTGCCCTTCCAGGGTAATGCGCTTACCGGCCTCGGCGGCTACCTTGAGCAACAGCGATCCCGAACCGCAGGTCGGATCGTAAGCGGTGGTCTTGGCTCTGGCATTTTCGGGCGCGATGCCGATCACCTTGGCGATCACCCGGCTGACCTCGGCGGGCGTATAAAACTGGCCCTTGCTCTTGCCCGAATCCTGGGCGAAATGCCGCATCAGGTACTCGTAAGCGTCGCCCAGAATGTCATCGTGCTCGGCGCGATTCTTGGAAAAATCCAGTTCCGGCTTCTGAAAAATCGCGATGAGATTGGACAGACGCTCCACCATCGCCGGGCCTTCGCCCAGCTTGTTGGGGTCGTTGAAATGGGGAAAATCGCTGCCCGCCAGGCTGGAATTGGCTTTGACCAGCGGCGCGATGATCTGGGTATTGATCTTGTCGCCGATGTCGGGCTTGCCCTTGAGGGCCGCCATGTCCTTGAAACTCGCGCCTTGCGGAATGATCACCGGCGAGGTGAAGTCGTCGCTGTCGCCGTACTTGTCGCTGATGTATTTGATGAACAGCATGAACAGCACGTAATCCTTGTACTGGCTGGCGTCCATGCCCCCGCGCAATTCGTCGCAGGAGGCCCAGAGGGAAGAATAAAGGTCGGATTTTTTGATGGCCATGTCGCGTTGGATCGAAGATTCCGGATCGACGGAAAGCCCGCCGTCCAGCGATAAGAATCCGTTATTTGGGATGGGAAAGCTATTCTTCGACCGCCGCCCGATGCAACCTCATCGCGGAAACCGCACGTAACCGTTCTCGTCTAAGGCGCCGGCCGCCAGGTCGATGATGTCGGGCGCGGCGGCATAGGCATCGAGCTGACGCGGCCGAGCGATGGCGATTGATGCACCTTATCGGTTCTTGTCCCACATGACGTCGCTGTCGGCTTTGACGGCGGCTTTCAATAACTCAAGCAGCGGCCAGGCCCGGTTGGCGAGGCCCACCGGGCTCTCTTCGTCCTTATCATTGGGCGGCGGCTCCGAATCGGATGCGGCATCGGTCTTGAGCGCCGTTTCCAAACGCTTTAACGCCTCCGGCACGTCTTCGGCGAGGAGCGCGCCCGGCACGGCGCCGCTATGTCCCATCAAATGCAGGAAGTGGGTGGCGACATCGCCAAACAACGTGATGTCGGCATACGCGGAACAGGAAAAAGTGACTAGCATGCGAATCTCCTTTATTGATGAAGTGGGGTGCTGGGCGGCGGGCGTTCACCCGGTCATGGCTTGAAAGTCTGGCGACCCGTACGTCATTTCGCATGGAGCGAATACTGTTGGGCGATCTCCATGCCACGATTCTCCGTATTATATAAGCCTGATTATATGCGGGGCTTTCACCTAGATAGGAGGCATCATCATGAGCGAAGTCGTACTGATCGACCGGCAAGGCGCCATCGTTCAACTGACCCTGAATCGGCCGGAAGTCTATAACGCCCTGAATATCGACACGGCCCAGGCGTTGACTCGGGCGTTGCAGGATTTCGGCGCCGATCCGGCGGTCCACGGCATCATCATCACCGGCGCGGGCAAGGCTTTTTCGGCGGGCGGCGACATCAAGTTCGTTCTCGGCCATCAACACGGGCCAGCGGCGGCCTTTCACGAACTGGCGACCCATGTGCACGTGTGCGTGACGGAAATCCGCCGGCTGCGCAAACCCGTGATCGCCGCGATCAATGGCGTGGCGGCCGGCGGTGGATTTTCCCTGGCGCTGGCTTGCGACTTTCGCGTCATGGCCGCCTCGGCCCAATTGAAGCAGGGTTTCACCAGTAACGCGCTTTGTATGGATGGCGGCGGCACCTTCCACCTGCCCCGCCTGGTCGGCTTGGCTCGCGCCCTGGAGATCTCGGCGTTCGACGAGCCGATCTCCGCCGAGCAAGCCCTCGCCTGGGGGCTGGTGACGCGCGTGGCGGCCGCTGAGCAATTGCTGGAAACCGCGCGGGCGATGGCAGAAACGCTTGCGCAAAAGTCGTTGCATACCTTCGGGCAGGTCAAAACGCTGTTGACCGATGCTTTCGATACCTCCCTGGAAACGCAATTGGAACGCGAGCGACGGGGATTGGCGGCCTGCGCCGGCCATGCCGATGGCTTGGAAGGCATGCACGCCTTTATCGAAAAACGGCCGCCTCGGTATAACCGTCAGTGAGGTTTCGTTCCGGTTCTCGCTCTCTTTCCATCCCAAAGCGAACCTGACAGCCTTCTTTGAAACCCTGACATCCCGCCGAGATCCGGCTTCCAAACCGACGACTCATGGGGGCCAGCGAACGGCTGGCCCACCAGCGGCGTAACGCATCGTTTCGCTTCAAGGCGGCCCCTAAATTCTATGGAAACGGAGCCCCTGGAAACCGCATAATTGCTCGCCCCAATCGCGGGGAAAATTGCCAGAACGTCGGTCATGGCGCGCCTTCTTGCCCAGGGGACGACGGGTCGTTATCCGATAGGGTCAGGAACTCCGTGACTGGCTTGCGGCGGCGGCCGCCGGATCGGAAGGATCGTTTGCTATCTGAATCCACGCGGCCACATGGAAATCCTATTCACAATGTGTCAAGGTGTTAAGTACCAACAATGAAAGAGATTATTTTTGCCTTGATTCTTGCTGTGGGTTTGTTTCTTGGGATGCTGGCTTGCCTAGAACTGGGTCGCAGGCTCGGGGTTAGGCGGTTGAGAATCGATCCCGATGGCGTGAAAGCCGGAACCGGAGCCGTGGAGGGCGCCATTTTCGCCCTCTTGGGGCTACTCGTTGCATTTACTTTTTCCGGGGCGGCCTCACGCTTCGACACACGTCGGGAATTGATCGTCACGGAAGCCAATGCCATTGGCACGGCCTATCTGCGGATCGATGTGTTGCCAACGGCCTTCCAGGAGCCGCTACGGGAAGATTTCCGTCGCTATGTGGAAGCCCGGTTGAAGACCTATAGGCTTGTGTCGAATGTGCAAGCCGCGAAAGCGGAACTATCGCTGGCGACCGCTTTGCAGAAAAAGATTTGGACTCAGGCGATTGCCGCCACCCAGGCGGAAGGCGCACCCTCCTCGGCCATGATGCTGTTCTTGCCGCCCTTGAACGATATGTTCGATATCACAACCACGCGCACCATGTCGTTGCAGATGCATCCACCCTATGTCATTTTCGGGATGTTATGCACATTGGCGCTGGCCGGGGCGCTATTGGCGGGCAATGGCATGGCGGGCGCCCGCTCGCGCAGTTGGCTGCACATTGTCGGATTTGCCCTGGCCTTGAGCCTGTCGGTTTTTATCATTCTCGATATCGAGTATCCGCGTCTGGGCCTGGTTCGGGTCGATTCCTTCGATCAGGCGCTGGTCAGCGTGCGGGCGGGCATGAACTGAAACGATCCATCGGTTTTGGCGGCGACGCTGGCCCGCCGGAAAGGGTGGGCTGGCGTTTCCTGCTTTTGAAGGACCTCTACAGAAACGGATTGCTGACAAGCAGTTGATCGTCAATACGTTGACCATCCTGCAAGTCTTCCGTCAACAACACGGTACAACCCGCCAATAGAGCGGCGGAGAGAATCATCGCGTCGTAAACGGCGAAGCCGTAACGTTCGCACAATAACAGACCCCGTTCATGCACCCCCAGCGATACGGGTACGATCCGACAAACCGCGCGTAACGTCTTCAATACCTCGCGAATCTCGCCCCAACTCATATCCAACTGACAGGAAGCCACCGTGGCGAATTCATCGAGCACCTGAACACTGATAACGCCGCCGGCCGCGATCAGCCGCTCGGCCTTGTCAGCCTTGACGGCATCGCCAGACAGCAGATACAGCAGGACGTTGGTATCGAAGAACGGCTCATTCGCGCTCATGAGCTTCCAACCGGTCGAACCGAAAATCGGCCGGCAAACGACCCCGAAACTTTCGCAACCGCGTCAGCAAAGCCTGCTTGTCTGGCGCGCGACTGACCGCGAAGGTGCGCTCATCGGCGACCTGAATCTCGATCTGATCGCCTTCCTTGAGATTTAACGCTTCAACCACGGCGGCCGGGATACGCACAGCCAAGCTATTGCCCCACTTCGACACTTGCATGGACATCTCCGACAGAAAAAGATATACGCCAATGAAGTGTATATTTTTTAGGGCGACAACTGAATGAACGCCGAGCAGATCGTATTTTGTTCGAATACGCAATGAGAACGGGACAAGGTAAGAAAAAAGGGCGTTGATAACCGACGGCGGCGAGCGTATCGAGAAAAATGGCCGATAAGGGTCCTAAAACCGACCCCAGAGTAACAGAACCCTTATCGACTAGCGCCGTTTCATACCCGTCTTGAAAAACAATCCGTGGCCCACCGGGTCATCGCCCGATCGGGCGCCGCGCGACGCCGCGCCTGGGCGCCACCGGCCAACCTCAATAAAAGCCCTTGCCTTCCTTAGCCAGTTTTTCCAACAACGGAGCCGGCTTCCAAAATTCCGCCCCCAGTTGTTCCTGATAGCGCAACAACGCCTCGTAGACGGTCGCCAAGCCCAACTGATCGGCGTAGAACATCGGCCCGCCGCGATAAACGGGGAATCCGTAGCCGAATACCCAAATCATGTCGATGTCCAATGGCCGGGCGGCAACGCCTTCTTCCAGGATTTTGGCGCCTTCGTTGATCATCACATAAAGACACCGTTCCAGAATTTCCTGATCGGAGATATTCCGCCTCGTGACGCCGCGCTCCGCCGAATGCTTGACGATCAGATCCTCGATCAGCGGGTCCGGAGCCGCATTGCGCCGTTCGTCGTAGCGATAAATCCCCGCTCCGGTTTTCTGACCGTACCGGCCCAACTCGCAAATTTTGTCCAGAAGATTGCAAGCCTGCTCCCGCGGAGTCAGTTGCTCGTAATTGACCTTGCGATGGCGCCAGGCAATGTCCAAACCCGCCATGTCGGCGGTAGCCAACGGCCCCATGGGGAACCCGAAATCGAACATCGCCTGGTCGATCTGCTGCGGCGACGCGCCTTCTTCGAGCAGGAAGAAGGATTCGCGCAAGCGCGGCATGAACATCCGGTTTCCGACAAATCCAGGACAAACACCCACCATCACCGGCAACTTGCCGAGTTTCTTACCGATCGCCTGGGCCGTGGCCAACACGTCCGGCGCGGTCTTGTCGCCGCGCACGTTCTCCAACAACTTCATCACGTTGGCCGGGCTGAAGAAATGCATGCCCACCACATCCTGCGGCCGGCGGGTGAACGCGGCGATCTCGTTCAGGTTGAGATAGGAAGTGTTGGTGGCGAGAATCGCACCCGGTTTGCATACGGTGTCGAGCTGGGAGAAAACCTCCTTCTTGACGGCCAGATCCTCGAAGACGGCCTCGATGACCAGATCGGCGTTGCTCAGGTCGCCATAAGACAGGGTCGGTGTGATGAGGGCCAGACGGCGATCCATGTCTTCCTGCTTGAGACGCCCTTTGCCGACGCTGCCCGCGTAGGTCTTGCGAATGACCGCCAGACCCCGGTCGAGGTTTTCCTGATTCATCTCCAGCAGCACGACCGGGATTCCCACATTGGCACAGCACAGGGCGATGCCCACACCCATGGCGCCGGCGCCGATCACCCCGATCGATTGGATGTCGCGGATCGGCGTGTCGCCCGGTAATCCGGGGATTTTGGTCACTTCGCGCTCGGAGAAGAACACATGCCGTTGCGCCTTGGATTGCGGCGAATTGACCAACTCCAGGAACAGCGCGCGCTCGCGCTCCACGCCCTGCTCGAAAGGCAGTTCGGTCGCCGCGCGTACCGCTTTGATGCAATTGAAGGGCGCCAGGAATCCGCGCTGCTTCACCGCGATGCTGCTGGTGTAACGCTCGAACAAGTCGGGATCGTCGACCTTCGCGGTCAATTGACTGGCCCGCCGCAACGGACGTTTCTCCGCGAGCACTTTTTCCGCGAACGCGATCGCGCCTTCCTTGAGGTCGCCCTCGATAATCTCATCGACGGCCCCCCAGGTTTTGGCCTGGCTGGCCGATATCGGGTTGCCTTCCGCGATCATCTTCAGCGCGGCCTCCGCGCCGATCAGACGGGGCAGCCGTTGGGTTCCGCCGGCGCCCGGCAGAATCCCCAACTTCACTTCGGGTAGGCCGATCTTGGCCTTGCCCACCGCGACACGAAAGTGGCAACCCAACGCCAATTCCATGCCGCCGCCCAGCGCCGTGCCATGCAACGCCGCGATCACCGGCTTGTCGGAGTTCTCGATGAGGCTCAGAACCGGCGGCAGAAACGGCTCTTTCATGCCGGTTTCGAATTCGCGGATGTCAGCCCCCGCGGCAAAGGTGCGCCCCGCGCAGATTACAACCATGGCCTTGACATCCGAATCGGCGATCCCTTGCGTTACCGCCTCCTTCAGTCCCGCGCGCACGGCCTGAGACAGCGCATTGACCGGCGGATTATCGATTGTAATCAGTCCGATTTGACCAAGCTTGGAAAAGCTGACGACCTGCATTAGCGTACCTCTGTATCAATGACGGAATAGACGATGTCCGAGAAGGATTTCCGACAATCCGCTCGGCAACGGCGGATCGGTGCGTCAGCCATCCGTACCGGTACTGCCCACGCCGAAGGGCGGAGGAGCCAACTCGATGATCCGGCGGAACAATTTGTGGAAGCTGTCCTGCGTTTCGATGCCGACGATCGGGTCTTCGTTGGCCGCGAAAGCCACGTCGATCTCCTGCCAGTCGGCGGCGGTGAACAGCTTTTCCGCCATCGGCAGGGCGATCTCTTCTTCCTTGCGCATGTGCTCCCCCTGGAATTTCGCGTAGCCATGAAGCTGTTCGGAGAAGGACGCCAACTCGGCGCTGCCGCCCGCTTCGTACCGGTCCAATGCCTCCACCAGCGCACGTGTCCTGTCGCGGCCTTCCTGGTGCTCGCCCATGATTTTCTCCGCCGTTGTCGCGGCGCCGCGCTTCTTCAGGAATTTGACGAGGTACAGGTCTTCCTTGGGATGGTGCAGTTTGTCGGGGAAGTCTTCGACATAACGCAACAAAGCCCGCAGCAGATCGAAATTAGGCGGTAACCGGCCCGCTTGGATTTCTTCGACGAGATAGACCAAACCGTTCAACACCGCGGTAAACGCCCGATGCTCGTCCTTGATGATCGCGATGCCGATCGGCAAGGCCAACGGCGTCTCGCCGGACAGAAACCGTAGCACCAGCGTGGCGCTTTCGGCCGGGCGGGACACCATGAACAAATGGCCATCGTTGATGACGTGCAGCGTCGAATCCGGAATGCGCCAAGCCAGCAAGCGGGCATTGATGAGCGGAATGATGGGATCGCGCCGCCCCGCCAGAATCAACGTCGGCTGACGGATGCGATGCAACCAGAGCACGCTGGTCCAGCCGAACGCGGCGAACATTTGGTAGTAATACCCCAATGGGGATATTTTCGCGCCACGGCTCATGTGCTCGCGCATCAGCGAGGGATCGTCCGCGAAATCGCCGCCGTAGAGCAGCGGCCCCAACTCCGCCATGTAGGTGGCGTCCTTGTAGCGGCGGGGGCTGCCCATCTTGCGGATCAAGGTGGGTTTGCCGGGCATCATGAACATCCCGGCGCAGGTCGCGGCCAACACCAATTTGCGACAGCGTTTAGGATACTGATAGGCAAACTGCTGCGCGGCGCCCCCACCCCACGAAACGCCCAGCACGTCGACCGCGCCGTAACCCAGGCGTTCCAGCATTTTGTTGACGAGCGCGGCGAGGTTGGAAAACCGGTAAGGCAGTTTCTTCGCCGGCGACCCACCGACGCCCGGCACGTCGAAAGTAATGACTTCGATGCCGTGGAGTTGGTTGACGAATGGCTCCAGCATCTCCAGGTTGGCGCCGATACCGTTGAAAATCAGCAAGGGACCGGCGTTGCGGATGCCCGGTTCCGGTTTTTTTATGCCGACCCTGATCTTCTGCCCGCCCACCTCGACGGTGCTGATTTGCAGGGGCGACTGTGTGGTCTCGATCGCCATCAATGCCTCTTAGGATTCGAAAACGTAGTGGCCGGGCGCTGGATAGCGGGGAGGATTTTTCTCGCTTCCCAAGCTTTGCGGAGCCTCGACGAGATCGCCGGAGTGCTTGCCTAGCCATTCGCTCCAGTGTCCCCACCAGGAATCGGCGTGCTTTTGCGCGCCGGCCAGCCATTCATCGGGCTTCGCGGGTAATTCCGCATTGCGGAAATACGCCGCCTTGGGGTTACCGGGCGGATTGATGATGCTCTGCATATGGCCGCTGGAACTGAGAATGAACTCGCTTGGGCCACCGAACAGATGCGTGTTGCTGTAGACACCCCGCCAGGGCGTGATATGGTCCGTCAGCCCCGCCACCATATAGGTATCGCAAGTCACCTTGCCAAGGTCGATCGGCGTGCCCAACACCGTGAGTTGGCCCGGCGATTTGAGTGGATTGGCCAGGACGAAGTCCAATATTTCGCCGTGCAACTGGGCGGGCAGGCGGGTGGTGTCGCTATTCCAGTAGAGCAGGTCGAAAACCGGCGGCGCGTTGCCGAGCAGGTAATTATTGACCCAATAGCTCCAGACCAACTCATTGGGCCGCAGCCAGGCGAACATTTTTCCCATTTCCTGACCGTCGAGCACGCCTTTTTCCTGGGACGCTTTCTTGGCCGATTCCACGGACTCCGGCGTCATGAACATGCCGAGTTGAGATTCGTTGGCGGTATCGAAGACCGCCACCATCATCGTGGCCGTATGGATGCGCTGGTCGCCTTTGGCCGCCAAATGGCCCAACAGAATGGCCGTCAACAGACTGCCCACGCAGGTGCCCATGATGTTGACGTCGTCGGAACCCGAGATTTCGCGCACCACGTCGATCGCTTCGAGCGTCGCCCCGGTATAGGTGTCGAAGCCCCAGTGCTTGTGCGCTTTCGTCGGATTGCGCCAACTGATGGCGAAGGTCGAAAAACCCTGGTTGACGGCGTAATTCACCAGACTCTTGCTGGGCGACAAATCGAAAATATAAAAGCGGTTGATCGGCGGCGGCCCGATTAGGATCGGCCGGGCGTGGATCTGGGCGGTTTTCGGCTGGTACTGGATCAATTCCAGCACTTCATTCTTGAACACCACCATGCCGGGCGAAGTCGCCAGATTCTTCCCGACCTCGAACTTCGACCGATCCACCTGCGACGGCATGCCGCTATTGTGGCGGATGTCCCCGACCAGATTCCGGATTCCGTTGATGGCGCTGCCACCGCCGGTTTCGAGCAGGCGCTTCAGCGCCTGGGGATTGGTGGGCCAGTTGGACGGCGCGAGCGCGTCGGTCAGAAGGGACACCAGATAACGCGAGCGATCCGCATCGTAGGGATCGTCCATAACGTCGGTGATCCAGCTTTCCAGGTTCTGGCACACGGTCAGATAAGTCTGCAGCCCACGCTGATAAAGCAGATTTTCGGACCAGGTGGGATCGGCGAAGCGGCGGTCTCCCTTGGCCGGCGCCAGATCCGAACGGCCTTTCAGAACGGCCACTTCGTCCCGGATAAACCGGGTCAGATGTTGCAACGTGGTCCGAGGATGCAACAAGGAATGCTTGACCAGCGTCTTGGCCGTTGCGCCGACATCCTTGCCCTGAAAGCCGATGAAGGGATTGGGACCGAGCGCATTGTCCGTCGCATGGCTGGCCAGCGACCGGTCCAGCGCGTCGTTGATCAGTTTCTCGGTGTCGTGTTTGTTATTTTTGATCGCTTGCAGAAGCTGCTCGATCAACGTCTTGTTTTTCTTCACCTCCTCCAGGAGGTGTTCCGGCGTTATGGACTCCAGCTCCGTGGATATCTCGGCTTCCTTTTTTTTGGCGGACGTGATGGCCGCGACATTGCTATTGCCGGCGCTGGCGCCAGCGCCCGCGCCATGGGTATTGCGTTTCTCGGTCATGACGGATCACCTGGATTATGTCAACAACACCATCGATTCCGCCGTTAGAGCGGGCTTTTCCTCACCTTCGATTTCCAGGGTGTTCTGCGTCGTGAGCAGGAAACGGCCCTTGCCCTTGTCCTCGGCCGAGAGCAACACCACCCGATCGCGGACTCGGACGCCAACCCGCACCGGCGAGAGGAAACGGACCTTGGAGAAGCCGTAGTTCATCGCGCGGCTCACCCCGGCGGGCACGACGCCCACTTCCGTCTGCATAGGCGGCAGCAGGGACAGCGTCAGACAACCGTGGGCGATGGTGCCGCCGAAGGGGCTTTCCCGTTGGGCGCGTTCGACATCGATGTGTATCCATTGACCGTCGCCGGTGCATTCGGCGAATTGATTGACATGTTCCTGAGTGATCGTCGTCCAGGATGAAACACCCAAATCGCGTCCGACAAACTGCGGAATGGTCTCCAGACTGTACCCTTCGATAGCCATGTTTTTCCCCCTTCGGCTGGATGTGAAAAATTCCAATGCCTGGTTTTGTTTATCTTGCGAGCGATGAAAACCGTCGCTTGACACGCTCTGGGGCGTGCTGGCGCCGTGCCGGTGAACGGCGGCGAAAACCCGTCAACTACCCGGTGAATTGCTCGCGCATCAGTTTTTTGTCGAGCTTACCGACACTGGTTTTCGGCAAACTCTCGACAAACTGGATATGGTCCGGATCGGGCACGCTGATTTTGTTCAGCAGGCCCTTGTCCACAAACTCCATCAGATGACTGCGGATGTCGCCGGGGCTCACCTTGCCGGCCTGGTCGGGTTTCAGGACGATCAACGCCATGGGACGCTCGCCCCATTTCGCGTTTTTTATCCCGATCACGGCGACTTCGCTCACCGACGGATACTGCGAGATGCTGTCCTCCACCTCCAGGGAAGACACCCATTCCCCGCCGGACTTGATCACGTCCTTGAGACGATCGGTAATCTGCAAATAGCCTTCGTCGTCTATGTTCGCGATATCGTTCGTATGCAAATAACCGCCGGCCCATAACGCTTCCGACGCCTCGGGGTTATGCAGATAGCCTTGGGTCAGCCAGGGCGCGCGCGCCACGATTTCGCCGGTGCTCTTGCCATCGTGCGGCACATCGTTCATGTCGCCGTCCACGATGCGCAAATCCACCAGCGGGGCCGGCAATCCGGTCTTGGTGCGGAACTCCAGTTCCCGCGCGGAATCGCCGTCCTGTAACGAAGGCTTCAAATGGGATACGGCCAGCAGCGGACCGGTTTCCGACATGCCGTAGGCGGCGAATATGTCCATGCCGCGATCCAAGGCCAACTGCGCCAGCCCCTTGGGCAGCGCGCCGCCGCCCATGACCATTTTCCAACCGCGCAAATCCATATCCTGGGCGATGGGGTGGGTCAACAGCATGTGCAGAATGGTCGCCACGCAATGCGAGAACGTGACGCCTTCCTTTTGTTTGAGCCCCAGCAACGTATCCGGCGCATAGCGACCGGGATAGACCTGCTTGATGCCCATCAGCGTCGCGACGTAGGGAAAGCTCCAGGCATAAACGTGGAACATGGGCGTAATCGGCATGTACACGTCGCCACTGTGAAGACGCCCCTGGCTGCAAGGCATGGCGAAGGCGCTCAACATGCCCAGCGCGTGCACCACGATCTGGCGGTGGCTGTTGTAGACGCCTTTCGGCAGCCCAGTGGTGCCCGTCGTATAGAAAACAGTGGCTTGCGTGTTCTCGTCGAGATCGGGGAAATCGTAATCGGCCGGATTCTGCCGCAGAAGCTGCTCGTATTCCTCGACGAAGGAAATCGTCGCGGAAGACGGCGCATCCTCGTCGCTGATCAGCACGAATTGCTCGATGGTTTCCAGCCGGTCCTTCAAACCCTCGATCAGGGGCAGGAATTCGGCGTTGAGCAGTAACAGCTTGGGTCGGGTGTGGTTGAGGGTGTAGAGGATCTGATCGGGGTTTAGGCGAACATTCACCGTCTGCAGGATCGCCCCCATCATCGGAATGGCGAAGAAGCATTCCAGATAGCGATGGCTATCCCAATCCATGACCGCCACGGTATCCCCCGGTTCGACTCCCAGCCGGGCGAGTCCATTGGCCAACTGGCCTATCCGCTCCCGGAGCGTCAGATAATCGTAGCGCGACAAATCGCGATAAACGATTTCTTGCTTGGGCGCCACGGCCAGCGGCCGGTAGAGCAGGTGTTTTATCAGCAACGGATAGTGGTACGCCGAGTCCGCTGTTTCAATGAGCTTGGCCGCCATGATGTTTTTCACCATCCCCCTTGTCGTCGTAAAGGGTCGTTGTATAGGCCAGGCCGTGGTTCCGGCGCTCACGTCCAGTTGAAGCCTGGGGCGATTTGACAGAACTTAACAAGGCCCATGATGACTTTGGGCTTGCTTGGGGCACTTCCCTTACGGATGTGCCGGAAGCGCGGAAATTGTTAAGAAATATAGTGCCGTATTTTTGAAATGTAAAGCATTATGTTTCACCTGCTAGGCGGGATTTTTTGCAAATTGACGATGCGGATCATTTTCA
This sequence comes from Gammaproteobacteria bacterium, assembly GCA_024235135.1. Classification (GTDB taxonomy): domain Bacteria; phylum Pseudomonadota; class Gammaproteobacteria; order Competibacterales; family Competibacteraceae; genus JACKMZ01. The sequence goes on along the minus strand of JACKMZ010000013.1, from coordinate 71,685 downwards.
CAAAATTCCCCATGAATAATTTTATTATATTGAATATAATAGTATTATTAGAGCATCATCTCTAAACGACCACGCACAGGTCGACGTTTTAATGATCATAATTTTTCAAAATATGCATTATCTTTCTTTGACTCCACACAAAACATGCACTATAAGGGAGACTCGTGGCTTGCGCTTGATGCCAAACTGCTGAGATTTGCCCTTTATCCGACCCACGTGACGGATGACGAGAACGTGATAGATACCGTTCCTGTTTCCGAAGACTGCGCTCGGAACACCATTCGGAGGTTTGCACTGATATGAAAGACATCGTGATCGTTTCTGCCTGTAGAACCGCTGTCGGCGCTTTCGGCGGCTCGTTGAAGAACGTCAACGGAGCCAAGCTGGGTAGCGTCGCCTTGCGGGGAGCCATCGACAGGGCCGGAATTGACCCTGCCATCATCGACGACGTTCGCATGGGGTGTTGCTTGGAACATCCGGACGCCTTGAATACGGCGCGCGTGGCGGCCTTGATGGCCGGCGTTCCCGAAACGGTCACGGCAATGACTATCAATCGCGCCTGTATTTCCGGAATGGAGGCCGTGGTCTCGGGCATGGCCATGATTCAATCCGGGATGGCGGATGTCATTCTCGCCGGCGGCGCCGAACACATGTCGGGCGTGCCCTACGCGATTGACAGCGCCCGTTGGGGTTGCCGTATTCAAGATTCCGTTTTGATGGACACCATGATCCACGGCCTGTACGGCGGTTCGATGCTACTGCCGGGAACCGCCGGCGGTCCGGCCGCCACCGGCTCGCCGGGCGAGCTGTTCAAGGACAAGCCTTACATCATGGGACACACCGCCGAGTTCGTGGCCCAGTTGCACAACATCAGCCGCGAAGAAATGGATGAAGTCGCCTTGCGCAGCCATAACAACGTGGAACGCGCCACCCTGGAAGGCGATTTCAAAGATGAAATCGTGCCGGTGGAAGTCTCGCGAGGGAAAAAGAAGCCGCCCCTGATATTCGACAAGGACGAGCACTTCCGCCCAGGCATCACGCTGGAGCAACTGGCGCAACTTCCCCCCGCCTTCATTCCCAAGGTCGGCAAGGTCACGGCGGGCAACTCCTCCGGCATCAATGACGGCGCCAGCGCCATGATCTTGATGTCCGCCGATAAGGCCAAAGAACTGGGTATCCCGGCACTGGCGAAGATTCGCGCCATAGGACGCGGCGGCTGCCATCCCTCGGTCATGGGCATCAGCCCGGTGCCGGCGGTGAAAAGCCTGCTGGCGCGGGATGGCAAGCTGCGGATCGAGGACTTCGAGATGATCGAGATCAACGAGGCGTTCGCCGCGCAATACATCGCCTGCGAAAGGGAGCTGGGATTCAAGCGCGAGATCGCCAACGTCAATGGGTCCGGAATCGGCATCGGACACCCGGTGGGCTCCACGGCTTGCCGCATCCTCGTAACCTTGATCTACGCCATGAGAAAGCAGGGCAAAACCCTGGGGATGGCGACGCTGTGCGGCGGTGGCGGGGTTTCCATGGCCACGGCCATCGAAATGGTATAAGCGCGGCCGCGAGGCGATTGATTCTGGACGTCGGCCTATTCGCCGCGTGCAGTTACCGAAACACTGAACAAAACCGGTCGTTCTTCCACCTCCTCCTCTCGGCGGCCGGTTGCGTCACGCTGGTATACCGTGGGCCCACCTCCTCGGCCAGTATGCCCATTCACTGAGGGTTGGCTGCCCGGCCGGAGCGCCGGGCTTTTTTGACAGGGACGGTCTGAATATTCCATCGCCGTCACGATCTCTGGCCCTCGCTGGCCTACACTCGCCTTTATTAGCACCGTTTATCTCCATTGCCCGGCCATTCCGTCACTCTCATGGCCGGGTTTTTTTTGAACAATCCCCGAGCGGCAAAGTCCTGACCAGAAAGGTCAAGAAATTCGGCGAGAAAATCCTGTGATGAAAGCGGGCAAGAACCTGAACACGGGGTGCTGGGCTTTGTGGCGCCTCGACGACAACGGCAATGAAGTGGAAATGCAGCGATTTCCAGACAGGTCCCAAGCCGAACGGGTTAAGGAGACCTTTGAAAAGCGTGGCCATAAACAAGCTTATTTCGTGCGGTTTACGCCGACCAATGCTGGAGACTCCGAGAAACAACTTCCCTGAAGCACATTCTTTGGCGTACTACCCCAACAATCGGCTCATCCGATACGTCCGCGGCGACACACCGGTTTCACGCCGGAACGCGCGCGCGAAATTCGATGCGTCCGTGTATCCAAGCGTGGCGGCGATTTCGGCGACCGGTCTGTCGGATACGCTCAACCGTCCCTGGCCAAGCGCATCCTGCTCGCGGCAACCAGCGCCCTGTAGCTGGTTGCCGCCGCAGCCAAGCGCCGTTGGAGCGTGCGTGGACTCACGCCCGCCGCCTGATCGTCTGGCCATGTTGGATTTAGTTCTGCGGAACATTCCCAATGCATGTTCCCACCTGGCCGCGAACAGTCGCTGTCCTGCCGGTTGACGCTACGCCGACTCGGGCGGACGACGGCGGGCGTATCTGACATGCATTCCAACGCCTGGTCGCGAAACCACGGGTGGATGGCAGGATGAATACCATCGAAGCGGAATCTGAATGCGGCGGCATCGCCACACCCAAGAGCGGTTTGCTCGATTAAAATTTGAATTTTTATCTACCGATGGGGAGAACCTCGATGAAAAAAAGCGTTGTGACAACCTTGAGTCTGTTGAGCTTGTTGGGCCTGTCTGGAACGGTCATCGCAGCGGATGACCTGAAAGCGGCGGCGACGACAATGAGCGTGAAACAAACCGTGATTCCTGGCAAAGCCATTGCCCAAGGAGAACGCGTGACCGTCATCGCGCAGGTCCAGGCCGTCGATCTGAAGTCGCGCCAATTGACGGTCAAGAACAAGCAAGGCGACATTTTTGTGATCGATGTGCCCGAGGGCGTGCGCCGATTGGATGAAATCAACGTCGGTGACCTGCTCGAAATCCAGTACAAACAAGCCTTGGCGATCGCCTTGAGCGAGGTGGAAACCGGTGGCATCAATATAAGCCAATCGAAAGTCGACGTGGTTCGCGCCGATAAGGATCAACCGCCGGCCGGGGTCGTGCGTGAATATGTCAAGGCGATCGCCACCGTGGCCTGGATCGACAAAGAGGCTCGGCAAGTTACGTTGCGCGAGGCAAGACAAACCGTGACCCTGAAGGTGCCCGAGGATATCAACCTCGATAACATCGAGGTCGGCGATCAAGTTCGGGCGATTTACGGCCAAGAGCTGGCTATGAGTATTACACCGGCATCCTCCGAAAAGGCGCAGGAATGGAATAAGCCGTAACTTGCCGGCGCCGTTGATAACTGGGCCGTGCTTCAAGCTTCTCAACCGCCGCCACGGCAGACGAAAGATGAGGTGAAGCCAACGCCGGATTGACGGACTCCAGTCGGTGGCGGGGAGACTGAACAAGCGATGGAACGCCGTAAAGACGGTTGGGAACGAAGCCGGGCGGTGTCGACGAATTCACGCTGCGACCGGGTATTTATTTCTTCTATGGGTGAGCGGAGACTATCAGGATACTGTCCATCGGTTAGCCGCGTATACTCACTTTCCTGGTCGCAGTGTGCCTTACGTCATTTGGAGGCAACGTGAACTTCGACGAACTGCGTGAACGAGCCTGCGCAAGTCTTGCCAGGCTGATGCCACAAGTTGAAGGCTCGTCGCGCCTGGTCGACGAGTGTCTGAGTAATGCCCGCCTCGCGTTCAGGGATGAATTCATCCTGCAACTGAGCCCGGAGGCTTGGGCGCGCATCGCTCTGATCTACACCACCACCTTTCTTGACTCCCAAGCGGATGTCTCCGTGGGGGACATTGCGGCTGCCGTGCTGCGCGATTCCATCCACATAGGCCGCATGGAAATGCTGGCGCAACAACTGGCCCAGCGCAAATTGGGCGAGAAGGCCGCGCACAAGGCGAGTTCGCCAACGCTGAGGGTGGTCAAGCCACAGGACTGAGCGCCGCGTGCCGCAACCACCGCATGGCAACGAGCGATCAATGAAACGACAGGGCGAAGACCAGGGCGCAGGCGGCTGTCGGAATCCACAATCCGACCCCCAACACGGTCGGAGTCCAACCCACTTTGCGCAGGGCTTCGGCGCTCAAACCGGCCCCGATCAGGAATAATGCGGCGCTAAGGCCATGGCGTCCCACCCAGGCTACGCTATCCCCGACCGACTCCAGCCCCGGCAGCGCCCAACGCAAAAACGCCAATCCGATGAATCCCAAGATAAACCACGGGAATTCAATCCGGCTGTCGCCGTCAACCCTTTCCATCCCGTTATCCTCGTGGCCGAACCGTTTTTCCAAATAGGCGATCAACAGGGTTACGGGAACGATCCACAAGGCCCGAGCCAGTTTGATGGTCGTAGCCAGGGTGAGCGCCTGCGCGCCAAACGCCATACCCGCGCCAACCACCGAACTGGTGTCATGAATCGCCAGCGCCGCCCACCAGCCGAAAGCCGGTTGACTCATATGCAGCCAGTGGCCGACTACGGGAAACACCACGAGGGCGACGGCATTTAATAGGAAAACAATCCCCAAGGCCGCCGCCGCTTCATGCCGCTGGGGTTTCAATACCGCGGATACCGCCGCGATGGCGCTGCCACCACAGATGGCGGTGCCGACGCTCACCAGCCATCGGGTATGACGCGGGATTTTAAGCGCCCGCCCCATGAAATCACCGAGCACGAGCACCGCGCTGATGCTGATCAACGTCACGCCCAAGCCATCCATGCCGGCCCGCGCCACCACCGGCAATTCAATACCCGCTCCCAGCGCAATCACCGATCCCTGCAACAACCGGTGGGCATAGTGATGCCAGCGATCCGGCTCGGTATTCGCGCCAATCAAGGCGACTCCAATCCCGAGTAACAACGCGACGGCCGCCGTCACACCCAAGCCGGCGCAGGCCAGCGTTCCAATCGGAAGTAACCACCGGATCGCTTTCATACGTTCATCAACCTCTCTATCGATAAGCCTCCCGACACTGTATTGAATTGCCTATCACAGGCCGTAATCGTATCTTTCGATGATCCATTTACTTTTGTTATATCGTTATATCCATGAGAAATTCCTATCCCCGGCTGGACCCCGAATGGCTGATCACGTTTCTGAACGTGGCCGAATGCGGCGGCGTTCTAGCCGCCTCCCGCGCCATGCACATTTCCCAACCCGCCCTGTCGGCGCGGCTGCGACGTCTGGAAGACGCACTCGGACAAGTCTTATTCGACCGCTCGGCGCAGGGCATGGCGCTGACCGTCGCGGGCAAGCGTTTGTTACCGACGGCGCGCAAGCTCCCGAAAGTCTTGCGGGAAGCCGTCGAGGCAGTCGATCCAACGGCCGCGACACGCCTGGCCGGTCCGCTACGGCTTTCCGCCAGCACCACGCTGGCGGATTTCGTTCTGCCCCCGTTGCTGGCGGAATACGCGCGTCTGAATAACGTATCGGGATTGGAACTGCGCGTCGGAAACACCGACGAGGTGCTCGGCGCGGTGCGCAGCGGTCGGGTCGCGCTGGGCGTCGTGGAGGGACTTAGGCGAGCCGCCGGTCTGCATCTGGAACCCTTCGCCCATGATGAAATCGTTCCCGTTTACGCGCCGGATAAACTCCCGCCGGCGATACGAGATCAACTGAATACGCTGACCGGCGTCGGCGACCTGGCGCGGATGCCCCTGCTTTGGCGCGAGCCGGGCTCGGGTACGCGACGGGTCATTGAAGAGGCGTTCAGACGTCGGGGCGTGTCGGTTTCGGAACTGCCGACGGATTTTGTTCTGGGCGGAACGCTGGCGCTGCGTGGGGCCGTATTGGCTGGACTGGGAATAGCCTTCTTGCCCCGCCGGGCGATCGGGCAGGAACTGGCCGAGGGGAGGTTGAAGATTGTGGAAGAATCTAACTTTCGCGTGCGACGCACCTTTTCCTGGGTAACGGCGCCCGGCCCGCTACCGTGGGAGATGGACGATTTCCGCCGCTGGGCCAACGCACGCATGCGTTAGATCAGACTGGCGACGAATTTTCAGGGTGTTCCGCGCGTCCCGTTACGTTTGGCGAGCCACAAGACCAGCCATCCCTGGCCGGCCTCCGATACAAACGCTGGGCCGTTATTTAGGCGCCAAACGAATTGCTCCATCGAGACGAATCACTTCGCCGTTGAGCATCTCGTTTTCCAAAATATGCTGAACCAGGGCGGCGTATTCCGACGGGCGACCCAGGCGCGACGGGAACGGCACCGCCTTGCCGAGGGCAACCTGAACTTCCTGCGGCAGACCCGCCATCATCGGCGTTTCGAACAAGCCGGGAGCGATCGTCATGACCCGAATGCCGGAACGCGCCAGTTCCCGCGCCACCGGTAAGGTCATCGCCACCACACCGCCCTTGGAGGCGCTGTAGGCGACCTGACCGATCTGCCCCTCGAACGCCGCGACCGAAGCGGTACTGATGATGGCTCCCCGTTCCCCGTTCGGCAGGGGATCGCTTTCGACCATCGCTTCCGCGGCCAGACGCAACATATTGAATGTGCCGATCAGATTGATTTGGATACAGCGATTGAAATTGGCCAGATCATGGGGTCCTTTCTTGCCGAGCACTTTCTCGGCGGGACCGATCCCCGCGCAATTGATCAACCCGCGCAAGGCGCCAAACTCACTCACGGCCAGGGAAACGGCGGCGCGTCCATCGACTTCGCTGCTGACGTCGGTGGCGACGAAGCGCGTCGCCTTGCCGAGTTCGCCGGTCAGCGCCTCGCCCGCATCCCGATTGACATCGGCGATAACGACCTGACCGCCGGCCTGTACCAGGGTGCGTACCGTCGCTTCGCCCAGTCCCGAGGCCCCGCCCGTAACGACAAATGCATTACCTTCAATTTTCACGTGTTTTACCTCAAGAATCGGTATTCTCGATAATGATCGCGGTGCCCTGGCCACCGCCGGCGCAGGCCGAGGCGATACCGTAACGTCCGCCGCAACGCTTCAGCTCGCGCGCCACGGTCAGCGTGCACCGCACGCCGGTGGCGCCCAGCGGATGACCGATGGCGATGGCGCCGCCATTGACGTTGACCTTGTTCCGGTCCAGGCCCAGATCTTTTTCCACCGCCAGATACTGCGCGCCGAAGGCTTCATTGATTTCGAAACGGTCGATGTCGCCAAGGTTGAGATTCGCCGCTTCCAGCGCGCCGCGAATCGCCGGCGCGGGACCGATGCCCATGATCGACGGGTCCACGCCCACCGATACCCCGGCGACCACCCGTCCCAACGGTTTCAAACCATGCTTGCGCAGATAATCGCCGGTCACCAGCACGACGCCGGCGGCACCGTCGACGATGGCGGAGGAATTGCCCCCGGTCTGCACGCCCCCACCGAAAGCGGGTCGGATCTTGCCCAACACCTCCAGAGTGGTCGGCTTGATGTGTTCGTCGGTGGCGAACTCGGTCACCTTGCGGGGCAACTTGATGCCGCGCGGTTGCAACTTCTCCGGCTGCCAGCTCTGATTGACCAGCGGGAAAATCTCGCCGGCATGAAAGCCGCCGTCGCGGGCCGCGATGGCGCGCGTGAAGCTTTGCAAGGCGAATTCGTCCACTTCCTCACGGCTGATTCCGTATTGCTTGGCGAGGTTTTCCGCGGTGTCGCCCATCCGGGTATTGGATGCGGTGTCCAGCGTGGCTTCCCAGAGAAAATCGCGAAAATCCACCTTGCCCATGCGGTAGCCGCTGCGCATGGTGTAGGCGGCTATCGGGTTGCGGGACATCGATTCGGTACCGACGCACAAGGCCGCCTCTATCCGTCCCAGTTGCATCGCATCCGCGCCTTGCAAAATGGCCTCGAAACCGGAACAGCACAGGCGTTGTACCTGCAAGGCCGGCCGATGCTGGGGAACCCCGGCGTAAAGCCCAATGTGCCGCGCCAGGTAATAGGCGTCAAAGCTGCTTTGCGCCATATTGCCGGCAAAGGTCTGGCCAATATCGGTGGCCGGCACCTGAGCGCATTCCAGCGCGGCGCGGGCGGCGGCGATACCGAGATCGATCGGCGAAATCTCGCGCAGGGTGCTGTTATAGTCGGCAAAACCCGTGCGTTGGCCGTTCACCAGCCAGACATCTTGGTAGGTGTAACTCATCTGCAGGACTCCTAATCAATTATCCGTTGCGTTCGTTGGGATCAAGCGGCGACCGCCGGCCAGGCCGTAACGGCCTCACGATTGAGCATAAGCGCGCCCGTGCGGCCCCTTGCCGAACGACGCCATCGCGCCTGTTCGGCAAGGTTCCAAACTCAGGCGGAGGTCTTTTTGCCGCGCTCGCACACGATCACGTCTCCCGCCGCCGCATCCGCGTACAGGCGTTCGACCAGAGCGACGCGGCGCGCCAGCACGCCCCGCTGATTGATATAGCCCTTGTCGGTGATTTCGTTCGCGTCGATGGAGGGAAGCTCTTCCATCAGCAGCATCCGGGTCGGGCGCGTGGAACTGCCGGTGGATTCCGCCACCAGTTTTTTCAAGGTGATCGCCACGTGATTGCGCACGCGGGAGTCACGGATCAGTTCCGCCAGCGTCGCGTCCGCCGGCGCATCGGGACACAGGCTGCGGCAGCCTTCTTCGCTGGGAAATACCAGCAACCCGATTTCCTCGCGATCGTGTCCGGTCACCACGGCATCCTGAATCACTGGCGTACCGGTCGAAATCGCTTTCAAGCGGACGCTGCCGACGCTGACCCAGGTGCCGGAAAGCAGCTTGAAATCCTCGGAAACCCGTCCGTCGAACTCGATGCCCAGCTCGGGATGATCCGGGTCGGCGAGCTTGCCGGCGTCGCCGATGCAGTACCAACCCTCCTCATCGAATTCTTTCCGGGTCAAATCGTCACGCTTGTAATAGCCGGGCGTGATGTTCGGCCCACGGATGCGCATTTCCATCTTGCCGAAGTTCGGCACCATCTTGATCTGGCAACCGGGTATCGGCAGGCCGATGACCCCGGAGCGATCGATGGGATAGTTCACGACGGTGATCAGCGGCGAGGTTTCGGTGGAACCCCATCCGGATACCATCGGCACCCGCTTACCCAGCGCGGTGACCGCAACGTCTTCCAAGCGGGTCCATAGATGCGGCGGCAAGGCGGCGGCCGCATAGAAAATCAAATCCAGGTTCTTGAAAAAGCTGTTCCGCAGTTCTTCGTCCTGCTCCAGGTACGGCAGCAACATGTCGTAGCCACGCGGAACGTTGAAGTAAATCGTCGGCGATATTTCCCGCAGGTTCGCCACGGTTTTCTTGATCAGTTGGGGGGTCGCCTTGCCGTCGTCGATATAAATCGAACCGCCGTGGCGTAGCATCATGTTGAAGCAGAAATTGCCGCCGAATACGTGATTCCACGGCAGCCAGTCGACGATGACCGGAGGCTTTTCCGAAAGAAAGGGCCAAAGTTGCGTCAAGGACTGCTGATTGGAACACAACATGCCGTGGGTGTTGATGACCCCTTTGGGCATGCCCGTGGAACCCGACGTGAACAGGATCTTGGCCGTGGTATCGGGACCGATGCGATTCAATGCGTCATCGACCTCGGCGGTGGCCGTGGTCTGCATCAGTTCGGCCAACAGGGTGGCCGGAACGCCTTCGGGCGGATTAGCGCCGACCACCAATTCCGCTCCACCCAGGTCGACTGCGTTCAATGCAGCGGTGAATGGGGCGCCGTTGGCGACGAAAATCAAGCCGGGCGCCACCAGCCCCAGGGTGTGTTTCAGCTTGCCGTAATCCGTGGACAGCAAGGAATAAGAGGCCGATATCGGGGCCACCGGAATGCCGGCGTGCATGGCGCCCAAAGCGACCAGGGCATGATCGATGCTGTTGTCGGACAGGATCGCCACCGGGCGCTCCGCCGACAGCCGCCGATTGAGGAACGCTTGAGCGATGCTGCGCACGGCGCTCAAAGTGTCGGCGTAACTGATGCGACGCCAACCGTCGCCAGCGCGCTCCGCTAGAAATGTTTGCTCGGGCGTCTCCCTGGCCCAGTGTTCCAGCATGGCGCCCACGCTGCGCGGGTAGGGTTCCAATCGTTGCGCGGCACGTAGGACCATGCTGCCGTCCTCGAACGAACTGACATCGACGGCGGCGCGTCCGAAGTTAATTTTGGCAAAAGGTGGCTTCGACATCGCGGCTGCTTCCTCAATTTAAGTGGTTTTTTAAGCTATGGGACTTTTTTACTTCGCCTGTTATCGAACCCCATTTCGGATTGCTAACCGGAAGACGGGGCATCGATTCAGTCGGATGCAATCCCTTGGCGAACGGCTCGGGTGGTCCCGGCCGTCGGGAGATTTCCTGTTTGCAGCGGTTCACGACCCTACTTCGTGTCCGGGCTTGGATAACGCGCCGCCTACCGCAAGCGCGCTACAGGCGCTCGATGATCAGCGCGATCCCCTGACCGACGCCGATACACATGGTGCACAGCCCGTATCGACCCTGGCTGCGCTGCAACTGGTTGAGTGCGGTGGTCACCAGACGGGCCCCCGAAGCGCCCAAGGGATGGCCAATGGCAATGGCCCCGCCGTTGGGATTCACCTGCGGGGCGTCGTCGGCCAGGCCGTGGTCGCGCAATACGGCCAACGCCTGCGCGGCGAAGGCTTCGTTGAGTTCGATGACATCCATGGCCTGCAGCGTCAGGCCCGCCTTGGCAAGAACCTTGCGCATCGCCGGCGCGGGTCCGAACCCCATGATGCGCGGCGCCACACCGACGGCCGCCATCGCGACTATCCGCGCACGGGGCGTCAGACCGTGGCGTTTCAACCCGGCTTCAGACGCCAACAGCAAGGCGCAGGCGCCATCGTTGACCCCGGAGGAATTACCCGCCGTGACCGTACCGCCTGCCTTGACCACGCCTTTGAGCTTCGCCAAGTTCGTTAGCGTGGTTTCCGGTCGCGGATGTTCATCGGCTTCGATGCAGAGGTCCTCGCCTTTGGGCTTGGAAATCCGAACCGGAATCAGTTCGCTCCCGAAAAATCCCGAAGCGCGAGCCCGTTCGTAGCGGTGCTGGCTGCGCAGGGCGAAGGCATCTTGATCTTCACGGGAAATGCCGAATTCCTCGGCCACGTTTTCCGCGGTTTCCGGCATCGAATCGACACCGTACTGGGCTTTCATCAGCGGATTGACGAAGCGCCAGCCGATGGTGGTGTCCTCGATTTTCATGCTGCGCGAAAACGCACTGGCGGCTTTACCCATGACGAAGGGAGCACGGGACATGCTCTCCACGCCACCGCCAATCAGCAGATCCGCCTCTCCGGCCTTGATAGCGCGAGCGGCCGTGCCCACGGCGTCCAAACTGGAACCGCATAACCGGTTGAGCGTGGCGCCGGATACCTCGACGGGCAGACCGGAGAGCAATGCCGCCATGCGCGCGACGTTGCGGTTGTCCTCGCCCGCCTGGTTGGCGCAACCATAGATCACGTCGTCCAGTTCCCGCCAATCCACCCGATTGTTGCGCTCCATCAGGGCCTTGATGGGCAGCGCCGCCAGATCGTCGGCGCGAACGCCGGCCAGCACGCCCCCGTATCGTCCGAAAGGCGTACGGATCGCGTCGCAAATATAGGCGTCGTTCATGTCGTCAATACGTCTCGACGTGATACCGACCCTGTTTGCGCAGAGCGGGCAACAGTTGCTCCCAATCCATCTGGTGCTGGCCGCAAACCTCGTGGAACGCTTCGTTCACGCCGGTTTCCATGCCTTTGAGGCCGCAGATGTAGATGTACGTGTTCTCATCGCGCAACAAACGCGCGACGTCGCTGCCACGGGCCATGATCAGATCCTGGACGTATTGCTTGGGTCGATCGGGCATGCGCGAGAAGGCGAAATTGATGTCGATGAAGTCCTTCGGCAATTTCATGAGCGGGCCGAAGTACGGAAGCTCGGCCGGGGAGCGCGCACCGAAAAATAACATCAGGTCGCCGCCTTCCTTCTGCCCACGCCGCCGCCGACGACGCTCGGTCATCGCCCGCATTGGCGCGGCCCCGGTTCCAGTGCAGATCATGATGATGTTGGAGTTGGGGTGGTTCGGCATGAGATAGGAGGCCCCATACGGCCCCACAACCTGAACCTGTTCGCCTTTTTGCAAATTGCACAGGTAGTTCGAGGCCACGCCCTGCACCGGACGGCCCTGGTGATCCTCCGTGACCCGTTTGACCGTCAGCGCCAGATTGTTGTAGTGGGGGCGTTCTCCGTCGCGCGGACTGGCGATGGAGAACAAGCGGACATGGTGCGGTTTGCCCCGTTCATCCAGACCCGGCGGCAATACGCCGATGGTCTGGCCTTCCAGCACGGGAAACGCCGTATTGCCGAAATCCAGAATGATATGGTGCGTATCGCTGGCCGCCTCGGCCGCGGTCAGTCGATGGTTGCCCATCACGGTCGCGACCGCGGGCTTGGCGATCGAATACAGGTTGAGATAAGGATGCGCGGCCGACCAGGGCGGCGCCGCCGGTCCACCCTGGCCGGAACTGGCCTCGGCGGTGATTTCGGCGACATCCGTGGGGATTTCGGCCGCGTCGGCCTGCGCGAACTCGGCCTGAGTGGGCAGAATATCCCAGGAGAACTGATCGTCCAGGGTGTAGGGTTGGGCCTTGTCGACTTGCCGCCAGGAATCGATCGCTCCCGTCGGGCAAGGCCCGATACACGCCATGCACCGGCTTGAACCGCAGCGTTCGAAATCGACCACGTAATTGGTTGAATCGTGGGTAATCGCATCGACCGGGCAAGTTTCCTCGCAAGTATTGCAACGAATACAGATTTCCGGGTCGATCAGGTGTTGGCGTGCGATTTCCACGCCGGATGTCGCTGCTGCCATCGTCTTCTCCGGTCGGAACCGGGCGCCGCCTTACAGCCGCGCGCCCGGCAAGATTGACCTACTATCAATTGAAACGGACGTACTCAAAATCCACCGGCTGGTTGTTGATGCCGCGCGGCGGCGGAGCCACCCAGTTGGCGAATTGGCCCGGCGTGGTCACCCGCCCCATCAGCGAAGCGACATAGGCCCGGTCCGCGGCGCTCGGCAACCATTCGTCCTGACGGGCCTGCCATTCGCTGTCCGAGACGACCTCGCCCAGGGGGTTGATGCGGGACTCGGAGAGCGGTCCGATTCGGCGGTTGAACGCCTTGTGCGGAACGGTCAGCCGGAATGGGATGCCCTGCTTGTCGATGATCTTGTTCCAACGTTCGACGCCGCCGATCGAATCCTTGATGTAATCGTCCCGCAGGCGCTCGTTGAGTGCGTTCAACTCGGGCTCGTACACGGTCACCAGCTTTTCGCCCTGCACCTGCAACACCGGATAGGTGTTGCTGTTCAACAGGTGATCGTCGCCAAGCTTGGTTTCCTCATAGCGCCCCTTGAGGCCGGTGGTATAGAAGGTGGCCGCGTTGGACGACACATCGGCGCCGAACAAATCCATGGTGACGCTGAAATGGAAGTTCAGATAACGCTGGATGGTCGGCAGATCGATGACCCCGAGCGCGCGCACTTGCTCCGGATCTTCCACCTTGTTTTGGCGCATCACTTCGCAGGTGCGCTGAATCACCCGCCCGACCCCCGATTCGCCGACGAACATATGATGGGCTTCCTCGGTGAGCATGAAGCGGCAGGTGCGCGCCAGCGGATCGAATCCGGACTCGGCCAGGGCGCACAGTTGGAACTTGCCGTCGCGGTCGGTGAAATACGTGAACATGTAGAACGACAGCCAATCCGGGGTTTTCTCGTTGAAAGCACCGAGAATGCGTGGATTGTCCGGATCGCCCGAGCGGCGTTCCAACAGCGCGTCGCCTTCCTCGCGGCCGTCGCGGCCGAAATAACGATGCAGCAGGTAGACCATGGCCCACAGATGGCGGCCTTCCTCGACGTTGACCTGGAACAGATTGCGCAGGTCGTAGAGCGAAGGACAGGTCAATCCCAGATACCGTTGTTGTTCGACGGAGGCCGGTTCGGTATCGCCTTGCGTGACGATCAGCCGACGCAGATTGCTGCGATATTCGCCCGGCACTTCCTGCCAGGCCGCTTCGCCCTTGTGGGCGCCAAAGTTGACCTTGCGCTCCGCTTCCGCCGGATTCAGAAAAATCCCCCAACGGTAGTCCGGCATCCGGACATAATCGAAGTGGGCCCAACCCTTGGGATCGACGCTGATGGCGGTGCGCAGATAAACATCGAAGCTGTTCGAGCCTTCCGGCCCCATGTCGCCCCACCAGTTGATGAATTCAGGCTGCCAACGCTCCAGTGCGCGCTGCAGCGTTCGGTCGCTGGCAAGATCCACGTTATTGGGGATCTTCTCGCTGTAATTGATGCTCATTGGGAAACTCCCTTAGATTGATCTGAACGTGTTGCGCGAAAACGGCGCCACTGCGGGAATGGGTGGCGACTCACACCCGCCCCCAATCGAAATTGGCTTTGCTTCCGGTGCCGAACACCTTGAGCGCCCCGGCCTCGCCCACCGCATTCGGGCGGATGAATATCCAGTTCTGCCAGGCTGACAGCCGGCCGAAAATCCGGGTCTCCATGGTTTCCTGCGCACCGAAGCGCAGATTGGCTTCCAATCCGGTCAGCGCGTCGGGCGACAGGCTGGCCCGTTCTTCGATGGCGATGCGTATTTCGTCATCCCAGTCGATATCGTCGGGAGCCATCGTGATCAGTCCCAGTTCCAACGCGGCATCCGGGGACAAGGGCTGGCCGATGACCGCCTGCGCCGCGGCGATGGGCTCCTCCTCGCCATAGAAACGAGCCGTGATGCGAGCCAGCTTGTTGACCATGGGATAGACGCCGAAATTGAGCTCGGACAGCGCGATCTTCGGCGCCTCGGCCTCGCCTTCGGCCGCTTCCCCTTCCGCCAGGGCGAGCATGTAGCTCCGATCGGCCGCCAGGGCCAGCTCGAGCAAGGTTCCCACGAAGCAGGACCCTGGCTCGATAAGGGCGAACAAGGTGCGCGACGAGACGTCGAGCCGGGCCAGCGTGCGTCTGAGCATGCCGATGACTTCCCGCACGAACCAATGATCCTGATGACGCAGCAAGCTGGCGTCCGCGGCCAGCACCCGGCTGGCGTCGCCCTGGGTCTTCAAAATCCAGGTGCCCACGTCGAGATTGTTGGTGCGCAGCATCAGAATGGCGTCATCGAGTTCGCGCGCCATCTGCAACGGCCACCAGGACATACCCGCCGCCAGAATGGCGTCCAGATCGTCCGCCGGGAGTTCCTGCGGCGCGGACACGGTAAGGGTGGCCGTACGCGCGGACGGGCTGATGACGACATCGACGTATTCGTAGTGATAGCCGGCCTCGTCGATGGTGCGCCGCAAGGGCGTCATCTCCACCCCGACGGCGTTTTCGGGCCGATTACTGCTCGCCCCCATTGCCAGGGCGC
Organism: Gammaproteobacteria bacterium; assembly: GCA_024235135.1. Taxonomy (GTDB): domain Bacteria; phylum Pseudomonadota; class Gammaproteobacteria; order Competibacterales; family Competibacteraceae; genus JACKMZ01. Next base: position 56,271 of record JACKMZ010000013.1, on the reverse strand, counting down.
GCTGCTTGACCACTTCGTCGAACTCGTGGCGCTTGGCCGATTCGTCGATCAATCGCCATTGCTTGGCGCGATCCGCCCGCACGCCCTCGGTCAGGGTGCAGAAGATATCCGCCAGATCGTGCCGGACCTTGCGCTTGTCCGTGACGCGGGTCAGACCCCCAGTTCCCGGCAGCACGCCCAGCAGGGGGACTTCCGGCAGGCTGACCGCGGAGGAGCGGTCATCGATCAGGATGATATGGTCGCAGGCCAGGGCCAGCTCGTAACCGCCGCCGGCCGTCGTGCCATTGCAGGCGGCGATGAATTTCAACCCGGAATATTCGCTGGAATCCTCGATGCCATTGCGCGTCTCGTTGGTGAACTTACAAAAGTTCACCTTCCAAGGATGCGTGGACTTGCCGAGCATGAAGATATTGGCCCCGGAACAGAATATGCGGTCCTTGCTGCTGGTGAGCACGACGCTGCGCACCTCGGGATGCTCGAAACGAATACGCTGCAAGGCATCGTACAGTTCGATGTCCACGCCCAGATCGTATGAATTCAGTTTCAGTTTGTAGCCGGGCTTGAGGCCCGCGTCCTCGTTGACATCCATTTTCAGTGTCGCAATCGGACCATCGAACGCCAATTGCCAATGCCGGTAATGATCGGGATGGGTCTGGTAGTCGATGAACTGTTTGCTTTCAGTTTCTGCTGTCGTGGCAACCTGAGCCATAGAATTCTCCGAAAATCATAAGTATATGAGTCTACGCAGGGGTAAGGCGTTATCCGGCCGCACGCGATCTCGTCAATACCAGAAGATGCTCCGCCTGGAGTGACGATCCCTGGCGCTCACCCACCCGGCCCTTCAGAGAAGAGCTCTCCGTCGTCGTAAGCGGGGCGCTCGTAGCGGGAACTCCTCGGGCGGCCATCGTCAAGAACGCCGAGTGCCTGATGGCGCTCAAGCTGCTCGCCTCTCTCGTTTCATGTATGTTAGTTCATGCATTGCGCACAAGTAAAGCATTATGTTGCATAAACTGGTAAAAATATTTGTCAGTCATTGACTCACATTGGCAGTAAAAGAATTATATTACATATTTCCTATTGATGAATGCCGCAGCATGTACTATAAAATTCATCCATTGGAGCCCATCGGCCAACGAGGGGCGCGCGTGGTGGATGATTTCCCTTGCTGTCAACGCCGTACCGCCGCTTCGTACCGGCCAGGGGAGCGTCGCTTGGGCGATCGGCTCATGTGGATCGGAGATTCGCATCGGCAGGAATTGCCCGATGAACGATCCCTGGACCATTGAACTCGGGTTCATGGCCTTTACGGAGCGATCCATCACTTAACTCGAAAATTCGGAGCCCGTGTTGATGATGTTATTAAACAATGTGTGCGGGGAGTGGATTGCGGGACAGGGTCCCGGCCAGCCCCTGTTCGATCCCGTACTCGGTACCGAGTTGGCGAGGGCATCCACGCAAGGCGTGGATTACGGGGCGGCGCTGGATTACGCGCGCCAGGTCGGTGGGGCGAATTTGCGCCGGTTGAGTTTCGCGGAACGCGCCACGCTTCTGAACCGAATCGCCGAGGTGCTGACGGCCAAGCGGGACAGTTATTACGAAATTGCCCTAGCCAATTCGGGTTCGCCGGCCGCTGACGCCGCTTTCGACATCGACGGCGCCATTTACACCTTGAAATATTATGCGAAGGCCGCCAAGCCGTTGGGGGACGCGCATTATTTGAAGGACGGCGACTTCGTGCGACTGGGTAAGGATGAATCCTTCCAGGCTCTGCACCTGGCGGCGCCCCTGCGGGGCGTAGCCATTCATATCAACGCCTTCAACTTCCCGGCCTGGGGGCTATGGGAAAAGGCCGCGCCGACGCTGCTTTCCGGCGTGCCCATTTTCGCCAAGCCCGCCACGTCGACCGCCTGGCTGGCGCAGCGCATGGTTGAAGATGTCGCCAATTCAGGGGTGTTGCCGGCCGGTGCGTTGTCCATCGCTTGCGGCAGCGCGGGGGATTTGCTCGATCATGTCACGGGCGATGACGCGGTCGTTTTTACCGGTTCGGCCGCCACCGCTGTCCACATCCGCAGCCATCCCGCCGTGGTGCGGAATGGCGCCCGGCTCAATATCGAAGCCGACAGCCTGAATTCGGTTCTGCTCGGTCCCGACGTCAAGGCGGGGGACCCCGAATTCGACCTCTTCATCAAAGAGGTCGCGCGCGAAATGACGCTCAAGGCCGGCCAGAAATGCACCGCCATCCGCCGCATTCTCGTGCCGGCGCCGCTGCTCACGGCCGTCTCCGAGGCGCTGATCGCCCGGCTCGCCAAAGTCAGCGTCGGCAATCCGCGTAACCCCTCCGTGAAAATGGGCCCGTTGGTCAGCCAGGCTCAGCAAACCGCGGTGCAAGAAGGCATCGCGGCGCTCAGCCGGGATGCCGAAGTGGTTTTCGCGGGCGGCCCGGACTTTCGTCTCATCGATGCCGATCCGAGCGTCGGCGCTTTTGTTCCGCCAACGCTGCTCATCTGCTCCAAACCCTTGCAATCCAGCCTCGTCCACGACGAAGAAGTGTTCGGGCCGGTCGCGACCCTCATGGCCTACGACGGTCTGGAGCAGGCCCTGGACATCGCGCGCCTGGGCAAAGGTTCGCTGGTCGCCTCGGTTTTCAGTGGAGACGACGCCTTCATCGAGGCCGCCCTGATCGGGCTGGCCGGCTCGCAGGGTCGGATACTGGCCATCAATCGGGAAGTGGGACCATCCAATACCGGGCACGGCAATGTCATGCCCATGTGCCTGCATGGCGGTCCGGGACGCGCCGGTGGCGGCGAAGAACTCGGCGGGTTGCGAGCCTTGCGCTTCTACCACCGACTGTCCGCCTTACAGGGCCCCCTGAAAAGTTTGCAGGCCCTGGCCCAGAACGCGGCTGAGCTGCGCTATTGAAGCGCGTTTTCCGAATACACGACATGAAGGAGTCCTCATGACCCCTGAGCAATTTGCCGACCTGATTTCATCCGTGACCCGCCAGATCGCGGGCAAACCTTTGGATAAACCGCTTGAGAGCGAACTGAACGCGTCTTTTCCGGCCGACGGCGAAGTATTCGAAAGTATTTTCAGCGCCTGCCGGCAAGGTGTCGAGGACGGGTGGATGTGTAACCGCGAAGCCGGGGGGGTCAAATTCGGCCGCGTCGTGAAAGCCGGCGACGACACGCATGGCTTCAGCGTCGACGTGGTGGAAATGGACAGCATCCGCGGTCCTCATCACCGTCATCCGAACGGGGAAATCGACATGATCATGCCGCTCACGGAAGACGCCAAGTTCGACGGGCGCGGCCAAGGGTGGCTGGTCTACGGACCCGACAGCGCGCACAGCCCAACGGTCAGCGATGGCAAGGCGTTGGTGTTGTATCTGCTGCCGCAAGGGGCGATCGACTTCAGCAAAACCTGAGCGCACGGTCCACGCCGTGAGTCGGCGCGTCCTCTGCGAGGGGGCGCGATAACGAAATGCGATAACGACAGGCATCGCGCGGACCTGATCGGGAGTTTTCGAATACCTGCCGCGGGGGGGTGGTTCGCCGTGTACGAGCAGGCGGCGAAGTGGTGAGCAGGTCAGTTAAACACCGGCAATCGCCCATCCCCCCGCCCTAAACGATTTTGTCGTCGGGAGGAACGCACGCCAGTGCCGGAGCATCCGCGCTGACCGCGTCGTCCCCGGATGCCTCACCCGGCGCGGCGCGGCGCAGGGGTCCTCGTTCCTGGCGACAGCATAAAAAGATGGCCACGGTGAACCGGTCACTCGTCCTCCGGATGTCGCCTTCGGCCACGAACGCTCCTGCGGGCCGATTCGTCCGCGGGATTCGGAAGATCAAGCGGGCCGCCCTGCGATGGCCGACCCGTTCCGGCGCAAGCGATCAGCTTGTCGCCTGACTGCGGTAAGCCAGCCCGATTGCGATGGCGTCATCGGGCCGCTCGATACGCTTTGGAGCAAAGAGAGCAAAACCATCGCGTGCAACCACCGGAGGAGAGAGTATCCCATGCCACAGCTCAGCACCGTAGACCATCGTGCAAACCCACCCAGAATCACCATACCCCGAGATTACAACGCGGCCCACGACCTAATCGAACGCAATCTGAAAAGGGGGCGGGCGGACAAAATCGCCTTCATCGATGACAACGGCCAATACAGTTACGGGGAAGTCGCCGACCGAACCGCCCGTTTCGCGAACGTACTGAAGACCTTGGGCTTGGAGATGGAGCACCGGATTTTGCTTTGTCTTCACGACAGCATCGATTTTCCCACCGCGTTTCTCGGCGCGATTCGGGCGGGGATTGTACCGATACCGGTCAACACGCTGTTAACCTCGAAAGACTATGAATACATGGTCAGCGACAGCCGGGCGCGGATCGCCGTGATTTCCGCTCCCTTGCTGCCGCTGTTTCAGCCTTTGCTGGGCAAGTTGCCGCATTTGAAACATATCCTCGTTTCCGGGGAGGCGGAGGGCGCACCGGGCGTCGATTCCCTGACCGCGTTGCTGGCCGAAGCCTCCGCCACCTTCACGACCGTTTCGACCACCGCCGACGACGTGTGCTTTTGGCTTTATTCATCGGGTTCCACGGGGGCGCCCAAGGGAACCGTGCATCTGCATTCCAGCCCGATTCAGACCTCTTATCTGTATGCTCAGCCCATTCTCGGGATCGAAGAAAGCGATGTGGGCTTCTCCGCCGCCAAGCTATTTTTCGCCTACGGTCTGGGCAATGGCTTGACCTTCCCGATGTCGGTCGGCGCGACTTCGATTCTGATGGCGGAACGTCCCACGCCGGAATCGGTATTTGCCCGCCTGCGCCGCCATCAACCGACGATATTTTTCGGCGTGCCGACGCTCTACGCATCCATGTTGGCCAGTCCCGACCTGCCCAAACGCAGCGAATTGCGCTTGCGGCGCTGCACGTCGGCCGGCGAGGCGCTTCCCTATGAGATCGGCAACCGCTGGTCGGGACACATGGGCGTCGAAATCTTCGATGGACTGGGCTCCACGGAAATGCTGCATATCTTCCTTTCGAATCGCTCGGGCGACATCCGTTACGGCACGACCGGGAAACCCGTCCCCGGTTATCAAGTGCGCCTGATGGACGATCATAACAATCCGGTCGCGCCTGGCGAGGTCGGCGAACTGCAGGTGGCGGGCGCCACCAGCGCCGCGCTCTATTGGAATAACCGGGAAAAGTCGCGGAACACCTTTCAGGGAACCTGGACCCGCAGCGGCGACAAATATTACATGGACAACGACGGCTACTACACCTACGCAGGCCGCAGCGACGACATGCTCAAGGTCAGCGGCATTTACGTCTCCCCGATCGAGGTCGAGGCGACCCTGTTCGCCCACGACGCCGTACTGGAAGCCGCAGTGGTCGGCAAGGCCGACGACGATGGCCTGATCAAGCCCATCGCCTATGTGGTGACGAAACCCGGCCATGCGCCATCCCCGGCCCTGGCCGATGAGTTGAAACGGCACGTCAAGGCCCATCTCGCGCCCTACAAATATCCCCGCTGGATCGAATTTATCAACGAGTTGCCGAAAACCGCCACCGGAAAGATTCAACGTTTCAAGCTACGCACCTTGAGTTCCGAATAGCGGTTTCTCGTCCTGAAACCGCGATAGTCCAATTCAAGCGAATGTTCGCGGCATGGGCTCGCGGGCATTCGCGCGTGGCAAGCGAAGTAGCGCCGTATTCGATACGAGTACGGCCTCATCTAGGGAGCAGTTCAGTGAAATACTCGGCACATTCCTTCCTCGGACTATTCATTTCTTTGGTGATCGTGGGTATCGGCGTCGAGCCAGGACAACCGGCTCAAGCCGAGGAAACCAAGATCAAAGTCGGCCTCATGCTGCCCTATACAGGGACCTATGCCAAATTAGGCAATGCCATCACCAATGGCTTCAAGTTGGCCGTGGCCGAACAGGGCGGCAAACTCGGCGGACGGCCGATCGAGTTCTTCACTGTCGACGACGAATCCAATCCCGCAAAAGCGCCCGAAAACGCCAGTAAATTGATCAAACGGGACGCCGTCGATGTGCTCGTGGGAACCGTCCATTCGGGCGTGGCCTTGGCCATGACCAAGGTCGCGCGTGACAACAAGGCGCTCTTGATCATACCCAACGCGGGCGCCGATGAAATTACCGGTCCGCTGTGCGCGCCGACCATTTTCCGTACCTCCTTCTCCGCCTGGCAATCCGCTTACGCCATGGGCAAGGTCATGCTGGAACGTGGACACAAGAAGGTGGTGACGTTGTCCTGGAAATATTCATTCGGGGAACAATCGGTCGCCGGCTTCAAGGAAGCCTTTGAGCAGGGCGGGGGCAAAGTGGTGAAGGAAATGTACTTGCCCTTCCCACAGGTCGAGTTCCAGTCGTATTTGACGGAGATCGCGGCCCTTAAGCCGGATGCGGTGTTCGTTTTCTTCGCCGGAGCCGGCGCCGTCAAATTCGTCAAGGATTACGCGGCGGCCGGACTAAAGGACTCCATCCCGCTTTACGGGCCGGGCTTCCTCACCGACGGCACGCTCGAAGCGCAAGGCGACGCGGCGCAAGGACTGATAACGACCTTGCACTACGCCGATGGCTTGAATACCCCCAAGGACAACGCCTTTCGGGAAGCGTACCAAAAGGAATACCACGAATTGCCCGACGTGTATGCGGTTCAAGGCTACGATGCCGCGCAGTTACTCAGCGCGGGGCTGACGGCGGTGAATGGGGACATCAGCCAACGGGACGAGTTGATCAAGGCCATGGCGTCCACGACGCTCGATAGCCCGCGCGGCACGGTCACGTTCTCGAAAGCTCACAATCCCGTGCAGGATATCTACCTGCGGGAGGTGGACGGCAGTCAGAACAAGGTCATCGGCGTGGCGGTCAAGGCGCTGGCCGACCCCGCTCGCGGTTGCAGAATGTGATCTTTCCCTAACGCTGGGACGACGTCGGGGGCTTTATGGATCTGGTCACCTTTCTGATCCAATTACTCAACGGCCTACAATACGGCTTGTTGCTCTTCCTGGTCGCGAGCGGGCTGACCCTGATCTTCGGGATCATGGGCATCATCAACCTGGCCCATGGCAGCTTCTACATGATCGGCGCGTATTTGGCGTTCTCGTTGTCAACGCTAACCGGGAATCTGTTTACGGCGATCCTGCTCGGCATCGTTTTAAGCGCGGTGCTTGGGATCATCCTGGAATGGTTGCTGATCAGCCGGCTCTATCACCGCGATCACCTTGAACAGGTATTGCTCACTTACGGATTGATCCTGATCTTCGAGGCGTTACGCAGCATTCTCGTCGGTGACGACGTGCACAGTATCGCCATTCCCGCCATCCTAAACCATTCGATCCCGCTGACGGACACGTTGAGTTACCCGGTCTATCGCATTTTCATCTCGATGGTTTGCCTGATTCTCGCGGGCTTGATGTATGGGGTGATTCAACGGACCCGGTTAGGCATGATGATTCGCGCCGGCGCCTCCAACCGGGAGATGGTCCAATCGCTCGGCATCAATATCCAGTTGGTTTATCGCCTTGTTTTCGCGATGGGTTTCACGCTTGCCGCTTTCGCGGGGATGCTGGCCGCACCGATCTCCTCGGTTTATCCGGGGATGGGAGATCAGGTCCTGATCATTTGTTTCGTCGTGGTGGTCATCGGGGGAATCGGTTCGGTCTGGGGCGCTCTGGTCGCGGCTTTGCTCATCGGCTTGGTGGACACTTTCAGCAAGGTGTTTTTTCCCGAGTTGGCGGGCATTACAGTGTATTTACTCATGGCCATGGTGCTGCTCTGGCGACCGGAAGGCCTCTTCAGGATGACTTGAGCCATGCAACAGATCGTTTCCCGATTACAGCTACCGTTATGGTTGAGTCTCGCCGTCTTGGCCGCCTTCCCGCTGTTTGAATTGACCTTCTATACCGAACTGCTGACCAAGATCATGATCATGGCGATATTTGCCATGAGTCTGGATTTATTGGTGGGCTACACGGGCCTGGTCAGTTTGGGACACGCCGCGTTTTTTGGCCTGGCCGGCTACACTCTGGCGTTAATCGCGCCGCAGTACGAAGCGGCCAATCTGTGGTTGACGCTGGGCGTCGCGATTCTGGTATCCGCCTTGGCCGCTCTGGTGATCGGGTTGTTCGTACTGCGCACCAAGGGCGTCTATTTCATTATGGTTACCTTGGCCTTCGCTCAGATGTTCTACTTCGTCTTCCACGACACTGACCTCGGCGGTGGTTCGGACGGCTTGTTTCTCTATTTCAAGCCGGACGCCGCCATCGCCGGCTTCAAACCGTTCGACCTGGAAAACACCCTTCATTTTTATTACTTCGTCCTGATCTCGCTGGTCGTCAGCTATTTTCTGCTGTGTCGCATTCTGCGCTCGCCGTTCGGGCATGCGCTGGTCGGCATCAAGACCAATGAACATCGGATGCAATCGCTGGGTTATCCCGTTTTCTATTACAAGCTCGCCAGTTTCGCCATAGGGGGGAGCCTGGCGGGATTCGCGGGCTATCTGTCGGCTTGTCAGTACGGTTTCGTCAACCCGGAAATTTTGTCCTGGCATCAATCCGGGAGTGTGCTTCTGATGGTCATTCTGGGTGGCCAGGGTGCGTTTTACGGCGCGGCCATCGGGGCATTCGTCTTTGTGCTGTTGCAGGAGTTTTTGTCTTCGCTCACCAAGCACTGGCAACTTTTTATGGGTGTGATTATCGTGCTATTGGTACTGTATCTGCCCGGGGGTCTGCGCAGCATCGGCCCCTTGCTGCGCGCCAGCCTGTTGGGGAAAACCGCCAATGTCAAACCACCGGCCGGCAACGACCCGCCGGACATCGCGCAGGAGGAATCCGCCAATGACCGAAGCGATTCTCTTCACTGACAACCTGAGCCGCCATTACGGCGGCATCGCCGCCAACAGCCAGGTCTCGATCACGTTGCGCCGAGGCCAGCTACACGCCGTTCTCGGCCCCAACGGAGCGGGTAAGACGACGCTCATCAACCTCTTGTCGGGGGACGTCGCGGCTTCGCACGGCAGCATCCGGTTCGGCGATCAGGAGATTTCCGGTTTCAGCGCCCATCGCCGCTCACGGATCGGTATCGGGCGCAGCTATCAAAAGACCAACATATTTCCGAGCTTCACCGTCTTCGAAAACACCCGCTTGGCGGCTCAATCCCGCCAGCCGCGCCCGTTCAAGATATTTTCCAGCGCACTCTCGTATAAAGAGATAGTCGACACGGCCCTGTCGGCCCTGGAGCGAACGGGTCTGAGCGATCGTCGCGACGACGTAGCCTCTACCTTAAGCCACGGTGAGCAACGTCAACTCGAAATCGCCATGGTGCTGGCCACGCGCCCGGATGTGCTCCTGCTCGACGAACCACTCGCCGGCATGGGCAGCGAGGAGTCGGCGCAGATGGTCCAGTTGCTCAAACAACTGTCCCCGCACCATGCGATACTGATTGTCGAGCACGACATGGACGCGGTGTTCGCCATAGCCGACGTGATTACCGTCATGGTCAACGGTCAGGTGCTCGAACACGGCCCCCCTCGCCAAATTCGCAGTAGCGTGGCCGTGCAACAGGCGTACCTCGGCCACGAGGACGACCCATGAGTGACACCTTGCTCGAAGCGCGGGAACTGCACGCGTATTACGGAGCGAGCCACATCTTGCATGGCGTCAATTTTCGGGTGGAGCGTGGAGAAACCATTGGCTTGCTGGGACGCAACGGGATGGGCAAGACCACACTCATTCGAAGCATGTTGGGGCTGGTGAGCCAACGTGATGGCGAAGTGCTGGTGCGCGGCAGTTTGATGACCCGCGCGGCCCCGCATTTGATAGCCCGCCAAGGAATCGCCTACGTCCCCGAGGGGCGGGGCATTTTCCCCAACCTCAGCGTGCGGGAAAACCTGGTGATGGCCGCCCGAGCCGGAGTGGACGGCCATTACCATTGGACCTACGAGCGCATCCTCGCCACCTTTCCGCGCTTGGCCGAACGTTTGGATAACGGCGGCTGGCAACTGTCCGGCGGGGAACAACAAATGCTCACCATTGGCCGCGCCCTGCTGACCAACCCGGATTTATTGCTGTTGGATGAAGCGACCGAAGGGCTTGCGCCGCTCATCCGGCGCGAAATATGGAAAATCATCCAGCACATTCAGGCAACCGGCATCACCACCGTCATCGTCGACAAGAACCATTCGGCTATCCTCGATATCAGCGATCGGATCGTCGTCTTGAACAAGGGTCAAGTCGCGTTCGAGGCGAACAGCGCCGACGCGCGCAACCAACCCGGATTATTGCACCGCTATTTGGGAGTATGAATGCCTTTTTTGACCGTAAACTCGCGGCGTATCGAGTACAAACGCATCGAGGCGGCTCACCCGGCCGATCCCACCCTCGTTATGCTTCATGAAGGACTGGGGTCAATCGCCATGTGGCGGGACTTTCCCGATTGGGTAGCGAAGGCGGCCCGTTGCAACGTGTTGGTCTATTCCCGTTACGGCTATGGTTGGTCCGACCCCCTGACATCTTCTCGCGCCGTCGATTTCATGCACGAGGAAGCCCTGCAGACATTGCCGGCCCTGCTGGAGCAACTGGAAATCAGCCAGCCGATTCTCCTCGGCCATAGCGACGGGGCTTCCATCGCGCTGATCCATGCGGGCGGCGCCGACCGGCCGGTGACCGGCGTGATCGTGATGGCCCCGCACGTGATGGTGGAGGATATTTCCATCACCAGTATTCAGGCCGCCAGACAAACTTATCTGACGACTGATCTACGGGATAAATTAAGCCGATATCACGCGGACGTGGATTCCGCGTTCTGGGGCTGGAACGACATTTGGCTGCACCCCGATTTCCGCGCTTGGAACATCGAGGAGTATCTGCCCCGCATCCGCTGTCCGATTCTGGCCATTCAGGGCGAGGATGACGAATACGGCACGCTGGAACAAATCGATCGCATCGCCCGCCAGGCCCCCGACGCGGATCTGCTGAAACTGCAGGACTGCCGGCATTCGCCGCATCGCGACCAACCCCAGGCGGTGATTACCGCCTGCGCCCATTTCATCGACCGCCTGCGGACCCTGGACGGCGCGTCCGGCGCCGGCGGCTGGCGTCAGCCCGGCGGTCTTTTGGAAAACTGAGAAAGCCCATGAAAAACGGTCCCCACGTCTTTGTTTGCGACAAGCTGATACGCTTCCATCACTGCGATCCAGCCGGCATCGTGTTCTACCCGCAGTATTTCGTACTGTTCAACGAGTTGGTCGAGGATTGGTTCAACCAGGGCTTGAAAACCGATTTCGCGGCCTTTCACACCGTCGAGCGCATGGGCACGCCAATGCGTAAGATCGAGTGCGATTTTCTGCTGCCCAGCGAAGTCGGTGAGACCCTGCGCATGCGCCTCGCCGTGCGGCAGATCGGCAACAGCTCCCTGCATCTCGACGTATCGGCCAATCATCCCGATGATTTCCCGCGGGTGCAAGCCAAGTTGCTGATCGTGCTGATTTCCCTGGATACCCAGCGGCCGATTCCGTTTCCGGAAGAGCTGCGGACGCGCATGGAAAAGTACATGGCATGACGTCCGATCCGCGTTCGACCCTACCCCGGCGCAAGGCCCGCCGCACCCTCAAGGGACGCACCGTCGATGCCCAGGCTTTGCGCGACGTTCAAACCCTGCTGGGCGAAGAGCCCCGACGGCGCGATCTGCTGATCGAGCATCTGCACCGCATCCAGGACGCCTTCGGCTGTCTGTCCGCCGCGCACCTGACCGCCTTGGCCTTGGAAATGCGCCTGGCGACGGCGGAAGTCTACGAAGTCGCCACCTTTTACCATCATTTCGATATCGTCAAAGAGTCGGATCGGGCGCCGGCCACCCTCACGGTGCGGGTTTGCGATTCATTGTCCTGCTCGCTCGCCGGGGCGGCCCGTTTGTTGGCGGAGCTGCCTTCCCGGCTCGGGAACGAGGTCCGCGTGATCCCCGCACCCTGTGTCGGGCGTTGCGAGCAAGCGCCGGTGGCGGTGGTCGGGCGCAACGCCATTGGCCGGGCCACGCCGGATGGCGTATCCGAAGCCGCGCGCGCGCGGGCGACCGAGGCGGTGGTCCCGGATTACGTCGAGTACGCAACGTATCGCGAAGCCGGCGGGTATCGGACCTGGCAGGATGTGCTCGCCGGCCGCCTTCCAGCCGAGCAAGCCCTGGTCACTCTCGAACATTCGGGGCTGCGCGGCCTGGGCGGCGCCGGATTTCCAGCCGGCAGGAAATGGCGCATCGTCCGCGCCGAGCCCGCGCCGCGGCTGATGGCCGTCAATATCGACGAAGGCGAACCCGGCACCTTCAAGGACCGTTGGTATCTCGAACGCGATCCCCACCGTTTCCTCGAAGGGATGCTGATCGCGGCAACCGTCATCGGCATAGCGGAAATCTATATCTATCTGCGCGACGAATATGCCCATTGCCGCGCCATTCTGACCCAGGAACTGGCTCGTTTGCAGGCCGACCCGCCTGGACCCCTGCCGTCGATCGCGCTCAGGCGTGGGGCCGGAGCCTATATCTGCGGCGAGGAATCGGCCATGATCGAATCGCTCGAAGGCAAACGCGGCGTACCCCGGCTGCGGCCGCCTTATGTCGCCCAAGTAGGTTTGTTCGGCAAGCCGACTTTGGAACAAAATTTCGAAACGCTCTACTGGGTGCGCGACATCCTGGAAAAGGGCAGCGACTGGTTCACCGGGCAAGGCCGTCATGGCCGCCAGGGCCTGCGCAGTTTTTCGGTATCCGGGCGGGTCAACCGGCCGGGGGTGTATCTCGCCCCCGCCGGCATCACGGTTCGCGAATTGATCGCCGAATACGCCGGCGGCATGCAACCCGGCCACGAACTCTACGCCTATCTCCCCGGCGGCGCCTCGGGCGGCCTGTTGCCCGCCGCGCTGGGCGATTTGCCGCTGGACTTCGATACCTTGAACGAATATGGCTGTTTCATCGGTTCCGCCGCGGTGATCGTCCTGTCGCAACAGGACACGGCGCTGGATGCGGCCCGCAACACGATGCGTTTCTTCGCCGAGGAATCCTGCGGCCAGTGCACGCCTTGCCGCGTGGGAACGGCCAAGGCCGCCACGTTGATGGAAGCCCCGCACTGGGACACAGCGTTGCTGGAAGAACTGGCGCAGGCGATGGCGGATGCGTCCATCTGCGGCCTGGGTCAGGCCGCCCCGAACTGTATCCGCTGCGTCATCCAGTATTTTCCCGACGAATTGCATCGACACCGCGCGTGAACCAACAAACCGAGGCAATCCATTGAGCGCAACGCAGGAGTAACCGTTTGACTACCGCGCTGTCACAATCCCTGGAATCCATGTTGATTTCTTTCGAGATGGACGACCGGCGCATTAGCGCGCGTCCGGGCGAAACCATTCTCCAGGCCGCCCAGCGGCACGGCATCGAAATCCCTCATCTGTGCTACCGGGAGGGGCTGCGCCCCGACGGCAATTGCCGGGCCTGCGTCGTGGAGATCATGGGCGAACGCGTGTTGGCGCCTTCCTGCTGCCGCTTTCCGCAGACCGACATGAAGGTCTCCAGCACCAGTCCCAGGGCGCGACATTCCCAAAACATGGTCTTGGAGCTGCTGCTGTCGGATATGCCGGACGCCGTTTACAAACCGGATTCCGAATTGCACGGCTGGGCGCAAAAACGCGGCCTGACTCAAGCTCGCTTCGCGCCCCGCCGGCAACCCGCCGCTGATGCCTCGCACCCCGCCATGGCGGTGAATCTGGATGCCTGCATACAGTGCACCCGCTGCCTGCGCGCCTGCCGCGAGGAACAAGTCAACGACGTCATCGGTTACGCCCACCGTGGCCACCACGCCAAAATCGTTTTCGACTTCGATGACCCGATGGGCCAATCGAGTTGCGTGGGTTGCGGCGAATGCGTGCAAGCCTGTCCCACCGGCGCGTTGGCTCCCGCCCAGGCCGTCTGGCGGCAGACTCCGGACAAACGGGTGGATTCGGTCTGTCCTTATTGCGGGGTGGGCTGCCAACTCACCTACGCCGTCAAGGACAATCGCATCCTTTGGGTGGATGGCCGGGATGGTCCCGCCAATCACGGCCGCCTGTGTGTCAAAGGCCGTTTCGGATTCGACTACGTCAACCATCCCCACCGTTTGACCAAACCCTTGATCCGCCGGCCGGGCATTCCGAAAACCAAGGATTTCACGGTCGATCCCGCCAATCCCTGGGCGGTGTTCCGCGAAGCCGAATGGGATGAAGCTCTCGATCTGGCGGCGGGCCGGCTCCGCGACCTGCGCGACTCCCGTGGCTCCCGCGCCTTGGCGGGATTCGGCTCGGCCAAGGGCAGCAACGAAGAAGCCTATCTGTTTCAGAAATTGATTCGAACCGGCTTCGGCAGCAACAATGTGGATCACTGCACGCGGCTGTGTCACGCTTCCAGCGTGGCGGCGCTGCTGGAGGGACTGGGTTCCGGCGCGGTTTCCAATCCGGTGGCCGACGTGGAACAAGCGGAAGTCATCCTGGTAATCGGCGCCAATCCCACCGTGAATCATCCCGTGGCGGCGACCTGGATGAAAAATGCCGTCAAGCGAGGCGCCAAGCTCATCCTGGCCGATCCGCGTCGCACCGAACTGGCGCGCTACGCCGCTTATACATTGAACTTCCGGCCGGATACCGATGTGGCGTTGCTCAACGCCCTGCTGCACGTCATCGTCACGGAAAATCTGGTGGCCGCGGAGTTTGTCGCCCAGCGCACGGCGGGTTTCGAGGCGCTCAAACGCAACGTCGAAAGCTTCACGCCGGAAGCCATGGCGCCCGTCTGTGGCATTCCTCCCGATACCATCAGAGCCGTCGCGCGCTTATACGCGACATCGAAGGGCTCGATGATTTTCTGGGGCATGGGCGTCTCCCAACACATCCACGGCACGGACAACGCCCGTTGCCTGATCGCCTTGGCGCTGGTCACCGGGCAAGTGGGGCGTCCGGGCACCGGACTGCATCCCCTGCGGGGCCAGAACAACGTTCAGGGCGCTTCCGACGCCGGTCTGATTCCCATGGTTTTCCCGGACTACCAGCGGGTCGATGGGGACTCCGTGCGCGCCAAATTCGAGCGGCTCTGGAACTATGACGCCGACCCCGAACCGGGACTCACGGTGGTGGAAATCATCAATGCCGTGCTCGCTGGGCAAATACGGGGCATGTACGTCATGGGCGAGAATCCCGCCATGTCCGACCCCGATCTCGGTCATGCCCGCCAGGCGCTCGCGGCGCTCGATTGGCTGGTGGTGCAGGACATTTTTCTCACCGAAACCGCCTACTTGGCCGACGTGGTGCTACCCGCCTCGGCCTTTCCCGAGAAGACCGGCACGTTTACCAATACCGACCGCACGGTGCAACTCGGCCGGCGGGCGTTGGACACTCCAGGCGACGCCCGTCAGGATCTTTGGATTATTCAGGAGTTGGCTCGGCGTCTGGGACTGCGCTGGCATTATCCGGGCGATGACAGCGGAGCGGCCAGCGTATTCGCCGAGATGCGCCAGGCCATGCCGTCCATCGCGGGCATCACCTGGGAACGCCTGGAAAAAGACAGCGCGGCGCCTTATCCGTGCCTGCGGGAAGGCGATCCGGGCGAGCGGGTGGTCTTCGTCGACCGTTTTCCGACGGCGGACGGGCTGGGACGCCTGGTGCCGGCCGGTATCATTCCCGCCGCCGAACAACCCGATCAAGACTACCCGATGGTGCTGATCACCGGCCGGCAGTTGGAGCATTGGCACACCGGCAGCATGACCCGCCGCGCCTCGGTACTGGATGCACTGGAGCCGTCGCCAACCGCCTCGTTGCATCCCACCCAACTCGAACGCTTGGGTATCGAACCGGGAGGAGCCGTCACCGTGGCGTCCCGCCGCGGCCAAGTCACGCTGACCGCCCGCGCCGACCCCGGAACGCCCTTGGGGGCCGTATTCATCGCCTTCTGCTACTATGAAGCCGCCGCCAACCTGTTGACCAATCCCGCGCTCGATCCTTACGGGAAAATCCCGGAGTTCAAATACTGCGCGGTTCGCGTGCGACCAGCCGATGAACGGTAGATGTCCCCATCGACGCTCGGATTGGGGACCCGCCAAACCCGCTTTTCAATCCCATTGCGCGTGAATACATTGCCGAGATGAGCCGCAGGGCTCGTCTCGGTGTCCAATTGCTTGGAATACCCGTGCAACCGGGACACTCTCCAGTTAGCACGGGTTAACACGGTCATTTCAACGGAGCTATTCAGTGAAAGCCATTTATCTGCAAAGCCACGGCAATCCGGATTCCGTGGTGATAGGCGAACAGCCCACGCCCGAGCCGGGAGCCGATGAAGTCCGAGTCCGCATTCATGCCTCGGCGCTCAATCATGTCGATTTGTACATGCGCGATTCCGGGCTGGGCATCACCCACGATTTACCGCTGATCATGGGTGTGGACGGCGCGGGCGTCGTTGATGCCGTCGGTTCCGACGTAACGGGCTGGCAACCCGGCGACCGGGTGGTGATCTATCCCGCTCGGGTCTGCCAGCGTTGCGAGTTCTGCCGCCGTGGCGAACAGATGCTTTGTCTGGAGTGCAAGATACCCGGTGAGCACATTCACGGATGCTTCGCGGACTTCATCTGCGTGACCAGCGACATGCTGTTTCCCTTGCCCGATGAAATATCGTTCGAGGACGCCGCCGTTCTCCCCACGGCCTATCTCACCGCCTGGCGCATGGTCATGACCCAAGCCCGTATTCGGCCTACCGAAACGGTGCTGATCCACGGTGTGGGAGGTGGCGTGGCGTTGGCCGCCCTGCAATTCGTCCGGCTAGCCGGCGCCCAAGCCATCGTGACATCGAGCAGCACCGACAAGCTGGAAACTGCTCTCGAACTCGGCGCTCAGGCCGGCATCAATTACCGTGAGCAGGATGTCGTCGAGGAGGTGATGCGCCTCACCGGGAATCGCGGCGTGGATGCCGTGGTGGACAACGTCGGAATGGCGACTTGGTCGCTCAGCCTGCGAGCGGTACGCCGCAGTGGCCGCATCGTTACTTGCGGAGCCACCACCGGCCCGCAGCCCAAGGCCGATCTACAGCGGGTTTTTATCCGGCAATTGCAGATCACCGGCAGTACCCTGGGAACCCAGGATGAATTCAGAAGCTTGTTATTGGCGGCCGAGCAACATCAATTCACGCCGGCCATCGAGCGGGTCTATCGCTTCGAAGAGGTGCTTGATGCGCTGGAGCATCTGCACCAGGGACGGCAATTCGGCAAGCTTGTGTTGCAGGTGGCCAGTTGATGACGGCAACATAAACTATCGCCAGCGTCACGCGGACAACGTCTTGCCTCGTTCAGTTCACGGCAAGATTTTCGAATCGCTGCGTATGAATGGGGCGCGGATGATCCGTTCGTTGCTGCTTCGAGCTGTAGGGATTCGGAAAATCGACTTCGATTTCCAATTCCTGTTCGCGGCGCATCTGCTGGTCGCCGGCGATCCGATCCAGCAGGTTGCGGACGGCGATGTTATCGGCGAATACATGCGCGCGCAGCCAACGGATGCGCTGATTGGCGGCCTCCATCATGAGCGCCCGCATCAATGCATAACCCACCCCATGCCGCTGCAGATCGTCGATCACGGCCAGGGAGACCTCGGCCATGTCGTGTTCCTGGGGAAGCCGCACTCCCCGGGCGACCCCCACGACGTGGCCTTCCTCGCCGTCGTTCAAGGTGACCGCAGCGATCGCCAGATGATCGTGGCCATCGCAGTGCGTATAAAAATCCAGTTCACGGGGCGTCAGCGCGAGCTTGGGTCCATGAAAACGCTGGAAACGGCTCTCGGGAGACAGGTGTTCAAACCCCGCGACAAAACGCTCCCGGTCTTCTGGAATGACCGGACGAAGTCGCAGTCGTTGGCCATCGGCCAAGATCATCTCATCGGAAAAAGACATCACAAGGTTCCTTTGCAACAGGGCTAAAGTTCGATCTATAGCCAGCTTACGACTCACATCGCGCGATTAGTGCGCTGCAACATCCGACTCGCGCTTTGTCTCAGCGTTCAATCGCTGGCGCGCGAGAATCCTTGGAACCTCACATTGATAACGGCAAACTCATCGGCCTACCGGGTGTTTCCGAAAGTTCTCGAACCCTCGCGCTTCCCGACGAATCCTTTCTACTTCGGCCGAATCGATTCGGTTGACCGTGAATCCATTACCACCGTCCAATTTTCCCGCCCGCCAGCGTCGCGTTCTTGCTGGCAAGCTTCGCGTACATCTTCGAACGATAAATTAGTGGTTTCAACCTAAACCGCCGTCGGCTTCCCGAGGATTGTTTGTTCAGAAGGCATGCATTATATTGCATATCACGCCCACGCAATGGGAAGCCGAGGAACAGGGGCGAAAACCGAGGGAGTTGAAAAATCGCGCGCTGCTCGCTCGCACGGAGGTGTCCGTAGCGAGAGCGTTCCGGCCCATTCACCCATCGCGTCGCTGGCGTGGCGCAACATTCGATCGTCAAGCAGGCTGTACAGACCTTCATGCCATCCACCCTCCATTATCCCGACATCCCGATCCCCATACCCGGCAAGACACGAGAGTCCGTCGCGGAGGGCGTCTATTGGTTGCGGTTCCCTCTGCCCTTTGCGCTGGACCACATCAATTTGTGGTTGCTGGACGAAGGCGATGCCTGGACGCTGGTCGACACCGGTATCGGTCTGGGCAATATCCGGGCCCTGTGGCAAGAAGCCTTTCAAAACTGTCTTGAGGGCCGCCCCCTGGGCCGGATCATCGTGACCCATTATCATCCGGACCATATCGGGCAGGCGGCGTGGCTCAGCGAACAGTTCCGGGTCCCGGTGTTCATGACGGCTGGAGAATCGGCGACGGCGGCACGCATCCACCAGGCTTCATCGCAAGAATTTGGCCAACGACTCGCCGGTTTATTTTCCGCGCATGGCCTCGACGGTCAACGCGCCGGCCGCTTGGCGACTCAGGGAAACCGATACCGGCAACTGGTGCCCGACATTCCCGCAACCACCGTCCCCATTCAGGATGGTCAAATGCTCACGATCGGCGGGCGTGAATGGCGCGTCATGGTGGGGCATGGCCATTCGCCCGAACATGCCGCGTTGTATTGTCGGCAATTGCAGGTGCTGATCTCCGGCGATCAAGTCCTGCCGGCCATCACCACCAACATCAGCGTCGGGCCGGCCGATCCTCTGGGCGATCCACTGGCGGCTTACCTGGCATCGTTGGCCACCCTGGCGGAGCTTCCTCCGTCGGTGCGCGTGCTGCCCTCGCATGGGTTAGTCTTCGAGGGACTGCAGGCCCGCATCGAACAGTTGCAAGCCCATCATCGGGAGCGTCTGCAGGCCCTGCAGCGGGCCTGCCACGAGCCACGCTCCGCCGCCGATGTCTTGGATCTCCTGTTCGCCCGCGCTTTGGACAATCACCAACTGATGTTCGCCATGGGCGAGGCGATCGCCCATTTGCACCGGCTCGATGCCGCCGGAACGATAGCAAGGATCAGGGATTCTGGGGATGGGATCATCCGCTTCCAACAACCGGCCCGAGCCGTCTGAGCGGTTCGCACAAACCTCGGACGACCCGCGCATTCATCGACTGACAGACTTGAACTATTTGGGAGAACTTCGGCTTGAACGACAATCTAGTCAATTACACGACCCAAGAGGGCATTGCCGTCCTGGAGTTGTGCAATCCGCCGGTGAACGGCTATTCCTACGAAATGTTCCGGCAACTGGACGATGCGATTCTCAAGGCGCGTTTCGATACGTCCGTGCATGTCCTGGTGCTCCGTGGCGCCGGCGAGAAGTTCTTTTGCGCCGGGGCGGACATCGACATGCTCACGAAAGCCGATCCGGAATTCAAATACCATTTCTGTCTGCACGCCAACGAAACCCTGCTGCGGCTGGAACATACGCCCAAGCTGGTCATCGCCGCGCTCAACGGCCATTGTGTGGGCGGAGGATTGGAAGTCGCGCTGGCCGCCGATATCCGCATCGCGAAGGCCAACTGCGGCAAGATCGGTTTGCCGGAAGTATCGCTGGGGGTTTTGCCCGGCACGGGGGGGACCCAGCGGTTGGCGCGGCTGTTGGGCAAGACCCAGGCCATCGAACTGATGATCAACGGAGATACTCTGAATGCGGCGGAAGCCCAGCGCCTGGGACTGGTCAACCGACTTTTTCCCAACGAAAGCTTCTGGACGGACGTGATGGCCTTCGCAAAGGATTTCTGCCCGCCCAACAAAGCCTCGCGTGCGGTAGGCCATATCAAACGCGCCGTGCAAAGCGGTCTGGAAGTCCCTTTGGAAAGCGGCCTGGCCCTGGAACGTGAACTGCAACAGCGGCTGTTCATCTCCGGTGACGCCAAGGAGGGACTCGCCGCCTTTCTCGATAAAAGACGCCCCCAGTTTACGGGACGCTAAATCATCTCCGAATGGCCTTTGGGGGTCCGCACACAAAAAGCTTAGAATCTGCGCCGGACCTTTCAAATCCAGCCATCGCAGCCAAACTAATCGCCAAGACGAACCGGAAATCATGCTGAACTCTATCGAGAAACCCGCTACCGCACCGTACACCTATCGACGACGGATTCACTGGAGCCACACGGATGCCGCTCATATCGTTTATACGGTTCGCTTTTTCGATTACGCCATGGAAGCGATAGAAAACTGGTTTCAGGATGTCGTGAGCCTAGATTGGTATCGCTTGAATCTGGATCTGCACATGGGAACGCCCTTCGTGCATATCGATATGGATTTCAAGGCCCCATTGACACCCCGGCACGACCTGCTGGTCACGGTCGAGGTGGAACGTCTTGGCGACAAGTCCTTATCCTTTAAGGTCTTCGGAAAACGCAGCGACGAGGTGGATAGTTTCGAGGCGCGCTTCACCTGCTGCATGGTGGATAACCGTTCGATGACGCCCATTAGCGTACCCGAACGGATGCGCAACGATATACAGAATTACATTGCGTCCTGTGAAGCGGCCCGTATCGGAAAATAACCCGTAACCGCTTTACAATGCCAAAGGTATTACGCTTTCGAATAGGGCGCGGGCGGTTTTGATGAATCCGTCAATGAAAGCCATAAAAGCGTCCCCGGCCCTATTCATTCCGCTCGGAATCCATTGGCTACAGGATAACGAGTTTATCCTTTCTTTACCAAATAGGGTTCGCATTGAGCGATGAGTTCCAGCAGACATTCGACTACTTTTCTCCCCGACGTATCCAAAATATAGTCGGCCAATTGATAATCTGGCTCTCGCTCCTTGAGAATCAACTTCAAATCTTCAAGAGCGTATTTATTCCCCTCCATTGGGCGTAAATCGCCCTGTGCCAATGTCCTGTTCATATGCTCTTCGGGTGTCGCCTTGAGCCAGATCGTATAGTAGGAGTTGCGCAGGGCATTGAACGTATTGGGTTCAGAAACCAGACTGCCCCCCGCTTCGATGACGGAAGCCGGATAATTCTCCATGACATGTTCCAATGCCTGCATTTCGATTCGCCGATATGCTTTTTGTCCACCCAATGAGAACAGTTCACCGATACTCATTCCGGCCAGTTTTTGAATCACATCGCCCAAGCGAACGAAGGGAACCTTACAATCGTCGGCAAGAAGGCTTCCAAGCCGGGTTTTACCCGCTCCCCGCAAGCCAATGAGCGCCACGCCGTGAATCTGGCTCTGCGCCTTGGTAAATCGCGTTTGCAACAACTCGTAGGCGGAATCCCTGTCCTTCGGACTTAAATTGCGAACCAATGCCAGTAAGGGCGCTGTCGAATCCGCCGCTTCGCCATCAGGCAGGAGATTAATCAGCTTCACTTCCAGTGCCTGAGCGATACGATACAAAAGCGCGATGGAAATGTTGGCTTTTCCGGCTTCCGCCTGAGCGAGATACCTTTCGGAAATACCGGAATGCTTGGCGAGATGCTTACGAATCATGCCACGACGCGCCCGTATTCCTCGGATGCGTTCGCCGATTTGTTGAATATACTGCCCGATCTCGTCTACGCCGACGCATGATTGATCTGAAGGTGTCGCCCCAGAGAAACTCATAGTGTCGTTGGTTTCCATCACTTTTTCAGACTCATTAGACAGCTTTTCAGGACCCATTGATATTGTCTACGACAGACTTATTAATAATAAATTTTCATGCCTAAGATAGGCCATTTAATTATCAGGTTGACGGAATATTCTAGCAAACGCAATCGCTCCAACAGAAGATAAGGTACTCAAAGAAAGCCGCATAAAACAGTGATTTAGACGCTATCTCTTTAACGGAAATTATCATGCCATATTTTTTAAGTTATTGAAAATTAAGCTTTGAATATAATCAATATTAATCTATTGCGGACAGATATTAAAATAATTTAATTCGCTCGAAAATCTTTGTTCGGATGATAAACCAACGGGCCGGGGAAATGGAATTTTTATTAAGTAATGAACGAGCACATCGGCCGATGATGATAACCGAGATCATCGCGTTGGGGTAAGTAAACACTACGGGTAGTACGGAATATCGCTTGCAGAATGTCGTTTGTCCACAGTCATGGTTTAATGACCTCGATCCTTTGTCCGTATCGCACGGTTAGCCGACCCGGAGATTATCGATGGTGAACGCAATCCTGTTTGACCTGGACGGTGTACTCTATCAAAAGGATGAAATCATCCCAGGCGCTCCCGAGGCCATGGCCTGGGTTCAAGCGCGCCGGATTCCCCATATGTTTCTGACCAACACGACTTCCCGCCCACGTCGCGCGCTGGTCGAGAAACTGGGCCAACTGGGCATCTCCGTCCAGGAAGACCAGATACTTGCCCCACCCGTGGCGGCGGCCGCCTGGTTGAAAACGCATGTATCCGGACCCATTGCCTTGTTCGTATCCCCCGCGACCCAGGAAGAATTCAGTGCTCTTCCCCAGGTGAGCGATACCGCGGAACAGGGGGCGGCCGCCGTCGTTGTGGGCGATCTGGGGGAAAGCTGGGATTTCGCGACCCTGAACCGCGCCTTCCGCCTGTTGATGGACAATCCCCAACCGGTACTCATCGCTTTAGGCATGACTCGCTATTGGCATGCCCCGGACGGTTTACGCCTGGATACGGCGCCGTTCGTCGTAGCCCTGGAACACGCAACGGAAACTCGGGCGGTGGTGCTGGGCAAACCCGCCGCGCCTTACTTTCAAACCGCGCTGGATCGTTTGGGTCAGCCAGCCTCCCAAACCGTGATGATCGGTGACGATATCCGCGCCGATATCGGCAGTGCTCAACAACTCGGCCTATGTGGCATCTTGGTCAAAACAGGTAAATTTCGATCTTCGGACTTCCAGCATGGCATCGAACCGGATGCCGTGCTGGACTCCATCGCCGATTTACCGGCTTGGTGGGACACCCAACGCAGCATGGCGTCGCCGTGAAAACCGCCTCGTTCCTCGCTTATCGTGGCGTTCGAAGCGGAAACGTTGCCCGAGCATAGGGGCTATCGCTGCGTCGGCGCTCACTGGCGGGCATGGGTCATGGAGCCCTTGCCGCCCGATCCGTTGCAAGCGCCGCAAGAGGGGACGAGGTTCAACAGATTGTTCAAACACATATTCTCCGTGGCGGTCAGTCCCCAATACATCGAACATATCGCCAGGAAGGTCCGGCCTTCGTGGGTGATGGTATAACGCTGTAACTTGTTCGCGGTGAGAACGGCCGCGCCGCCTTGCCAGGCGGTCGCCCAATTCCAGCCATTCACAGCGACGGTATTCAAGGCGCCGATCGCCATCGGATTGGCGGCATTCGCGATGGCGGCCGACTGGGTCCCCTTGGTTCCGTGAGCCGGCGCCGTGGTGTAAGCGCCATTGATGGCGTGCAGAACCTTCAACACCGCCACTCCGGGATGGCGCTGTGGCTGGCGATGGTCGACCTGAATAAAATCCTCCGGAAGGATGAATCCACAATAATGGCAAGGATAGGACCACAAGGCTTGTCGGACGATGTTCCCCGCCGGATTCATGAATTTGAAATTGCGCTGAGCCCGATGATACAGATGTTGCCAGCGTTGATCGGCCATCACGGCACGATGATTGGCCACCGCGAGTTGTTCGATCAAGGTCGCGTCCTGCGCGGCCTGCGCTTCCGTTATGCGCCCCGCCGGATTGAGGCCGGTGTTTCCGTCAACCAATTCGTACCGTACGGGATTTCCACCGGCAACCAAGCGGTTCAGGCGACGCCCGAGTATTGGGACCAGCTTGCCCATGTCCGGTTTGGCCGTTCGGCCCCCTTTGCCTGAATTGGCTTGGTTGTATTTGTTCTGAAGATCCAAGGCGGTGACCATAGTGTGTGTCCTCTTGAAGAAGATCGTCGGACCGCGCGGGTGAATAAACGGCCGGTTTAGTTACGCTGAGAGCCGGGCCTTGCGAACATTCGATCGTCAGCTAGGGCAATGAGGCTTGCTCAAGGCGCAACTCGCGACGGAATAGCGGATTTCCTGGGATTTCTCGAAGGTATCCGTATCCGTAACAAAAAAATAGTCCAAACGGATGCCGGCGTGGCTTGCCAGGCGCTTTGCGTTTTACCGCCGGATCGGAATCCATACTCGTATGCGATCGTATGGATAGGTTTTGCGAATGATCGATGTCGATCTCAAGGCTTAGGGTTCGACCGGTCCGAAAATTAACGAGACCGTGTTTTCCATAGTGATGATATAAGAAGGCTAATAAACAATCATTGCGCTGACGAGCCTTGCGACATGGGAAAGCGTTAGCGGGATTCATCCGCTTACGGGGTGATGATCAACCCTCCCCATAGAGGGCCAACAACGTTTCATCCAAGGGAGGGTGAGCAGTGGACAAATCCCGCGCAACCCGGATGCTGCGCAGCGAGCAATCGGCCGGGCGCGGATCGGCGAAGACATGGTCCTTATACGAACCGCCGATGATCAATTCGTCATTCAGTCCCAGCGCCGAAGCCAGGCGCCGACCGAATTGAAAACGGCTGAGGCGCTCGGGTCCACCCAGATGGAACACACCCCGATGATCACCCAAGGCCAATTCCAACAATTGATCGCAAAGGGTGGTGAGCGAGACGGGCGTTCGATACTCATCCTCGAACAACGGCACGGTCTCGCCTCTTTTCAAGCGTTGCAGGATCTGTTCGGTAAAACTGCTCCGACCCGACGGTGAGGAACCGAAAATCAACGCGGGACGGACGATGACGGCATTCTCGCAACATGCCTGAACAACCCGCTCGGCGGCATATTTGGTCCGGCCGTACTCGCTTTGAGGGTCTGGAACGTCTTGCTCCGTGTATTGGCCGCGATCGCCGCTAAAAACCAGATCCGTGGAAAGATGAATCAGGCGTGCGCCGATGTCGGCGGCCCCCTCGGCCAGATTCGCGGCGCCTTGCACGTTCACCGCTCTCGCTCGCGCGGGGTCCAAGGCGCAGCGGTTGAAATCCGCCATTGCCGCGCAATGGATGATTACAGTGGGTGCGACGGCGTGCAACACGCGACGGGCCTGTTCCCGGTCACAGAGGTCGAGCGGCGGCAAGGTCCGGTTCGCCGAATCATCCACCGCCGTCTGATGGATCGTCCCGACGACCGGCCCGCGGGCCGCCGCCATCCGCATCAGCATGCTTCCAAGATATCCCCCGGCTCCAGTGATCAACCAGGGACGTTGCCGGAATTCTTTCATGGGACGTTCATTCGGGTTGACCGGGCAGTGATCCTCATAGGGATCGCTGCGGTTACGATCCTGTGGCGAAATTCAAACCGCTATAATGATAAGACAGTATCAGTGGTCCTTTCGACGGCCTTATGCCCGATCATAAACCGCGATCAAATCGGTGATCGATGTCGCTGTTCTACCGTAATCCCGTCAGCTATGGCTTAGGCGTTATCGCCATGATGGCGATGGCGGCCCTCTTCTATGCCTTCAGCGGCTTCTTCTTGGGTGACGGCTTCGAAGTCGTCGGTTCCCAGAGTACGACGGGAACCGTCCTGAGCATTGAGCAAACGGAGATCAAGGGTCGATTTTCCACCACGACCGCCTACAACGCCCAGGTGCGCCTAGCCGATGGTAGACAGGTGAACTTCGCCCTCGCGCCGCCCTATTCCCAACCCGGCGACACCGTACCCGTGAAAATCACTCGCTTCAAGGATGGCAGCACCCTGCACACCCTGGATTTACAGCGGCATCAACCCTGGCGTTAAGCCGGCATTTCATACCTTTTGCAGTTCCCATTAAACCTTTTCGCCTCCACCCGGAAATCACCCTTCAAACGCACCGGGACGACGGTTCATCCGTTCCGGGCTGTGCGTGGACAATCCCTATCGATCAACGAGGAGCGGGGCTGCCGCCCCAAGTGATGAGGTGAATACAGATCATGACCGCCCAATTCAAACAATTCACCGTCCGGGCGGACGGTTTGAGCGGAAACAAGGCCCACCAGTTCGAAGCCCAGGTGATGGGCATGCTCCATAGCCTGGAGACCACCGATACCGGCCGGGCGCTGCTCGCCGAGTTCCAGGCGGTGGGACGGGAGGTGCTGCTCTTTCCCTACAAGGGTTCGATGGGTGATTGCAACGCTTTCGCCACCACGGACTGGGGGCTGTATCGCAACAAGGTGTCCTATACCCCCAAAACCTGGTTCACCACTCAGGCTTGCTACAAAAACGGCGCGGCCGGCAATTCAGCGCACGAAGTCCTATTTCACGAATTGGTCCATGCCGTTCGTTTCGCGGGGGGCAAGCTGGGCAAGAAATTCACGGGCGCCCAAGAAGAAGAGGTGGCGATCCTGGTCACCAACATTTACTCATCGGAGACGCACCGGCCGCTACGCCGTCGCCATTCCGATTTTTCGGAACTCAGAAACGCCACTTCGGTGAGCTTCTATACCAAAAATTGGGCCTTGGTCGACCGCTTTTGCAAGGAACAACCCAAATTCAGCCGGGCTCTGGCGGACGTGTCGTACTCGCCATTCAATCCGCTACGCGAATACTACGAGCGAGATCGATAACCGATGCGGGGGATCGGTGGCTGTCCGGGCGTCTGAATCGGATCAGGCGCCCACGCGGGCCAACCGCCGCTTGAATCCAACCAACCACAGAGCCAATCCCAAAACGGTGATGGGATAGATCGCGGACAATCGGTAAAGCTGTTCCAGCGACATCCATTCCCGCAACGGCCCGATCACGAACGAACCTAAGCCCACGCCGACCATCAGCGCCGCGATGAGCATGGACGAAACCCAGGCGACATGATCGGGAAAGCGTTCCGACGCCAGCGTAATCGTCAACGGAAAAAAGGCCGAGCAAGCCAGACCGGCCAAGCCGAACAAACCCAGACCCAACGCCGGCGTGGACGCTTCGGGCATGAGCAGAAAGGCCGTGACCATCAGTCCCGGCAACAGCAACCAGATATTCAGCGGCGGGACGCGCACCACCAGCAACGCGATCAGCAAACGGCCCACCACCAAGGCGCCCCAGAACACCGACAGCGCCAATGCCGCCACGGCGGCCGACAGTTCCTTGGATTCGTGGAGATAAATCACCGCCCAATTGCTGAAAGTGCCCTCGGCGAAAGCGTATATCACGGCGATGGCGGCGAAAATCCAAAACGCGCTGGAGGTCAGGGGAGGATTGGCCGCCACAGGGCGATCCGCCACTTCGTCGCCTTCCGATGGCAAACGCACGACGATGGCGGCCAGGGTCAACACCGCGCCCAATCCCACCAACGACAGCGGAAACCCGATCCACCGGCCAGCCTGATTGAAAGCGTCGGCCAACAGGGGACCGACCATCAAACCCGTTCCCAACAGGGTATGCAAGGCGACCACGGCGGCCGGCTTACGCCGGGGAAAAAAACGCGGCGGATAACTGTTGAGCGGCGCGCCACCCAGCCCGAAACTCCAACCCAGCAACGCGGTTCCGACCAGCACCGTGGGAAACGCCATGGCCGGCATGACCCAAAGACTGGCCGCCAGCGCCAGTTGCGACAAACCGTTGCCGGCCGCCGCCAGCCATAGCAGCGGCTTCAAACCCAGTCGGCGAGCCATGTTCCCGCCGATCACCGCGCCGATCACCGCCAGCGCGACCTGGGGCAAATAGATCGCGCCGTATTGGGCGTCGGTAAACCCCAGGGTATTTCTCATTACGGCGCTGCTGGCGGGAAAACTGACCATCGTCAGGCCCTGCAGAAAAGCCGTCAGATACACCGTGAGGATCGCCGGAATCGGGTGGGCGGTTTGCTTGATCATGGTCGTGCTCCTCATTCTTGACCGCCGGTGATGAGCCGGGTACCGCGCTTGTTGGTGAGATAGGCCCAGAACCACTCG
Organism: Gammaproteobacteria bacterium; assembly: GCA_024235135.1. Classification (GTDB taxonomy): domain Bacteria; phylum Pseudomonadota; class Gammaproteobacteria; order Competibacterales; family Competibacteraceae; genus JACKMZ01. The sequence continues at coordinate 27,942 of JACKMZ010000013.1, read as the reverse complement.
ATGGCGACCGATACCCGCTTGCGGGGATCGACGAGAAAGAACACGTGGGCGACACCCCATAACCACCAGGCCGGCGCGCCGCTCAACTTGAGCCAACCGATATCCACCACCGCCGCCTGCCGGCCGATGGTCGCCAAATTGCCCAGATGACGGTAGCGGAATGGGGACGAACGGGTACGGCCTTTCAGGCGGGCCTTAATCACCTTGGCCACATAGCTCCCCTGTTGCTTGGCCGCCGGGGCGAGTCCAGGCACTGGCTTGCCGTTCCAGGCTTCGCACAACGCCGTGTCACCGACGGCGAAGACTTCCGGGAATCCCGGCACGCTCAGATCCGGTTCCACCTTCAGACGGCCCGCCGCATCGGCTTCGCAACCCAGCCACTGCGCGGCGGGCGAAGCCGTCACGCCGGCCGCCCAGAATACGGTGCGGGAACCGATGCGTTGACCGGACACCAGTACGCCTTCGGCATCGACTTTTTCCACACGGCTTTTGATCATGACCTCGACGCCGAGGCGGCGCAAGGCTTGAGCCGAAATCTCGGACAGCGCCTCGGGGAAAGCCGGCAACAGCCGAGGCGCCGATTGCACCAGCAACACGCGGGCTTGGGCCGGATCGATATTGCGGAATTCCCCGGATAATCCGTTCCGAGCCAGTTCGGCGATGGCCCCGGCCAGTTCCACCCCGGTTGGACCGCCGCCGACGATCACGAAAGTCAACAGACTTTGGCGTTCCTGCGGATCGGCACAGTTTTCCGCTTGCTCGAAAGCCAGCAGCAGACGACGGCGAATGGCGGTGGCGTCGTCGATGCGTTTCAAACCCGGCGCGTATGGCTCCCAGTCATCACGCCCGAAGTAGCTGTGGCGGGCGCCGGTGGCCAACACCAGATAGTCGTAACCGACCCGAACGCCGTCGCTCAGCCGCACCTGGCGGCCTTCGGTATCGACGCCCGCCACCTCGCCCAGCAGAACCCGCACATTGTTCTGGTCGCGGAACAGGGCCCGAATGGGGGTGGCGACATCGGCCGGCGACAAGGTGGCGGTCGCCACCTGATAGAGCAAGGGCTGAAACAGATGATAATTACGCTTGTCGATGACGGTGACTCGGCAGGCCGCCAGATGTAAACCGTGCGCGGCCTTGAGCCCGGCGAAACCGGCGCCGACCACCACCACGTGGGGCACATCGCTCAGCGCCGCGTCGGACCAACTTTCCAACGGCGGGAACCAGCGGGCGAACTGCCGGCGCAGGACGGCGTCGACGGCAATCGGCCCCGGTCCACGCAACGCGATGAGGCCAAGCAGAAACAGTTGATACAGGCGGTGGCTCGCCGTGATGTCGTCCACACCCATCGCACCCGAACCCAACAGCGCCAGCGCGGCGCCCAGCGCGGCCAGTCGCGTGGCCAAACCCAGCGCCAGCAGCGGACTGGCGCAGCCCAGCACCGTGTTCAGCAGTTTGCCGCCGACCAGGGCGGGGGTAAACCACAGAACCGCCAGCCACAGACGCAAGCCCAGTTGATAGACCGGCCCCAGATAACGGGTGATTCCGGTATACAATCGCTGTAGCGGCCGGACCAGCGGCAGGGCCGACGAAGCCAGGCCCGAGCCCAGCAGCCGGTCCAGGGAAATCGGTCCCGCGCCCATCACCACATACCAACCGAACAGCACGGCCCAGTAAATATTCTGTTCCAGCGCCTGATATTCGAAATGAATCACCAGCGTTAGGAACAACATCGACAACGCGGCCAGCCGAGTCGCCAGGCCGAACGCCAGCAGTAGCGAACCCACCACCTCGACGATCACCCCCAGCGTGGCCGCCGCCACCGGTCCCAGCCAGGATACCGGATACTCGTAGGTGGCCAGCGTGATGGCGTTGTCCCAGTTAGCCAGCTTGAGTACGCCGGACACCCAGAAAGCCTGCGCCAGCCACAAGCGGATCGCCAAATCCAGGAAGGGGAACAGCGTCACTTCGGCAACGCGCAGCATTTTTTCCGCGCGCTTGAGCAATCCGGCAACGAGATTGGCCCGCCGCTGCGCGACGGCGGCGACAGTCGCGGTCAAATGCCCGTGCTCCCGGCCTTGGCGCGGCGGTTCCAGCGGCGCGGGCGCGGGCTCGATATTGGAGGTCGTAGCATTCATCGAATCATCTCCTTGGGTATTGAAAGCGTCGTTCAGTGATCGGCCAAATCCGCGGTCCCGTCGGGACCGCGAGGGTATTCGCCCGGCGGCTGCCGTTTCAGCCGTTCCAGCCGCGACCACGCTTCCAGGACACAAGCCACCGACCAAGCTTGGGCGGGCGCGCCACGCGGAAGGTGGGGAACGGCCCCGTCGAATATCTCGCTGACGGTCCCCAGACCGGCATCGAAAAGGTGGTCGCGAATGGACCGCAAGCGGGCCTGGGCCAACGCGGCGTCGTCGTGTACGCGGTACTCGGCCAGGGCAAAGTGGCCCAACAGCCAGCCCCAGACCGGGCCCTGGTGATAGCCGCCGTCCCGCTCCCAGACGCCGCCTCGATAATAGGGGCGGTAAGCCGGATCGGTCGGCGCGAGCGAACGCAGGCCATAGGACGTCAACAATTCGCGGCCACAGACGCGCACCACGGTTCGCTGCGTTTGCGCATCCAGGGGACTGTTGGGAAGACTGACGGCAAGGATCTGATTGGGCCGCCGGGTGGCATCGTCACCGTCCGGTCCGTCCAGCACGTCGAACAGCCCCGCCTCGTCGGCACGAACGAAACGCTGGAAACCCCGCCGCGTCTGTTTAGCGAGTTCTTCAAACCGCTCGGACGGCCGTTGCAGCCGTTTGGCGAAATCGCACATGATGGCCAGCGCGTTGTACCAGAGCGCATTGATCTCAACCGGCTTGCCGAGGCGCGGCGTGACCACCCAATCACCGACCTTGGCGTCCATCCAAGTGAGCTGCATGCCCGGTTCGCCGGCCCGCAGCAGCCCGTCGGCCGGGTCCCGGCCGATGCCGTAGCGGGTGCCTCGGGCATGCCAATCGATCATGTAGACCAACACGGGGAAAATTCCGCCCAGCGCCGCCCAATCGTCGCTGGCTTCCAGATAGGAACGCCACGCCTCGAAGTACCACAGTCCCGCGTCGACGGTGTTGTAGTCCGGGGTCTCGCCCGCTCCGGGGAATACATTGGGCAACATGCCACGATCCACGAAGCGGGCGAAGGTCAGAAGGATACGGCGGGCGCTGTCGAAGCGGCCGGTCGCCAACGTCAAACCCGGTAGGGCGATCATGGTGTCGCGCCCCCAATCCCCGAACCACGGATAACCGGCGATCACCGATTCGCCATCCGGCATTTCAGGCAGCGGCCGGGCGAACAAAAAGCTGTCCGCCGCCAGCACCAGTTGTTCGATCCAATCGGGCGCGGGGGCGGCATGCTGTGATCTCGCGCGCGCCAGCAACCGGCCGTCGCGCTCGAAAACGCGGCTCAGCGCCGCGTCCAGATCGTTCGCAGCGTCTTCGTGCAGGCTAGCGGTGATACCAACCCAACGACCGGGCGACAGCGTCAATAGCGCCTGGCCGATGCACAGATGGGCGTCCCGATACGGCAGACCGCGTTCCCGCTCCACCGGCAGATCGAAATTTTCCAGCCATTCCCACGCCGTTTGAAACTGGCCATCCGTCGCTTGAAAACGCAGGATGAAGTGGTCGGGACAGATGACTTGCAACGACTCCCCCGCCGGCTCCACCCGCGGCGTAAATCCGCCGGGGGCCATGCTGGCGTGATGATCTCGGGCATTGACCAGCAAACGGACGCGCAAGCGCCAGTCCCGGTCCGCATCGGCGGCTTCCAGACGATAGGCCACGTGAACCGTGTTCGCGCCCGGCTCCAGCCAAATCCGCTGTTCGATCGCCCGATCGCCCAGCACGTAACGCCACACCGGCATCCGGCCGTGCAGATGGAAGGATTCGATCTGAACATGACCTTCCGGAACCACGGCCCCGTCACCCCAGCGATTGCTGAACAAGGGGACTTCCCGGTCGCCATCGAGCAAGGTGGCGTCAGCCTTGGAAAACACCAGCCAGCGTCCAAGCGGTGGATGGACCGGAGCGATCAGCAAACCGTGATAGCAGCGGGTCAACGTGCCCGCGACGGTTCCGGCGGCGTAGGCTCCCAAGCCATTGCCCAGCCACCACTCGCGCCGCTCGGCCTGGCCAAGATCGCCACACACGGCCCGGCCAAAGCGGATGAAATCGGGGAGTGCCTGATTCATGCGGACGGCGACCGAATCGCCAGACGGTCCGCGACCCGCAAAGCCCAGGCGTAAATCGTCAAGGAAGGATTGCCCCGACTGGAACGCGGCAAGACGCTGCCATCCACCACGTACAGGTTTTCCAGACCGTGGACCTTGCCGTCGGCATCCACGACCGAATGCCGGGGATCGTTGCCCGCAACCAAGGTTCCGCAAGCGTGCGCGGTGCCGGCCAGTGGAATTCCCTTGGCCGCCGCCGGTATCCCGATTTTCATCAGCGACCGGTTGAAGGTGCGCACCAGTCGCCGATGCTCCTCCAACGCCGCCGGCATCCGCGCCGAATCGTAGTCGAGCAAGGGATACTCGGCGCCATCGGTTTTGGCGACGACGCGGTTGGCGGGATCGGACCCGTCCTCGGTCTGCAGGAAGAACCCGTAAGCGCGACGGCCCAGCGCACGGGCCAATCCACGGGGCACAAATCCCGGAATCAGCGTACTCAACAATTCCCCGTCGAAGCCCAGGGGCTGGATACTGCTGTGGGGCGTCCGCTGGTTGAGCAGAAGCACGGTCTTGCGCAGCAAATCGGTCTTGGGCGTGGCGGTGAACGCCAGCACGGCGCTGAGCAGGTGACGCTTGAAATGACGTCCCACCGCGTCGGCGCACGGCAGCTTATCGGCCAGACCGCTATCGCGCAGATAGGTTTGCAACAAACGCGGCGAATGCAATGCGCCGGCCGCCAGCAACACCGTGTCGGCGCGAAATTCGCTACCGTCCGCGACGCGTGCGCCGAGCAGCCGTTCGGGCCTTTGGGTGTCGAAGATGAAATGGCTGACAGGCCGTCCGGTAAGAATGGTGAGATTGGGCGCTCGGCGGACGTGTTCCAGCATCGCGTGTTCGCCATCGGATTTCAGGTTCTTGACCGAGGCGAAGGCGTCGAAGTGCGCGGCCTCCGTGGGATCATCGACGATAGTCGGGTCCAGCGCCAATCCCAGGGGCCGGCTGTCCCAACCGGCGCCGTTGCGCGTCAATTTACCGACGAGGGTCCGCAAGTCCGGTTCGAGCGCGAAGTGCTGCACGGTGAGCAACGACTCGGCCTGCTCATAATAGGGTTCCATGTCGTCGTAGCCGATCGGCCAGGGCAGATACTGGTAAGCCGGCTCGGCCTCGAATTCATGCCGCTCGAAACGAATCAACGCGGCGCCGTACCACTTGGTCTTGCCACCCAGGTTGAAATATTCCTCCGGCTCGAAAACGTGGCCGTTCCTATCCAGCCAAGGCTCCTTACTCTTGAAAATCCCCTGCCGGATGACTTTGTCCACGTCCAGGGTGCTGCCGTCACGCGGCAGTTCCCCGCCTTTCTCCAGCAACAGAACCCGGTGACCGGCGCGGGTCAGTGAGTAGGCCGCCGCCGACCCGCCGGCGCCGGAACCGACGATGAGGATGTCATAGTGTTCGTTCATTGGGGTGGCTCCTTATCGATAAACCGCGGCCGGGACGATAACCACCGCCGTCGAACCACGGGTCTTGCCATGAGTTACGGAAAATAGGAATTCGTGGATGCCACGTCTTGACAATTCTTCGGTCGCCAAATTCTCCGGGCCGAACATTTCAATTTTTACGTACAGGGGCCAGTAACCACTCAGCAACAACATACGTTTCATCCGGGCTTCTGACTTTGACAGTCAATTACGAATTAGCAACCCCCATGCCATTGTTATGGACCATCATAATTTGTTTAATATTCATTATGTTGTAGCTATCATTCAAAACTTCATTCCATATTGGATTCGGTAAACCCACGACATTTCGCAACCGCTTTTAAATAGCACGGCGGACGATTTTGAATGCAATGGCATTTCTCAAGAGTGGTTTTTACGCGGTTCCGATCAACCGATGGGAAATCCGAATGGTTTGCCCGTAACCCATAAAAACGGCCCGTAGCAATGAATGCCTACGGGCCGATAAAAAAATCGGCACTCGATTGAAACCGGATAAGAATCTAAGGCGAGATTTTGGGCTTTTGAATACGTAATTTCTGCATGCGTGAACGCAGGGTGCTGGGATTGAGATTCAAAATACTCGCCGCGCCCTGTTCGCCTTCAATGACCCAACGCGTTCTTTCCAATACCTTGAGAACATAATTACGCTCCATTTCCTCGAAGGAAACCAGCCTATCGGGTGCGTCATCGGCGTCCGCGTCGACAGCCTCCGTATCTTGTTCTTCCAGACGCAGGACGAGCGCATTGCCGATCTCCAGGAGCGGACCCCGTGTCAAAATGGTCGCCCGTTCGATCACGTTCTGCAGTTCCCGGATATTGCCGGGCCAAAGATAACGTATCAGCGCGTCATGCGCGGTCGGCGAAAGATCGTGAATCGTTTTGCCCATCTTGCGGGAGAATTTTTCGAGAAAAAAGCGCGCAAGTTGCGGAATATCCGTCGGGCGCTCGGCCAGGGACGGCATTCGTATCGGAAAGACATTCAGCCGATAATACAAATCGGCGCGAAATTCGCCCTCCTTGACCATCTTCTCCAAATCCCGGTTGGTGGCCGCGATCAGGCGCACGTTGACCTTCAAGGTCTGATGGCCGCCGACCCGCTCGAATTCCTGATCCTGCAACACCCGGAGTAACTTGGCCTGGGCGCCGGCGGACAATTCGCCGACCTCGTCCAGGAACAGCGTGCCGCCGTCGGCCAGTTCGAAACGGCCCTTGCGCTGCGCCGTCGCGCCGGTGAATGCCCCTTTCTCATGGCCGAACAATTCGCTTTCCACCAGTTCGCCGGGCAGGGCGGCGCAATTGACGGGTACGAACAGCTTCCCCCGTCGCTGACTCAGATCGTGAATCGAGCGGGCGATGACGCTTTTGCCGGTTCCGGTTTCGCCGGTCAGCAATACGGTGGAATCCGTGCCCGCAACCTGTTCGGCGAATGCGAAGACTTCCTGCATGGCGGGCGAATCACCGACGATATGATCGGGGCTTTGCCGGGTCTTGATCTGCTCTTGAAGATAGACGTTTTCCAATTGCAACTGCTTGAGGGTCTCCTGGGACTGCCAGCGTTCGGTCACATCACGCAGAATCACCGTAAAAAATCGTTGATTCCCGATCGCCAATGGCGATAGCGTGGCCTCCACCGGAAATTCCTCGCCGTCGCGACGGCGGGCGGTCAACCCTTCGGGCGCCCACAGTTGCTGAGAACTCACGGTGGCGGGTTGAATCGCCAGACAATAGCCCTTCAGAAGATTGCCGAAGCGTTTGGAGAGAAAAGGTTCGAACGACGAGCCGATCGCCTCCGACGCCGGGCAACGAAACACTTTCTCGGCCGCGGGGTTGAACAGTGTGATGCACAGTTCGGCATCGATGGTGATGATCGCGTCCATCGCGCTAGCCAGGACGCCCGCCAAGCGTTCCTCGCTTTTGCGCAGGGCCTGCTCGGCCCGCTTGCGCTCCAGTTCCACCCGCGCGCGGGTGGCGAAGATCTTGAGCAACGCCATGCCCCGGAATTCCTTGATCAGGGGATTGTCGTGAAACACCGCCAGATGTCCCATCATCTCGTTGCCCGATTCGGATACCAGCGGCACGCCGAAATAGCTTTCGATCCTCAAATTGACCAAGCCCTTGTCACGGGGAAACATCTCGCAGATCTTCGAGGTGAAGTAGACCGTTTCACCCCGGATGACGATCTCACAAGGGCTGCCGTCCAGATCGAATTCGATATTGTCGATGAATCGACCGTTGAACCAGTAAGCCAGGGTACGTACCCGCGTCTTACTGGCCAGCAACTCACATACGAAGGCGTAACGCACACTCAGAGTTTGGGCCAGTTCCCGCACCAGCGCGTAAAAGAATTCCGTCCCCGCGGCGGTGGCCGTGCCTTCGACGATGGCGCTCAAGGCCGCGTGCATGGCGTTTTGTTCGTTGGCGCTTTCCGGCCCCGGATCGATGGGTGGCATGGAGAACTCGCTAGTGGATGACTTCACTGTGATATTCATACGGCAATCCTCCGGCGGACCGGCTCTACAGCGGCACCCGCCATTCTCACTTCATCCGGCGTTCCCAGACCGCTTCGCCGGCCAGGATATTCCCCAGTCGCGGATTCGCATGGCATGACGAGAACTGTGCGAGATCCGAACGCTAACCATTATGTGTGCTTTCAAAGCCAATTGAAGTATCCGTTCAACACTTTTTCCTATCCGCTTCACGGGCGTCACACGTGGAATGCGATGGGGCGGGCTCGTCTCGTTCTTACCAAGCGCCTTCCCTGACGTAGAGTTTACTGAGCAAGGTGACTTGCAGGAGGATGGCTTTCAGCAAAGCGCATTGCATTTCCTCGGCGGGCTGAGCCGCCAGGCCGTTGGCAAGCAATAAGGAGCGTGCGGTAGCCACCAAGGGAATCGACAAAACGATCAGGTAACGGTAATTCGGCAATGGCATTGGGGTGGCCTGAGCCGTCGGCGACGATCGCCACTCGCGATACCCGCGTTTAAGCCAGGACAGTTCGTGCGGGGCCATGCAGGTTTCCTGCAACCATTGGCGAAACAGCCGGTGAATGTCCGCGTCGTTTTCCGTCGTTTTCTCCGGATTCTTGATGCGGACGCTGTCCAGAACCGTTGCCAATGCTGGGTAGGCGGCGACCACGCCCAGCACCATGTCCAGGTAATCGTCGGTCTGGTTCTGTAGAATCCGCCACATTTTCCGCAAGGCGAGCGCATCGTCCGCCGAAAACAACCCGATGCGCCACAACAATTCCCGCTCCTCGGCCGTGGGTAACGCCCCCAAAGCGCCTGCCCTGGCGCCGTCGTCGCCGATCCTTAGGTCTAATTCGCTCATGAGACCGACCTCGTCAGTCAGCGGCCCATCAACCGACCGATCAGATAATCCAGGGACAACTGACCGGGGCCATGGCAGATCGTGATCAACAGCAACAATCCCCATACCTGGTGGTCTTGGAATCCGGCATCCATCAGTTCCGGATAGGACACCACGGCGATGACGTTGAAAACGAACAAAACAGCGGCGGCATATCGGGTGCCAAGACCCAGCAGCAAGAATACCGGCATCAGCAATTCCACCGCCGTCCCCAAATAAGCCGCAAGCACGGGCGACAACACGGGGACGTGATATTCATATTCGAACAGCGTGAACGTACTCTCCGTCGGGACCAGGCTCAACGGATAGTTGAACGTGTGCCCAAACAGCATGAAGCTGCCGGTCAGGGTTTTGGTCAGGCCGGAACCGAAGAACGCGGCGGCGACCCAGTAACGGGCCAGCAAATCGGCCAGCGGCGTTAGCCAAGCCGCCACTGTGTGAAACAGGGCGTCGGCTTTTCTTAGCACCGGTGCGATGCGCGCCCAGAACGAGCGGGCGGGCGGCTTAGCGAACGTGTCTGTGGCAATCATCGGGGTTGTTCTCCGCGGGAAGTGGCTATCGACAATCGGCGTGTGATCCCATGCCCGTCGATCCGCTGAAAATCCTGCGGGCCTGGCGGCCCGCAGAACGACTCAGATGCCTATCGAATCGCTCTGGGGCTTGGCGAAAATGGGATGCTTGGGAGTTTTGAAATCGGATCAGGCCGCGGGCTTCGTGCTGCCGCCGACGATCTTCTCGCAGGTACCCTTGGGAACGTAGACCCAGGAGTCGCCCTGACCGTCCTGGGTAGCCTGCCCGGCACAGGCATGCTTATTGGTCTGGCAATCGTTCTTGCCGGCCTTGACGATGCCGTAACACTTCTCGGCGCCCTTGTTGTCGGCGGCGCTGGCTTGTCCAGCCGCCGCGACGAGGCCCAGGGTGAATACGCCGACGAGAGCGGAATTGACGAGGGTTTTGCTATTCATGACAGGTAAGCTCCTAGAGGTTGAGGTTCGCGACATTAAGGGATGTGTTGCCGGGCGGGGATGAACCTGGAAAGTGGGTTTGGAGGTTCGTCCCGCGGCGACTGCCCGAATTAACCTATTTCAAAGCCCGTGCCATGCTGAATCAGAGCTATTATTTACTTCAATATTAGATAGTTATTAAAACGACGAAAATCAGATGGCAAAGCGGCGCCGATGGAAGACCGCGTTATATCGCGGTTGCCACGATATGACGCGGTCATTGGCGTTGAAAGTCGTCGATAGCCATGGAATGCCGGGCCTATTCCCGGTAACGGCCGCTACGATCTGGGCAGCGTGGCATCGGCTTTCCGGTCAATCATCGGCGCGCCTTCCACGCTTGGCTGGCTACGAGATGTTGATGAGCTGCGACTGGCGCCACAGACTCGGATTGACCGTATCGGGCGCCTCGGAGCCCTCCTTGATAAAGCCAAACTTCTTCGGGTCCCAGACGGGCCGGCCGTCCTGGGTCTTGACGATCTCGTCGGACAGGGGGGCGATGAAGCCATGATGGGCGTCATCGAACGACTGCTTGTCGCTGAACGGCAAGACTTGAAGCAGCTTGGCGTTCAGCGATTTGGTAGCCTCCGTCGCCTCGCCCGGCGCTTCGGCTTCCTGTCCAATGGCGGGCTGAAAAGTCAGACTCAGCGCCAACGTGGCCGCGAAAGCGGATTGTTTCAATGTACTCGGGTACATTTGGAAATTACCGCCGGAAATGGCAATGATTAAAGGACACTGCATGGAGCGGCTTGCGCACCGCATGTACCTAGTTAAGAAACCGCCTATTGATGTTGGCGAGGATCTGCCAGTCGGGTTGGCCCAGACCACGGTACGTGACCGAGGCCGGCGACTCGATGAAAACGTCGAGAACAGTCTTGCTCTAAATTGATGTCCTACCCGACCCCCAATCCCAAGGGGATACGCTAGGCGTCGTAGTCAAGATTGTAGACCCAGATCGGGGCGGAGTGCAGGAAGAGACCCTTTCTAACCGTGAAAAAGACGAATGGCTAAGCCGGTAAGGTGCGGCGTCGAGCCATCCCCGAACCGCTTCGGTGGGCTCCGGCTGCTGGCAGTGTAACTCTCCGGTTCGTCGCGGACTGGTGAAAAAATGATCAAAATAGCAAAGCCCACATTGCAACAAAAGCTTAATACGCGAGAAAAGCTGATCGGTCCCGAGTTATCCACAGTGACTGTGGATAACTCCTAAGGAATTCCGGGGTCGGGATACGAATTTGGTTCATTGGTCAAGTGATCCTGTCCGTCAACTTTGGACAGGCGATTAAGCGACATATTGGGCCTCAAAGGCCATCGGGCTAAGATAGCGGATGACGCTGTGTCGGCGGCACGACAACAAATCCCATTCGCTCACCGGCCCGGTAACCCGGACGTTCGCCGAAATGGCGGACCAATTATCGAGGGCCGTGGGCTACGTCATTACGTTCATAGAAATACCGCCAGACTCCATATTGTGGGCGCTGTTCTTGCTAGGTTTCCCAACCTGGCAGGTGGATAGTTTGCCCGAAGTCTTCGCGATGTATCGTCGTGGCGAGGCGGTCGCAGTCGAGTCGGGGGTGAATGATGCGTTGGGCAGACCGCTTCGTTTCTTTGCCAAGTTCGCGCGTGGCCCTGCCCTGCTATTCTCTTAAAACAGGGCAAGGCTGGTTCCAAGGGTATGGGGAGAAGCCGCGTAACTATCCGCGACAGCGGACGCGGCGGAAGCGGCAAAGCACAAGGAAAGATTTACTAGCAGATCCCTAACCCCGCGCCGCTCTCGATGAACTTCAGCCGTGCCTACTTTAGGGGGGCCTATTCGGAGCTCGCAGAAATAAATGAAAAGTCAAATTGAACAGGATTTCGCTCGTCACTATCTGGCGCATCGAGCCCGTGGATACTCGATTTTCTATGTATTGCGAAATTCGATGATTCGCTATGCATTCCAACTAGCCCTAATTGCAATATCCATCATCGGATTCTTCACCTTCACTAATTTTCTGTATAAGGGCTTTTGCCTCTGGACATTGGGAGCCTTCGTCGGCGCAATAGCCCGCGATCTGGGTTGGCTATGGCGTATCAAGAAGGCCTGGCCATTCACCGAGAAAATCATAGACTGGCGGATCGTGAAGGAACTCGCGGAAGGCAAGAAATCGGCGGACAACAAAATGCAAGGGACTTCTTAAGACTTGCTTTGCGCAAATTGGAAGCTCCTGATTTTAAGAGTTAGGCGCGCAGAGCCATGTCCGTGCATCCCTTATCCATCGTGTTGAGTCCATTGCCTACTGGGAAGCCTAGCACCCTCATCGGCGCTGTGACCCGCAGAGTGTTGCCGCAGTTCGCCGAGCTACTCGATCCATCCCTAAAGGATTGGTTGGCCGGACATGCTGTTTTCGCAGCCGCATGGCGGATCGCAAAACGCCTGATTATCCTGGAATTGTAAATCCGTCCTCAATGCCTCATACGTTCCCCGCCAACAGCACCCTAACGGGCGGCCTCGAAATGGCCGCCGTCACGCTCAAATGGCATTCGCGAAATTTAGGACTGGTATTGCTCAGGGTCGAGGCCAAGCCTTTCCATGATCGCTTCACATTCTTCCAGGGAATGAAATCGAATAGTGAGCGATCCCACACCACTTTTCTTGGACCGGATATTCACTGGCAGGCCGATATGCTCCATCAACACGGTTTCCAAACGTTGGATGTTGGGATCTTTGGCGCGATCGCTTTCAATATTGGATTTAGGTTTGCTGTCGGAAATGGCTTCTTCGAGGCGACGAACCGTCCAGCCCTTCTTCACGGCCATTCCGGCGAGACTGCGTTGTTGCGCCGTGGGTAAGCGATACAGCAACCGACCATGTCCCGCGCTCAATTTACCTTGCTTGACCAATTCCTGAACGTCGGATTGCAATTTCAATAAACCCAAGGTCAAGGTAATGTCGGCCTTCGAGCGACCCAGCAGTTTGGCCAGATCTTTTTGCGCCACTTGAAAATCCGTTAGCATTCGGTGCAGTCCCTGGGCCGCCTCCATGGGATTCAAGTCCTCCCGTTGCAGGTTTTCTATCAGCGACAAGGCGGCCGCTCCTCGATCGTCTAAGGTTCTGATCACGGCGGGGATCGCGGTTTTGCCTACCCGCTGAGCCGCCAGCCAACGACGATGGCCGGCCATCAACTCGTAACGTTCGTCTGATTTAGGTCTCACTACGATAGGTTGAATAATGCCGACGTCCTCGATGCTTGCCGCCAATGCGACGATCTCATCCTCATTGTAGGACTCTCTGGCCTGATAGGGACTCGGATCGATTGCCGTAACCGCCAGCATCTGCAATTCGCCGGCCGATTCCCAATCCTCGATGGTAGGAAGCGAAAGTGTTAGGTTGGAAACCCGAGGCTTGGCCGCGGCTGTCAAGGATGCGCGTTTTGCCATGATATACTGCTGTCTGGTTGGGTTTACACGTGTAAACTGCGCTTGAATCTATCGGGTGCAGTCACTGACTCGCGATCTCGTTAACAATTCAACTAGTTGCAGAGTTTACACGTGTAAACTGACGCAATCGACCCCAACAGAATTGAATGGGAACAGCATGCGAATTGTCAGCATTGTTTCGCAAAAAGGCGGCGCCGGCAAGACGACGCTGGCGATCAATTTGGCCGTAGCCGCATCATCCGACGGCAGTCGGGTCACGATAGTCGATCTCGATCCGCAGGCAACGGCGGCCAATTGGGGTGATCGGCGGCAATCGGAACATCCGACCATCGTCTCGGCCCAAGCGGCGCGGCTCCCGCAGATCGTTTCCCAGTTAAACAATCAAACGGATTGGATTTTCATCGATACGCCACCGGCCATCGGAAACACCACATTGGCTGCCGTAAAAATCGCCGATGTCATCATGATACCGAGCCGAGCCGCCATATTTGATTTGGATACCCTGGGAGCCACCCTGGAATTGGTTCGCATGGGTCAAAAGGAAGCTAGCGTCGTATTGAATGCGGTTCCCCATCGTGGTCAGGACGCTGAGGAAGCCAAAGCCGTGATCATCGGTTATGGAACTCAAATCGCCCCCTTTACGCTGGGTCACCGAGCGGCTTTCCAACACGCGGCAACTCTGGGTCTGGGCGTTTTGGAACACGAACCATCGGGTAAAGCCGCATTGGAGATAAGGGAATTGTTCGGATGGTTGCAATCGCGCTTCTGAGCAAGCTTCCAAGTCTTTGACGATCCGACCCCTGTTTTGGGGTCCTTTGCGAACTATTGAGAAACCGGCTGGAATAGCCCAGCTATTTTCGATTCCTGTCACCCATCATCCGGTCTTTATTCGTTCGAATAGGCAACGCGAAATATTTGTCGAGGACATCATGAACGAAGGTCTACATATCGTTTGTACACAATGCGGAGCGATAAACCGAATTCCGCCTGGCCGATTGGAAGATCGGCCCCAATGCGGAAAATGTCATCGACCCCTGTTCGATGGGCATCCCGTCGAACTGGATGGCACACAATTTCAACGGCATATCGAGCACGATGACATTCCCTTGCTGGTCGATTTCTGGGCACCGTGGTGTGGTCCCTGCAAAATGATGGCGCCAGCCTACGAGCAGGCAGCGGTACAATTGGAGCCTCGTATTCGCCTGGCGAAAATCAATACGGAGCAGGAGCAGAATCTGGCGATGCAGTTCAGGATACAGAGCATCCCGACCCTGGCTCTGTTTCGAAAGGGGCATGAAGTCGCCAGACAATCCGGCGTTATGGGTTCGGCCGACATCGTGCGCTGGATTCGCGGCCTGTGACCAGGTTAACCGATCCCGGCAAACCGACCTTGAAGCCCATGGGTATCTTCTAATTTCCGGTTATTACCCTCCGTAATCGAGTGCTTTGCCCAGATTGGATACGTTAGCTATCTGTTGAGCACGTGGCCTCAAAACGTCGGCCAAGGTCTTTACGCACGATCCGCAGGGAAGAAAGTCCTGGACGGATGTTTTGCTTTTGTTGGACCACTTGCCCGTGTATATCAAAATGTCGATGGATTGAAGTTGGGCTTGCCTACCCCAATTGTAATGTCCTGGAATTTGATCCAGATGATCCATGATTATACCGGTCGTTATGTGTTCGCAATGGACCTGTCCCTTATTGACGTCCCGGTTCAGACTCCCCGTACCGATCATGACTCGCCGCTGACCCTGATCATGTATGCCGCCACCGCCAACGGGTATCGGCACCTGCCATATCGTCAATGCGACGCTGACGGCTGCGGCATCATCGTTGCCGCTACCGTTGTTCAACAAGTCGCGTATATAGGGTTTGATATGGGTGTTGGTACCCTGAATAAACAGGCGAACAATGGAGGACTCTTGCGGAGTGGATGGAAAGGATCCGATCCAATGCGAGATGTTTGGAATACCGGCGCCGTGACAACTGGTGTTGTCTATCCAAAGGGAACGTGGATTTCTGACACTTTGATCGAGCAGGCCGCGAACGAAACCGCCTGCCATCAGCGATTGATAGCTCATCAATACCCCCAAGCGTCAGACACAAGGACAACCTCAGTTTAGGATCAAATATTTCAGTGCCCGCAAGGGATTCCGTACTGAAATCCTGCCAGTGAACGAAACACCTGGAATTCCTTTACAGCTCCACTTGTGGCGATTATAGCCGCCGTAACGATCTTTTCCCGGCTTCCCGTCGGATATCGGGTGTTAATCACTCCAAAATAGTTAACAGTTAAGCTTGTATTCCTTTCACGTGACGATACAAGCTGTCGTGGTGAACGGATTTGTGACTGTTCACCACGACGTTTTTCTTGATTTTGACTCATGAAAATCAGAAGTGCCAAATTGCTTTAAATTGGATACCGACGGTGAAAGGTGAATGAATTTGTGCTTCATGTTGTTGATATTTAACAACAATTAATATTAACAACAAATTAAGAGGCTGCGCAAGTATTTGTTTTTGAACGATTTTTTCGATGGTAAAGTGAACGAAATTGTGCATTTTCGGTGAACGAAATTGTGATTTTTCCTATAACATTTTGTTTATTCGTAATAATAAGGGTGAACGAAATTGTGCAAATAGGAGAAGCATTCGACGAGCCGTGAGTCTGCTATCGAAATATCATCAAAACGTGAACGAAATTGTGCAAAAACTGTTGTTTTATAGCAACGATTCGGCGCTTTTTTGTCCATTTTCTTCATTTCTTCGCCGACAGACACTGACCATGGTTTTTGGAGAATCAATCTAAAGTGAATGAAATTGTGCTTTTGGGTGAATGAAATTGTGCAGGCTTATACAAAGGTGAAAGGATTTGTGCAATTGCGGATGATCGCTTTCGTTAGCAACGAGTTGTCTCAGTGTATATACAGTATTTTCAGTAGGTTATATCTTGTTCAAGACCGAGATAGACGACCAGTGGCTGCATAGGGTGAACGGAATTGTGCAATTCATGGAGGATCGGAAATAAGGTGAAATAATTGGCTAGCATTTAAGTTCACCTGAGTCTATAGTTCGATACGCGAGGGAGGCTAGTCAATGAAAGTAGATGCCGCTTCAGAACTACTACCGACAGAAGTCTTGAAACCGACGGCGACGGTGCATATCGCTAACGATTTCTCTTTTGTCGAACGAAAAATGATCAATGCCATCATGGCGGATTTCCAATTGCACGATCTCCAGGCCGGTGAACATGATCTGTCACTACCACAACTGTGCAGTCAAATCAACTATTCCAGCCGTAATCGCGAACCCCTCAAAGAAGCGCTTGAAACGTTGGTGACGACCGCGGTCAAGTGGAATATTTTCGAAAGGGACAAAGTCGTGGAATGGGGGGTTTGTACCTTTCTCGCGTCGGCCAAGATTATTCGCGGGGGGATAGTGCGTTACCGCGTCAACGAACAGATCGCGTCCTGGATCAGGAATCCCATGCTGTTCGCCAAATTCTATCTGCTGATCCAGACTCGTTTCAGCAAGAAGCATTCTCTGATTCTGTACGAATTCTTTGTCGACGAACTGTCGCGTCGGCGGACTCTTGAAGCGCAATTGGCGCCGGTAAGCATTAAGGAACTGCGGGTTTTGTTGGGCATTGGCAAGGACCAGTACGAGGAGTTCAAGATATTCAACCGAGCCGTTCTGAAACCGGCTATCGAGGAAATCAACGTCAGTACGGATATCGAAGTCGACCAGGCTTTGCAGCGAAAGTCTCGCAGAGTGTCAGCCGTGGTGTTCTCCCTGAAGCGTAAGCTAGCATACCAACCCCCGTTGCCGATCGATATACCGGTTGGAGAGGGCCGGGAATCGGGTGCAGGGGAACGGGTGCTGCTTCGCAATAGTTCGCTTTCTGAGCAACAACAGTCGGCGCTCAATCGCCTGGTTGATCAAGGGGTAGCCCGCAAGCGGGCGATCATGTTGGTGGAAGCCTATGACCATGCGTACATCCAACGGAAGATCGACCAGGTGGAAAAGGAACTGGCCGCCGGTAAGCGATTGCATAACCTCGGTGGTTACCTCGCCAGTGCGATAGTCGACGATTATCAGCAGGAGGTGATACAAGCTGGGAAGGGTTCGAAGCCAGGCGCGGGTAAACAAAACAAACCTGGACGAGAGGCATCGAAGGTTCAAGCCCGATCTTACGAGCGATTGCAACACGAGTGGGAAAAATTACGGCGTGAGCGCGCTAAAGCCGCTTTCTCCGCGCTATCGGAGCAGGAACAAGAGGCTTATCGGCAAAACTACATTCAAGCCGGTGGGCTTAGCGGAGCCAGGGAGGCGCTTTTCACGGAAGGCGGGGGTTGGAACAATCCAATCATTCTGCACAATTTCGCGGAGGAGTATCTGGTTAAGCACCTCCTCAGCAAGCCGGAGGAACTGTCGCTTGAAGCGTATGCAAAAGCGCAGCGCCATGAAATGGCCGATGCGGGTCAGTGATTGGAAACGGCTGGAGCGGAGCGTTGGAATCCGAAGTTGGTGAAAGCTTATCCGAACGGTGTATAGGCCATGACGAGCAGCGTCGTTATTCCGAAACCCAAGGTGCCGACGCCGGATCGCACGAGTCCCAATGCAGTGCTCAAACGATGCCAGCGTGTCGATGGGGACGGTATACATCCTGTTACCCGTAGATTGGGTCAATTGAGGAGGTTCTATGGATCTGCGACTTGACGGTAAACTGGCCTTGGTTTCGGGCAGTACGGCGGGAATTGGTCGTGCCATCGCCAAGACACTGGGCGCGGAAGGGGCGAAAGTGATCGTCAACGGACGAACGCAAGACACCGTCGATAAGGCCGTTGCGGAGTTGGCATCTCAAGTTTCCGGCGAGTTCGTAGGCTTCGCAGGCGATTTGGCGACGGCCGAAGCAACGGACCGGCTTGCTAGGGACTACCCGGAAGTCAACATCTTGGTCAACAATCTGGGTATTTTCGAGCCTTGCGCATTCGGGGATATCTCCGACGACGACTGGCGGCGATTTTTTGAAGTCAATGTGCTCAGTGGAGTGCGGCTGAGTCGGATTTATCTGCCGGGTATGAAAAAACGGAATTGGGGACGCATCGTGTTCATCTCCAGCGAAAGCGGCGTACAGATTCCCGAGGAAATGATTCACTACGGGATGACGAAAACTGCTCAACTGGCGGTTTCGCGTGGCATTGCCGAGTCCGTCGCCGGAACCGGTATTACCGTCAACTGTGTGTTGCCGGGACCCACCAAGTCTCGTGGCGTGGGGGACTTTGTCGGACAGTTGGCCGCTCAAAATGGTCAATCCTTCGAGGAATTCGAGAAAGAGTTCTTTTCGAAGGTCAGGCCGACATCGTTGATCAAACGCTTCGCGACAACCGATGAAGTGGCGGCCCTGGTGGCCTATGTCGTGAGTCCTCTAGCTTCGGCTACCACCGGTGCGGCACTGAGAGTGGACGGTGGCGTGGTGAAATGCGCCTTTTGATATTGATTACCGTTATGCAGAAGGCAGCGCTGGTCACAAGCTAACCAGGCGTGTCCGCCCTTACTCGCCCTTAATGAGCTTCAAGGTCGTTTGCGAGAACGTCAAACTGCAACAGCCGATTGCGATATTCCTTTCTTGCTAAAAACCCGTCGTGAGTGATAAAAGGCTATTCGATGAGCTTTCAGTCGTCCGGCAGAGGGATGAATTCGGATTCACCCGGCACGGGGGCGAATTTTCCCGTCGCCCATGCGACTTTGGCTTGCTCGATGCGCGGCTTGGAACTGGATACGAAGTTCCACCAGATGTAACGCGTACCGTCCAACGGTTCCCCACCCAAGAGCATGAATCGCGTGGACGGTTTCAAGGCACGCAGATCGATATCCTGCCCGGAACTGAAAATCACCATGTGTCCTGGCTCAATGTGCGCATCACCGATAGCGATGGCGCCGTCTACCAGGTAAACCGCGCGTTCGGAGTATTCCGGCGGCAGGATCGAGCGGTCCCCCAGGTTCATTTGCCCATCCAAATAGAACATTGGGGAATAGGTGGCGGCCGGTGCTCGTTGACCGAAAGCTGAACCCGCGATCAGCGTCAATCGCACACCCGCTTGCTCAATGACGGGGAGCGTGGCCGCCGGATGATGGCGGAAATCCGGTGCTACCTCCTCGTCCGCCTGTGGCAATGCGATCCAGGATTGGATTCCGTGCGCATGAAAGCCGCGGGCGCGGGTTTCCGGACCCGTGCGTTCGGAATGCACGATACCTTTTCCAGCCACCATCCAATTGACATCGCCAGGACGAATGGTTTGCACGAATCCCAGACTGTCACGATGAACTAAATCGCCTTCAAATAGATAGGTGACGGTTGCCAGGCCGATATGGGGATGAGGGCGCACGTCGATGCCGGTGCCTGGCGCAAATTCCGCCGGCCCCAGATGATCGAAGAAAATGAACGGACCCACCATGCGTTTACGCAACGCCGGGAGCAGGCGGCGAACGGTAAAACCGCCCAAGTCGTGGACCTGCGGTTCGATGATATGTGCGATGGGTGTCGACATGGTTCGTGGCCTCGATCAATGCCAAAAAGAATACCTTACAAAGCTTAGCCACAATTTCAATTGGTGTGCGCCGTTGCGAAATAAAAGAAAAACGTCGCTATGGAAGCGGCGTTCGGAGCGAATAAAATAAATCCTCCTGGACTTTTACATCACGGACAGATCGCGCGGCCACGTGAAATTCACGGAAGCCAGATGCGTGGCATTCACAGCGAGGTTTGTCCATATCCGCTAGCATTAATCCGATAGCTTCCCGCGGGTAATGTATCCGATTTCGATTAAGATATACGAATTGCTCGTACCCGTTTAGAGGCCAATCGGGTGATAACCTACGATGGAGTAATTCTGAAATGAGCCAACAAAACAGCCTAGACGATTCATCCGCAAAAGCGCAGAAGATTAGAAACCGTGTAAAACGCCTGGCGTGGCTGTTGGACGACTCAATCCCAGTTCCGATATTCGGCAAATATCGAATTGGAGTAGATGGAATAATCGGTTTTATTCCAGGAATTGGCGATGCGATAGGCGCGGTGTTGTCTCTATTTATCCTCGAAGAAGCAGCCCGCTTGGGCGTACCGAAAAGCATCTTGTCAAGAATGTTGCTCAATGTGGCCATAGAATCCATGCTCGGGCTGATTCCATTGGCTGGCGATGTTTTCGACATGGCCTGGAAAGCTAATCTACGCAATGTAAAGCTTATCGACAGCTATCTTGACAGCCCGCAAGCGGTAACCCGTTCAAGTCGATTCATAATCATTGGAATAGTCGCTGTTTCATTCTTGTTCGTCGGGTTTATTTCCTTAATTGGGCTGATGATTCTTAAATGGTTCATCGGATTGTTTGTTTAGGTGATCTTGTTCAGAAAATGAGCCATTGCGGCCTTTTCAATGCAGTGTAGGTGAAACCGGTTACTTCGATGGTAAATGTGAATTACCTGGCACAATGGGGCTTGAACGATCTGTACGCCATCGTGCTCTTAGCTTGTCAAGCGAGCATGGAAAGGTTAGCCGTCACGTGTACAATGCTGGAATTGTCAACGGGTCGGCCTTTCCAACCGGATAGAAAGGTTATGTGCCTTGCCGGCCATTATCACTTTCAACTTAGAGCCAGTGACCAAATTCTGGCTTCGGCCTTGACGTGTCAGCCGATGGGTTCGGTTGTTGCTGTCGTTAATCGACAAAAAAAGGCGGTCTGAGTAGAAAACTCGGACCGCCTTCTCACTTTATACGTGGTGGGCCACGCAATATTACAGGTCGTCATCCTAAAATAAAGAATACGACGGCTAAAATCAAGTCAACAACGAACCGAAAATCAGGCTTTGCTTCGAGTGCTCTCTTGGTCGCATCGTAGAGAATTTCTGCCTCAGTAGTTTTTCGTGTCATAGGCAGCCGTCAGATCCTTATAGGGAACCGTGACCAACTTTTCCAAATACCCAGTCGAAGTTCGGTAGCTTGCCTTTTTTTATATGCACATCACACCCCATCAGCAACTGGGATACGGCTATGGGCAAGCCAAGCTAAGATAACCGAGTGGTTTCGACGTAACGTGACTGTTTTCCATCGCCTATCTCCTCTCTAATCACAATAAATAATTTAAAGCCAAAAATGCAAAGGTTGTTTGTAGGTATTGCAATTCTGTCGTCAGAACCCAACAGAATGAATAACAAAGGTGTATTGGAGTAGTAATGATCGGTCGGCATGAAGGGTTAAAAATAGGCTGACACGGTACTGGAAGAGGTGGAATCGTTCCTTTGCTGATGTGTTTCAATTTATTGATAAATAATAATTATTTTTATGATGGGTGTCCGTATGCATCGTTTGAATGAGGGGAGAGATGGGTGTGGAAAATATAGTTGGTACGGACTGTGCTATTGTTTGCTTTAGTGAAGCGTTCGGCAAGATACTTTGTTGATTAATCTATTGATGACGTTATCGCCTAATAGGTGGCGCCATGATTTTGCAGATCGCTGTGCAACCTTTATTAGTCGTTGTTACGGGTATTATATTTTGATCAGACCCTATTTTCTCAATTGTGTTGTGGCAATCGATTTGATTGATATTAGTGTGTTGAGGTTAGTGGGGATTACTTAAAGTAGGGATTATCGAATAGTCATAGTATTGCAATAAATGGGGTTAATGATGAACGCGAATGAATTTATTTTTCATATCGTGGATTTGTTTCTCATGGTGTGATGATCTATGAAGCCTATTTATTGGGGACTGGGAGGACCATGGTTGATCGTTGTACTGCGAAGGTTCGCGGATTTGGAACTGATGATGGGCATTGCGAACATGGCGGCGCTCGAAGGGTTACGACACGGACCTATCGAATTGAATGATGGTCGACGGTGTCAGATCAAGGGTTGGTGACAACCGCTTGGTCGCGTCGCGTGGTCTACATTATCGAGACGAGCTGAATTTGAGCACGTTGAGCCGCTTCGCCCAGGCGTTCAAGTGTTCTGGATAGGTACGATGATAGTATTTGGCAGTATTGCGGATGCCTTGAGCATCTTTAGAAAAGGTCCACGCGCACCGGGTTGGGATCAGGCCGCGTGTTTCTTGATGAGCGATGAAAGGATACCGGAAGAGGTCAGGACTCAGGTGGACAGGATGATAGGCGAGACCGTCGAAGCCATTTGTGGCGTCAATTTCGGTCTTGGTGACTCCGGGGGTGGAGCCGGGTCGCCGCTTTCGGCACGCGATCTGGCTGCGCGACTGCGGCTTGGCGTATCGCAATTGATCGCATGGGCCCGGCACTTCGAATCCCGCTACGCAGAATAGACGGCGGGGTTGAAGCCGGGATGCCGCGTTGGCGTCGAACCGAACGGTTACGTTCCATCATGCCCGGCAAGGTCAATCCGACTCAGGCGGAGGCATTGACCATGGTCGCTACCCGGAATCGGCAATGACGTGATGATTGGCCTGGCCAGCGCCGGTGGGCATTTCGAGTTCAGTACTCTCAAACCCGTGATCGTCCACAATCTGTTGCCATGATTCAGATTACGCTGGTTTCGTTGTATGGGGATAAGGCAAGCGATCTTGCCGCATTCATTCTGGATTGCCAGCGGCATGTCGCCGGAATCATCGGTTCAGCCTTCACCCCCTACGACATCCGGCAGGTGCACGCCACGTTGATCGGGTTGGAACGTCGTGCCGGTTCTCCAGCGATCAATGCGAATTTCGCGCAACATCGAGGCCGTGATGTCGTAATGGATATCGACGGGTTTTTGGCCTATCTGCGAGGATGCGACCTGCTCCCGTTCAAGGTCCAGATCGGTGGTTTCACTGATCGCCCTTACCCCTTCACCAGCCGCGAGGCAACGCCTTACGAGCGGTCGTTTTCGATTCAGGGAGACAAGGTCGTCGTCATGGGATGGCCTTTTCAGCCCGAGCCGTGCGCGACGCTTCCCGATACGGCAGCCCCTGGTTCTCGGGAAGCTCGACTGTATCCCGGCACCCTCGACCGACTGCGCCATGCCGCCCAACGGTTTGGCATTTTGCACGGTTATCACCGGTCGCCGCTCGACCGGGATAACGATTTGTTCTTTCGAATCGGGCTTGTTGATCCGCTTGTCGACCCAGCCGTCAAGATCGCCGTGGCTTGTCAAGTGCGTGAACGTCTCAGCGTTCAGTCTCCGGTGATTATCGAGATCGGCCTTGAGGCGTTGTCGATCGCGGCCTACGGGGATGACCGATTGCCGTTGGATTCCACACGCGCTTGGCCTCTCACGGATAGCCGAATGAGCGGTGATTTCGTAACGAAACTCTATACGTGAGCGGGGACGGTGCCGAACGCGCCGGTAGACGGGACGAAACGGGTCGTAATTTCGCTCCGTGTCCGGCGGTGTCCGGTTGATCAGAAGGAAGGCGGCAAGGTCAGCACTTCTCCAAGCTGAACATCCTTGTCCATAACGGACATGCGCCGAGCCTCATTCGAAGCCGTCGGATCGGTATCCCTGAATCAGGGAATCCATCAGGCGATGATCTCCATGCCTCCACTCGTTTTTCCCGCCTGACGGGCAGCCAAAGCGACAAAAATGTAGGACCAGCCGTTGAAAATCAGTTCGACGGCGACGAAAAGCCCGATTACCCATAGGCCGGACATCGGCCAATGCGCGATGATCATCCCACCCAGCAGGATCGAAATGATTCCGGACAGCAACAGCCAGAACCAAGCGTTGGCCGGCCGCAGTTGGAATGCCATGATGCACCGCAGGATTCCCGCCGCGATCAGGGCCCAAGCAATCAGCAGCGTTAACGTGGTGGAGGCCAGTATGGGATCGGAAACCATCACGAAACCGGCGGCGACATAGAGCAGGGCAATCAACACATGCCAAACCGTGCTCTTCCAGCCTTTGCATGTGAAGGAATGGAACAGTTGGAAGACGCCGCCCACGATGAGTAACACGCCGAAAAAGAGGATGCTTGCCAGCGTCAATCCGAAGCTCATTCCAAGGCCGATCGTGCCCAAAATAATCGAAACGATGCCGTAAGCCAGAAGCCAGCCCCAATTTTTCTTCAGGTCACCAAAGAATGCCAACTGGTCGGCAGTCAATAGCGTATTCGTCGCGTTGGACATGGTAATCACACTCCTTTATTCGATGGATACAAGTTCTGTTGATATTGGCTGGCCCTAATTATTCGAGCCGCAGGTTACGAAGCGTCGTGAAGAACGCTACGGTTCTCGTTGACATCCTACCCGACTTGAAGACCGGAGATTCCTACGGCGCTCAGACCCGGCATTGAGCCACTCCCAAGTAGCTTCGGTGGGTTCCCGTTGCTGGCGGTCTTACGGCACCGCTCACCTCACAGGCTAACCGGGCGTGTCCCGCCCTTAAAACATTGATTGCGACGACCCCGTCGGCGTTTTCCCCGAAACCGCAGGCCACGCACGCGAAGCGGGTTTGTGTGCGGCGATTATCCGAACCATTGGCCGCCCCCGCCGCATAATTGGCTTGCTGCAGCGCTAGCGCCTGGTTAAGGCACGAACCCACGAAGCGGTGGAGCTTGCGCGCCTGATCGCTGGTGGGCACGAGCGCGTATCGATAGGCTTGGAGGCGTTGCATAAGTGGAATGATACTCTTGGCCCATGAGTCACGAAACTGAGATTAGACACGGACGACGCGGCGTTTTTATGCTGCACGTCCACCGAGCCGTCCTCGTTGACTTGCACCTCTTTGTCCTGGCTGCACGCGCTCGGGAATCATTGATCCGTCTGCAGCATGGAACGGGTTTGCGTGTCGTAAACGATGGCCGACCAGAAGTCTTTCGCCAGAATATTCGGCGGCAAATGCTGCAGTTTGTAGGTCTTCGAGCCCCCGAAAGGCTTACCTTTCGAGTCCAACAGCGTCCAGGGATACGGCGAACCCTTGACGACCATTTTCTCGGCCATGGCGTTACCATGCAAACCCAAACCGACTCGGAAAGAAACGACAAATTCAATCATAACGGGCGCCTGCCGGCAACAAGGCGATCATTCTCATCGTCACTTCCTCCGGCTCTATATAATGTTATTCAGCATCCCGGAATGGATGGCAGAAAACATTCGAAATAAAAAGCCGTGGAGCGCAATGCCTTTATCAAGATATTTATTTCATATATTCTCAATGACGTGTTTGAGTTTTAATTGTATTTTTTGGGCAATTCCTCCAAGTTCTTCATTTCCTATAGCCTGCATCGATGCAACGGGATCGATCGCCGCGATTTCAATCCTGCCATCGTCCGTTTCCCGAACAATGACATTGCAGGGAAGCATTGTGCCAACCTTATCTTCGGCAAGAAGCGCCTTATAAGCATATTGGGGATTGCAGGCGCCTAGTATTCGATAATCCCGGAGTTCGACATTGATCTTTTTCTTTAAGGTTGCCTTGATGTCAATTTCCGTGAGAACGCCAAAACCCTCCATTTGCAATTCGGCTGTCGTTCTCGCGATGGCTTCATCGAATGACATATCCACGATCTTATTGAAATAATATGACATAATTAAACCTCATTGCATTGTTGAAGCAATAGTGGAATTCCGAACCCGCGTCACTGAAAACTGAAAACGAGGTACAACTCGATGACCGATGAAACGGCAGGGAGTTCAAGTTATGCTTGGGTTTGAGCTGGACATCTGGGACTATCTGACTTTCCTGACATTCTTCCTCACTGGAGTGGCGGGTGTCGCGTTTTGGGTCTGGCTCGCGGGGCTTCCGGGGCGGATTGCGGTTGCCCGTAAGCATCCGGAGGCCGAGGCCGTGAGTCTGCTCGGCTGGGCTGGCCTTCTGCCGACAGTCTACCCCTGGGTTCAGGCCCTGATCTGGGCCTTCAAGCCGACAGACATCGTTGACATTCGCCGCTTTCCGCGGGAAGAGGCCCAAGCGATCCAGGCGGATATTGCCCGGCTCCAGGGTGAGCCACCCAAGGCGGCGGAAAAGAGCGTGACGAAAAAGGACACGGGCGAGCCGACCCCGCCTGCCGACAGCCAACCGGACTGAGAAAGGCCCGCGATGATTGCCGCACTCGTTATCTGCTTCGTTTACGCCGTTCTCGTATGGTTGGTCTTTTTCTATTTCCGATGGCTGAAATTCAGTATCGCCTGGGGCGTCGTCTCGGTTTTTTTCGGACTTCATTTTCTGATTATCTTCATGGTGGGACTGCGCTTCGTCACGCCCTATTCGACCAACGCCAGGGTTATCCAACACACCATTCAACTGGTCCCACGCCTATCGGAACCGACCTTGGTAACGGATGTATTGGTCGAACCGAACACGCCGGTTAAGAAGGGGGCGCCGCTTTTCCAGTTCGACCGTCGCCCCTACGAATACAAGGTCCGGGAACTCGAAGCGCAACTGGCGCAGGCCAAACAGGACGTACTGATCAACAAGGCGGATGTGGCGGTCGCTACGCACAAGGTCACGAAGCTCAAGGACGAACTTTTGTACGACAAGTACCAGCAAAAACTTTCCGCCAATCTGGCCAAGCGAGGGGCGGGTCCCCAGGAGGATGCCGAGAAATGGGCTGCCCGCGTGGCCGCGTCCGAAGCGGGAATTCTGGAAGCGCAAGCCGACGAGGAGCGCGCCCGGCTTCGTTATGCGTCCGAGATCGATGGCGTGAACACGAGTGTGGCGGAAATCGAGGCGCAACTAGACCTGGCCCGTTTCTATCTCGACAACACGCTGATGGTGGCGCCGGAAGACGGATACATCATCAACCTTCAGGTCCGTCCCGGCATGGTGGCGGGCGCTCTTCGAGTGGGCGCCATCGCGACCTTCATCTGCGACGCGGATCGTTATCTGCTGGCCAATTTTTTCCAGGAAAATTTGAAGTTCGTGAAACCGGGGCAATCGGTAGAGGTGGCGCTCGATCTTTACCCTGGCCAGATTTGGAAAGGAAAAGTGGAAACGATCTGGCAGGGCAGCGGCGCCGGACAAATGCTGCCGAGCGGAGTCTTGCCGAGCTTCAGCTATGTACCGGCGGACGTTCCCCAGGGGCAATTTGCCATCGCGATCCACCTCGATCATCCCGACCAGACTCAGTTTCCCATCGGAACGCAGGGGCGGGCGGCCATCTACACGCAAACCGATAACGGCTTTGCGTATCTGCGCAAGATTGGCATCCGGGCCTATTCGTGGTTCAACGTGCTCTACCCCTTCTCAGGCTGATGCGAATACCGCGCGTTGGTCTTCTGATCGCGGTCGGCGTCTTAACCGCCTGCGCCCTCTCGACGCCGCCGGAATCCGCGCGAATTCTGGCCGATGCACTGCCGCCGGAAACGACGGTGCCTGGGACGTGGCGAGCGGAAGCGACGACCGGCGCGGTTACGGACGACTGGCTCAGGGGTTTCGATGATCCCACCTTGAACGCCCTGGTCGCGGAGGCTCTCGCACACAACCGCGATCTGGCGCAGGCCGCCGAGAACGT
>JACKMZ010000012.1 GCA_024235135.1 Gammaproteobacteria bacterium | reverse complement strand
TTGCCGTTGGCATCGTTCCAGACCGTGCCGCTGAAGCTGGTGGTGCCGCTGGTCGCGGTGTAGCCAAAGTCGGCCTGGTAGGCTTGGCCTTCGGAGAGCGGGATGAGTTGGTTGGGGTTGGCGCCGCCGTAGCTGCTCACCTCGTTGAGGTTGCTCGGCAGTTGCGGGTCGCTTTCATCGAGATCGAGTAGGTAGTTGCCTGCCGGTAGGCCGTTGAAGGTCACTTGGCCGTTGGCGTCGGTGACGGCGGCGCCGATCAGGGTGTCGCCCGCGGAGCGCACGCCGTCGCCGTCCGTGTCGGCGTAGAGTTCGATGGTGACGCCCGACAGGGGGGCTTCGCCGGCTTGGCGGATACCGTCGCCGTTGGCGTCGAGCCACAGTCCCGAGCGGATCTGTCCGGTGGCGGCGCTGTCGACGTAACCGAAGTCAACTTCGCTGGTCGCGCCGTCGCTGACGGTGAGGTCGCGTTGATCCAGGCCGCTGGTCGCGGTGTAGCCGTCCAGGAGGTGGCCGCTGTCGGTGACGACGACGCGGTAGGCGCCGGCCGGGACATCCGGGAAACTGTAGTCGCCGTTGCTGTCGGTGGTGGTGGTGGCCACGACGGCGCCGGTGCTGTCGCGCAAGGCCACGGTGATGCCAGCCAGGCCGCCTTCGCCGGCGTCTTGCACGCCGTCTTGGTCGCTATCGGCGAATACGGCGCCGCTGACGTCGCCCAGTCCGGCGTTTTGGTAGCCGAAGTCCGCGTCGGTGACGCTTTGCCCCGCCGCCAGGGTGACCGATTCGCCGGCGCCGTTGCCGGTGGTGTTGCTGCTGCCCGCCGGGGGCGTGGGCACGACGACGGTGTAGTTGCCCGGCGCTAAGCCGTCGAATAGGTAACTGCCGTCGGGGTCGGTGGTGGTGGTGGGACAATCCACGCCAGGGGTGCAGACGCCGTCTCGCAGTTCGACGAGGAGGCCGCTCAGGCCCGCTTCGCCACTGTCTTGGGCTCCGTTGCCATTGGCGTCGCTAAATAGGGCGCCGCCAATGCTGTTGGGGATGTGGTAGCCAAAGCTCGGCGCGCCGCTGTTGTCGATGTCGCTGCCGCTGACGGTGATAGGGGTGCTGCCGCCGGTGGCGGTGGTTTCGCTGTAGCCGTTCAGTAGGCCGGCGTTGTCGCTTACTTGGAGAGTGTAGTCGCCGTCGGGGACGCCGCTGAAGCTGAAGGCGCCGTCACTAGCGGTCGTGGTGGTGGCAATGAGGTTGCCGTTGTCATCGACCAGGTTGACGGTGACGCCAGCCAGACCGCTTTCGCCCGCGTCGAAGACGCCGTCGCCGTCGCGGTCGTTCCAGATCCGGTCGGTGAGGGTGTAGGCCGTGGCGCTGTCAAAGCCAAAGTCGACATCGCTGACCACGCCGTCGGCGGCCACGGTGAATGGGACGCTGGTGGTCGGAGTGGTGTTGCAGTCGGCCGGGGTCGCACCGCAAAAGCCCGTCAGGTCGGTGTCGTTGGTGTCGACGACGACGGCGTATTGGCCCGCCGGCAGGTCGGTGAGCAGGTAGCTGCCATCGGGTTTGCTGGTGGTGGTGGCGATGAGGGTGTCGCCCGCGTTGCCGATAATGCCGTCGCCATTGGTGTCTTGGTACAGGTTGACGGTGACGTCGCCCAGGCCGATTTCGTCGGGGCCTTGCACACCGTCGCCATTGGCGTCGCTCCAGACGCCGCCGGCGACCACGCCCGTGCCGCTGGCCGGAACGTAGCCCAAATTGGCGCTGGCGGTCTGTCCATCCACGAGGGTGAGGAGGCCCGTTTGGCCGATGTCGTCGGCTCCGCCCGCGGTATTGCCCGGCGCGCCGATGAGGTGCTCCAGGGGGGCGCCGGCATCGTCTTCGCTGGTCGGCACCTGAACAAAATAATCGCCCGCGTCCAGATCGCCAAAATGGTATTGGCCATTAGCGTCCGTGGTGGTCGTGGCGAGGACGTTGCCCCCGTTATCGAGTAGTTCGACGCTCACCCCGCTGATGCCCGGTTCGCCAATGTCCAGCACTCCGTCACCGTCCACGTCCAGCCAGATCGTGCCGTTGACGCTGGCCGGGGGCGCCGACAGCGCAACCAGATCACTCACGTCATCGGTCAGTGGCGAGGGAACACTATCGGCTGTCACCGAGGCGGTGTTGGTGAGTTCGGTGATGGCCGGGCTGAGCGGGTCGTCCACCGTGACATCGAAGGTGACGGTGAGCGTTTCGCCAGAGGGCAGATCGATGCCGTCCACCGCCGTCACGAGATTCGGCGGCGCCCCTGCGGCATCAGTCGTCGTGCCGCCAGGGGCCGTGTAGGTAAAATCAAGGCGGCTTCGATTGTAATTGGCGGGATCCCCTGAGAAGTCGTCGCAGAAAGAAATTATCCAATTTCCCTGGGCGTTTTGACCGTCGAACGCATCCAGTGAGTTCAATGGCCTGCCTACGACATCGTAATAAGGAGCAGCGGTGTTGTGGTTACCAAATAACGTCGAGTATGCGTTCGCTGAGTCAGAATCCAGCAAAACGTCCCAGTTGTCGTTACTGTTATTCACAGATTGGATCAGTTGAATTTTTGTTCCTAAAGGCGATGCCACCCAAACATTCATGTCGCCTTTCCAAGTGTGGTTCATATTGAACCCGACGTTCAGATCATCGATGACAAAAGAGTTGGGAACATTGATAGTCACACTGGTTTCAGCGGGACAGTTATTGTCGAAGCTTGATATTGCAGAGGTGTCTTCGAAATTAATCGTTTGAGGCGCACTTGGTAGCGGATAGGTCTTTTGCGCACTGCCGCCCACGTAAGTCACGCCCACTGGCAGAGTATCGCCAACCACTACATTCGTCGCAATCGGCGCACCCGTGTTATTCACTTCTACCGTGTAGGTGATCGTATCGCCAGGCGACACCGGCCCACCATTGGCGCTGGAGGTTTTGTTGATGGAGAGTTGTGGCGGCGGTTCATCCACGCAGAATGCGAAGCTGGATCCTACCCGAACGGCGTGACCGTTGCTCACGCCGTTCGTAGTCGGTTCGTTGGCAGCATCGGTATCGCCATCCCGATAAATCAATGAGAATAAATCCAGCAATGCACTGCCCGTAGACGCTGTTAAGGTGCCACTCGCATCGGTTGGATTTAGATTGCCATTGACACCCAACACGACGATGGCGGACGCAGTCTGTCCGACAATCGTCATATTGCTGCCTCCGCTCAGTGTGACCGGCACATTGGCGCCACCATTGGACGCCAACAGAGTTATCGTATCTTGGAACGAATCGACCGGCTCCAACGGCAGCTGATTACCGTATCCCACGTCGTCAATGTCGCTGACCGTAAAGCTTGACATCACGACCGATTTCGAGAAGCCGAAGTCGAAACCCACGGTTTCGGAGGAATTATCGGACACCATCGCCAGAGTCAAGTATCCAGCGCCGAAGGCGCCGTTGGTTTGCGTGTAACTTATGTTGTCGCAAGGCGTCTTCGCCGTGACACTGGGCGGGCAGACAATATTGGAATCGAGACTGCGCCCGTTGGGATCTCGCAAGGTAACCGTTACGTCAACCGTGTTAGGCGACCCGAATTCGTCGGTATAATTCACCGTATAGACTTTGGACAATCCGTCAGTGTTATCGGTGTACAACCATTCGTTGCCGGTCCCCGGACTGCTCGACCAGGCAAAGGTCGCGGCGGCTGTTCCGCTCGGGCAGCTTTGCGCCCAAGCAGTCCCATTCACCAAAGCCAACCAGGGCAAGACCACTAAAAGGGAGGCCAATTGGACTCGCGCCCCACGAAGATTGGCCGTTAACGTAAACAATGAAATCCTTCGCGGCCAAAATTCTTTCAGTTGGTATTTGAAATTATTAAACCATTTCATCCTGAGTAACCTGTGTTAGCTTCGAGTGATGCTCGAAAGTGGTACATGGGTGGATTGAATAAGGGCAATGTATCAAGTCGACTACTACCAACGGTATTGGAACCCATTGTTACAAATTGCGATACCGTCTGAGCAAATACCGAACACGGTAGCAATAGCAATAAACCCAAGAGAAAATCACGTTGCCGATAAATCGACAAGGCTTCGAGACCCCGTGCGACGGCAATAAAAAAAGCCCGCTCCAAACTCAGTTTGATGCTGGGTCTGGGGTTGCTGGCTTCTTAGGATTTAGGCCATTGGAGACGTTGATGGCACGATTTAACATGGCTGTTCTCTCGGCTCTTTACTTTTTTTCCAACAGGAAAACAACATTCTTTATTTATTTCAGGACATGCGATCCATAGCACGGCTATCTTCCACATCTACTTCAAAACATTCAGTATCGATCCGCTTTAGCCGCATTTAATCCATGCCGCGGCATTTCCATGAAATGGGATGCCCGCAACTGGAGGCTAAAAAAATGGATCAGAGAAGAATCTAGCAAAAAAGAAGCCAGGCCGCTATGCTTCCCACAAACGTTTTTTAATATACTGATAATTATATACTTTTACGGAAATAATTACCAATAGCGCCCAATTACTCGTCAATGCTCAATAAACGCGACACGATGATTGCCAATTTCAGTCACTTACTGACAAAGCTTGTTTGTTTTCCCGATACAGGACAAACTCTTAATATTCTGATTACTCATCTGTATGCTGTGTTTAATTTCATCCGATGTCAACCCTTTCGGGTGATCTGGTTCAAGCGCACAAAGACGTTACTCTGGTCGCTTATCTGTATTGAAATCGTCGCAACGGTTACTTAGCCAAAATCCAGGCCCTGACCCCGATCTCAATACGGAACCACCCCGAACAACCGCGCATGCAGCAACAGCAAAGCAACGTACAATATCGATCCCACACCGATCGGGAGCAGCAGTTCCCGCCAAATCAGAGACTGGCGACCTTGGATGATCGCCGCGAAGGGCACATAGGAGGTCACCGCCACGAAACGCTGCCAACGCTCCCCCTGATCGGCCGCCAGACGCCTGTCCAGATGCCAGGACCCCAGCAAGGCCGTCAACAGCAAACCGCCGAAAAACACCAGCGAGCCCAGATCGCCGTTGGCCAGCACATGCGCCCCCGCCCACAGCATAATCCCCCACATGATGGGATGTCGGGTGATACGCAATACACCCCGCGCCACATCCGGCCGTTCCAGACTCTGGGCCATACCCACCGCCGATGGATTCCGGGTCCCGTATCCTCCCGCCAGCAAAATCAAGGCGAAAGGCATCACTAACAACGGCAAGTGCCGTAAGCCATGGCCGGGAAACCACAGGAAATCGGGTGTTGGAAGCGTTTCGTAGGCATAAATCATCGTACCCAGGGTCATCAGCGCGACGATCGAATACAATGCCATGAATCCGCCCTGGCCCAGGCGGCCGACCAAGGAAGAACGCGCCGACGAGCCGGACAATAGGACATGGCCCAACAAAAAGCCCGCGCTGGACAGCATCAATATTTCCATTTCGGCAATCTCCGCTGAGAAGGATGGTTCGATAATACACGCATCGCAAGAGAGGGCCTTCCCGATGGATCGAGATGCGACAGAATCTCTCCCCACCATGAAACCCGCATCCGGCATTGATAGACCACTGAGTTTGCTAAGCTTTAGTCAGCGCGGCTGAACGGCCATGCCGCGTACCCGACATTGCTATTCATGGGGAGAACAACGGATGATGAATGCCAAGCCACGCCTTCGCAAAGCCCTCCTGACCGCCCTGATCATCGAACTGGTCTGCATCGTACCGGCCGGTTACGCACAGGATAAGGGCGGCTCCTACATTATGGCCACGGCAACCACCGGCGGAACCTACTATCCGGTCGGGGTGGCCATCGCCACCTTGATCAAGGTGAAACTGGAAC
Source organism: Gammaproteobacteria bacterium (assembly GCA_024235135.1). GTDB lineage: Bacteria > Pseudomonadota > Gammaproteobacteria > Competibacterales > Competibacteraceae > JACKMZ01. The sequence continues at coordinate 100,798 of JACKMZ010000012.1, read as the reverse complement.
CCAAGCACCAGATTTCCATGTCCGCCATCAGTTCCGCCGGCTCTGGGGAAAACATCAAGTTATTACGTGAGAATCAGGCGCAATTCGCCATTCTCCAGGGTCTATACGGGGCTTGGGCATGGACTGGCGAGGGCCAGGTCAAAGCCGAAGGACCTCAAAAGAACCTGCGCTCTATCAGTATGTTATGGCAGAACGTGGAACATTTCACTATCGCTTCCGAATACGCCAAGACCGGCGCCATCGATGATTTGAAGAATCTCAAGGGCGAGAAATTTTCCATCGGAAAACGTAATTCCGGCACCGAGGGTTCCGGCCGACAGATTCTCATGGGCCTGGGCATCGATCCCGACACGACCTTCGATCTGGCCTATCTGGGTTACGGCCCCAGCGCCGAAGCATTGCAGAACGGTACGATCAAGGGCATGAACACGCCGGCCGGCGTACCGGTCTCGGCCGTTACCCAAGCCTTTGCCGCGCTGGGAGACAAGATCACCGTATTGGGTTTCACCGATGACCAGATGAAGCGCGCCAATGGCAATTACGATTTGTGGACACGCTTCGTCATTCCCGCCAATACCTATCCCGGTCAGAGCAAGGAGGTCGAAACGATCGCGCAACCGAATTTCCTGGCGGTTCGGGACGACGTCGACGAAGAAACGGTTTATCTGATCACCAAGACCATTTACGAAAACCTGGCATTTCTGAACAACATTCACAAAGCCACCAAAGCCATGGACATCGGCAAAGCCATCGCCGGGTTGCCCATGCCGCTACACCCTGGCGCCGCTCGCTATTATCAGGAAGTCAAGCTGACCATTCCCGACAGGCTCCTGGCCAAGTAAGCCGATCGTCGCGCAGGCCGGCGAAGGCTGGCCTTTCGCGCGTTCTCCGTCTATTCCACGGTTTCTTGCACCGCTTCGTCTGGGGGGTTCCCATGAACACGGACGACGATTCGACGACAACCGTCCAATGGCAAGCGGAACCCTCGCTAGTCGGTCGGATCGTCTTCTGGTTCGGCGTCTTGCTGTCCCTGACGCACCTCTATTTCAACACCTTCGCGACCTTACCCGAGTTGTGGACCTCGTCCATCCATTTCGCGGGTTTCGGTTTTCTTTGCGTCCTGTTGTTCCCACTGCGTAAAACGACCCAAGGCCGCCGCGCGCCGGGCACGCTGGCCATTGATTTGACCATCGGTTGTCTGGCCATGATCTGCGCGGCCTATCTGATTCTGGCGGAAGACGCCTTCTACCAGCGGGGGTCCAGCTTCATCTTTAGCGATTGGTTGTTTTCCCTGTTGTGCATCGCTATCGCCATCGAATTTACCCGGCGGACCACGGGTTGGCTGATTCCGGTCCTGATCGTCCTATCGTTGACTTATGTGATCGGGTGGGGACGTTGGGTGGGCGGAGTCTTCAACTTCCCCGGCCTGACCGCCGAGACCGTCCTGTTTCGCGAGTATTTCGGCACCGATGGCATGTTCGGTCCGATCGCCCGCATTTCCTCGACCTATGTCTTCATGTTCATTTTGTTCGGCGCTTTCCTGGTGCGCTCCGGAGCCGGCGAATTCATTATCCAACTGGCCTTGTGCGCGGCGGGCCGATGGGTGGGGGGACCGGGCTTGGTGGCGGTGTTCGGTTCGGCGCTGATGGGTTCGATTTCCGGTTCGGCGGTGGCCAACACGGTTTCGACCGGGATCATCACCATTCCACTGATGAAGCGCGCCGGATTTCCAGCGCGCTTCGCGGCCGGCGTGGAGGCCGCGGCCTCCACGGGCGGACAACTCATGCCGCCGGTCATGGGAGCCGGCGCGTTCATCATGTCCACCTATACGCAGATTCCCTACGTGGACATTATTGGCGTCGCCACCCTCCCGGCCTTGCTGTATTTCATCTCGGTGGCGATCTGGGTACGCATCGAGGCGATGAAGCTGGGTATTCGTGGCGACACCGAAAACGCTCCGCGTTTCCTCGATGTGATCAAGAGCGGGGGACACCATCTGATTCCCATCATCGTGTTGGTGACGCTGCTGATCGTCGGATTTACGCCGACTTACGCGGCCGGATTCAGCATTCTTTCCGTGGTCGTCGCGTCCTGGCTCTCCCCGCAACGCATGGGACCGCGCGCCATCGTCGAGGCTTTGGCCCTGGGCGCGCGCAACATGGCCAGTGTCGCCGTGCTGCTGGTCGCGGTAGGCATCATCGTCAACGTGATTTCGACTACCGGCATTGGCAATACCTTCTCGCTGATGATCACGCAATGGGCCAGCGGTAACCTGCTGATCATGCTTATTCTGATTGCGCTGGCTTCCCTGGTGCTGGGCATGGGATTACCAGTCACGGCGGCTTACATCGTGTTGGCGACGCTCTCGGCCCCCGCGCTTTACGATCTGATAAGTCAAGCGCAATTGGTCGACGCGATCGCCGCCGGAGCCGTACCCGAACAGGCCAAGGCGATTTTCATGCTGGTGGCCCCGGATCAACTGAGTCAACTGGGTTCACCCATGCCTCTGGACCAGGCCGCCGCGCTGGTGGGTCAGGTGCCGGCCGATTTCATGAATACGCTGAGCGAACAGGTGCTTAGCCCGGCCGTGTTGTCGGCGGCGTTATTATCGGCGCATATGATCATTTTCTGGTTGTCGCAGGACAGCAACGTAACTCCACCCGTCTGCCTCTGTGCCTTCGCCGCGGCGGCCCTGGCGGGAACCCCTCCCATGAGCACCGGCCTGATGGCCTGGAAGATTGCCAAGGGGCTTTATATCGTGCCGCTGCTGATTGCTTTCACGCCGTTTCTCAGCGGCGACGTAGGGGAGGACTTGGTCATCTTCGGATTCGGCGTAGCGGGTATTTACGCTTTGAACGGAGCCATCGATGGCCATATGGAAGCACCGCTGGCCTGGCTTGGGCGCAGCGTGTCGTTGGGAGCGGCTACGGCCTTGCTTTGGCCGCATTCGACGGCATTGCATCTGGTGGGATTGGGGCTCTTGGCCGGGGTTTTTGCGTTGAATTGGCGTACCCGACCGGCGGTATCACTGGCCTAACCGACGTCGCAAACTCCTCGCTCATCGCATGCTCCCGTTTCGGCACCCCATCAGGATGTCTTCGAACCGAGTTGTGCGAGCCGTTCATCTAAACGATCAATGGCCTTAAATACGAAGGACCGCTTGACCTTGTGCTTTTCCAATAGACCTAGTTCAACCAACCGTAATAAATCGGCCCTCGCCGTCGGATAGGTAATTCGATGCGATTCCCTGTGGCTTTCCATTGTATAAGTACTCCCCGGATTGCGAATCGCATGAGAGAGCAATGCGAGTTGTCTGTCGTTCAGGGACCTTGCGAAGATTGACGTTCCTAGAACTTGCTCGACCTGTTTTACCTCCTTCGCCTTTGTGGAAAGGTACCGTTGCAGTTTCCCGATCGCCCGCAAAATGATGGTTAAATTGAAATCGATAAAGTAGGTCACATCGTTATCGTCACATTCCGTATATAAATAGGCCCGTGCGTACTGGGAAGGCGCAATCTTCAATACGGTCGATATGGATACGTATTCCATGAGCCAGTATCGATGGCGGGCCATGGACCAATAGAACAACGCTCTCGCCGTCCGGCCGTTACCATCCACGAAGGGATGGTCGTATCCGATCATGAAGTGGAGAATAATTGAACGAACGACAGGATGCAGAAACACTCCGGCCGGGTTGTCGTCATTGGCAAATCGACATAAGGCTGCAAGTCTTTCCTCTAGCTGTGCCGCGGGTGGAGGATCGTGTAGAAGCGTATCGTCCCTGGCGTCATACACCGCAATCTTTTCTTCGGGTCGCCGAAGTCTTCCCTCGTCAGATGAATCATTCAGAGTTCCCCTCGTAACCACCTTGTGTAACTCGAAAATAAGCTCATTGGTAAGCGGTGAGTCTACGCACTCGCGAATAAAAGACAGGGCCTGATAGTTATTGAAAATCATCTGTTCACTTTTATCGCGTGGTTTTCTGCCCTCACGCAGCATGGCCTTGGCGACCTTGCGAGTGGTTGACGCGCCTTCCAACTGGCTGGAAGTAATGGCCTCCTCGATCAGCGAGTTCACCAGGTATCGGTCTCTGCCGTGGGTATTCGTGACCAACTCAGGAATTTCTATCCTTCCGCTGGCTTGTTGATCGACGAGGTGTAACTTCTGTTGTGCGGAGTCCGGCAGCCAATAAAGGAAAGGTGTGTTGTCCTTTGCAACAAGTGGGAGATGACGATAGACACTGATCCGCCGAAATTTGGTGATGTTCCACCAGTCTTCATGGCTGGCGACACCCTCGGGAAGGGGCTTGTACTTTAGCTTGTCCCAATGCAGATATTCACTGTCGCAATCTCTTCCCACCTCCGTAGGCAGAAGTTGCAGTACCCTGCCAAGACGTTCCATCCGGTCCCCATCTCCTGATTTTTGGTCGAGAAGATGCCGGAATGACGGCGGGCATTCAGGTATTTTCACCGGCGTTGTATCGACTCTGGTATAGGACAACTATAAATATTATGAAAATTTATAGTTTCAGCCCTGCCATAAGACAACTCTAAATAAAAAGAAAATTTATATTTTTTGACTTCGCCTGGGCGTTTCCATAGTTCATGGAACCGCGTGACATCGAAAAGCCCATGGCACGAAACTACGCGCCATGGGCTTTCCATTGTTTCAGATACCCGACAACCGCCGAAAGTTAACCGTTTTCTACAATCTCAACCCGCCGGCAATCAGGCGCTCTGCCGCGATGCCCGCTTGCGTTCGTGTTCCAACAGCAGTTTCTTACGCACTCGAATCGACTTGGGCGTCACTTCCACCAGTTCGTCATCGTCGATGAACTCCAGGGCCTGTTCCAGACTCATCCGCACCGGCGGAGTCAGAATGATGTTTTCGTCCGAGCCCGCCGCGCGGATATTGGTTAATTGCTTGGCCTTGAGCGGATTGACCACCAGATCGTTGTCCCGCGAGTGCATGCCGACCACCATACCCTCGTAAACCTCGTCGCCGGGTCCGATGAACAAGCGGCCGCGTTCCTGGAGATTGAACAACGCATACGCCAAAGCCTTGCCCGCGCCATTCGCGATCAACGCACCATTGATGCGATTGCCGATGGTCCCCTTCCTGAATGGGCCGTAATGATCGAAGACGTGATAAATCAAACCGGTGCCGGAGGTCGCGGTCAGAAACTCGGTCTGGAATCCGATCAGGCCCCGCGCCGGGATGACGTAATCCAAGCGCACCCGACCCCGACCGTCCGGTTGCATATCTTGCAGATCCCCCCGTCGATTGCCCAGTTTTTCCATGACCCCGCCTTGATGCGCTTCCTCTACATCGACGGTCAACGATTCGTAAGGCTCGCAGGCTTCCCCGTCGATTTCGCGGACGATGACCTCCGGACGCGAGACCGCCAGTTCGTAGCCTTCGCGGCGCATGTTTTCGATCAAGATCGCCAGATGCAATTCGCCGCGCCCGGAAACCTTGAATTTGTCGGGATCATCGGTGTCCTCCATGCGCAACGCGACATTGTGCATGAGTTCACGCGTCAGCCGTTCACGCAGTTGCCGGCTGGTGACGAATTTGCCCTCGCGCCCGGCGAAAGGCGAATTGTTCACCTGAAACACCATGGTCATGGTGGGCTCGTCCACGGTGAGCGCCGGCAGGGCCTCCACGTTACCGGGATCGCATAGGGTATCGGATATACCCAGGCCATCGACACCGGTGAAAGCGATGATGTCCCCCGCGCTGGCTTCCGGGAACTCCACGCGCTCCAGACCGTGAAAACCCAGGATTTGCAGAACCCGTCCGTTGCGTCGATTGCCTTCACGGTCCACCACGACCACCTGCGAGTTGGCTTTGATGTTGCCCCGTCGCACGCGACCGATGCCGATCACCCCCACGTAGCTGCTGTAATCCAGGGAACTGACCTGCATTTGGAAAGCACCGTGGAGATCGACGGACGGAGGCGGAACCTGCTTGACGATGGTTTCGAACAGCGGATTCATGTCGCCTTCCCGGACATGCTCGTCCAGGCTGGCATAACCGCACAGAGCCGATGTGTACACTACGGGGAAATCCAACTGTTCTTCACTGGCGCCCAGCCGATCGAACAACTCGAAAGTGCGATCCAGCACCCAATGCGGCCGGGCGCCGGGCCGGTCGATCTTGTTGATGACCACGATCGGTTTGAAGCCCAGAGCGAACGCCTTTTGCGTGACGAAACGCGTCTGGGGCATGGGGCCGTCCACGGCATCCACCAGCAACAGCACGGAATCGACCATGGACAACACCCGCTCCACCTCGCCGCCGAAATCGGCATGACCGGGGGTGTCCACGATGTTGATGCGATAGTCACGCCAGCGCAACGACGTGTTCTTGGCCAAAATGGTGATGCCCCGCTCCCTCTCCAGGGCGTTGGAGTCCATGATCCGTTCCTGGGCCACACTGCGGCCCAAGGTGCCGGATTGTTGTAACAGCCGATCCACCAGCGTGGTCTTGCCGTGATCGACATGGGCAATGATGGCGATATTTCGAAGGTTCTCAATCACAGTGGCGATTACGCTCAATTTAAGGTGGAATTCGGGTATGCTGTATACCCATGATGGATGAATCTATTCCCCGCTCCCCGCTCGCCTCCCGTTTCCGAGGCTTCCTGCCGGTCGTCGTCGACGTTGAAACCGGCGGCCTCAACGCCCAAACCGACGCGTTACTGGAAATCGCCTCCGTGCTTTTGCAGTTCGACGAACGGGGTTACCTATATCCTGCCCGCACGGTGGCGTGCCATGTCCAGCCATTCCCGAACGCCAAGCTGGACCCTTCCTCCATGGCGGTGCATAAGATCGACCCTCACCACCCCTTTCGGTTCGCCATTCCAGAAGATGACGCGTTGCGCAAAATTTTCAAGGAAGTGCGGCAAGCGGTCAAAGAGGCGAACTGCACGCGCGCCATCCTGGTCGGGCACAATGCGTTTTTCGATCTCTCTTTTCTCAACGCTGCCGTGGCCCGCACCCAGGTCAAACGGAATCCATTCCATCCATTCAGTAATCTGGATACCGTCACGCTCGCCGCACTGGCTTTCGGTCAAACCGTCCTGGCGCGCGCCGTGGACGCGGCAGGCTTGCATTGGGACGAGCGTGAAGCGCACTCGGCGATCTACGATGCGGAACGCACCGCGGATCTGTTTTGCCATATCATCAACCGTTGGAAAGATATGGGTGGCTGGAACCCGTAGATGATAGCGGGATAGCGGCTGGCGCGTACAGTGCGGAAACGAAGCCATGCTCCGTGGCGGGAGGCCGCCCGGCCAAGCCGGGCACGGCGTTGGATAGGATGAGGGCGCTTACTGGACGGGCTGGGTATTCGTTTTCCCTACGGCATTTTCCATCAGTGTCTTCAGTTCGCCGCTTTGATAGAGTTCCAGAGTGATGTCGCAACCCCCGACCAGTTCGCCATTGATGTAGATCTGCGGGAAGGTCGGCCAATCGGCGTAACGCGGCAAATTCTGAAAGATCTCGGGGTCCTCCAGCACATTGACGTAGGCGAAAGGAATGCCCGTGGCGGCCATCGCCTGGGCGGCGCGGCTGGAAAACCCGCACATCGGGAACTGGGGAGTTCCCTTCATGTAAATCAATATGGGATTGGATTCGACTTGCTGCTTGATGGTGGCGAGCACATCATCCATCTTGAGTACCTCATGGCGTCGGCTACAGCGAAGTAGCGTCGTGGATTGACGGAAATTCTATAGTTTGGATGCGGTTTATAAAAGCAGTTTTTTACTAAGGTTTTTAATGCTGTAGCGCATCGACATTGAGTTGCAGCCAGAGTTCCAATAAGGCCAGATGCCACAGCTTGCTGCCCTGCAGGCGGGTGAAATACGCCTCGGGATCGGCCAACAGCCGGTCCACGTAAGTCCGTTGAAACAGCCCTCGCTCCCGGCAAGCCTGGGAGTTCACCGTATCCGCCATGAACTGCAGAAACTCCCCGCGCACGTACTTTAGCGCAGGCATCGGGAAATAGCCCTTGGGCCGATCGATGACGGCATCCGGTAGGCGACCGCGCGCGATTTTCTTCAGAACGGTTTTGCCGCCATCGCGCAACTTCAGATGCGGCGGCATGCTCAAGGCCAGTTCCACCAATTCGTGATCCAGAAACGGCACGCGGGCTTCCAAGCCCCAGGCCATGGTCATGTTGTCCACCCGCTTGACCGGATCATCCACGATCAGGGTGGTGACATCGAAGCGCAACACGCGATCCAGAAATTCATCGGCGTCCCGCAGGGACAATTGCTCGGCGACGGCGGCCGCCGTGTAATCGGGACCGTGATACGGCGGGGCGACGGTTTCCAGGTATTCCTCGTGATCACGATCGAAATAATGCCGCCGGAAGCGATCCAGGTCGCTGCCGGTTTCGGCATCCATCAAGGGATACCAGAAATAGCCGCCGAAAACCTCGTCCGCACCCTGTCCGCTCTGCACGACCTTGACCACTTGGGAAACCCGTTCGGCGAGCAGAAAGAACGCCACGGCATCCTGACCGACCATGGGTTCGGCCATGCAGGTGATGGCTTCCGGCAAACGACGCATGACCTCGTCGTTGGGAATAAGGTGACGATGGTGGCGGGTACCGTAGCGCGCGACGACTTGATCGGAGTATTCGAATTCGCTGCCCTTTTCCTCCGGCTGATCCTCGAAACCCACTGAAAACGTCAACAAGTCCTGAGCGCCGGCTTCTGCCGCCAAGGCGACCAATAGGCTGGAATCCAGTCCGCCGGACAACAACACGCCCACCGGAACGTCGGCGATGTCCAAACGGCGTTTTACGGCCCGCACCAGTCCATCATGAATGGTTTCCAGCCACTCCCGTTCGTCGCGCGGCTGCGCCGGACGAGTGGCCCGCGGGTGCCAATAGCAGCGAGTTTGCTCCTGGCCTCGTAAATCGATGGTCAGAGTCGAAGCCGGCGGCAATTTGCGTATGCCTTTGAGAATCGTGCGTGGGGCTGGGATGACCGCATGCAACGTCAACTGATGATGCAACGCAACCGGATCGATTTCCGTATTGACGTCGCAGGCTTCCAACAAAGCCTGAGTGTTGGAAGCGAAGCGAAAGCAATTGCCGCCACAACGGCTGTAATACAGCGGTTTGATTCCCAGGCGATCACGCGCCATGAATAAGGTATGGCGGCGAATATCCCAGATCGCGAAAGCGAACATGCCAACGAGCTGTTCGACGCAGCGTTCACCCCATTCGGCATAGGCCTTGAGAATAACTTCGGTATCGCCCTCGGAGAAAAAGCGATAGCCCTTGTCCTGCAGATCCCGCCTCAGTTCCCGATAGTTGTAAATCGCGCCATTGAAAACCAGGGCCAAACCGAGTTCGCGGTCCACCATCGGCTGATTGGAGCGATCGCTGAGGTCGATGACAGCCAGGCGCCGCTGACCCAGAACCATGGGTCCATCCGAAAAACAACCTTCATGATCCGGGCCGCGCCGGGCCAAACGGCTCAACATTCGCCCTAATAAGCCGAGGTCAGGTTCGCGGCCGTCGAGCCGCAGTTCACCGCTGATTCCGCACACTGATTGCTACTACCGGAAGGTTGGGAAGGACAAAATATCCAGGAGGGGGAATTTCGCGTCGTTCGTTCAGGGAGAAGGCCAAGTCAGATTGGAAATCACCCGGCGCACGCCGTCCGTGCTGCGGGCGACGGAAAACGCCCGATTGGCGGCGCGGGCATTGGGCAAGCGACCGCTCAAGGTGACGACGCCTTCATCGGAAGTCACGTCGACATCGTTACCGGCCAGCAGGTCATCCTGCTTGAGCGCGGCCCGCACGGATGAAGTGATCTCCGAATCATTCGGCGCGGGGCGTTTCCCCTGGCCGGACGCCGTACTGGAGCTCGTCGTCGAAGAACTCCCACCGTCACCGCCTGGCAACATGGAACATCCCGTCAACAAAACCATCATCGCCAATACATAACAGCCTTTCTTCATCATAGTGTCTCCCGATCAGGCTAGAATTTTTAATTTCGCTCAGCCGACTTCGACCGCAAGGATAGCATAGTCAGTCCTTGGCCAATGGCACTCCGAAGTCGTTGCAATGCGGCATTGGGCTGTTTAGACTACTTCCATTTTCGGGCCAGGCGTGTGCGCGAATCGTCAAGTCTTATCGGGGAATAAAACCTTCATCCCCGTACCCAGCCCATCCAACCTTGCGGAGAAACAACATGATCCACGAACTACCCCCTCTGCCCTATGCCAAGAACGCTCTGGCTCCCCATATTTCCGAGGAGACCATCGACTATCACTATGGCAAGCACCATCAGACCTACGTGACCAATCTAAACAACTTGATCAAGGGCACCGAATACGAAGACCTGTCCCTGCAGGACATCATCAAGAAATCCTCCGGTGGCCTGTTCAACAACGCCGCACAGGTATGGAATCATACCTTCTACTGGCATTGCCTGAGCCCCAACGGCGGTGGCGAACCCACTGGCGATCTGGCCGACGCCATTATCAAGAAATTCGGTTCCTTCGCCACCTTCAAGGAAGAATTCAGCAAGTGCGCGATCACCACTTTCGGCTCCGGCTGGGCTTGGCTGGTCAAGAATACGGATGGTTCCCTGGATCTCGTCAGCACCAGCAATGCCGCCACGCCCATGACCTCCGGCCAGCAAGCCGTGCTGACCTGTGACGTCTGGGAGCATGCGTATTACGTTGATTATCGCAACGCGCGTCCCAAGTACGTCGAAGCCTTCTGGAATCTGGTCAACTGGGAATTCGCGTCGCAGCAATTCGCCCTCTGAGCGAGGGTTGTTCGACGGCGTTGCAACGGGCTCCAGTGAGAGCCCGTTTTAGTTTCGGAAATTTTTCGCAAGCGACGATAGTCGGGGGTCAGTCTCATGTATAGGCATCGGAACAGGGACGGTAGCGATATCGCTCTGCCAGTCGGCAAAGTCGTGTGTGTGGGTCGCAACTATCTGGATCATATCCAAGAACTGCGCAATGCCGTGCCGGAAACCCCGGTGCTGTTCATGAAGCCGGCGACGGCGTTGGCACCCCTGGAAGAACCCATTCACCTGCCTGCCGGACAGGGGCGTTGCCATCACGAAGTGGAATTGGCCGTGCTCATCGGGCAGACTCTGAAACAGGTCGATACCGCCACGGCCCGTGGCGCGGTCGCGGGCTACGGTGTCGCTCTGGATCTCACCTTGCGCGATGTACAGGATGGATTGAAAGCGAAGGGCTTACCCTGGGAACGCGCCAAAGCCTTCGATGGTTCCTGCCCCCTTTCTCGCTTCATAGCGCCCACCCAATTAGCGGACCCACAGCACACGCCGCTGGCACTCGCCGTTAACGGCACGATCCGCCAGCAGGGCGATACGGCTCAGATGATGACCGGCATCGTCGATCTGATCGCCCATATTTCCCAGTCGTTCACCCTGTCGCCTGGCGATGTGGTATTGACCGGCACGCCAGCCGGCGTGGGCGAATTACAGGGAGGTGACGACTTGCTTTTGAGTTTGGGTGATTGGACTATCGCCACACGTGTGGCCGACAAGCTTTCATAGCTTATCGGTCGGTATCACACTCCGGGCCAACCTTCGTGCCCAACGCCTCTCGTGGGCTTGATTGTTGACGCCAACAATCTTCCACCCGATTACTCCCAATTAATCTCTTCCTTTCTAAGCCTACAACCGGCGCCTCACCTCATTCGCGCGGGCCACATTTCCGTGGCAAAAAACACGGTCCCGGGTGAATAATAGGCGTCGCTAAAACCATACCAAAATTACTGGTATCGATCTTGGCGATAAGTTGCTACAGGGAGCATTACGTCAACGCATTTTCAAGCGGCGACGGCGTGGCTACGGGGCGCTACCGATTACCGCCCTTGCTAGTCGTAACATCTACAAACAGCGGAGGATAAACACCATGATTTTTCACCTATCATCGAAACTACCGGTGGTAATGGGGGTGTTCGTTGCAGCCTCTATTGCAAGTTCCAATGTGTTTTCCGCCGAAGAGGTGACGGGGACGTTGGGCGAACCCAATGCCACCACGACCCTTAGCGGCGAACAGCTACCACCGCCCGACCCGAAATTCGGCGGTGAAATCAAGAAAGACGCTTTATCATCGAAACCTTGGTGGGCGCCTCAAATCACACCGCCCTCCGATGCTCCCAACATTTTATTAATCATTACCGACGATGCCGGATTCGGAGTTCCCAGCACCTTCGGCGGCGTTATTCCGACCCCCTCGATGGAGCGCATCGCCAATGAGGGCCTGCGTTACACACGGGTTTTCTCCACTGCGCTGTGCTCACCCACACGCGCCGCGCTCATCACGGGGCGCAACCATCACTCGGTGGGATTTGGCGTAATCGCCGAACAATCGACGGGCTTTCCCGGCTATAACAGCGTCATTGCGAAGGACAAGGCGACCATCGGACGAATCTTGCTGGACAACGGCTATGCCACTTCCTGGTTCGGCAAAGACCACAACACGCCCAGTTTTCAGTCCAGTCAGGCCGGTCCATTCGACCAATGGCCAACGGGCATGGGCTTCGAGTATTTTTATGGCTTTGTCGGCGGCGACGCCAACCAATGGCAACCGAACCTGTTCCGCAACACGACGCAGATCTATCCCTTTCTCGGCAAAGAGACGGGAACGTGGAATCTAGTGACCGCGATGGCGGACGAGGCAATCGACTGGATGACGCGGTTGCACCAAATCGATCCGAAAAAGCCCCTGTTCATCAAGTACGCGCCCGGAGCGACCCACGCGCCGCACCATCCAACCAAGGCATGGGTTGACAAGGTCCATGCCATGCATCTGTTCGACGACGGTTACGAGAAGCTGCGCGAGCGTATCTTCGAAAACCAGAAGCAACTCGGACTGATCCCGAAGGACACCCAGCTAGCGCCCTGGCCCAAGGATGTCCTAAAACCGTGGGATGAGCTATCAGCGGACGCGAAGAAGCTCTTCATCCGCCAGGTCGAAGTCTTCGCCGCCTATGCCGCCTACAATGACCACGAGATCGGGCGGGTAATCCAGCACTTCGAGGATCTCGGCAGGCTGGACAATACGCTGATTATCTACATTAACGGCGACAACGGCACCAGCGCCGAGGGCGGACCGCTGGGTACGCCGAACGAGGTGGCCTTCTTCAATGGCCTCAACGAATTGCCGATCGAAGTGCAGATGAAGTTCTATGACGTCTGGGGCACTGAAGAAACCTACAACCACATGTCGGCGGGCTGGTCGTGGGCGTTTGACACGCCGTTCGACTGGTTCAAACAGAATGCCTCACGGTTGGGCGGCACCAACCAAAACATGGTCGTGGCGTGGCCGGCACGCATCAAAGACAAGGGAGGACTGCGCAATCAGTTCATTCACGTAATTGACGTGGTGCCCACGATCCTTGAGGCGTCCGGCATCCGCGCCCCGGAATATGTGGACGGTATCAAGCAAGCACCGATGGAAGGAACCAGTTTCGCCTACACCTTTGACGCCAAGAACGCCGACATACCGTCACGGCACACGACCCAGTACTTCGAGATGATGGGCCAGTGGGCGCTTTACCACGAAGGGTGGCTGCTCAGTACCCAGGTCAACCGCGCGCCGTGGCAAGCCTTCGGACCCGCGAACCCGGACCCGCTGAATAACCAGGTATTACAGCTTTACAACCTGAACGAGGACTTCAGCCAATCTCAGGATATCGCGGCCGCCAACCCGAAGAAGGTCGAGGAGTTGAAAACCCTGTTCATCAAAGAGGCGGAAAAATATCAGGTGTTCCCATTGGACGCCTCGGTCGCCGCTCGTATCGTGGCTCCGCGTCCGAACATCACGGCGGGACGCAAACAGTTCGTCTACACGCGGCCGATGACCGGCCTGCCACAGGGCGACTCGCCGTTGTTGCTCAACACCTCTTACACCATCACCGCCGATATCGAAGTACCCGAGGGCGGCGCCGAAGGCATGATACTCACGTCCGGCGGGCGCTTCGGGGGCTATGGCTTCTACCTGCTCAAGGGCAAACCCGTGTTTCTCTGGAACATGGTTGACCTTGAGCGCATCAAGTGGGCAGGGAACGAAGCTTTGTCACCCGGTCACCATACCGTTGAGTTCGACTTCAAATACGACGGGCTCGGATCTGGCACGCTTATATACAACAGCTTCAGCGGCGTTGGCAGGCCCGGCGCCGGAACATTGAAAGTGGATGGGCAGGTCGTCGACACCCAGGATATGCCGAAAACGCTGCCCATGATTCTTCAGTGGGACGAAGCCTTCGATATCGGTTCGGACACCTTGACCGGTGTGAACGACGCGGACTACCAGCCCCCGTTCCCGTTAACCGCCCAGCTCGACAAATTGACGATCGACGTGGACCGTCCCCAGCTATCGCCAGACGAAATCAAAAAGCTCCAGGAAGCCATGCGCGACAAGAAAATGAGTGAATAGTCGCCAGTGGCCAACCGTCCCGCATCGACGACGCAATACACCGGCGTAACGGTGCGGGATGATCAACCATCGGTTTATGGAACGGCGTGGCCAGTCAGCGCCACGATTCATCCCGACAGGCGCCCGCCGATCGCATTGCCGGTGGGCGCCGAAGCGACTCGACCTAACGCCCAATCGGCTCGCCGACCGAAGCCGTCACGGTATTGTCCGGGTTCTTCCTAGCGCGGGTCCGAGGACGGTTTCACGGCATCCTGTCCGGTCAGGGGCAGGCGCAAAATCGCCACCGCGCCACCGCCTTCCCGATTGGATAAGGTAATACCGCCACCGTGCAGTTCCGCCACTTCCTTGACGAAACTCAGGCCCAGGCCCGTACCCTTATTACCACCGTCCGGACGCTGCAGCGAATAGAAACGCTCGAAGACGCGGCTCTGCGCATAGTCCGGAATGCCGGGTCCGTCATCGGCGATGCGGGTGATCAGCCAACCGTTCTCAACATAGGCCATCATTTCGACTCGTCCGCCGTCTGGCGAGAATTCCACGGCGTTGCGCAGCAGATTAGTCACCGCCTGGCGTAACAGAAAGCGTTCTCCTCGCATTTCCGCCGGTGAGGCGGGCGAATCGCAGATCATGTGTATCCGCTTGAGCGTGATCGACGGTCCCAGGCTGGCGACGACCTCGCTTAGCAAGGCTTGCCAATCGACCGGTTCCAATTTTTCCAGACGCTGTCTTTTTTCCAGACTGGCCAGTTCCAGCACCCGGTCGACCAAATCCTGCAGGCGCTGCGTCTCGGTGCGGATATTGGTCAAAAAGCGTTGGCGCTGAACCGCCGGCATCTCCTCCTCCAACAGTTCCGCTGCTCCACGGATGGCCGCCAGCGGGCTTTTCAGTTCATGCGTGAGGGATTGCACATAGCGTTCGACATAGTCCTTGCCTTCCAAGGCAACCCGCATGTCTTCCATGGCGGTACCCATCAAACCGATCTCGTTGCGCCCCAGGGAAGGCAAGGCGGCTCGCTGACCGGCCTTGATGGCCTGGGCATAGCGGGTGAGTTTTTGCAAGGGCAGGCTGACCCAGGTATACAGCACCAGACCCAGACCCAGTACGCCGAGCGCGGCGACCAGCCCGCCGACCGCCAGCTTTTGCTTGGCGAAGGCGATGAATTGATCGGCATTGCGGGCCGGCTTGCCGACGCTGACCACACCGACGATGTCATTCCCGCGGTAAATCGGCGCGGCGATGTACAAGACTGTACTTTCCGGGTTCAGCGGGTCTTCCCCCGAGGAACGGGCGCCGTATTGACCCTGCAGGGTCAGCAGCACGTCGTTCCAGCGGGAATAATCCTGGCCTTCGTCATGGCGGGCATCGGAATCGAACAACACGATCCCCCACGCATCCGTGACATAGACACGCATATCGACGCGCTGCTTCTCCAAAGCGTAGATCTGCGCGCTGAAACGCCGTTGATAAATCCGCTCGAAAATCTCCCGCAACCGCGCGGTATCGGGTCGTTCCGCCGTAAATTCCGGCGTCAGCAGCTCGGCCAGGACATGGGCCATGTCCACCAGCGGTTCCTCCAACGATTCCAGATAACGCGGGCGCAGATCATTGCCCAGCCATTGGACCAGGAAATAAAATCCTCCGGCCACCACGAGTACGAATACCAGAAAAATCCGCGTGCGGATTTTCACGATTCCAGGCTCAGTGAATAGCCGAAGCCGCGATGGGTCTTGATGGGGTTATCGTCCGGCCTGATGGCGCGCAGCTTGGCGCGCAGCGTTTTGATGTGGGTATCCACCGTGCGATCCAGGCTGTGATCGGGATGGTCCCACACCTGTTGCAACAACATTTCCCGCGAGAAAATGCGGCCGGGACGTTTGAGCAACACCTGCAGCAAACGATATTCGTACCGGGACAAGATGAGGACTTGGCCGTCGTAACGAATTTCACAGCTCTCTTCGTTAATCTCGAACAAGGCCTGCGCGGATACGGCCGTCTCCCGCGATGGGTGGTCTGCTTGGGAGCCCAAGGTGCGGCGTAGCACGGCTTTGACTCGGGCGGTCAGTTCGCGCGGACTGAACGGTTTCACCACGTAATCATCCGCGCCGATTTCCAGACCGACCACACGATCGATTTCCGATGCCCGCGCTGTCAGGAAAATCACTGGCGCCGGCCGGATACGCCGTAGTTCGCGGCATAAATCAAAGCCGCTGGCATCCGGCAGACCGATGTCAAGTATGATCAGCGCCGGCCCATGCTCACGGAAAGCCAGCAAACCTTCCTGACCTGTCATGCGCCACAGCGGCTCGAAACCTTCGGTCTGCAAGGCATAGACGACCGTGTCCGCGATGGCCGGTTCGTCCTCAATCAGCAGAATGCAGGAACGTTCCGTGGCAATCATAGTCTCCAGTCCGCGCTAGGCCGGTGCTTCGGAATCGGGCATAGCCGATTCTTCTCCACCTTGGAATAGATCCAGCCAGGCCAGATACAACACCACGCCCAGCAGGACCGGTAGAGGCAAGGCCAGAATCTGCGCCACTACCGACAGGGTTTTGGAAAACGAAAGCAACAGCAGGGCCACGCCGGCCAGTCCCAGAACCGGCAGCAACCACGGATTGAGCTGCACGGCCAGAAAACTTTGACGCCAGCTCACTTGCAGAGGTAATTCCCGAAACAAATGCAAAGGCAGCACGAAACAAGCGCCCAGAAACTGAAATACCACCAGTAAGCCGCCGAGCAACCCCAGCTGCGTGGCGAGCAGGCTTTCCGCCATGCCGAAGGAAGGATCGGCAGGCGAGAAAATGGCGTCGGAAAAGGCCGAAAGAACCTGGGGGGCCACCAGTCCGCGCAGCAGATAGGCGACCAGATAGCCTTGCAACAATAGCGCAAACAGAAACAGGGACGCATTCGTCAATACCCGCCCCGCCGTTGGGTTCAGCACCTGCGACCAGCGCGGTAAGCGTTCCTGATTGACGACTCGGGCGAATCCGCAGGCCAAACTGACGGTGCACGTCAGCGGCAGGCCATAGCAAATCAAGTTCGACACCACGGCCAGCCAGCCGCTGGGACCGGTGAACCAGGTCCACACGGGCAGATTGACCAGCACGAGACTACCAGCCGGAGCCAGTAACGCGATAGCGATAAAAACAGCGGGGCGGTGCATAAGCAACAACACGCCCTGGCGCAACCAATCCCACCCGTTACGCGGCGGAACCGCCTTGGGGCCCCAGTATTTCATAATCGTTCATAAATAGTTTGCGACGGCCGTTCATTTTAGCCGCAAATGGGTAGGCGCCGAATGCAATGCGGCGGGCGAAAAACGGATAGGGACATGGGCCCTCTTACGATGAGTCAGACCAGCAAGCCGATGACCGCGCCCGTCATACAGGTAGCCAACAGCCCGGAAATGATGGACTTAGGCCCCAAAGCGACGATTTCCGCGCGCCGCTCCGGCGCCATGCTGGTCATCCCACCCAGCATAATGCCCAGACTGCCGAAATTCGCGAAGCCGCACAGCGCATAGACGAGTATCAGACGACTGGTCGGGCTGAGCGCGTCCGCCGGCAACCGAGCCAATTGCAAATAGGCAAGCAACTCATTGAGAACGACCTTGATCCCCAGCAACTGCCCGGCGGTAGTCGCTTCTTGCCAGGGAATCCCCATCGACCAGGCAACCGGCGCCAGCAGCCAGCCGAATATCCGTTGCAGACTGATCGCTTTACCATCGACCGTCGGCAAGGCGCCCAGGATCTGATTGACCAGTTCCACCAACGCGACAAAAACGATCAGCATGGCCACGATGGTCACCAGCAAGCGAATTCCCGATATCGTGCCTTGGGTAACGGCATCCATACTGCTGCTCGCCTGACGCGGTATGGCCAAACTCCCTGCCGTGGCCTCCTCGGTCTCGGGCACCATCAGGCCGGCGATCATAATCGCCGCCGGCACGCTGATCAGGGAAGCGGTGAGAATCTGACCCATCGCGTCCGGCAATACGCGACCCAATACCGTTGCGTAAAACACCATGACGGTGCCCGCGATGGTGGCCATGCCGCAGGTCATTACAGTGAACAGTTCAGCACGGGTCAAGCGCGCGAGATAGGGCCGGATGATCAGCGGCGCTTCCACCATGCCGACGAAGATATTGGCCGCCGCCGCCACTCCCAGCGCACCGCCGACACCCAGACTGCGTTGCAAAGCCCAGGCGAAACCGCGCACGATCAGCGGCAATACATTCCAGTGGAACAGCAATGCCGACAGGGCGCTGATGACGAGCACCAAGGGCAAGGCGCGAAAGGCCAGCACGAAACTAGCTCCCGCGTGGATTTCCTCGTAGGGCAGATCCGCCCCTCCAAGAAAGCCGAACACAAAAGCGGTTCCGGAACGGGTTGCGACCTCCAGGGCGAGAATGGCCTGATTGAGCCACAGAAACAGGGCCTGGAAAGGAGGCAGTTTGAGCATCATCAGGGCCAAAGCGATCTGCAGAGCGAGGGCCGTCACAATCAGTTTCAGGCGCACGGCCCGGCGGTTTTCGCTGATCAGCCAAGCCACCGCCGTAAAACCGATCAGGCCCAAAATACCTTGTCCGTACATCGTTTCTCCTCATTACCGAGCAGTTTTTGATGACTCCGCCGCTTCCGCACGGAGTTCGTCCCATGATTCGCAAGCCGACTCATTCAGCGCCCCGATGAGACAATGGGGAATTCCACGAATCATTGCGGAAACCGATCGAACAAGCCCAGCTGGCACAGCGTATATCGCCGCGTGAGATTACACGATGAATGCGGGGAAAACCGGAATTTTCCGATGGACCAGTCGCCTTTTATGTCTGCTATGTCTGCAGGGCCGATCCACCGCCCACCGGGATCACCCGGCGGGCTTAACAGGGAAGCGGGTTAATCGGAAAAACCGATCAACTTGTGGTTACCATCGCAGAAAGGCTTGTTCTTAGACGCCCCGCAACGGCAAAGAAAAGCCCGATCACACCGATAGCGCGTCTTGCCGTCGCTACTGATCAACTCCAGTGGACCGCGCAAGGCCAGAGGTCCGTGGCTGGTCGGGGTGATTTTAAGAGCCGGTTCCTTGGCCACCGTTTCGGAGGCTTTGGTCACGTTGCTACCCAATCCGCCCGAGTCTTTGAAATCGCTCTTGGCATGGCTGTTATCGCAAAACGGTTTGTTTTTCGACAATCCACATCGGCACAGCGTCATGCGGGTATCGGTGGCGACGACCTCACCGTTGGGCGTCAAAATCTCCAGACGGCCCCGAAATTGGAGCGGGCCGTTGTTGACGGGTTTGGCGGAATTGATCGCACTGACGATCTCGCCGGGACCGCCGTCCAAACGTTCGAGCTGCAGCGCGCCTGAAGGACAGCGGCTGATCACCTCCGCGATGGCGTCGGCTGAGGCCGCATTTGCATCGATCCAGGGTTTGCGTTTTACGTCGAAAACCTGGGGCAGCCCTTTGACGCACTCCGCGGCATGAATACACCGTTTAGCCACATAGCGGACGATAACGTGCTCACCCACCTGCTCCTGAATCTTACTCATGACATGCCCCTCTGAGTGGACCAATATCAGCAACTAACAGCAATGTCAGAAAGTTGACTGACACACCGCGATGCTACGACTTACTGGTTAAAGCATATCACCCGCCAACGCTTCGGCAATGCAGGTTTTTCCGGGATGACGCCATGAAGTGGAGGGCCACTCAAATCGCTGGATACGGCTTGCCCAGCATACGCGTGGACATCATCCGACCAAGGGCGAACCTAACGCCACCATGGCCAGCGAGTAGGTAATGCCGTGATGCACGGCCAATTTCTGGATTTCCGCGATAAAAGGCTTGGCAAGCACATCCAGATCAGGCAGTGTGCCGAACAACCCGCTCCACAGGGCGGCGCGGGCGCCGATTTTCCGACCCAGCACGGCCTCTCCGACGGCGGCGCCCAACGTCAATTGCCTAAGAGAATCCATCCACAATCACCCTAGTGGGAAAAAACCGGCCTGCGATGAGTGACATACCCCGCGCAAGCCACGTTACAATAAACCTTGACCCAATAACTCCAGGAAAGGTTCGCAATATGTCGGATAGGGGAGAACAAGCGCCATCCTCAGCCAAGCCGGGTTCATTTTCGTTGCCCAGGGTGTCGGTACGGGCGCGCTGGACCTTGCTGATTGCCGGAACCATGGCGCTGATTTCCCTGCTCGGGGGCCTGCTCATCTATCAGCAGCACACGCGTATTCTGACCAGCCAACTGGTCGAACAAGGTATTTCCCTAGCCAGGCTGCTGGCGGTGGAAAACGCCGATGCGGTCCTGCTCGAAGACTGGGTGGGAATACAGATGGTCGCCGAAGGTATCGGCCGGGAACAAGTCGTCGGCTATTTGAGCATCACCGATCAACAAGGACGCATGCGCGGCAGCACCGATCCCGCCGGAGTCGATCAGGCCCGGATTGGATTGCAGTCCGGTGAATTGCTGAGGGAAACCGATGACGGTCGTGTCTACCGCGTCACCTTACCGGAAGGCGAATTCCTGCACTTCGAAGTACCGATTCTGTTCCAACAGGCGGAAATCGGCCGCATCCATCTCGGCTTGACGGCGCCCACGGGCCAAAACGCTCTGTTGGCCACGCTGATCATGCAAGGCGTCGCGTTGGTCCTCGCTAGCGGTTTCCTATCCTATTTGCTCGCGGCCCGCTTGCGCCGACCGCTACGCATACTCGGACAAGCCTTGACGGAGCTGGTGTGGGGGCGCTACGAATGTCGAATCGTCGAAAACCGGGACGATGAAGTGGGCCGCATTTTCCTGACATTCAATCATCTGGCCGAGTTTCTCCAACACAGCCGCATCACGCTCGAAAACAGTTCCGGCGACGCCGCGGAAACCCCGCAGACTTCCGAACGTGACGTCAACGACAGCACAGTGCAATTCGACGTGAGCACGCTCAAACGGCACCGTTCCTCGACCAAGTTCAACGCGGGGCAAGCCTCGCCGCCGAACCACGACCCGGATTAGCGGCACTTCTGTCCCAGCTTGGTCGCAATGCGCTGGGCGCGATCCTGATATGTCAAAGCCGAACTGTGATTCGGGTCCAAAGCCAGTACTTTGTCCCAGGCTCTGATCGCGCCGCACATGTTCTGCTGCTCTTTGTACAACACCAACGCCTGCTTGTGATACTTGTCCACCAACGCGGGCTTGACCACCGCGACCTGTTGACGGGCCGCGGTATTTTGCGGGTCCAGACGCAAGGCTTGGTTTAGCGTGTCATACGATTTCTCCAATTGTCCGGCCTGATATTCCGCGACGCCACGTTGATAAAGCCTTTCCGCTTCGGCGTCTTGCTTGGATGGCAAACTTTCCGGGGCGGGTAAGCTCGCTACCGGCGCCGGGGCGGCCGGCGGAATCGTTTCGGTCACCACGGCCGTTTCATCCGCTGTTTGGACCGCTGGCCCGGACGCTTCGACGGGCCCTCCGGGTTCCGCCATGGCGGGGACGACCTTGCTTGCGTCATCCGCGGCCACCGGCGGCGATTCCAAGCTGGGCCGGACCGGCTCCGGCCGTTCGCGCGTTGCTGCACGGTCTTCCGGAGGTTCTTCCGATGGCTTGAGCGGGGCGGGTTCCGCTCGGGGTTTTCCAGGTATTTTGAGTTGTTGACCGACCTCGATTTGGCTGGGATTGGTGATTCCGTTATAGCGAGCCAAGATATAAAACTTCTGGGAACTGCCGAGATAGCGTTGGGCAATGACGGATAGGGCTTGACCCCGCTGCACCGTGTAAGTGAAATGCTCGCGGCCCAGATAAGCTTCCGGATCGGCGTCGATCTGTTCAAGCATCGTTTGGGCCGTGCGATTGTTGGGTTCTTTTTCCAACGCCTTGCCGAAATCGCTGCGGGCATGGGTCTCGTCGCCGACTTCCAGATAACGCATTCCACGTTGGATATACTCGCGGACGCTGAGATTCTCATCGACGGCCACCGTCTCAGGAGGCGGCGGCGTGGTCTGACAGGCCGTTAAGGCACACAAGATGGCTATGGGTACTATCCAAAATAATGGGCGCATGTCTTCTCCCCGAACTGGTGCTTTGAACTTTATTAAATATGTTGTGTATCAGCATGATAATCCATTGAACATCGCGCGGCGGCCTGGCCTATTCTTGAAATTCGCGTCGCGGGACTCCATATCCGTATGATCCTCTTTTCCGCCCCTAATTTCCCCCCAACCGATTATCGGTGATATACGGGATAAAACGATCATCACCATGAATCCCAATTTCCTGGACTTCGAAAAACCCATCGCCGAACTGGAAGACAAACTGTCGGAACTGCGCTTTCTCTGCAGCGACACGGAATTGGACATCAGCGATGAAATGGCCCGCCTGGAGGCCAAAAGCCGGGCGCTGACCGAGTCGATCTTCGCCTCCCTCAGCGCCTGGCAGGTGGCGCAGATCGCCCGCCATCCGCTGCGCCCCTATACGCTGGACTATCTGGATCGTCTATTCACGGATTTTCAGGAACTGCACGGCGACCGGGCCTACGCCGACGATCACGCCATCGTCGGAGGACTGGCCCGTTTCGGCGGACGCTCAGTCATGGTTATCGGGCACCAGAAAGGCCGCGACACTCGGGAAAAGATTCACCGGAATTTTGGCATGCCGCGCCCGGAAGGATATCGCAAGGCACTGCGCTTGATGCAGATGGCCGAGCGCTTCCAATTACCGCTATTGACCTTCATCGATACGCCAGGGGCCTACCCCGGTATCGGCGCGGAGGAACGGGGGCAAAGCGAAGCTATCGCGAAAAATCTCATAGTCATGGCCCAGTTGCGTATTCCCATCATTTGCACGGTGATCGGCGAAGGCGGTTCCGGCGGTGCGCTGGCCATCGGCGTAGGAGATCGGCTGTTGATGCTGCAATACAGTACCTATTCCGTGATTTCCCCGGAAGGCTGCGCGTCGATCCTTTGGAAAAGCGCCGACAAGGCTCCGGAAGCCGCAGAGGCCATGAACATCACCGCCAGCCGGTTGAAACAGCTCACTCTGATCGACGAAGTCATCGAGGAACCTTTAGGAGGGGCCCATCGTGATCCGGCGTTGATAGCCCAACGATTGGGAAGCGCCCTAACCCAGGCGCTCAAGGAGTTGGAGTCACTGGACCGCGATGAGTTACTGGACCGCCGCTATAAGCGTTTGATGCGGCCCGGCATATTCAAGCCTTGAATCCGGCGGCCGCCACGACCACCCGAGGCTTGCTCTGAACCGCGCAGGGATCGATCTGCAATCGCTGTTGGCCGAGCATCCGGCGATTCGGCATTTGCTCGTGGCGTACAGCGGCGGGATCGACTCCCATGTTCTGCTGTGCTGGCTGGCTGGTCAGCGACCGCTGGCGGAGAATCGCTCCGTGAGTGCAGTACACGTGAATCATGGCCTGCATTCCGAAGCCCCGCATTGGTCCGAGCATTGTCGCGTGATCTGTGAGCAACTGGATATCCCCTTGCGGATTCTGACAGTCGACGCTCGGCCCCAACCTGGAGAAAGCCCGGAAGCCGCGGCGCGCCATGCCCGCTATTCCGCTTTACAAAGCCAATTGCAACCCGATACGGCCGTCTTGACGGCCCATCATCAAGACGATCAGGCCGAAACGCTGTTGTTGCAATTGCTGCGCGGGTCCGGCCCCAGCGGATTGGCAGCCATGCCGATGGCTGCCCGGCTGGGCCGAGGTTGGCTTTGGCGTCCGCTGCTGGAGATCCCACGGGCGGAAATCGCCGACTATGCGCAAAGCCACGGTCTGCAATGGATAGACGATACCAGCAATGCCGATCGGCGACCCGATCGTAATTTTCTGCGGCACGACATTCTCCCGCTCCTGAAAAGCCGTTGGCCAGCTAGCGCGCGCACCCTGGCCCGGTCCGCCCGGTTATGCGGCGAAGCGGCCGAATTATTGGATACGCTGGCCACCGCCGACTTGCACCCAACGCGTTGCGAGGACGATACTGGTTGTTTGCTGATTCCAGCCTTGCAGGAGTTGGACGAACCCCGCCTGCGCAATGTTCTGCGTCACTGGTTACGAGATTTGCATTTGCCGCCACCGACGGCGGTACAACTGGCACGGATTGTCCATGAGGTCATCGCCGCACCATCCGATCGCCGCCCGCTGGTCCACTGGCCGGGTTGCGAAGTCCGCCGTTACCGGCAACGCCTATACGCCATGACACCCCGGCCTCCCCCGGTGCCCGACTCTCATTTTTCTTTGTATCTATCCGACAGCGAATGCCACATCCCCGGTATCGGCTTTCTACACTGGCGCCGGCAGGCGGGCCAGGCCATCGATCCCGATAAGCTGAATGGAAGGGCGCTGAGCATTCGCTTCCGGCACGGTGGCGAATGCCTGCGTCCCGTCGGACGAAAACAGGTCCACTCCTTGAAGAAGCTGTGGCAGGAAGCTGGCGTTCCGCCCTGGGAACGCGATCGTCTTCCGTTGTTGTATGCCGATGAAGCCTTGGTGGCCGTGGTGGACGGGTGGATCGCGGCGGAGTTTGCCGTGCGGCCCGAGGCAATTGGATGGATACTGGAATTGAACCGTCAGTGCACCAATTGATTCAAATCGAAGATCGGCAACAAGATGGCCAGCACGATGGTCAGCACCACGCCTCCCATCAGCAGTATCAAAACGGGTTCGAAGACGCCCAGCAGCGCCGCGATCAAGGTTTCGGTTTCCCGCTCCTGCTGAATGGCGGCGCGTTCCAGCATGGCTTCCAAGCGACCGCTGGCCTCCCCGCTGGCGATGAGTTGCACCGTCATCGCCGGAAAATAGCCGCTGGCCGCGATAGCGGCGTTCAGACTCGAACCTTCCCGCACTTTGATGGCCGCCTGTTCCACCGCCTCCCGTATGGGCAGGTTATCGATGACCTGTGCCGAGATCCTCAACGCTTCCAGTACCGGCACGCCGCTGGCCATGAGAATGCTGAAGGTGCGGGCATAGCGGGCCGCGTTGATTCCGCGAATCAACCGTGACAGCAACGGCAGGCGCAACAACCCGCGATCCACCCGACGGCGGACGTCGGGGCGGCGCACCGCATAGCCGAAACCGATGACTCCCCCCATCAACACGAGCAACATCAGCCAGCCGTAGGCTTGGAAAAAGGCGCTGAGATCGATCAAGAGCCGGGTCAACAGAGGAAGCTTCTGCCCGATACTGGCAAACACTTGAACGACTTGCGGAACGACGTAAGTCAGCAGACCGATTACGATCAACAGCGCGACCGTGGTCAGCAAGGCCGGATAAAACAAAGCCAACCCGACTTTCTGCCGCAGTTGTTGGCGGGCTTCGGTATAGTCAGCCAAGCGTTCGAAGACCACATCCAAATGTCCGGATTGTTCGCCGGCCGCCACGGTCGCCCGGTACAACTCCGGGAAAACGCCTGGAAATTCACCCAATGCCGTCGCCAGGGTATGGCCTTCCAACACCTTGGAACGCACCGCTAACAGCAAGCTGCTCAAGCGCGATCGGTCGGCCTGTTGCGCCACGGCGCCAAGCGCCTGTTCCAACGGCAAGCCGGAATTGACCAGGGTCGCCAGTTGGCGAGTGATCAGGGCGAGTTCAGTCGCACTAACGCGCCGCAGCCGACCCAGTCGTCGATCGTGCTTCGCCTGGGAGTGTCCCGCGATTTCCTCGACTTGGATCGGAGTCAGCCCACGTTCCCGCAGGATCTGCCGGACCTGGCGCGGCGTGTCGCCTTCCAGCGATCCTTTGCGGGTCTGTCCTTGCGCATCCAAGGCGGCGAAGCGGTAAGCCGGCATAGCGTCAGTCTTCGTGCGTTACGCGAACCAGTTCTTCCACCGACGTGATCCCGACCGACACGCGGCGCCGACCATCGTCGCGAATACTGGGCGTACGCGCACGGGCATGCCGTTCCAGCGCCTGCTCGCCGGCCCCTTCGTGAATCATGGTTTGCATCTGCGCATCGATCTCCACCAATTCAAAAATGCCGGTCCGACCGCGATAACCCGATTGATTGCAATAGTCGCAACCGGCTGGCGCGTACAGATCAATACGGCTGTCGTCGTCCAATCCCAATAGCTGGATCTCCGCCGCGCCGGGGGGCTGGGGGTGTTTGCACCGTGGGCAGAGCACCCGCACCAGACGCTGCGCCAATACGCCGATCAGGCTGGAGGACAGAAGAAACGGTTCGACGCCCATGTCCCGCAAGCGGGTAATCGCGCCCACCGCACTGTTGGTGTGCAGGGTCGATAGCACCAAATGACCGGTGAGGCTAGCCTGCACGGCAATCTCAGCCGTTTCCAGATCGCGGATTTCACCGACCATGACCACATCGGGGTCTTGCCGCAATATGGCTCGCAATCCCCTGGCAAAACTCATCTCCACCTTGCTGTTAACCTGGGTCTGACTGATGCCGTCAAGGTAATATTCGATGGGGTCCTCCACGGTCATGATGTTGCGCTGGCGCTCGTTCAAACGGCTGAGCGCCGCGTACAGGGTAGTCGTCTTGCCGGAACCGGTGGGACCGGTCACCAGAAGTATGCCGTGAGGCCGATGAATCAGCTTGTCCAAGAGAACTTCGGCGGCGGATTCCATTCCCAATTGCGGAAGGTTCAAGCGTCCCTCGCGCTTATCGAGCAGACGCAATACGACCCGCTCGCCATGCCCGGAGGGGATGGTGGAAACGCGCACATCCACGGGCCGTCCCGCCAGTCGCAGCGATATCCGGCCATCCTGAGGCAATCGCTTCTCGGCGATATCCAATTGCGCCATGACTTTCACGCGCGAGACCAGCAAAGCTCCCCAGGCGCGCGGCGGTTGCAATATCTCCCGCAACAAGCCATCCACGCGAAAGCGCACCAGCAAACTGTGTTCAAAGGATTCGATGTGAATGTCCGAGGCATTTTCCTTGATGGCTTCGGTCAATAAGGCGTTGATCAAGCGGATGATCGGCGCGTCATCGGCGCTTTCGAGAAGATCCTCGGGCTCCGGCAATTGTTGGGCAACCTGGCTGAGATCCAGGGTTTCGCCCAAATCCTCCATCATGCGAGCCGCGCCGGTACCGCCTTCGTAAACGTTTTGCAACAGACTCTCGAAGGTTTCCGCCGTCACCGCGTCGAGTTGTATCGGCAGAGCCAGAAACCGTCGTAATTCCACCAGGCTAAGATGGCTGATACCGGGACGGTAAGCGACCTTCACCGAGCCTTCGTTGGTCTCCAGGGGCAGCACCCCATGTCGCTTCGCGAACGCATAGGGAACGGTACGGTTTAGCATGGTTGCGAAACCCTTAACAAAAGGTTTTTCGGGAAATAATATGGACTCGAAAACATTCGTTTCTACCCTAACTGTCCGCGTTTTCAATGTCGAGCACCGCCCCTTGCAGTGCCCCTGCAGAGCGTATAAAGTCTAGCGGTGCAGAATAAAAAGGCTAATGGAGCGCAGCGATTGTGCGTATGACGCATCATGGGACTTGAATCAGCGACGAGATTCCAGGCTGAGCAATCCTCCCCATTCGAACTGAAGGGCAGTCTGTTTACTTTGACGGTCATGCACCTGCGCAAGGCTGATGGCGAAGCTATTGCCCATCATCTCGAGCAGAAGACACGCCAAGCCCCCGATTTTTTCAAGAATCTGCCGCTCGTTATCGACCTGGAGGCACTGGATTCCACCGTTGTTCCGGATTTCGCGTTTCTGCATGATTTATTGCGTCAGCATGGGCTGATTCCGGTCGGCGTGCGTCATGGCAACGCGCAACTGCAAAGCGCGGCCCTGCGCGCCGGTATTCCCATTTTGCCGGAACAACGCCCCGCTCCCGCTAAAGTCAGCGATAAGGCAGCCGCGGAATCGCCGCCAACGGCGCCTGTACGGCATAATCGAACCATAACCCACCCGATACGCACGGGTCAGCAAGTGTACGTCCCCGACGGGGATCTTATTCTGCTCGGGCCGATCAGCGCCGGCGCCGAAATCCTCGCCGCCGGCAATATCCATGTTTACGGCACCTTACGGGGACGGGCGCTGGCGGGCACCACGGGTGATACCGAAGCGCGGATATTTTGTCACTCGTTAGAGGCGGAATTCGTCTCCATCGCCGGTCAATGGAATTTCATCGAGGAGCTAGAGCAGTACAAAGACAACCGCGACAAACCCGTACAGATTTATCTCGAAAAAGATCGGCTTGTTATCAGCCCTTTGTATAAATAATGGATAACGGGTTGGTTTCTGTTCTCTGCGAATGCTAGGAGGAAAAGAGTTTGGCGAGAGTTATTGTTGTCACATCCGGTAAGGGAGGCGTTGGCAAAACCACCACGAGCGCCAGTTTTGCCACCGGTTTAGCGCAGCGCGGCTACAAGACCGCCGTCATCGATTTCGATGTCGGCCTGCGCAATTTAGACCTCATCATGGGCTGTGAACGCCGTGTCGTTTACGATTTCGTCAACGTCATCAATCACGAAGCCAATCTCAACCAGGCTTTGATCAAGGATAAGCGGGTTGAGAATTTGTTTATTCTGCCCGCCTCGCAAACTCGGGACAAAGAGGCGCTTACCGCCGATGGCGTCGAGCGTATCCTCAAGGAATTGCACCAGCAGGATTTCGATTACATCGTTTGCGATTCCCCGGCCGGTATCGAACGCGGTGCGCACATGGCGCTTTATTTTGCCGACGAAGCCCTCATTACGACCAACCCCGAAGTGTCATCCGTGCGGGATTCGGATCGCATACTCGGCATCCTGGCCAGTAAATCGCGCCGCGCCGAACAGGGCGACGAGCCCGTCAAGGAGCATCTCGTGTTGTGCCGTTACGCACCGGATCGTGCCGATCGCGGTGACATGCTGACGGTGGAAGATGTCTTGGAGATCCTGGGTATTCCTTTGTTAGGCGTGATTCCCGAATCGCGCAGCGTCTTGCAGTCATCCAATGCTGGCGTGCCCGTCGTTCTGGACGAAACCAGCGAGGCGGGGAAAGCCTATGGCGATCTGGTTGACCGTTTCCTGGGTAAAGATTTGCCGCACCGTTTCATTACCGCCGAGAAGAAGAATTTTTTCCAGCGCCTATTCAAGGGGGGTTGAGGAATGAGCATCTTCGATTACTTCCGTACCCCCCGCAACCGCTCGGCGGCCGTCGCCAAGGAGCGGTTGCAGATTATCGTCGCGCATGAACGCAGCGGCCGGCGCAAAAATCCTGACTTCCTGCCGGCATTGAAACAGGAAATTCTGAACGTGGTGCGTAAGTATGTCGCCATCGAACAGGACCAGATCAAGGTCCATTTGGATCGCGAGGGAGAGTGCGAGGTGTTGGAACTCAATATCGTGCTGCCGGACGAAGTCTCGACAGCACGTCAACATCAATGATCACGATCATTAAGCCCCGACGGCCAGAATCCCGGTACGGTTCTTAGATGGAGGAGGAGCGTGTCAGGCTGGACAAATGGCTGTGGGCAGCGCGATTTTTCAAGACCCGTTCCCTAGCAACCGATGCCGTCAACGGCGGCAAGGTGCACGTGAACAATGACCGTCCGAAGCCGTCGCGGACTGTCCATCTCGGCGATTTGTTGACTATTCGCCGTGGCCCCTATGAATCCGTCATTAAGGTAATCGGACTGTCTCAGCAACGAGGCCCGGCCAGTCAAGCCGCGTTGTTGTACGAAGAGACCGAGGAAAGCCGCCAGCGGCGCGAAACCCTCGTCCAACAAAATAAGCTGCAGAGCGCCGCTCCCCCCCGTCGTCCCAACAAGAAGGAACGACGCGACATCATCCGCTTTCTGCATTCAGAAGATTAGTCGGTCCCGCTGCCACTATCGTGTGCCCTGTATCCGTTGTCTTTTCAGAGAGCGGCTTTACGGCTGAGTTTCTGCTGTAAGTTCGCGACAGCCTGCTCGGTGATCGTTACCACGGGTTTCTTGTCCCTCCTTGGACGTGTTTCCTGCCTGGGCCGACGCTTGGCCAGGATCGCCTGAACTTTTTCCCGCGCCAGTTGCTTGTGGGTTTCACTGATTTCCTCCACAGGCTGTCCTTGCAAATCGATCCGTTGCGTTTCATTGAGCAACGCCTGTTGGTAACGCAACTGCCGCGTATAGCCGCCCAAAGTGTATTTAAGCACCCTGACCTCATAACCCCACGCGCGTACGATCGGGGACAATTCCTTGTGTATATTACGCTTGAGGGGTTTGATCTTACGCTCTGAGGGGCGGAAAAAGGCGACGGGATACACGTCTATAAGCCGTTCGAGCAGCTCCCTGGACCGTTCTCTCAGCAGGGTGCGAGTATCAGCGACTGGGGAGCGCGGGGCGTTATCATCGACCATAACCACAACTTCCTAAAAACCGACGGGGTCGTTCCGAACGGGTGAATCGGTTACTGATTGCCGTTTAGTAACGGCCGTGCTGTTTGAAAATATAGTTGGTCATCTCCACGTATTGTACATTCATTCTCCGCAAAATGCCGTGTACCGTACGCACGATGGTGCACATGACCTGATAGACCAAATCGGGATTCCGATGAATCAACGATTCGAATTTTTCCCGCTCCAGACTGAGCACTTCACAATCGTTCAAGGCCCGTAGGCCGGCGCTATGTTCCAAACCGTCGATGAATCCCAACTCCCCGGCCAGTTCCCCCTCCCGTAACACATGCAGGGTGACCGTCTCGCCTGCCCCGGTCTGCTTGACCACCTCCAGCTTACCCTTGAGGATCACATGCAACGCGTTGTCGATTTGCCCCTCGTACAACAGAAACTCACCGCTTCGTAAGCCTCGCACCTGGATCAGGGGTGCCAGTAGCTCACATTGCTCAGCGGACAACCCCTCCCCCAGTAGGGAGTTTTTGACGATTTCCACGCCGACTTGGGCAATGTAATCGTCTTTGGCGCCTTCGTTCATTGCTACACTCCTTAAATCAGCTAGTCATTCATAGGATGAGTAAATTGGCTATCCCATCCGTCCGCCGTTCACGGGTAAACGAATCATAAAGCAGGCCCCCTGACCGGGCATGGAGGATACGCTGATCTCTCCTCGATGTTGTTCAGTCACGATGAAAAACGACACGGATAAACCCAAGCCTGTCCCGATGCCGGCCACTTTGGTGGTGTAGAACGGTTCGAACACGCGCCGACGGGTGGCATCGTCCATACCGGGGCCATTATCTTCCACTTCGATTATCGCATCGTCGCCTTCTCGACGGGTCCGCAACACGATGCGTGGAGATTG
The DNA here is from genome assembly GCA_024235135.1 of Gammaproteobacteria bacterium. Classification (GTDB taxonomy): domain Bacteria; phylum Pseudomonadota; class Gammaproteobacteria; order Competibacterales; family Competibacteraceae; genus JACKMZ01. The sequence goes on along the minus strand of JACKMZ010000012.1, from coordinate 69,149 downwards.
AACCGTCTGCTTATTCACAGCCAGCGCCTGGGCAGCATTCTTAATCAGGTTGAGTAACACTTGCTCGATTTCAGTTCGGTCGCAGCAGATATTCTCCAGTGCCGGATCGTAGTCGCGGACAATGTCTATACGGCGGAAATCGTAGTTCTTCTTGAGATCATAATCGCTGTTGGCCAGACGCAATACCGTATCGAGCATGTCAGCGACGGGCGCGGGACCGAACTCCGCGTTACTGCGGCGGCTGAAGGACAGCATATCGGCAACGATCCGGCTTGCCCGATTACCGGCTTCGCGTATGCCTGCCAGGAACTTCAGTATGTCCCGCTCTTCCAGATAGGCTTGTACCGTGTCGAGGTTCAGCCCCAAGTGCTCGGCGACCTGCCGGTTGGCCAGTAACTCCGGCGCCAGACGGCGCAGCACATTCTGGCAGCTTTGCAAGACGGCGCTCAAGGGATTGTTGATTTCATGGGCCATGCCGGCTGCCAGTCCACCGACCGACATCATCTTCTCGGTTTGCACCATCATTTGCTCGATCAATACCCGATTGGTCACGTCATCCACACGGACAACCGCCCCGGCAGTTCCATTCGTCACCAAAGGATAGATCACGATGTCGGCGTATCGGGTTTGTCCCTCCAGATCGAAGGAAACCCGCTCATTGTGTACCGGCGTGCGGGTAAGAATCGCGTTTTTGATCTGTTCCTGGTGGGCTTCCAGATGAGGGAACAGCTCGGCGAGTTTCCGGCCCCGGAGTTGCGCGGCATCCAAACCGCAGACTTGGGCCGCCTGCTGATTCCATTCGGCCACCCGACCGTCGCTGTCCACTCCAACCAGCACCGACGGCATCGAATCGATGATGTTCTTGAGATAGGAACGCATGCGTTGCAATTCCTGCGCCGTCTGCTTGCGTTCCGTGATGTCCTGAAAACTGATCACGGCGCCCACGATACGGTGATCTTCCCGAATCGGCGTACCGCTATAAGCCACCGGAAAACGATCGCCGCTGCGTCTGACGAACCATCCATCTTCGCTGCGAAAGGTCAAACCCTCCTGCAACACCCGTTCAGCCGGGCATTGCACGGGATTGTCACTGACCCAGAGGAATTGCAGCGGGATACCGATAAGTTGTTCCCGTTCCCAACCTAGCATGGCGGACGCGGCCGGATTCGCAAAGCTGATCGTCCCCGCTTCGTCCAAGCCCAGAATACCGTCACCGACCGCATCCAGAATCAACTCTTGGCGATGCTTGAGGCGGGCGATCTGTTCCTCGGCTTGCTTACGTTCGGTCAGATCCTGCACGATGCCGGTAAACATGCGGCACTCACCCAGGCTGACTTCACCGACCGACAAATACATGGGAAAAACACTGCCGTCCCGCCGTCGTCCGGCGACTTCCCGGCCACTCCCGATGATTCTTCTGACTCCCGTCAACAAGTAATTGCGAAGATATTGGTCATGTTCGTCTCGATAGGACTCGGGCATGAGCAGCTTGACGTTCTGCCCAATGACCTCCTCGGCCAAATAACCGAACATCCGTTCCGCCGCAGGATTCAACATATGCACCGTGCCCCGTTCGTCGATGACGATGATGCCATCCACCGCGCTTTGCACCATGGCGCCGATCAGAGCGCCATCGGAGTCCGCGGAGAACAATGACTTGTCGTTCTCGTTCATGGTGAATGCCTACTTCAAACTCGGCGGACGCAACACCGCGATCACAGCCCCCGACCGCATTTTTCCGAAGCCATCCCTTTGATCATTCGGCTTTGAGCGTCTTCTCACGTTCGCCCAAAGTCGCTGCCTTGGCGGGGTCCACCCACCAAGCATTGATCTGCACGCCTTGCATGGGGATTAGGGCGGGCCGGCCGAATTTATCCCAGAAAGCCAGTCGCTCATAGGGAATATGCCAATGAGGAATGACATAGTGATTCCACAGCAAGACCCTGTCCATCGCATGCACGCAGGTCAGCAAGGCCTGCCGGTCCGGTGCGGCGATCACGCTTTCGATCAGCTGGTCGATGGCGGGATTTTTGATGCCGACCGTGTTACGGCTACCCGGCGCATCGGCGGCGTGGCTGCCCCAAAACTCCCGTTGTTCGTTACCCGGCGACAGGGACTGACCCCACACATCAACGATCATGTCGTAGTCAAAATTGTTCAAGCGGTTTTCATATTGAGCTGAATCCACGGTGCGCACATGGGTATTGATGCCCAAACGTTCCAGATTACGCGTGAAGGGCAGGGTTATCCGCTCCCAGTTGGGCTGGTTGAGCAATATCTCGAACTCGAATGGCTGTCCCGTCTGGCCATTGACCAGCTTGCGATCCTTGAACACCCAACCCGCTGCCTGCAACAGATCCAGCGCCTTACGCAAATTGGCGCGCAATCCCTCGGGGCTATCACTGACCGGCGGGGCATAAGTCTCGGTAAAGACCTCGGGCGGTATTTGGGCGCGCAACGGCTCCAGAACGACCAATTCTTCTTTCGATGGCAGACCGCGTGACGCCAACTCGGAGTTATCGAAATAACTGCGGGTCCGGGTGTATTGACCATAGAATAAATTGCGGTTGCTCCATTCAAAATCGAAGGCGTAGGCCAGGGCTTGGCGCACCCGATCATCCTGAAACAAAGGACGGCGCAGATTGTAGGCGAATCCCTGCATGCCCGAGGGCATTTGATGAGGGAATCGTTCCGTCTTGACGAGGCCGTTGCGTACCGCCGGAAAATCGTAGGCCGTTGCCCAATCCTTGGCTGAAGTCTCCGGACGCAGATCGTAGGCCCCCGCCTTGAAGGCTTCCAACGCCACCGTGGTATCCCGGTAGTAGTCGTAGCGCATCCGACCGAAATTATAGATACCGCGATTGACCGGCAGATCTTTGCCCCAGTAATTTTCATCAAGTTCATAAACGACGAAACGGCCGGTCTCAAATTGCTTTATACGATAAGGGCCGCTGCCTATCGGGGGCTCCAACGTGGTCGCATCGAAATCCCGTCCCTCCCAGTATTGCTTGGACAAAATCGGCAACTGCCCGATGATCAGAGCCAATTCCCGATTTTCGCCTGGCGCAAAGGTGAACTTCACCCGCTGCTCGGCCAACTTCTCGACTTTTTCCACATTCGCATAGTAAAACCTGAAAAGCGGTCGCCCCTTGGTTTTCAGGATATCGAAGGAAAAAATCACATCGTCTGCGGTGATCGCCGAACCGTCATGAAAGCGTGCCTGAGGTCGAAGATTGAAGATGACCCAGGAACGATCATCCGGCATTTCGATCGATTCGGCGATCAGGCCATATTCCGAAAAGGCTTCATCGGCACTGCTTGTCATCAGGCTTTCGAACAGGAAGCCCAACCCAGCGGCCGGCTGCCCTTTCACGATATAGGGGTTGAAGGAATCGAAACCACCGACGGCCGCCAAACGCACTTCTCCACCCTTGGGAGCATTCGGATCGGCATATTCGAAATGCGTGAAATCGGGGCCATACTTCAAGTCCCCATGCATCGCCACGCCATGCATGGGCTGAGGCTCGCCAGCGAAGGCCGGGGAAATAACGCCGGCTACCCACACGAGTAGCAGCATTCCCACGAAACGACTCAAGATTTGAAACACGATCTTTGGGGCTTGGCAACGGGTCATTGGTCTTGACAATGGATTAATCGGTACAATGCTGTTGCAGACGATAGCAAAAAAAAACGGGAGTTCACTATGAGTTTTCTGGCCGGCAAACGTGCGTTAATCATCGGACTTGCCAGCAACCGATCCATAGCCTGGGGAATCGCCCAAGCTATGCATAAACAGGGGGCTGAACTCGCTTTCAGCTATCAGACGGAGAAACTGCGGCCACGGGTCGAAAAGATGGGGGCTGAATGCGGAAGCCAGATCGCCCTGCCCTGTGATGTTACCAGCGATGACGAGATCGCCGCCTTGTTTAAGTCTCTGGAACAGCACTGGGACGGTCTGGATATCATTGTACATTCAGTAGCCTATGCTCCCCAGGAAGCGTTGCAAGGCAACTACTTGGAGAGCGTTACCCGCGACAGTTTCAGGCTTGCCCATGATATAAGCGCCTATAGCTTCGCGGCTTTGGCCAAGGCGGGTCTACCAATGATGCAGGGCCGCTCAGGCGCTTTGCTGACCATGAGTTATCTAGGTGGGGTCCGTACCGTACCCCATTACAACGTCATGGGACCTGCCAAGGCGAGTTTGGAGGCCAATGTACGCTACCTGGCCCAGGCTCTCGGAGCGCAGGGCATACGTGTGAACGCCGTGTCGGCCGGACCGATTCGTACCTTGGCGGCCTCTGGCATCCGTGATTTTCGCAAAATGCTGGCGGCGTTCGAGCAGAGCGCACCGCTTCGGCGGTGCATCACCATTGAAGAGGTCGGCAATACAGCCGCTTTCCTCTGCTCGGATTTGGCTTCGGGCATCACGGGCGAGGTCGTCTATGTGGATGGCGGGTTCAACACCATCGCCATGGCAGACTTCTAACGGGGCTTATTACAGCCGATCGCCATGAGTAACGATGTCGAACCTCTGTCGCAGGCTTTCCACAAGACTTTCGTACTGACTCAATCCTCTTTGCTGAGCCATTTGTTGTGCTAAGGCCTGGCGCTGATCGGCCGGGTAATCTTCTACCTTACCGGGCTGTGCCTGGGTAACGGCGATCACTGACCGATCGCCGTTACCCAGTGTCGCTACACTGATCGAGGGTTTGCCGTCCACAGGTTTAGGTAGGCGAAAGGCTTCCCGGACGATAGCACTGTCCAACTTGCTACCGGTGCGTGTAACGGCTTCGGCTGTCTTCAATTCTCCTCCGAACTCGCCAGCCAGCGCCTGCAGATCCCCACCCGCAATGGCTTTCTCACGCAGAGTATTCGCCGTCTCAGCAATTTTTTGTTGAGCTTGTTGGGTACGCAACTGCTTGACGATATCGTCCCGCACCGCATCCAGACTCCGTGGCTGAGCGTCCTGATGCTCCGCCAAACGAATCACCAGCACGTGATTGGGTTCCACTTCGAGTGGCTCGCTGTTTTGGCCACGCTTCAGAACATCTTCACTGAAGGCGGCGGTCACCACCTTGGGATAGGCCAACACACCCTCACCGCCTTGCCGATTGAACCAAGGGCTTTCCTCGATCTTCAGGCCCAACGCCTGAGCGGCCGGTTCCAGGCTATCGGGATGCTCGTAGCTTAGATCTGTCAAGGTTTGAGCCAAATCGTAGAATCGTGTCTCCGCTTGACGCGCTCGGTATTGCTTGGTGACGTCCTCACGTACCTCGTCGAAACTTTTAGTCTTCTCTGGGGTAATGCCATCCAAGCGGATGATATGAAAACCAAAAGGAGTCTGGATGGGTTCACTTACGTCACCTACGGTTTTGAGGGCATAAAGCGCGGTTTCAAACGCCGGGTCCAACATTCCCTTCGTTATCGTCCCTAAATCACCCACCTCAATGCCGGATGGTTTAGCGGCCTTCAGTTCATCCAGGGCTTGTTGGAATGTTTTATTGCCACTGTTAATCGTGGTGTAGATTTCCTGAGCCTGAGCCTTGGCCTTGTCCACATCACCCGGTTTATGGTCGGCGGGTATAGTCACCAAGATATGGGAAGCACTGCGTTGTTCTGGAAGCGAATATTGAGCGATTTGTTCCTGATAGAAAGACCGTAAATCCTCGTCGCTCACCTTAATCGATTCTGCCAGCCGTTCCGCACTCAGGTCCAGGTAGGAAACTCGTACCCGCTCCGGCTCCATGAATCGCTTTTGGTTCTCCTTGAAATAGGCTTCGATGGCGCTGTCCTCAACGCTAGCCTTTTCAAGGTAAGGGGCGAAAGGCAGAACCACGTAACGTAGGTTCCTTTGCTCCGTCAACAAACCGATCACTTGGTCCAGTTCCTTTGCGGTAACCAGAGCTGAATCCGCGACACCACCCCGTAGCTGTTCGGTAGCGAGCGAGTTACGTAGGCCCTCTTCAAAACTCAGTTCCGAATAACCTTGCGCGCCCAGCAACCGCTTATAAAGCTCGGCATCGAAGGTCCCATCGCGCTGGAATGCGCTGGTTCCGACGATGGCTTGCCGCAAGTACTGGTCGCTGACCCGCAAACCGGCATCCTTGCTAACCTGCAGCAACACCTTTTCATCCACCAGTTGTTGAAGAACTTCCTGTTTCATGCGATTTTCATCTAACAGAGCGGGATCTATATTACCGCCAAACATTGCCTGCAGGCGCTGGCGTTGTTGCTGATAGGCACGCTGGAATTCCTGCTGGGAAATTTCGATGTCGCCAACTTGGGCCACGTTCAACACGCCACTCCCATCAAAATAGGAATTGATGCCCCAAAGCGCGAAAGGGATGATTAACAAACCGATAATTGTATAGGCCACCCAGCCGGAGGCACGATCTCGGATAGTCTGCAGCATGGTGATCGAGAGAAATCAGAAGGCCGCCCCACCCTCTGGGTCGAGAGGGAATGGGAATCAGAGGCGACTGACGTTGGAGAGATGGCGGAGCGGACGGGACTCGAACCCGCGACCCCCGGCGTGACAGGCCGGTATTCTAACCGACTGAACTACCGCTCCGGATTGTTTCTGCTGGTGGGTGCTGAGGGGATCGAACCCCCGACCCTCGCCTTGTAAGGGCGATGCTCTCCCAGCTGAGCTAAGCACCCTCCATTAGCGAATTTTCTATTTTACAGCGTCCTTAAGCCCTTTTCCAGCTTTAAAGGCAGGTATTTTCGTGGCCTTGATTTTAATAGGATTCCCGGAACGGGGATCGCGTCCGGTACGAGCCGCCCGATCCCGCACCGAAAAGATTCCAAAGCCAATAAGGGCCACCTGATCACCGTTCTTCAGGGCTTCTGTGATCGTGTCTAAGACTGCATCGACGGCTTTGCCCGCTGCGGCCTTGGAAAGCTCAGCCGAATTGGCTACCGCCTCAATTAACTCGGATTTATTCATGCATCCCGTCCTTATAATGGTTATTGAGCTTGGTAGATTCGGTAGGTCGAACCCCCCTAAATGGACGCATCTTATAGCAAGGCTCTCAATCCAGTGTCAACCGAATTTTCAGTGAGGACGGACTGTCTCAGCCGGTTTTCCCGACTTGCCACCTTCATCCTGAGCATTCAGTTCTTCTTCCACGGGAGGCGAAACTGACCGGGCTGGCAATTCGTGCAACGCAATATCGAAAACCTGATCGATCCACTTCACAGGCCGGATTTCCAATTTATCGATAATGTTCTTGGGGATTTCCGCCAAATCCTTACGGTTCTCCTCGGGAATTACAACCGTCTCGATACCGCCGCGATGAGCCGCCAGCAGTTTTTCCTTGAGTCCACCGATTGGCAACACTTCGCCACGCAGGGTGATCTCCCCAGTCATCGCCACATTGGCCCGTACGGGCACCTTGGTCAGCGCGGAAACCAAGGCCGTACACATACCGATGCCCGCGCTCGGTCCATCTTTCGGCGTGGCTCCTTCGGGAACGTGAATGTGCATGTCGTATTTATTGTGGAACTCGGGATCGATACCCAGATTCTGGGCGCGGCTCCTCACCACGGTCATTGCCGCTTGTATGGATTCCCGCATCACCTCTCCCAGCTTGCCGGTATGGATTAATTTGCCCTTGCCCGGCACCGGGGCCGCCTCGATGATCAGCAATTCACCGCCAACTTCCGTCCAGGCCAGCCCCGTAACGCGGCCGACTTCATCCTGCTCTTCGGCCAGCCCATAGCGGAACCGCCTGACTCCCAAGTATTTCTCCAAAACTTCCGCGGTGATCAAGGTTTTTTCATGGCCCGGATCAAGCGTGATTTCCTTGACTGTCTTACGGCAGATCTTGGCAATCTCGCGTTCCAGATTACGCACGCCCGCTTCGCGAGTATAGAACCGTATCATGTCGCGAATGGCCGCTTCGCTGATTTCAATCTCTTTTTCCTTGAGGCCATTGTTTTGAACCTGCTTGGGCACCAGATAGCGCGCTGCGATGTTAAGCTTTTCATCCTCGGTGTAACCCGGTATGCGAATCACTTCCATGCGGTCCAACAAGGGCGGTGGAATATTGAGCGAATTGGCGGTAGCCACGAACATGACATCGGACAGGTCGAAATCCACCTCCAGATAATGGTCGTTGAAGGTGTGATTCTGCTCCGGGTCCAACACCTCCAGCAATGCCGATGAAGGATCGCCCCGGAAATCCATGGACATCTTGTCGATCTCGTCTAACAGAAACAGGGGATTACGAGTGCCGATTTTCGCCAGATTCTGCAAAATTTTGCCCGGCATCGACCCGATATAGGTCCGTCGATGGCCACGAATTTCGGCTTCGTCGCGAACTCCACCCAATGACATGCGGATAAATTTGCGATTGGTGGCGCGAGCGATAGAACGACCTAACGAAGTTTTACCAACGCCAGGCGGCCCTACCAGGCACAAGATCGGCCCTTTGAGTTTCCGCGCCCGCTGCTGCACCGCCAGATATTCCAGGATACGTTCCTTGACCTTCTCAAGCCCGAAATGATCAGCTTCCAGTATGGTTTCCGCACCCGCGAGATCATGCCGAATCTTGGTGCGTTTCTTCCACGGCACATTCACCAGCCAGTCGATGTAATTACGCACCACGGTGGCCTCGGCCGACATGGGCGACATCATCTTAAGCTTGTTCAGTTCCGTAGTCGCCTTGGTCTTGACTTCCTTGGGCATCCCAGCCGTTTCAATCTTCTTGGCCAGTTCTTCCAGCTCGTTCGGGGCATCTTCCAGATCCCCCAGTTCCTTCTGGATCGCCTTCATTTGCTCGTTGAGGTAATACTCCCGCTGGCTCTTCTCCATCTGCTGCTTGACCCGGTTGCGAATCCGTTTCTCCACCTGCAGGATGTCGATCTCGCCTTCCACCAGGTTGAGAAGATGCTCCAACCGTTCACGCGGGTTGATGATTTCGAGAATTTGCTGTTTTTCTTCCAGCTTGAGACCAGTATGGGCAGCGATGGTGTCAGCCAGTCGGCCAGGATCATCGATACCCGTGAGTGAGGCCAATACTTCCGCGGGTATTTTCTTATTCAATTTGACATATTGATCGAACATACTGAGCACTGACCGCATCAGTACTTCGATCTCCCGATCGTCATCATCAGGCTCGACCAGGGACTCCAACAAGTCGATTTCAGCGAGAAAACACGATCCGGTTTCGGTAAATTGTTCCACCTGTGCCCGCTGGCTACCTTCCACCAACACTTTGACGGTGCCATCGGGGAGCTTGAGCAATTGCAGGATATTGGAGAGCGTCCCCAGATTGTAAATATCTTTGAGCCCGGGATCGTCTACTTCCGCGCTTTTTTGCGCCAAGAGCAAGATGCGCTTGTCGCTTTGCATGGCGATGTCCAACGCGCGTATGGATTTCTCCCGCCCGACAAACAAGGGGATGACCATATGCGGATAGACCACGACGTCACGGAGAGGCAAAACCGGCATTGGCATACTTCATATCCTCGATAACGGGTGGATCGACTCGTCGTCTGCTTCACCGCAGAACCCCAACCACAATGGCGGAGTTATGAGTTCCCTGCGCAGCAAACAGGTTCCTGGGGGCATTGAAACTGATATGGGGGCAAGCGACAGGATAATCAATACCCCCTTTACTCCCGATGGGACCGGGGTGCGAAAACCACGCACCCCGAGTGCTTTGTGCCTTAATCCGATGATGCGACACGCCGCTGACCGGCGTTTTCGTAAATGAAATACGGCTTGGTTTCCCCTTTGATGACGGCCTCGTCAACCACCGTCTTTCGCACGCCTTCCATGCTGGGGAGGTCATACATGGTATCCAACAACACATGCTCCAATATCGTGCGCAGACCCCGTGCGCCCGTTTTGCGTTCCATGGCCTTGTGCGCGATGGCGTGCAACGCATCCTCGCGAAACTCCAGTTCGCAGCCTTCCATTTCGAACAATTTGACGAATTGCTTGATAATCGCGTTTTTGGGTTCTGTCAGGATGCGCACCAAAGCGGCTTCATCCAGCTCCTCCAAGGTCGCAACCACGGGCAGGCGTCCGACGAATTCCGGTATCAACCCATATTTGATGAGATCTTCCGGCTCTACCTCGGTCAACAACTTGCCGACGCTCTTTTCGCCGTCCTTGCTTTTCACATTGGCGGAGAACCCGATTCCACCTTTTTCAGAACGGCTGCGTATGACCTTCTCTAAGCCAGCGAAGGCGCCACCACAAATGAACAGAATATTCGCCGTATCGACCTGCAGAAATTCCTGCTGGGGATGCTTGCGTCCTCCTTGGGGAGGGACGGAGGCAATGGTGCCCTCGATCAGCTTAAGCAAAGCCTGCTGCACGCCTTCGCCGGACACGTCGCGGGTAATTGATGGGTTGTCCGACTTGCGTGAAATCTTATCGATCTCGTCAATGTAGACAATCCCATTCTGGGCCTTTTCTACATCGTAATCACATTTCTGCAGAAGCTTTTGAATGATGTTTTCGACATCCTCCCCCACATAACCGGCTTCCGTCAGGGTGGTGGCATCGGCGATGGTAAAGGGGACATTGAGCAGACGCGCCAACGTTTCAGCCAGCAATGTCTTTCCTGAACCGGTAGGCCCGATGAGCAATATATTGCTTTTGGAGACCTCGACATCACCGCGTCGTTTATGATGCAGTTCAAGGCGTTTATAATGATTGTATACAGCGACGGCGAGGATCTTTTTCGCCCGTTCCTGACCGATGACGTATTCGTTGAGAACCTGATTAATTTCTTGCGGCTTGGGCAGCTTGTTGCTCGCTACTGGAGCGCTTTCCTCCATCTCCTCACGGATGATGTCGTTGCAAAGCTCGACGCATTCATCACAGATAAAAACATTCGGCCCGGCGATGAGCTTGCGCACCTCGTGCTGGCTCTTGCCGCAAAATGAGCAATAGAGGAGCTTATCATCGCTACTCTTGCCGTTTCGATCTTTGCCCATCAATTTCCCCGCATTGGTTAGCTGTTAACACCGATCCTTCCCTGGTGAGGTGGGAGGAAAAGCCGTGCATACTTCCCTGCAAGATCGCGAATACCGCCCGCCTCGGCTTTGGTCGGTTCCCTTTTCGCCCCCAATACCGAAATAATAACCTTATTTCTCGTTTTGCGCGCATTTCACGCTATTTTGTGTACCGCCCGACAATGTTTTCACGGCGTCGGTTTTTGTAAAGTGGCCGCGCCACGATGAGAAAGTACAGCATCAATCAAGCCATATTCCGCCGCCTCGGCACCACTCATGAAATTGTCGCGATCCGTATCCGAGGCAATCTTGTCCAGGGTTTGCCCCGTGTGCTTGGCCAGAATGCGATTTAGACGATCACGTGTCTGCAGAATCTCCCGCGCATGGATATCGATGTCGCTGGCCTGCCCCTGGAATCCACCCAACGGCTGGTGAATCATGATTCGGGAATGCGGTAGACAATACCGCTTACCCGGCGCTCCGCCAGCCAACAGCAAAGCACCCATGCTGGCGGCCTGGCCAATGCACATCGTACTGACATCCGGCTTGATGAACTGCATGGTGTCGTAAATGGCGAGTCCCGCGCTAACCGCCCCACCGGGTGAATTGATGTACAGATGAATATCCTTGTCTGGATTCTCGGCTTCGAGGAACAACAATTGGGCCACGATCAGATTCGCCATGTAATCTTCTACCGGTCCCACCAGAAAGATGACATGTTCTTTAAGCAGGCGTGAATAAATATCATACGCACGCTCGCCGCGAGAGGTTTGTTCAACAACCATGGGCACCAGATTAAGTGCCCGCGTGGCAGCGGTGGTTTGGCCGCTGAGTGGGTCATTAGCCATCATACTGACTCCGACGGGTTCGCGGGTGCCTGGGAGGGCTTCATAATTTCGTCGAAACTACTGACTTTTTCTGTAACGACGGCGCGCTCCAGCAACCAATCGACGACCTGTTCTTCCATCGCTACAGCACGTACGCTTTCCATCGCCTTGGGATGTTGCTCATACCAACGGATAACTTCCTCCGGCTCCTCATAGGTCGATGCCAACGACTCCAGAACGGGACGTAGCCGACTTTCATCGAGCTGGATGTCATTAGCCTTGATCATACGTGAAATGATCAAACCCAGCGCGGCCCGGCGACCGGCCTCCTTGGACAGCAATTCGGACTTCAGTTGGGCGAGCATCTCGCTATTTTCCTTGGTTGCCTTCGGGAAGGCCATCTGCTCGGCCATCTGCTCGATTTGCGCATCCACCAACGCCTGCGGCAAAAGGATGTCATTCGCTGTCAGCAGGCCATCCATCAATCGGCTCTTCACCTGTGATTTGATTCTTTCTTGCAACTCTCGTTCCATATTATCTCGAACCGATTTGCGCAACCCATCGAGCCCGCCTTCCCGCACATCGAATTTGGCAAAGAATTCATCGTCCAGTTCGGGCAGGACCGGCTCAGCGACGGTGTGAACCTTGACCGTGAAATGAGCGGTTTTACCCGCTATATCAGCGGAACCGTAATTGTCCGGGAACGTAATATCGAACTGTGTCTCGGCCCCGGTTTGCAAACCCAGCAAAGCATCCTCGAAGTCCTTGAGCATTCTGCCCGAGCCCAGAATGACGGGCACTGATTCCCCCTTGTTACCCGGAAAATCCTCGCCGCCCTGCTTGCCATCGAAATCGATCGTAACCTGATCACCTGTTTGAGCCGGTCGCTGTACGTCGTTCCACAGGGTATTCTGACGACGCAAAGTCTCGATCATCGTATCCACGTCGGACTCAGTTACCTGGACTAGGGGACGCTCGACGGGAATACCTTCCACTCCCTGAACTTCGAATTCCGGAACGACTTCAAAGGTCACGCTGAACTCCAGATCCTGACCCTCCTGGTTGTCCTTACGCTCCACCTGGGGCATTCCCACCGGATTAAGCTTTTCCTGGAGCAAAGCTTCCTGAAACGAGTGCTGCATGACCTCTTCCAGTATCTCTTCCCGCACTTGGACGCCATACATGCCCTTGGCCACCTTGACAGGCACTTTGCCAGGCCGGAATCCATTGACTTTCAAGCGCCGGGACAATGTCACGAGACGGTCCCGTATTTTGGGCTCGATGTCCTGCGCGGGAATTTGGACGGTCACCCGCCGCTTGAGGCCATCAAGTTCTTCGACTGAAATCTGCATTGATTTTCCTCTGAATAGGCTAACATCCGGCTAACCGGAAACCGCCCGGGAAGCTACCCCAGTGGATGGTCATCAGGTTGCGGCATGGTGCGAAAGGAGAGACTCGAACTCTCACGGGTTGCCCCACTGGAACCTAAATCCAGCGCGTCTACCAGTTCCGCCACTTTCGCGGTGTATTCCTAAATCGATGAGCCGCTGATAAGTATACAAGACAGCCCGCGCTCCAGACAGACACAGCTAAAGTGCAGCCGGCGCAGGCAGGTATCCGATCAGGGTTTTGGCGAAGATGGTGGGCCGTGTAGGACTCGAACCTACAACCAATTGATTAAGAGTCAACTGCTCTACCAATTGAGCTAACGGCCCATTGTAGGGCTATGGGAGCATACCTTGTAGCTGAAATCAAGTTGGGGTGGACGATGGGGCTCGAACCCACGACCACCGGATCCACAATCCGGGGCTCTACCGACTGAGCTACGTCCACCATAAAAAACCTTGACAATGCCTGGGGTGTGGCGCGCCCGGCAGGACTCGAACCTGCGACCCTCGGCTTAGAAGGCCGATGCTCTATCCGGCTGAGCTACGGGCGCAGTCTGTACTTGCTTTAACTAGGCAACCTGCCTAACACCAAAATGGTCGGGGTAGAGGGATTTGAACCCCCGACACCCTGCTCCCAAAGCAGGTGCGCTACCAGGCTGCGCTATACCCCGAAGGCAGCAACAGAATGGATAATGATAGGTTTGCTGACTATCGACGTCAAGCCAGGTATTTCATCGACAACGATCAGAAAACGCAATAGCCCCCATCGATGCGTATTGTATCGCCCGTATGATAAGCGCTGGCGTCGCTCATCAGATAGACCGCGATGGCTCCGAAATCCTCCGGATTACCCCAGCGTCCGACCGGAATACGGGATTTGACGGCCGCCGAGAACTTGGTCGAATTAAAAAAGTCTTCCGTCATGGCCGTTTCCACCCAGCCTGGCAGCAATGCGTTGGCGGTAATCCCGTACCGGGCGAATTCCACCGCCAAGGCGCTGACTACCGAAAGCAACGCCCCCTTGGTCGCCGCGTAATGTTCATTACGGGCCGCACCGGAAATGGCCGCGATACTGGCCGTCGCAATCAGACGCCCCCCTGCGTCACCTTGCTTGGCGCGTTCGACCATATGCCGGGATGCCGCCTGCAACACGTGGAATGCGCCATCGAGATTGACACCGATGACGCGCTGCCAGTCCTCGGCTCGCATATCGAGAAACGAAGTCGGCGGCACGATCATTCCAGCATTGGCGAAACAGGCGTCCACCCGACCGAATGCCGCCAGCGATTCCTGAAAGCGCGCGGCGACGGCCGTTCCGTCAGCGACATCACAAACATAGGCACCCGCCCGGATACCGTAAACTTGCAGTTGCTCGACGGCGGCCGCATTCTTGTCGGCGCGCGTACCCCAAATACAGACGTCGGCTCCAGCCGCGGCGACGGCCTTTGCCATGCCCAGTCCAATGCCCCCGTTACCCCCCGTGATAAGAGCGACCTTGCCGCTGAGGTCGAACGCTGAATAGCTCATGAGTTTTCCCCTTGGTAGAAATCTGATCGGCGGCCAACGATTGACCGTCTCGCTCCGGCACCCGCACCACAGGGGCAGACGCCCAAGGCATGTGCTGATAGGATAGCCCCTGTTAGAATAACCGCGTATGCAAACTCATCGAACTCGCGTCAAAATTTGTGGCATCACGCGCCCCGAGGATGGATTGGCGGCGGCCCGGGCAGGAGCCGATGCCATCGGTCTGGTGTTCTACCCACCCAGCGCACGTTATGTCGATACCGAAACCGCCCGAGGAATCGTAGACCTGCTTCCGCCCTTCGTTAGCACGGTGGGCCTATTCGTGAACGCCGATCGTTCCTGGATACGTCAGGTGCTTAGCCAAGTGCCTCTTCATCTGCTGCAATTTCACGGCGACGAAGAACCCGGTGACTGCAGCGCGTTCGGCTTGCCCTACCTGAAAGCCGTGCCGATGCGGACCCAGCCGGACATTGCGCTGTTCAGCCAGCGATTTAAGTCGGCGGCGGGGCTGTTGCTGGATAATTTCGGCGGCGCGCGGATCGGAGGCTCCGGAGAACGCTTCGATTGGACGCTGATCCCAGCGCAAGTACATCAACCGCTGATTCTGGCGGGCGGCCTGGACTGCGACAACGTCACGGAAGCCGTGCGCCGTTACCGACCCTTTGCAGTCGACGTCAGCAGTGGCGTGGAATCCGCCAAAGGCATCAAGGACCCCACATTGATCACAAACTTCATCCAAGCCGTGGCAGAGGGCGACAACTGTGTTTGAGAATCCGGACAACCACGAACTCATCAATTTCGCGCAATTCCCCGATGCACACGGCCATTTCGGCCGCTACGGCGGACAATTCGTCGCCGAGACCCTGATGGATGCGTTGCGGGAATTAAACGAAGCCTATCTGCGTTACCGAGACGATCCCGATTTCCTGGCGGAACTGGATGACGACCTGCGGCATTACGTGGGCCGGCCTTCGCCGCTTTATCACGCCGTGCGCTGGAGCGGGCTGCTCGGTGGCGCGCAGATTTTCCTTAAACGCGAAGATCTCAATCACACCGGCGCGCACAAGGTCAATAACACCGTTGGCCAGGCGCTATTGGCCAGACGCATGGGCAAACAACGGGTGATCGCCGAGACCGGCGCCGGTCAACACGGTGTCGCGACCGCCACGGTGGCCGCCCGATTGGGTATGGAGTGCGTCATTTACATGGGCCTGGAGGATATTCATCGCCAGTCCCTGAATGTCTATCGCATGAGACTGCTGGGGGCCACCGTCGTACCCGTCGAATCCGGCTCACGCACACTCAAGGATGCGCTCAACGAAGCCTTGCGCGACTGGGTTACCCATGTGGACGACACCTTTTATATTATCGGCACGGTCGCGGGCCCCCATCCATACCCCGTCATGGTCCGCGATTTCCAGACCGTCATCGGCCGGGAAACCCGTGAGCAGATGTTGGCGCAATTCGGTGGCTTACCGGATGCACTCGTGGCCTGCGTAGGCGGCGGGTCCAACGCGATCGGCTTGTTCCATCCTTTCCTCAACGAGGCCCAAGTCTCCCTCTATGGCGTCGAAGCCGCTGGCGAGGGTATCGGCAGTGGTCGTCACGCGGCCCCGCTCAACGCCGGACGTCCCGGCGTACTGCACGGCAACCGGACTTATTTGATGGAGGATGATGACGGGCAAATCCTGGCCACGCATTCGGTCTCGGCCGGCTTGGATTATCCCGGAGTGGGCCCAGAGCATGCCTGGCTCAAGGACATAGGCCGGGCAGCCTATGTTTCCGCCACCGATGCCGAAGCTCTGGCGGCCTTTCATGAACTGACCCGCATCGAGGGAATCATTCCTGCGTTGGAATCCAGTCATGCGTTGGCTTACGCCAAAAAACTGGCGCCGACATTGCGGCCGGACCAGTCCATCGTCGTCAACTTATCCGGGCGTGGCGACAAGGATATCAACACCATTGCCGCCCTGGACGGCATTGAGCTATAGAGGGCCGTCATGAACCGCTTAACCAGCCGTTTTCAAAATTTGCGGCGGACCGGCCGCAAAGCGCTGATACCGTATATCACGGCCGGCGATCCCCATCCGGAACTGACCGTACCCATGCTGCACAAACTGGTGCAGGCAGGGGCCGACATTATCGAGTTGGGTGTTCCCTTCTCCGATCCCATGGCCGATGGGCCCGTCGTTCAGAAAGCCTGTGAACGAGCCCTGGCTCAAGGTGTTTCATTGAGACAGGTACTACAATTGGTAACCGCCTTTCGGCAGGATGATGCGGATACGCCGCTCGTACTGATGGGTTATCTGAATCCCATTGAGGCCATGGGCTACGGGCACTTCGTGCATGCGGCCGCCGAAGCCGGCGTGGACGGCGTGTTGACCGTGGACTTGCCCCCCGAGGAAGCACACGATTTGCTGACCGTTCTCGGTGAAACCGAAATCGCCCCGATTTTTCTACTCGCGCCGACCAGCAGCGCCGAGCGCATTCGTCAGGTTGCGGCTGTGGCCAAGGGCTATGTGTATTACGTATCGCTCAAGGGAGTAACAGGCTCGGCCAGCTTGGATGTCGCTGAACTCGACGACAAAATCGCCGCCATCCGCGCGCTGACCAACTTGCCGATCGGTGTAGGTTTCGGCATCAAGGACGCGACAACCGCAGCGGCAGTGGCCCGCACGGCCGATGCCGTGGTGGTGGGTAGCGCCCTGGTTTCCCTGATGGGGGAATTGGCAAACGACGCGCAAGCCATGCAGCAGGCGGTTTCGGCCGTGGTAGCCGGGATGCGTCAGGCGATGGATGATGTCTGACAGCCGGTAGGAATGATTCTAGGCGCGGGAAAAGCTACGCTGGCGCCGATGAACCGCGGTCTCGGCGGCTCAAATCGTTGTTATCCTCGCCTCGTTCCATGGAGTAACACCCAGTCTTCCCGTTGGCCGGGCTCGGCGAATGTAAACCGGGGCGTGAATGCTGTCCGTACGCTTTGAGCTTGGTGAGAGAGCAGACCGGCCAACACGATCCAACCGGGTGTATCCAACAGGGCCGTGAGACGGGGAGCCAGCTCGATCAAAGGATTGGCGAGGATGTTGGCGATCACGACATCGGCAGACCGGTCCAGCAACGTTTCGGGCGGCGACACCGCGATCCGGTCCGCCACTCCGTTCGCCATCGCATTGTCCGTGCTTGCCTGCAGAGCCTGAGGGTCGATGTCCACGGCGTATACGCGATCGGCGCCGAGTTTAGCCGCGGCAATAGCCAAAATACCCGAGCCGCAGCCGTAGTCGACGACCCGTTTCCCGACCAGATCCGCGCCATCGAGCCAGCTCAGACACAAAGCCGTACTCGGATGGGTACCGGTGCCGAAGGCTAAACCGGGGTCCAAATGCACGATCACCGCGTCCGCGTCGGCCACCTGATGTCCATGGGGACAAACCCACAGCCGGTTCCCAAACCGCATGGGATGATAATCGTCCAGCCAAGCGCGCGTCCACTCACGGTCTTCCAAAGTGTCCCAGTTCAGGGCGATGGATTCATCCAAAATGCGCCGCAACTGTTCGGCAATCCGGGCTCGATCGCCGCCTGCCGCGAACAAGCCAGTCACGCGGACGTTCGACCATAGCGGCGTCGTGCCCGGAGCAGGCTCCAAAACCGGTTGATCGCCGCCATCCTGATACGTCACGGCCAGAGCGCCCACCGCCAGCAGGGCGTCTTCCAATTGCTCGGGATTGAAAGAGCCTGCCGCAATAGTCAGTTGTAACCAATCCTGTGTCGGGTTCATGACCCGCGTTCACAACCCCAGTTGGCGTTCTAGATAATGGATGTCCACGCCGCCCTTGATGTAGTTCACATCGCTGAGGATGCGGCGGTGCAGTGGGGCATTGGTTTTGATTCCTTCGATAACCAACTCGGACAGGGCGTTGCGCATGCGCGCCAAGGCCGTAGCGCGGCTTTCCCCGTAGGCGATCAATTTGCCGATCAGGGAATCGTAATACGGCGGCACCAGATAGCCGCTGTATAGATGGGAATCCACCCGGATACCGGGTCCGCCCGGTGCGTGGAACTGAGTCACCGTGCCCGGCGAGGGGACAAAGGTGTTGGCATCCTCGGCGTTGATCCGGCATTCGATAGCGTGGCCGGTCAGACGGATGTCGGATTGCTCGTAGTGAAGTTTTTCCCCGGCGGCGATCCGTAATTGCTCCTTGACGATATCCACTCCGGTAATCATTTCCGTGATCGGGTGCTCCACCTGCACACGCGTGTTCATTTCGATGAAAAAGAATTCCCCGTCCTGGTAAAGAAATTCGATGGTACCGGCGCCCCGGTACCCGATACGCTTGCAGGCGTCCACGCAAACATCCCCGATTTGACGGCGTTGCTTGTCGGTAATGCCGGGAGCCGGCGCTTCCTCTATCACTTTTTGGTGACGGCGCTGCAATGAACAATCGCGTTCGCCCAGAAACACCACGTTGCCATGGCTATCGGCCAACACCTGCACTTCCACATGGCGGGGATGATCCAGATATTTTTCCATGTAAACGCTGCTGTTGCCGAAAGCCGCGCCGGCTTCGCTGCGGGTTAGCGAAACGGCGTTGAGCAGCGCCGCTTCGCCATGCACTACACGCATGCCCCGGCCGCCGCCACCGCCTGCGGCCTTGATGATGATCGGGTAGCCGAGCTTCTCGGCGAGATGGAGATTTTCCGCGTCATCCTCGCCCAATGGGCCATCGGAACCCGGCACGCAAGGTACGCCGGCCGCCCGCATAGCCTGGATGGCGGACACCTTGTCGCCCATCAGGCGGATGGTCTCAGAACGCGGGCCGACAAAAATAAAACCGCTGCGTTCCACCCGCTCGGCGAAATCCGCGTTCTCCGACAGGAAACCGTAACCGGGATGAATGGCGACCGCATCGGTGACCTCGGCGGCACTGATCAGGGCCGGCATATTAAGATAGCTCTCAGCGGCCGCCGGCGGGCCGATACAGACCGTTTCATCGGCCAGCCGCACATGCTTTAGATCACGGTCCGCCGTGGAATGGACCGCCACCGTGCGTATCCCCAGTTCCCGGCAGGCACGCAAAATGCGCAAGGCAATCTCGCCACGATTGGCAATAACCAGTTTGTCTAATTTACGGGCTCTACGAGGCACGCTGACACCCCCTGCTTCGGCTCCAACAAGAGAACTACTCGATGATCATCAGGGGTTGATCGTATTCCACCGGCTGACCGTTTTCCGCCAATATTTCGATCACCGTACCGGAACGGTCGGCTTCGATTTGATTGAACATTTTCATAGCCTCGACGATGCAGACGGTATCGCCGGCGTTGACATGCTGGCCGACTTGGACGAACGCTTGGGAACCGGGCGCCGCGGAACGATAGAACGTGCCGACCATCGGCGACTTCAACGCGTGGCCGCGCGGGGCCGGTTCGGCTGGGGTCTCCGACACCATTACCGGGGCGCTCGACACCAGAGGCATGGGGTGCGCCTGTTGCAACACGGGCAACATCGGCGTCACGCCCGAAGGATTACGGCTGATGCGCACGGATTCCTCGCCTTCGCGGATTTCCAGCTCGGCGATGCCGGATTCCTCCAGCAACTCGATGAGTTTTTTGATCTTACGGATATCCATGGACTTTAGGACGGCTGGTTCAAACGGTGCAACGCGGCCCGTAACGCCACCTCATAACCCTGAGCTCCCAGGCCGCTAATAACCGCGACGGCGATATCGGACAGATAGGAATGATGGCGGAAAGCTTCGCGCGCGAAGATGTTGGACAGGTGGACCTCGATAAACGGTATGGCAACGCCCAGCAATGCATCACGCAAGGCGATGCTGGTATGAGTCAAGGCGGCCGGGTTGATGATTATGAAATCCACGGCCTGTTGCCGCGCGGCGTGAATCCGCTCCAGCAAGGCATGCTCGGCGTTGCTCTGGAAGCACACGACCTCATGCGCGCCCAGTTCTCGCGCCAGTTTCTCGCATCGCCGTTCGATGTCGTGCAACGTGATGGAACCGTAAACAGCGGGTTCACGAGTACCCAGCAAATTGAGATTCGGACCATTGAGAATCAGTATTCTGGCCATAAACACCCTGCGTAATGCAGCTAACGGATTCTGGGCAAGCAGGAAGGCTTTGTCCAGAACTTAGACAGATTAGGGGCAGATCGACGATTTTCAATACCAGATCGGCGTAATTTATTAATTATTACGTCCGATCCCGTCACTTGCCGAAAAGATCCCTGGGAGTCGATAGGTCGCCACGATCGCTTAGCGCCGCTCCGCGGCGGAAACGGATTCGCGGCTGGCCGCCAGAGTGAGCGGAACGGATTGCCGCTGAGGGGGGTAGCATACACCCCGTTTCTCGGCGCAGCCCTGGTAACCGACCTGCACCTGTATGTCACGGGCCTGGGTATCCGCGCGCTCCAAGTGAGCCGTAAGTCGCACCTCGCGATGGAACACTTCCTGCCGGCCGAAAAACTCATCCTCCTTGGGCTCGCCGTGGGGTATATCCAACGCGGTGATATGTATGCCCTCGGCGTCCAGCAACTCCAACGTCAGTCTCTCGCGATACAAATAATGATCCTCGGCAATGGTCCAGTGCGCTTGCACCGTCTGCGGATCGGGCGTCGTAATCGAAAGCACGAACACCTGCTCCGGCGGCAACAAATCATCCCGTTGGACACCGAACAGCGAATCGTTCTCGGCGACAACCGGATTCGCCGCGGGCGTACTGGATGACGTCGGGACAGGATCGCCGGCAAAAGCCGCGGGCGATGGTACGTTTCCGCCCAGATGGAGCGGTGGCGCCGCTTGTTCCGCTGTTGCGTCATGCTCCCGTGGCTCGGGCAGGCTAATCGTTACCCGCTGAGTTTGTGGCGGATAGCATACGCCGATATCGGCACAACCCTGTGAAATAGCCGTCAATTGCAGGTCGTCCCCCCCCCCGTCGCCGCGTAAAACGGGGAGGGCGACGGCCACCTGCCGGCGGTAGATTTCCATGGGACCGAAAAACTCATCCTGCTTGGGTTGACCGACTGGAAAGCCCGGCTCACCCAACTGGATACCCGGCGTAGCCGATGTGAATCGGAAACGTTCCCGATAGAGGTAATAACCTTCGGCGATCGTCCATTGCGCCACGATGGTCGTCGGGTCCTTCGCTGTCACGCTCAGCACGAAGGCTTGTTCCGGCTTGAGCAGATCCTCGATGTCGACGGCTTGCACGGTCGGCGACAAAACGCAGGCTAGACAAAGCGCCCACCACGGGCTGCTGCGACGACCGGCCCGTTCGCTCCAGCAAGCGGACATCCTCCGCAAGAACTCAATAGGCATCCTAAGCAGATGAACGATCGATTTATCACTCATGAGTCTTTGTTCCCATTCGGCGGCCATCGCTAGCCCCTAATGCCCAAGCATCAAGGATGGAGACTCCCGCTGATCCAATCCAGATAAGAGGACGCTCCGCGCACCACCGGCAATGCAATGACCTCGGGCACCTCGTAGGGATGCAATTCCTGAATGCGTTGTTCCAGCGTGGGAT
Organism: Gammaproteobacteria bacterium; assembly: GCA_024235135.1. Lineage (GTDB taxonomy): Bacteria > Pseudomonadota > Gammaproteobacteria > Competibacterales > Competibacteraceae > JACKMZ01. Next base: position 46,901 of record JACKMZ010000012.1, on the reverse strand, counting down.
AGCGGTCGTCTCGGGTTTTAATGACCAGCAATACCTCGGCGTCACGCTGCAAATGACCCTGCCAACGGTAGATGGACACGACGCCCGTCAGGATGTTCACGCAAGCCGCCAGTTTTTCGCCGACCAGCGCCTCGGCGATACGCTCGGCTATCGGCTGATCCGGACAAGTACAGCAAACAACCAGATAATGTTCGTTCATGGTGCAATCCTTCGAAGCAAACCAGGGGGTCGCTACCGTTCGTCGAAGACCTCCGATCAGCGAACTTTTCTTAGGAGAGGTATTGATTTCTCCGCGTCCGATCCCATTTGGACAACGGGCCTTGACAGCCAGGTGTGGGCAATTATCATTGGCACTCACTTGCAACGAGTGCTAACAAACATCCCTTCCCGCCCTGCGGGCAGGCAACTTTCAGAGGAGATGACCTCAAATGAACATCCGCCCCCTGCATGATCGCGTCATCGTTCGGCGCGTTGAGGAAGAAACCAAGAGCGCTGGTGGCATCGTACTACCGGGTACGGCCGCTGAAAAACCCTCGCGCGGCATCGTGCAATCCGTCGGCAACGGCAAGCTGCTCGACAACGGCGATATCCGCCCCCTGAGCGTCAAAGCCGGCGACCACGTACTGTTCGGAAAATATTCGGGTAACGAGGTCAAGTTGGACGGCGAGGATCTGCTGGTCCTGCGCGAAGACGACATTATGGCCGTCATTGAAGACTGAGCCCGGCTTTTCCGCGCTCTCACCCAATCTCTTAACAACTGACTAATCGACTATTCACGAGGAGACATCATGGCAGCCAAAGAAGTTCGTTTCAGCGACGATGCCCGTCATCGCATGATGCATGGCATTAACGTTCTGGCCAACGCCGTTAAAGTGACTCTTGGACCGAAAGGCCGCAACGTGCTGCTGGAAAAAAGCTTCGGTGCGCCCACCGTCACTAAGGACGGCGTATCCGTAGCCAAAGAAATCGAATTGGAAGACAAATTCGAAAACATGGGCGCACAAATGGTCAAGGAAGTGGCCTCCCATACTTCCGATATCGCCGGTGACGGAACCACCACCGCCACCGTTTTGGCCCAGGCCATCGTGCGCGAGGGCATGAAAGCGGTCGCTTCCGGGATGAATCCCATGGACCTCAAGCGCGGTGTCGACAAGGCGGTATCCGCCGCTGTCGCACAACTCGCCGCCCTATCCACGCCTTGCACCGATGAGAAAGCCATCGCTCAAGTGGCCACGGTTTCCGCCAACGGCGACGCTGACATCGGCAAGATCATCGCCGACGCCATGGAAAAGGTCGGTAAGGAAGGCGTGATTACCGTGGAAGAAGGCAAGGGCCTGGAAAATGAAATGGACATCGTGGAAGGCATGCAATTCGACCGCGGCTATATTTCACCCTATTTCATCAATAACCAGCAGAACATGACGGCGGAACTGGAAAGCCCCTTCATCCTTTTGCATGATAAAAAGATCTCCAATATCCGCGAACTGCTTCCGATTCTGGAAGGCGTCGCCAAGTCCAACAAACCCCTGCTGATCATCGCCGAAGAAGTCGAAGGCGAAGCTCTGGCCACTCTGGTCGTTAACTCCATCCGAGGCATCATCAAGGTTGCGGCGGTTAAGGCCCCCGGGTTCGGCGACCGGCGCAAGGCGATGCTGCAGGACATCGCGGTCCTGACCGGCGGCCAAGTCATTTCCGATGAAATTGGCCTGTCCCTGGACAAAGCCACGCTGGAAGATTTGGGTACAGCTCGCAAAATCATCGTCAGCAAGGAAGACACCACGCTCGTCGATGGCGCCGGCTCCGAAGCTGAAATCAAATCCCGCGTGGAACAGCTGCGGATCCAGATCAACGACGCCACTTCCGACTACGACAAGGAAAAACTGCAGGAGCGGGTAGCCAAGTTGGCCGGCGGCGTGGCTATCGTCAAAGTCGGCGCCGCCACCGAGATCGAGATGAAAGAGAAGAAAGCCCGGGTGGAAGACGCCCTGCACGCTACCCGCGCCGCCGTCGAGGAAGGCGTGGTGCCGGGTGGTGGCGTGGCGCTGATCCGCGCGCTGCAACGCCTTAATAGCGTGAAGGGAGACAATCATGACCAGGACGTCGGCGTCAACATCGCCCGCCGTGCAATGGAAGAACCGCTGCGCCAAATCGTCGCCAATGCCGGTGACGAACCCTCGGTGGTGCTCAACCGCGTCGCCGAAGGGGAAGGCAATTTTGGATACAACGCCGCTACCGAAGAGTTCGGCGACATGCTCGCGATGGGCATTCTCGATCCTACCAAGGTAACCCGTTCGGCCCTGCAGAACGCGGCCTCCGTGGCCGGCCTGCTGATCACCACCGAAGCCATGGTCGGCGAGCGCCCGAAGAAGGACGAACCCTCCATGCCGCCAATGGGCGATATGGGCGGCATGGGTGGTATGGGCGGCATGGGTGGTATGGGCGGCATGGGTATGATGTAAACCGCCCCTTACTCCCTATCTGCTTGGACAGCCCCGCACCCGCGGGGCTTTTTATTGGCGGGTATGGAATAATGGCGGCCGATAATCCTACGGTCCAGCCAGGGAGCGCCACGATGAAGCGGTTTTTTCTAGCCTTAGCGGTATTGCTGATCGCCTTATTCGGCGGTTGGCTTGGCGCTGCCTATTGGGCTGGATTGCGAGCGGAACAGCTTTATCATCAGTCTCTGCAGCAGAATTCTCAGGACGCCTCCTTGTGGATCACGTCGCAAGACTATCAGCGTGGGCTATTGTCCTCCGAGGCGGTGTCCGAGATTACCCTGCAAGGCGTGCAGCCGGCTCCGGGCAAAGCCAGCGACAAGCTCGCGTTTTCCCTGAAGCACGATATTTACCACGGTATCCTGCCGATAGCGTGGTGGTTGCGGGGCGACTTCAAGCCTCGGCCCCCGCAAGTGATCGTGCGCACCGTACTGGGCCATGATGCGCCCTGGAGCCCCGTACTGGATGCACTGTTCGGCAAGCGCGACCCGCTGACGGTCGTTTCTTATGTCGCCCTGGATGGAAGCAGCGACAATGACATCACCGTGCCTTTTCTCGATGTCAACAATCGCCTGGGCCTGCGTACTCTCAATTTTTCCGGTCTCGAAGGGCGCATCCATTCCTCACCCCTGGATCATTCCATTCAGGGTGAATTGAGCGCCAAGGGCTTGTACGCGCTGCTATCCGAGGAACTCGGTCGTTCGATTCGATTGACCGACCTGCAGTTCAGCGTGAATCAGCGATACCGGCGCTTCAATTTCCCGACCGGCGACTCCGACCTCAAGATCGCGACCCTCACGACCGCGAATCTGGGTGACACACCCGGAACCTTGACGTTTACAGGATTGCGCATCGGCACCCATGTCCAGGAACAGGGAGATTGGGTCGATAGCCGCTTTGACCTGGCTATCGACGATACCCATTGGGATGAGACGGCCATCGGCTCCTTTCTATTCAAACTATCCGCCAACAAACTGGATGGCGCGATGCTTGAATCGTTACAACGCTGGAGTCGTCAATACAATACCGACAGCGATGATTCCGCCGCGGTCCAGCAATTAATGACACTGCTACCCGCCTTTTTAAAGCGCAATCCGGAATTGCAGTTGACCATCGAGGCCAACGCGCCGCAAGGGCAATTACGCGGCGAGGCCCAAATCGTCTTCCAGCAACCCGCCAAACTGGTCTTGTACAATCCTGCCCAGTTGCTCGGCGCTTTATCTCGGGCGGAAGCCAACCTGAGCATCGCCAAGGCGCTGTTGGAATCCAGCCTGCTCAACATCCACAAGGCGCAAATGGTGGCCGAGGCACTCCGTGAAGGTCGGGAACCTGACGAAGACCCATTGACGATCGCGGCGCAATTGCAGACCCAGGAAGAACTGGCCCGCTGGATCAACACCCGTTGGCTCCTCCTGGAAGACGACACCTACCGGGCCCAGGCGCGTTTCGAACAAGGTCGGTTCTATCTGAACGGGATCGAACTTCCGTTGCCTCTATAGGTAACATAAACAGAGTCATAGCGAATGGGATGAGCGATTATCAGCGCGCCGTGGCCTCGCTGCCGCCGGCATTGCGGGCTGAAGTAGAGGACCGCTGGCACCAGTTTGTCGAATCGGCTGGGGCCGCACAGGCGACTATCCCCGATGACCCGGCCACCGTACAAGCCCTGTTGTGGGTATGGGCCGCCAGCGACTTCGTGGCCCGACTGTGCCAACGGGACCCGCAACTCCCGCAAACGCTGTTGGAAAATGGCGTCATGGAGGCGGCGGCGGAACCCCTCGGCAGCAAAATTGACCGCCTGGCGGAACAGATACGGGATGTTGCCGACGAGTCGGCGCTGATGGTGGCCTTACGCCGCTTCCGTTATCGGGAAATGGCGCGGATCGCCTGGCGCGATCTGGCGGGAATCGCCACCCTGCAGGAAACTCTCTCGGCCTTGAGCGAAGTGGCCGACGCCGCCCTGCAGAACGCGCTGTCGAAACTCCATGAATGGCATTGTCAACGGTTCGGCAGGGCGCGTGACCCGCAAGGCCATGAGCAGCAACTGGTCGTGTTGGGCATGGGCAAATTGGGGGGCGGGGAGCTGAATTTCTCCTCGGATATCGATCTGATATTCGCTTATCCCAGCAACGGACAAACCGATGGTCCCCGGCCTCTGAGCAACGAGGAGTACTTTCGGCGTCTGGGGCAACGCTTGATCAAAGTGCTCAGCGAGCATACCGCCGACGGTTTTGTCTACCGGGTGGACATGCGCCTGCGCCCCTTCGGCAACTCAGGGCCGCTGGTCATGCATTTCGACGCGCTCGAAGAATACTATCAGACCCATGGCCGCGATTGGGAACGCTATGCCCTGATCAAGGCGCGGGCCTGCGCCGGTGATCGCCAGGCCGGGGAGGCTCTGCTGACCCGTCTGCATCCCTTCATTTATCGGCGTTATCTCGATTACAGCGCCTTCGAGTCCCTGCGTACCATGAAGACTCTGATCAGCCGTGAAGTGGAACGCAAAGGTATGCACCACAATGTCAAGCTGGGGCCGGGCGGCATCCGTGAAATCGAATTCATCGGCCAAGCCTTCCAATTAGTTTATGGCGGTCGCGAACAGGCTTTGCGAGGGCGCAGCCTGTTGCCCATATTATCCTACCTGGGCGCCAGCGGGCGCATGCCCGAGGAAGAGGCGACCGGCCTGAGTCAGGCCTATGAGTTTCTGCGACGGGTGGAAAACCGGCTACAAGCCCGATCGGATCAGCAAACTCATCAACTGCCGGACGATTCCCTGAATCAACTGCGCTTGGCCTGGACTATGGGCTTTGCCGACTGGCCGGCTTTCATCCAGGCGCTGGAATTCCATACCCATTACGTCAGCGATCAGTTTTCCCAGGTTTTCGCAACCCCGCAGAACGCGACAGTTAGCGCGCACCTGGATTTCGCCACCCTGTGGAGCGGCATCGCCGACGTGGAACACGCACTGCCGTGTCTGGTAGAACAGGGTTTTCCCAAGCCTGATTCCGTCCGGCACCAGTTGTCGACCTTTAAGGAAGGCCCCACTTATCGTTCCCTGAGTCAGCGGGGTCGGGAACGCATGGATACCCTTATCCCCATGGTGCTGACCGCCCTCAGCAACGACCCAACCTCGGATGTGGTCCTGGACCGCCTTTTACGTCTACTGGAAACGATCGCTCGGCGCTCGGTCTATTTGGCGCTGCTAATCGAAAAGCCCCAAGCCCTCGCACAATTGGTCAAGCTGTGTACCGCCAGTAGCTGGATCAGCCGTTATTTAAGCCGTTATCCCTTGCTGCTGGATGAACTGCTGGACCCCGAAACGCTGTATCACCCACCGGATCGCCACAGTCTGGGTACGGAGCTGGGACACTATCTGACCCGCGCGCCCACCGCCGATACGGAACAGTTGATGGATGCGCTGCGTCATTTCAAGCACATCTATGTTTTGCGGGTCGCCGCCGCCGACGTCAGCGATGCGATGCCACTCATGGTGGTCAGCGATCATCTGACCGAGATCGCCGAAATCCTGTTACGGCGTGTTCTCGACATAGCCTGGACGGGCTTGCAAGCCCGTTTCGGACAACCCCGGTGCCGGGTGGATGGCCAGGAACGTACAGCGCGTTTCGCCATCGTCGCCTACGGCAAGCTGGGCGGAATCGAATTGAATTACGGCTCGGATTTGGACCTGGTGTTCCTGCACGACAGCGTCGGAGACAACCAGTACACCGATGGCCGCAAACAGATCGACAATCCTTCGTTTTTCGCCAAGGTGGTACAACGGATCATGCATCTGTTGACCATCCGCACGCCGGCCGGCGACCTTTACGAAGTCGATACCCGTTTGCGGCCCAGTGGGCGAGCGGGTCTGCTTGTCAGCAGCATGGAAGCCTTCGCCGAATACCAACGCCATCAAGCCTGGACGTGGGAGCATCAAGCCCTGGTGCGCGCCCGCGTGGTGGCCGGTCCGCCGGAACTGACCGAACGTTTCGCGACCCTGCGCCGGGAAGTATTGGGGCGGGTCCGCGACCCGGTCGCCTTATGCGGCGAAGTTCGGGAAATGCGCCAGCGCATGCGCACGGAACTCGGCTCGCAGCAAAGTGACATCTTCAATCTCAAACAGGACCCGGGCGGTATCGCGGACATCGAATTTATGGTGCAATATGCGGTGTTGGCGCATGCGCATCGGTATCCCCAGTTGCTGACTTATACTGATAACATTCGGCAGTTGGATGGTTTGGAGGAGTGCGGCGTTTTCACCTCGACGCAAGCGAACACCCTGCGCGATGCCTACCGTGGGCTACGACGTTGGGTCCATCGCCAAACGCTACAGGATCAACCCGGCCTAGTCCCTCCAGAAAGCGTGCGAATCTATCGCGAGGCCGTGCTGCAAATCTGGCGCCGGATCATGGAAGATTCCCCCTGACGCCGATCGGTCGCTGTCCGCCACACTGCGCGCAACGGGCGCGGCGTTTGCCGCTTGATTATTGCTCATACGGTTCGTTGAGGAGAAACCTGCATGACGACGATGGATGATCGTGATGGTCTTATTTGGTTTGATGGTGAAATGGTGCCCTGGCGTGAAGCCAAAACCCATGTGCTGACCCACACCCTGCACTACGGCATGGGCGTTTTCGAAGGCGTGCGCGCCTATCATACCGAACGCGGCGCGATGATCTTCCGTCTCCAGGAACACACCGACCGTTTGTTTCGCTCGGCGCATATCCTGGGCATGCCCATGCCCTTCGACAAAGCAACGATCAATGCCGCTTGTCGCGCGGCCGTGCGGGACAACGATCTGAACAGCGCCTACCTTCGTCCCATGTGTTTTTACGGGTCCGAAGGCATGGGGTTGCGCGCCGACAACCTCAGCGTGCATGTGATCATCGCCGCCTGGGAATGGGGCAGCTATCTGGGCGCCGAGAACATGGTCCGGGGCATACGCATCAAAACGTCTTCCTTTACCCGCCACCATGTCAATATCACCATGTGCAAGGCCAAGGCCAACGGCAACTATATGAACTCCATGCTGGCCCTGCAGGAAGCCTTGCGTGATGGCTACGAGGAAGCCCTGTTATTGGATAGGGAAGGTTACGTCGCCGAGGGCAGTGGCGAAAACATCTTCATCGTACGCGATGGCGTGTTGTTCACCCCGGATCTGACTTCCGCGTTGGAAGGCATCACCCGTGACACCATCATGCGCTTTGCCGCCGACCTGGGCATCGCCGTGCGGGAAAAACGCATGACCCGCGACGAAGTGTATATCGCCGACGAGGCATTCTTTACCGGCACGGCCGCCGAAGTCACTCCAATACGCGAGGTGGATGGACGCATTATCGGCAGCGGGCGACGCGGCCCGATTACCGAACGCCTGCAAAGCTTGTACTTCGACCAGGTCTATGGTCGTCGGGAACAGTATCCTGAATGGCTGACGGCGGTGTAAAAAGCCGGTTTCGATGCTACTGATTCGTTAAGACGAAGACTGACCATGGCTCAATCAGCGAACCCCGAAACGGCCCCCAACGCCGAGAAATGCTACGAAGTCACCCAGGCTGATATTCCCCTGTCCTGCCCCATGCCCGGCATGACACTGTGGAATTCCCATCCCAAGGTCTATCTGCCCATAGAAGAAACGGGACACGCGAAATGTCCCTACTGCGGCGCCGAATTCATCCTGAAGGACTGAGGATGCGATGGAACATCGATTGACGGGTCCGCGCTGGATCGTGCTGTCGAGCCTGCTCTGCGGGCAGGCGGCTCTGGCTGGGGAAGCGGATGTGCTGGACGTCCAGGTGACCGCTACCGGCGGCGCCTTCCGCTTCGACGTGACCGTACAGCATGCCGACGAGGGCTGGAATCATTACGCCGATCAATGGCAGGTACTCGGCCCGGACGGTCGCGTACTGGGCACGCGAGAATTACTTCATCCCCATGAGAACGAACAACCGTTCTCCCGCCGCCTGACTGGCGTACGGATCGCGCCCGGCATCGAGCAAGTGACCGTGCGCGCCCGCGACTCGGTCCACGGTTACGGCGGACGGGAGATGACCGTCAATTTGCCACGCTGAACCGGAACACGGTGATGAATACATTAGTGGGTGTGATCATGGGTTCCCGCTCCGACTGGAGCACCTTGGAGCACACGGCAACGACGCTGGATAAACTGCACATTCCCTACGAAGTCCAGGTCGTATCGGCCCACCGCACGCCTGATCTGCTGTTCGACTACGCCGCCAGCGCGGAAACACGCGGTCTGGAAGTCATCATCGCCGGGGCGGGGGGCGCCGCCCACTTACCCGGCATGGTGGCCGCCAAAACCTGTTTGCCGGTGTTGGGCGTCCCGGTCCAGTCTCAAGCACTGAACGGCGTGGACTCGCTGCTCTCCATTGTACAGATGCCAGCCGGCATTCCGGTCGGCACCCTGGCGATCGGCCGGGCTGGCGCGGTGAACGCCGCGCTCTTGGCGGCCAGCCTGCTGGGCAACAAATACTCCGCCATCCGCGCCGCCCTGAAAGCCTACCGCGCGACGCAAACCGAGCAGGTATTGAGCCAACCCGATCCACGGCGGCCCGAATGAGAGTCGGTATCGTCGGCGGCGGGCAACTGGCGCGCATGCTGGCGCTGGCGGCCTATCCGTTGGGACTGCGCTGCACCGTGCTGGACCCCGCCCCGGATGCCTGCGCCGGACAGGTCGCCGAACTGCTGCAAGGCGCTTACGACGATCCGGCCTGTCTGAGCCAGTTGGCCCAACGGGTGGACCGAGTGACCTTCGACTTCGAGAACGTCCCAGCGTCCACGGCGCGTGCGCTGGTCCGCCACATTCCGGTTTTTCCACCGCCTCTTGCGCTGGAAATCGCTCAGGACCGGTTGGCGGAAAAAAACCTGTTTCGTGAACTGGGCATCGCAACGCCACCCTTCAGCGCCGTCGACACACTCGCCGAACTGCAAGCGGCCGCTGACACGACGGGTCTGCCCGCGATTCTGAAAACCCGTCGTTTCGGGTACGACGGCAAGGGACAACGGCTGCTGAAAGCGGCCGCTGACATCACCCCGGCCTGGGACGATCTGGCCGGGGACATTCCCCTGATTCTGGAAGGTTTCGTACCCTTCGAGCAGGAGGTGTCCATCCTGGCGCTCCAGGACGCGCAAGGTCACACGGCATTCTACCCGCTGGTACGCAATATTCACCGGCAAGGCGTTCTGCGCTGGTCACATGCGCCCTGCCAGGATTCCGGCTTGCAAGAGCAGGCCAGGGATTACGCCACGCGCGTGTTGCAGCGCCTGGATTATATCGGCCTGCTGGCCATCGAGTTCTTCGTGGTGAACGGCCGCTTGCTGGCCAACGAAATGGCGCCCCGCGTGCACAATTCCGGACACTGGACGATAGAAGGCGCCGCAACCAGTCAATTCGAGAATCATTTGCGCGCCGGATTTGGCTTCCCGCTGGGCTCGACGGACACGATCGGTTGTTCGGCCATGGTCAATTGCCTGGGAGAAATGGCCGATCGCCCGACCGTTCTCGCCGTGGCCGACGCTCATTACCACGACTACGGGAAACCCCCCCGGCCGGGTCGCAAGGTCGGCCATTTCACCCTGCGCGCCAGCGATCCGCTGACCCTGAATCAAAGGCTGGCGTCTTTGCTACCCGAGGATTTGGCCGATACGCTGCTCCCGCCCGACGATTAATTCCGTTGGAGAACGCCGGGCGGTTAAAGACTAAAATTCAGCGGCGGCCGGTCAATCGGACCTGCCCGGACTGATCCACGACCCGCAGGGCAGAAAAGGAAACGGCGGGTATTTCAATGAGCAGGCACGGTGTGGTAACGACCTGCGCCAACCGGTACCCCGCCGGTGGTTCCCGCCATCCCAGGCGCACTTCCAGGGTTTCGCCCTGACGCTGAACGCGCCCATTAGCAAAGTCCAGCGCGTACCCCGCCGTCGGCCGCTGACCCATGGCGATGAACAACACCGCTTGACGGCTAAAATCCACAGCGGGGGTTGCGCCAGGCGATCGATCGAAGCGATCGAACACCTGATTCAATGCCGCCGTCGAACCGAGCCAAGCGACCTTGGGGTATACCGCGGCACTGCCGCAATAAGTATCGCTAAACAGCACGTCGGCGCGCAGCGTCGTCTGTTGGCCCGACGCTCCATCGGGGTCCGCGCCTTGGGATGGGGTACATCCCACCAGACACGCCAGCACCAGCGGCCATAGCCGACGACGGCCAGTCATCGCGCCAAGCCCTTGGTCTGGTCAATACCGCGGGCAAAACCCGATTCGGGTTGGTCGGCGCTGCTAGCCCCCAGGGCCGGCAGATTGTCGGCGAACCCGCTCGTGAAATCCAAATCGGTGCGATCACCGCCCACCACGAGATCGGCCGGTTCGTCCAAGGTCAGATACGCTCCGCAGGCTTCGCCCGCATCACAGATATAGCCATCGTTATTGGAATCGGTCCCGGCGAAGATCTCATAAGTACCGGCGGGTATGTCGCTGACCTGATAGGTATAACGACCATCTTCCTGCCGAGTTGCCGTTGTGCTGGTTAAGGTCTCGCCGGTTCCCGTATCGAGAATCACCACATATAACTGTCCCACATCACCCGCGCTGAGCGTGTTGGACACCTGCATGATGACGGAAACCCGGGTGCTGCCGGCATTGGAATCGAACGTGATGGTCGCGGTGTAAACACCGTCGGCGAGCCCACTGCGGTCGACCGTGGCCGCATAGCTACCTAAGCCACTGCCATCCACTTCTGGGGTGATGGTCAACCAACCGCCGGAATCCTCGCTGGGAACGGCGACCGTGAGCGTCCCACCGCCGCCGTTGGTCACAGTCAAACTTAATCGGGTCATGCTGACGCCGAAATTCAGGGAAACCGGACTGACGGTGAGTATCGGTTGCGGCTCTACCGGCGTTCCGTTGCCCGCATTGATCGCCGCCACGACCGCCTGATAGGCGTTGATCAAACCCTGACCGAAATAATCGTCCCGCCCCGACGCACCCAAATCCTCGGTGATCGTCCCACTGCTCAGAAGATTGTCGATGTCCTGCGGAGTCAAATCGGGATTGGCCGAACGCATCAACGCCACCACGCCCGCCATGTGCGGGGCCGCCATGGAAGTCCCCTGCAACAGGCCGTAACCCGGCGTGATATTGGAACCGCTGCCGCTCGCCAGGGTGCTGAGCACGCCGTCGGGTTGGCCGTCGCCATTGATGTCCTGCGCCGTATTGCCGCCCGGAGCCGCCACATCGACAAATGCACCGAAATTGGAATAAGGCGCGAATGCCTTGTCGAGGCCAACCGCGCTGACCGAAATCACGCCACTGTAAGATGCCGGATAACTGGGCACGGCGCTGGCATCGTTCCCCGCCGCCGCGACCAACACCAACCCGGTCGCTCGAACCTCGTTGACGGCGGTTTGAAAGGTTTCGGAAAAACCAGGAGCCCCGAGACTCATGTTGGCCACATCGGCGCGTTGAGCCGGCAAGGTCCCGGAATCGTTAGACAAGCCCGCGGCGAAACGCAATGCTTGTTCGATATCGTAGTCGGTGCCTCCAAGCTGCCCCAATACGCGGAGCGGCATGATTCGACCATTAAAAGCGACGCCGGCGACACCCAGCGTGTTGTCGGTGGCCGCCGCGACGGTTCCGGCCACGTGGGTGCCATGAAACGACCCGCTGCCGCCGGGCGTGGAATTGTCGCCTGGATCATCCGGGTCGGAATCGATACCGTCGCCATCGTTGGCATTGGTTGGATCACTGATGAAATCAAAGCCCGCGACCAGTTGGCCTTGCAGATCGGGATGACTGAGCAACACACCGGTATCGATCACGGCCACGACGGTCCCACTGCCCGTGTTGAGATCCCAAGCCTGGGGCAAGTTGAGCAAGGGATAATGCCATTGCGCGGGATACAGTTCGTCGTTGGGCACCAGATAAGGCTGCCGCAGATAATTGGGCGCGGCCGCCAATACATCGTCTCGCCGGTTCATGGCTTTTACGACGCGCAGGGTATCGAGTTTGAGTTGCAGTTTCGGATCGGTCGTCTGCAGAACGGAGTCCGTGGCGCTGCTCATGAGCGCCAGCGCCTGGTAAGTGGCCGCCCGTTGCACGCCTTCCAGCGACAGCAACATATTGCGGTCTTCAGCGCCGTTCTTCGCGGCCAAGCCCACAGCCGTGGCGCGCGCCGCCAACCCAAGGCCCGTGGGGGCGATTTCCGGATTGAAACGAGCGACGACCTCGCCCGGCACAAAGGAATCGCTCAAGCGCATGCCCACCGCGGAGGACAACGAAGTCTGTCCAACCGTCAGCACATAATTGGAAGCGCCGCTGAAGACTTCCACCACCAGCAGATACTCTCCCGACTGATCGACCGTCAAGGACTCGGTCTGGCCTTGGCTGGCCGAGGCATTCAGGAGATTGCCCTGTGCATCGAACAAGCCCAAATCCAGATCGTTCACCGAACCGTCGCCCGCTATGAATAGGGTGATAGTCTGGCCAGCCACCAGACTGATCCGGTACCAATCCTGGATATCGCCCGCCGCCTGGGAAGCGCCGCTGGGCCCCGCTCCCGGACGGTTAACGTAGCCGCCCAGAGTCACCGGATTGGGAATCAGTTGCGCCTGACTGATGTCGTCATTCGCCGTGTATTCCGCGATGGGGTCGTTGACGTCGCCATCGACGGCGCTCCCGTCGGCGGCCTCGATCGCGCCACTGAGAGTAAAGGTCGTCGGCGTCGGCTCGGGATTGCTACCGTCGTCATCGTCATCGTTGCCCCCACCGCCGCCACCGCCACATCCCGCTAGGGCCAACAATAGCAATAACAACCAAGACCGGTTGAATGTCACTCCAAGCGAACGGAATAGCATAAAAACCTCGTTTACAAATCCTGTGTTACAGAAATTCGCCGATATGCGCCTGACGCCATTCCGCCTGGAATATTTTCCAGTCGCCCCCGCCGCGGTCGATGAATTCGAGATCGAAGTGATAGAGATCCGCCTTGGCCAGATCGAGCCCGCCACTTCCGCCAATCGGCTGGCCCGCCATGGCCACGACAATCTCGGCTTGGGCGCGGGTGGGTCCGGTAAGGGAGAGCGCCTTGATGCGCGTAAAAAGGTGAATCGATTGATTTTGCAACAAATACAACGTCAGCAACCGGGTGACGTCTCTTTTTCCTCGTCCGCTACGATCACGATATTGTTCGTCGATGAAGTCCGTCAGTTCATCCAGGGATCGATTTTCGGCAGCCTTTTCGGCCTGATCCAGCCGGGCGCGTATTTGCGCCTCGGGCGAATCAGGTTTGTCAGAACAACCCAGCAAAACAACCAGCATCAGCAATCCGGCCCAAGCCACCGCTCTCGACAGGCAGCGGGGGCCATGGCCTGGCAATGGGTTCCTCACGGCCGTTCTTCAGTCGGTGTCAGCCATTGCCCGGACGAAAATATTTGATGCGGTTGGAAATTGACTTTATAGGCCATCTTCTGGCAGTCCTGCACCCAATATCCCAGATAGACCCAGGTCAGGTTCTGTCTTCGCGCTTCGGCAATCTGCCAGAGGATCGCATAGGTGCCGAGACTGCGGGAAATCTCGCCGGGTTCGAAAAACGTGTAGACCGCGGAAAGGCCGTCGCCGAGACGATCGACCACCGCCACGGCCAAGGTACGTCGATCCAAACGGAATTCGTATAAGCGAGTGTCGCTCCAGGCCGAGGTGATAAACGCCAGATAATCGTCGTAACTGGTGTCGTCCATCCCCCCGCCCGGATGACGGGATTTCAGATAGCGTTCGAACAGCCGATAATGGTCGAGACGGAAGCGGGGCTCCAAACAGCGGACGTTCAGATCCTGGTTTCTTTGCCAGGTGCGGCGCTGCGACCGGTTAGGCGTGAAGTCCGCCACCGGCATGCGCAGAGACAGACATTCCGTACAACCCACGCAATGCGGTCGGTAGACATGATTACCACTGCGGCGGAATCCGAAATGCGCCAACTGCGTGTAGACAAGGGCATTGACGGCCTTGGGATCGACGACCAAATTTCGTGCTTGCTTACCCGGCAGATAATTGCAGGCATGCTCGGCCGTAATAAACAAGCGCAAGGATTGCAACCCTTCGGATCGACAGGCATTCATCATTTCAGGAATCCCCCGCAAGCGGTTGCGTTGGGTCCAGCCGCCAAGGCCCAGGCGGGCTCTGCAAGGGACAGAACCGACGCAACAGGTCCAGAAAAAGCCGTCGAGGGATGTTCTCGGCTCCCAGACTGATCAGGTGATCCGTGCGCATCTGACAATCGATGACGGCGAACTCCCATCGTTTGAGTTGGTCGCATAAGGCCACCAGTGCGACTTTCGAGGCATCACTGACTCGACTGAACATGGATTCTCCGTAAAAAACGCGACCGATGGCAACACCGTAGAGCCCACCGACCAGCCGTCGACCGTTCCAGACCTCCACCGCATGCGCGTATCCCAGTTTATGGAGTCGGTTGTAGGCGACCCGGATTTCCGGAGTGATCCAGGTTCCTGGCTGGCCTTCGCGTGGTTCGCTGCAACGTAGCATGACCATATCGAAGGCGTTGTCCATGGTGACCGAGAATACCCCCTTTCTCAAGGTTTTCCGCAAACTACGGGAAATCCGCAAGCGTTCCGGAAACAGCACGGTGCGCGGATCCGGCGACCACCAAAGAATCGGTTGGCCAGAAGAATACCAAGGAAATATACCGTTGCGATAGGCGCGCAATAATCGGCCGGGTGAAAGACTGCCCCCCACGGCCAATAGGCCGTCGGGTTCGGTTAGCGCGCGTTCTGGATTGGGAAAGGGTTGGGTATCGTCATACGGGTCCAACCAGGGTAGCGCGCTCATGGGGTTATCTCCGACCTGCGGTTGGCAGAGTATTGACGGCCTACGAATCAGAATTCACTGAGAAGATTTACTGATTAATGGATTCTCCCCGGCCCACCGCCGTCACGCTATCGAGGCGTAGCAGCGACGCACCATTCCGTGGTCCCTCATATAAATTTCACGGGGAAGGTCGCGTGCCCACGGGATTTCATTTAGTGTTCAATAAGCTGACGCCCTTGTCCAGCCTGCCCTATTCGACCAATCCCGCTTGCCGAAAAGCGACGCCAGAATCCCCAAGTAGAACGCTGCAACTGGATGAACGTAATAAAATAACCCGGATGCGATACGTATTGGGCAATCAAGAGTCGTGTCCCCTGAGATTCCGGGTGCTTTTCGGCTTACCCGAGTCAGCGGAGATTGAAAAACACTGATAAAATTTGCCCAGGCTTCATCCTTTGGACTCGACCTCTTTCAATAGGTAATGTCCCGTGACTCATCTCCCGTGTAATCATCTCGTTCATTGTTGGCGAAGCGCCAGCCTGGTTTTACTCATGGTGTGGAGCGCCGCCTTGATCGCAGCGCCTCCCGAAGACATGCCGCAGACCGCCGCCGATATCGAACGCGCGCTGAGCGCTCCCGAGAACGCTCAGCAACCGGCTTTACAACTGCGGGGCGGACCGGTTACAGGCAACTCGAATATCGGCCGGGTCAGAGGGCTGGGAGCCATCGTCGACGACCCCAGTCAACCCTCCGCACAATCACCCGCCGAGCGACAACCCGCATCCCAGGCTACCCCCTCGCAAGTTGGGTCGACACAGGCCGCACCGTCAAGAATCGCCCCACCCCAGGATACAGATGGTCAGGCGACGCCGCCCCGAGTGGCGCCCGCTCAAGTCGTCGTTACGCCCCAGGCGGTCGCCAGGGTCAACTATACTGTCCTGATCCGGGACCGACCGAAATCAGTGGCTCTGATTCATTTCGACAGTAATTCCGCACGAATCCGTAGCGATGCCTATCCCTTGCTGAATGAGTACGCGACCGCACTCAAGAGCGACAAACTCAGCAGCGCCATCCTCGTCATTGCCGGGCACACGGATGACGTAGGGTCCGCTCAATATAATCTGCGTTTGTCCCAGCAGCGGGCGCAGTCCGTTAAAGACTATCTCGTCGCGCGAGGGATCGCCGATCAGCGCCTCATAGTCCGCGGTTTCGGAGAGGCGTATCCGGTCGCCTCCAATGCCACGGAGAGCGGCCGGGAAATGAATCGTCGTAGCGAGTTTATCCGTATTGATGCACCACCTTCCGCTGTTCAATAAACGGCAGCCCGATGACTCGCGCCTGAAATAAAATAATTTAGAAAATGCCTGAAAAAGGCTGGGGGTTGCAGCATGACGAGGCCTAACCAGTGCCGCCATGGAGCCATCATTGCGTTATGGGTGCTGATGGGGAGCCTGCTTGTATTGGGGGGCTGCGCCTCGGGCGGAGGAGCCAATCGAGCCGAGTCCGGTCTGCCGATCGGCGCCCGCCTCAGCCTGCCGGCGGCGGACAGTCAGGCACTGGGGGATGTGGCCTGCGAATTTTATAAATCCGGTGGAGACAACGGCGATCTGGAGCAATTCGATATCCGTTGTCCGGGCTGGGATCGCCCTGCCGGGACCGTCTGGCGGGGGGATATCCCGCGTTCCGCCAGTCACTGGGAGAACCGGTTGTTCACCGACGGCAACCTCGGCGCCACGATACGCACCGAGGCCAGTTGCGGCGCAGCGGAAACTACGCAGATTCTCGGCGAGTACCCAGCCGTGGTCTACCGCTGCACCAGCTACAACGGCGGCTTTCCTTACCTGTTCATCGCCGCCGGAATCGCCAACCACGCTTTCGTGCTCTGGGGTCCCGCGCACCTAGCCCCACTCTTCGAGGGTTTGGTGCGCGCCTCGCTGGCCGATTCCGTACAAACCACCCTGCCCGGCACCCGTTCCGAATTGATTGCGCTGGCCGAACAGGCCGTATCCCCCGATGGCCACTTCATCGGTCTTGAGGATATGGGCCAGTTCTCCGCCCTGGACGAATTGAGTACGCTGTACAACTCGGCCAAAAATCACGAACGGGCGTTGGAACTGGCCCGCCGCGCCTTGGAGATCCATGAGCGTATCAAAGGACCCGATGATCCGAGCGGCGGTTATCTGGTCGCGCGCATCGCCCGCGAACTCAGCCGTTTACAGCCAGGCGCCGCCAAGGCCATGCTGGACCGTGCGGAGCCCTTGGTCAAAGCTTCGTCGGACCCTTCCGATTACCCCGAGTTTCTCGTCTATAGCGCCTGGTATGAGTTGGAACATGGCGATCCCGCGCGGGCCGAGAGCCTTGTCCAACAATCCCGGGAATTGAGCGAGAAAGCCGCCGCTCGTTCCCAACAAGGCGAAATCAATCCCCGTATCGCGCACTCCCTGATCGGCGTGGGCGATGTCTATGTCGCGCTAAATAAACTGCCGGAAGCCGAATCCGCCTACCTGCAGGCCCTCAAGATCTACGATAAGTTGCGAGGCGGCGACTACCACTGGGTGGGCGAAACTCATCAGCGCCTGGCCGATATCTACCGCCGCCAGCAAGCCTTTTCCAAAGCCCGTGAGCACGCGCAAGCCGCGGTCGATCTGGCACGGCAATTGTTCGGCGAAGGCCAAGTACTGGTCAACGCTTTGATGGAACAGGCCCGCGTCGAACAAGCAGCGGGACAGCCCCAACTGGCCCTGAGTCTTTGGCGCGAGGCGCTACGTATTCTTCGTGAGGACAGCACCGCTCGCGCGCAACTGCGCACCGCCGACATCGAGGGCTATCTGGAACTTCTGTTCGATCTGGCGGGGAACGATCCCACCCACCGTCAAGCCCTGCTTGACGAAGCTTTCACGGTATCGCAATTGGGCCAGACCCCGGCGGCGGGGCGGGCCATCACCCAATTGGCGGCGCGACTGGCCGAATCCGATCCGGAAGTGCGCGATACCGCGCGCGCCCTGCAGGATGCATTGAAGAACACCCAGGATCTGCAATACGCCTTGGGCGTGGAGCAAAGCAAACCTTACCTGGAACGCAACACGGCCAAGGAAGAAGACCTGAAGAATCAGTTGCGGGAAGCTTCCGTCGAGTATCAAAAGCAGGAAGAACGGCTGCAATCGCAATTTCCGCGTTATGGCCGACTGATAACTCCCAACCCCCTGTCAACCGCCCAGGTCAGCGCCTCGCTGAAACCGGGTGAAGCCCTGGTACGGGTGTTACCGGGCGCCGATGCCACTTGGGTCTTCCTGGTGACGACCGATGGCCAGTTGCAGGCCGTCGAGGTACCGCTGACAGTCGCTGAATTGGCCGCTCAGGTGAAACGACTGCGCGCTGGCGTGGACGCCAGCAGCGGCCATCTGCCCACGTTCGATGTCGCGCTGGCTTACCGCGTGTACCAGGAACTGTTCGGTAGCTTGGAACCGCAATTGGCGAATGTCGAGAATCTTATCGTCGTCCCGGCCGGCCCGCTGCTCAGCCTACCTCCCGCGATGTTGGTGCGGCAACCGCCGGTCCCCGGCCTGCGGGATTATCGCCAGGCTGCCTGGCTGGTGCGGGATATGGCGACCAGCCTGCTGCCTTCCGTGGTGGCGTTGGAGCAATTCCGGCAGATCGCCGGAACCTCGCAGGCCAAGCAACCGTTTATCGGTTTTGGCGATCCGGTATTCACCAACGCGGCCGTGGCGCTGCGAGGCAATACTCCCGACAGCCCACAGGATAGCGTCGAAGCTCTGGTGCAGAGTTGCCAAATCAACGCTCAAATCATCAGTCGACTGCCCCGCCTTCCGGAAACCGCGGATGAATTGGGGCGACTGGCCAGGATACTCGGCGCCAATCCCAATCGCTCCATCATCCTGGGTCAAGAGGCCACCATCCCGACGGTGGAAAACAGCCACCTAAAGAACTACCGCGTCATCGCCTTCGCCACCCACGCGCTGTTGCCGGGCGAATTGGACTGTTTGGCGGAACCGGCGCTGGCCCTGACGCCTCAGGCGGGTCCCGGCTTAGACAGCACGGGCCTGCTCAGCGCGAGCGAAATCGCCAATCTCAATCTGGACGCTGATTGGGTGCTGCTGTCGGCTTGCAATACCGCCGGGGAAGGCGGTGGCAATCTGCGCGGCGAGGGTCTGTCCGGACTAGCCACGGCCTTTTTCTATGCGGGTGCCCGCACGCTGCTGGCTTCCCACTGGTATGTGGTCTCCGAACCCACCGTGATCCTAACGACCACCACCTTCGATACCTACCGGAAATCACCCCAGCAAGGTCGCGCACAAGCCTTACGCGCTGCGCAACTCAAGCTGCTAAGCGACCCCAATACGGCGCACCCCCTGTTCTGGGCGGCATTCACTCTGATCGGCGAAAGTAGCCGCTCGTAATGAGTTGTGGCTAAGCGGCAATTCCCAGGGATAAAACAATGAACCATAAATCACCGATATTCAGTTATCGCCGGTATGCCCTTGCACTCATCTCGCTACTGATGGGCTTGGCCCTACTGACACCGGATTGGGGAACCGAGTTACGGGCGCAGGAACTTGGACCGGACCTGGATTTCGGTGAAATTATAATCGGCAACAGCAGCACCTTGAGCACGACACTCTCTTTCACAACCGAATTTCCCCAATATGAGGGGATCGACGTCGTGTCCGTCGATATACTGTCAAATGGCGCCAGTTTCTCGATAGCTAATGATGGTTGTGCCGGCGCCTTTTTACAGAACAACGAATCCTGCAATATCGCAGTTCGGTTTTTCCCGCTTTCTATTGGACCTTTCAGCGGTCAAGTTCAAGTCACGGTAAGGAACTGCGACCTTGAGCAAGTCGAATGCGATACGCCTTTTTCGGTTACCGCGAATTTGAGTGGCGTGGGCGCCGGCCCCCCCATTGATGCGGTTGACGACACAACGAGCACTAATGCCACCGAACCCGTCAACTTCAATGTGTTGACCAACGACACCGGCACCGATCTGGTACTGAGCGACGTGTCCAATCCCACGCACGGCAACGTGGTTTGGGATAGCGCCGGGAACGTCACCTATACCCCCAACAGCGACTTCGCCAGCCCGCCCAACGACACCTTTACCTATACGGTCTTCGACAGCTACGGGCAAGTTGACACGGCCACCGTCACCGTCACCGTCATCCCACCGGCTATCGACGCTGTCGATGATACCGCCTCCACACCGGCTGGCGCCCCCGTCACCATCAATGTGTTCGCCAATGATTCCGGGACCGGGATTGCCATCAGTGATGCGTCCGATCCTGCACATGGCAGCGTCACGATCAACAACGGCGGTACCGACGGCACCATTACCTATACACCGGACGCCGGCTTCGCCAGCCCGCCCAACGACAGCTTCACTTACACCATCGTCGACGCCTTTGGCCAATCCGACACGGCCACCGTCACCGTCACCGTCAATCCCCCCGGACTCAACGCCGTCGACGATACCGCCTCCACTCCGGCCGCTACCCCCGTCACCATCAACGTGCTCGCCAACGATTCCGGGACTAGCCTATCGGTCACTCACATCACCATTCCGGCCAACGGCAACGCCGTGATCAACGGCGACGGTACGATTACTTATACTCCGCACGTCGGTTTCGCCAATGGCAGCGACAGCTTCAACTACACGGTCACCGACAGCTTCGGCCAATCCGACACGGCCACGGTGACCGTCACCGTCACGGCGCCGAACTTGAACGCCGTGAACGATACGGCCGTTACCCCGGCGAATACCCCGGTCAGCATCAATGTGCTGAACAACGATATTGGCTCCGGTCTCTCCATCACCCAGGTCAGTACACCCAGCAGCGGAAGCGCGGTCGTCAACGCGGACGATTCGATTACTTTCACGCCCGCCACGGGTTTCGTCGGCATCGTCACGTTTACCTACACCATCAGCGACGGAATCAGCACGGACACCGCCACGGTCACGGTCACGGTGACCGCGCCCAATCTCGACGCCGTCAACGACGCGGCCAGCACACCCGCTCGACAGGCTGTCGCCATCGCCGTGCTGGCCAACGATGTCGGCTCCAACCTGGCCATCGTCCAAGTCAGCAAACCCGCGAACGGAACAGCCGTCGCCAACGCGGATGGCACCATCACCTACACCCCGGCCACGAACTTCGCGGGTGTCGATACGTTCACCTACACCATCAGTGATGGCATAGCCAACGACACGGCCACGGTGACCGTCACCGTGATAGCGCCAAAGCTGGATGCCGTGGATGATTCCGCAACCGCCGTAACGGGACAAACGGTGGCCATTCCGGTGCTAGCCAACGACGTGGGCTCGCCGCTGACCGTTGTCCAGGTCGGCAAACCCGCTAACGGCGAGGCCGCCATCCAGGGCGATGGCACCATCGACTATACTTCCGACGCCAGTTTCCAAGGCAATGACAGCTTCACTTACACCGTCAGCGACGGTATCGGCAATGACACGGCGACGGTATCGGTTACGGTGACTCTGACCAAGGAGCAGGTACAGGAAACTCTCGAAGATCTGACTGAAAATCCCAACGCGCAATCCGTCGGCCAGGCCATCGGCGGCTTATGCTACGATCGCACGGCCAGCGCGGAATTTCTGCGCGATTGCGACGCCTTGGTCGAAGCCGCCTTGAAGGGCGACCCGCAGGCGGGACCGGCTTTGGAACAAATCACCCCTGCTTCCATCGGCACGGCCGTCGATACCACGCAAACCAGTGTGCAAACCCAGTCCGCCAATATTAGAACGCGACTGTTTTCGTTGCGTAACGGAATCAACGGCATCAATATCGACCGCCTGAATCTGAATCGGGGCGGCTGGACCCTATCCGGCCAGGACTTGCGTTATTTGATGGCCAATCTCGGCGGTGGCGGGCCCACCTCCGAGCCCAGCCACGATCTGGGCGGCCTCGGCATATTCGCCGCCGGGACGCTCAACTGGGGCAATAAGGACGAAACCGACGAACAGGCCGGTTACGATTTTGAAACCTACGGGCTGACCGTGGGCGCCGATTATCGTTTCACCGATCAGTGGGTCGGGGGCGCCGCTTTCTCGTACAGTTCGACCGGTTCCGACATCGACAGCCACGGCGGTTCTCTGGATAGCCAGGGTTATACTCTTACCTTGTATGGCACATATTACCAATCCGAGCGATTCTATCTCGATGGCCTGATCAATTACGGCTGGATGAACTATGACCAACGCCGTAACGTCCTCTATCAACTGCAGGATGCCGCCGTCAACCAGAGCTTCGACGCGGATTACAACGGCCGGCAGTTTTACATCGATCTGGGAGCGGGTTATGAATTCGGCCGGGGTAATCTGACATACGGCCCGGAAATCCGTCTGAGTTATCTCGATGTACAGGTAGATGACTACCAGGAACACGCGAATAACAACAACGCGGGTTCAGCGTGGGCCGTTGGCGTAGACGACCAGGATCTGGAATCCTTGACACTCACGCTGGGTGGGCAGATCGGGTATCTGTTCAGCCAATCCTGGGGTACTTTGGAACCGCAGGTGGAACTCAAGTGGCTGCACGAATTCAAGGACAATAACCGGGTGGTGCGCGGTACTTTCATAGAAGGCGCCGGCGTTCCCGACAACTTCTTTGAATTGGCTACCGATCCCGTGGAACGCGATTATTTCCGTTTCGGAATAGGCGTATCGGCCCAATTCAGCGGGGGCGCTTCCGCCGTGCTGCGCTACCGAACTCTGCTCGATTACAACAACCTGGAAGATCACACGATCTCGGCCGAGTTTCGCTGGGACTTTTAGCGCGCCACCGTAAGCCTCCGGATACCGTTCCACGAAGGCCCATGGCTCCGCGGAATGGTCATTCCGCGCTAGAATCCTGAATTATCTTTCCCTTGCAATGCGCTGGATCAGCATCGAGACATGAGTACAGACGACACTATCGTATCGGAGGTAGCCCTTACCATCCCCGGCTATCACATTCAACGGGTGCTAGGCAGCGGGGCCATGGGCAAGGTCTATCTGGCGACCCAAACGGCTCTGGAACGGCCTGTCGCCATCAAGGTAATCGCCCCGGCCTTCAGCATAGATCAGGAGTTCCGCCAGCGATTTCTCAACGAAGGCAAAATCATCGGGCAATTGCGCCATCCCCATATCGTGACCATTCACGATATTGGCGAATCCGATGGGCACTATTACATGGTCATGGAATACATCGAGCACGGGACCCTCAAGGAACGAATTCAACAAGGCATGCCCACCAAAAAAGCCCTGGCTATCCTGCGTCAGGTGGCCAGCGCCCTGGCGCATGCCCATAAGCGGGGCTTTATTCATCGCGATGTCAAACCGGCCAATGTCTTGTTCCGCGACGACGACAACGCGGTGCTGTCCGATTTCGGCATCGCCAAAGCCACCGAAGACACCGCTCATCTGACGGCGACCGGCCTGTCCATCGGCACGCTGCTTTACATGAGCCCGGAACAGGCGCAGGCCAAGCCATTGGACGGACGCAGCGATTTGTACTCCCTGGGCTTGATCTTCTACGAAATGCTGGTCGGCCGCCGGCCCAATCGTACCGAACAAGGTCTGATGGAAGGCTTGCCGCGATCCTTGAGCCGTTACCAGACCCTCCTTGACAAGCTTATCGCGCCGAATCCGGACCGGCGCTTCGCCGATGCCGAACAATGCGTCGCGGCCGTGGATGCCCTCACCGGGACCACGGATCTCCCCGATGAAATGCCCACCGACCCCCGAAATCGTGCGCAAACCCGGAAACGAGCCTCCAAGTCCGTTGGGATAGCCGCCGCTGTGGTGCTGATCCTAGGGTTGATCGGCGGAGCAGCTTATCATTTCTGGCCACATCCCGTAGCCACCGGCCTCTCCCTGGACGTGAAATACTCCTACCGATTCGCCAACCAGAATAATTTCAGCCCGTTGAAAAACGGCGGCGCCCTGCATTCAGGCGATCACTATCGCCTCAGCTTCGTCCCGGCACAGAGCGGCTTCGTCTATATTTTCCAGATCGACAGTATTGGCGCGGTGTATCAATTGTTTCCCAGCGATTCCGCCGTGGGTGAATCCGCCGCCAACGTCAATCCGGTTCAAGCCGGAGTGGAATACTTCGTGCCAGGCGAAGATCGGGCCTTCCAATTGGACGAACAAGTCGGTCAGGAACAAATCTATATCCTGGCGTTCCGAGACAAAAATCTCGAATTGGAAAATCAATACGCTGCATTGATGGAAGCCCGTCGGGTTCAGGATCAGGCTCGAATCGGGGAACTGCACAATCAGATCAAAAGCACTTTGCGGTCCATGCAGGCCGAACAGGCCGGCCAGGCCGATGCCATTCCGGTACTTACCTTTGAACATTTAGCACGAGGCGATCATGCAATCTAATCACCTTCATTGGCCTTCCCCAACCGTGGCGCTGCTAGGCTGCCTGTTGCTCGGCAGCACCACCTTGGCACTCGCGGCGGGCGAACCTGCCGCGGACGAGGATCTCAAGACCCGCGGCGTTGCCGGCACCGTGTCGACCACCCCTTCGCAGGAAGGCGTGGGCGCCAAAACGGTGTCCCTCACACCCAACGCCCCCGAGGCGCCCAAGCCGCTGAGTTTCAAATTGAATTACGTCTACCGCCCGAATGGCCAAGGTGACCTGAAGCCCTTGGTCGACGGCAGCACGCTGGCTTCCGGAGACCATTACAAAATTCAGTTCACCCCCAAGGAAGACAGCTACGTTTACATCTTTCAGGTAGACAGCAGCCAGGCTATTTATCGGCTATTCCCCATGAAAAGTTTCGGCGGCGTGGCCGTCAACAATCTCAATCCCGTCAAGGCGGGGAAAACCTACCATTTACCCGCGGATGACAAATCCTTCCAACTGGATAATCAGAAGGGTCCGGAAAGCATCATCTTCCTGGCTTTCCGTGAGCCCAACCAGGAACTGGAACAACAATACGAAGCCCTGGTCAAGGCTCGGCTCGGCAAGGACACAACCCATGCCAACAAGTTGCAGGCCAATATCCGGGGAGGATTCAAGACCCGTGGCCTAGCCGGTATCGTGGACGATCCCTCCAAGGAATCCTCCCAGGTCTCCTGGACGGAAACCGAGTCTTTCAGCGTGCCCACCCAGCGTTTGGACAACCTGTGTTCGGACTGCATCAGTCTGGTGAATTTCGAACACCATTGATCGTCGCATCGGGTCGTCGTCAGTCCGACGGCAAGCCATCATTTCATGGCTTCAGTACATGCGGTGGCGGAACAGGCCGCCCGCCACCGCAAGACACACCACGGCTATCACCGCCATCGGCCAGAATTGGTCGAGCAACAGATGAAACGGCGTCGCCTCCAGGAATACGCCGCGCAATACCACCATGAAATAACGCACCGGATTGATCAGGGTAATGGCCTGAACGAGCGGCGGCATATTGGCAATGGGCGTGGCGAAGCCCGAGAGGATGTTGGCGGGCACCAGAAACAGAAACCCTCCCAGCAACCCCTGTTGCTGAGTCACCGCCAGCGATGAAATCATCAACCCGACGCCGATGACCGACAGCAGGAACAGCACGATACCCGTATAAAGCGTCCACAGGCTGCCCAGCAATGGCACATCGAACCAGTACACGGCCACCAGGACGATGGCGCTGGCCTGCACCAAACCGATGATGAAACCGGGCAACGCCTTGCCCAGCAATATCTCCACCGGCCGCAAGGGAGTCACCAGGAGTTGATCGAAGGTGCCTTGTTCCCGCTCACGCGCCACCGACAGCGCGGTTACCAACATCGCCACCACCAGAATCAACATTCCGGCAATGCCCGGCACAAAAAACCAGCGGCTTTCCAGATTGGGATTGAACCAGGCACGGACCTCAAGATGGGCGGGTGGACCGCTTTCACCCTGGTCGACCATCCATCGGCGGTTGAACTCAAGCAGAATTTGATTGATGTAATTCAAGACGATCAGGGCTGTGTTGGAATCCCGTCCATCGACGATGACCTGTAGCGGCGCGCTCTGCCCCAACGCCAATTGCCGACTGAATTGCGGGCCGATGCGCACGACCAGCAACACTTGGGCACTGTCCACCAACGGCGCGATGGCCTCCGCACGGTCGATCTGCGCCGCCGGATGGAAATGCGGCGAACCCTGAAACGCGGCCAACAACTGGCGGCTGGCCTGTCCTCGATCCTCGTTGTACACCGCGTAGGGCACTTCATTGAGGTCGAAGCTGGCGGCGTAGCCGAACACCAGTACCTGGACGATGGGAGGTCCGATCAACACGAAACGGCTTTTTTTGTCCTTCATCAAGGCGAGAAACTCCTTGATCAACAAGGCCCACACTCGCTGCCACATAAGTCATTCCAGATGCTTGTGAGCCTTGCTCCGGGCCAACGTCATGAACAACGCCGCCATCAGCAACAAGGCCAGGCTGTTGGGAAGGATCACTGACCAGACGTTGCCGGCCAAAAATACCGTTTGCAGAATGGTGACGAAATAGCGAGCGGGTATGAGATGAGTCAGGATCTGCACGACAGGCGGCATGCTGCCGATGTCGAAAATGAATCCCGACAGGATAAACGCCGGCAGAAACGTGACGATGATGGCGATCTGCCCGGCGACGAACTGACTCCGGGTAATAATGGAAATCAGCAAACCCATCCCTAACGCGGCCAACAAGAACAAGGCCGCCGCACCCAGCAGTACCCACAGGGAACCCCGCAGAGGCACGCCGAACAGCCAGACCGCCATAGCCACCGACAACAACAACCCCCCCATGCCCAGCAAGAAATACGGTATCAATTTACCGATCAGGATTTCCCTTATCGCGACCGGCGTCACCAGCAAAGCTTCCAAGGTTCCCCGTTCCCACTCCCTTGCCATGACCATGGCGGTGAGCAAGGCTCCAATCAGAGTCATGATCACGGCGATCAAGCCGGGAACCAGGAAATTACGACTGCGCAGTTCGGCATTGAACCAGACCCGCTGTTCAATCTTGACAGGCATATTGAGAGTGTCGCCCTGCGCCATGGCCTCTTTTTCCAACCACCCCGCCCAAACGCCCTGCACGTAGCCTTGCACCATGCGGGCGGTATTGGCATCCACGCCATTCACGATGACCTGAATCGGTGCGCCGTCGGCCTGTTTCAGCTTTCGCGTGAACGCGGCACGCAGCCGTACAATCCCGTCGACCTGCCGGGACCGGAGTGCGCTTACCGCGACTCGCATGTCATGCATGACATGGGGTTGAAAATATCCGGCGTTGCGGAAGGCGCCGATGAAACTCGCCGTCTCGGCGCTGGGCTGTTCAACGACCAGCGCAATGGGCACATCCTTGGCATCCAAAGAAACCCCGTAACCGAACAGCAACAACAGGAACACCGGCATTATGAAGGCGATGGCGATACTGCTAGGGTCCCGGCGAATCTGCAGAAACTCCTTGCGAATCAGCCCGCGTAAACGCAGCAAAGTGGCCGCGCGTGCGTTAGAGGCTGGCTTGGCCCGAGGCGTGTCGGCTTTTTCAGTCATGCTGCTCAATGACGTCAGTGAATCAATCGACCGAGGTTGGACGGTCCACGCGGTACTCCGAACCGACGATTAGGCGGGAAGCACACCCGTCCCACCCGTGCGCCGCCCTAAGCCCTGCACAATACACCAAATGAAACACGAAAACCGGCGATGGATAATTGCCGTTTACGTAAACGTAATGATATGATTGCACCATAATAAGGCCATAAGGCTCGGTGTCGTTCACGCCGATACCGATCAAACCGCCCATCACCGGAATCGTATCGAGAGGAGCGTCATGTCCGCCGTCGTCAGCCAGCCCAAGAGCCAGCCGCCGCTGTCCGGCAAATATCAGAGCCGGCGCAAGATCCGTTTCGTCACCGCCACCAGCCTGTTCGATGGCCACGACGCCGCCATCAACATCATGCGACGCATCCTTCAAGCTACCGGCGCGGAAGTCATTCACCTCGGCCATAACCGCTCCGTGCAGGAAATCGTCACCGCCGCGCTACAGGAAGACGCGCAGGGCATCGCGGTCAGTTCCTACCAGGGAGGACATATCGAGTTCTATCGCTACATCATCGACCTGCTCAAACAACACGGCGGCGAAAACATCCAGGTTTACGGCGGCGGCGGCGGGGTCATCGTAGCCGAGGAAATCCAGTCTCTGCACGCGTATGGCGTGGCCCGTATTTTCTCGCCCGAAGACGGACAAACGCTGGGTTTGCAAGGGATGATCAACAGCATGCTGGAAGCCTGCGACAAGGATCAAACGCTCTATGCGCCACAGAGCCTCGACGGGTTGATCCAAGGGAAACAGCGTGATCTGGCGCGCTTCATCACCGCCATGGAGAATGGCGAACTCGATAACCGATTACGCCGGCAAATCCTGGAACAGGCCAAATTGACGACCGTACCGGTGCTGGGCGTCACCGGCACCGGCGGCGCGGGCAAATCCTCGTTGACCGACGAATTGATCCGCCGCTTCAGGCTGGATCAGGACGATCATCTGAAAATCGCCCTCATCGCCATCGATCCCTCCCGGCGCAAAAGCGGCGGTGCGTTGTTGGGCGACCGCATCCGCATGAACGCCATCGACGGCCCCCACATCTACATGCGTTCGCTGGCGACCCGGCACCCCGGTATCGAAATTCCCGATCATCTGGACGAAGTCATCGCCGCCTGCAAAGTCGCCGGTTTCGATCTGGTGGTGGTGGAAACCTCCGGCATCGGTCAGGGTGATTCCGCCATCGTGTCCTACGTCGATCTGTCGCTGTACGTCATGACGCCGGAATTCGGCGCGGCCAGTCAATTGGAAAAAATCGACATGCTGGATTTCGCGGACATCGTGGCCATCAACAAATTCGACCGCAAAGGCGGCGAAGATGCGCTACGGGATGTGCGCAAACAGATGCAGCGCAATCGCGAAGCCTTCGCCAGCCGGCCGGAAGACATGCCCGCATTCGGCACCATCGCCGCGCATTTCAATGACGACGGCATTACCGCCCTGTATCAGGAGGTATTTCGCCAATTGAAGGAGCGGGGCCTGCGGACGCAGACCAGCCATCTGTTGCCGCCGGTGGGCCTTAAAGCCTCGTCCGGCAAAACGATCATCGTGCCGACATCCCGTAGTCGATACCTGGCGGAAATCGCCGAAACGGTGCGCGATTACCACCGCACTGTCGATGCCCAATGCGATTGGCTGCGGCGAAGGCAGCAGTTGACTGAAGTCCGGCAATTGCTGAGCGCCGACAATAAATCCACGGCCGATCTCGATGAATTGCTGGCCAAGAACGAGGAATTTATCGATCCGCGCGCGCGCAGGCTGATCGATACCTGGCCCCAAATCCAGGAAAGTTACAGTGGGGATGACTTTGTCGCCAAGATTCGCGACAAAGAGATTCGAACCCCACTCACCCGCACTTCGCTGTCGAATACCCGCATCCCGAGGGTCGCATTGCCCCGATTCAAGGATCACGGGGAATTGCTGCGCTTTCTGCTGAAGGAAAATCTGCCGGGCCGCTTTCCTTATACGGCCGGGGTATTTCCCTTCAAGCGCGATGACGAGGACCCCGCCCGCATGTTCGCCGGCGAGGGCGACGCCTTTCGCACCAATCAGCGATTCAAGCTGCTGTCCCAACACAGCACGGCCAAACGCCTATCCACGGCTTTCGATTCGGTAACGCTATATGGTCACGACCCGCACGAGCGCCCGGATATTTACGGCAAGGTCGGGAACTCGGGCGTATCCATCGCTACGCTGGAAGACATGAAAGTGTTGTACGGCGGTTTCGATCTGTGCGATCCGCTGACCTCGGTGTCCATGACCATCAACGGCCCCGCGCCGACGATTCTGGCGATGTTTTTGAACACGGCCATCGACCAGCAGATCGACCGTTTTATCGAACGCAACCATCGCCAGCCCAACGCCGAGGAGCGCGAGCGGATCGCTGCCTACACCCTACAAACGGTGCGTGGCACGGTGCAGGCGGATATCCTCAAGGAAGACCAGGGCCAAAACACCTGCATTTTCTCCACCGAATTCGCCCTCAAGATGATGGCTGATATTCAGGAATACTTCGTGCAACGGCAGGTCCGCAACTTTTATTCGGTTTCCATTTCCGGTTATCACATTGCCGAAGCCGGGGCCAATCCCATTTCGCAATTGGCCTTCACGCTGGCCAACGGCTTCACTTACGTCGAAGCCTATTTGAATCGAGGCATGCATATAGACGACTTTGCGCCCAACCTGTCGTTCTTTTTCTCCAATGGCATGGACCCGGAATACACCGTCATGGGCCGAGTGGCGCGGCGCATTTGGGCCACGGCGATGCGCTTCAAATACGGCGGCAACGAACGCAGTCAGAAGCTGAAATACCACATTCAGACCTCCGGCCGATCCCTGCACGCCCAGGAGATGACATTCAACGACATCCGCACCACCTTGCAGGCCCTGATCGCCATTTACGACAACTGCAACAGTCTGCACACCAATGCCTATGACGAGGCCATCACCACACCGACGGCGGAATCGGTACGCCGCGCCATGGCGATTCAGTTGATCATCAATAAAGAGTGGGGCCTGGCTAAGAACGAAAATCCCAATCAAGGATCTTTCGTCATCGATGAACTGACGGATTTGGTGGAGGAAGCGGTGCTTCAGGAATTCGAACGTCTGGCCGAACGCGGCGGCGTGCTAGGCTCCATGGAAACCGGTTATCAGCGGGGCAAGATTCAAGAAGAATCCCTGCACTATGAAATGCTCAAACACGACGGTTCCCTGCCCATCGTCGGAGTGAACACCTTCCGCAATCCCAACCCGGCGCCGGAGGAAAAACCCATTGAGCTGGCGCGTTCGACGGAGGAGGAAAAACAAAGCCAGTTGAACCGCTTGCGGGCATTTCAGGCATTGCACGCCGGAGAAAGCGAAGTCATGCTGGAGCGGTTGGAACAAGCCGCCATCCGCAATGAAAACGTTTTCGCGGTACTGATGGATGCAGTCCGTTGTTGTTCACTGGGCCAAATTACCGAGGCGCTGTTCGAAGTGGGTGGGAAGTATCGGCGCAGCATGTAGGTTGGGAATTGTAGAGGAACGCAAGTCTTTAGACCGGACGGTGGGAAGTATCGGCGCAGCATGTAGGTTGGGAATGGCCGCCACCCGCCCTAAAGCCACCGCGGTATACGGCGAGGCGGGCACCTTGTTAGGTGTGGCCATGATTGGGCGTGCGCAGGAATAGAAACAACCGTTGCAATCCCAGCGCGAATAAAACGATTTCCGTGGCGACAACCGCTACGATTATCACGAGCGTCCGCGCCCCAACGTTTTCCCCGCCTTCGGATAGAACAAGCGCGCGCCACTCGTCAAGCCGAGGCCATATGGCCAAAGCCACGAGAGTCCACGCGCAGAAGGCTGCAATGGATTGAAGCAACAACAGCTCCGAGCGAGTTCTCACCTTGTTGTCCTGCACCGCTCGGTTGAGCCCGTATCGGATTGGGGATTCCTCATGCAAATTTATCTCTAAACATGAAATAGACGGCGCCCACCATACATAATCCCGCCCACAAATAATCCCATTTCAGCGGCTCTCTCAAATACAGCACGGAGAACGGCACAAAGACCGACAACGTTATAATTTCCTGCAATATCTTTAATTGCCCTACCGATGCGACCGTATAGCCTATTCTATTCGCTGGAACCTGAAACAGGTACTCGAACAGCGCGATTCCCCAACTCACCAAGGATGCAATAATCCATGGCTTGTTATTCAATTCCTTCAAGTGTGAGTACCATGCGAAAGTCATAAAAACATTACTGCAAATCAACAGCCCTATTGTTCTGATCAGGGGGTTCATAAACTGTTTATATCCACCTCATAACCAAACTCAAGTGACTGCTGAAGAACACGGGATCGACGAGATTACAGCACCCCAATGCCATCGGCCCGGTCTCGTTCGGCCCTTGAACACCGACACTCAAACCCGCTCCAACGCTTATGTGCTTGGGGCAAGTGGATACCCGGCTTGCTTCCAGGCTTGAAATCCCCCATCCAACGCGACCGTTCGCCGAAATCCAATTTCATGAAGCGTGGCCGCCGCAAGGGTTGAAATCTTGCCCAGCTCACAGTAGACGACGATGCGTTGAGTCGGGTCCGGCAGCAACTCATTCACCCGTAATTCAAGCTGACCTCGGGGAATACTGAGTGCGCCAGGAATGCGGCATTCCGTATACGCATTGCCTTCTCGCACGTCCAGCACGACGAGATCCTTAAATCCTGCTTCCAGACGTCTTCTCAATTCCTGCATGGACATGAAACTGACTTTGGCCGCCGCATCGGAGATCAATTGGTCAATCGTTATCGCGCCGCTACGATTGGTTCGCAATGCCTCAGTCAAGTGGGTCGGCATTTCCAAATCCAGGGCCCGCATCTGTTCCACGAATGCGCTTCTTTCCTTTTTCCGCAAGCGGGGATTCGTGGCCATCTCTTGAGCCAAAGTCGAACTACTTTGATTCCTGTAATCGTGGGCGGGAAATACCTTAAGGTCGGGCGCTAACTGGAGGATGCCATTAAAGAGGCTGTCATAAAGCTTATCCGGATCGCCGGTAGGCAGATCCGTCCTTCCTGTGCCCCCGATGAGCAGTGTGTCGCCGGTGAAGATCCGATCCTGAAGAACGATACACATCGAGTCTTCCGTATGCCCTGGGGTAGAGAGGATATTCAGTCTCAGTTTTCCCAATTTGACGCTCTCGCCGTCGTCCACGGATAGACCGACGAAAGGAGCCACGCTGTTCCGATGCATGATGACGGGAACGCCGAGTTGCTTACTCAGCGATTGGCTGGATGAAAAGTGATCCGCATGCGTATGCGTGTCCAGAACGTATTGAACTCGCAGGCCGTTCCGCGCAACCAGGGCCAGATAATTCTCGCTTTGCTCCCGGTTCGGATCGATCAGTATCGCGGCGTGAGTCTCTGGACAGCCGATTATGTAGGAGAGACAACCGCCGTTACGCACCTGCTCGAAGATCATGTCAGACATGGAAACACCCCGTTTTTCATCCAAGGATAGGCAAATAACCCGTGCGCCCAGACTCAACGACAGTTTACCGGTCGATCGGCTGGCGTACGCCGAGCAGGGGCATGAACGGATCGGAGGCAAACCCCACCCCTGCTGGAAATACTAACACTGTCAGCCGATGACGCATTGGCCCGTCATGATAAAGCGCCGTAATGAAGCAGGCGACCGATCCGCCCACCAATCACGTTGCTTTAATAGGCATTTCCCAACGATAATCTGAGCGGAATGGGTGCAGCCTATCCGCAACTGAGCTTTAACTCCAATCCATAGGATTTAGAACATTGATGACCGAGCCTCGCCATTTCCTCAGCCTTTTGGATGTGACTCCCACCGAACTGAAGCATCTGCTGCGCCGGGCCAGCGAACTCAAAGCCATGCGCCGCCGGGGGGAAAGCTACACGCCGTTTGCCAACAAGGTGTTGGGAATGGTATTTGAAAAGGCATCGACCCGAACCCGCGTCTCGTTCGAAGCGGGCATGATTCAGTTGGGCGGCAGCGCCGTCTTTTTGTCCCCGCGCGATACTCAATTGGGCCGTGGCGAGCCGATCGAGGACACGGCCCGTGTACTATCCAGCATGGTCGACATCATCATGGTGCGGACCTTCGCCCACGCCACCCTGGAAAACTTTGCATCCCATTCCGTTGTGCCCGTCATCAACGGGCTGACCGATCATAATCACCCCTGCCAACTATTGGCCGACGTTCAAACCTATCTGGAACATCGCGGTGACATCCAGGGAAAAACCGTAGTGTGGGTCGGCGACGGCAACAATATGTGCAATAGCTATATCGCCGCCGCCCGGCAGTTCGATTTTCAACTCCGTATCGCCGCACCGGTCGGCTACGAACCCGACGCTGACCTGATGCGGATATGCGCCAACCATGTGGAATTGGTGCGTGACCCACTGGCCGCCGCCAGCAGCGCGGATCTCATCGCCACCGACGTATGGGCCAGCATGGGACAGGAAACCGAACGCCAGCAGCGCGAGGAGGCGTTTGCCGCCTACCAGGTCAATGCCGAATTGATGGCGCGCGCCAAACCGGAGGCCCTGTTCCTGCACTGTCTACCGGCGCATCGCGGCGAGGAAGTAAGCGCCGATGTCATCGACGGCCCGCAAAGCCAAGTGTGGGACGAAGCCGAAAACCGATTGCACGCTCAGAAAGCCTTGATCGAGTTTCTGCTGCGCAATCCAGGGGACATCTGATGCCGAAAGGAATGGTGCGCGTTGGGGAAGGAACGGGTCGCCGCCAACGCGGTCATTCGCTGTAACGGCGTAAGGCGAACATGAAAGAATACGCTCTGATACTGGTCAGCACGATCTTGGTCAATAACTTCGTCCTGGTGAAGTTCCTCGGCCTGTGTCCCTTCATGGGCGTATCGCGCAAGCTGGAGACCGCGGTGGGCATGGGCTTGGCGACGACCTTCGTGCTGACCCTGTCATCGGTCTGCGCTTATCTGACCGACGCCTATTTGCTGGCTCCCCTGGGTCTGGAATTTTTGCGCACCATCGCCTTTATTTTGGTGATCGCCGTGGTGGTGCAATTCACCGAAATGGTCGTACACAAAACCAGCCCCTTGCTGTATCAGGTTCTGGGTATCTTTTTGCCGCTGATCACCACTAACTGCGCGGTGCTGGGCGTCGCCCTGCTGAACATCCAGGAACGGAACGGCCTCGTCGAATCGGCTTTGTACGGCTTCGGAGCCGCGGTCGGATTTTCCCTGGTGCTGGTCTTGTTCGCCGCGCTACGCGAACGCATCGCCGTCGCCGACGTGCCGGCGCACTTTCAGGGTGCGGCGATCTCCTTGGTAACGGCCGGCTTGATGTCGCTGGCATTCATGGGCTTTTCGGGATTGGTGCGAGGCTAATCATGTTGGAAGCCATTATGGCCTTGAGCGTGTTGGCTGGATTGTGCGGATTATTGTTGGGTTTCGCCGCCGTGCGCTTTCGGGTGGAAGGCAACCCGGTCGCCGACCAGATCGACGCCTTGCTGCCCCAGACCCAGTGCGGTCAATGCGGGTATCCTGGTTGCCGGCCGTATGCGCAAGCCATCGCCGACGGCGAAGCGGACATCAATCAATGTCCGCCCGGTGGCGCGACCGGCGTACAGGCGCTGGCCGAACTGCTCGGCCGCGAACCCAAACCCCTGAATCCGGAAAATGGCGTGGAAAAACCCAAACAGGTCGCCGTCATCGACGAAACGACTTGCATCGGTTGCACCTTGTGCATACAAGCCTGTCCGGTGGACGCCATACTCGGGGCCGCGAAGTTGATGCACACGGTCATCGCCCAGGAGTGCACGGGTTGCGAGCTCTGTCTGCCGCCTTGCCCGGTGGATTGCATCAGCCTGGTGGACGTTCGCGACAAGGTGGAGACCTGGCGTTGGCCTTACCCTGGCGCCCCGATCGGTGCGGCGACAAGGCGCGTCTCCTCTCCATCCGTCGCCGCCTGAAAAAACGTTCCCGCCCCATTACCCGAATTCGTCGCTTCAAGCATCATGGCTTTCATTCCATCTCCCGGCCCGTCTTGGCGCTTTCATGGCGGTCTGCGCCTGGCCAGCCACGCCGCGGAATCGATCGGCCAAGCGGTACGCCCGGCGGCATTGCCAGCGCGGCTGATCGCGCCACTGCAACAACATATCGGCAGCCCCGCCAAACCCGTGGCGCAAGTCGGTGAATCAGTCCGCAAAGGCCAGTTGCTGGCCCAATCCGACGGCTATATCAGCGCCGCCGTGCACGCCCCGAGTTCTGGCGTCATCGTCGCCATCGAGGACCGACCGATCGCCCATCCATCGGGATTGTCCGCACCTTGTTTGATTCTGGATACCGACGGCCGGGATGACTGGGCCGACGCACTGCCACCCTGGCCGGATTACCTGTCCGTCGCTCCAGTGGAACTACGCCAGCGGGTACGCCAAGCCGGCATCGTCGGCCTGGGTGGAGCCGCCTTCCCGACAGCGGTCAAACTCAATCCCGGCGCAAATACGCAACCGCGTTGGCTCATCCTCAACGGCGCCGAATGCGAGCCTTATATCACCTGCGATGACCGGCTGATGCGGGAACGGGCCGCCGACCTCATCAACGGCGCACGGATCATGAGTTACATCTTGGGCGTCGAGGAAGTGCTGATTGGCGTCGAGGACAACAAACCGCAAGCCATCGAGGCATTGCAGGCTGCTTTACGGGGTATCGATACGCGCAATCCGGCCATCGACCTGCGCCCGGTACCGACGATCTACCCCGCCGGCGGAGAGAAGCAACTCATCAAGGTGCTGACCGGCCTGGAGGTGCCTACCCACGGTCTTCCCAACGAAATCGGCGTGGTCTGTCAGAACGTCGGCACGGCGGTTTCGGTTCATGACGCCGTGGTGCATGGCCGACCGCTGATCTCCCGCTATGTCACTGTAACGGGCCGTGGCGTCGCCCATCCCAGTGTTCTGGATGCACGCATCGGCACCCTGGTCGGCGAACTGGTCCAGCAATGCGGCGGCTATACCCGACAGGCCGAACGGCTGATCATCGGCGGCCCCATGATGGGCTTCGCCATCCCGGATGACCAAGTGCCGATCGTCAAGGGTTGCAACTGCATCCTGGT
The DNA here is from genome assembly GCA_024235135.1 of Gammaproteobacteria bacterium. Lineage (GTDB taxonomy): Bacteria > Pseudomonadota > Gammaproteobacteria > Competibacterales > Competibacteraceae > JACKMZ01. Next base: position 9,898 of record JACKMZ010000012.1, on the reverse strand, counting down.
CGCGGGAGCCGACGAACTGGCCCCGTCGCAGCCCGCCATGCCGTGCATCCGCTGCGGAGCCTGCGCGGATGTCTGCCCCGCCGATCTGTTGCCGCAACAGCTTTATTGGCACGCACGGGCCAAGGATTTGGACAAGACCCAGGAATATCACTTGTTCGATTGCATCGAGTGCGGCTGCTGCTCGGCGGTCTGTCCCAGTCACATTCCCCTGGTGCAATACTATCGCTTCGCCAAAACCGAAATCGCGGCGCGCGAACGGGAAAGGCAACAGTCCGATGTCGCCCGCCGCCGCCACGAATTTCGCCTAGAACGTCTGGAACGGGAGAAACAGGAGAAAGAGACCAAGTTGCGCAAGCGCCGCGAAGCCTTGCAAAACAAGGAGCCCCCCGCCGCTCCGAAGGACTCGACCCAAGATGCCGTAGCCGCCGCCATCGCGCGCGCCAAGGCCAAAAAGGCCGGACAGGCATCGACACCACCCCCCACCGAGTCACAACCCGTGGCCAAACCGGACGCCGATACGGAGTCCGCGATTATCTCAACCGATCAGGATCGCTGAGTCGATGCGTTTCAGCACGGCGAGTTCGCCGCATTGGTTTGTAGGTCCCAGCGTTTCCCAGCTCATGCGCCAAGTGCTGTACGCCATGCTGCCCGGCTTGGCGACGCTGGTTTGGTTCTTCGGTTGGGGCGTGCTCCTTCATGTCGCCATCGCCAGCGGGGCCGCCTTGGCATCCGAAGCCGTCGTCCTGGCTCTGCGAGGCAAGCCGCTGCGTCTGTTTCTCGGCGATGGCAGCGCCCTGGTGACGGCCTGGCTGCTGGCCGCCGCCCTACCGGCCTTCAGTCCCTGGTGGATCACGACCTTGGGCGTGGCGTTCGCCATCGTGATCGCCAAGCATTTATACGGTGGCCTGGGCTACAACCCCTTCAACCCGGCCATGGTCGGGTATGTGGTGCTGCTGATCTCCTTCCCGCTGGAGATGACCACTTGGCCGCCGGTCAACCCCGGCGTGGACTTTGCGAGCAGCGTACAGATCATCTTCAGCGGCCATCCCGCCGAACATCTGGCCGATGCGCTGAGCGGCGCGACCCCGTTGGATGCCGTGAAAACCCAACTGGGCCTGGGCTTGGGCATAACGGAAATCATCAATGGCCCGGCCTTCGGACTGATCGGCGGACAGGGCTGGGAATGGGCGGCCATGGCCTTTCTGGCGGGCGGCTTGTGGCTGGTGATGAAACGGGTTGCAGCTTGGCAGATTCCCGCGGGGATGTTGGGTAGTCTGGCCCTATTGTCCGGAATTTTTTATGCCCTTGACCCTCAAGCGCATGCCTCGCCGTGGTTTCATTTATTGAGCTTCTCATCCATTTACGGGGCGTTTTTCATCGCGACCGATCCGGTAACGGCCAGTACGACGCCGCGCGGACGCTTGCTGTTCGGGGCCGGGGTGGGCGCTTTGACCTATCTCATCCGTTGCTTCGGCGGCTATCCGGACGGCGTCGCTTTCGCCGTGCTGCTCATGAACATCGCCGCCCCGACCATCGACTATTACACCCAGCCCAGAGTCTTCGGAGCGCGGCGTGACTGAGGAAGTCTCGACCTTACGCAGTATGATCCTCGCGGCCTGGGTGCTGGGCATTTTCGCCGTGCTCGGAACGGGCCTGGTGGCGCTGACCTTCAATGCGACCGAGGAGAGGATCGCCGCCAACGAACGGGCCGCCCTGCTCGCCAATCTGAATGCCTTGGTGCCCGCCGACCGTTATGACAACGCGCTGACCGAGGATAGCGTGCAGGTGGTCGATCCCGCGTTGCTGGGAACGAGCGAACCGGTGACGGTGTACCGGGCCTATCGCGACGGTAAGCCGGTCGCGGTGCTCGGCGCCCCGGTCGCGCCCGACGGTTACAGCGGTTCCATCCGCTTGCTGGTGGGGGTGTACGCGGACGGCACGTTGGCCGGCGTGCGGGTGCTGGCTCACCACGAAACGCCTGGCCTGGGAGACGCCATCGATGTCTCGCGTTCGGACTGGATACTCGGCTTTGCCGATAAGTCGTTGGAACGACCCACAGAAGCGGGTTGGGGGGTCAAAAAGGACGGCGGGATCTTCGATCAGTTCACTGGCGCGACCATCACCCCACGCGCGGTCGTGAAGGCCGTGCATCGTTTCCTGCTGTATTTCCGGCAACACCGGGACAAACTGTTTGCGAAATCCACCCCCGGCGGCCTTGAAGCCTCATCCGGAGAAACGCCATGAGCACCGTGAGTTATTCCCAAATCGTCCGCGATGGCCTGTGGACCCACAATACCGGCTTCGTCCAGCTATTGGGTCTGTGTCCGTTGCTGGCCGTATCCAACTCGGTTATCAATGCCCTGGGTCTGGGGTTGGCGACCACGCTGGTCCTGCTGGCCTCCAATACGACCGTTTCCGCGATCCGCCGCTGGCTTCGACCCGAGGTGCGGATTCCGATTTTCGTGCTGGTGATCGCTTCGTTCGTGACGGCCATCGAGTTGGCCATGAACGCATTCTGGCACGAGCTTTACAACATTCTGGGCATCTTCATTCCGCTGATCGTCACCAACTGCGTTATCATCGGCCGCGCCGAGGCTTTCGCTTCCAAGCAAAGCCTGCCCAAAGCCGCCCTGGACGGCTTGGTCATGGGACTTGGATTTCTCATTGCGTTGGTGTTGCTAGGCGCTTTGCGGGAAGTCATCGGCCAGGGCACGTTGTTCAGTCAGGCTCACCTCATGTTCGGCGAGGCCGCGCGGGGCATGACCCTTCATGTCATCCCGGACTACCGGGGATTTTTGTTGGCGATACTGCCGCCCGGCGCATTCATCGGGCTGGGCTTGCTGATCGCGGCGAAAAACGCCATCGACGCGGGATGGCAACGGAAAGCGAGCCAGAAAACGGTGAATTTGCAGGAAATCGAAACCTGACGCCGGCCAGTCGCCGATAATCGCCTGCTCGAAACCCATTCTTGAGTCACGCGATCCAAACCGATCCGATCTGCCCGAGCGCGAACAGCATCACCAGTCCACCGGCCAGGCGTCGTACCCAGACCTGACGCATCCAGCGTGTCAACGTGGCCGCGAACGCACCCATGGCCAACAGCGTCGGCAGCGTACCCAGGCCAAAGCTCAGCATCAGCAGAGCGCCTTGCGAGGCGCTGCCGGCGCTGACCGCCCAGATCACCACGCTATACACCAGTCCGCACGGCAGCCAGCCCCAGATCAGTCCCACCCCGAGTGCCTGGCGCAACGAACGGATGGGCAACCAACGACGCCCCACCGGTTCGATCCAGCGCCACCAGATGCCACCGGCCCGCTCCAATCGGGATAGACCCTGCCACCAACCGCCCAGATACAAGCCGAGCAACATCATGAACAGGCCCGCCAGTAACTGCAGCACCTGCTGAGCATGGCGCACCGAGACGAGATGCGCGGCCCAGGCGCCGATCCCGCCAGCCAGGGCGCCAGCCACCGTGTAGCTGGCGATACGCCCCAGGTTATAGGCCAGCAGATAAGGCAGCAGGCCCGCGAAGCGGGATCGGATCGGTTCGGTCAGTCCCCAGGTGATGGCGCCGACTATCCCGCCGCACATGCCGACACAGTGCACGCCACCCAGCAGGGCTACCAGAAACGCGGCGGGATAACTGCTCGCAGCGGTCACGCCGCCGTACTCAACGTTCCGTCAAACGGGGCATCAACTCCACGAAATTACAGGGTTGATGACGATAATCGAGTTGGTCCTTGAGAATACGCTTCCAGGCGGTACGGCAGGCCCCCGAGGAACCGGGCAGGCAAAAAATGTAGGTGCCGTTGGCCACTCCCGCCAGGCAACGCGATTGAATGGTCGATGTCTTGATATCCTCCCACGACAGCCAGCGGAACAATTCGCCAAAACCCTCGATTTCCTTGTCCAGCAACACTTGCACCGCTTCCGGCGTGCCGTCCCGACCGGTCAGGCCGGTGCCACCCGTCGTGATGACGATCTGCGCCGCTTCGTCGGCGATCCAGCGTGACACGATGGCGCGGATACGGTAAATGTCGTCGGTGACGATGGCCTTTTCCGCCAGACGATGACCGGCCGCCTGCAGGCTTTCCACCAACACCCGCCCCGAAGTGTCGTCCGCTTCGGTACGCGTGTCGGAAACCGTCAATATCGCGATATTCAGGGGGATGAATTGTCGTTGTTCAGCCATAACCACCTCGTTGGATAGACCGCCCGCCGAATGCGTGGACACGTTCCGGCGAGCGCGGATTCCCGTGCAACCATTAAAGACCGCGCTCGGATTGAATTCGCGCCACCCTTGAAATCCCTTTGGGTCGCCCCATTTCCATGACAGGGCATGCCGCTAACCCATCTGACCAATTTTTTGACAAGGGCCAACACCATGAACACGCACTGCCATCACCCCTGGACACGTTTGAATCGCTTCCGCAACGAGCTGGACCGCCTGTTCGAACCCGTATCCCCAGCCATGAACGCCAGCGAGGATAATTCACACGTCGTCACCTGCGATTGGGTACCCACCGTGGACATCAAGGAGGAACAGAACAGTTTCGTGCTGTATGCCGACATTCCCGGCGTCGATCCCAAGGCCGTCGAGATCACCATGGAGAAAGGCATATTGACACTCAAAGGAGAACGCAACGGCGAAGCGCGCGAGGTCCGCAACCATTATAAACGGGCCGAACGGGCCTGGGGCGCTTTCTACCGGCGCTTCAGTCTACCCGACATGGCCGACCCGGAACACATCACCGCCAAGGCCCTCAACGGGGTTCTGGAAGTGACCATCCCCAAACGCACCCAGGCCCAAGCACGTAAAATCGTCGTAGAATCTTAACGTCGTGCTCACCGGGGTGTTGCCGCGCCCCGGCCGCTTGCTTCAATCGCCGCAAACATTCGCCCATGCAATACAAGGATTATTACAAGATCCTCGGCGTACCGCGGGATGCTTCCGCAGAGGACATCAAGAAAGCCTACCGCCGGCTGGCGCGCAAATATCACCCCGATGTCAGCCGTGAGCCTCAAGCCGAGGAACGTTTCAAAGAGTTAACCGAAGCCTACGAAGTCCTGCGCGATCAGAACAAGCGCAGCGATTACGATCAACTGGGCAGCAACTGGCAAGCCGGACAGGAGTTCCGCCCGCCCCCCGGTTGGCGGCAAGGCGCCCAATTCCACAGCGGTGGCATTCACGGACAAGCCGATTTCAGCGAATTTTTCGGATCCCTGTTCGGCGGGCTGGGAGGAAACCGACGAGGATATCAATCGCCGCGCGGGGAAGATCAACAAAGCCGTATCGAGATCTCGTTGGAAGAGGCTTATCACGGCGCCCAACGCACCTTGCAATTGCGGGTTCCCGGTATCGACAACAACGGCCGACGCATCGTGCAGGAAAAATCCCTCAATGTCAGGATTCCAGCCGGTGTCGGCGACGGTCAGAAAATTCGCCTGGCCGGTCAAGGCGCCTCCGGACCCGGTGGCAATGGCGACCTGTTTCTGGAAGTGGCCGTACAACCCCATTCCTTCTATCAACTCCAGGGCCGCGACCTCACCCTGGATGTCCCCTTGGCGCCCTGGGAGGCCGCCTTGGGAACGCAGGTACAGGTACCCACGTTGGGAGGCAAGGTTAATCTCAACATTCCCGCTAACACCCAAGGCGGACAAAAGCTACGCTTAAAGGGACGCGGTATGCCCGGCACGCCACCGGGCGATCAATACATCGTGCTGCGCATCGTGAACCCGCCTGTCACCGACGACGCCGCCCGAGCCGCCTTTCGCCGCATGGCCGACGAACTGGGTTTCGATCCCCGCCGTCATTGGGAAAGCTGATAAACCAACGCCTGTATTGCCCGGACAAGCAGGCCGTCGCCCAAACGCAGAAATCGTCTATTCGCTCCAACTGACAGAGAGAGCCGCTCATGTTAAGGAATCGCAGATTCAGCTTCGCCGTGTTGCTGATGGGGGTTTTAATGGGTTTCAGCCTGGCGGTTCCCGCAGCCCTACCGGCTTTCGTGGGAGACCAACCCCTTCCGACACTGGCGCCGATGTTGGAGAAAGTCACCCCGGCAGTCGTCAATATCGCGACCGAGAGTCGGGTCGAACGGGCCTGGAGCCCCTTGTTGGATGACCCCTTCTTTCGCCATTTCTTCAATATCCCGCAAAAGCCCCGTGAAGAGCGCATTCAAAGCCTGGGGTCCGGCGTGATCGTGGACAGTCGCAAGGGTTACGTGGTAACCAATCATCATGTCATCGACCGGGCCGATACGATTACCGTGATTCTGCGGGACGGGCGTCGTTTACAGGCCAAGGTCATCGGCTCCGACCCGGAAACCGACGTGGCCGTCATCCAGGTGAAAGAAACCGATTTGAGCAGCTTGCCGCTGGCCAACTCGGACGCGCTGCGGGTCGGTGATTTCGTGGTGGCCATCGGTAACCCCTTCGGCCTGGGGCAGACCGTCACGTCCGGTATAGTCAGCGCCCTGGGCCGCACGGGCTTGGGCCTTCAAGGCTACGAGGATTTCATTCAGACCGATGCTCCGATCAATGTCGGCAATTCCGGCGGAGCCCTGGTCAATCTCCGCGGCGAACTGGTTGGCATCAACACGGCGATCCTCGCCCCTGGCGGAGGCAGCGTGGGAATCGGATTCGCCATCCCCTCCAATATCGTGAAGCGATTGATGGAGCAATTGGTGCGCTACGGCGAAATTCAGCGCGGCCAACTCGGCGTGGTAATTCAGGACCTGACGGACGATCTCGCTCAAGCCTTCGGCATTCACCAGAACGAAGGGGCGTTGATCGCCCAGGTCATGCCCGATTCCGCTGCTGAACGCGCCGGATTGAAGGCGGGTGATGTCGTTCTGTCCATTAATGGCAAGCCCGTCGGCGGCGCGGGTCAATTACGCAATGATGTGGGATTATTGCGTATTGGAGAACGAATCAGACTGGATGTATTGCGCGATGGCCAGCGGCTGACCATCAACGCGACCATCGGCAAGGTCAGTTCCTCCCAAGCCCCGCGCTGGGAATTCGGTCCAGGCTCGGCAAGCGGCGCTACAACGTAGCGTCTCTTGCTCACCCACCTACCGAATATCGACGATTTCATAACTCTGCGTGGCTGTCTGCCACCGCAGAGTGACATCGTAATTGCCGCCATCCGCTCTCAGACCCTTAATAAAGATGCTCGTTTGGTCATTGCTGACCGTGGCATTTGAAAGATCCACACTGGACGCATTCTGTATGAAAGGATTGTCAAAACGCACTACGGTGAAATTGGCTGAGAATTCCCGCGAACTTCCCGCATCGTCGAATGCCCGCACCAGGATTGTATGGTTACCTTCGCTTAAATTACTGTAATTGAAAGCCATTGAATAGCCGGAGTTGCTCGCATTCGGATAAGTGGGAAAATTGCTAGCCACATCCTTTCTCAATCCACCGCTGGGAATTTCGCCTCTCGATACGCCATCGACGAATAATTCGACACGATCGAGCGCACTCGACGAAATAGCCCAACCACGAATATTGGCCACTCCCGTTTTTACCGAACCCGTAGTGGGCTCCTCAAGATTCAAAACCAAGGGGTCCTGTGCGGTCGCATTACCATACAGAAAATTAGCCCCATCAATATCGTCGACCAATGGCGTTTCCACGGTACTGCCCACAACGACAAACGTAGCCATTAATGCCGGCACGTCATCTTCGTGATCCAAGCCCAATACATGACCGAGCTCATGCGCCGCCACACGGCGAAATTCGCTGGCGTCACTCAGCCAGGGTCCGTGATAGACATCCCAATTTTGACTGGCATTGAAAATCATATCCGTTTCCAATGTTTCCGTACCACCGACCTGAGCATAAGTAATGGTAACGGCGAGAACGCCCAATCCAAATGATCTCCCGCATAAGGTGCTGGTAAAGGCGGTTCCATTACGATCATCCCCTGCGCCACTGGAAAAACCGACACAAGGATCGATCGATTGATCGGTTAAAGTGAAGCTAAAAGGCGTGCTATCGCTCCATAATTGCGCCGCTTCCCGATAGGCCTGACTCCATGTCGTGCCGCTGGGGCTGACACCCCCATTGTATCCCGAGAAATTCATTGCCATATCGGTCGCGGGAGTTGGCCATTTGGCCCCAATCAGCTCAAAACCGGAACTCGCTCCGCTAAACAAGATCAACAGCATGAAACCGCCTGGGACTGCCAATAAACCCGGTGTTTTCATCGCACCCCCCCGGCCAGCAGGTCACGCAACTGGTTTTTGAAATCCTGGGGGCTCATGGGTTGCTCGCCCGTTGCCTGTTGCAAGCGTATTCCCGAGGCTATCCCTCGACTCAATCGCTTTTCCTGTCCAGCCCCGGATGTTCCCAAGTCAAGACCATAGATCGGACGATGTCGGCTGGTTTCCAAGGCTTCGGCGCCCGTTTTCACGTCCCGCGCCACGATGAAATGACCCTGATCCCAACCACACAGTGGGTTAATCAAATCATTATCCAGGCTCTCGACGAAATAAATTCCTTGTTCACCGACTTGCGGTAAATGCATATCGCTGACTTTCACCGATCGCCCGCTCAGGCTACCCCCGAAAAATTTTAATTCAACGGACTCTTGCGAATAATCTCCTTTAATCACGTCCATGACTTCGAAAGTGACGTGGGTCTTAATTTCCCCAGTCGGCTCCGCTTTCACCTGTTGCCCAACAACTCGACCTTCGAATATGAAATCACAGGCTCCGGTCATTTCCTCGATACCCAATTGTGAAAGGGTAGAAGCAAAAGAAGCCATTGCTGGATAGAACAATCCCAGGCCAAGAATAGCTCTAAATAAATAGCTGACCCAATACATTCTGCGTAATGTCATGCAATGATTCCTAAATCAGAATACGTTATGTCGGTACAGTACATTCCCGCTAAAGGAATAAAACTGATTTTCGCATCGGGCAATCCTTCAAGCGATGGATTTTATGTCTCAAAGCACCCTTGGCAGACCAATCGCAAATCGAAACACGGCGCCCGGCCTGTTTGCCTGTCTTTCGGAACGGGATTGGATGCGACGTTAAGTAATTCATCGCGACGCGGAGAATTGCCCGATACCGCTCGGTGAGCGTTGCTATACTTAGGGTATAAGACACACTTTCGGTAGCCAGGTTAATGCGCCTGCGATCAACCTCATGACCTTCGATCTGACCCACTTGTTGGGCGGGGCTATTCTTTACCTATCTCTGCTGTTTTTTATCGCTTACGCAACAGAGCGGGGTTGGGTCCCGGAAAGAATTATTCATCACAGGGCTACCTACACGCTGTCCCTGGGCGTCTACGCAACAGCTTGGAGTTATTATGGCAGTTTAGGTTTCATCGAAACGCAAGGCATCTTGTTCCTGGCGATATATATCGGTCCGACCCTGGCCTTTATCCTGACGCCTTTGCTGCTTGCCCCCTTGTTGCGCCTCACCCGTGACTATCAGCTGACCTCCTTGGCCGATCTGTTCGCATTCCGTTACAGCAGCCAATTAGGCGGCATCCTGGTCACACTGTTTTCCCTGTTCGGCGTCTTGCCCTATATCGCCTTGCAGATTCGCGCCGTCGAAGAATCCATCACCATCTTGACGCAAGAAAAAGCCTCCTTGCAACTGAGCTTGCTATTTTGCGTCATCTTAACGGTGTTCTCGGTGCTGTTCGGCGCCCGGTACATCTCGCCTCGCAACAAACATGCCGGGCTCATGGTCAGTATCGCCTTCGAATCGCTGGTCAAGCTGGGCGCCATCATGGCCGTCGGTTTGTTCGCGGTATTCACCGTGTTCAGTCATCCCACCGGCCTGGAACAATGGCTGCAGCACAATCCACGCTGGCTGGAGCATTTCTACGGACCCTTACAACAGGGTCCCTGGCTGACTCTGCTTTTACTGTC
>JACKMZ010000011.1 GCA_024235135.1 Gammaproteobacteria bacterium | reverse complement strand
TTGAACATGAGGTCCTGGTAATCGAGTTCCGTATGCGTCCGTACGCGAGCCAACAGCACCTGGGCATTGAAGGGCTTTTGCACGTAATCCGCGCCGCCGACCTCGAAGGCGCGCACCATGGTTTCCTCGTCTTCCTTGCCGGTGAGGAAAATCACGGGAATAGCGCGTGTGTCCGGGCATACCTTGAGCCGGTGACAGGTTTCGATGCCGTTCATTCGCGGCGGCAATAAAATATCCAACAGCACCAGATCGGGTTGGACTTCCCTGGCTATCGCCAGAGCCAGCAAGCCGTTGTCGGCGACATGAACCCGGAAACCGGATTCAGTGAGTAGACTGCCCACCAGGCGGATGTTCCGCAAATCGTCGTCCACCACCAGGACCGAGCGTTGTTCCGCCTGCTCGCATTGACGCGAAAGGGCGGCCCTATCCATGGGCATCCTGCGCCGCTTTCATTGCCGAAATCTGTTGGATTAAGGCCGGCATGTCGAAGCTTTGCGCCAGTCGTAACAACCGCTTTCCCAACTCTTGCAAGGCGCCATCGTTTTGCTGCTCGCCTTCCGCTTGCACGCAGCGGCCAAATTCCTCCAGCTCGTTAATGGAAGTGTAGGGCGGACTGAGATTCTGAAGGCGTTCGCGAAGGGTGGCGGAAAGCCGTGATGATCGCCATTCGGAGGGAGTGGCTGGTAAGGCCTGGCGGATGTCGGAAACCGTGCCGGGCAGGCGGGTGTGCGGTAGAAAACGCTGCAATGCGGTAACCAACGCGACCTGACTCAGCGGTTTTTGCAAATACGCGTCGCAGATCGCCCGTGCTTCGGCCTCGCGTCTCCCGGTGACGGAGGCGGTGACCGCGATCACCGGGATGGTGGCGGTCGCGGGATCGCTTTTCAGACGCCGCGTTACCGCCAGACCATCCAAGACGGGCATGGCCAGGTCCATCAAGATTAGCGAGGGTTTGTCGTCCCACACCCGTTGCAATGCCTGTGAACCGTCCGTCGCTTCCTCCAGGTCGAATCCATAGGGGGCCAGGTATTCCAGCAACAGTTGGCGATTGGAGGCGTTGTCATCGACGACCAGAATCCGGGCCGCGGCAAAGGCTATGTCGGCGACGGTTTCCCGGCGCGTATCGACGGTGGGAGGTCGGTCGGCAATGGCCACCGTCGGCAGCATCAGCGTAAATGTACTGCCCTGACCGGGCGTGCTCTGCAAGTGAACTTCCCCCGCCATCAGCTTGGCGAGGCGGCGGCATATTCCCAGGCCGAGTCCGGTTCCTCCGTAATGGGCCGGATTCTGGTCGCGGCCTTGGGTGAACAGTTCGAAAATTTCTTCCTGCTGTTCGACGGGAATACCCGGTCCCGAGTCGATGACGGCCACGCTCAGTTGACAACGGTCGGCCAGAGCATTCCCCTGTGCCTGCACCGTGACGTATCCGGTATCCGTGAACTTGATCGCGTTGCCGATCAGATTGACGAGTATTTGACGTAGGCGCACTTCGTCCAGGACCAAGGCCGGCGGTATGGTTTCTTCGGCTTCGCAACTCAGGGTCAAGCCTTTGGCTTCCGCCGCGTGGCTGAACAGCAGGTGCATATCCCTTAGCAGGTCGCGCGGATTGACGGGCGCCGCGCGCAATTCGACTTTTCCGGCCTCGATCTTGGACAGGTCAAGTATATCGTCAATGAGCTTGGACAAGCTGCCGCCAGCCGTGTTGATCGCTTCCAGATAGCCCTGCTCCTTGTCGCTCAAGGCTTTACCCTTCAGCAAGGAGGAAAAACCCAATACGGAATTGAGCGGCGTGCGCAGTTCGTGACTGATATTGGCCAAGAAATCGCTTTTGGCCTGATTGGCCGTTTCGGCCTGTCGTGATAAATGGCGTCTCTTTCGGTCTTGGGAATGGCGGCCAGCCCTTTTTCCAGGATGCCGGCCAGGATCGGCGAAGCTTTATTGACGGCGATCCCGATGGAGTAGGTGTAAGGCGTTTCGCCGGACGCCTTGATCTGTGTCAGGCCGGTTTGACCAATGTAATAACTGGTGGTGACGAGGTTGCCGACGAAAGCGAAAGCGTCGCCCGAAGCGACCCGGCGCAAGGCCGTCGGAGTATCGGCGGCCAGTACCAGGGGAATTTGTGGATAGTCCCGTTCCAGCAGAGTGTGCATGGCGTCGTCTTCCACCACGGCGACCTTCTTGCCGGCCAGGGCGTCGATTCCGCCAAGATAGGCGACGTCGGTTGCGGAAAATATCGCGGTGGGTAATGTCAGATACGGCTTGGTGAACAGTAGCCGCTCCTTTCTATCGGGGATCACCGCGAGGGCCGGCGACAAGTCCAACCGGCCGTTTTCGAGTTCTTTCCTGGCCACGTCCCACGGTAGGTCCCTGGCATAGTCGAAACGGATATTCAGCAATTCTTCCAGCCGCTTTAGATAGCTGACGGAAATGCCCTGGCTCGCGCCGTTTTCATCGACGAATTCCACCGGCGCCCGCATGGGATCGATGGCCACGCGTAAAACCCGATGCCGCGCCAGCCAGTCCCGTTCCACCTGGGTCAGCTCCGGGCGCGGCGATGCGCTCTTGTAGTTGAGATAATCTTGCCCGAACCAACGCCGGTAGAGGGTCGCCATTTCTTCCGGAGTGATGGCGGCCAATCCCTTGTCGATGATATCCCGCAGTGGCGGCCAATCCTTGCGCACGGAAATGACCAGATCGGTCTGGCTGTCGGGCAGCATCTGCACGGGCGCAAAACCCAGTACGCCATTGCTGGCCCGCCAATATTCCAGGCCGTAGGAGTCGATCACGGCATCGACGTCGTCCTGCAACAGGGCGTAAGCCATGGCTGCCGAAGTATCCAGCGGCACGGCCTGAATTCCAGGGTGGGCCGCCAGCATTGTGCGCAGAGGCAAAGTGCCTTTGAGATAGCTGATCCGCCGGCCCTCAAAGCCTTCGAGGCCATTCAAGTTTCAAAAGTATAGTGCCAGCCATGGCCGATGGTGAGCCCGTGTTCAGCGATTTAAGCGACTCGCGCGATTCCGTTGTCAGGAAAAACCTGACAGGAAATCCCTGGTTTCGAAAAGTTGAGTGAATGGCTATGTTTATGAGTTATGGATCGTGAAGCGTTACACTGCCCGGTAACGCTATCCGCTTGATTGACAAACCGGGATCTTGGGTGGTCCCGGAATTACCCTGGAATTCCGATCATGCCTGTTTCTTACATACCTTTTCACCGTGGCGTGCGTGGGAGCGGTTCCCGCGTCCAATGCCCAAAGTCCGTTGGTTTGTTGCGATTGTTTGCGGTCTTGGTTCTGGGAGGGATGCTATTGACGGCGTGTTCCATGACCCCTTCCCAGGGCTCTGCCGCGAAGGATGACTCGCTGGGCGGCACGGCTTGGCGATTGGTCCAGATCGCGTCCATGGATGATCGGGTGTTCGTGCCCGGCGAAGGTCGCCAATACAGCCTGAACTTTGCTCCCGATGGGCATGTATCGGTGCAGGCCGACTGCAACCGAGGTCAGGGCCAATGGACTTCGCCGCAACAAGGGCAACTGGAATTCGGACCGCTGGCGACGACCAAGGCCTTGTGTCCGCCCGGTTCCTTGCACGATCGATTCCTGAGCGATTTAAGCTACGTCCGTTCCTATGTCTTCAAGGACGGTCATCTTTTCTTGGCGACCATGGCCGATGGCGCGATTCTCGAATTCACGCCGATGTCGCCGTGACGGGCGTCGGACCCTCCCGCCGCAGAGAACCTCAGGACGGCGATGAGGCGGCGTATGCCACACTGACAGGGCGCAAACCCCGTAAAAGCCCGTTGATGTGTGCGTTGGGGATATGACTGTGAGCAAATCACGGTGCGAACTCACAACAGGAGTACAACATGAAGCGTCACACTATTTCGATGTTGCGGGTGGTCCTGACGGCCGCCAGCCTTTTCCCTCTGATCGCGCTGGCTCAAGATCCGGCGCCTGACCTGCAAGATCTGGTTGGTGTGCGCGGCCGTGACGGCGAACGGGAGTTGGAGGATCGTGGCTATACTTTTGTCAAGACGGATAAGTCCGGTAGCAGCGCCTACCTGTATTGGAGAGCCCCGCGAACCGGCCAATGCGTTACCGTGCATGTCGAGGAGGGCCGTTATCAATCCCTGGTCACGACCGCCGCTATCGATTGCCAGGGCGAAGCTTCCCCGGCAACCGGGAACCACGCTTCCGGTAAGCACTCCGCCGTATGCGGTGTGACCACGCCCGAGGGTAAGACTTACCGCTACGATTGCACGGTGACCGGCGCGCCGCCGGGAGGGCCGGGCCGGACGACGCTCCGGTATCCCGATCAGACCATCGTCTTGCATTGGAGGAAAGGCGATCGCGTCGATGTGACGTTCGAGGGGATGAAGGAGCAGTCCACGACCTATAGCAGCAGCGAAGGAAGCACTGAGTTCGATTTCGAAGGAAAAACCTATTTTTATATGTCCAATCGCTAGATCGTGCGGCGTGGCCCCGCGCTCGGCGGGTAGCGGGGCATGGGTCGCACCGTTGAATCGATCGTTGGATCTGGCGTCGACCGGAGGATCGAACCGGCAAACCGCTCTTGCCGCCGCCCCGTGCGCAAACGAGGCTATTCCAGTGAGGCTACCCTGGCCGTTTGGCGCCGCTCAAAAAGACAAGTCTGTCGATGACGGCTAAACTTACCGGCTCCGGGAGGATGCCGGTCAGTGCATTTTCATGCGCGCCGTTGAAAGCCGTCGGCGGTACCGATCATCCCGACTAGGCTTGCGGCGCGATCGCGCCGCAATGAGCCGGATCACGCTGCTAACCGGGGTATCCGGGTGGAGCAGCCGGGCAGTTTGCCGTCATTCTGTAGCGCCGCCATACCGGGGACCGCAAGGCCGCCCAATACCCCGCAGTTTACCCCCTGCACTGACCCCGCAATCCCTCCATCGACTTTTTTCGGGCGAAAACCGATGTTCCAGGCCCGAGGAGGTGAAATTACGTGAAGTTTTGGTATGTGTTTCAGGCTAAAGCCGCCTGTCGAATCCTGGTCGCCATCGGTTTGCTGGCCGCCGGGTTGGTGACCGCGGGAGCTCAACCGGCAAAGACGGATCAAGCCGGTGGCGCGCAAAATTCCGGAGTGGCTTCGAGCGACACGACACTGAGCGCCGAAATTCTGGCGCGTCGGCTCAAGGAACTTGCGGACGGAGGTCAAGCCGGCGACCCGGCGACCGCGGAGCTCAAACGGTTGTATCAGAAGGCATTGGACTCTCTGGGCGATGCCCAGAAATTCGAGGAGAACGCCAAAAGCTTTACCGATGCGTTGGAAAGCGCGCCCCGTCAAACCCAGGAGATCCGCCAAAAACTCGCGGCGGCGGACGCAGCGGACAAGAAGGGATCGGTTAAAGAACAGTCAACCAGCCCGGATTCCAAGTTGAAGCCGGATGAGCTCGAACAGCGTTGGTCTCAGGTTAAGGGCCAGATCGCCGCCCTTGAAACGCAGCGTACGGAACTGACGACCACCCTGGATGGAACCAATCAGCGTTTGACCGAGGTCCGCGCCCGCATTGCGGCAGTCAAACAGGAACTCGATGAAATGGACACGGCGCCGGTTCAAGGCCCCGTCAGTGGCGAACAACCGGAACTGACGCAGGCGCGGGGTTGGGAGCATCAGGCTCACCGTCTGGCGTTGCGTAACGAACTGCAGATGTTGCAGCAGGAGGTGGCCAGCCAGGATGTACGTAACGAGCTGTTGCAGGCCCGTCGTGACCAAGCGGCGTATGAACAGGGCCGGCTGGAGGCCAAGCGTCAGGCGATGGAAGCGACGATCAATAACCTGCGCCTGGAAAATGCCGAGCGGGCGCGTGAGGAAGTGCAGCAAACCCGCGAATCCCTTCGCGATCAGCATCCGTTGGTGCAAAAGCTGGCGGAAGAGAACGCCAAGATCGCCAGTGAGATGGCTGAGCTGGCCGGAATGCGAGAAACTGTCGCCGCGACCCTCGCCAGGGGCCGACAAGGTGTCGAGAAGATCGAAAGCGAACTGCGCGGCGCGCGGTTGCGTTTCGAAGTCGTTGGCTTGAGTACGGCGCTCGGCCGCTATTTACAGGAGAGCCGGCCGCAGGCCAAGGAACTGGCCAAGGTGGATCAGGCGCTGATCAAGTGGACGAAAATCAGCGCCACGCAGAGCCTGCGCGAGCTTGATCAGGAAAAGGAACTCGACGAATTGCGCGACCTCGACCCCTGGCTGAATGATCGCACCCGCGATCTGCCCTCTGAAGAAGCCGCCGCGATACGGGATTCTCTTACGGAACTGGCGCGGCAACGAATTACATTGCTGACCCAGTCGCTACAAAACTCGGAATCCTTCCTGAGTCTCGTCAGCGAATTGAAAACCGTGATCGACGAAATCAAGTCGGTTGCAAGACGCTACGATGCCTTCGTCGCCGAACATCTCTTGTGGTTGCGTACGGCCCCGATCATTGACCGAAATAGCCTGGAAAATGCCCAGGAAGCCGCTGCCTGGTTGATCTCCCAGACCCATTTGCGGCAAGCCGGCTCGCTGTTGTTGGGCATGCTGAGTAGCAATCTGGGGCTGATCTTCGCGTTGGCAGCGACTCTGCTGCTCGTGTTCTTTGGACCCGCGACACGTCGGGCGTTGGTCAAGACCGCCGAACCGCTGAAGCGCGTTAGAGTGGACAGCTTCAGTTATACCTTGCGGGCGCTCGGTTGGACCGCCTTGTTGGCGCTCCCCATGACTTTGTCGCTGGTGACCTGCGGTTGGTGCCTGAGCTGGGGGCCAGGGGCCACGCTATACACCAATGCCGTGGGCCTCGGAATGATGGAGGCGGCGATGGTTCTGTTTTCCCTCCGATTTTGTTCGGAACTCTGCCGGCCCAATGGCGTGGCCGACCGGCATTTCCGTTGGCCGAAAGCGATCTTGCTTCGGGTGCGCCGAGCGACACGTTGGGCGGCCTGGCTATTGACCCCGGTGTGTTTCGTGGCGGCCACGATGTTCCATCATCCCGAACCGTTGATGGCCATGGATCTCAGTCGGGTGATTCTGACCGTGCTGTTGGGTGGTTTGGGTCTATTAGCTTGGGCATTGCTGCGCGCGTGGCGTCACACGGTCGAGGAACAGGAAGACGAAGACAAGCTCGGCTGGATGCGCAAGATCTGTCGGCTCGCGCTGCCGTTCATGTGGCTGGTGCTGGCGGCGCTGGAGGTTATCTCGTTGCTTGGCTACGTATACACCAGTGAGATATTTACGCGCGCGTTGGTGGAGATGCTGTGGTTGGTGCTGGTGCTGATTATCGCTCAGCAGTCGATCATGCGTTGGCTGCGAGTGACTCGTCGCCGACTGGCTTTGCAGGCGGCGCTGGAGCGGCGCGCCGCGCGCCAGGCGGAGAACGCGACGCCGTCGGTCGAAGGTGAGATGAAATCGGAATCCTTGCAAGCCGATGAGCCGGAACCGGATCTGGGTGCGTTGGATTCGCAAACCCGAAAACTGATCAACACCTCCGTTTTCATTCTCGCCCTGTTCGGTTTATGGCTGATCTGGTCTGACGTGCTCCCGGCGCTGAACCTGCTGGACCAGCAAGTGCTTTGGCAATATCCGGGTACGCTCGACGCATCCGGAAAGCCGGTGACGATGACCGTGGCCGATTTGCTGGCGACGTCGATGATTATTTTCTTCGCGGTGATCGCCGCCCGGCATCTGCCGGCGTTATTGGAAATCGTCCTGCTGCATTACGGCCGGGTTAGCGCCGGCGCCCGCTATGCCCTGATCAAACTGGTGCGCTATCTGATCGTGGTGGCGGCCGTGATGACGCTATTTAGCGCACTCGGACTGTCCTGGTCGCAGATGCAATGGCTGGTGGCGGCCATGGGCGTTGGCCTGGGCTTCGGCTTGCAGGAAATCATCGCCAATTTCGTCAGCGGAATCATTCTCCTGCTGGAAAGGCCGGTGCGGGTCGGGGACATCGTGACGGTCGGCGATACCAGCGGGGTCGTCACCAAGATCGATATTCGCGCGACCACCATTCGTAACTGGGACCGGCAGGAACTGCTGGTGCCCAACAAGGAATTCATTACCGGACGGCTGTTGAACTGGTCCTTGTCCGACCCCATCACCCGAATCGCGATCGTAGTCGGAGTCGCTTACGGATCGGACGTGGACAAGGCCCTGGCTTTGATGAGGGGAGCGGCGGAAGAGCAACCGCATGTGCTTTCCGACCCCGCGCCTCTCCTGTCTTTCGAGGGCTTTGGCGACAATGCTCTGACCTTGATTCTGCGGGCCTACGTCGAGTCGATCGAATACCGGCTCGCGACGACCACCGAATTGCATAAGATAATCAACCAGCGATTCGCGCAGGCCGGTATCGAGATCTCGTTCCCCCAACGGGATTTGCACCTGGATACCCGGCAACCCCTCAGAATCCGCATTGAGCGGTCACAAGACGACGATATGGCGGGCGAGTCGGGTTGAGATCGCTCCGGGCGTCGAACGAGATAGGGCCTCAATGGGAAAGGCCAAGCAGCAAACGTACGGCGTCGACGATGACTCCAGGCTCGGTGCTGGGAATGTCGTGCGCGCTGTGTTCGGCGATGATCACCCGGTTGAAACGATGGTGGGACGCCCAATCCTTTTGCCAGGCCAGCCACGCCTCTTCCATTTGATTGCCGATTTCCGTGGCGGGAAAAACGCGATAACCGTGCATGATGACGATGACCGGCAGTTCCGGCCGAATCCCCAGGGCTCGCAATTCGTTGCTGCTTTCCTGAAAGGCGGCGGCCTCGTTGAGCGCGGTGCGCAGGGCGGACGGCGTCATCCCGACAAGCGGGGCGAAGGGGGTGAGATCCAGTTGGGACAGGTTGGTCAACAGGCCGGGTTGCCAGAGTTGTTGCAAGATGCCGTGCGGATCGATCAACTGCATGAAATAGCTTTCCAGAAAGCCGTGGACGAGGGCTTCATGCGGTGCGTCCACCAGCACCAACCCGGTCGTTTCCTGTGGATACAGGCCGGCAAAGGCGCGCATGTTGTAGCCGCCCAGGGAATGCCCGACGAGCAGATAGGGTGGGGGAATCCTGGCGCGTTCCAGCAAGGTCCGCAATTCCGCCGCCAGGCGGCTGCTGGCGCGCGGCGGCGGCCCCGGATCGCTCAAGCCGTAACCGGCGCGGTCGTAGGTGCAGACTCGGGCGTTCCGGGATAAAGCACTTTGAATATCTTCCCATTCGCGAGAAGAGTGGGCCAGGCCGGCATCCATGACCACCGTCGTGCGCCCTTGACCCTGGCAGTTCAGATTCAAGGAGAAACCGCCGACGTCGAAGCGGCCGGAGACCGAAGCGGCGTGGCTAGCCACGGCGGGCGCAGCGACCAGGAGCAGGATGAGTACGGCGTGGCGAAGCATGCCCGCTAGCCTAAGGTAAGCGATCAGGATGATGTGTACGGATTTCATCGAGACCGGACGGATACTTGTTGGATAGCTGCCGTGCGCGGCGGAAACGAACAAACCCCGCCGGCGCCCCCACAGGGGCGCCGAACGGGGCTCGCGGACAGCGCCTCTTGACCCTTAGTTTCCGGCTGGGATCGAGATGTTGATGCCTTCCTTTTTAAGCTGATCTCTCACCCACTGGAACTTCTGGAAGGACGAGATGTTGATCGGGCCGGTATAGCCGTAGGATTGCAGTTTGCGCGGCGGGTAATCGATGAAGGTCTTCATCACCTTATTGAGCTGCTGCGACATCACCGGACCCATCCAGGTGTGCTCGGTGTAGTTGTTCATGAAGATGTCGTAGCGTTCTTGCGGGTCCTGCCACAGATCGTAGGTCTGAGGCACGGTGGCGACGTATTTCGACTCGCCTTTCCATCCGTAGTTGCTATCCACCGATCCAGCCCCGGTGGCCGCGCCATTATCGCCACGCATGTTGAACACGAACTTGTATTGATGATAACGAATGGCGCCGGGCAGAAGCTCGTCTTCGGTCATGTAATACCAGGTGTCGCGCGGGTCGGGACCGGCGCCAAACAGTACGGGGGTGATGTCATAGCTGTCGAAGATGATCGGCTGGCCGTCGCGGTCTTTCTCAGGCAGCTTGATTCCGGCCAGGGAGGCGAACGTAGCCATGAAATCCAGGCCGCCGACGATGTCGGCATTCTTCGATCCCGCCTTGATTTTGCCTGGCATCCAGGCGACGGCGGGAACCCGGTTTCCGCCTTCGCGGTCGGTGCCTTTGGTGCCACGGAACGGGGTGTAGCCAGCATCGGGATAGACATCCTGCCAGGCGCCGTTGTCAGTGGTAAAGATGACCAGCGTGTTGCCATCGTCCAGGCCAAGCTCGTGGATCTTGTTCATGACGTTGCCGATGCGGGTGTCCAGTTCGACAATCGAGTCGGCATACTTGCTCTTCGCCATGGACTTGCCGATGAAGTCGGGATGCGGCAGGTTTGGCTGATGCACCTTCATGAAGTTGATGTTGATGAAGAACGGGGTGTTCTTATCCTTGGCCCCCTCTTCGAGAAACTCCATGGCATCCTTTTCGACGTAGGCGTCCAGAAAGGGAATGCCCACAACGCCTTTTTCCGGCGTGTCAACGTATTCGCCGTTGACCTTCCAGTCTTCTTTGGCCTTCTCGCCGGCATTGCCGCTCAGGGAACCCGTGGTCACCTTGGCGAACATCTCACGCAGCTCCGCCGGCATCTCGGGGAACCATTTCGGATCGGCGTAGGTATAGGCGTTCAGGTGATAGAGGAAGGCGTGCTTCATCACGTCGTAGCCCTGAGCATTCGGTAGGGCATAGTCCGCCTCGCCCAGATGCCACTTGCCGGTGAAGTAAGTCTTGTAGCCCGCTTCCTTGAGGACCGACGCCAGGGTCCATTCCGCCTTCGGAAGACCGCCGCCCTGGCCTTGGAAGGCCACGGTAGTCATGCCGCTGCGGGCCGGGAACCGGCCGGTCTGCATGGCGGCGCGGCCGGGCGTGCAACTGGGCTGGGCATAGAAAGAGAGAAACTGCATGCCTTCCGCGGCCATCTTGTCTAGCCCTGGAGTGGGCATGCCGCGGTTTTCCCCACCGCCATAAATGCCCGCATCTCCCCAGCCGTAGTCATCGGTCACGATTAGGACGATGTTGGGTTTGGACGCCGCGAAGGCCAAGCCTGGCGCGAATGCCACTAGGAGCATGGCAACCAGGGTAGCGGATAACCATTTGTTTCTATTCATTGCAATCCTCGGTTTAACCTATGAAGTATTAACAACCAGTCGCTTGACTGGGTTGCAGCTCCCCTCAATTTAGCTGTTCACGTCTTGGCAAAGTGGACAGCGATTCCTATACGCGCAAACACATAGGCCCTTGGCCAAGCGCCGCCAGCCCGTCGACTCCAGAATGGCTGTACGGCTACACGAGTGGTCGATTTGAGCGACGCGAAGGTAATACACGCCCCCATCGTGTCAACGTCGCGTTGAGCCAGTGGACTGAAAGATAACTTGGATAAACGTGCCCATTGTCGGTAACTCCCGTTCCTTCGGCAACTCTGTGCTGGATGGCGCGCTTACCGCCTAACGGCGGGCGGGTTCCGGAGCACTGTGGGACAGGGATGCGACACCCGCGTCATCCCGCGCGGGCGTTAGGGAGCGGTCGCTGGAAACATCGTCAATCGCGAGGACCGGCTACGATCTTGTCGTCGTGGAGCTTGGAAATCTCGCTATCGCTCAGACCGATCTCCGAGAGGATTTCATCCGTGTGCTGGCCCAGTATCGCCGCCGGCTTCGGTGGCGTGCGCTCCGCGCCACTGAAGCTGAAGGGGCTGCCGGGCGTCAGATAGGGGCCGATGCCGGGCTGATCCACCAGGCTGAACAGCGGGTTTTGGGTCGAGCAGTCCGAATCTTCCGCCAGGGTTTGCCGGAAGGTGCGAAACACGGACCAGGTCACGCCGTGCTCGTCGAACAGCGGACCGAAATCCTCGACCCGACGGTTGCGGAACCAGGGTTCCAACAAGGCGGTGATCTGTTTGCGGCCCTTGAAGCGGTCCCCTTCTTCGTTGAAATCCAGCCCTAGATGCTTGGCCAGCGCATCAAGATCCGGCTTCAGCCCGGTTATCTTGCAGATGCCCTCCCATTGCCGGCGGGTAAGACCGACCACCATGACGCGGCGGCCGTCGGCGGTCACGAAATCCTGGCCGTAAGCGCCGTACAGCGCATTGCCGTATTTCGGCCGGTCGAAGTCATTGATGGCGACTTCGCCGATAAAGCCCAGATTGCCCAGCATCGCCAAGGCGACATCCTTCAACGCGATGTCCACCGCCTGGCCTTCACCGGTTAAACGGCGGTGACGTTCCGCCGCGAGCAGACCGAGCGCCGCCATCTGGCCGGTCACGCAGTCCCAGGCGGGCAGCACATGACACACCGGCTCCGTGGAGCCTTCCGGGCCGGTAGCGAAGGGAAAGCCAATACCCGGATTGATGGTGTAATCCACCGCCGGTCCGCCATCCCGGCTGCCGAGTACCGAGACCATGATCAGATCTTCGCGGTGTTTCTTCAGACTTTCGTAATCCATCCAACCCCGAATCCGCAGATTGGTCAGGAACATCCCGGCGTTCGGTCCCGGCGCGCAGATTATCTGGGTGATCAGTTCCTTGCCGCGCGGTTGGCTCATATCGATCGCGATCGACCGCTTGCCTTTGTTCAATCCCGCCCAAAACAGGCTTTTGTTGTCCTGGGTCACGGGCCAACGGTTGTTGTCCAGCCCCCCCCGGAGGCGGTCGAAGCGGATGACATCGGCGCCCATTTGGGCGAGGGTCATGCCCCCCAACGGCGCGGCGACGAACGCTGACCCTTCCACCACCCGCAGCCCTTGTAAAATTTTCGACATTACTCTCTCCCGTCGTTAATTCGATTTGTGCGTTATCGTGTGTAAAGGCGCCAACGATCAGTCCAGAAGCCCGGCCAATTTTGCTTTCTCGACGATGGTCCGGCACATGCGCAGGGAGGCGACATCGATCATCTTGCCCTGCACGCTGATCGCGCCTTTGCCCTGTGCTTGGGCTTCCTCATAGGTTTGCAGAACGGTGCTCGCCCACTGAATATCCTTGTCGGAAGGGACGAAAATACGGTTGGCGGCTTCGACCTGGCTGGGATGGATGCACCACTTGCCGTCGAAACCCATGGCCCGGCCGATGTTACAGGCACGCTCCAGACCCACGGAGTCCTTGATGCCGGCGAAAGGCCCGTCGACGGCCCGCTTGTTGTAGGCTCGCGCCGCGCCGACGATGGAGTGCATGACATGATGCCAGCGATGACCGGGATAAAGCCGGTCGTTGTCGTCGAATTCGCCGATGGACGCCATGGGCATGCGCACCGAGGCCGCATAATCCCCGGAGCCGTAGACGAAGCCTTCCAGGCGTTCGCAACTGGCGGCGATTTCCCGAATATTCACGCAACCCAGCGCGGTTTCGATCAGCGCCTCGATCCCGATGCGTTTGGCGATACGACGATGGCTTTCCACCTGGCTCAGCAAGGTGTCCACGAAATGCACGTCTTCGGGCCGATTGACCTTGGGTACGACAATCAGATCGACGTGCTCGCCCGCGGCTTCCACGATGTCGATGAGGTCCCGGTAGGCAAACCCGGTATCCAGGCCGTTCATCCGGTACATACGTAGTTTCCGGCCGAAATCCAGTTCCGTGAAGGCCCGGACGATATTGCCGCGGCTGGCTTCCTTTTCCTCGGGCGCCACGGCGTCTTCCAGATCGATGCAGACGGCGTCGGCCGCTGACGCCGCGGTCTTCTCGATCATTTTCCAGTTGGAAGCGGGCACTAGCAATACGGAGCGTTCTAAGCGTTCAGACATGGCTCTCTCCAAACCTTATCGCCAAACCATGGTGGCTTGCATGCTGACATTGCCGTCGCCGTTGGCGGTAAACAGTTCGACGCGACCGTCCGCCTGAGTTCTACCGCAGAGATAAACGGTATCGAACTCGAACAGCGGCCGAGTAGCCCGGAAACTGAACTGGGCCGGCTTCTTGCCGGGGCACTGCCGTTTAGCGAATTCGAACAACAGAAGGGCTTGCAACGGTCCATGCACGACCAGACCGGGGTATTTCTCGACCTCGGTCGCGTAGCGCCAATCGTAGTGAATCTTGTGGCCGTTGAAGGTCAGCGCCGAGAAGCGGAACAGCAGCACCGGATCGACGGGATATTCCTCCTTCCACTGGACATCGTCCGGCAGCGGATTGGGCGGCGGTTGCACGAAGGACTTGGGCATGGGCAGGTAGACGATGTCCTGCGTTTCCTCCACGGCCACGCCCCGTGCCGACCCGATCCGATGTTGGACCGTCACGAACACCATCTTGCCGGCCTTGCCTTCTTTCTCGGAAACCCGGCGTATCTCCGAGACTTTGGTGAGGGTATCGCCAATCAGAAGATCCTGCTGGAACTCCAGCTTGCCACTGGCCCACATCCGCCGTTCGAGATCGATGGGTGGGAGGAAACCGCCGCGCTTGGGGTGTCCGTCGGGGCCTACCTCGGCCATGGTCGCCATCGGCAGAAAATACAGCCAATGCCAGAGTTCGGGCAGCGGATCGCCCTCCTGGATGGGGAAATCACGATAATTCAAGGTGAGGGACAGTGCTTTCACCGGGGTGGGAAAAGCACGGTCCCGGATCTCTTCCTGTTTGCCTACCCAGTTTTGCAGATCACTTGGACTCATTTGATTATCTCTAGGTAATCAATGTGTTGTGGAGGCTCTTCGAGCAATTTTTGACGCAAAACGAACTGGATGACCTTATCCAGATACCCAATATTTCGGCGAATCGGTTCCAAAAGCACAAAAACGCCGTTCCGTGAACAGTCACGGAAATCCTGAACGAATCCCATGGGCGGGTGGTAAGGGTGCGGCGTTTTGCGCCGGGCAGGGTTGGCGGAATCCAGAAGGGATGGGATGGAATCACCGCTGCCAGAGAAGGATGCCCTCAATCGTTGGGAAAGCCTGCGCTGTTACTACCCAGGGATCGGAGGCATTCCCTATTCGACAATTCGATCGACGACAGCACAGAGGGTCTCTCCTGTCTATTGCTGTCGGCCTGAACTGCGCAGCCAGTATAGCCATAGAACGCTCATGCGATCAACAACATCACGAGTCGAAAATCCGTTTTGGGCTTGACAGCCCCGCAAACTTGGGCTTTGCCTGAAACTGATAATGGCGCGGTAGACCCGATTCGCGGCCCGCCTGGGCGCGATGCCGACGGGCTTCCGACAGAATAATCGTAGACATTCCTTGTGTCGAAGCGGCGCTGGAGCAGGCGGGGAGCGTGGATCGGCGCTATTACGCCGCCGGGCCTGGCCATCTGTTCGACGAACAGGGCCGGGCTTTTGTTCGGAATCGGCGGTAATCGGGAGTCTTCAGGTGCTCGCGGGGGGCGGCGGTATCGCATCTTTTTGCACGCCGAAGACGTCGTTGAGAAAATACAAGGTCACAGGCAGGCCTAGCACCATGCCCCAGACACCGAAGCTGTGATAACCCACGAACAGGATGATCAACACCAGAACCGGATTGAGGCTCAAGTGCTGGCCGTAAATCCAGGGGTTTAGCACGTAACCCTCGACGAGATGCACGAAAGTGATCAGCAGAATCACCGCCAGACTCAGGGAAATGCCGCCGTTGTTCAAGGCCACCAGGACGATGGGGGTCGTGGAGATGAAAACGCCTGCGACGGGAATGAAGCTGCAGGCGAAGACCATCAAACACAAGGTCAACACGGACGGAATCCCCAAGGTCATCAGCCCGATACCGGTGAGCGCCGTATTCACCAGGGCGATGGCGGCTTGAACCTGGATCGCGCGGCCCACGATATTGGCGAAACGCAGAATCGGTTGCGCGGCTTCGTCATAAAAATCCTTGAGCCGGGAAGCCTGAAGATTTCGTAACATCCGTGACAGTCGCCGTATATCCACGAGAACGAGAAAGCTGAACAACAGCGACAGCAACACCGTCACCGTCGTTCGGTACAGCAGATTGATGAATCGGGGAATGTATTCCGCGAATCGCGCTCGCTGCTCGGAGAAAACCGAATCGAGGAGCAATTCCTCCTCCTGAGCCTGATAGTGCTGGATCTGGGCTTGTAGCAGGGGATTGTTCGGTTCCTGATCCTGGCCGTTGAGCGGGCGTTCGGATAAACGCTTGAGCTGCAGATCGGAAATGCCCGAGCGCCGGGCTTCCACTTCCAGTTGGCCATTGATCAACTGCAGTGACTGCTCGTCCACGATACTGCGTAAATAAGCCACGAACGGTCGCCGCCAGCCGGGATATTGTTCGAAAAAGCGGCTTTTCACCGCGATCAGAGTTTGCTGAATCTCGCCGATATTGCCGGCAAAGCGGTTGGTTTCCCGCACCACGTTGGGAACGACCAGACTGACGAAGATGGTCAAAAGCAGCAGCAAAGCCAGATAAACCCCGATCAGCGACAGCGTGTACGGCGCCTTTAGGTGTTTCTGCAACAAACGCACGGATGACAAAGCGGTGAAGGCCACCACGAAAGTCATGAACACCAAGGCGAAAAAATCGCGCAGCAACCACAGAAGGCCCAACAGGATCAGCCATATGAGGGCGCGTCGGTTGACCTGGTAAAACCTGTCCAGACTGAAGGCCATGAAGGGGTCCTATCGAAGTGGGCGGGAAGAATAAATTACCTGGGTGAGCGTGTCATTGCCAACGACTGGATTCGGCGGGCAAAACCCATGCGGATGAATCGTCCCTTGCATGGTCAGGTAATCCGGCGTTTACGGGGTGTTCGGTGGACATTTACAAATAACGTGGCCACCACGCCGCCCACCACAAAACACGCAAGGCCGCGACGACGTCGATGCGATCCACGGCGGGTTGCGGCGCGTCCCACTCGCGCTGGCCGATGATTTTGGCTCCCCAGATGAACCAGCCGACGATCACGATCATCAAGGGTAGAACCCAGCGGGGACTGACGGCCGCGGCCAGCCCCATGATGGGCAGGAACACCAGGCTGATCGCGATGAAGTAGGCCAGTAGTCTTTTCACCCGGAATTAAGGGGGTTCGCGCCGGTCGTTTGCCGGGGTTGGGGTTGCGTCGATGAATGGATCAGGTTGACGTCGTTTCCAGCGGTTCGGGTCGATGCAAATAATAACCCTGGGCCATGCCGACGCCCAACCGCTTGAGTTCGTCGATGACGTCCTCGGTTTCCACCCACTCGGCGATGCATCCCAGGCCACGCATGCGAGCCAGTTTGGCCAGGGATTCAATGATAAGCACGTGGGTTTTGTCTTCCTTCAGGCGTTTGACGAAACGCCCGTCGATCTTGACGAAATGCACCGGCAGTTCTTCAAGATACCCGAAGCTGGCTACGCCGCTTCCAAAATCGTCCAGGGCGAAACGATAGCCCAATGCGCTCAGGGCTTTCATGGTTTTCACGGCGCGGGTGAGATGATTGATGGCCAGGGTTTCCGTGACCTCCATGCAAAGATCATGGGGATTGACGCCATAGCGAGCCTGCAAGCCCAGGATGTAATCCAAGAATTCTTCGTCGTCCAGCGTAGGGCCGGTCAGATTGACGCAGCAAACCCGGCCTTCGGAGTTGCCCGAGCCCAGCAGGCGAAACGTCTGTTCCAACACCCAACGGTCGATCACCGGCATGAAACCGTAACGTTCCGCAACAGGTAGGAAGGTGGCGGGCGACACCAGCGTATTGTTTTCTTTCAGGCGCAGCAGAATTTCCAGGGAAGGCGGGTTTTGATCCTGCTCGTCCGCGATGGGAAAAATTCTTTGGTAATAGAGTTGGAACCGGTCTTCCTCCAAGGCCGACCGCAACTGCGAAATCCAGTGGATTTCGCCGTGGCGCCGTAACATGTCCAGATCCTCGTTACGATAGCAATGGATACGATTGCGGCCCTGTTCCTTGGCCATGTGACAGGCCACGTCGGCACGGCTCAACAAGGCGGAGGGCGTATCCTCGCCCACCACGAAAAAAGCGACCCCGATGCTGACGCCAACCTGAAAAGAGAGGTCCTGCATACGGTATCGGTAGTCCACCACGGTTTGGCGAATGACTTCCGCTAGGGCCAGGACTTCATCTTCCGGGCAGTTCACGACGAGAATGCCGAATTCATCGCCGCCCAGTCGGGCCAGACAATGCGGTTCGGGCACCACGTTACGGAGTTGTCGGCTGAGATTCGCCAGTAAATGATCGCCCACCTCATGACCACAGGTGTCGTTGATCAGCTTGAACTGATCGAGATCCAGATAAAGCAGGGCTTTGAGCGGCGTGATTCCGTTGCGCTTGGTCAGGGCATACAGCCTGTTTTCGAAAGAGGCTCGATTCACCAGACCCGTGAGACGGTCATGCTCGGCTTGATAGGCCAGTTCGTCACGAATACGGTTTTCCTCCGTGACGTCCCGAAAGGTGATCACGGCCCCCGATTCTTCGTCCGTCGGCTTGCACAGGGCCACGATGGTGAATTCGATGGCCAGCGATCGACCTCGGTGATTGCGCAACTGGCCGGTCCGAGGCGGTCCCTGCCTTGTGTTTTCCTTTAGAAGGCGGCGTATGGGATGCAGCCCCTGCGCCACGGCGGGCGAAATTTCCACCGGCCATATCATTTCGATCGGCAAACCCTTGGCTTGGGCGTAGGACCACCCCGTCATTTCCTCGGCCGCCGTATTCAGAAATTGAACCTGGCCCTGGATATTGGTGGAGATGACGCCTTCGACGATGGATTGCAGGGTGATCCAGGCCCGTTCCTTTTCCATGGCTAGTTGATCCCGCGAGCGAAGACCCTCGGCCAGGATGGCGGCAATCAAATAACCCGTCAACGCGCTGACGCCGACGAATGTGATTCTAACGGCCGCAATGAAATCATCCTGCGCGAGTTCCCGATTCATGCCCAGCACCAACCCGGCCAATAACACCGCCGTGCTGGTGACGCCGACCAGTCCCACGCGCAGGGCAGCCAGCACCATGAACGACTGCAAAAGAAAAAACAGGCTGTGACTTTGCTCGGGCGCGATCCAGAACAAGCCGACGGAACACGCCAATAGCAACACGAACATCACCAGCCAGTGGGTGAATATTCGTAGGGATAGCAAGGGCCAATGTGTCCAGCAGACCACAAACGGGGTCATGATCAGAATTCCCATGGCGTCTCCCAGCCACCATGTGAACCAGGAGGAAAAATGGGCGCCTGACGATACGAAAGCGTTCAGTTGCCATCCGGCCAGACCGACAGAGGCTCCGACTGCCGCTGGAAGAACGGCGCCGAATAGCGTGAAATTGAGAACATCGCGGGTGCTGTCCAACGGCTTGCGGACATGCAGGGCCTGTAACGCGAAATACGCCATGAGGGCTTCCACAAGTTGCGCGGCGCCTCCGCCCATTCCCACCGTCAACGGTTGCCCGAGCATCCAGGCGATAGCGATCTCCCCGCAGGGAATGACCGGCCACCACCGTTTCCCATACGCCCAAAGTAACGCGACAGCGAAACCTGAAGGGGGCCAAAGGGGCGTCAGGTCGGCGTACACGACATGCAGATACAATCCCACTTGCCCAGCCAGGTAATAGAAGCCGGTCAGCAGGGACACGATCAGGATATATCGCACAATCACAAACAACAGACACCTCCTTTTGACTGCCCCATCGCCTTCTTATTGTGATGCGGATATGGGGGTGGCTTGATTGGCAGGCTGCTGTGAATATCGAAATTCTGGATGAATCCCAAATTACAAGGTCGCATCCTATGCCTTACTCAGTTCCTAACCAGAGTCGCCGTGGAGCGGTCCTCGTCTCGAACTTGGAGTCGGTGGATTCCGACAAGGCGCATCCCCCGGCATTGGGGGAACCGTCTTGCCAAGCCCGGATGATGTCGCCACGTTCGGCGTCGCGCGATCGGCGCGGCAGCGATATCGGCAATTGCGTTATTCATGAGATTTATGCATCGCCGTTACCGCTAACGATCCCTAGCGGATAGCTACAGGAAATTATATGCGACGGATTGGGTAATGATCGGCAAATCCGCCTTCCACCACGCATAAATGCCGCCTCGATACCAGTAGATGTTGCTATATCCCCAATGCTGCGCCCGCAACGCCGCGTTATAGGAGAGCCAGCAGCGGGCGTCGAGGCAATAGAACACCAGTGGCTTGTTCGGATCTCCGCCAGTGAGCTTTTTCAACGCCTCGCCGAAACGTCGATCCTTTTCCTCGTCGAGATCGGCCAAACCCGCGCCTGGTAGCCAGACCGAGGCTGGGATGCCTTCAGTCTGGACCGGCGAGCCCGCCGTGCCCAACACATTGATAACCACAGGGTGCTCGGAGGAGAGGATCAATTCGCGCAAAGCATAGGTGCGGATTAATTGGGCGCCGGGATGAATCGTCGGCGTTGGCAGGTGATAGGGTTCGATCTTGTATTGCGTTGGGGCGCTCTTGTTCCAGTCTTGATCTTCCCAACCATAGGGTTGGTCGACGATCTGTTTGCTGGCCAACGTCGCCATGACATTGTCGGAATCCCCCTGTGCGGTGGCGCAGGCGGCGAGTATCAGGCTCAATAGGCCGGTCAACAGACGTTTAGGGGTGTTACTCATGGGCCATCTCCCTCGGGATCAACGGTTCTAAGGCGGATTAGCTGTCGGTTTCCATGAGTTTACCCCAAGCTGAACGCAGTGGAGACACTGGCTTCCACCGGGGAAAACCCGCTACATCGACAGGACGATTGCCCTGTTACGGATCGATTTTGTTTTCGTCCAATGGCATTCATTGATAAGCTACCCCGACGTGTCCGGGTCTTTTCAATCTCAAGGCGCACTTTCGCCTTTTCTCCCCTGTCCTTTAAGTAGGCTGGTTCCCGCGAAGCGCCCGGCCTACGCATCCAGTCCCACCACAGGAGTTCTACGATGCAAATTTCAGCAAACAAAGTCGTCACCCTCGACTATACCCTCACCGATGAGGCCGGCAATGTGATCGATGAGTCTCAAAGCGGTGATTTCGCCTATCTGCACGGCTCCCATAACATCATTCCGGGTTTGGAAAGCGCGTTGGACACTAAGGTGGCTGGCGATGAATTTTCCGTTTCGGTGGCGCCCGAGGACGCCTATGGAGCGCATGACGAGGGCAAGCTCTTCACCGTGGAACGCGACAAGTTCCCGGCGGATGTCGCTTTGCAACCTGGCATGCAGTTCCGCGCCCAGGGCGGCGACGGGCAAGGCATGCTGGTGACGATCGCCAACGTCGAAGGGGACGAGGTCACGGTCGATGGCAATCATCCTCTGGCCGGCGTCACTTTGAATTTCCAGGTCAAGGTGATTGATGTGCGTGAAGCGACGGAGGAAGAAATGCAGCACGGTCACGTGCATGGCCCCGGCGGCCATCATCACTGATCGCCCGTCGTGATGTCCGGGTAGGGGCTTGCCTGCCCGGCTCCATAGGAATCGCTCGCCAGCCGCGGGGCATAATCCAAGCCCCGGATTCCCCGCTTTCCAACATTTATCGACGCGTCGCTTGGGCTCTCGCCAGCCATCCCGCCTTGGGCGGCGCCGCCGATCAAACGAGATTTTCACCCGGTTTGCCCACGAATATCGCGAAAAAGCCGACGGCCCCGTTCGCGGGTGTTCGGCGATCGGTCGCTGGCCTTTCAGAATGCCAGTGATTGAGCGCCAGCGGTTATAATTGATCTTCCGCGTCCCTCGTGGGCTACCTCGGCGATCCCGCGCTGACGACGTTGCGAAGCCGTCCGGATTTCGGTCGTGGCCGTGCGACTTCCACGACATCCGGGAAACGAAATTCTCAACCCTGCCGGCGTTCTTGACGGCGAAAATTTCGGCTCGTCCCGAGCTGGATACGACCGGAATGCTTGGGGTGCGGGCCTATACTTCATCTATGAGATGCGCCGGGGCAAATTCGAGGCTTTCCGAACAATAACAAGCTTCCGATGGGAGAGGATCATGAATTCTAAAAACGTTTCAATAGCGAAATCGCGTGGAGCAATCCCCGTTGTCGCGCTGTGTTCCACGTTGTTCATTGGGGGACCAGCGTCGGCCGGTGGATTGATCTCCTATGAAGTCGGCACCGCCGATGTCGGTTTGGCCTCGGCGGGCTACGGCGCACGCGCTCAAGATGCGTCGACCGTATTCACCAACCCGGCCGGCATGACCCGCTTGGATGGCAACCAATTTCTGGCCTCGGGACAGGTGCTGTGGGCCAACACGGAGTTTTCGTCGGGGTCCGGAACGTCGCCCGCACTGGGTGGCGAAGAGGGCGGCAACGTGGTCGGTTCGAACGGATGGTTCCTGGGCGGCGGCGGATTCTTCAGTTACAGCGTATCGCCCAGGCTCAAAATCGGGTTCGCCATGACCGGTAACTTCGGCGCCCCGCTGGAGTATGACGACGACTGGGTGGGTCGCTACTACGTACAAAAAACAACGCTGCTCGGCATTTCACTGTTGCCCTCCATCGCGTACAAGGTGACCGACCAACTCTCGATCGGTGCGAGCGTGAACGCCATGTACGGTATTTACAAGAACGAAGTGGCGATCAACAACGTGCTGCCCTCCTACGACGATGGCCAGCTCAAGCTGGACGATAAGGACTGGGGTTGGGGCGTCAATCTCGGTTTACTGTATGAGGTCGATGCCAACACCCGGTTTGGACTCACTTGGAATTCGCAAGTGGACCTCGACTTCAAAGCGTCGGCGGAGTTTTCGAACCTGGCGCCGGGTCTTAACGCCTTGCTGGACAGCCGCGGGTTACTAGACTCCAACATTAAGGTCGGAATCAAAGTGCCGCAACAGGTGATGGCCAGCGTATTCCATCAAATCGATGATCGCTGGGCCGTGCTCGGCAGCGTGGGTTGGCAAGATTGGTCCCGATTTGGTCAGGTGCAGTTGGGTATCGCGGATTCGACTAACCCCACCAGTGTGACGACCGATCTGGATTTCAAAGATACCTGGCATTTGGCCGCGGGGGCGCAGTACCGTCTCAACGATCCCACTTGGCTACTGAATTTCGGCATGGCCTATGATTCGGATTTCCAGGACGGCTCGAAGGTTTCGCCGGCATTGCCACTGAATGCGGCCTGGCGCTTTGGCGTGGGCGCGGAACAGCAAGCGAGCCAGTCGCTGCGTTGGGGCTTCGCCGCCGAGTATATGTATGGGGGAACGGTGGACACCGATCTGAAGAGCGACCGATCGGTATTGCTGGGTGGACGCGGCAATGTCGACGGTTCCTACGAAGACACCGGCACGCTCTTCCTGGCGATATACGGCAATTGGACATTTTGAGGGAGGGATCGGGAAGGGCCGGTTCGCTTCGCAACTTAACCCACCATCCAATAGACCAGCTTGTTGATATGATTGGATGGCGGCAGAGCGGGCCGGGCCCAGGAAGCTGATTTAGCAATATTCTTGATGTGAAATGTGAGCTATTTGTGGTCGACACCAACCCGAGTGGAATGTCAATGTCTAGCAAAACTTTCATGATGGCCATTTTGTCTACCGTGCTGCTCTTGTTGGTGCAGGGATGCGCTTCACCTGTCCGCTTGGGCGCCGTGCCGTTTGAGGACACCAGCCGAGCGGTTATTCCGGGTATTCCGGATGCTCGCTATTGGGTGGATTCCGACGTCGAACCGTTCATTCGCGATGCCATGGCGTCCGCCCAGCGCGAGAAGGAACTGTTGATCCGCGCCGGACATAAAGGCCCGTTGCCTCCGGTCAATTTTCTCGCGGTTTCCGGCGGAGGCGATGACGGCGCTTTTGGCGCGGGTCTGCTGGTGGGGTGGAGCGAGACCGGCACTCGGCCTGAATTCAAGGGCGTCACGGGCATCAGCACCGGCGCGTTGATTGCGCCGTTTGCTTTCCTGGGGCCCGAGTATGACGAGGAACTACGTACCGTTTACACCACCATCGGTCCGCCGGACGTCATGAAGCAGCGTAGTTTCCTGGCGGCGCTGACCAGCGATGGCATGGCTGACAACGCCCCGCTTTGGGAATTGATTTCCAAACACATCAACGCCGATTTCCTACAGCGGGTGGCCGCTGAATATCAAAAGGGCCGTTTGCTGCTGATCGGTACGACCGATCTCGATGCCCGCCGCCCGGTCATCTGGAATATGGGCGCCATTGCGAGTCACGCGAATGCCCAGGCCTTGGATCTGTTTCGCCATATCATGTTGGCTTCGGCGGCGATCCCCGGCGCATTTCCCCCGACGATGTTCAATGTTGAAGTGGATGGCAAACCCTATCAGGAGATGCATGTGGACGGCGGCGCCATGGCCCAGGTGTTTCTCTATCCGCCGGGTTTGTTCGATATCGCCCGCAGTCAGGGTCTGAAAGTGGCCGATCGGGAGCGGAATGTCTTCGTCATTCGCAATGCGCGTTTGGACCCGCAATGGGCTTCGGTCGAACGGTCCACGCTCAGCATCGTCGGAAGGGCTATTTCGTCGTTGATTCAGACCCAGGGCGTAGGGGATCTGTACAAGATCTATCTGACCACCCAGCAGGATGGCGTCGATTTCAATCTCGCCTATATCGGGTCGGACTTTAATCATGAACACAAGGAAGACTTCGATACCGCGTATATGAACGCCTTGTTCGAATACGGGTATCAGTTGGGCCGCAAGGGTTATCCTTGGCACAAGCAACCGCCGGGATTTTCGTTCAGCAAAAAATCGTAGCTTCCTCATCGCGCCGGCGACGACGCCGGCGACGCCACGGGGCCAATCTGGCTCGGTCCAGATTGGCCCGTCAATGGCCAAAATAGGCCAGTCACCCCGGTTTTGCCGCTGGCGATCCGCTCGACGCCGGGATGGATATTCAGTTTTTCGGGCTTTTCAATCGCTTGGCATGGTCGTTGAAGAAGGGAATGGGACTATCGGGGATTACCCGAGTCCTGTTTATTTAATCAGCGAAGGAAACCGACCATGATCATATTTGCAGGCATTGACGGCGCCGGAACATTTTCCAATTCGCAATACCAGGAAACGTTCGCCAACAGCCACGTCAGCAAGCTCAGCCGTGGCATCGGCCTCGGTGGGGAGCGCGCCTGGATTGCCGAGCCTTTCTATCATCGCGGCCCGCGCGTATTCGGTAACGACACCTTCCCGCAGGCGCTCAAGGTCTACAACTATGTCGTGGGCAAACTGGCCGAGAATCCGGAAGCCAAGGTGTTTCTGTCCGGTTACAGCCGTGGCGGGGCCGCCGTGATCGCGGCGGCGAGCTGGATGAAACATTTCGGCTACGAGGTCGACGCGATGTTTCTGTTCGATGCGGTCGATCGCTCCGTTCCGGTCAGCGGTTCGACGATCAGCCGCAACGTCAAACAGGTCTACCATGCGCGCCGAGATCCGGCGACCAAATCCCGGGAATCGTTTGGAAACTGTGGTTGCTTGCGGGAAAACTCCGCGCGAACCCGCTACGAATTACAGTTCTTCCACGCCACGCACGGCGCCTTGGGCGGAATGCCCTGGGTCCCGGAATCCGTACCGTCCGGCCAGCGTTTCATCAAGGAAGCCAACGGTGGATTGACCAACGTAACACCCGTCGAAGACCGCATGGGCTCCGAATTAGCCTGGGCCTGGATGCTGGAGCGGGTCAGACGGGAATGCGCCAAACTGATCCCGACCGCCCGGGCATTATCCGCGTAAATACCGGGTCCAGGCACGCTGCCGGGTTGGGACGCGACCGACCCGGAGCTTGAGATTCATTATCCATTGACAAACGCACATGGACATACCGATTAGAGGAGATAGAGACTATGTCGGAACGCGAAAAAGCCTTTAATACCATTGGCACAGTACCTGTGCATTATGCCCGTAATCCGGTGGCCCCCTACGGCACCATCGGCAAACAGCGGA
The DNA here is from genome assembly GCA_024235135.1 of Gammaproteobacteria bacterium. Taxonomy (GTDB): domain Bacteria; phylum Pseudomonadota; class Gammaproteobacteria; order Competibacterales; family Competibacteraceae; genus JACKMZ01. The sequence goes on along the minus strand of JACKMZ010000011.1, from coordinate 80,991 downwards.
CCTTCCATTGCACCAATGCTTTTTATACCAAGCTGGAAACGTGCTTCAACGAATTATGGCGGGTCTGTCCCAATGGTCGTCCGCAGGCCATTGTGTCCGCGGGCGCTTATGTGAATAAATCCGGTTATCACGGCATGGGGCGCGCATTTGATCTGGACGCTATTTTCTGGCCGGGTAGAACCTTCGTCACCAACCGGTTCGAGGATTACCCCAGCTTTTACCTGGGTGTGGAAGCCATTCTGCGCAAGCATTTCGGGACCGTGCTGGCTTACAATTACAACCGCGCCCATCGCGATCATTTTCATATCGACGATGGGGGCGGCGTCGGTTTTCGTACCGTTCGCACCGTGACCCTGTTTGTACAGGGCGTCTGCTATTACATGCTGGGCAAACGCTTTAGGGGGAATGTGGACGGCGATTATGGTTCGGCGACCCGTACCGTACTGGACGAAGCCTGTACCGAGTTCGGCGTGCCGAAAACCTTGTCATCGCTCAGTAACTGGAATCAGTTCCTGGACGCGGTGGCTCGCCGTGCCTTTGCCGGTCAAGGAAGCAGTAGACTCCCAGCGGATTACGATTGCACGAGGCACCGTTAATATGATGAGATCGTTTACTCCGTATGTCCTGACAGGATTGTTCGGCCTGGGACTGGTTGGTGGCGTCACGTTGGCCAGGGCCGAGGAAATCGTGCCGATCGTCGATGCCGCCACCGGTCAACTCTACGGAGCGGCGGCGGGAGGTAACTGGGTGGCGGCGGCGGATGCCCAGGAACTGGTGACCCAAACATTGACGTTCCGCGCTTATTCCAAGGACGGGCACTATTTGCGAAATACAACCCTGGAACCGGATAAAGGCCATGAAACCTGTTCGACGCCGACTTTCGATTCCGTTCAAACATTACCCAACGACGCCGTGACCCTGGTGGGCGCTTCCTGGAACGCGGCGCCGCGCAGACCGGATGCGCTGGACCCTAGCAGTCCGGTCTATCGCGATGCCCTTTCCCAGTGGTTGCAGGAACAGCAAATCAACGATGCGCAACCGGATGTCAAGGAGTTGTGGCGCGTCGATTTGGAAGGCGATCGCCGCGACGAAGTGCTGATCGTCGCCTCGCGCCATCGGGGTAGCGCCACCTCCACGGAGGCCGGGGATTATTCCGTGCTGTTGTTGCGCAAGCTGGTGGATGAATCCGTGCTGACGGTGCCCATCAAGTCCCAACTTTTTCCGCAAGCCTGCACGGCCGAATGTGCTTTGGAAAAACAGGAAGTCATTGGCATTCTGGATCTCAATGGCGATGGAAGGATGGAAATCATCGTAAGATCGTCCGGTTACGAGTCCACCACACAGGCTATTTACACGATCGATGGGACGGACATCAAGAAAAGGCTGGAATGGTTCTGCGGTGCGTAAGTCGGGATGGGCGGGGTTCGAACGGGAGACCGATCGGATCAAGCGATAGCACCGCCCAACCAGCTCCAGAGCACGCCAAGGGCTTGCAGGAAGAAGCCGCCACCGACCAGGGCCAGGCCCTGCAAGGCGGCCATTTTGTTCTCCGCGCGTAAATCCGCCACTTCGACGGCGCCCACCGCCGTGGCCCCACGGACCAGGGCGCTGAGCAATATCGACAACAGTTGTCGCCAGGGAACGATGCCGGTGTAAAGATTCGCCATCAGCAACACGCCGACGATTTCCATGCTCAGACCGAGCAATTGCAGAACAGCCGCGATCAAGGCAACAAACCCGGTGATGCGAAGGGAATCGCATCGAGAATCACTACTGTTTGGCTGGGTTCGTGCACCGAGGCGATGATCTGATGGCCGCAGGCGTGCGCGAAGTACAAACCCGGCGGTTGCGTCGCTAAGGCTTGCAGTTCCAAAGGCCCATCGCGAATGTCGCGAAACGCCCGCTTCAGGCACGCATTGATCTGTCGGGGATAGCGGCCGAGATCGGCGAGCACCTTGCGGTCAAACTGAATGTTGGCGAACGGGGGCGGCATCCGTTTCCGTATCCAGTGCGTCGAATTCCACGAATTCTTCCAAATCGCCATGCTGTACGCGACGATGCGCGTCCAGAATCTCCGCCAGACGTTCCGGCTGCCGGGCCAACGACAACAGGGCCTGGGTGGCGCGGTATTCTTCGATCGGCATCAGCACCGCCACCGGCTGACCCTGACGCGTCAGCACCACATCGCCCGGCGCATCGACCAGACTGGGCAACTGGGCCCGTGCTTCCGTCACCGATACGTATTTCATGATGTTAACCTCACGGCATCAATCTGTACCTTAATAATTACAGAATTATGTACGTGATTAAGTACATTATCAATCCTACACCAGCGCGTATCCGCGTGATGCATGAAACGATATCGGCATGCCTGGCCGGAGGTCTTTATTCCTGGCGGTGGCTGGCGGGGTTACGATCCTACTGAAGGCTCTTGGGTCGCGGCTGAGCCTGTGGCTGTTGGCGGCGGCGCTGCACCTGATTGGCGCCATACCGGTCGCGGGAAGTTTCGGCGGAGCGGGCGCTAGCTTGACGATGGTTTTCGATTTGCGAATTGGAACCGCCGGCGGATGAGGGAGTGGTATGGATTTCGCCCTCGCCAGGTGCTGCCAATCAGAAATCCAGGGGGCTTTTCGGTTTCGAGATGGTGACGGGCTTCGCTGTATGGGTGTAAATCATGGTGGTACGGACGTCGCTATGGCCGAGCAATTCCTGGATGGTTCGAATGTCGTAGTTCGCCTGCAGAAGGTGGCTGGCAAAGCTGTGTCGGAAGGTGTGTGCGGAGGCTCGCTTGGGGATACGACTGCGGCGTACCGCGACCGTAATGGCTTTTTGCACCAGGCTGGGATGCAGATGGAATCGCTTGTGGCCATCGTTGTCGGGCAAGCGGGTCAATGCCTTGGCCGGAAACAGCCATTGCCAAGGTAGTTCCTTCGCGGCCGCCGGGTACTTTTTATCGATAGCGCCAGGCAAGAACGTCCCCACGTAACCGGCTGCCAAATCCGCCGCGTGCAACTCCGCGACTTTGTCGATCTGCGCATTTAAGGCCGGGCGTAAAACTTGAGGCAGCGGCACCGTGCGGTCCTTTTTTCCTTTCCCGTCATGAACCGTCAATACGTCCAAGGCCATGTTCAGGTCCTGCACACGTAGTTGCAGACATTCGAATAGCCGCAAACCGCACCCGTACAAAAGCTTGGCGATCAAATCGTGAGGATCGTCCAACCGTTCGATGATCCGGTCTACCTCCTCACGCGATAAAACAACCGGAATGGACTTTCTGCGTTTGGCGCGGACCACGCCTTCGACTTGACCGAAGTCTTTCTCAAGAACGTGCCTAAATAGAAACAGCAAGGCATTGAAAGCCTGATTCTGAGTTGATGCCGAGACATTCTTTTCGACGGCTAAAAAGCTCAAAAAGGCTTTCACGTCGTCCATGGACAGTAAAACGGGGTCCTTGCTTTTGGTGAAGGTTTGCAGCTTTTGTATCCAGACCGTATAGGCCTGGAGGGTTTTTGGGGAATAGTGTCGTACCTGAATAGCCGAGTTCAGTCCGTCGTAGAGCGCAACCCACGAGGCTCCCGTCAATTTCGGTTTTTCCAAGGAGGGTTCGCTAATTCCGCACGTCGGTCGATGGGGAGGGACAATGTTTGCGGATTGAAGTCGGAGCGGCGTCCTGTATTGGCTGTGAGGTGGCGAAGCAACGGTTGGCGCAACCACAGGCAAAGTTTCCCAGTAAAGCGATATCGCCTCGCGAGCCTGCTGACACATCCAGTCGGGTTGCCGTTTTGAACGAAGCTTCTCCAGGAAAAGCGGCAAACTACGGGAATCATCAGGGGCAAAGCCATATTTATGGCAAAAGTCGAGGTAGAAACGCAGCCACTTGTGATAATGGGCACGTTGAGCATGCTCAATGCACTGTTGCGTTAGCTGTGTCTCGTAGCGGTCAAGGAGTTTCAGTGGAACGGGGAGCATATGAATATTTTAAGATAAAAAGATATAGAGCAAATAAAGTCTAGTTATAACAGATATATATTGTCAAGTTGTAAGAGTTATGCTAAATATAAAGAAACTATATAATCACTTGATATGCCGGCAATTGCGCCGGCGTATCACCGAATGAGCGACAATCGATGAAAGCGAAGAGTGGTTTCATCGATCCGAATCGAACGGACAATTAAGCAGCGCTCATTCGGGCCGTTAGGCGCTAAGAGGAAAAAACCAAACCAGTGAGTGCAAGATCAGAGTTCGAGCGCGACTCCTTAAAAGAGTCCGATTACTTTGCAGATGTTGTAAACACGAACCGCGCCGCCACGGCGGAGATAGTCACGGGTTATGAAACGGAAATGCCGACGGAGTGGCCTGGAAATTTTGGCGGAGATGGAAAAGGCCAGGCCGCCACCGCTGAGAGCCGAGAGGCGCTACTTACCTCGGCATCTGCAACTCACTTCAGGGCAGTAGCTGTGCAACAGCGATCAACCCAACGGTAGTATCTTGAGTGGATTCGGGAGGTATATGCCGGTGTCTTCGCACAAAAATGATCGAGATAGGGTATTTAAATAGATGACCTGCTTACTTCATGCACTGCTATCACGTGCGTGATTGGATTATTCATCTAAACAAAGTTGGCTGCGGTAGCGCGGAAGGATGCGCGTTATCAACGAGCATGAACCGCTGAGTGTTTGCGCTGATTTGGCCAATGGTTAAACACTGCAAGCCTGGCCTGAAAAACTCGCTCCGGGTTCGCTGTGCCGCGCGTGGCGGGGAAACCTATCAAAAATTCCACTTGGCTAACCGGCGAGGGTGGCGGAGAGGTGCCGTACAAGTACACTGTAGTTACTCGCGAGGGATCAACAGATGCGCTGGAGCGGCTGAGGCTGTATGTCGTTGTGGGAGGCAGTTCGTTGCCAATCTCGAAAATATGCGCCTAATCGGGTAAGGGCGGGTAACGGCCTGCTCCTCCCCACACCACCTAGCATGCGGGTCCGCACTAGGCGGTTCACAAGAAGGAGCACACACGACGATTTCAGGCATAGCCATGCGCGTTCATCCATTGATCGCGAATGCTGATCGCCCCTGGCGTTTCAGCCAGTCATTGGTCATCCCAGTTTTCAGGTACCCAGCGATCCACAGATGCCAATAGCCTTCGAGCTCATGCCCGTCCAGATTGCGGTCCGTATCCGTGTCCCCAGAGCCCTCAGCTGGCGAACGCGATTGCGCACCCCGCGCCACTGTTTCCAGTGCAGCCCATGCGGATGCGCCGCCGCAGCCAGTGATCCAGCTCGGGGATTGCCAGTAGTCCAGGTATGCCGAAATAGCCCATCCAACCTCGGACGGCCTTCGAAAGCCGCTTGAACTGGTAGTCCATGGAGCAGCCCCAGTCTAACCGTCAGCTTGCTAATCGGTGCCGGAGGTCTTGATAGGCGCGCTCGACCAACGCAACGTCTTGCCCGGAAGGTGGAAACCCAGAAACTGCCGTCGTTGGTTTTGACCACGCGGCCTTGTGCGCGTATTGACCACCAATTTGAGCGTGCCGGTCAGGTAGCGAGACACACCGCCATGACGCGTTCACTGCGGCGACGCGCACGAGGATCAGTAGCAGGTCATCGGCATAGCGGACGAACCGATGTTCCCGTCTCTCCAGTTCCTTGTCCAGGTCATCCAGCAGGATATTGGCCAGCAAAGGAGCAGCGGCCGCCTTGCGGCGCCGATCGCCGTTGCTTCGATGGTTTCCAATCAGAACACCTGCCCGCAGGTACGCACCGATCAATGCCAGCAGCCGCTTGTCCTGCACCTGGCGACCCACACGGCCATCAGGACATCGTGCCGGAACCGTATCGAAGAATTTCGCCAGGTCCAGAGATCGACGGCGATGCGGTAGCCGTCACTGATGCGGGCTTGTACCTGCCTCAGTGCTCCATGGGCGAGAGCGCCCTGTCGGAAGCCGAAGTCCGAAAACTCCTGGATCGAAAAATCGGCCCAGGACTTGCGCGATGGCTTGTTGGATAACGCGTCCATCACCGTCGGAATGCCGAGGCTCGCCCCTGCTGCTGGGCTTGGGGAATCGTCACTCGCCTGACCGGCTGGGGCCGGTAGGCGCCCATCACGCAGGGTTTGGGCGGATCGCCGGCAAGCCTGAACGTGCGAACCGGAAAGTCCTCGATGCGCATTCCATCCATGCCGGGCGCACCCTTGTTGGCCTTCACGCGTTGCCATGCCCGTCGCAGGTTCCTTACCCAGCACCTGCTCCATCAGGTCGTCGTCGGTGCAAGGCTGGCTTGCGTGACTGCGCCGCCCCTGTCTCCCCGAGCGGGTCTTTCGTCGTGACAGGCGAGCCATCCACGGCTCCGCCTTGATTCCTTGCCAGCCCGGTCTTCTTCGTCACGCGCGCCCGCTCCAGGGCGGCACGACTACTATGGCCTCGGCTGACTTCTGTCTCATCACGCCAACTTGTGGGTAAAGCCCAGCGCTTCGCGCCCGCGACAACGGGGCGGCGGATTGAAATCCACTGCTTGCGCGGCGCGAAGCGCCACACAACCAGCGGATCAAGCCGACTCCGGGCGACAAAGCCTGCGGCTTTCTCTCCCTACGCGGCTTATCCGCCGCCCCGTTAGGCAACAACTGAAAGGAGAAGCATCATGAAGAAATTGATACTTGTAGCAGCATTATTACTAGGCTTTTCGGGTATTGCGCATGCCGAGGATTATCTGCATGGCCAGCCAGGAACGTCGTACCGTGGCATAGGTAATACAACGTACGGATCGGACGGAACAAGCTATAGGGGTATCGGTAATACAACTTATGGCTCCGATGGCAGCTCATCAAGAAGGATTGGCAACACTACCTATAACTCGGATGGCTCATCTTCCAGACAAATCGGTAATACTCTGTATAACTCCGACGGTAGTACCGTGAGGAGAATCGGAAACACTACTTACGGTTCTGATGGAACCACATGCAGGCAGATTGGCAACACAACTTACTGCAATTAGGTTGCCTAACAATCGCTTCGAGAGGGACGCTGCTAATCGCAGCGCCTCTCAAGCGAAGCGTTGGCTTTTTAAATGACGATAAGCACCACTAGATTCAAAGACCGAATAAAGATGATTTCATCATGCGCTAACGCGAAAAAAACCGTGCCAGATTCAAATATCGAAAATATTGGGTTCGTGCGCCGCGCTGATGCGCGGGAAAAGCCGTGCCGTGTTCGCCGTGCCAGCCCAAAGACAATCGTGCGCTGATGCGTGATCCATTGTGCCAACTGAGACAGTCGCCAGCGTCATTTTCCAACGCGCTAATCGCGCGCCAAAAAATCGCGCCAGCCCAACAGTTTCAAGCCAGAGATGTGCTTACGCTGCTACGTGAAAGGCTGTGCCAGGTTTGCGGTTTGTTTTGGCCGTGCTTCAGTCAAAGGCCACGCCACTGTTCATTTGCTGATGATGCGCCAACAAGTTGCTCGACGACGGACGCGGTGACAGCCCGCGACTTCGCCCAATTGACTCCCCGCCGCGCCCGTCAGCTCAGACGTTAGACCGACAAAATTGCAACTTACATCCACCAGTTCAGAATTTTTCTAATTTTCTGGGCTTAAATCAAAACAGAAAGGAGATGATGCTTATGTTTGTAGTTATTTTTGGAAGACCAGCATGTCCATACTGTGTTCGCGCCAAAGAACATGCGGAGACACTAAAAGCAAAGCGTGATGACTTTAATTATCGCTATGTCGATATTCACGCAGAAGGTATAAGTAAAGCTGACTTAGAAAAAACGGTGGGTAAGCCAGTAGAAAGTGTGCCGCAAATCTTCGTTGATGAAAATTATATTGGTGGTGTTGATGATTTCGAAGCGTATGCCAAAGAGCATCTGGGTTTATTCGATTAACTAACCTCTCGTATTTCTAAAGCGCAGTCTAACAAATCGCTCCAGCTGACCGGGTGCGGTACCGGTTTGCGGCGCGGGCGGGTTTCGGTTTTGTGCCGTTCCGGTTTTCGGTTTGTCCGCAGTTTTACGGCAAGTTTGGGCGTGGCAGTCGTGGTGTTTCCCGGCGTCAGGTCTAACTTGTCGCTCAAGGCCGACCACCCGCCGTCGAGCTTTTTTGGTTTAATTTTAGGGCTGTGGCGGCGGGTGTCGGCTTAGCTCAGTCGTTGGGCATCAAGCGGGATGTTGTGCAAAATTGTGTGTCGGCAGGTTCATTGCGCAGAGACCTCGCCAGTTAGAGTAACTCGATATCGAGTATTGGGGGCACCATGAGCCAAACGAAATTTCGAATGGGGCGTCTGGATCACGTTCATATTCGCGTGCCTGATCGAGAAGCGGCAGCGAAGTGGTACGCCGACCACTTAGGCTTTGAAGCCGTCGAAAAATTTGAGTTCTGGGCAAAGGGGTTTGAAGGCGGTCCGCTTCAAATATCGGCAGATGGCGGAAAGACCATGCTCGCGTTGTTTGAAGCAAGCGACGGGCACCCTCTGGCTCCGCAAGTTACCGGGGTCGCGTTCAGCCTTGATGCGGAAAGCTTCAAGGCTTTCGCTCGGTCGCTCCCCAACGGCATCAACAGTCCATCTGGCCAGCCCCTTCACATCAATGATGTCGTGGACTTTGACATGTGCTGGGCTTATAACTTCGCCGACCCATGGGGCAACAATTTTGAGCTCAACTGCTACGAATATGAGCAAATTCGCGCAGAACTTATCGAGGTCGATGAAGTTGAGCCGGTGCGCTATTGGCCGCGTGAGCTATACCAGCAGTATCAAGAATGAAGGTATTTGGCTTGGGAGTGTTGATGCCCAACAACACGCTGCAAGGGACGTTTGACCTGCTGGCCATTTTTGCTATTGCAAAAACGTCCATCACCTCAAACGCCCCTGAGCGTGGGCGTTAGCCAGGGGGTATTTCTTCAATATGTCAACTGTTGAATTAGCTACAATCTTCGATGCTCCCATAACTTTGGTATGGGAAGCAATTACGGATACGCGTGCAATCTCTCAGTGGTGTATGCACACCGACTTTGTCCCAGAAGTTGGGCGAAAGTTTCAGTACCTCGCGAAGCCGAACTTATTTTGGCGCGGCTACGTGGATTGCCAAGTCTTAACAATCGAAAAGCCAAATTTGCTTCGCTTTTCATGGCAAAGCGTCGCAAGCCACTCGCCGACCGTCGTTACGTATCGCCTTGAAGCTGTTGGCTCGAAAACAGAGTTTTGTGTTACACACGATGGATTCGATAGCACTCATGGACTCTTCAATGGGTTGTTCATGAGAGTAATGATCGGTTTTGGCCTTAAGAAGGAAATCCTGGAGCGGCTTCCCAAGGTACTGGAACACGCAAAGGAAAGTGATAATGGACGGAAAATTGTTTGAGAATAATAGGGAACAGACCACGTGCTTGCCTCATTGAATGACAGGACTGAATCTCCATGCCGAGACGGCCCTGACTCCAGCTTGCGGCAATTCCCCTTCACCTGATCCAGCGGGGCAACAACCGGGGCGCCTGCTTTTTCGCAAAGAAGGGGTCGGGTCTCGTATTATCGCACTAACTTGTTTTTTAGCCGATCGGAATGTAATTGGCGATAGCCGGTAATGCAATAAGGCATGTTGTTATCATGCGAGACCTGACCCCTTTTTATGTGCGAATTAAAATAGGAAATTCAATATGAATCCGACAGAACTTATAAAGCTTGCCGATAAAATAAATTTAAATTCCAAAGAAAATTACTACTTGAGAGTAGCGTTTGGGATTGCCTGTATAGAACGTGTTCGACACTTACTTGTTAAAGATTCAATTATAAAAGCCTTGAACGTCGGTAATCGCTATTTAATTGGCGAAGCGGACGAGGACGAACTCAGTTCGGCAGCAAAATTTGTAGCAATGGAAGCTTCTAGCCATGAAGGCACAAATTCCATTGACGGTTCCGGTAGTGCTGCTGTTTCTACAAGTCGTGGTGTAGCGGCAGCACTTTCAGGTATGGCATTAAAAGCAGCGGAATATGCTGCCTATGCGAGCGTTTATTCATATGCGGCATATGCGGTAACAGACCTAAAGGCATACGAAGAAGAACATAGATGGCAGATTAATAAGTTAAAGGATATTGCTATAAATCGCGGTTTACTTAATGAACAGGGACTGATTTAGTTTGCCAAAAATGAAGATAGTATTGGACTTTACGCGCCGCCGCCTTGGCCTTCTACCTTGTCAAAGCAGCTTCGGAATTGCTTGAGGCTGCGCTGCAGATAGCCAGGATCGTTATATATGCGCGCCAGCACGATGGACCCCTCGATGCAAACGAGGAACTGGTCCGCCAGGTCGGCGGCGGTGACGTCTGGTGTGGCAAGCGGACGGAGCAAGTCGACTAGCAACGCCCTCAATTCGCTGGTGCGCTTCTTGAGCACGTCTGAAATGATTCGGCTAGATCCGGCTGCTTCCGCCGCAAAGTTGGCCAGTAGGCAACCCTCCTTCCACAAGTCCGGGGCGACCTGAGATACGTACTCAAGGAAGCCATGCGCTCGCTGGAGCGGGTCTATTTCCGCGGCATAGGCGCCGGCAGCTAATCGTCCCACTCGATCGGCATAGTAGTGCTCCAGCGTAGCGAGTCCCAGCGATTCCTTACTGTCAAAGAAGTGGTAAAAGCTGCCTTTACTAAGCCCCGCCTTGCGAATCACGTCGTCCACGCGCGTCGCGGAATAGCCATCTCGTAACATCAGTTTCTCAGCGGTGTGAATAAGCTTTTCCCGAGTGTCCACGTGATTTCCAGCGGTAGCGGTCAATATGCCGCATTCCGCAAGATTACCATACGTAGTGTGGTCGACGCTCGCCAAGGGCAAAGCGCGTCGCATCCCAGGCATCGATTGTCAGACAGATCGCGTTGGTAACGATGAGCGAGATGACCCAAACACGAAAGGCGGTTTCCGACGCTGGGAGTGTTTCAAGGCGTAATGTCATCCACGTCAGCATGGGAATCCAAATGATATGGGTCGCCCCAAGGATCCGAATGTAGCGTTTGCGTTGATAAATCATCGCTTGCGCGAGTGCAGCGACCCCTACGGCGCCCAGTGCGACTTGTGCCTCTACGTGTCCGATGAAAAACAAACAGGCCGAATTCACGGCGACGAGCCAGACGCCCCATATTCTCTGTAAGGGACGGAACCTTACAAAAACGATTCCGAAGAGCTCAAAGAGTGCCTGGAAAATCCCCATTTCAGATGCCTTAGTAGTCATGATTTATCCTCCTCCGCGAGGAATCGAAGTTGTTCAGACGTCTAGACTATATAGTCTAGACGAAATAGTCAAGCGGTTGGTTGCAGGGAAAAGGGTCAGAAAAGGGGTCAGGTCTCTCATTATTGCACTAACTTGTTTTTTAGCCGATCGGAATGTAATTGGCGATAGCCGGTAACGCAACAAGGCATGTTGTTATCATGCGAGACCTGACCCCTTTTTTAAGGCCGGGTTCCATCGGGATATTCATAACCTGCAACCTATCTGACCCACTACCCGGCGTTGGATAGTGGGCGTAAGCTGTTCCCGTATCGCTTCTTGGGCCGTCGTCCGGCAAGAGGCATCCACTCACCGACACCGCTCTTGAGAACCGCCAAATGGGAACCCTTGGATGGGTTATCGGACTCCCGCCCTGTCGTTGCACATTCCCCACGTACCCGCGCCATGTCCGGTAACGCCACCGTTTTCCATACGCACGGACTGACCAAGGTCTACGATATGGGCGAGGTCCAGGTGCAGGCGTTGCGGGGTATCGATCTGGATCTGTATGCCGCGGAACTGGTGGTGTTGCTGGGCGCGTCCGGCAGCGGCAAATCGACCTTGCTGAATATTCTGGGCGGGTTGGATACCGCCACGGCCGGCGAAGTGTTTTACCGCGACCACGATCTCACCCAGGCCACCGAACGGGCGTTAACCGACTACCGCCGATACCATGTCGGTTTCGTGTTCCAGTTCTACAATCTCATCCCCAGCCTGACCGCCCGCGAAAACGTGGCCATCGTCACGGAAATCGCCAAGAATCCCATGCGCCCGGAAGACGCGCTGAAACGGGTCGGCTTGGGCGATCGACTGGACCATTTCCCCGCCCAATTGTCCGGCGGTCAGCAGCAACGGGTGGCCATCGCCCGAGCGATCGCCAAGAATCCCGCCGTGCTGTTGTGCGACGAGCCGACCGGCGCGTTGGATTCCAGCACCGGCATCGTGGTGTTGGAGGCGCTGGAGCGGATCAACCGGGAATTGGGTACGACCACGGTCGTCATCACGCATAACGCGGCGATCGCCGACATGGCCGATCGGGTAATTCATCTCAGCGATGGCCGGATCACCGGCATCGATCGCAACGGCGCCAAGAAATCGCCGCGGGATCTGCACTGGTGATCATCAAGGCCCTGGATCGTAAACTGTTGCGCGATCTGGCCGGGATGTGGGGCCAGGCGCTGGCGATCGCCCTGGTCATCGCCAGCGGGGTGTCGACCTTCGTCATGTCCCTAAGCACCATGGATTCGCTGCGCTTCACCCAGCAGAGTTTTTATCGGGATTACCGGTTCGCCGATGTATTCGCCTCCTTGAAGCGCGCCCCGCAAAGTCTGGCCCGCCGCATTGCTGAAATACCCGGCGTGGAAAGCGTGGAGACCCGAGTGATTGCGACCGTCACTGTGGATATCCGCGATTTTCCCGAACCGGTCAGCGGGCAACTGGTTTCTCTGCCCGACGATGGCCGGGCCAGCATGAACCGGCTCTATCTGCGGCAAGGTCGGCTGATCGCCTCCGGCCATGACGACGAGGTGATTATCAGCGAGGCGTTCGCGCAAGCCCATCGCTTGCAACCCGGCGATTCACTGCGCGTGACCATCAACGGCCGGCGTAAATCGCTGACCATCGTCGGCGCCGCGCTGTCGCCGGAATACGTCTATCAGATTCAGCCGGGGGCTTTGTTTCCGGACTACCAGCGTTACGGCATCTTTTGGATGGGGCGCACGCCACTGGGCGCCGCGTATGACATGGATGGCGCCTTCAATAACGTGGTGTTGACGTTGCGGGCGCGCAGTTCCCTGCCCGCCGTGATAGAACGCTTGGACAGGCTGTTGGAGCCTTACGGCGGACTCGGTGCCTACGGCCGCGACGAGCAACTCTCGCACAAATACCTGAGCAGCGAACTGAAGCAGTTGGAAAACATGGCCACGCTGCTTCCGGTCATATTTCTCAGTGTGGCGGCTTTTCTGCTGAATGTGGTGGTCAGCCGCCTACTGACGTTGCAACGTGAGCAGATTGCCGCGTTGAAAGCCTTCGGATACGGCAATCGGGCCGTGGGCTGGCATTATCTGAAGCTGGTGATGGCGATCGCGCTGGTCGGGGTGGCGTTGGGCGTGGCGGGCGGCAGTTGGATGGGGCATGGATTGGCCAGTCTGTATCAGGATTTCTTTAAATTTCCCTACCTGCATTACCGACTGGCGCCTTGGGTCATCGCCGCCGCCGCATTGATCAGTCTGGCCGCCGCCGCGCTGGGCGCTTGGCAGGCCGTGCGCCGCGCTGCGCGCTTGCCGCCGGCTCAGGCCATGCGTCCCGAACCGCCGGCCCATTATCGGCAAACTGGGATCGAACGGCTGGGATTGCAAGGTCTGTTTTCGCAACCGACCCGGATGATCCTGCGGCAGCTAGAGCGGCAGCCGTTCAAGGCGTTACTGACCAGTCTCGGCATCGCTTTCTCTTGCGCCATCCTGATCGTCGGCTCGTTTCAAAAAGACGCCATCGATTACATGGTGCGGGTGCAATTCGGTCTGAGTCAGCGGGACGACATGACCGTGACTTTCGTGGAGCCGACCAGCTCGCGCGCCTTGTACGATCTGCTCAGCCTGCCCGGCGTGGAATACGGGGAGGGTTTCCGCAGTGTGCCGGTGCGTCTGCGCCTGGGCCATCGCAGTTATCGCACGGGTATTCAAGGCTTGCAGGCCGATAGCGATTTGCACCGCTTGTTGGATACCCGGCTTAGAACCCTCTCGTTGCCGCCGGAGGGCATCGTGCTGACCGATTATCTCGGCAAAAAACTGAACGCCCAGCCCGGCGACGTGATTACCGTGGAAGTTCTGGAGGGCGACCGGCCGATACGCAAAGTCCCGGTCGCCGCTCTGGTCAGTCAGTTCGTGGGACTCGCGGCGTACATGGACAACACGGCGCTGAACCGGTTGCTACGGGAAAGCAACACGCTATCCGGGGCCTACTTGACGGTCGATAAACGCTATCAGCCGATGCTCTACACCATGCTCAAGGACACGCCGCGCATCGCCGGCACGGTGATCAAACAATCCGCCATCGACAGCTTTTACGAGACCATGGGCGACAACATTCTGGTATTCGCTTTCATCAATACGTTGCTGGCGGGCACCATCGCCTTCGGAGTCGTCTACAACAGCGCGCGTATCTCGCTCTCGGAACGTGGCCGGGAACTAGCCAGTTTACGCGTGCTGGGCTTCACTCGGGGCGAGGTGTCCTACATTCTGCTGGGGGAATTGGGTTTGCTGACGCTGCTGGGCATCCCACCGGGATTTGCGATCGGGCGGGGATTATGCGCCCTGCTGATCCGGGCCATGCAATCCGAGCTGTATCGGGTGCCGTTGGTCACCGAACCCAGCACTTACTCCTTCGCGGCGGTCGTGGTGTTATCGGCGACGGTCGTATCGGGCGGATTGATTTGGCGCAAACTGGCCGGCCTGGACCTGGTCGGCGTGCTCAAGACTCGCGAGTAGAAGGCGCATGAAAGGGTATCGCTGGTTGCTGATGGTGGGGGCGTTGATGGCGCTCGTCGCCTTGATCGCCTACGGATTCCGTTCCCAGGCGGTGTTGGTGGACACTGCCGCCGTGCGGCGGGGTTTGTTGCGGGTTACGGTGGAAGACGAAGGGCGCACGCGGGTTAAGGACCGATTCTCGGTATCCGCGCCGGTGGCGGGCGCTTTGTGTCGGATTGACCTGAAGGTGGGCGACCCGGTGCGCAAGGGCCAGGTGCTAGCGGAATTGCAGCCGTTGCGCCCGGCGTTTCTCGATACCCGTAGTCGGGCCGAAGCGGAAGGTCGGGTCGCCGCCGCGCAGGCCGCTTTGCGGATGGCCCAGGAAAATCATCGGGCCGCCCAGGCCGACGAGAAATACGCCGAATCCGAACTGCAGCGTTTACTGCCTTTGCGGCGCCGCGGCGCTATCACCCAGGATGCCTTGGACAAGGCGGAAGCGGAAAGCCGCCGCACCCAAGCCAACCGGCGCTCGGCCGAATTCGCGGTGGACGTGGCGCGGTTCGAATTGGAGACGGCGCGTTCGGCGCTTATTTCGTCCGCCGCCGACACGGGCGAGCCGCCGGAGCAGATCGCGATCACTGCACCGGTGGACGGGCAGATTTTCAAGGTTCCGGAAGAAAACGAATGCGTGGTGGAACGCGGTGAGTCGTTGCTGGAGATCGGCGATCCACACGCCTTGGAAGTGGCCGTGGATGTGTTGTCCGAAGATGCGGTGCGGATCGCCCCCGGCGACAAGGTCTTGCTAGAACGTTGGGGAGGGCCTGGCGCGTTGGAAGGCGCGGTGCGCGTCGTGGAGCCGACCGGTTTCACCAAGATCTCGGCGCTGGGCGTGGAGGAACAGCGCGTTTGGGTGATCGTCGATATCGTATCTCCGCTGGAGCAATGGCAACGGCTGGGCGATGGCTACCGTGTCGAGGCCAGTTTCGTGATTTGGGAAGGCGCGGATGTCTTGCAGGCGCCGAGCAGCGCCCTGTTCCGCGAAAAGGCCGATTGGGCCGTTTTCGTGGTGGAGGACGGCGTCGCCCACAAACGGACCGTGACGCCGGGCCAGCGGGGCGGACTGATGACGGAAATCAAACAGGGCCTGCGGGAAGGCGAACAGGTGATTCCGCATCCGGACGATGCATTGAAGGATGGTGTACGGGTGGAGATAAGGCAGCTATCCTAGCCGTTAGAATTGGCAACGAGGTGTACGATGCATATTCAAAGATTGTCCTTGCGGGAAGGCGCCGAAGCCGCCCGTGGCACCACCGTCATCATCGACGTGTACCGGGCGTTTACCTGCGAACCGTTGATGTACTATCTCGGCGCCTCCCAGGTGCTGCTGGAATCCCACATCGATCGTTGCCTGACTTTTCGGGGTCAACATCTGCTGGTCGGAGAAGAGAACGAACTGCCTATCGAGGGCTTTGATCTGACCAACTCGCCGTCGTTGATTTTGGCCAAGGGACGCGATTTTTTCGCCGGCCGCACGGTGTTACACCGGACGACCTCGGGCGTGACCGGCACGCTGATCGCGCACACTCATTCCGATGAAGTGTTGCTGGCCTCCTTCGCTAACGCCGCCGCGACAGCCTATTACATCCGCCAACGGCATCCCGAACTGGTGTCCATCGTGGCCATGGGCACCCGCTCCGAAAAGCCTTCCCCGGAAGACGAATGGTGCGGCGCCTATATCGAGAGCCTGTTGTGCGGCAAGCCTTACGATCATATCGAAGCGATGCAAGAGATTCTTACCAACGAAACCGCCCAGAAATTCCTGCGCGGCGACAAGCCCTATCTACCCCGCGAGGACGCCGCCCTCTGCATTCAGCGCGATCTGTTCGATTTCGCGTTACGCGCCGAGCCACATAACGGCTTGCTCTTGGCGCGGAAAGTAAAGATTTAGCCCGAATGGCTTACCCCTCTTCCCGGACAGGGAAGAGGGGTAAGCCGGCGGCGCGGTCCGCGCAATAGGCGGCTGTTGACCGGATTGCCACGCTAAGCTTTGCCTTTGCGCACATGGTCGCGAATGTACGGCCACAGGTCTCCCGATTCCCATTCGCCGGAAATATACCAATCCTGCACGATCATGGCTTGTTGTTCGGCATGGTAAGACGACCAGTGCTTACCCGCTTGGTATTTGTAAGCCTTTCTTCCCTCGGTGCAGTTATGGTAAAGCGAATCATACAAGTAAGTTAAAGCGAAGGCGCTGTGCTTACCTTGCCATACGTGGGTCATCTCATGAACCAACAGTCGCCCTTCGGCGTCGTCGTCCCGCGTTTGATCGACCCAGTTCGATAAATCCCGATAGGCTGCGGGTCCGACGTTGATCAGGTAACCCAGGTTCAAAAAACTCGTCAGGTAAAGGGCAGCCTGTCCTACGAGGGTTCCGACGACGCCCAAAATCGCGGTGGCGGCAGCGGAACCCAGCACACTCGTAATTGCCGAGGTCGAGAGTACGATCGCCCGGTCCTCCCCCATCGCACCGTTCGTAATGATGATGCGCGAGTAGGCGGGCAACGTATCTCCGAATACGCGCTGAACGATCTTCCATTCCTCGGCGTTGAGGTATCGAGCTTTGGTCGGTACGGTAAAAGGTTTTGACATGGCGTTGACCTCGTTGAAAGCGATTTGATCGGATTCCGGGCGAAGGGATTGCAAAATACCCGCCACATCAGTTCGTCATCGGTTTTGGTAACCGGCCTGGGTTGCGGTGCATCCTAGCCGGAAAACGGTTCAACGGGGCCTGAGGTGAAACACTTTCTCGTGCATAAAGGGCAGTCCGCGATCCCGAAAGCGTGGACTTTCCGCCAGGCCATCGTGCGTCTTGAGCAACTCCACCGCATAGCGCGCGCCATACAGTGCGTGCACTTCTTCCTCGTGGACCGAGAAGGGCGGGCCGTTCATCGTTTCCTGTGGGTATTCCAGGGTCACCAGCAGCAGGGGTGCGTCGGGCGGTAGAATCTTCAGCAAGTGTCGGACATAGCCCTTGCGCATGTCCTCCGGCAAGGCGATTAACGAAGCCCGATCGTACACGCCGTCCACATCGCTCAGATCGGTGGCTTGCAGGTCGAAGAAATCACCGCATAACAGGCGTAGCTCGTCGATTTCCCAGACTTCGAACGGTCCGGCGGAGGATTTTTTCGGCGTCAACGCCTGCTCGCGGAAAAAATCCCGCACGGCGATCTCGCTGAGTTCCACACCCAGGACCGTATGGCCTTGCTCCGCCAACCAGATCATGTCCCGACTTTTACCACAGAGTGGGACAAAGACGTGATGCCGGGCGGTCAAGCCCAGGCTGGCCCAGAACGCCCGTAAATGCGGATTACCGGTTTCCTGGTGGAAGCCAATCTCGTTCTTGTGCCAGCGGTCATGCCAGAATTTGGGTTCCAAATCGTCAATCTCCTCGGTTGTCGCCTAGACGGTCGCGCGCGTTTCAGAATCCGGCGCGGCCGGGAAGGCCAGTATATCGCTTGTATCGCCGTCATCGCCTTGTCATGACAATCGGCTTTATTATGGCCCTTCCCGCTACAGCCCCTGTCGAAAGAGCCGAGGCCGCCATGTCCGTGATCCAGTTCCATCATTCCTTTCCCTTCGATCCCCGCTACGGTTACGACCTCGACCGTTTGCTTGAGGTAAGCGCACCCGAGGAGCCGGACGATTTCGTCGCCTTCTGGCGGAACCTGTACGCAACCGCCCGCCAGGTCGATGTCCAGCCGGCCCTGTACGAAGTCGATTCAAGACAAGACGCCTGGCGCTTGTTCGATGTGGAGTTTTTTTCGTTGGATCGGTTCCGGGTGCGCGGCTGGTTGGTGTTGCCCCGCCATGAACCCGTGGAGCGCGGGGCGGTGATCGGCCACGGATATGGTGGCCGCGATGGCCCGGATTGGGACATCCCGATTGGCCGCTCGGCTTGGCTGTTTCCTTGCGCGCGCGGGCTGTCCCGCAGTGCGACGCCGGCTATTTCCGCGGACCCGAACAAACATGTCCTGCACGGTATTCAAAATCGTCATGCCTATCTGCTGGGACGCTGCGTAGCCGATTCCCTGTGGTGCGCCGCCACGGCGCTGGGCGAACTGGTTCCAGCGGCGGCGGGGCATCTCGATTATCTCGGTATCAGCTTCGGCGGCGGCATGGGGGCTTTGGGGCTGGCCTGGGACGAACGTTTCAAACGCGCCCATCTGAACGTCCCCAGTTTCGGCAATCATCCGCTACGGTTGCAATGCCCTTGCGTGGGCAGCGGCGAAGCCGTGCGGGGCTATCACCGGCGGCACGCGGACGTGCTCGAAGTTCTGCGCTACTACGACGGAGCGGCGGCGGCGCGGCGCGTCCACATTCCCGTTCACGTGGCCGCGGCTTTGTTCGATCCCGCCGTGCCGCCGCCTGGCCAATATTCGATTCACAATGCCCTGGGCGGACCGAAGCAATT
The DNA here is from genome assembly GCA_024235135.1 of Gammaproteobacteria bacterium. Classification (GTDB taxonomy): domain Bacteria; phylum Pseudomonadota; class Gammaproteobacteria; order Competibacterales; family Competibacteraceae; genus JACKMZ01. The sequence continues at coordinate 61,817 of JACKMZ010000011.1, read as the reverse complement.
GTTCGTACTGCAATCCGGGCACTTCGATCATGCGGGAACCGGGGCCGAAAATCAGGCGCTTAGGCAGGAATTGAGAACGTTCTTCAGGCAAGGGTGAGGGTTTTCTTCTCCTGGGAATGACGCGTCGCCGCAATTGTTAACAAGTTCGTAAAAAAAATGCAGTATTAACCGTTTATCTTCTTCTGTTTGGTGGGCAACTTATTGGTTTATATAAGATTACCTATGAACAGAGAGTATCATAAGTGGTTTAGCTCACGCCTTCGTCGGGATATGGAATTACTGGTTTTCGGACATGCCGGCGCCAAGGTATTGATTTTCCCGACCCGTTGCGCGCGATTTTACGAATACGAGCAACTGGGGCTGGTGCGGGCGCTGGAGTCCAAGATCAACAACGGCCATTTGCAACTGTATTGCCTGGACAGCATCGACGCCGAAACTTTTTACTGCGATTGGAATTGGCCGGGCGACCGCATCCGCCGCCATATTCAATACGAGGAATACATCCTCAACGAAGTGTTCCCGCTGATGCGTCTGAAGAATTCCCATCCCTGCACCATATCCCACGGTTGCAGTTTCGGTGGGTTTCATGCTGTCAACATCGCGTTCCGCCACCCTCATCTGTTTCAGAAGGTGGTGGCTTTGAGCGGTCGCTACGATCTGACTCAGCCGGTGGAAAGTTTCCGGGGCCTATTGGACGGTTACTACGACGAGCTGGTGTATTTCAACACACCGAGTCATTTCGTCCCGAACATGGGTAACCACGACGTGCTGAACAATTTGCGACGGATGGACATCGTGATGGCCATTGGCGACGCCGATCCCTTTTTTGGCAACAATCGTCATATGAGCGACGCCTTGTGGAGCAAGGGGATCTGGAACGCCTTGCATGTTTGGAATGGCAGAGCCCATAGCGCCTCGCCCTGGCGCAAGATGGTGCCGTTGTACGTGTAGGCGTGGGGTCGGCGATTTCCGGCGACGCTTGAACCGACCCATTCCGGTTTTCCGGGACGCCGATGGCGTGGCCGGCCGGTTTTCGCGTGATGAAATGGCAATGGGATGCGCATGCGGTGAATCCATCGGGAAAACGGTTCGTATAACTCCCTGAAGGCTGTCGGCGGCAAACCCAGGACATCGGACCTGGAGTAGGCCGCCACGGTCGATCCACACAAAATGACAAGCCAAACGGCCATGGGGAATAGAGAAACCGGCGATGAAGATTCTGCATGTAGATGAGCAAACGTTATTCCGCGCGGGGATGTGCTGCATTCTGGAACCGTTGGATGATGATCTGACGTTCCTCGAAGCCGGCGATTTACCCACGGCCATGAATACGTTGGATCGTCATGACGATATTGACCTGGTGCTCTGGGATTTATGCCTAACCGGCCCGAAGGGCTGCGCGGAACTCAAAGTCATCGTGGACCGTCATCCCGCCGTGCCGCTGGTCGTATTGTCGGCGTCGCAGGAGCCGGAACGGGTCAAGGAGGCCATCGCATCGGGCGCCGCCGGTTACATACCGAAATCGACCACCCGCGAGACGTTGTTGAATGCCTTGCGCATCGTGCTCGATGGCGGGATTTACGCGCCTCGGATGTTGTCGCATCGGCCGGCGCACGACGGTCCATCCCATAGAAAGCCGGCGTATTCCAGTCTGACGCGGCGTCAGTCCGAGGTGCTGGCGCTGATGTCCGAAGGATTACCCAATAAATTGATCGCGCGCGAGCTTTTCGTGTCGGAGGCGACCGTGAAGGGACATGTCACCGCCATTCTCGGTATTCTGGGGGTCAACAATCGCGTACAGGCCATCAACAAGGCGCGGGAAATAGACCATCGCCTGGGGGCTATGAATCAGGCGCAGGGGTAGCGGGACTTTAGGCCTTCGTCCAGTAGTATGTAGCAGGACCTGGTTCAGTTCGGCCTGTAGTGATCGCGTCCATATAAACGGGTTTACTTAGCTGTCCCGGAACCAACGGCTCACCGTCAACGTCTTCTTGTTCCAGAAAGCTGAGTCATTTGATCTCCACGGTGACTGTCCCGATCACGATGCCGGGTGTCGGTAGTCGTTTGGTATTGGCATCCAATTGGGATTTGGAAAACGGAGGAGACCATCTCATCGCTTTCGGTGAGGTTTGACCACAGCAATCTTGATCTCGATTCTCGTCGGGTAGCCACCTAGCACCTCGACAAGCGAATGGCATGGGTCTTGAGGGATAGCAGTCAACCGGAGTAACTCGTTGCCGGGATTAATGCATTACACGGGTAGTGATAATCACTAGATGAGTAAAGCGTATCGACAACGGTTGGATGAGCATGGGATGGAGCGATTAATAAGCTGCCACGGGAATCGTTTGGACAGCGCGCAGCCGGGCGCGTTTTCCAGCGAGACGAGAATGGCTGACTAGGAAAATGTACTTCAAGCGGGAAGATCCGGTGACCGATCGGCGGGCATAATCGTCTGTTATCACGCCCGCCCACCCGCCCGCTGTATATAATGCTGGGCGACGTGACGTCAATCAAAATTGAAAAGGCGTGCTCAGCAGTGTGTCCAGGACAAAACCCGAGCGATAGATGAAGAAAGCACACCCACAAGTGGATTCCGGTCTGTTACGCACCAAAACTGCGGTAGCCGATAAAGCGCCGTATCTATGGGCGACGATTTCAATGGTGGTGGGTTTGTTGGCCGCTGCCATAACCCTCAAAAATGGGGCAATCAGTATCATGGCCCCCTGGGACGTGTTTCTGCTTTTGGATGGTGGCTGGAGGATCCATGTTGGACAGATCCCACATTTGGATTTCTATAATCCAATAGGTCCCCTGACTTACCAGTTGATCTCTTTTGGCATGCTGATTAAGGGGCCGTCCACAGGTGCAATTGCAATCGGCATTGTCGTGTTTCTTGTGGTAATTGTTCCTTGGGCATGGGTTATATGTAGTCACCGATTGTCCGGTTTTCTTGCGGCAGTATTCACTACGTTCGTATCTATAATTGTCGTTGCGGCTCGACCGTTGGGGTACGAGCCAGAGATTACAACGTACGCGATGCTTTATAACCGTTTCGGGTGGGTGCTTCTCTCGGTACTTTGCGTTCAGATTTTCATCCCGCTGCGGAAAGTCAGCCAGCGTTCGTATGTGCTTGAAGGTGTGTCAATCGGGGCGCTTCTCTGCTTGCTCTTTTTATGTAAGGTTAACTTTTTCGGTATGGCTGTATTGGGAGTGCTCCTCGCCAGCGTGCTGCGGCCAGACCTTAGGCAATCTATTCCTTACCAAATGGTCGCCTTCATCGGAATCTGTGTCGTTTGGTGGCTGGCGCTCGGTAGTAGCCCGTTCGATTATCTCGCTGACCTTCGTTCAGCTGCAGAAGCCCAGTCGCTCAGACACAGGGCGGACCTTCTGATCGCGACTGCGAAAGAAAACGCAACCGCAATTTATCTACTCGCAGTATTTGGAATCAGCGCCTTGTTGCTGAGGTTTTGCGGCGAGCGCGGACCTGCCTTGAACAGGGCCGTTATCAGACTCACTATGACACTGATATTTCTCGTCGTTGCGACTCTCTTAATCGCCGCAGGCAACGCTCCAGAAGGCCGTGATCTTCCCCTATGGTTCGTTGGCAGTATCATGGTGATGCAGTTCATGGCAGATCACAGGCAGCCAGAATCACAGCCGTACTTTACGCCTTCCCATGTCGTATTCATTCTTACAGCAGCCATTGCGATTCCGTTCCTCTGTGGCCATATCATGTATAAAGATATGCTTAGTTTGGCATACGCAACTAAGCGAAATGCTTACAAAACCTCGTTGATAACACAGTCACAGCGATTTCAATCAAAGTCACTTCAGGACTTTGTGATCCCCGAATCAGCGGAATGGCGGACGGCGTATGGACGGGCGAAGAACGTTCCAGCTAGGATTAATGATGGCATTCGTCTCTTGCGTCGGTATGTAAAGGAAGACTCCCGAATCTATACATTAGCGTTTGCCAATCCGTTCCCTTTTGCGCTGCAACTGCCTTCTCCGAAGGGGGGGCCCTTGTGGTGGGATCTGAATTACTCGATAAGCAAAGAGAAGTTGCCGAAAGCGGCCAATGTTTTCGGGGACGTGGATTTTGTTATGATCCCCAGATACCGGGAGGATGATGATGGGTGTTGTTGGGAGACCGCCCGTTTGCTACTAGAGACCTACGGACCGTATTTGGATAAATTCTTCCCAGAGATTGACCGTACGGACTATTGGATACTCCGCCGCCTTGGTGATTATCGCGAATGAACGTACAGGTCGATTTTCTAGTTTAACAGACTATTATAGAACGACGATCATGTCTGCAAAGCCTTTTCCGAGCCCCGATTTAGCAATTGTTATTCCGACCTATAAGGAACGGGAGAATGTCACTGAACTTGTCAAGCGTTTGCGCGAGGTGCTTGCCGACGTTCCGTACGAGATTATTTTTGTGGATGATGATTCGCCGGATGGGACAGCGAATATCATTCGAGACCTGTCTCGGGAGGATGGGCGAATTCGTGTGTTACAGCGGATCGGCCGGCGTGGACTCTCCAGCGCTTGTGTCGAAGGAGCGCTCTGCACGAGTGCGTCCTTTGTCGCCATCATGGATGCTGACTTACAACACGATGAATCGATTCTCCCGATGATGCTAGCGGCACTGCTTCGAGGCGAAGCAGACGTCGTTATCGGAAGTCGCTATGTCGGTGGGGGTGGTATAGGAGAATGGGACCGAGACCGTGCTGCGCTGAGCCGCTTGGCGACGGCGATCAGTCACCTAATTGTCCCGAATACCGTTACCGACCCAATGAGTGGCTTTTTCATGATGAGCAGAAGTTTGTTTGAGCAAACTTCTCGTGGTCTGTCGTCAATGGGATTCAAGTTGCTCGCCGATTTTCTCGCAACGGCTGGCCGGCAAATACGAGTCCTGGAGGTGCCCTACCAGTTCCGCAACCGTTACTCCGGCGAAAGCAAGCTTGATAGCTTGGTGGCCTGGGAATTCCTCTTGCTTGTCGCGGACAAGCTCGTTGGTCGATGGATCCCTGTGCGATTTCTTTCGTTCGCCCTTGTCGGTGGAATTGGCGTAGCGATCCACCTTACCATACTTGCCCTTCTATTTCATGTGGCGGAAATCAAGTTTCAGATTGCTCAGATTGCCGCAACGTTAGTCGCTATGGTAGGCAATTTTGCACTCAATAACATTTTGACTTATCGCGATGCACGCTTGAAAGGCGTTTCATGGTTTTGGGGGCTATTGACCTTTGTAATGGCCTGTTCGGTCGGCGCCTTCGCGAATGTCGGTGTCGCTGGTTTCCTCTACGGTCAAAATACCGATTGGATTCTTGCAGCCCTAGCCGGAATCGCAGTAGGCACCGTGTGGAACTTCACTGTCAGTTCGTTCTACGCTTGGCGGGTTGGCCGCAAGTAAGTAGTCGTTCCGGAAAAAGCCAAAACTGATTGCATAGGCTAATAATGCAACCGCCGGTATTAAACTGATGTCCATGATCCAGAAAGGTCAGAAGATCACGGCCGAGGGTGCGAATTGTTCAGCCGCCGTACAAAGCTGCTTAATTGCGTCTGGTGATAGTCAATGAAAATTCACGCAATAAAATCTGATTATTTCATGAAGTTCCGGCTCTTTTTAACTCTTTTCATTACATTCGTTTCGTTGTGCTTCGGCCTGATCGCTTCGGTTCCGTTAGCCGATGGCCAAACCCGAATTGCGCCCAGTTACCCTTTAAAATTAAGCACTAGTGGGTCATACCTTGTTGACCAAGATAATCGACCTTTTTTCATGGCCGGCGATGCGGCCTGGTCCCTTATCGTTCAACTTTCACAGATGGATGCCGACACTTATCTGTCGGATCGTGCGCAAAAGGGGTTCAATCTAGTTCTTGTCAACCTGATTGAGCATAAATTTGCGACGAACGCTCCAGCCAACCTTGCTAACCAAGCGCCGTTTACTACGCCAGGTAAATTCAATACGCCCAATGAAGCTTATTTCGCCCATGCCGATTGGATTATCAATAAGGCATTGGAAAAGGGAATTGTCGTGCTATTGGATCCACTTTATCTGGGATATCAATGTGAAAGTGAAGGATGGTGTAGTGAAGTGAAAGCAAGTTTGCCGGCCACCCTGCGCGACTACGGGCGCTTTGTAGGAAAGCGTTACAGTAGCTTCCCGAATATCATTTGGTTGATCGGTGGTGATACAGATCCTGTCGCTAACGGAGTGGCGGATAAGGTGAAGGAATTTGTCGCCGGTATACGAGAGTTCGATAATACTCATCTATTTACCGCTCATAACGGGCCGGAGCAAGCTGCCATGGATGTTTGGTCGAACGAAACTTGGCTTAACCTGAACAATATATATACGTATGCAGATGCTTATCCAATGGCCTTCGCTCAGTATGCCCGCATCGGCGCCAAGCCATTTTTCTTGATCGAAACGTACTACGAAAACGATCGCGACTCGACGCCACTGAGCTTACGGCGTCAGGCATGGTGGACAGTATTGTCGGGTGGGGTTGTTGGGCACATATACGGAAATACTCCCCTGTGGCATTTTAATGCGCCGTCGGGAAAAAATACTGACGGGACTTGGCAGTCTCAGCTTGGATCGACGGCAGGGACGACAATAACGTACGTTGGCAAGCTCCTTTCTTCGAGGGCTTTCTACAATCTAGTGCCAGACCGAGAGCATTCGGTGTTAGTTGCGGGTTACCAGTCCGGTGGGAATTATGCTGCAGCAGCACGAGCGAGCGATGGGTCATCGATCATTGTGTACATCCCTACGCGTCGGACTGTGACTATCGAACTTGCAAAAATTGCTGGTGGCTTGGCGCGTGTATGGTGGTTCAATCCGCGTACGGCGACTGCAATAATGGTCGGCGCTTACGAAGCAAGTGGCACGATGACATTTACGCCTCCTGATCAACAGGATTGGGTGCTAATCATCGACAATGCTTCATTGAACTTGCCGATTCCAGGAACGCCCGTCAGTATCTTGACAGCGCCAACCAAGCAGCTTGGGTTGTGTTGCAAGACTTTGAGTTAGCTGGGGATGCCGCTCCATTCACCCACCAGCGGCTAGGGTTCATTCGTGGTGCGACGTAATGATCTCGGCCCATTGCGTGGCCTGGCGTCGGTTCGTGGCAGACATCGTTGATTCTTCAGTGGCCAATCACACCCACTGTCGGCGATTCCCGTTTCCTCGGCAACCTTGTGTTGGATGGTGCGCTTAAGCGAGAACCGACCTGTCCATTCAAAACAAATGGGTCAGGCGCAAAAGCCTGACCCATGAGTTTTCAACGAGATGGTGACTTAAACCGGCTAGTTGTTCGCCAATTTAAGGACCCATGCGCCTGTCGTCCGACGCCACTGATCCAGGATCGCTGTGCGGTTCTGCCGAAGATCCCGCCCGTGGCGCACGGTGGGATACGGTACGTCATCACCACGGATTCCCTCCCACAATATGCGATTGAATGCCTCCGGATTGCTCAAATGGTCGATCTCTTCGAAGTCGAAATCCGCCATTGCTTCCGCCCACCAGCGATTGTCGTGGCGCAGTTGCAACCGGGTCGTCTGTAGGGCATCCGATGAGCCGCACCGGTTGTCGGCGCCGAGCAGATAGTCCGACTCGACCGGCGCCTGGCAAAGAATACCGGGCAGGATCGCGATATACGGCGACAGATCCGGATTTTTCGGGGCGAAGGCGTCGGCCATCGGTGCGGCATTGGCGTCATTGATTCCCAGGTAGTCAATGCCCAGAAGATCGACCATCGTGCGAATCATGCTGACGGTGTTGTAGTTGGAACTGATCACATTGCCGTGCCCACGGGTGTAGGGCGAAATAACGTAGCCGATCGTTCGCTGGGCATCGACATGGTCCGGTCCGTTCTGCGCGTCGTCTTCAATGACGAAAATAGCCGTCTTCCCCCATTCGGGTCGATGGCTTAGATATTCCACGATCAGCGCGAGCGCATAATCATTGTCCGCCATTTGGAGTTCCGGCGTATTGACGCCTGCCACGGCGTTTCCAAAACTGCCGAAATGATCGTGGTCCAGGGCCATCATCATCAAATTCGGCAGGGTGCCGTGCTCGGTGGCATAGGCTTCCACGTCCCGAATCCACTCGTGAACCGACCAGACTTCCGGCTGCTTTTGATCGTAACCCCGGAAATGGACGTCGGTCCGTCCCTCAAGCGATACCTTGCTGTAGGTGGCCTGTTGAATTCCGTCGGCGAACGGGGTGGGCGTTATCGGGATGTATACGGGGTTGTTGGGGTCCGGTTTGGTCGGATCACCGCTAGTGGCGTAATAGACATCGGATAGATCCATGAGGATTCCGTAGGCGCGGACAGTTTTACCTGCACGCAAGGCGGAGTCCCACAGGTAACCGCCGCCGTCTTCTTCCTCGTCCTCGTCCGCACCGGCCGGAGCCGATATATCCCGTGAGCCGGGAAGGATCGACGACTCGCCCGAAGGGTCAAGCAGAGTGGTCAGACGCGTATTGAAAGGCGTCGCTTCTTCGCCGGCGGGCGGCTTGTTAGGCAAGGCGGCCAACACGAATCGGTTGTTGCCTTCGTAGTCATAGCTCAAACCACTGAAGCCGGCGTTGCCGTACAAAACCTGCACGGTTTTTTCCGTGTAGTCGGTCGTGCGGGCGAAGGTTGACCAACCCCAGCCGTCCCCACTCACCGACCCGCTCGCGTAAAAATTATCGTAGACGCCGAAGTCCATGGCCAATTGGTGATGATTCGGGCTTATCGTTTCGGGAAAAAGCGTTAAGTCAGGATCTCCGTTACCCACCGGCAGGTCGCCCAACACTTGGTCATAGGTTCGGTTTTCCTTAATGATATAGATAACGTGCTCGATCCGGCCCGCCATGCGCTTTATCTTGTCCGAGCGGTTCCAGCGATCGAAACCGTTATTGCGGTCGACAAGGCGACTTAGCGCGTTGAGCGTCCCTTCTTTTGGGATTGGGATGGACGTCAGTCCGGCTTTTTGCAACGCGTAGACGTACTCATTGCGGTAGGTCGTGTTGCGCTCCTCACCCTCTTCGGTGGTTCGACCACTCGCTGGGTTGGCGCCGGCAACGCCTTTCGCGTTCACGACAAACAGCATGTCGCCTTCAGGGCTGACACTGACGTCATTGGGATACCAGCCGGTGGGAATACGACCGCGTACGCGACCGTTGCGAGTGCTGACGACCGCGACGGCATTTTCGTTGCCCAGCGTAACGTAGAGCGATTCGTCGTCGGGGGACAAGGCCAGCGCGTTAGGCGCCGAACCGGTGTAATGATCGCCTTTGCGCGCCAAGGAGAAAATAGCCTTAACCTGATCCTGCGACGTGTCGATCCGCGAAATCGTGTCGCTCTCGCCGTTGGCGACGTACAGCCAACGTTGGTCGTGTGAAAGCGTCATACGGGTCGGCAGTACGCCCACCGGAATCCGCTTGACATCGCCAGTCGACAGGTCGACGACCATGACTTCGTTATCCCGTTGGCTGGTGGCGTAGGCTTTGACGGCCTGGCCCGTTTCCCCATCGCTGAGAACCACCACATGATAAGGATATTCGCCGGTCGCCACGTCGTCCCCCGGTTTGAAAAACCGGACCTCGTTCGTGACGGTTCGGGTTTGGGTATCGACGATGGATATCGAGTCGTTTTCGAAATTGGCGGCAACCAGTGTCTTACCGTCCTTGCTGAGGTCCAGTCCGGCAACGACGGCGCCGGTAGCCATCCGCTCCGCGCCGGCGCCCTTCAGTAGACCGCCGTCGTACGACGGTATAGGCGCCGTTTCGTTGGAGTTGTGACCCAGCAGGATGAACGGCGCATCGGGTACGAATTCGTTACCCTCCTGCCGAAACGTCAGAATGCGGTCATCGATACCGCCGGACACGTAAAACCGTTGGCTATCGGGACCCCAGACCAGTCCACTGAAGGTATTGGGAATACCGATCTGCTGCGTTTTTTCCAGACTGTAAATCTTATGGCGTTTGTCTTCGGATTTTTTTAGCGTGTAGATGAAGACCCACTCCGATTTTCCGACGGTTGTTCCGGATGGCGCACCGGTTACCGGGTCAAGGACGGGAAAGGAAAAGGTTTCGCCCGTTTTCTCATCGCGGAAGTCTCGATTGTAACCGCTGGTTAACACCAGCAGCTTTTCTCCGTTTGGACTGAGGGCGATCGCGACGGCGCCCTCGGCATCGGCGTTGTCGTCGGTGCGCAGTTCCGTGTCGAATCGAATGAATGCTGATCCGGGCGCGGCTTCCGGTGTGATGATCTTACCGGTCGGCAACAGGGCTTCGAACGGCTTTTCGTCACAGGCGCCGACAAGCGCCTCCTTGTCGTCGCAGTCGTCGTCGGCCTGAACGAAAGCCGATAGGCTCACGGCCAGGCCGAGGAAACCAAGAATAGAAACAGCTCTGAACTTCATCATCGTGTTTCCCTCGAACGTTTTAGACGCTGCAAAGCAGCCTTTTTTAAGGTCGTTCAATACCGCCTGGATAATCCGAATAACGCCGAACGACATTGAATCGACGCTATCGTAATGCCGGAATAACTGGACGATGATGAAGGTTATTTGAATAATTCGTGATAGCCGGTAGGGCGTCTATTAGCGCCTACGCTGGAATGCCTAAGACGCGGTCAGGCGATCCTCGGCGCGACATGCTTAAGCTTTTCTTTCCTAAGAATCAGGAAATTATCTGAAATGAGGCCAAACCGTAATCGCCGCTCCGGCTGCCCCACCCCGACGTCGATTCCCACGCTGGCTCAAAGAGTGCCAAGGGTGTTTAGCTTTTCGATTGGCGCAAAACGGCTATGACCGTTTGCTCAAAATGGCTTACTCGGGAATTATTCCAATTTATTGGTTGCCCCCTGAATCCTTTTGTATCAATCCCCATGAAACTCCTTAAAGTATGGCGTTACAAAGCGTATAGCCCTCTCTAAACTTTATTACAGGATTCCAAGGTTAATTATTTTATCTACCTGATTGTGAATGGAAGAAATTTGCGTCCTATCGGAGGGACATGTGAATACAGCAAAGACGTCGATCGATTCAAGCGAGCGTTTCGGAACGGCTGATATTTTCCCCGTGGTTGGCATTGGCGCATCGGCTGGCGGATTAGAAGCACTTAAACAATTTTTTACCGCCGTGCCGCCGGATACGGGACTCGCTTTCGTGCTGGTGCAACACCTGGATCCCAACCATCAGAGTCTCATGGCGGATCTTTTGACCAAATACACGTCCATGCCGGTTGCGCAAGTCGTGGACGGCTTGGAGGTCGTGCAGAACCACGTCTACGTGATACCCCCGAACCATTACCTATCCATTCAAGAGGGGGTGCTGCACTTGAGTCCGCCCACCGAGCGGCGTGGCATGCGCATGCCCATCGATCATTTCCTGCGGTCCCTGGCCGAGGCGTTGCAGGAAAAGGCCATCTGCATCATTCTTTCGGGCACGGGTAGCGATGGCACGTTGGGCTTGCGTGAAATCAAGGGGCATGGCGGCATGACCATGGTTCAGGAACCGTCCACCGCTCAATACGACGGTATGCCCCACAGCGCGCTTGCCACCGGACTGGTGGATTACCGTTTGGCAGTGGAAGCCATGCCCAAAGTGCTCATACGTTACGTGCGGCACCCCTACATGCGCGGTGATCTGCCAACCCAAGCGAAAACCGTCGATTTGCCGGATGATTTCAGCGCGATGATCACCGTCATCCGGACCCGGACCGGCCACGATTTCCGCCACTATAAAAAAGGGACTCTCAGTCGGCGTATCGCCCGTCGCATGAGCTTGGCGACGCTCGAAAGCGTGCATGAATATTTGGATCTTTTGCGCGCCTCGGAAGACGAGGTGCGGGGGTTGGTACGCGATTTACTCATCAGCGTCACCAGTTTCTTCCGCGAACCGAATGCTTTCGGGATACTGGCGACGACCGTCGTCCCTTCCCTGGTCGAGCAGGCGCGCCTGGACGAGCCGATCCGTTTGTGGGTGCCCGGTTGCGCCAGCGGCGAGGAGGCGTATTCTCTGGCCATGCTGTTCATGGAAGCCATCCGACGCAGCGGAAAACAAATAGGCTTGCAGATTTTCGCCACGGACATCGATACCGAGGCGCTCGAAGTGGCCCGAGCCGGAATTTATCCCGTTTCGGCCGCGACGGAACTTCCGAACGACTATCTGCGCCAGTTCTTCACGCGCGATGGTGACCACGTCAGTGTGAAGAAGTCGGTGCGGGAAGCCGTGGTGTTCGCGGCGCAGAATCTCATCACTGATCCGCCTTTTTCCCGTCTCGACTTCATCAGTTGCCGCAATTTGTTGATCTACCTAGACAACGAGGTCCAGGCCAAGATCATTCGCTTGTTCCATTTCGCGCTGCGGGAAAAGGGTTACCTGTTCCTGGGTAATTCCGAAACCATCGGTCAACGTACGGACATGTTTCAGATCGTTTCGAAGAAATGGCGTATTTACCGTCGGCTGAACGTGCCGCCCGATGCCCATGCCCAGAGTTATTATCCTGTGGTTGCCGATGCGATTGCGATTTCGCCGCGTGGTGCCGGAGGGCGGGCGAAAACGACGGTGGGCTACCGGCTCAGCGAGAACGTCGAAGAGAAACTGCTCAAGGAATACTCCCCGGCCGCCGTGTTGGTGAATCGGGTTGGCGAGGCCTTGTACTTTCATGGCGCCACATCCGATTATCTGGAAATGCCCAAGGGTACGGCGACCCACGAAGTGGTCGCCATGGCCCGCGAAGGACTGCGCGCCATTTTGCGCGCCAGCCTGCAAAAGGCCATGCGCGAGAAAACCACCGTGGAAGCGCGTCGAATTCCCCTGCATGGTGCGGGCGGTGATCGCGAAGTACGCCTCAAGGTATGGCCGATGGACGAGGCCCAGGGCACCTTCCTGGTGTGTTTCGACGAGGAAAGGGACATCGCGCCGGCGAGTAAGGCGCGGGCTGGCGAGCAAACCCTGGTTCACCAATTGGAGTACGAGCTGAAAGCTACCCGTGAGGATTTGCAGACCACTATCGAAGAAGTGGAAACCGCGAACGAGGAACTCAAGGCGGCCAATGAAGAAGTGATGTCCATGAACGAGGAACTCCAGTCCACCAACGAGGAACTGGAAACCTCCAAAGAGGAACTGCAGTCGCTCAACGAAGAATTATCCACCGTCAACAATCAATTGCTGGATAAGGTCCACGAACTCGAAGCCGCCAATAACGATCTCGCCAATTTACTCTCCAGCACCGACATAGCCACCATATTTCTCGACGCTGAATTGCGCGTTCGGCGCTACACGCCGTCGGCGACCCGGATGTTCGCACTGATCGACGCCGACCATGGTCGGCCTATCGCGGACGTCGCCCAACGTTTCAAGAACGGCATCCTGACCGATTTATGTCAGGACGTGTTGCGCGACCTCAAACCTTTTCAGGAAGAAGTCCGGGGTCACAATGGCGACTGGTTCTTGCTGCGTATCCTGCCGTACCGCACCGCGGATAATCATATCGATGGCGTGGTGCTCACGTTTTCCGATATCACCGAGATCAAGACCGCGTATGCCGAAGCGGAAACGCGCGAAAGGCAGCTACGCATCATTTCCGACGTATTGCCGGTCCTGATCGCGCACATTGATTTGGAGCACCGCTTCCGATTCCTGAACGGGGCCTACGAACGCTGGTTCGATCTACACAAGGCGGACATGCTCGGTGAACCGTTATGCCAGATCTTCGGGGCTACGGCCTACGAGAGCCTATGTCCTCAACTCGAACAAACGTTGAGCGGCAGGACCGTCGAATCCGTCGTTCGGCTGGCGCATCATCACCTCGGCGAGCGCGACGTGAGTTCGACCTGCGTGCCGGAGTTGGGGGATGATGGCAAGGTGATCGGTTTTTACACTTTACTTCGCGACATCACGGAGCAGAAGAACACCGAACGTCACTGGATCGCGGCCAACGTATTGTTTCGCAATACCACCGAGGCGGCCGCCATACTGGACGAAAACGGCCGCTTCACCATGGTCAATCCGGCCTTTGAAACCGTGACCGGTTATGCGCCTCACCAGTGCATGGGCGAGCGTTGGGAATTTTTGCTGTCCGATCGGGCATTGACGGAACAGCCCCCCACGATCTGGGAATGGATCGAAAAGGATGCCGGTTGGCGTGGCGAAATTTGGTTGCGGCGTAAAAATGGCGAAATATTCGTGGCCTGGATGATTATCGACGTGATCGCTCCGGGCGAGGGCGATGTTCGGGGTTACGTGGCGGTGTTCGCCGATATCAGCACCGTCAAGGCGTCCGAGGAACGACTGGAATTTCTGGCCCATCACGATCCTTTAAGCGGTCTGGCCAACCGTATCATGTTCCACGAGCGGGTCAACCATGTGCTGATCCGCGCGAAACGTCAGCCGCATTTGGTGGCGTTGCTGTATTTGGATTTGGATGGTTTCAAGCACATCAACGACAGCTTCGGGCACGAGGTGGGCGATCGCGTGCTGGCGCTGACGGCGGAGCGACTCAAGTCCTGCGTGCGTGCCGAGGATATGCTGGCGCGACTCGGCGGTGACGAGTTCGCGGTGCTCCTCGAAGAGGTCAGCGAGCCCTGGAGCGCGGCCCTGGTGGCGGAAAAGATCATCGAGGCATTGCGTACCCCGTTCCCGGTGGATGAACAGGAACTGGTGCTCGGGGTCAGCATCGGAGTCAGCATTTTTCCGACCGACGGCGCGGATGCGTCCGTGCTCCTGCGCAACGCCGACACGGCGATGTACCGCGCCAAGGCGCGGGGCGGCAGCGTCGTTCATTTTTATACGCCGACGCTGACCGAGGTCGTTCGACAGCGCGTTTCGATCGAGAGCGATTTGCGCCGGGCCATAAACGACAACGAATTGGAACTGTACTTCCAACCCATCATGGCCATCGATTCGCAACGCATCGTCGGCGCCGAGGCGCTGTTGCGCTGGCGGGCCCTGGGACGGGGCGTTCTGCTTCCGGAAAACTTTCTGCCGATTGCCGAGATGTCCGGCCTGATCATTCAGATCGGGGGACACATGATCGAACTGGCCTGTCATCAACTCGCCGAATGGCGCAAACGAGCCTTGGTCGTACCGCGCCTTTCGGTCAATATCTCGGCCCGCCAATGCATGGACGAGGATTTTCCGGCCGGTCTCAAGCAGGTGCTCGATAAATACAGTCTGCCGGTCGAGTCGATCGATGTCGAGATCACCGAAAGCTGCTTTTTCGACAAGGGCGCAGCCGGAAAAATTCTTCTGGCGCTCAAGCAAGCCGGCGTGAGTCTGACTATCGACGACTTCGGAACGGGTTATTCGACGCTCAGCGCGCTCCGTCAAGTGCCCGTGAACGCCATCAAGATTGATCGGGCCTTCGTGAACGAAATTAGCGGTGGAAAAGACGGTGGTGCGATCGCCAGGGCGGTGATCGCGCTGGGTAAGAGCCAGAACTTGAGGGTCGTGGCCGAAGGCGTCGAAACCCAACAGCAATTGGAAGCATTGAAAAAGATGGGTTGCGATGCCTGCCAAGGTTACCTTGTCGCACCGGCGATGGAGGCTCCCGCGTTTTTACGCTGGCTTGAGGAAAGGCGGAATCGCATCGACGCGGCTTGAATGCGTGGGTGATACGCCGCGATCCCAGCGGCGAAAAGCGATCATTCTTGAATCTGTCCGGGCCAACCCCCGTCGCTGGCTGAGCCGGCGATCAATCGGACCCGACGATGACGAAGTTCTGATGCGCCGGCGACCAGCGCACGCGGGTGTCCCGATCCGGGAAGGGAAAACCGGTCAACGTGTAGGTTTGGCTGGAGGCGTCGTAGAGATAATTCGTGCCCAGGGTCGTCACGTTGAACACCGCGCTGGCGAATTCCACACCATCGGCGAATGCCCGCAACAGATGCGGGCCGTCGCCTAATTCGTTCCAATTGAATGTCAGACCGAACCCCGTGAACGGCGTACCGCATACGGCGGTGGTATCGCCGCGATAAGTGCCGTAAGCCGTCGACAAGGGGTCGCCGTCGTCGATCCGCACGTCCACGCCGGAAGCGTTGCACACCCATCCGCGCACCAGGCCGATGCCGCTTTCGTACGAACCTTCACTGGGACTTTCCAGAAAAAAGCCCAGGGATTCATCGTAGGTCTCAACCGGGCTCAAACTATTGCGCAAGGCGAAACTGGAGGCGTTGTCGTAGCCCACGATCACGAAATTCTGGTGCGGCTCCGACCAGGCGATGCGGGTTTGGTTGCCCAGTTGCGGAAAATCGCTCAGGGAATACTCGGCGTCGATTCCCTCCAGGTAGTCGGCGCCGAGGGTCGTGACGTTGAACGCCACATCGGCGAATTCCACGCCATCGGCATAGGCGCTGAGTTCATGCATGCCATCGCCCAGGGTGTTCCAATTGATGGTCAAGCCGAAGCCGGTGTCGTCCTTGCCACAGACGGCCGCCGTATCGCCGCGCCGGGTGCCGTAAGCGGTTGCCAGGCGTTCCCCGCCGTCGATGGCCACATCCACGTTGGATGCTCCGCAGGCCCAGCCGCGTATCAAACCGATACCGCTTTCAAACGAGCCATTCGTCGGGCTTTCCAGAAAGGTATCCCGCGCGTCCGTGCCGATCACCGCGCTGACTTCGTTGGAAAATCCGCTTTGAAAACCCAAGGCGCTATACGCGGTGACGGCAAAGTAATATCGTTGGCCGACTTCCAGGCCGAAGAGGGTGAATTGGGATTGCTGGCCGACATCGACGCTGGCGGTGTATTCGCCACTGGCTTGACCATAGTAAAGGCGATAGCCCGCCACTTCCGGTTCGCTGTTCGGGTCCCAGGCCAAGTTCAGTTGTCCCGCCAAAACATCGAGCGAATGGAAAGCCAGCATCAGCCCCAGCGCGCCGAATAGACGGGAGGGGATGCTCGGTTTGGGATAACGTGTCGAAGCTTGGAACATCTTGTAACCCACCAGGCTTCCGTCGCCCGATATATTGCCGGTTTGAGTCGTCACTGCCCAGAGAGTTCATGGGCGGCGATAGGTGTAGCAAGTGGCTTGCCATTCCGTCAGGAAATCAACGCGATAAAATGACTATCTCGTGTTCTGGGTGACTCTGTGCTTGCGGCGATCAACCGGGCTCGTATCATTCGACATACTTTCAAGAGCCTATCGATTCAGAGAATATTGAATGAACTGGAAAACCGCCTACCGTTCGTTTTACTACCAGGATGCGCCCGAACCCGCCGATCTGGTGTTGCCGTATCATGAGACGGCCCTGCTCACCATCGATGTCCAGCGGACCTACCTGGACGTGTCCGAGAATCCCGCCGAACGCGCCCGCTGGGAACCATTCCAACGCCGTATGCGGGAAATCACGATTCCGACCATACGCACCCTGCAGGATGCCTTCCGGCGGCATGAATTGGATGTCATTCATGCCCGCATCGCCTGCTGGTTGGAAGATGGGCGGGACCGATCGCTCAGCCAGAAAAAACCCGGCTGGAATTATCTACTGCTGCCCAAGAACAGCGAGCAATCCCAGATCGTCCCGGAACTGGCCCCGCTGGCCGGGGAAATCGTGCTGACCAAAACCACGGACAGCGCCCTCACCGGCACTAACCTGCGGCTTATTCTGGCCAATATGGGAATCAAGAACGTCATCGTCACCGGCATCTTCACCGATCAATGCGTATCGTCCACGGTACGCAGTTTGGCCGACGAGAGTTTCAACGTGGTCGTGATCGAAGATGGTTGTGCCGCCGGTATCGATGAGTTGCACTACCGCGAACTGGACATCATCAACATGATTTATTGCCATGTGGTTTCCAGCGCCGAACTCATGGATATCATGAAACTGTAAGGTCGTTGAGGGATTTGAAAACGATCGGGCCGCCGCCCGTCTCGAAACCGGCGGCGGCCCGATGGGAAATCCAAGAGGCTTACATGTTCCAAGAGTGGGCTCTGGCGTCTTGCAGCGAGATCATCGGTTCCTCGGCGGCGGAACCGGCCGGCGCATCGGCGATATAATCGACGCCACGATTATTGAACTCCGGCATCGCGGCGATCAGGGGGCTATGGACGGGGTCGCTATGGGCTTGGGCCGCGTCGGTGTAATCGATGCCGCGATCGTTGAAGGAATCGGCGAAAGCGGCGCCATTCAGACTCAGACCGGCGGATACGGCAAACAAGGCAGCAGCGATGGTTTTCATGATTCGATCTCCGAAATGTTTGAGTTTGCAGTTGAGGTCTTGCGCGCGCTTGTACCGATATACGGGTGTCGCTCCTTGTTTGGATGCAGCCCGGCGAAAAAAAGATGAAACATTGATTTCGGCGTTGCTGATTCAGTAGGCGGACGACATTCATGACTCACATCGTGTCCTCTATCGTTCTTCCCCAATCGCCCGAACAGGTGTTCGATTTCGTCACCGCGCCGGCTCATTGGCCACGCTGGCATCCCGCCTCGTTGACGGTCGATGCTTCCGATACCCGTTCGTTTGGGATTGGGGAACAAGTCTGCGAAAACGTCGCAGTCGGTGGTTATCGCGGACGGGTGCTGTGGACGGTGCGGGAATGCCAACGGCCCAGCCGTTGGCTGATCACCGGCCAGGCCGAGCGCGGCGGCGGCCGCGCGACCTTGCGCTACGATCTGGTGGCGGAAGGGTCGGGCGCGCGGTTCACCCGAACGCTGGATTATCGAATGCCCAATCTCTTCATGGGACTGATGGATGGGTTGTTCATCAAACGGCGGATGGTCAAACAATCCAATCAGGCGCTGGAACGCTTGCGGGACGTGTTGGGGAAGGCGCGGACATCCAAACACGCGGTGGATTAACGAACTGTGATTGTGGCATCGGGCAGCGATCATCTCGTCGATAAATCCGGATAACCAGCGGTCCCACTTTATTAAGGATTCACCTGTCTCATTCCTGCCTTGCCGAAAGGGGAAGTGATGAACCCGGCACAGGCGGGCCGCTTGAACCGAACGGTTCAGTTTGAGCGGTTCACTCTGATCCGAAGCGGCGAGTCGATAGGGTAAACGGAACAAGGGCAACGGCTATTCGCCGAAAGCCCGCCTATAGCCGGGCCGACCGGGCGCCGTTAGCGTTTGGACTTCCAGGGATTGGCCGGAATTTTGCGTTGCTATTCAAGCAATAGGTTTATCGACTCGTCGATCTTCGCGCGCGCCGCCGTGGGATGGGGGCGGGTCGTGTTGTCATAACAAAACGATTTTTAGGAAGCTGTGGCATGTTCATGTTGAAACAATCGCGTTGCAACCGATATCCGGGATGGGCCGCCATTTTCTTAGGGTTAATCCTGATGGCGATGGCCCCCCTGAGCTATGCGCAAACATTTTTGGAATCCCCGACTCCGGGCTCCTTCGAAAGCGGTGTGAGCCTGATCCGTGGCTGGGTGTGCGAAGCCAACTCCGTCGAGGTGGTCATCGACCAGGGCACGGACCAGGAAAGGCGTCTGGCGACGGCCTATCCCACCCGCCGGCAGGATACCGAAGGCGTCTGCGGAGACAGCGACAACGGATTCGGCGTCACCATCAACTGGAACAATCTCGGCGATGGCGTGCATAACTTGCGCGCCCTGGCCGATAACGTCGAATTCGCCAATGTCGATTTCGTCGTCACCACCTTGAACGGCGATTTTCGCACCGGCCTGAATGGGCAATTCTCTTTGCCGGATTTTCCCAACGTCGGTAATTCCACCACCGTACGCTGGTCCGAACCGCATCAGAATTTCGTCATTACCAGCAATCTCAACGTGCCGGCCAACCCGAATCCTCCGTCCGTGCCGCGCACCTTCCTGGAATCGCCCACTCAAGGCTCGTTCGAGAGCGGCGTCGGCTTGATTCGCGGTTGGGTCTGCGAGGCCAATGCGGTCGAAGTCGTGATCGATGCGGGCACCCCCACTGAAAAACGACTGGCGACGGCCTATCCCACCCGCCGGCAGGATACCGAAGGCGTCTGCGGAGACAGTGACAACGGGTTCGGCGTCACCATCAACTGGAACAATATCGGCGACGGCGTGCACAATCTCAGCGCGCAGGCCGACGGCGTGGAGTTCGCCAACATCAATTTTGCCGTCACTACGCTGGGCGGGGATTTCCTGACCGGCCTGCGGGGCGATTATCCGCTGTCCGACTTTCCGGCGGCAGGACAACGCACCACGTTGCGCTGGTCCGAACCGCACCAGAATTTCATCATCTCCACCAGCACCGCGACCGGCGATAAAGTCGCGCTGATCTCGGCCCTGCAGGATGTGCTCAATCCCCTGGGATCGATTGCCGCCGATCCGGCCAATTTCGCGAGCCTGTTCGGCGTAACGGTCGGCCGCGCCGGCAATGGTCAGGTCGTCAGTTTGAACTCCCTGGAATGGGCCGATCTGGATTCCGGCCTGTGGTCCGAACTGGTCCTGGCTTCCGACGGGTTGCCCGAACAATATCAGGATTCCAATGGCATCACGGCCCGATTCTCCAATTTCACCGCCAGCAGCGTGGACGTCAGCTTCGTGGACGATGGCGGCTCGGTGATCGCCGGTCCGTTCGTCATGAATATCGATTTTGCGCGTTTGGCCCCTTTGCAGGCGCTCGCCACCAGTCTCGGCAGCGCGCAATTCAGCGCCGCCAAAACACTCAGTTTGCGCGCCGACAGCGTCGTCAACGTGGCGGCGGCCACGTTGAATGCCTTAACTGTCGAGACAGTTTGGGCGGGTGGCGTCGCGCTGAATGAAATGCTCTGCGGGGTGGCCGGCGTTGGGGTCTCCGATGTGGTGGCCTTGTCCGGATGCGCGGCTCCCGTAGTGAATGGGTTTTCCGCATTGGCCGATGCGCCGGGCGGCGCGCTGGATTCTCGCGTGCAGCAGGCTTTCAAGTTCAGCCGGGCGGTCATCACCAACGCGCCTTGCGATGCCGCCGCCGACATCACGGGATGTCTGGAAGAGGCCGCGGCCGCTCTGCGCCAGATCGAGCCCGAGGAAGGCGGTACGACTTCCACGCCGCCCGCCGTCCCCAACGGTGTACAAGCCAGTGACGGCCTTTATGGGGACAAGGTCAGTATCGTTTGGAATACCGTGGCCGATGCGTCGTACTACGAGGTGTATCGCGACGGCTCGTTGATCGGTCAGCCTGAATCGCCGTCTTTCGATGATTTCAACGTCACCCCCGGCATTCAATACGAGTACCGGATCAAGGCTTGTAACGCCGACGGTTGTAGCGATCTCAGCGTGGCGGATACCGGTTATGCGCAGCAACAGGAGGCGCAGCAGTTCACGGTGACCGCCGTCGCCAGCGCGGGAGGTCGCGTCGAGCCACCGTCGCAAACGGTCAACGCCGGCCAAACCGCCAGCCTCAACGTTGTTGCCGACAGCGGTTACTTTATTTTGTCGGTCACCGGTTGTGGCGGGACGCTGAATGGCGCCACGTACCAGACGGGCGCGATCAACGCTAATTGCACCGTGAACGCCAACTTTGCGCCGGTTGAGGTGATATTGCGTCAATTGACGTTGCAGATAGCCGGGACGGGTGGAGGCACGGTCAGTGCCCAGGCCGGCGGGACGGGGGCGTTCGCGCAGCCGGCCACCGCGACACTCGACGTACCGGCAGGCGCCGTGATCAGTTTGACCGCCACGCCGAGCGAGGGCAGTACGTTCGAAGGTTGGAGTCCCAGCCCTTGTTCGGACACTTTCGAAATGCCGGATCAGGATCTGACGTGTACCGCAATCTTCACCCTTCAGGACCCCGGCACCCCGACCCAGTACTCGTTGACCTTGAATACCGCGGGAACCGGCGTGGGGGTTGTCTCCGGCGAAGGTAATTATGCGGAAGGGGAAACCGTGACGTTGTTGGTGGATCAGAATTCTTCCAGCACTTTCGACGGCTGGACCCCCGCCCCCTGTGCGCCGACCTTCCCCATGCCGGCGCAGAATTTGACCTGTACCGCGACGTTTACCTTGAAAAGTTATACGGTGACCGGCGAGGCCAGCACGGGCGGCAGCATCACACCGCCGTCGCAGACTGTGGATCATGGCGCGATGGCCACCTTCCTCGTCACCCCCGATTCCGGCTATCAGATCGATGTCGTCAGTGGTTGCGGCGGAACACTCAGCGGCGCCACCTACACAACCGGACCGATCACCGCCGCCTGTACCGTCAATGCCAGCTTTTCGGTGATCGTGGGGAGTGGTCCGAGCAGCGTTGTAGCCAGCGATGGAACCTTTACCGATCAGGTCGAGATATTGTGGTCGGCAGCGACTTCCGCGACAGGGTATCGGGTTTTCCGGGATGGAAATCAAGTGGCGCAGACTGCGGGGACATTCGCCTTCGATACCAAAATGACCCCAGGACAAAAGCACAATTACACGGTGGCAGCCTGCTTCAGCGCCGGTTGTGGCCAGGAAAGCCAATCGGATACCGGTTATGCGCGACTGGCGACGCCCGCCAATGCCTCGACGTCCTGTAATTTTTCAACGCCTGGGCCGGACGGCGTACCGGTATTCAGTTGGAATGCCGTTCCAGGGGCCGTCACCTATTACGAGTTGTATGATTCCACTTCCTCAAGCAGCATCGGCTCACAGTGGGGAACGACGGGGCCTGCGGTCACCAGCGTCGATGCCCAGCCGACCCGTTGGTATCGTGTCCGCGCCTGTAACGAATCCACCGGTTGCGGCGATTTCAGCAGTCCGGTGCAAGCGCCGTTCTGTATCGGTTGATCGGCTGAAACGGCCGCCGCTCAGTTATCGGGGATAGCGCGCCCGATGGCGCGCAGGCGTTCCACTTCGGTTTCCATGGCGCGCACCAGGTTTTCGTCGACTTGGCCCGGCTGGGCCTGGAACGCCAGCAGCATCGCGTAAGGCAGACTGAGCGCCTCGTCTCGGGCGACACGGGCGAGATAGGAACGTTCGAAATTCGGTTGTACGCGCAACGACCAGTTATCGTCGCTGATCGTGCCGGGCGAGTTGTACCGTTCCTTGATGCCCAGCATGTCGGACACGAACACCATGACATTGCGCGCCTGACTGAGCAACATGTCGGCGAACAGCGCGTGCACCAGCAGGCCCGGCCGGTTGGCGGCCTGTTCGATCCAGTCCGCGCGCCGGGATTCGTCGGGCACCAGGCGGCGACTCAGATCGGCCGCGCGATCGTAGGACTGGCCGCTGGTGCACCAGTGCTGCGCCAGATTCCAGATGGGCCGCGTATCGTGATTGCCGAGCATGATCCAGTCGGCCGGCCGTGCGTTGTCGCTGCGATAAACATCCAGGGGATCGTTGGGATTGGCGTTCTGCAGAACCCGGAATCGTCCCAAGCCGTATCGCTCCATCACGCGCCGCAAGGGATAAGGCATGGTGCTCAAGACCTCGCACATCACGCGCTGCCCGCCCTCGCCGCCACTCAATTGCTCGAATAGGGTGGCGTAGCGACCTACTTGTTCATCCGTCAGATGTTGCACCCAATGATCGGCGTGCCGTGGCAGTTTGCGATTGAGCTGATCGGGCGCCACCAGAGAAAACGGCTCCAATAGTGGATGGTCGCTCAGATCGGGCGATGAAAACAAACGCCCCCCGTTCTGCACCGCCTGAAAAGGATTGACGATATCGGTTCGATACACCCACGGGCACACCCAACCCTGGGGATGATCTATGCGTAGGCCATCATATTCGGCGTGCATCTTGCGCAAACGGGCCTGCACGAAGCGCAGCACCGGACCGGGTTGGCCCTCGCCAGTGAAATATTGGCCGGGGTCCAACATCATGAAACCCCAGGGCTGGCCTTCGGGATTGGTGCGGCTGGGGGGAGCGCCCATGCGGTAACTCTGTAAACACAGTCCGCCGTAGCTCCAGGCGTCTTGATGCGACATGCCCACCTGCAAATCGGCGAACAGTTGCAGTCCCAACCGGCCGCACAGTTCCCGTAGACGATAGTGCTGCTCATGGGCCATGAGCTGGATGAAAACAAAACGCTCCAGTCCTTCGCCATCCAGTTTGATAAGGGCTACGAGGCGGGCGTGCATCGGCAGTTCTTCGCCGGGCGCGGGATTCCACAGTCGCTGATCCGGGTGCGGACCGCCCGATTCGTCCTGCCACTCCTGCCAGTTCGGGACGCCATGCAATCGGCAAAGAGCCCCGTATAAGGCATCTCTTTCCAGCCAATCCCGGTTGGCCTTCCAGAAGTCCAGCAGCCGCCATTGGATATTCACGCCCGTCGCTCGACCCCGATCCCGCAACCGGCAGAACCGGTCGTAGGCGAAATCCAGGGCCTGAGTCGCCGTATCGAAGGCGAAGCGATGGTGTACCCGATTGCGTCCCTTAGGGCGCGCGGTCAGTAACTCGTGCAGTTCTTCCGGCTTCAAAACACCCTGATCGCAAAGGGCGGACAGGGAGATCGACAAGGGATTACGACTGAACAAGGTGCCGTCATAGGGCGATGGGTTGGTGGCGGAGGTTGCGCCTTGCGGCCCCAGTTGCAAACCGTTGAATCCCAGATTACGGGCATCTTCCAGAAAGCGCGAGGCCCCG
Organism: Gammaproteobacteria bacterium; assembly: GCA_024235135.1. GTDB lineage: Bacteria > Pseudomonadota > Gammaproteobacteria > Competibacterales > Competibacteraceae > JACKMZ01. The sequence goes on along the minus strand of JACKMZ010000011.1, from coordinate 37,309 downwards.
CGCGTATAAGGCGAACCCCGACCGATGTCCTCATCGTCATGGCACGGAAAGCTGGGGTCGTGAATTTGCAGGAAAAGATTATCGACACCCAACCGCCGCAAGCCTTCATTGATACATTGCCGGTAAACAGCGGGTTCGAAGTGGCTTTCCACGGTATTTCTCGGCTCTGTGACTGGAAGTTGGCTTCAGTATGCAGGCGGCGAATAGGTCGTTCAAGACGATGTGAGTTCGGATCTCTCAGTTCGATATGTTATACCATCATCATTATTCACTTCCACACCCCCCAGAAAACACCCAAACCCGATCACAAGCCCCAAATAACCCACCCCAGTTCTCCAACACCTCAGCAAAGCCACCGCCTGGGCAGCCGACTCATCTCTGTTTTTCCAGATTCTCCAAAGCCCGGATGGTCGCCGCATGCCCGCGTTCTATCATCTCACCGGCCTTGTGGAAATCGTAGAACTTGCAGGCTTCGACGGGAATTTCAATCATCAGATCGGGAGGATTGCCGGCCATCTTGTAGTTCGACAGAGCTCTTTGCATGGTCTCGAAAGACCGGTTCATCAGCTCGAATATGCCCATATCCGGGACGCCTGTCCTACGGTGAGGCGTCCAACCCATGCTAGCCAGGACACGTGCGATTCCGGTGCGGACTTCGTTGGGCGCATCGCTCTCATCCGGGGCCGAAGAAATGAGATAACCCTGCCCCTGCGTCGCGTTGACGTTAACGGCCACCACCAGATCGGCGCTTTGCAGCACGGCCGGAGCCACCGGCAACGGATTGAGCACCCCGCCATCGACCAGAATGCGGCCATCCTGAATGACCGGGGTGAACACCATGGGAATCGCGATGGAAGCCCGAATCGCCTGTTTCAGACTGCCCCGGCGAAACCAGACTTCCCGGCCGGCGGTCAAGTCCGTGGCGATGGCGGTATAGGCGATCGGCAATTCCTCGATCACCGTATCGCCCAGAAGATACGCCAAGTGTTCGAACACGCGATCGCCCTTGATGATACCCGCTTCGCTGAGCGTGAAATCCACCAGGCGCATGACACCCAGAAAATCCAGGGACAAAACCCATTCCCTGTATTGAGCCAAGGCGCCATTAGCGTACAGCCCACCGATCAACGCGCCCATGGATGATCCCGAAATGGCGCGAATCTCATAACCGGTTTCTTCCAACGCCTCGATGACGCCGATATGCGCGTAGCCACGCGCGCCGCCACTGCCGAGGACCAGCGATACGGTTCTGGCCATGAGTCAACTCTCCGCCGGGACGTGTCACAACACGGGAACGATACGACAACAAAGGCCGCTTACCTGGCCGATGGCATCGTTAAGTAACGATGCCCGCCTGCTCCTTGTTTGATTACCCGCCCGAGCAAGTTTCTCATGCGCAGATTGAAAATAATGCGAATAACCACCTTATCGATGGACGCGCCGCCCCCCTGCGCGATCGAAACCTTCGGCATCTTGGCGTTGCCATCCGCTCGTTCTGAACTCGCCCAGCCTGGCATGGTCTATTTGCCGGAACCACCACGCCGAAGCCCGCCGACTTCGGAATGGACCGCGGCCGGGTTTCGGAAGTCACCGAGGTCGAACCGCTGCTTTCCGTGGAAGAAATCCAGCAGTCGGTTCAGACCGTGGGGCCGAATAACGATACGATAGGTAAACCCAACCCTGTACCCGCCAAGCCGGAGGACATCACTCATGCGTCACCTTCTAGCCGCGACACTCTTCGCGATGGCTCCCCTCGCCAGCCTGGGAGCCACGGGCGAAACCGTCACCTACGAAGTCAACGGCAAGCCCTACGAGGGTTACTACATCAGTCCCAGCGCCGATGCCCCGCTCGTCGTCATCATGCACGATTGGGATGGCCTCACGGACTACGAAGTCAAACGCGCCAACATGCTGGCGGATTTGGGCTACGCCGTTTTCGCGGCCGATTTGTTCGGAGCGGGCGTGCGGCCCACCGAAATCGAGGACAAACGCCAACTGACGGGCGAGCTGTACAAAGACCGGGCCAAGATGCGCGCCTTGATGTTGGGTGCGATCGACGCCGCCAAGGCCAAGGGCGGCCATGTGGAAAACGCCGTGATCATGGGCTATTGCTTCGGTGGCGCCACCGTGCTGGAACTGGCGCGGTCAGGCGCGGACTTCAAGGGTTTCGCGACTTTTCACGGTGGACTGAGCACACCGGAAGGTGAGGATTATTCCAAGACCCAAGGCCAGATTCTGGTCATGCATGGCTCGGCGGACGAATCCGTCACCTTGGACGACTTCGTGGCGTTGGCCAAGCAATTGGAAGCCGCCGGAGTCAAGCATGAAATGATCACCTACAGCGGCGCGCCCCATGCGTTCACGGCGTTCGGCACTGACCGCTATCGCGAGGATGCGGACAAACGGTCCTGGCGATTGTTCACCGAGTTTCTCGAAGAAACGTTGAAATAAACCGATCCAATCGATACAACCTCATTCGCGAACCTGCCGAGGGCCGGTGGACAGACCGGCCCCTTTTCGTTAGGCCGCTTACAAATACGGTGAAAACAGCCAGGCGATCGCATCCCTTAAGCGTTCTGAAAACGCTCGGCCATCCACCTCATCCAAGGTAACCTCCCGAGAACGGCCGCGCGCCGCGAGGCAATGAGCAGCCAGTCCATGGGCGAGTTCGCGGTCGAAGACTTCGACCATCAGTTCGAAATTCAAACGCAGACTGCGGGGGTCGAGATTGGCCGATCCCACCTGCACATAGTCCTCATCGACGACGAACAGCTTGGAATGGTTGAAGGGTTCCGGCTGGTAATAAACCTTCACCCCCCAGCGCAACACTTCCCACAGCATATTGCGGGTCGCCCAATGCACGAAGGGCAGATTGCTGCGCGCCGGCAGGATGATCGCCACCTCCACGCCACGCAACGCCGCCGAGACCAAGGCGCCAATCAATTCGCGCGGCGGAAGGAAATAGGGATTCATGATCAATACGCGCTGCCGGGCTAACGCAATCGCACCGATCATGACCACGGTCAGCTTGTCCATATCCTCGCTGGGACTGTCGGTCAACACCCGACAGCGAGCGTCTTGATTCGGTAACGGCTCCGGCTGCACGGCGAGAGGATAATATCGGCTGCCTCCGGCCCGTTCCCAATCCTCGAAAAAAACCTCTTCAAGCTGCCCCACCACGGGACCTTCGAAACGGAAATGCACGTCGGCCTGTCCCGAGCCGGTGGCGACCCGATGGCGGTCACCGATATTGAGGCCGCCGGCGAAGCCGATTTCGCCATCGGTCACCAAAATCTTGCGATGGTTGCGCAGATTGATTTGGAGCGTGGGCGGCAACAGCTTGGGCGGAGCGAAAACGCGCACCGGCACGCCCCGGCGGCGTAGCCGTCCGGTGGCGCGAGGCCAGGAATACCAGGCGCCGACCCCGTCGATCAGTACCCGCACATCCACCCCCCGCCGCGCTGCATCGACCAGCGCCTCGATGAATTCGAGGCCGACGCCGTCACCGTCGAAAATATAGGCGCCCAGGCTGATTCTGATTCGCGCCTGTTCGATAGCCGCCAGCATGTCCGGATAAGCGGCTTCGCCATTATGCAGCGGGGTGACGCGATTGCCTTCCGTCAATGGCCATTGCTGGAGCGCCGCGGACAGTTGAATCAGTCCAGCCAAATGCCCGATCTGTTCATGTTCGGTGGGACTCAGCCCGTCCTGGGGCTGGGGGGCACGCCGTTCCCCAAGCTGCAATCGGCGAACCCGTTTGACCACTCGGTTGATACCGAACAACCCATACAGCAACGCGCCGATGAATGGCGCCATCAAACAGACTGCGCACCAACTCAACGCCGAGCGCGGATCGCGTTTATTGAATAGAGCATGTACGGCGGCCGCCAACCCGATGAGGGTTGCAGCGGTGGCGATGAGGGGCGCAGCGGATTCAATCAACACTTGAAATCCGCCGACTACCTTAGGATCAGCATGCGATGCATGCGTCGGTTTCCTGAATCGTCCGTCAAGATATGGTCTTACGCGACCGGCGCCAGAGAAATGAAAGAGCGCGCCTGAATGGTCGACTCCGACCGGGATTGCCCAATCATGGAAGAGGGCGATTCCGGTGTCATCCAGGCATTCCACGTCAGCCACATCGGAATGGCCAATGCGGCTCCCATATTGAAATGTGTCAGTACACGCATCGCGAGCGTGGTGATTTTCATACGTCATCTCCTGGGTGGGGTTTGGTTGGCCGGTCCGTCCAGGCGAAGAACGGACAGGTGGGCGCCACGCCATCGGTCGTGGATTTTTTCATGCTCGCCCAACCGTAAGCCATTCTACGGGTCCAACTACGCCCAGATCCTCGCGGTGGAACCTGCACCTGTGTCGATTTACCCGCGCAAATGGGCGCTTAGTGATGGTTGTGACGGACGCTGAGGGCACATCCGCTTTAGTTGTGGACGACGATGCCGTCTTTCGTCGCGTGCTGGCATCGGCCTTGACATGCCGGGGATTTTCAGTGGTCACCGCGGAAAGCGCCGAGGATGCCGTTGCTTTGGCACGGCTTCAGACACCGGAGTACGCCGTGGTCAATCTCAATTTGCCCGGTGATTCAGGGCTGATTCTGATTCGCAATCTGCTCGCTTTGAACCCGGCAACCCGTGCCATCGTTTTGACAGGCTACGCCAGCATTACCACGGCGGTCGAAGCGATCAAGCTGGGCGCGGTCAATGATCTAGCCAAACCGGCCGATATGGATCAGGTGTTGGCCGCTTTTACGACGCCTGAGGGTAATTGTGAAGTACCTGTCAACGATCGCCCTCTGAGCGTCAATCGCCTGGAATGGGGGCATATCCAACGGATATTGCGTGAAAACGATGGCAACATCTCCGCTACCGCTCGGCAATTGAGAATGCACCGCCGCACCTTACAGCGGAAATTACACAAACGGCCCGCGAAATTTTAGCCTGTGGCTACATTATCCCAACCCTGGGCGCTAGCGGAAAAACCAGCGGCTCGTTAACCCGCTTATCACGCAAAGCCCGCGGGCAGGCTCCATTGCGCCATCATGCGTTGGCGCGCCACTTCCAGACGTTCGGACATGAGCGCCGCGAAACGTTTGCACAAAGCGTAGCCGAAGGCGGGGTCCGCTTCGCACTCCGTCAATATGGCGTCGCCGTCGAATTCCAGCAGAACGGTGGGCGCCTCCACCCTGGATTGAAAACTCCATCGATACGGGGCGATCAGCCACGACCATCCCAGGATCTGACTGGGACCGAGCGTTTGCACCGACAGCGTGGGGCCGGTCAGCGCCGGAACCTCAATCGCGATGCTTCCGTCGCGAATCAGAAAAAAATGTTGAGCCTTGTCGCCTTGCCGGAACAGAACTTCGCCCGCCTCAATTTTCCGTTCGCGACAGCAGCGGGCGAGAAAGGCCAGGAATTCCAGGCTTAATCCGGAAAAAAAGGGTTGGGACGCAAGGTATTCTTCAAGCGGCGGTTGGGTCACTAGCGAGTTCTCCCGTGAAGCAGTTATGTATTTCGACCAAGGATTGGAACGCCCGCCGCGTCTGCGCGAGATTTCCGCCAACGCGACCGGAAAACCCAGCAACCGCTGGTACGGCCGTGGGTTCACGAATTCCTGCCATCTTCTGCCACGCTCCTGTGAAGAAGGTCATATTCGATTGAACGATGGGCAAATACAATCCTTCAATGCGGGTTTGCTGACCAGGCTCAAGTTTCCCATTGCCGCTTGCCTGCCCGATAGCTAATCACTAGGATGGAACAATCATTCCCACCCGGCCAGAACGACGATTTTCCGCAGAAATCCAAGGCGTTGTCGCCTAATCGGCGGCAATGACGGCGGTCCTCCCGCCGGCGGTCCTTACCGGTATATTCTCAGGAGTCAGCCGATGTCAGCACCTCAGCCCATGACCACTGCCACGCTGTATGAGCGGCTAATGGCATTGCCGGACACACAGGTCGGCGAAATCATCGACGGCGTTCTGCACACCCAGCCGCGACCCGCTGGACCGCACGCGATTGCCGAACGCGGCTTGAATATCGACCTGGGCGGACCCTTCGACATGGGACGCGGGGGTCCCGGCGGCTGGTGGATTCTGGTGGAGCCGGAAGTGCACTTTGTCCGCGATACGGAAGTCGCCGTACCCGATCTGGCGGGCTGGCGGCGGGAACGGATGCCGACCATTCCCGACGATCACCGCTTCGAGGTCGTGCCGGACTGGGTCTGCGAGATCCTCTCGCCATCGACCCGCAAGAAGGATCGCATCCTGAAACTGCCGCTGTATGCCCGTTATGGCGTGGCTTACACGTGGCTGGTCGATCCGTTGGAACGGACCTTGGAAGCCTTCGAACTGCGCGACGGCCACTGGGTATTGATCGCCACGCTGGAGGACGCCGAGCCGGTGAGCGTGCCGCCGTTCGACGCCATCACCTTCGCGCTCAGCGATCTGTGGGTGTGAGCCGCGTTACCCGGTGGCCAAACCACGCGGCGTCAGACCGGCTATTCATGACGCAAGGCGTCGATGGGGTCGAGGCGCGCGGCGCGGCGGGCCGGGAAATAACCGAATATCACCCCGATGGCGGCTGAAAATAGAAACGACAGCAGGTTGATGCTGGAATCGAACACATACGGCACTTGCATCACCTGCGCCAGACCCAGCGAGGCCAGCGTGGCCAAAACAATGCCGACGATCCCGCCCAGGGACGCGAGCGCCACGGCCTCGACCAGAAACTGCGTCAACACTTCCCGTTCCAGCGCGCCGATGGCCAGGCGAATGCCAATCTCGCGGGTGCGCTCGGTCACCGACACCAGCATGATGTTCATGATGCCGATGCCGCCCACCAACAGGCTGACCGCCGCCACCGCGCCCAGCAACATGGTCAGCACCTTGGTGGCGCCGGTCATCGCCGCGGCAATCTGTTTGGTGTCCAGAATGGAGAAATTATCGTCGGCATTCTCGGCGAGCTTGCGGCGTTCGCGCAGCAATAGGCGGAGCTCCTCCATCACCCGATCGGTGTCGCCACCGTCCTGTACCGAGACCATCAGCATGTTGACGTCCTGCGTGCCCGCCAGCCGCCGCTGCACCGTGCGCAAGGGCATGACCACGGTATCGTCCTGATCGCGCCCCATGGCCGATTGGCCCTTGGATTCGAGTACGCCGATCACCTCGCAGGAAAAATTCCCCACCCGCAAGGTATTGCCCAGCGGATTGTCGGCGGCGAACAGTTCCTTGCGAATCGTCGCGCCGATCACGCAGACCGACTTGCCGGCGCGCTGCTCGCTTTCGCTGAACGCCTTGCCTTCGGCCAGCGTCCAGTTGCCGGCGGTGAAATAGGCGTCGTTGCTGCCGGTTATCGTGGTCGCCCAGTTGTTGGACGAATAAACCACGGTCGCGGCACTGTTGACCACCGGCGCCACGGCGCTGAGCGAACCGATCTGCGCGCGAATCGCGTCGGCGTCGCCCACCTTGAAGTTGGGCGCGGCCGAACCGTCCCGCATCGGGCCCATGCGCTGGCCGGGCCGAATCATGATCAGGTTGCTGCCGAGGCTGGCGATCTGGTTGGATACCGCCTGCGTCGCGCCGTTGCCCAGCGTGACCATGGTAATCACCGCGCCGACCCCGATCACGATGCCGAGGATGGTCAGAAAGGATCGCAACAGATTGCGGCGGATCGCCCGCAAGGCTAATAACAGACTGCTCCAGAACATCAGCGGGACTCCCCATGACGATGATCGGTATCCACGCGGCCGTCGATAAAATGCACGACGCGGCGCACGTAACGAACCATTTCCGGTTCATGCGTCACCATGAGTATGGTGATGCCGCGCTCGCGGTTCAGCTGCACCAACAGCTCCATGATCTCGTGACTGCGCTGGCTGTCGAGATTGCCGGTCGGTTCGTCAGCCAGCAGGATGGTCGGATCGGTGACGATGGCGCGGGCGATGGCGACACGCTGCTGCTGGCCGCCCGATAGCTCGCCCGGCGTGTGTTTCGCCCACGGTTTCAGACCGACCGCGTCCAGCGCCGCGAGGGCCCTGGTCTGGCGGACGGAACGCGGTTCGCCCCGATACACCAGCGGCAGCTCCACGTTTTCCAGAGCGGTGGTGCGCGCCAGCAGATTGAAACCCTGAAATACGAAACCCAGATAGTGGCGGCGCAACAGCGCCCGTTGATTGCGCGACAATTGCTCCACGTGCATGCCGCGAAACAGGTAGGCCCCGGCCGTTGGGCTGTCCAGACAACCGAGAATGTTCATCGCCGTGGATTTGCCGGAGCCGCTCGGCCCCATCACGGCCACGAAATCGCCCTGTTCGATGCGCAGATCGATGCCCTTCAGGGCCTGGAATTCGGCCTGACCCTGCCCGTAAACCTTGGTGACGCCTTTGAGTTCGATGAGCGGAGTCGGCGCGGCGGTCCGCTCGGAGACCGCCGGTTCTGGCAGGGTATTTAGGGTGTTCATTGTTTGCCGCTCGCCAGACCGGTGATCACTGACATGCCCGCTTGCACGCCGCTGCCGGACACTTCGGTCAGGCGTCCGTCGGTTTCACCGGCGGTGACGGATACCGCGACCGGCTGGCCATCCTCCAGCACCCACAGGGTCCGGTCGCCATCGCCACGGGGGGTGGTTTGCACCTGCTTTTTGCGCGGCTCACGCGGCGGACGAGGCAACAGACTGGACAGCAGACTGCGGCTCTGACCGGCGCTTTCGTCCGTGCTTTTCGCGGGCGTGAAACGCAGGGCGGCATTCGGCACCAGCAACACATCATGGCTTTCTGCGGTGACGATTTCCGCGGTGGCGGTCATGCCAGGGCGCAGGCTGAGATCGTCATTGGCCACCTTGAGGATCGTTTTATACGTGACCACGTTGTTGACGGTTTCCGCGCCGAAGCGGACCTGACTGATTTGCGCCGGATAACGGCGCTCGGGGAAAGCGTCCACGGTAAAGGTCGCCGCCTGACCGTCCCGCACCTGCCCGACATCGGCTTCATCCACGTCCACCTGCAATTCCATCTTGGTCAGATCCTCGGCCAGATTGAACAGCACCGGCGCTTCCAGGGAGGCCGCCACGGTCTGACCCGGATCGATCGAGCGTTCCAGCACCACGCCGTTGATCGGCGAGAGAATCGACGCCTTGGTCAGGTCAGTCTGATTGGAACGCAGGGTCGCGCGGGCTTCCTCCACCGCCGCGTCGGCGCTGGATTTATCGGCCACGGCCCGTTCCAGGGTGGCTTCCGCGGTTTCCAGTTCGGTGGGCGCGGGGACCTTGCCGCCACTCAGCTTGGACACCTGGCGCAGCCGTTTAAGGTTGGCGCGCGATTCCTTGACCGTGGCCTCGGCCTGCTTCACCTTGGCTTGCGCGGAAGCCAGCGAGGCTTTGGCCTTGACGATCTGATCCTGCAGTTTGGCAACGTCCAGACGGGCCAGCAACTGGCCTTTTTCGACGGGATCGTTGTAATCCACGAACACTTCCTGAACGGTGCCGGAGAGTTCGCTGCCGACTTCCACTTCGTTGACCGGCGCCAGTTGCCCGGTGGCCGACACGGTGACCCGCAGATCGCCGTTGTGGAGGGTCTCGGTCTGGTAGCGAGGCTGGGCCGCGCTGTCCTCGCGGGAGGCGAAATAGCCGTAACCGGCGCCGGCCAGCGCCGTCACCCCCACCAGGGTCAACAACCAGCGCAGGACTCTGCCGAACGAACTGCGCCGTTCGCCGGTATTGATGATGTTCGCCAATTCGGGATCGGCTGATTGGGGTGAAGGGCTCATGTTGTGTTTCCTTGTGCCGAGACATTGGCTTGATCCACCGCTGTCGGTGACCAACCGCCGCCCAGGGCCTTGTAAAGTTGAATCAGAGCGGAGACCCCTTCGGCCTGGCTGCTGATGAGACTGTCTTCCAGGGTAAGCACCGTGCGTTCGGTATCCAGCACGGTCTGGAAATCGATGATGCCGGAGGAATAGCGAAAACGGGCCAACTGGGCGGCGACCTGCGCGGCCTGCGTGGCGTTTTGCAGGTTTTCCCGTCGCTGGCGGGCATTGGCCAGGGAGACCAGGGCGTTTTCGACTTCCTCCAGAGCGTTCAGCACCGTCGCCTGATAGTTGATCAAAGCTTGTTCCTGGACCGCGGTTTGAATGGCGACCTGCTGGCGGATGCGCCCGGCGTCGAAAATGGGCCCGGCGATCGAGCCGGCCAGGGAGCCGAGTCCCGCGTCGGCGCTGACCAGATTGCCGAGCGTCAGGGCCGCCAGACCGATCGAGCCTTTGAGCGGGAAACTCGGATAAGCCTCGGCCTGGACCTCGCCGATGCGTGCGGTTTCCGCCGCGAGACCGCGCTCGGCGGCGCTCACGTCGGGGCGCTGGCGCAGGGTGTCGGCGGGAATGATGACGATGATCCGTTCCGGAATTTCGGGAACGCCGCCGGGGCTGGCCAGGCTCGCCTGCAGGGCGCCCGGTTGCAGGCCCAGTAGGGTTTCCAACCGATGTTCGGCCTCGGCGCGGCCGGTATCGAGCGTGGGAAGCTGGGCGCGGGTCTGCTCCAGATTCGAACGCGCCTGCGCGACGTCCAATTCAGTGGTCAGCCCGGCCTGTGCCCGCCATTCGGTCAACTGCAAGGTTTCCTGCTGCGACGCGGCATTGGCGCGGGCAATTTCCAGGCGGGTTTGATAATTGCGCAGTTCCACGTAGTTCAAAGCGACCTCGGCGCTGAGCGAGACCTGCACGTCGTGCAGGCTGGCCTCGCTAGCTTCGAGATCGGCTTGGGCGGCTTCTTCGCCACGCCGCAGTCCGCCGAACACGTCCGGCTCCCAACTGGCGTCGAATCCGGCGTTGAACAGATTGCCCGTGCCCCCACCGCCGGATTCACCACTGGCCTTGACCCGTTGGCCGCCCGCCGAGCCGGAGACCGTTGGAAACAGTTGCGCGCCGGCCAGCGCCCGCTGCGCGCGGGCCTGGCGCAGTTTGGCCTCGGCCGTGCGCAGATCCAGGCTGTCGCGCAGGGCCTGATCGATCAGCCGGCTCAAGGTCGGATCGTCGAGCGTTTGCCACCAGCGCGCCAAATCCGCCGGCGCGGCCGGCGCGATCGTGACCTTGGCCGCCGTCGCGCCCTGCCAGGCGGTCGGCGCTTCAGTTTCCGGCGCGACGTAATTCGGGCCGACCGCCGCGCAGCCCGTCAGCATCAGGGCGACTGTCAACGCCGTCAACGCCGGGCGCTCCCGTCGAACTCGCATGTAAAACTCCTCATGACTTAGCGATTGCTGGATGCCACTGTAGCGCCAGCTTCCGTAAAGGCGGGTTAGGGTTTTGTAAAGTTCTGTAAAGCTGCGCAAAGAAAAGTAAAGATGCTTGGTTGGCCGTTATCAGTCGGTAAGATGATGGCCAATCAATGCGAAGGCGATGGGCGACGGGCGATGATGGCACGGGTGCTATTGGTGGACGATGATGCCGAATTAGGCGAAATGCTGACCGATTATCTGGAACGGGAAGGTTTCGCCGCACAGGCCGTGCAGGACGGCGAGAGCGGCGTGACGGAAGCCCTCAGCGGCCGGTATGACCTCGTCGTACTGGACGTGATGATGCCGCGCCTGAACGGTATCGATGCGTTGCGCCGCATTCGCCAGCACGACAGCCGTATTCCGGTGCTGATGCTGACGGCCAAGGGGGACGACGTGGACCGGATCATCGGCCTGGAACTCGGCGCCGACGACTACGTCCCCAAACCCTGCACGCCACGGGAATTGGTCGCCCGCATTCGGGCGATCCTGCGCCGCACTCAGGATCGGGAGTCGTCCGACCCGCGAAGCGACGAACTGGCGGCCGGTCCGCTCACCCTGTGGCCCGAGAAACGCGGCGCGGCGTGGCATGGACAACCGTTGGAACTGACCAGCACCGAATTCAACCTGCTCGAAGTGCTGGTACGCCAAGCCGGTCGGGTCGTCAGCAAGCAAGAACTCTCGGAACAGGCCCTCGGCCGTCCCCTGGCCCGCTATGACCGGAGCATCGACGTGCATCTGAGCAGCATCCGCCACAAGCTCGGCGCCGACCTGGACGGACGCTCGCCCATTCAGACCGTACGCGGACTGGGTTATCAGTTCGTCAAGGAGTAGGTTCCGTGGGCCGGCTGTTCTGGAAGTTTTTCTTCGCCTTTTGGCTGGCGTTGCTGGCTAGTGGCGTGGGCGTGGGCGCCCTGGTCTGGTTACACCAGAAAACCGCCACGGACGACGAATTGGCCAGCGGTCCGCGAACCGCCTTTCTGGTCACCGAAATGGCGGCCTTATTGCGGCATGGCGGTGTGCCAACCTTGCGTGGCTTGCTGGAAGAACGGCGTGATCAGGGCAAGACGCCCGTTTATGTCGTCGATGAAAATGGCCGGGAACTATTGGGACGCGAAGTGGCGCCCGAAACATTGGCGAAGATTCGCCAAGTATCCCAAACGGAACAAACCGCGGGCAACACCCGTCAGGAAACGGTGGGTGGCCATGATTATCTGTTTTTCGTCCCGGCCGACAATGCGCTCAATGTCCGCCGCCCGCCCCCCTCGCCTTTTTTGCCTTTGGCCGTCGGCTTCCTGGCCAGCCTGGGTTTTAGCGCGTTATTGGCCTGGTATCTCGCCAAACCGATTCGTCACCTGCGTGGAGCCTTCGAAGCGGTGGCGGCGGGCAAGCTGGACACGCGAATCGGGCCGCGCATGGGCCGCCGGCGCGATGAAATAGCCGACCTCAGTCAGGATTTCGACCGCATGGCCGAACATCTGCAAAATCTGGTCGGTTCCCAGCGACGTCTCCTGCACGACGTTTCCCATGAACTCCGTTCTCCGTTGGCCCGCTTGCAGGCCGCCATCGGACTGGCGCGACAACAGCCCGAGAAACTGGAATCGTCGCTGGAGCGCATCGAACGCGAGTCGGGCCGCCTCGATCACCTGGTCGGCGAGCTGTTGACCTTGTCGCGTCTGGAAACCGGGATCAGCGGCATGCCGGGCGAAACCATCGATCTTATGGAACTGGTGGGGGGTATCGCCGAGGATGCCCAGTTCGAAGCGCAGGCCAGCGGACGCCGGGTGGACTTTGCGGGTCGCGGCGAGGCCATCGCGTGGGTACACGCGGAACCGCTGTATCGCGCCTTCGAAAACGTGATCCGCAACGCCTTGAAGTACACCGAGTCGGGAACGGAAGTCACGGTACGCGCGGAGCGGCGGAGCACGCCCACCGAGCACTTGTTCGTCACCGTGGTGGACCACGGGCCGGGTATTCCCGAGGGCGAAATGCAGGCGGTTTTCGAGCCGTTCTTTCGTGGCGCGCGCAGCGCCTCGCCCGTCGGATTCGGACTGGGACTGGCTATCGCACGCCGCGCCATCGAGGCCCACGGCGGTAGCATCCGGGCCGAAAATCAGCCCGCTGGCGGGCTACGCGTGGAAATCATCCTGCCGCTCAAGGCCGAAGCCGGAGCGGACGTCCTCATCGAGTCTCACCGTGGAGATTAAATCAGTCATGACGGATACCCCCTTAATCGATAGCGAGAAAGTCCTGGAATTCTGGTTCGCGGAAACGACGCAGCCGTTCTGGTTCCAGGCCACGCCAGCGTTCGATCAAGCCCTGCGCGACCGTTTTCTGAGCACCTACCAGGCGGCGGCCAACGGCGCTTTGACGGACTGGCAACAAACCCCACGCGGCGCTTTGGCGCTGGTGATCATGCTGGACCAGTTTCCCCTGAATATGTTTCGCGGTCAGGTGGAGAGCTTCGCCACGGAAAGCGCGGCCCGTGAAGTCGCCGATCTGGCGCTGGCGCGTGGCTTCGATCGGAACATGACCTCTCAGGAAAAAATGTTCATGTATCTGCCCTTCATGCACAGCGAGACGCTGATTGATCAGGACTGGTCGGTCCGGCTTTTCGAGGAACTGGGGTTGGAAAAGAGCACAAATTTCGCGCTTCATCACCGTGCGTTGATTGCGCGTTTCGGTCGCTTTCCGCACCGAAATTCCATACTCGGACGGCCCAGCACGTCCGAGGAAATCGCCTATTTGGCTTCAACGGAAGCGTTTCACGGCTGACTCCCAGACCTAGCGGACACGCTCGCCGCTTTTCGTCCCGCGTCAAGCCCGGTATCGTTACCGCCATCGATTGACTTGAAGGAGCCACCGCATGGCCGGCACCAGCCTTTTGACGCTGCTCGACGATATTGCATCCGTCCTCGATGACGTGGCCTTGATGACCAAGGTGGCCGCGAAAAAAACCGCCGGAGTCCTGGGCGACGATCTGGCCCTGAACGCTGAACAGGTCTCCGGGGTGCGCGCGGAACGCGAACTGCCGGTGGTCTGGGCGGTTGCCAAGGGCTCGTTCAAAAACAAGCTGATATTGGTGCCGGCGGCGTTGTTGATTACCGCCGTCGCACCCTGGGCGATTACGCCCTTATTGATGCTGGGCGGCGCCTATCTGTGTTTCGAGGGATTCGAAAAGGTGGCCCACAAATACCTGCATGCCAAGGAAGAAACCGACGCCGAACACCGCCGCGAAATCGAGGCGATTAGCGATCCCACAGTCGATTTAGTGGCGTTCGAAAAGGAAAAGGTCAAAGGGGCGATCCGCACGGATTTCATCCTCTCGGCGGAAATCGTCGTGATTGCGCTGGGCACGGTGCAAGAGAGCGCCATGCTGATTCAAATCGTGGTGATTTCAGGCATCGCCGTACTCATGACAGTCGGCGTCTACGGCCTGGTGGCCGGTATCGTGAAGCTGGACGACGCCGGGCTCTACCTCATGCGGAAGGACGACACCGGGCCGCTGGGCGGTTTCAACCGGCGTCTTGGCGCGGGGCTTCTCCACATCGCGCCGTATCTGATGAAAGCCCTGACGGTTGTCGGCACGGCCGCCATGTTCATGGTGGGTGGGGGTATTCTCCTGCATGGTCTGCCTTATTCCCACGACATCCTGCACCACCTGGAAACGGCGTTGCATGGCCTGCCGGCCGGAGGCGTGCTGGCGGTGATTGCGCCCGCCCTGCTGAATATGCTGGTCGGTTTCTTTGCCGGTGGGTTAATCAATAGCGTTATACAGGTTGGGGCGAAAATCATCCGCTGACGCCGCGCTCGCACAACCGACGCCTCAGCGGTGTCGACAACGTATCTGAACGACGTTCACATCCGGTTCCACGAGCCAGGTGGCCATCAGGGTGGCCACCCTGTCCTCTTCCCGTTTCGCTCCAACGCCATTCCTCCCCAAGACCTGAAATAGCCGGGTACGACGGCTGACTTGCTTCCGCCTGAAGTCTGAATCCATCCCTCCAGCCGATAGTATAAATAGGTATTCTGTTCGCCGTATCTAATTCAATAAGGCTTCCCTCACTGTTTATTAAACGCTGTTAATAATAATTAGAAAGCCATCAGATAACAATTTATTAACCGATACTAAATAAAAGCGATAGCCTACACCATTTATTTACGATCCGAGCCCTGGAAGTCGAAGCTCATTCCCACCTTTATTTAAGGTTATTCAATGGTCGGATTATTGCGCTCTCAGTATGCCAATTAGCATTGCATTAAGATTCATATTTAATTTATAGTGCGCGTTCATTCTGTTAGATATTAGATTTCTAAGGGCATCGCCCTATTTATGTTTGGATATTTTTAATTGATCGGTGTTTATTCTTATTCCGCATCGTCCTTGTCTGTTTGGGACTCGACCAAGATAGCTATATGAGGTGGAATAATTATGTTCTTGAACTTCCATTTAGGGATATGTAACGCACGACGAAGCTCCCCTTCTCACATACCCAACCGTAACATTCGCCACTATCTAAGGCGTTGGTATCTGGTTCTATTAGCCATCAGTATTCTGACTTTCGGCCAATCCGCTCAAGCATTGACCTACGTTTACGACAACAACCCCGGCACTCCTCAACCCATACCGAATGATCTCCAAGCCAACCTCTGTTTAAATGGCTTACAGGTGCCCTTCCTCGTCACCGATTCCTTTAACGTCAGTTCAATCACCGTCGGCCTGAACATCACCCACCCCTCACGAGGTGAGGTGCTCGCGCTGTTGGTAGGGCCCGGAGGAATTCTTGGGGTTCTCAATACCATCGTACAAGTCGACCTGTTGGATACCCACAGCAACTACGACGTCCTGATAGGAAACACCAACGAAACGTTACTTGTTCCCCTGATCAATGACGGCGACGACGATCCGGTCGGAGCCCCCTACTACAATCGCTTAGTCGAGGACGTGGGTATAAACAACATCTTCGCGGGCAATGCCCAAGGGCTTTGGAGATTGTATCTGTGCGATGTCAATCCGCTCGGCAACAGCGGCACGCTTAATCGCGCCCGGTTGATTTTAACCAGTAACCAAAGCGCCACCCCGGTCTGCACCAGCACCGTCTCTTATGACTGGGCCACCAACGGTGACAATAACGCTTTTACCAACGCTACCGTGGGCGGAGTGACCATCACTCAGAACGCTCCGGAAAATTTTGGATCTTCGTCAGGCGTAGGCAACTTCCAAACTTCGACGGGCGCATTGGGCGGCGCGACCGGTTACTATCGATTGAGCATGGACGCCCCCGGAGCAACCGACAGCGAGGTCATCGGCGACCGCGTTCAATTCAACTTCTCCCCCCCGGTCCACAACTTGTCCTTTGCGTTGCTCAACATCGATCTGGGCGCCGACTTTGAGGATCAGGGCTCCGTTTTCGCGACCGATAGCTTGGGCAATCCCGTACCGTTTCGGTTGGTCGAGGAAGTTGGCCCCAATGTCGATATCGCCGGCAACACAGCCGAAGGCGACGTTTATGTACCCACCGACAGCTCGACGGCTGCAAACGCCAACGTCCGTTTCGATGGCCCCGTCGCTTCGCTGACCGTGGAGTATACCCAGGGCGACCAGCCCTTATCGGGAGCCGGCCCGCAGCGCATGGGCATCAGCGACTTTTCCTTCTGCGCCTTCGACTACGGCGATGCCGGACCCTCCTACGGTACCGAATTGAGTGGCGACGGCGCCCGTCACGTTTTGGGGGCGCGCAACCTGTATCTTGGCGTCAACCCACCCGATGGGGAATCGGGCACTTCCAACTCCAGCACAGACGCCACCATCGACGATATTACTTCGGTGGGCGCAAACGACGAGGATGGTGTGAGCACTTTCCCGGCGAGTTCGACTTCCGACGGGCAATACACGGTCGATGTGGCCTACACCAACAACACGGGCAACAATGCCATGCTGTGCGGCTGGATTGATTTCGATCAGCACGGATTGCTCCCCAATGGCACATTCGACAGCGACGAGCGAGCCTGTAACGCGGTCAGCGGAGGATCGGGCACGACAAGCCTCGTATTTAACGTTCCCACCGAGGACCGTGCCAATACCGGGCAGTTCTTCGCCCGTTTCCGCATCGCCAGCAATGCGACCGAAGCCCAGTCGCCTACCGGGCTAGCGGCCAATGGTGAAGTGGAAGACTACCTCACCACGGCCATCACCACCCTGCCCGTCACGCTGGCGAGCGTGGATTCCCACGTCACGAAGGCCGGTTTGCGGGTGGATTGGACCACCGCGACGGAAACCCGCAACGTCGGTTTCCAGATCTACGGACGGAAAGGGGATGAAAGTGCCTGGCAGTTGTTGACTCCCGAAATGATTCCTTCGGCGGTCATCGACTCGCTGGAGCCGCAGCGGTACAGCGCGGCGGTCTCGGGTGACGTGGACGAACTGCTGATCGAGGGCTGGGACAGCCACGGTCAAACCGAACGGCATGGCCCGTTCACGGTGGGTCAGTCCTATGGCTTCGATGCCGTGAGCCACGCGCAGCCCATCGATTGGGCCGCGATCGCGGCGGAGAACGCGGGGACGTCGAAGTCGCTGGCGCGCACCCGCCGGATGAGCAGCGCCACGACCGGCCAGGCCGATGCCCTGCTGTGGGTGACGGAACCGGGTATTCAGCGGATTAGCTTCGCGGCCTTGCAGGCGGCCGGCGCCGACTTTTCACTAGCGCCCGTGGCGCAACTGGCCTTGACCGACGACGGCCAGGGGGCGCCACGCTATGTGCTGGACGCCAACGCCAATGGTCTGTTCGATGACGGCGACAGTCTGGAATTCGTCGGGACGATCGCCGACACGCTTTACAGCGGCCGCAACGCCTATCGCCTGCGGCTCGATCCGAGCCAGGTCAAGGCGGTCAAGAACGTGCCTCTTCTCAAGGCCCGCAACGCAGCGCCCGAGGTCTTCCCCGACCGCCTCGTGTTCGAACGGCAGAAGGCGTATTCCTTTACCTCGCCCATCGATCCCTGGTACGACCAGTGGCTGACGGCCTACGGGCGGTCGGCCAGTCTTTCCCGGTCCTTCGCGCTGCCCGGCTACGCCGGGGGGGACGCCACCTTGCATCTGACGCTGTGGGGGGTCACCGATTGGCCCGGCGTCGGGGACGATCATCATCTGCGGGTGAAGGTCAACGAACAGACGCTGGCCGATTTTTCCTTCGATGGCAATCGGGATGCCAGCCGTGACTTCACGGTGCCGGAAGGCGCGCTGACGGCCTCGGGCAATACCTTGACCTTGGAAGCCCCCGGCGATACCGGCTTTGCCTACGACATCCAAGCCTTCGACGGCTTCACCGTCGCTTACGCCCGCCAGACCCAGGCCCAGGACGGCGCTTGGCGGGGGACTATTCCGACGAATGTGACGAGTCCGGTCCAGGTCAGCGGTTTCCAGGGCGAAACCGTGGCCTGGAAAGGCGCGCAACGCCGGGTCGGCGACGGGTCGGTCATCTTGAAGGGCGCAGGCGCTTGGCAAGCGGCCGATGGCCGGGCTTTGCAAACGCCCATCGTGCAGGCCGCCATCCCGCAACCGGCGCAGACCCCCGAGCGGGGCGCGGTGGATTATCTCATCGTCAGCCATCCGCAATTCCTCGACACCCCGGCCCTGACTCAGTTGGCAGCTTTGCAGGAAAGTCGGGGTTATTCCACCGCCGTGCTCGATGTGCAATCCCTGTATGCCGCTTATAGCGATTTCGCGGTGGACCCCGAAGCCCTCCGCGCTTATCTGCGTCAGGCCCGCCCGCCCTTCGTCCTGTTGGTCGGCGGCGATTCCTACGATTATCGCGATTATCTGGGCCTGGCCAGTCAGAGCTTCATCCCCACCTTCTATGCCGCCACCGATTCCCTGGTCACTCAGGCCCCGGCCGATAACCGCTTCGTCGATTACAACGACAACGGCATTCCCCAGGCCGCCATCGGCCGCCTGCCAGTGCGCACCGTGGCCGAGTTGACCGCAGTGGCGGATAAGCTGGTCCACTACCAACCTCCCACCCGCGCCGTGCTCGCCGCCGGCCCCTCCGACGG
The DNA here is from genome assembly GCA_024235135.1 of Gammaproteobacteria bacterium. GTDB lineage: Bacteria > Pseudomonadota > Gammaproteobacteria > Competibacterales > Competibacteraceae > JACKMZ01. Next base: position 17,983 of record JACKMZ010000011.1, on the reverse strand, counting down.
CGGCCGCCAGTTCGCTCAGGTCAGCGAGGAGCAGGCCCAGCCCCTGCTCAACCGCTTCGTCACGCAGACCTTTTATGTCGACGACGAGGGATTGCCCAACGCCCAAGCCGCGCTCCTCCAGGCCCTCGATCAGGACGGCGCCCTGGTCAGCTACGTCGGCCATTCCAGCTTCCGCATCTGGGGCCTCAATCCCAGCCACGGCATCCTCCTGTGGGCCGACGACGCCCGGCGCTTGACCAATCCCACCCCCCATCTCGTCACCCAATGGGGTTGTTGGAATACCTACTTCGTCGATCCCAATCAGGACACCCTGGCCAACGGCTTCCTCCTTCAGGATCACGGCGCCGCCGGCGTCCTGGGCGCCACCGCCTTGACCGACCTCAATCTGCTGCGCGATTTCGGTACGGAGTTCTTCCGCCAATACGCCCAACAGCCCACCCTCGGCGAGGCCCTGCGCGCGGCCCAGCGTCGTTATATCACCGGCAATCCCAAAGCCGCCTCCGCTCTACGTGGCTTCGTCCTCCTCGGCGATCCCGCGACTGAACTAAAATAGGAACCATACACCGGTGAACCCCTGAAGGGGGGTTCACCGGCGCCGACATTCCCGTTACACTGCTTTCGTCCAGCCAGGAGAATCCAGCGAATGACCACGCCAACCGAGAAAATCAAGCACGAAGCACCTGACAATCCCTGCCCGAACTCTTCCCTTAAACGACCTTATTCCCCGCCTCAACTGGTGCGCTACGGCAGCCTGCGAAAATTGACCACTGGCGGTAGTGTGGGCACTGGGGACTCAGGAACGCCCCTTACCAAAAAAGGATTTTGACAATTCTTAGTACGACATTGATGAAGATACGGACATTTGTAGGCTGATCCCTGGACCTGCACGAACGCTTTCAGTCGGTGAATAACAAGGTCTTGTTTCGGTAAAAACGGATTATCAACCCTGTTTCATTTACCCCTGTTCGGTCGTAGGAATGCGTTAGTGTGGCCGAGCGGAATTTTGATGCCAATCAACCCTACCTAGGACTTTTCTAGTCTTCCCACCTCACCGGTGCTAGGGTAGGCAGCCTGTTAATCACACGCTGCTTTGCATGGAATTGACGTCGTTTTTCATTTGCGAGGCCCGGCTTCTCCCGGGCCGACCGATACATCGCCAAACAGTCCCCGCCCACCCGATATCCGGGCCACAGCCGGCCCAACCATCACGATACCCACGCATCGACAATCGATACGGGACGTTGTACGACCCGTTGATCCTTCGTGCGTTCAGTCCGTTGCGTGGAATCATCCGGAATCGAACAGCCCGCCCCAGCCAGTGGTCCGACACTCCCGGCACAGGGGCTGGTCAGCCAGGATCGGGTTCCGATTCCCTTTACCGAGGAGCGAATTCGGGTCCATTAAGATTAACTAACGATAGCTTAGGAAAAGATGATTGGATCATTCGATAGGCAATAGCTATTATTCATCCGTCATCCCAAATTAACCCTGCTAGGAGAAACCCATGTCCTTGATCAATACCGAAGTCAAACCCTTTAAAGCCCAAGCCTACCAAGACGGCAAATTCTTCGAAGTGACCGAACAGTCCCTGAAAGGCAAATGGTCGGTGGTCGTGTTCTATCCGGCCGACTTCACCTTCGTCTGCCCGACGGAGTTGGAAGACCTGGCTGACAAATACGAGGAATTTCAACGTCTCGAAGTGGAAGTCTACGGCGTATCCACGGACACCCATTTTGCCCACAAGGCATGGGCAGACACGTCCGATGCGATCAAGAAGGTCCGTTATCCGCTGGTCGGCGATCCCACCGGCGCCATTACCCGTAACTTCGAGGTGATGATCGAGGAAGAAGGTCTGGCGCTGCGCGGCACCTTCCTGATCAATCCCGATGGCGTTATCAAGCTCTGCGAGATTCACGACAATGGCATTGGCCGCGACGCGTCCGAGCTGCTGCGCAAAGTCAAGGCCGCTCAATATGTCGCCAGCCATCCGGGTGAGGTCTGCCCCGCCAAATGGAAGGAAGGCGAAAAAACCCTCAAGCCGTCCTTGGATCTGGTGGGCAAAATTTAAGCCTTACCCCGGTTTTTTCGAAGCACGCTAGGCGTGCGTCTTTGACCGGACGGGGCAGGTTAGTGACACCTCCCGTCCGGTTTTTTTTGAGAATTCCCGCCTTCGGCGCGGTTTCATCCAGCGCGAGGCCCCTATTTGACAAGGAGCAACCACACCCATGTTAGACGACGATCTCAAAATTCAATTGCGCGCGTACCTGGAACGCGTCACGCAGCCATTCGAAATGGTGGCTTCGCTGGACGGCGGCGAGAAATCCCGAGAGCTGCTGGAACTACTGGAACAAATCGCCGGCATGAGCGACAAGATCACGCTCAGAACCGACGGCGCGGATGCGCGTAAACCGTCGTTCACGCTCAATCGCGTCGGCGGCGATATGAAGCTCCGCTTCGCGGCGATCCCGATGGGCCACGAATTCACGTCGTTGGTGCTCGCCTTGTTGTGGACCGGTGGCCATCCGCCCAAGGTCGAAGACGATGTACTCGAACAGATCAAGAACCTGGACGTCGCGCTCGATTTCACGGTTTACATGTCCCTGTCCTGCCACAATTGCCCGGACGTGGTGCAGGCACTGACGCTGATGGCGGTGTTCAATTCTCGCGTCAAGGTGACCATCATCGACGGCGGCCTGTATCAGAAGGAGATCGAGGAACAGCAGATCATGGGTGTTCCCACGGTGTTTCTGAACGGCGAGATGTTCGGTACCGGTCGCATGAACGTCGAGGAAATCATCGCCAAGGTCGATACCGGCGCCGCGCAACGCGAGGCCGCCAAGCTCAATGCCAAGGAACCCTATGACGTACTGATCGTGGGCGGCGGCCCGGCTGGCGCGGCGGCGGCCGTCTACGCAGCGCGCAAGGGCATCCGTACTGGCGTGGTGGCGGAACGCTTCGGCGGTCAGGTGCTGGATACGCTGGCCATCGAGAACTACCCCGGCGTTCCGGAAACCGACGGCCCGAAATATGCCGCCGCTCTGGAGCAACACGTGCGCGCCTACGACGTAGAAATCCTCAATCTGCAACGGGTCGAGCAATTGGTGCCCGCCGGACGGCCCGGTGGTCTGATCGAGGTCCGACTCGCCAATGGCGCGACGCTCAAGAGCCGCGCCGTGATCCTCACGACCGGCGCCCGCTGGCGCAATGTGAACGTGCCCGGCGAACAGGAATATCGGACCAAGGGCGTGGCGTATTGCCCGCACTGCGACGGACCCTTGTTCAAGGGCAAGGACGTGGCGGTCATCGGTGGAGGAAATTCGGGGGTCGAAGCGGCCATCGACCTGGCCGGCGTAGTCAAGCATGTCACGGTGTTGGAATTCCTACCCGAGTTGAAGGCCGATGCCGTGCTGGTGAAAAAGCTCCGCAGCCTGCCTAATGTCACGGTGCATACCAACGCCATGACCACCGAAATCACCGGAGCGGCCGGCAAGGTCAATGGCCTTGCGTACCAGGATCGCGGCAACGGGGATACCCACACGGTTCCGCTGGAAGGCGTATTCGTGCAAATCGGCTTGATACCCAACACCGATTGGCTCAAAGGGTCGGTGCAACTCAGTCAATTCGGCGAAATCGAGGTGGATGCGCGCGGCGCGACCAACGCGCCCGGCGTGTTCGCGGCGGGCGACTGCACCACGGTCCCCTACAAGCAGATCGTCATCGCGGCCGGCGAAGGCTCCAAAGCGGCGTTGGCGGCATTCGATTACCTGATCCGCACTTCGGCGACCGTCGAGGAAGTCCAATCCGAAGCCGCGGTGGCCTGATGATCCCCGCGTCTCGTTGTCCCGGCGTGGATTTCCATGCCGGGACACGCCGCGAAGAGGTCGCGCGGCCAATCCGGTGACGTCTTCATGAATCCGGCAACCGTGGGCGAGCGGAATTCTGGAACTCAACCGCGATTCGGGATCTTGCCCGGATACCCTTTGCTTAATTCAAGGGATCGCAAATAAACCCCCCAAAAATGAATACGCCCTGCCGATTTCGATACACGGGTTCCTCGTATTCCCGCGTGACATTCTCTTCACCTTTGCGGCGACGTCGGGTCGGCCAGCTTTCGCACGGCCGAATTCCCGACGTTTCTTCAAATCTGCGATTGAGCGTTTCCATTATTTCGTTTTGCTGATCCACCCTTGAGTCCATATAGACCGTAATAAACTTTCCCGCTTGATCATATTCATGTCCGATCGTTTGCTCGATAAGAAAATTGAAATTGCTGACGACTTTGTGATGTATCTGTCTTTGCACCAAATAGGGTAGAACGAGATTGGCGATAGTACGCGCGCTGCCGACATCCGAGCTGATATGATATTTTCGGCAAGGAACTGGAAGCCCCGGCATTTCTTCATCATAGTATTGAGAGTAGATTGATCTCGGAATTTGCACATAGGATCCGTCAACGGGGTGATAGGGAAGATACGATGACATTTCAGTTCCTTTTTACCTTGCCCACTGGCTGGCGATTAAATAATGTTGAAAATAACAGGCAAAATGCGGCCATCGAGAATTACGGCGTCATGGAGTCCATGATGAATCGTTGATTAAATGGTAATGCATTGCTAATAGCAGACTCTGTACCAATTCAATTATCGAGGATGGAAACTCAATAATTCCACAGAATCGATCCGAGACTTTCTATATCGATTCCGCAGAATGGTTCGATTTGATCCGGTTCGGATTGAACCGGATCAAATCGAACCGAAGACTGCCGAAGTGAATCCCACTGTGCGCTTAGCCCGCTAGACACCGCTCTCTGTCTATTGACCCGGCATGGCGCCATCGACCCTCAAGAACACCTGTTTTCCCGGCTGAAAGCCGCCCAGACAATCGAAAATGAGTTCGAGAGAATCCGAGGAATCGAGTAGTCCCCCTACATCTTCGGTGCCCGGCGCGATACAGCCCGTGAGAAAATGCGGTTTCGCGGACGGATGGATCAGAAAATTGCAAATTCTATTCTCGCTGTTGCGCTGAGTGTGCACCGGACGAATTTGTTGTCGTCCGGGATTTTTTGCATCGACCGAATTTTCCATGGCGGCGTTATAAAATCCAGGTCTAAGCCAGGGTGCGCCATCCATACGCTCAATCGTATCGAACCACATATATTCATTGTTTTCGCAATCCCTAACCGCCATGCTCCCACGTAAATAGGTCTGTTTATTTTCAGTGATGACCTTCTGAAAACCACGATAGTAGTGAATGGTACGCTGCACGACATTGATTCCATGTTCGATGTACGATTTACGTTTTTCACTGGATGCCGAATTATTACGTGCCGGTGGTGTCGCCATTGCCTGTGTCTCTCTTTGAAAATTGAAAGTTCGTCGTTGGGCGTCCCTGCGAACGGACCTGAATTATCCGATCCAGCCATTAGCAAAATTGCAGAATACATGCCACTCCCCGATGCACTATTGATACAGTTTATGGCGACATGAGGACGGACAAAAAAACCGCCATTCCGATTGAATCAAGCCCAAAAGGATCTTTCGCTGGGGTGACGAGCAAAGCATGCTCGACGCAACCATCCAGTCCAGCCATAGGCCATCGACGCGACGAAAAGCCGGATGTTTGAGATATATTAATGTTTTATAATATACAGATATTGTATAAATAGGACCCAAGGACCTTGTGATACTTAATCACCGATTGGGGTTAATGTTCGAAACGGGTTCGAACCCGTTCGCCTATCGATAGATTTCAAACGCATCAAGAGCTTCCACGTTGCCATGACCTCCATTGTCCCTTCCAAGCCACCACGGCCTGACTCCAATAACCCAGCCGCCTCGCCTTCACTGGCCGCTACCGACAGCCGGCTAGCCCTGTTTCCTGTGTCATTTTTCGCCATGGTCATGGGTCTGACCGGCTGGACCATCGCTTGGTCGAAAACCGAGACCCATCTGGCGCTTCCCTTTCATGTCAGTCCCTATTTACTGGGTTTTTCCGCGACCGTGTTCGTCGTGCTGATTTTGCTGTACACGGCAAAAATACTGGTCTGCCGCCCGGCCGTCATTCAAGAGCTGCGACATCCCGTCAAACTGAATTTCTTCTCCACCATTTCCATCGGCTTGATTTTACTGGCTATCGGCACGCTGCACGTGGCGCCGGATCTCTCGCGGTGGCTATGGCACGTCGGGGCCATCGTGCATTTAGGCTTCACCTTCTACATCATGGGTATCTGGGTCAACCAGACGACCTACGAGATCACCCACCTCAATCCCGCCTGGTTCATTCCCGTGGTCGGCAACATTCTGGTTCCCATTGCGGGCGTCGAACATACCAGCAACGAAATCGCGTGGTTTTTCTTCAGCATCGGCCTCGTATTCTGGATCGTGTTATTCACGGTGATTTTCTATCGGGTGATTTTCCACCATCCCTTGCCGGAACGGCTGGTGCCCACCTTTTTCATTCTCATCGCACCACCCGCGGTCGGGTTCATCTCCTATATCAAGCTCAACGATGGCCTGGACCACTTCGCGCGCATCCTATATTACTGCGCCTTGTTTCTCACCCTGTTGCTGGCTACCCAATTCGGTAAATTCGCTCGCTTGCGCTTTTTTATATCTTGGTGGGCTTATTCTTTCCCGCTGGCGGCGATGACGATCGCCACCTGGCTCATGTTCGAACACACCGGCATGATGGAATTCAAATACTTGGCGGTTTTTCTCATCGCTGTCCTTTCGCTTATCGTCGTCGGTCTGACGATCCGCACCCTGCTGGCGATCGTGCGCCGTGAGATCTGCATCGAGGAAGTCTGAAGTTTCTTGCCGGCGACGGCTTGCTTGTGATGATCGTCTCGGATTTAATGACGCCATCCTAAATCCGTTGATTTGCTGAGGAATTCTATAGTGGACTTGCTATCCTTCGATGCCGAACCGTTATTTTTCGAAAATCCCCCTTCCGACGAAGTCGTTCAGCTAATCCAACGAGCGGCCGAAGATTACAGTGACGGTAATGCCGAGAGCGATCTGCAGCGTGCCTATCGGCTAGCGCCGGAAAATCTGATGGTGTTGGTTTATCTGTTCCGGTTTTACGTGTACCGACACCGATTCGCCGAAGCGATAGACATCTCTCAACAGGCGCGCGAAGTCGCGCGACGCCAATTGGATCTACCGGAAGATTGGCGCGAACTCCAAGAAACGCAGCTTAGTGAAGGCCATGAGCGAGAAATGGTGCTGGTCCGATTCTACCTGCTCTGTTTGAAGGGGGAAGCCTATTTGTACGCTCGACAAGGCGATACCGCCAAGGGCATTCCTTTGCTCGAAAAAGTGGCGGCCATGGACACCAAGGATTACCTGGGAACGACCGCCCTGCTGGAAATCTTTCGGCGAAACGTTCAGCCAGCGGCCGACACGATGAGATAGGCCGCAGCTACCGAACATTTCGGGGCGCGAGACCACTCAACGGGATCGAGTGGAAGTATTGGGTTTCCGGGGTGGCGGGGTGGGCGGTTTTTCCCCGCCTTGGGCAAATCGGTAAGCCAACGCATCCAAATTACGCTCCAATACCTCCACCTCACGCTCAGCGGCGGCACGACTCATCTCCGCCGCCGTGAGTTTCCGTTCCAATGCCTCGCGGCGTTGGCTTTCCTGATCGCGGTCGGCGGCAATCACCTGTAGTTTCTTTTCCCATTCCGCAAGTTGCTTGACCCCAGCTTGCTCGATGGCCGCGATTCGGTGCTCGGCATCCGCGAGGCGTTGCTCCGCCTCCGCGAGATGTCGACACACCGTTTGGCGTTCTTTCTCACCGCCCGCCAACTGTTGGAGCAGCCGGTCCACCTCTTGACCCTGCGCGTTGAGTTCCTGGGTCCGTTCAGCCAGGTGGATTTCCGCCTGCGATGCCCGATTCCGCTCCTGCTCCACTTCAGCCCGTGCGGCCGCTACGGCTTGCTGGGCCTCGCCCGCCTGCTTCTGCCAGTCTTCCAAGGCGGCGGTACGAGTCGCCAAGCGATCCTGGGCCACGGCCAACGCCTTCTCCAATGTCTGAATCTGTTCCCGCGCCGTGGCTTGCTTTTGTTCCAGCGTATCGACCTGTTGCTGGGTCTGGGTGAGCGTTTGCTGAAAATCCTGGATCTGTTGCTCGGCCGCCCCGATTCGAGCGACCGCCTCGCTCTTGAGGGCTTGGTACTGCTCTTCGGCGGCTTCCATCGCCGTATGCCAGAGTTGCTCCAGACCGCTCACCAAGGTCGCCGGGACCGTCGATGGCCATTGGGCTTTGGGTTGTTCACGCAGTTCCTGTTGCAGGCGCTGATAATGTTGACGGATGGTCGTGAAGCTGCCGTGGCCGACCAGCGCCCGCAATCGCTCCAGCGTGGGCAGTTCGCCGCGAGCGAGCAGGGTGACGGCGGCTTGTTTGACGGCTTCATAAGTTGCAACGGCGCGCGGCATCAATGACTCCTGAGAATGAAATGAGAATAGCAAGATAGTTTTTCTATTTTACATTTCAGATTGAATTACTAATAGAAATTTCTAATAACTAACGATAAAGGTCTTTCACGCTATGGAAAATTTTCGAGGATTGTCATACGCTTTTCTCAAGAATGCTCACACCATCGCTTTTTGACCCGAGTACCCGTGTAATGACAGCGCCTCGTTTACAGCAGCCGGACACCGCCGAGTCCGCCGAGTCCGTCGAGTCCGTCGAGTCCCAGGATTGGCCCGTGGAGACATTCCCGAGCATCGGACCACTTCAGAGACAAGTCGAACAGGAGGCGTTGGAAAACTACCTTCGCCAACAGCTTGCACCTAGCACGGCGCGGGCCTACCGCTCAGACTGGACAGTATTTCAGGAATGGTGTCGGCAACGGGGGCTTTCGCCGCTGCCGGCGGAGCCGGAGACGATCGCTCTGTTTCTGGCCAGTCAAGCGCGCGACGGCTTGCAGATCAGCACCCTGGAACGGCGCTTGGCGGCGATTCGCCTGGCCCATGACGTCGCCGGGGAGTTGCTGCCGACGTCGCATAAACTCGTGCGGGGCGCGTTGGCCGGTATCGCCCGGCATCATGGCCGGCAAGTGCGGCCGAAAACGCCCGCCTTGGCCGCCCAGGTCAAGGCCATGGTGGAAACGATTCCCGATAGCTTACGCGGTTGCCGTGACCGCGCCTTGTTGTTACTGGGCTTCGCCGGCGCCTTCCGGCGTTCCGAACTGGTCGCCATTCGGGTGGAGGATTTGCTTCTCGAACTCGACGGCGTGCGGGTGCGGTTGCCCCGCTCGAAAACCGACCAGGAAGGACGCGGCGCGGTCGTGCCGGTCCTGCGTGGCAAACAGGCGTGCCCCGTGCGGGCGCTCAATACCTGGCTGGCGCGGGCCGAGATCACCACGGGACCGGTGTTCGTACGCTTCGATCGCGCCGGGCGGATACGTCCCGATCAAGCCTTGTCGCCGCAAACCGTCGCGTTGATCGTCAAGTGGTATGCCTTCAAGGCCGGCTTCGATCCGCGTCTGTACGCCGCCCACAGCCTGCGGCGCGGTTTCGCCACCCAGGCGGCGATGAATGGCGCGACCCCTTATAAATTGCGCGCCGTCACCCGCCAGACGCTCGCCACGCTGCAACAATATATCGACGACGCCGAAGCCTTCGTCGAGCACGCGGGACGGGATATGTTGTGACGTAGGAGTTACGCAGTTGCCGGTAACGTATAAAGTGGTTTGGCCCAATAGGGCGCACGGCCGGGCGGATAATAGCGATTTTGGCCTCAAACCAACTGATGCCGGCGTAATGGCAATAGTGTTCCAAGCGCCGGAAGTCCCGTGAGTACCAGCCGATGGGGTTGCGTTGGGCGCGTGCAACGCGTAATTGGGCGCATTCCACCCCATAGCACGGCTTGATGCCCCGATGAGATAGCCCTTCGAAAGAGACGGCTCTCGCCCCAAAAAATAATTTTGCCTTGGGTTAAACCAACCGGCCCGTGACGGGTAATAACCACATAGAGGGAAGCGGAACCTTTGTTTTTGTGGTCTTCGCGTCGGGAAAATCACGTAGCTGTTCTACGCCGTTTTCCGGTACGCGAATAGGTCCTGGGTTCTGACATCCCCTGTGTGCTTACGCGAGTGATTGACCCGGCGTCGGCCCGGCCGACAGCCAAGCGGATAGGTGAACCTGATGGCCAAGAACAAATTTGTACCCACGAAAAACCTGTCGACTTGGGATACGATTTCCGATCGCCTGAACAAATTCTCTCCATCGATCGCGCTGGCGGATTACATCGATTTCACCGCGAAAAATGCCGTCAGGACCCTGGATTACACCAGCGACGGCATCAATTTCGTTGTCGCCAAGGACAAACGCGATGAACTGCTGCGGACGTTGCGCAGCGCACGCACCCAGTCCGGCAAGCAAGCCTTCGAGGGAGGCCAATGGAAAGGGGCGTTGCATGCCGCCAAAGGCGCCGCCAGCGATATCGCCAACAGCGTTACCGGCGGCACAAGCAAGGACGCCTGGGCATTGAATATCTCCTATGCGGCAACCAAAGGCATCGGCTTTCGGGAGATCTGGCGCCTCGAACTGACGGACCGGCAACTGCGCCTGCAAAATGTTCGCGACAAAAACATCAAGACGACGCTGCTCGATTCCAAATTCAGCTCGCAGTTCAACGCGCCCAACTCGATCGACCTTTCGTCGCTGCATTGGGCGATTGGCGAACCCGATCCCAAAACCGGACGCTCGGAGTGCAATCTGCACATCGATCAGGTGGGCATCGCGGCCAATCTGGCGGGTGGGACCGCGCTCACTCCGGATGTGGGCTACCATACGCTGGTTGAACTGGCCTTTCGCACGGGTCTGAAAGGGCTGGTGCCGGACAAGGTGTTGCAAGGCGTGGATTTCATCCTGCCGAGTTCACGCGAAAACTATGCCCTCAATTTCGGCATGCAAATCAAGGTAATCGATCGGAAAAATCTGCGCCTCTCATTACGCGGCATGTGCAGCGTCCACAACGGCGGCTGCGAATGGTCCGGCACGATCAACCTGTCGGGCATCCACAATATATTCGGAAGCAAATAGCTCTTGCGGTAACGACGGAAAGAACGATGGGTAGGAAACGCCATGACGGGATACGCACCTTTTCAATGGCTGGCCTTCAATGGCCGGCGGCGGAATCGATCCACTACCGTTTGCCAATAGCTTCATGGAAATGGTGGCGTAGGAAATCGACATAATCCTGGTCCGGCAACTCCGCCCTGGCCTTGATGAACCCTCCCCTGACAGGCGTTCGCTTTGATTTCCAGATAACTATGATACCGCTATTTTCGGCGACAGATCTTGTGGATTCGTGATATTCATTTACAAATTAACCCGGGTTAAGCAAAAAAAGAACGACTAAGATTGGATGGAATCGCAGTAAAAATAGCTAATATGAAAGATGGACAATAAGACTGTAAGTTTTCCTGATGAACTGAAGGATATAGCCCTATCCAGTAATTCCAGCCTATGGGAGAGAAAGGATAATGCATTTAGTAAGCCTTTTCCAAAAGATATTGTCAACTGCGATTCTCTCGTTTACGGCTTCCACCGTCTATTGTGCGAAAAATATACCGATACACGAAGATAAAACCAGCTTACCTAGCATCGCGCATTACGCTTACAGCCTATTGGCTCCATCGAAGGAAGGCGGCGTTCTTATTTATGCTCGTATCGTCTTCGACAGTATCGATGTGGCTTGTCCGTTACTGACCGGCAGTGACCATTCAAAAGTCGTAACCCAAAAGCGTCCATTCACTCCGGGCGCGCCATTGCCTAACATAAATTTTCCCGTCACCGTTTGTGAGGCGGTTATCGCCGAAAACACGGCTTATCAAGGTGATTCCGGCGATATTGATCTGGCCGCGGTAACGCTTTCCCCTTCCGAGATCCAAGTCTACGGCGACTCGGGGTGCGAGAGCGAATCACATTGTCAGGGCACACAGTCCTCACCCTATTTTGAATTGCTGGCTAAAGAAGGCGCTAAACGAAAAGCGGATTTGATTCTACACATGGGTGACTATAACTACCGGGGTACTGCCGGCTTCATCACCGAGACGACGGATGCCAAGGGCGACAAGCACAAGATCTGGGCCTATGATGCGGGTGATGGCACACCGCGTGACCGCGGTTGCGGCCTGACTTCGACCTATTACAGTCAGAACGCATCCAACAGCCCGCGGCCGGATAACTGGCAAAGCTGGCGATACGATTTCTTCGAACCGACAAAAGAGCTGCTCCCCAAAGCTCCGTGGGTTTTCGCGCGGGGCAATCATGAACTGTGCAGCCGAGGCGGCCCCGCTTGGTTTTACTTCATGGGTCCCGGCTCGTCATTGAAAGGCGGCGTGGCGCGGACACAATGCCCTGATCAAGGTGATTTCAATAACCCGCCGACAAACGCCACCCATCGTATCGTCCTACTGCCCCCCTACCGATTGGATTTACACCCTGTGCAGCTATGGATCATGGACTCGGCCAATGCCTGCGATGGATATGCGGATAACGCGCTTACGACGCAATACCGGGACCAATATGAGCAGATCAATAAAAGTTCGACAAATAAAATGGCGTGGATTGTGACTCACCGTCCGCTGTGGGGATTTGTAGAGGCTGACTTTCCAACGCTCAATCAAACGCTACAAGCCGCTTTATCTAAAACGACCGCCGGTCAATTGCCGGCCTCCGTCGATTTACTGCTCGCGGGTCATTTGCATTTGTTCGAGTCTCTCACTTCCCTGGGAGAAAGCCCACTTCCGCCGCAACTCATTGTGGGTAACAGCGGCGTCAGGTTGGAAGCACAACCATCGCAAAATGACTTTTCGATCACGGTCGATGGGCATTCAATCCAAGGCCATGCGCTTCGGCAGTACGGCTTTTTGCATATCAGCCTCGATAACGATGGCGCCTGGCAAGGAAAAATGTTCGGCCTGGGAAACGCCACCATTCTGACGTGTGATAGCGGCAATCCTGAAAACGAAAAGACGCTTTGCGAAATCGCTTCAAGTGCGGCTCAAAAGCCGAAACAGCCATAACAGCCATAACAGCCCTCGAGCATTCCAAAGTCGGCGCGTTCAACAAAGCCCACCGGATGCCGTAGTCGCATTCGCTGGCCCCGGCGGTATCCGATGGCAAGCCCAGAGCGGCAAGCTATAGTTCCGTAAGCGTCCCTCACTGAAGAATCCACCATGCCTCTCGTTCCCCGTCGCGTTTCGTCCCTGCACTATGCCTGGTTCATCGCCTTCACCGGCATCGGTACGATACTGGTGTCACTTGGCTTAGGCCGGTTCGCCTTGGGGATGTTGCTGCCTTCCATGGGGACGACCCTGAACCTTAGCTACGGGGAGATGGGATTGATCAGCACCACCAACTTCCTCGGTTATCTGATCGCGGTATTGGTTGCGGGGCGAATGGCCGCGCGTTGGGGCGCGCGTGCGCTCATCACGGCGGCTTTGATATTGATTGGGCTCTCGCTTCTGGCCGTCAGTCAGGCGCACGGCGCCATCGCGGCGATGGTGAGTTACGGTTTGACGGGCTTGGGCAGCGGTGCGGCGACTGTCCCCGTCATGGGTTTGGTCAGTCACTGGTTCGCGCCGCATTGGCGCGGCAAGGCGGCTGGTTTGATGGTGACGGGGAACGGGTTGGGAATCATGGCGTCCGGGCTCTTGATTCCGTGGGTCAACAGCCATTGGGGCGCCGCCGGCTGGCGTATCAGTTGGCTGGTGTTCGGCAGCGCCGCCCTGCTGGTGGCTGTCTGGGCCGGATTGGTCTTGCGCGGCGCCCCCCAACAGCACGGCCTGCAGCCTCTCGGTCATCGTGAAACTCATACCGGTCCGACGGTGACTCCGCCCACGCCCCGTCAAGAGCGGCGGCTGGTGTGGCAACTCGGCGGAATTTACGCGCTTTTTGGGATCACCTACGTCATTTACGTAACTTTCATCGTCACCACCTTGATTCAAGAACGCGGTTTCTCGGAATCGGCCGCCGGGATATTCTGGTTCTGGTTGGGCTTTCTCAGCCTGTTCTCCGGTCCGATATTCGGCAGCCTATCCGATCACCTTGGACGGCGGATCGGACTGATCGTGGTTTTCGCCCTGCAGGGCGTGGCCTATCTGCTGGTTGCCGCACCGCTGCCCACCCCCTGGTTGTATCTTTCCATCGGGCTGTTCGGATTATGCGCCTGGAGCATTCCCTCCATCATGGCCGCCGCCGCCGGAGATTATCTAGGTCCGCAACACGCGGTCGCGGCGTTTGGGACGATGACATTCATATTCGGAATCGGCCAGATGCTAGGCCCGGTATTGGCGGGATGGCTGGCCGAAGCCAGCGGCAGTTTCACGAGCAGCTACGGATTGGCCGCGGCTCTGGCCGTCGTCGCCATCGGCTTGACCTGGCCATTGCCACGGCCGGTTTCCAGAAAATCCTGAAAAACCGGTCCAGAGACAGACTTCGGCCGGTCCTGTGGTTCAATTCGAGTTCAACGCGCGTTCGGTTCGAGAGCGTTGCCGCACCGGGGGTGCGGCAACATGGTTTATGGCGACATCCCTAAACAGGGCAGCAGGTAACCGTCAACGGGCGCGACGGCTCTTGCTGCAAACCGCGCGGCTGGCGAAAGGTCGCCCAGGCTTTTTCATGGAAATGGTAAGCCACCGTGTTGCAAGCCGGCTCAATCAAGGCCACCACACCGCCGGCCAGCAAATCGCCGGTCATCAGGTATACGACACTGAAAGCCACCGACATATGAACGAGAGCGAAGGTGAAGGTTTTCAACATGGCGGCATATCCTTTAAGGGTTGCGATGGTTCCATTATCGGTGTGGCCAGCTAATAAATAAAATTGATTATTGTTATAATATAGTTAGCTACTAACTAATTAAATGATCGGGGTTATGTTGCCGTTGTGCTCATACTCGTCTCCCGAAGGTGTGGTGTCCGCGATGATTTCGCGGTCGGCTCCCTCGTCATGACTCATGGATTTGGCAAGACGATCCACACCCACAACGGAACGCGACAAAGGGCTAAAATCATGCCGATCAGCGTCGCGTCAGAGCCCCTCAACCAGCGGCTCATGGAATTGCCAGCCTGGCCACGGCTGTGCTAGCGTCCTTCTTTGTCGCCATTACCGATAACTGCCGCCGTTAACCGCCACAATGATCACCCGACGCCGCCTGGTTCAGACCATATTCCTTGGCGGCCTGGTATTGACCGGCTTGTTGGCCTTAGCCCCCAACCAGCCCGATACCCTGCCGGTCGATTCAATCGTCGATGCTCCGTATTATCATGATAGCGAACTGCTGGATCGGGCCTGGGCATTACCCGTCACGGACCGCTACAAACCGTATTTCGAATATCAGATAAACGGAGCATTCTGCGGCCCCGCCACCGTCGTCGATCTTTTTCATTCTCTGGGCGTGCACGATCTTACCCAGAGCACCATTTTCGACAAATCCGACGTGAGTTACTGGAAAGCCCGGATTTTCGGTCTGACCTTAGACGAGGTAGCGGAGTTGGTCGAAGCCAACGGTGACCTGGAAGTTACCGTGCTGCGCGATTTGACCTTCCCCGAATTCCGGGAGCAGCTACGACACACCAACGATCTCGCCTACCGTTATCTCATCAATTTCAATCGCGCGCCGCTATTTGGGGTAAACGTCGGACATCATTCTCCACTGGGTGGCTACCTGGAAGATCACGACCTGGTCTTCGTACTTGACGTGCTGGAGGAGTATCGACCCTTTCTCGTGCCCTCCGAGCGACTATACGAGGCCATGAACACCCTCGATATGGAGACCGGCAAAAAACGCGGCCTGATTCGCGTACGTCCTTCGGTTGCCCCCTCAACGACCCACGATAACGCGGCGATCACACGCTAAGCCCCAGCCGGGCATGCCAATCCGCGATGGACTCATCGGGATAGCGGGTGAAGTGTTTGTCCTGGGGATCGGCGTGCAACTCGACCCAGGGCGCCTTGAAATCCAGCATCAAGTGCGTGCGTTCCGGCGGAATCGGCAAGGGCGTATCGATGGCCGAGGCAAACGGATGAAGCAATTCCGGCCAACGCGGGTCCCAAACCCACAACGCGCTGCCGCAGATACCGCAGAAACGGCGTTCGGCGGGACTCGTGCTGGCCAAGCCGGTATCCGAATCGGTCATCCGGGCCTGATACACCCGAACGTGCTCCTGACCCTGGACCTGCAACGTGGCCGCGCTGGCCCCGAGATTGATCGCAAATCCGCCGCCGCCAGCCGTCTTGCGGCAGATTGAGCAATAGCAGAGATTGAACGGATAAGGATGGGCCGATTCAACGCTGAAGCGCACCGAACGGCAATGGCAGGAACCTTCCAGTAACACGGGACACCTCCGAATGCGAAAAGGAACTGGGCCAAAGTCAGGACAGTCTACCGCGCCTTTTCACTGGACGTCGCGTAAGCGAACGCGCAGCGTCAATCCGCCGCCATTCGGGTGGCTTCGCCTATCGACCAGCCCGCGCTTGGGCTAGACTAGAGAAATTACCGTCAATCAATTGGTTGGGATATAACGGCGGGCAATCCGCCGGCAAAGCCATTGCGGAGGAACCATGCACTACCTGCTTTTTTACGACTACGACCACGATTACCTGGAGCGGCGGGCTCAATTCCGCACCGAACACCTGACTTTAGCGTGGCAGGCGCAGGAACGTGGAGAACTGATATTAGCGGGTGCGTTAGCCGACCCCTATGACAGTGCCGTTTTAGTCTTCAAAGCCGATTCGCCGGCCGTAGTGGAAGCTTTTGCGGCGGCCGATCCCTACGTCATCAACAAACTTGTCACCCAATGGTGCGTGAGACCTTGGGACACGGTCGTGGGCGCCGATGCCGAAAATCCCATGCGTCCTTGAACGGCGAAAGGCATTTCAATATCACCGCTTGCAACGCATTCAGGCCCATTGGCAAAACAGCCGGGTACTGAAGGATCGCGATTTTTCGGTCGATCCCGCACTGCTCGACAATCTGCTTGAGAAATTCCGACAGGCGTATTCTCGACCAATTCGCCGAACGGCGTGGGACGCGCACATGGCAGACGCCGATCACCCAGCAAGGCTTGGATATGTTGCGGCGGCTGTTGCGTAAAACGGCGCGGCGCAACACCGCCGTCGCCTGTCATTGGATTCGCGGGCGGGATCACAGCGAGTTGTTGTGGCTGGTCGGCGACGCCCGGCGCTTCAATGCACAAGGGGCGGCGCCTACCAACACGACGGAACGGGATGTCCTGAGAAGTCAGGATGAAAACGACTGGCATACCGCCGACGATATTCGCCTGCTGGCGCGCATGGCGGCGCTGTTTCACGACATCGGCAAAGCCAATCCGGCTTTTCAGAAAAAACTCAGGGGCGTCACGCGCGAACGGTCGTCCGGGTTCACTGCCGAATAGGCAGCTTAGAAAGCACTACGTGTCCGGTCTTAGGGTGGGATCACGTTCACTGCCGAATAGGCAGCTTAGAAATGACGAAGAAGGTAATACAGCCCGCAATCAAAGTTCACTGCCGAATAGGCAGCTTAGAAATTACCGACGCAGCTTTTCAAGTCACATCCAGAGTTCACTGCCGAATAGGCAGCTTAGAAAAGACATCTACCCGCCTAGCAGCGGGTCCGCCACGTTCACTGCCGAATAGGCAGCTTAGAAAAAGCGGTCCCGTAAGGCGTATTCGGTCGATGCGTTCACTGCCGAATAGGCAGCTTAGAAAATCAGTTCCGGCGATGTTCGAAGACTAATGCCATTCACTGCCGAATAGGCAGCTTAGAAATAGCATGACAGCAGTTTCATTCGGAGCGGCTCACCTGCTCCAAGTACTCCGAGCACGGCGTCATAGAATCGCTTCGACCGCTCGATGTCGTTTGACCCGACCATCACATGGCTGAACATTCGCTTGTCTCCAGTGTCGCCTGCGTTGTGTTGAACTAAGTTGGGGGTTCAGTTAGCCGGCCGGCAACGTTGCCTTATGCC
>JACKMZ010000010.1 GCA_024235135.1 Gammaproteobacteria bacterium | reverse complement strand
CCTCCAAATAAATTTAACGAAATTAATTAGATACATTTGAGAGCTGACGTTTCCCTCAATGCGAGGAAGTCATTAGATGACGATCTTTTATCCTTTTGCTGTCAAGCAAAGAGGCTGGCAGGGGTTACGCCGGTTAACTGACGCCGCCGCCCCTTTATCGCTCCTATCCCGAGTATTCGCCATCGTTCAGCCCTGGTTCATAGTACCCATCGTTAACTTGTCGTGAAGAATTCGCACTAGGTGTATCAACCGATTTTACTGATCACTCATGAACCGTTTGATTGGATTTGATGTTTTCCGGGGCTTGCTATTGCTGATCATGATCAGCAACCATACCCCCAGTCCGCTTCGGCCACTGTCAAATCAGCCGCTGGGATTCGTCTCGGCCGCCGAAGGCTTCGTGTTTATTTCCGCTTTTTTATGCGGCATGACTTTCAGCCGCAAATTGCAGATCAGCGGCCCTGCCGCGATGAAGCGATTGGCGTGGCGCAGGGTCGGGCAAATCTACCTCAGCCATCTGTTGACCTTGTTATTCTGCTTCGCGGTCATCGGCCAGCTACTCGGCAGTCATGCCCCATTTTACAATATGATCCATGCCTACCTGGATCACCCGCTCTTCGCCTCCATTTCCTCCCTATTGTTGCTCTATCAGCCGCCCTTATTGGATATTTTGCCTTTGTATCTGGTATTCCTGGCGCTGAGTCCGCTCATTCTGGAAATGTCCAGTCGCACGGGATGGTTACCGATCATGGGGGGCAGTTTTTTACTTTGGCTGCTCTCTCAATTCGGTCTCAAGCAATGGTTGCTTAGTTTTCTAGGCCCGAATTCACTGGTCATCGATCTGGGTGCATTCAACCTACTATCCTGGCAATTGTTGTGGCTGGGCGGACTGATGTTGGGCCAATACAAACTATTACACCCGGAACGATTGGCGCGCGTGGTCGAAAGAATCCCCTGGCAACTGGCATTGGGCATCGCCGTCTTTTTCTTCTGTTGGCGGTGGCCGTGGATTCCGGTCTCCGTGAGACTCGGCGATCATGCTTGGCTGCTGGATAAATGGCAGTTGGCGCCGCTGCGCTTACTCAACGTCAGCGTCCTCGTTTATCTGGCGATATGGCTTGGACCGCAAATCAACCAGGCCCTTAGCTACTTGAAACCACTGGCTTTGCTGGGTCGCCACATGTTGCCCCTGTTCAGCCTGCACGTCTGTTTCAGCTTGTTGGCGATCGGTTTCGTCGAGACCTACGAAATCGGGGATTACTGGTGCTATCTTATCTTGGGGTTGCATATGGCCTGCATCGTCGGCCTGTCGCTATTGTTGGACAAGCGCACGGCTATTCCTCCCGGTAATAGCGCCCCGGCACAAACATTGACGAGTTGATATTCGGCGTTTCCAGTCTCCTATAGGCCATTCCGTTCGGAGCCAAGACGATGCTGCTCTACGATTTTGAGTTGATCGAACCGAAAAAACCGGCCAGCGGTGACCCATCCGTTACGCATCTTCGACTGCATTTCGATGAGCGCTTCGCATTGGCTCCGATAACGGACTCCACACAAACTCAAACCCAGGAATTCGCGACGCTGGAAGAGGTCCGCTCCCATATGCAACGGGAAGGCATACGCTGCCGGTACGTATTTGCTTCCGAGTGTGCCTATGGGATGGGCTTCGATGAATCTTTCTTCAAGGAACTCATTCAACGGTGAACGAAAACGCCACCCGCGGTGAACGTTTTCGAGCGGCTCTCTCTGAACACGGGCCGGCGTTACAGCCGGCTCAGTAATTCGGCTTTTTTCGCGTGAAATTCCTCGTCGGTCAGGATACCTTTGGCTTTCAAGTCGCCCAGGCGCTCGATGGCGGCAAAGATGTCCATGTCCATCCCGGAACCGGTTGTTTGAGCCGGACTCGTGTTGACCGGTGCCGGTGACGCATTCAGTGATGGTGATGGCGATGGCGATGGCGTCGCCGGGTGTGGTTGTACCGCTTGCCCATTGCGCGAAACCACCGGTAGCGAAGCGAGATTCACCGTACCGTACTGGCTGGTGAAGACAATCGAGCCGCCCACCCCTTGCTGCTGGGAAAAGCCTCCGATTTGATGATCCAAGGTATCGTAAACCCATACTTCACCGTTCGTTTCAACGGCTAACCGCCGTGCCCCGGAGAAATACGCATAACGCACATTGTTTTGGACACCGGTCGCGTTGGGCGAACCTAAATCCCTGGGCCACCAATGGGCCTTGGGATCGGGCACGAATAGGCTGGATTCCCCCATCGACACACCGTTGGCCTGACTCTGTTGTCCCCCACCACTTTGCGTCTGCGACTGGAAGCTACCACTTTGCAGAAGTCCGGGTTCGTTGCCCAATATGCCGGCGATTTCATAGCAAAGGGCATCGACTCGGCTCTTCAGGTTATTGTTGAACATATCGCCGAGCATGATCATGCCACCCTGCATCCACTGACCGGAACCGGCGAATTCGGGATGGTTGAATTGCGCCATGCTGCCGTTGCCATTCATTACGGCGATCAGCATGTGGGTGACGGCGTCGACGCTAAAGCCGTGACGCTGGGAAAGATCGTTCACAATCCATTGCCCCTTAGAAGTGAGTTGTTGCATGGTATTGTCACCATTTTGGTCGATGATTGAATTTAGTCAGCCGATGTGTTGACTAAGCGTTCAGTTGTGCAGGTGTCCGGTCCTACTATTAGGTCGTTGGACTGTGATTATACTGTTGGAACTTCCGCTCCCCCCTTCCGAATAGAGGTCATTAACATGATTTCTCTCACCGTGAATGAACAAACACATGAGGTGGATGCGCCACCCGACACTCCGTTGCTTTGGGTGTTGCGCGATGTCCTGGGATTGACCGGCACCAAGTTCGGCTGTGGGCGAGCATTATGCGGAGCCTGTACCGTACATCTCAACGGCACTCCGATACGCTCTTGCACGATGCCGTTGGCGGCCGTCGGCGCCGGTCAAATCACTACTATCGAAGGCGCCAGTGGCAAAGCCATCGAGGCTATCAAGCAAGCCTGGATCGACCTCAATGTGCCGCAATGCGGTTATTGCCAATCGGGTCAGATTATGAGCGCGAGCGCGCTACTGACCCATAACGCCAAACCGACCGATGCCGACATCGACGCGGCCATGGCGGGCAATATATGCCGTTGCGCCACCTACGCACGAATACGCGCCGCCCTTCACCAGGCGGCCGCCACGCTGGAGGGTTAGGCCATGAATGCCATTGCCAACGCCGGTCGACGGACCTTTCTCAAGACCGGTGTGGCGTTAGGCGCCGGTTTGACCCTGGGATTCTATTTGCCGACGGGCATCATGCGCCGGGCCGTCGGCAACGAGTCTACATCATCCTTCGCGCCCAATGCTTTTCTGCGCATCGCTCCTGACAATACGATTACCGTGCTGATAAAACATCTGGAAATGGGACAGGGCGTCTACACCGGGTTACCGATGCTGGTAGCGGAAGAGCTGGAAGCCGACTGGCAGCAGATTAAAGTCGAATCGGCGCCCGCCGATGCCAAACTGTATGGCAATCTGGCCTGGGGCGGGTCCGCCCAGGGAACCGGCGGCAGCACCAGCCTAGCCAATTCCTGGGAACAATTACGCCTCGCCGGGGCTACCGCCCGCGAAATGCTGATCGCGGCCGCCGCCGCCCAATGGTCGGTCGACGCATCCAGTCTGCGCGCCGAACAGGGCTATGTCATCGATAGCGACAACCACCGTAAGGCCAGCTTCGGGGAGCTGGCCGCCCAGGCGTCTACCCTTTCGCCACCCCAGGACGTCACCCTCAAACCCCCCAAGGATTGGAAGGTTATCGGCAAAAGCCTGCCACGCAAGGACAGCCAAGCCAAATCCACCGGCAAGGCCCAGTTCGCCATCGATATTCGCCTACCCAGCATGCTGACCGCGCTGGTAGCCCGTCCGCCACGGTTCGGCGCGAGCGTCAAAAGTTTCGATGCGACCCAGGCCGAAGCCGTGCCGGGCGTCAAGACGGTCGTACAAATACCGCAAGGCGTCGCCGTGGTGGCGGAAAATTTCTGGGCGGCTAAAAAGGGCCGCGATGCGTTGAAGGTGGAATGGGACGGCGGGGAGACCGTGTCCACGGAGGACCTGCGTCGACACTATATCGAACTGGCCGATAGCCCTGGCTTGCCCGCAGCCAACGTAGGCGATGCCGAACAAGCCTTGGCATCCGCAGAAAACAAGCTGGAAGCGATTTTCGAATTCCCCTATCTGGCTCACGCGTCGATGGAACCCCTTTGTTGCGTGGTCGATTGGCAGGATCAGCACTGTGACATCTGGGCGGGTTCCCAATTACAGACTCTGGATCAGGCTATAGCCGCGAGCATACTGGGCTTAAAGCCGGAACAGGTCAATATCCACACCCTGTTCGCAGGCGGTAGTTTTGGCCGCCACGCCAATCCCACGGCCGATTACATCGCGGAAGGAGCGGCCGTCGCCAAGGCCACGCGCTCCCTGAAAGCGCCCATTCGGCTGCTGTGGACCCGTGAGGATGACATCCAGGGTGGGTATTACCGGCCGCAGTATGTGCACCATTTAGTCGGCGCACTCGATGGCGATGGTAAGCCCTTGCTCTGGCGACAACGCATAGTCGGCCAATCGATTTTGAGCGGCACACCCTTCGAAAGCATGATGGTAAAAGAAGGCATTGACATGACCTCGGTGGAAGGCGCGTCCAATCTCGCCTACGCCATACCCAATCTGCGGGTTGAATTGCGCTCGCCGAAATCCGGCGTTCCCGTACTATGGTGGCGCAGCGTGGGACATACCCATACGGGCTTTGCCACCGAAGTGTTTATCGACGAACTGGCGACGGCGGCCAGGCAAGATCCCGTCGCCTATCGTCGCGAACTATTAAGCCAACGGCCCCGTCACCAAGGTGTGCTCGAACTGGCGGCGGCAAAGGCGGGATGGGGCACGCCTTTGCCCAAAGGCCGTGGACGGGGGATAGCCGTTCATGAATCCTTCAATTCGTTCGTCGCGGAAGTCGCCGAAGTGACTGTACAGGCCGATGGCAGTTTTACCGTCGATCGCGTCGTCTGCGCGGTGGATTGCGGCTACGCGATCAATCCCGATGTAATCAAAGCGCAAATGGAAGGCGGAATCGGCTTTGGATTGGCGGCGGCGTTGTCCGGTCGGATCACGCTCAAGGACGGCGTGGTGCAACAGAGCAACTTCCATGATTATCCGGTATTGCGTATCAATCAAATGCCGTCTATCGAAGTGTACATCGTACCCAGTGAAGCGAATCCGACGGGCGTAGGCGAGCCCGGTGTACCGCCCATCGCGCCTGCCGTGGCCAACGCCTTGTTCGCCGCTACCGGCAAACGCATTCGCCGCTTACCGATCGACCCCAACGATCTCAAGGTCTAACCATGGACAGTATGGACCTTGAGGTGCTCAGCGATGCCGTCGCCTGGTTGGATTTTGGTCAGCATGTCGCCTTGATCACCGTCGTGCAAACCTGGGGATCGGCGCCCCGGTCGGTCGGCGCGTTGTTGGCTCTCAGGGCGGACGGTCGATTAAGTGGATCGGTATCCGGTGGTTGCGTGGAGGATGATCTGGCTCGACGCTTTCAGCACGCTTTTCCGACCCGTTGCGAAGTAGTCCAGTACGGAGGCAGTGACGAGGAAGCCCGGCGATTCGGACTACCTTGCGGCGGCACCTTGAAATTGGTGGTCGAACCCTTGGATTCGGCAGCTAGCTTGAGACCGGCGCTGGACGCCGTAGCACGACGTGAACTGTGGCGGCGTCAAGTTTGCCTAACGACAGGCCAAGCGAGGTTAGTACCGGTTACGGCGGATTCTGTGGCTGGTTTGGACGGCGAATGGCTGACACAGATTTTCGGTCCCCGTTGGCGCATTCTACTGATCGGCGCCGGCCAGACTTCCCAATACCTGGCGCAGATGGCCCAATCGCTGGATTATCGGGTGCTTGTCTGCGATCCTCGCCAGGAGTATCGGGAAACCTGGAAAGTATCGGGCGTTGAATGGATGAACGGGATGCCGGACGACGTGGTTCGGGAAATGCGGCCCGATCGACGTACCGTTATTTTGGCCCTCACCCACGACCCGAAACTGGATGACATGGCTTTGATGGAAGCATTGACGACGGATGCATTCTATGTGGGAGCTATCGGTTCGAGATCCAACAATGCCAATCGGCGCGCCCGCTTGGCCAGGCTTGATCTTCGTGCGGAACAAATCGCGCGGCTACATGGTCCGGTAGGTCTGCCGATCGGTAGCCGTACTCCGCCTGAAATCGCCTTGTCCATCTTAGCGGAACTGATCGCTCTCCGATCTCAGGTGGGTTTTTCGGCCATCGCGCTCCATCGACTCCCGGCCTTGCCATAGTGCAAGCCACTTGAAACAGGGCATCTTGCTGGCGGCGGGTTTTTCACGACGCTTCGGTTGTAATAAGTTGCTGCAACCCCTGGCGGACGGTAGACCCATGGCGTTGGCAGCCGCATGTCATTTACGGGATGCGGTATCCCAGGTGTTGGCTGTCATCAATGACGAATCATCGGAATTGATGCCATTGTTTCGGGATAGCGGTATTGCAGTGACGGTCTGTCCCAATGCCCAGGACGGAATGGGAGCCAGCCTAGCCTGGGCCGTGCGCGCCAGCCCTCAGGCCCAAGCATGGATCATCGCTTTGGCCGATATGCCTTACGTTCCTCCAGATCTCATCAACCAAGTGGCACAAACCGTACGGTTGCCTTGGGATATTGCCGCTCCGTTCAATGGCGATCGACGGGGGCACCCGGTAGGGTTCGGGAGTGCTTATTACGCCTCTTTGTCAAAGCTTAAGGGTGACCGAGGGGCGAATTCCGTAATTCAGGCGCATGCTAACCATATTCATAAACTCGCCTGTAATGACAATGGGATATTCATCGATATTGATACTCCAGAAAGTTTACAAAATTTTGCACGTAAAGGCCGAAAGGACTAGGGTAAGCAATTGTTATCCGTGTTTCGCCTATGCTATGGTGCCGTTGCCGTTTCATTAACAGAGGAAAGCAAATATGAATAAAGCGGAACTGATCGATTCCGTCGCGCAGCATAGCGAAGGCATGAGTAAAACCCAACTCGGCGGTGTCGTTAATGCATTGTTCGACGCAATTCAACAAGAATTGGCCAAAGGGGGTAATGTCACTCTTATCGGTTTTGGTACTTTCGCGACTGCTCAACGCGCAGCGCGTACCGGACGCCATCCGCGTACTGGTGAGCCGATGTCGATACCCGCCGCCAAAACGGTCAAGTTCACTGCCGGTAAGGCATTCAAGGACCTGGTGAATCAGGACGCTGCACCGAAGGCTAAGGGTAAAGCCAAGAAGAAGTAACTCCCTGTCGTTGACCCATAATCAGTATCCATAACTACAAGGTCCTAGCGTTGCGGGGACACCCCCAGTACCTGCAACGTACCCCCCATTCGGATCTTCCCCCCAATCTATTTTTCGACCCATCTTGCTCATGCATGGCCATGAGCAAGATGTTCGTTATGCCACGTGGCATAAAAGCAATCAAGCATCCGTCCAATCGTCCTCGTTTAACAATCCCATTCGTTCCAAAATACCGTTGCATTCGTCCAGGCTGCTGAAATTGATTTCTATTTTTCCCTTGCCACTGATCGTTTGATATTTCAATTTGACCGGCGATCCCAAACGTTCCTGAAGACGATTTTCCATGCGTACGAGATCAGGATCACGGGCCGTTTTCGTTAATTTCCCGGTAATGGTCTTGCGCTTATTAAATAACGCTTTCTGCCGTTCCAATTCACGTACCGTCAAACCTTGGGCAACGGTCAAGTCAGCTAACTGTTTCTGCTGGCGTGCGCCCAACCCCAGCAATACCTTAGCGTGGCCGGCTTCCAGCATCCCCTCGTGAATAAGGTCCTGAACGGTGGGCGTCAAATTCAACAACCCCAGACTGCGACTGATAGCCGACTGGGATTTACCGACGATCTGAGCAACCTGCTCCTGAGACAAAGCGTGATCCTTGAGCAGACGATTCAGCGCGCGGGCCTCGTCGATCGGATTGAGGTCCGAGCGTTGCAGATTCTCGACCAAGGCGATCAACGCCGCCGTGCGGTCGTCGACGTCGTGCACGATGACCGGCACCTGACTCAATCCTGCTTGTTGCGCGGCTCTCCAGCGGCGGTCGCCCGCCATGATTTCATAGACGCCGGCTTCCGCCAGCGGACGCACCGCGATAGGTTCGATGACCCCCAGTTCGCGAATACTCTGCGCCAGCTCTTCCAATTCCTGATCGTCGACCTGCGTGCGGGGTTGATATTCACTACGGCGTAATTGTTCGACGCCTAAGGTATGCACGCCGGTACCCGACTCTGTATCCGTCAACAAGCTGCCCTTGAATTCGTGCCCGCCCGAACCAATGAAATCACTCAGCCGGGGCATCTTGCGTTTAATCATGATGCTTCACTCCGGCCCTGTGTGGCTCGTTCCATCCGCGTCAATATCTCTTGCTGCCAATGCTGGCGCACGGCGAGCAGTATTTCCGCATTGACCCCGTCCAGCATCATAATCGCCCGGTTATAGGTATCCCGGGAACCGCGCGGCTGATCAATCTCGTAGATGCTGATCTGGTCGCTAGCGGATTTCTGCAACTCCTTGGTCAACCCCATTCGGTTGCTGAGAATCAGCTCTCCGTAAGCGCCATTGATTACGGCAATATTGTTCAAGGTCTCGGTGCTGTTATCGACTTTGGTCAGCAAAATACTCAGCCGTTGAACATTGACCTCTTCCTCATACAACTCACAGACTTGTTCGAGAATTTTGAAATATTGAACACTGGAAGAAATATCGTACATATGCGGCACGATAGGCATGATGATCAGATTGGCCGCGGCAATGGCGTTGATACTCAACATACCCAACGAGGGCGGCGTATCGACCACGATGATGTCATAACGGTCGGCAACGGTATCCAGCGCCCGATGTAGACGCACCGGCGGCGGTCCCAATTCAGGGTGATTCAATTCCTTGGGCTGCGATAGTTTCCAGTCCACATACTGCAGAACCAGACGCGCGGGAATGAGGTCCAGCGAATTCCAATGGGTCTTTTTTATGGCTTGACTGATCAATTCCGGCGCCTCTACCAGGGCCAGAAACAGGTCTTGGCCATCACCCAGATCGAGATCCGGCACGAACCCGAAGGCGCCGGTGGTCGTTGCCTGAGGATCGGCATCCACCAGCAGGGTCCGGAAACCCTCGCGCGCGGCATACTGGGCGAAATGCAAAGACATCGTCGTTTTCGCGACTCCCCCCTTCAAGTTGGAAAAAACCACGCGCACCGCGCTCGCCGCATCTGGACGGCACTCTTGCCGCCCGATTACGGTACGGATCGCGTTGACGTCGTTGTAAGTATAGATACGACGTTGGATGGAACCGGCTTCCACGGTCCGTGGTGGCGGCAAGTCACCCCGGGTTTCCAGATTACGGATGTGATTGGCCGTACACCCGGCCAGTTGAGCGGCACGTTCGATGCCAAACGCCGGTAGGGTTTTCTCCTGGTAACGAGCGCCGAGAGCCTCCAAGAGGCGTTTCTGCATTTGTTCCCCGCGTTCCGCCGCATGGCGGCATATCGTCCGGAAATTGAAGCGTATGGGTTGCATGAGGATGCATGCCTCAGTGTTGCTCTGCCGGGTGGTGTTGGCATTGTACCTAGATAATCCCAATTGAGCCTTATTTTTGTTATTTCACCCAATTTCCACGATTCTGTGAGTCTATCCTCGTTGGACAACCAGCCGATTGACCCGTGTCCAACGCCGCACCAGGGGGCAACCCGGATTCGGTACGATCACGATCGTGAAGTCAGTTCACGCTTCGTGTGGCCTTTACGAAACCGGCCATATTTCAAAAATAACCTGTCGAATACATTCAGTTGGATACGCGCCACCAATGCCACCAGAATTCCGAGCAACACCGGAATGCCCAGTGGCACCAGGGCCACAACCAACCGCTGTCGTGTGCGCCGATACCATGGCAATCGGTCCAGCCATTGATTGATACGGCTGTTCTGGCTATAGGCGATCAGACTCAACAGCACCACGGCCACCAGTATCGACGCCCATTTGGGCAACAGATAAAGCCCATACATTCCAACCGCCAACAAAATCAGTACTGGCGGAAACAGCGCGCTCAGAACGATCAGATAGGGCAATGACTTTCTGAGGAAAAATACTTTGAAGAGTGGTCGAGACCCCACATCCAGATGCAACAGCAAAGACTCTCGTTTCAGCGGATCGCTCAGCCAGTTTTCCACCTCCCCAAAGGTCCAATCCACCGGGGTGGAAACGGTCCCCGGAATTTTTCGCTCGCACAAGCGGTATCCGTAATACATCAGGGTGTAGGCTTCACGATCGCTGAAGGCATCGAGATCGGTGCGAATACGCGCAATTGCCGAAGCGAATCGTTTGGCTTCCTCCGGAAACACCTGCTGCCCCAACTCATCGCCCAAATGAAAAAAGGCATAGGTATCAGGCGATCGAGAAAATAGTTCGTCCAGGATGGTCCCGCGTATACGATTCATCATGATTTCGTTGGCGCGCATCGCGACATTGACCAACCGGACGGCAGGCTCGGTTTCGGCCTTCAACAGGTCCGATGAGTCGCTGCAGATGATATGCGTACAACCGGCGGTGAACAGGGAAACTAGCCCCTGATTGTCAAACACGCCCCCATCCACCAAACGCACGGTAATCTCTTCCCCATTCGCGTTTCGGTAGAGACCGGGAATGCTCATAGGCTCGAACAGACCCGGTACGCAGCAGGACCCGGCGACGGCTTGGCCAAGATTAAGCGCGGCCAGACGAGCCTGTTGACCGGACTCCAGTGTGGGATCGGAAAAATACAGTTTGGGAAACACCGGCATTACAGAATAACGCGCCTCGAAGCGGGCGGTCACTTCCTCCCCCACATAAGGTCCCGCAAATTGCCATAAATGACCCGTATTGAGTGCCGTGGCATTGATGACGAGACTCGGAATCCGGCCTGTATCCGTTACATTGGCGGACGCGGGAACGATTGGGAGATCCTTCAACGGCCAATCGCTCCCCCATCCGAATCCCGGCCCGTAGAGATATTCCGTAAACAACTCGGCCAAGCGGTCCGTGGGTGAATAACGCGCGCGAAACATCCGCGCATTTTTCCGACGATCGGCAAATGCCCGTACCCGCAAGTTCCGTTGTACCGCGTACAGGAATTCGCGTTCTATTTCCCGCATCAATTGGATATACGCCTCTCGCGATGGCGCTAGGGCGTCCGGGCGACGGCCTTCCAACAGTTGTTTAACCTTCAGGTAATAGAACGCACCGATGATCGAACCGCCCGATACGGTGGAGATGACGGAGATCTGCCGGAGTAAATCTAGCTCCGCTAGTTTTGCCAGTACGCCAATGTGAAATAGAGCCGCGCGAAATCCACCGCCGGATAGCGCCAGACCTAGTTTAATTTCATCTGGGTTGGTTGCAGTTGATTCGAGATTGAGCATGGTGGAATTTCTCCATTTCTTCCACCTGATGATACTTGATCCACTGGGTCGGTTGCGCTATTGCAAACTGTCTTTAGACATAGGATTTTTACTATTTTTATAATAAAAACAACAACGTGTTTATATATTGGGTGATGAGGCAACTGGGGTTGATCCCTCGCGCGCGCGTTGTTGTTGTTCTTTATTTATAATAACAATTCAAAAGAGTTTAGGTCGAAATTTTCATTTTAAAAACAAAATATTGGAGCATGAAAGGTGGAGATTTACGGGATGAAAGGTGGAGATTTACGGGATGCTATGGTGGAGATTTACGGGATGCTATGGTGGAGATTTACGGGATAAAAACGGCATAAAGTGGAGATTTACGGGGGAAACAATGGATCAAGGGAAAGGTGGAGATTTACGGGATAAAACGGAAGGGGATGAAAGGTGGAGATTTACGGGATTATGACAAAGTAACCCAAAGGTGGAGATTTACGGGATAAAACGGAAGGGGATGAAAGGTGGAGATTTACGGGATTATGACAAAGTAACCCAAAGGTGGAGATTTACGGGATAAAACGGAAGGGGATGAAAGGTGGAGATTTACGGGATTATGACAAAGTAACCCAAAGGTGGAGATTTACGGGATGATTATGGCTGATGCCGGAGGCGATTTGGGATGCGTCGCACGGTGTCTCAGACGGCGTGATTGGGATGTTGAATCAGTGGCATCGATAAAGGTGGAGATTTACGGGGTGGTGATAGGATGGCTTGCGGTATGGTCGTTTCGGAAATAGGTGGAGAATGCTTATTGACACGTTCCACCTGCAAGCTATGCTAATCGCAAGTCATCACACCGAACGAGCAAGCCGAAATGAGCGATATGGAAAATGCCGAAGTCAAGAAGCACGTTGCGGCCATTCATATCAATAACAAGCTTTCGTTGCTGCAACACAAGATCGCCAATATTTTGTTGCTGTATGCCTACGACGATCTGCTGACCCGTGAGGTGCACTCGATCAAGATCACTTCATTGGCTCGGCTTGCCGGTTTCGACAGCAATGATCACGATGTGTTGAAAAAGGCGCTGACCGCGCTGGCGGAAACCACCATACAGTGGAACATCTTGGATTCGGCCGGTAAAAACGGTCAGTGGGGTGTCAGTACGCTGTTGGCCCAAGCCGTCATCGAGCGCGGCGCTTGTCGGTATGCCTACAGTCCGGAATTACGCCGGAAACTGTACAATCCGGAGGTCTATGCACGCATCAATATCCTGATTCAAAGAACCTTCTCCAGCGGTTATGCCTTGAAGCTCTACGAAAACTGCATTCGTTACCGGGGTACGGGTTCCACGGGTTGGTGGACGATAAGCACCTTCAAGGCTTTGCTGGGCTTGGGTGAAAACGAATACAGCAACTTCAAGGATTTGAATAAATGGATAATCAAACCCAGCGTCAACCAGGTGAATCAGCATTCGGATATCCTGATCGAAGTGGAATACAAGCGGGAGAAGCGACGTATCGTGGCCCTGCGCTTTCAGATCAAGGCCAGTCCTCAACTGTCGATCCCGTTGTCTATCCGCAGCCAATTATCTTCCGAGGCCGACGCGGAGGCGCTGCTGGACCTGAATCGGGAATTGACGCAATCCTCTGCACCGAAGCGGGTATTGGAGCGTCTGCAGGAATTTGGCTTTTCCGATAAGCAAGCCCAGGCGGCCATCAAAAAATTTGGGGAAGCCTACGTGATGGAAAATCTTGATATCGTCGAGAAGGATTATCTCTCCGGAAAGGTGTTGGTACTGCCGGCCTATACCCGCTCCGCCTTGCAGGAGGATTATCGCCCCAAACTCAGTCGCCTGGAGCGGGTGAGTCAGGTGGAAAAGGGCCGAACCGATGAGGTTGCCGTTAATCGTGACGAGGCCAAGGACACCCTGGAAGGATTACAACGGGATTTTCGGAAAGCGCGCTTGCAGAAAGTGCTGGAGGAGCTTCCGGCCCATGAATATGAATCGCTAAAACTGCATTTCGAGGAATCCAATAAATCCAATCCGCTGTTCAGGCGTTGGCTGAAACGGGGTTTCGAACACCCGGTCATGCAAAGCCTGTTTCGGGCTTTTGCCAGTGAGAAGTTGTTGAAAGAGCCGGAGGAGGACGAGTTCGTCCGTTTTGCCGAATCGCAGGCAGTAAATCTCGCCGCTTTGCGCGCCGAAGCGGGAGTTGTCGAAGAAGCCCCACCCAGCCATTAATCGATGAAGGTCCGCTTAGTTAGCACCCAGCCTTTACCTAATCGGCTTTGGCGAGGGATTGATGATGGGTTGTCGCGGATTCGCGATGACTATCTGGCATCGTCTCCGTATTCATCAAGCCTTGTTATGCCACGTGGCATAATGCATTGACCCCGATGCACTCGGATGCCGCATCCGGATCATGAAGCTCAGCAAGCGGATTGTTTTGCCCTATTCCCAAGATCAGCTTTACGCGCTGGTATCCGACGTGGAGCGATACGCGGAATTCGTTCCGCGCTGGATGGGAGCCAAGATTCGCCGTGAGGGCTCGAATACCTACGCTGAACAGATTTTTGGATTCGGTTTGTTACGGTATCGATTCGTTTCACGGATTACCCTGAGTCCGCCGCAAAGCGTCCACGTCTCGTCTAACGATGGTCCGTTTCACCGCCTGGAACTCCAATGGGATGTTCAGCCTCATGACAATAACGGCTGCAGCTTATTGCTGACAACCGACTTCCAACTACGATCCGGCGTATTGCAACGTATGTTCGACGGATTAGGCTTTCAGGATGCCGAATGGCTGCTCGATGCCTTTGAGAAAAGGGCGCATTGGTTATACCGGGATAGGGATCGGGATACGAAGGATCAACCATCCAACGATAATTGAGCGACCGGCGGAAACTGTGCCGATCGCCAGGCTCACCATCCGGGACGCCCTTGTTTCTGCCGTTCGGATCAACGAGGCAATCCCTGTAGGCGCGCATCCTTCAATGCATTCGCATACCATTCGAATTCATCGAGAAACCCCTGGACGTGCCGATACGAGGCGTCGTTGGTCGGCGTGCCGTCTTCGCTGAACGCCGTCTGCACCTTGGGAACGGGAAAGAGGGTGGGAATGCTGGACATGCCGAGTTCGGCAAGCGTCATACGCAATTGCATGGCAGCGCGTACGCCACCGAACATTCCCGCCGAGTAACAGACTATGCCCGACGGTCGATAGAAATATTCTTCCAAGAAATGGTCCAGCAGGTTTTTCAAGGCCGGGGGGATGCCGTGATTGTATTCCCCACTGACGATCACGAAACCGTCGCTGGCCCGATAAATGGCTGCGAGTCTCTCCAGTTTTTCCGGCGCCTGACCGGCGGGATACTCCTTGTACATCCGATCCAGTAACGGTAGATCGTATTCGAGAACATCGACGAATTCAGTTTTGTGGCCGCGGGACTGAAATTGCTTGTCGATGAATCGAGCCGCTTTGATGCCTTGGCGATCACGGCGCATGGAACCGTATAGAATGGTCACGTTGAGCATGATGAGCCCTGCTTATGGTGGGAATAAGTCATTCAAGCCTTGAGGTGATCAGCGTTACGGTGAATCGACTCAGCACATCCCCAGGCAAAAGCATCGACCTTGACACGAAAAGATCGGATCTGAGTCCGGATTGCCTTCGGCCAGGGGAATGCGCCACGCCTTTTTCAGCCTCCGGTTTCGAAACCGGGATACAAGGTCATGCCGCCATCGACGAACAGGCTCACCCCGTGCACGTAATCCGCGTCGTCGGACGCCAACCAGACCACGGCGCGGGCGATGTCCACCGGCTCCCCGATGCGCTTATAGGGCACCAGTTTCATCAGTTCCGCGTAGGCTTCCGGCGTACTCCAGGCTTCCATGTTGATGGGGGTGCGGATGGCCCCTGGACAGACGCTGTTGACACGGATGCGATGGGGCGCCACCTCTTGAGCGATGCTCTTGGTCATCAGCATCACGCCGCCCTTGGACGCCGCATAATTGACGTGGCCGGCCCAGGGAATGACTTCGTGCACCGAACTCATGCTGATGATCTTGCCCGCCGCGCACGACACCTCGGGCACCACGCCGCGTCGTTTGAACTCCTTGACCGCTTCGCGGGCGCAAAGGAACTGACCGGTCAGATTGACGCCGATGACGGTGTTCCACTGCGCCAGCGTCATTTCCTCGAAAGGAGCATCTTTTTGCAATCCGGCGTTATTGACCAGAATATCGATGGTGCCGAACTCATCGAACATGCGCCGAAACATAGCCTGGACCTGCTCCTCATTGGAGACGTCCGCCTTGATGGCAATGGCGTTTCCGCCCTTGGCCTTGATTTCCTCGACCATGGCCTCGGCGCCTGCGTCGTTGGCCACGTAGTTGATGACCACATCGGCCCCTTCCTGGGCCATGTGGATGGCGACCGCCTTGCCTATACCGGAATTGGCTCCCGTAACCAAGGCTTTCTGACCGCGCAGTAATTGCCGGACCGGGCAGGAAGGCATGACGACTTCGGGTAATGATGGGGATGTGCTCATGACGATGCTCCTTGGGGGCGACGGAAAATCGGTTTTCAATTGGGTTGACGACGGGGTTGGATCAACTTGGCGACCACGCCGCTCCAGCCGGTTTGGTGGGAAGCTCCCACCCCGCGGCCGTCGTCACCGTGGAAATATTCGTAAAACTGAATGTAGTCTCGGAAATGCGGGTCGGATTGCAGTTTCTCGTTGTCACCGAATACCGCCCGGCGGCCTTGGGCGTCTCTCAAAAAGATCCCGGTCAGCCGTTGCGACAACTCATTGGCCGCCTCGATGATCGTGACGAATCGTTGGGAACCGGTCGGGCATTCGATCTTGAAGTCATCTCCGTAGTAATGGTGAAATCGTTGCAGGGATTCGATCAGGAGGAAATTCACGGGGAACCAGATCGGCCCGCGCCAATTGGAATTGCCGCCGAATAAGCCGGAGTCGGATTCGGCGGGCAGATAAGAAACGCTCAACGTCGTTCCCAGACTGTCGAACACGTATGGCTGATCCTTATGAATGCGGGATAGCGAACGCAATCCGTGGGGGGCAAGAAATTCCGATTCGTCCAACGCTCGTTTCAACAGGCGCTTCATGCGATGACCCCGTAACAGGGAAAGCAAACGCCGCTCGCCCAATCCGGGGACTTCCCAATGAGACACCAGGTTGGCCAAATCCGGACGGTAATTCAGATACCATTTCAAACGGCGTTTGAAATCCGGTACTCGCTCCAGCAGGCTTGGTTCCAACACTTCGACAGCGAACAGCGGAATCAGGCCGACCAGCGAACGCACTTTCAAGGGCACCAGCCGGCCATCCGGCAGATTCAGCTCATCGTAATAGAATTGATCGGTTTCGTCCCACAAGCCGATTCCTTCGCCACCGATATTGTTCATCGCCGCGGCGATGCTCAGGAAGTGCTCGAAAAACTTGGTGGCGATGTCCTGATATACCGGGTTGTGCAGCGCCAGTTCCAAGGCGATGCGCATCAAATTCAGACAATACATGGCCATCCAGCTCGTGCCATCGGCCTGATTGATGAAACCGCCCGTGGGCAACGGGGCGCTGCGATCGAACACACCGATGTTATCCAACCCCAGAAAGCCACCCTGAAAAATATTCCGGTCCTGAACATCCTTGCGGTTGACCCACCAGGTGAAATTGAGCATCAGTTTGTGGAAAACCCGTTCCAGAAATCCCAGATCGCCTTGATCACCCCGTTGATTCCGGTCGATTTGAAAAACCCGCCAGGTCGCCCAGGCATGAACGGGTGGATTGACATCGCCGAAGTTCCATTCGTAGGCCGGTAGCTGGCCGTTGGGATGCATATACCATTCGCGGGTCATCAGCAGCAGTTGGGCCTTGGCGAACTCGGCGTCCACCAGCGCCAGAGGCAGGCAATGAAAGGCGAGATCCCAGGCCGCGTACCAGGGATATTCCCATTTATCCGGCATGGACAGGACATCGGCGTTGTTCAGATGTTGCCAATCATGATTGCGGCCGTGCTGGCGCTCGGGTGGTGGCTTGGGCTGGGCTGGATCGCCTTGCAGCCATTGCGGAATATCGTAGTAATAGAATTGTTTGGACCAGATCATGCCGGCCAAAGCCTGGCGTTGGACCCGCCGTGCATCGGCATCCGTGATTTCGGTTTGCAGGTGCGCGTAGAAGTCATCGGCTTCATGAATCCGCGTTGCGAATACCGTATCGAAATCGGCGAAGGGCGGATCTTGCACGGCACGGGCGCTACGCAGGCGTAAACGCAGTTGATGTTGTCCTCCGGCCGGTACGACCAGGCTGTAACAGGCGGCGGCCTTGGTGCCGGTCCGAGCCGGATTGACGGCATGGCTCATGCCCTGGACGACATAGTCATGGAAAGCGTCCTTGAAATAGCCGTCGGTGGCGAATCCATACAAACGGGACGCATTGGTTTCGTTATCGCAGAACAGCAGTTCAGGCGTTCCGTCGGCGAAGAATTGAAAGTCGCCCAAATGGTGATGCTTGATCTGCACGACGTCGTTACTGGTGGCTTCCAGTGCGGGCTTCTCGGTGTCATGGCCCCAAGACCAGGTATTGCGGAACCAGATCTGCGGTAGCACGTGCAGGCGGGCCTCCTGCGGCCCGCGATTGAAGACGGTGACACGCATCAATAGGTCATCGGGTCCTGCTTTCGCATATTCCACGAAGATGTCGAAATAACGATCTTCGCCGAACAGGCCAGTATCGAGCAGTTCAAATTCGGCGCCACCCCGCCCGCGTCGCTGATTTTCTTCGACTAGCCAACCATAGGGGAATTCACCCTGCGGATATTTGTAGAGCATCTTCAAATAGGAATGCGTGGGCGTGGCGTCCAGATAGTAGTACAACTCCTTAACGTCCTCGCCATGATTGCCCTGGCCATTGGTCAGGCCGAATAACCTTTCCTTGAGAATCGGGTCTTTCCCATTCCACAGCGCCAAGGCCAAACAAAGGTGTTGTTTGGCGTCGCTGATACCGGCGATGCCATCTTCTCCCCAGCGATAGGCGCGACTGCGAGCCTGTTCGTGGCTGAAGGCGTCCCAGGCGTTACCGGAGGCGCTGTAATCTTCGCGCACGGTCCCCCATTGGCGTTCGCTGAGGTATGGACCCCACCGTCGCCAATCCTGTTTGGACGAGCGTTGTTCCTCCAGCCGGAGTTGTTCCGCGTTGGTCGATGTCATGCCGATAATCTCCTCGGTAAGTATTTATTCCAACCTATCGCAAGGCCCATGCCAATGGAGTCAAGGTTTGATGATTGCAGTTATCTATATGAAATATATTGATTATCAACAGAGAGCTAAGCTCAATGATCATCCGCTGCTACGATCAGACTCCCCGTAGGGATAGACCTATCCGCGATATTTCACAGGTTCCACGAAAGTCGTCAATCGTGTGCTAACCGATACGATTGAACTACGACTGGAGATGCAGCCGTACCCATTGATGGTGGCCGGTAGAGCCATTAATCGGATGGGCGCAGTCGGCCAGGGATTTCCTGGCAAGCCTGTCATGAATTTGTCATCTACCCGGTATAGCTTCCACCGGTTGCCCTTTACGAAGCGCAATGAACAGGCGGGGTGGAACCGAATATCCGCCCCGTCTGTTCGCACCCCTCATGAGAAACGATAATCGGAGAATACTCATGCAGATGACAGCCTCAAGAGTTTGCCTGGCGGGACTGCTGATGGCAGGCGCGGTCCTCCCCAGCCAGGCCCTGTTCGCGGACGCGCAGGGCCAAGGGAAGGCAAGCGACTTGAATTGGCGCAACGCCAGCTTCCAGCGCGTGGCGACGCTGGCCAATTACCGCAACAATGGACCGCAAAATATCGGCGAGGAAACCGTTTCGGAGATCGTGGCCGCGACCGAGGACGGCATGACCTTGGTCTATACCGATAGCCCAGGCAAGCAAGTCGGGTTCATCGACATCGCCGATCCGGCCAATCCCGCGCCGACCGGCGTCGTTGGATTGCCTGGGGAACCGACCTCGGTGGATGTGTTGGGCAACCAATACGCCTTGGTTGCCGTCAATACCAGTCCCAGTTATACCAGTCCCGACGGCGAGCTTGTCGTAATCGACCTGGCTACCCGGACGATCAAAGGTAGCATCGACCTGGGTGGGCAGCCGGACTCGATCAAAATCAGCCCGGATGGACGCTATGCCGCCATCGCCATCGAAAACGAGCGCGATGAAGATGTCGAAGTCAATGGCGTGGAAGGGGGATTGCCTCAGTATCCAGCCGGTTATCTGGTCATCGTCGATATCATCGGAAACGATCCCGCGAACTGGGTACGGCGCGATGTCGATCTCACGGGTCTGGCCAGCTACGGCAGCGACGATCCCGAACCGGAATTCGTCGACGTCAACGCAAACAACGAGGCGGTGGTGACATTGCAGGAGAACAATCATGTCGCGATCGTCGATCTTGTTTCCGGTGCCGTCACCGATCATTTCGAGATGGGTACGGTCACGCTCAAGGGCGTCGACGCCACCGAGGATGGAAATATCTCACTCACCGATACTCTGACCGACGTCCCACGTGAACCGGATGGCGTCGCCTGGGTGCCCACCGGCAACCGCGGTACGTATTTCATCGGCGCCGCGAACGAAGGCGATCTGTTCGGCGGTAGCCGCGGGTTTTCCTTGTTCAACCGTAACGGTAACGTACTCTTCGACAGCGGCGCGTCGCTGGAAAAGATTGCCGTGCAATACGGGCATTACCCGGAAGATCGATCGGAAAACAAGGGTACGGAACCGGAATCGATCGAATATGGCGAGTTCGGCGGCGACGATTATCTGTTTGTGGGTTCGGAGCGGGGTAGCTTCGTGGCCGTGTACCGGGTCACCGGGGCTCAGCCTCATTTCAAGCAATTGTTGCCCGCGCCCCTGGGACCGGAGGGATTGCTGGCCATTCCCTCGCGCAATCTGTTGATCGCCTCCGGCGAGAAGGACGATCCCAGTTTCGGTGTGCGTTCATCCGTCATGATCTATCAGTTCAAAAACGGTGAACCGACTTATCCGCAGATCCTGTCCAAGGAGGTGAAAGGCTCGCCTATTCCGTGGTCGGCCCTGTCCGGCATGGTGGCAGAACCCAACGAATTCAATACCTTGTTGGCGGTATGGGACTCCTATTACAGCGTCAGCAAGATATTCACCCTGGACGTATCGAATGAGCCGGCGGTGATCACCGACGCGCTGACCATTGAAGGCGGTACGGGGAATTATGATCCCGAAGGCATTGCCGTCGCGCCGGACAACTCATTGTGGGTGGCCAGTGAAGGCAACGCCTCCGATTCGCGCCCCAATCGCCTGCTGCATTTGGATCGTTCCGGCAACGTTTTGGCCGAAATCGGTTTACCCCAGGAAATTCTCGACTGCCGGGCGGCTTCCGCCAAGCGAGGCACGTTGGGTTCGGGATTCGAAGGCGTCGCGATACTGCCGGTCAGGAATGGCTACAAATTGGCGGTTGCGCAGCAAAGAGGTTGGGATTACACCACGGCGGAATGCGAGGATCTGGATGACGATGCCGGTGGTTTGAATGCCAAGGGAGAACCAAACTGGACCCGCATCTGGATCTATGATCCAAGCACCGGTGAATGGGATCACGTCGCTTGGGAATTGGCCCCACTGCCTGAAAACGCGTCCTGGGTCGGCCTGTCGGAAATCACCCGTGCTCCGGATGGCGCCTATGTGCTGATCGAACGCGATAATCGCACCGGTGATTTCGCCGAGCTGAAAACCCTGGTGCGGGTGCGAAAAATCGCAGCCAGCGATGGCCTCATCTCGGCCAGTGACAAATCAACCTTCGACTTGATACCGGAACTCGACGCGACCCACGGCTGGATCACCGATAAACCGGAAGGCGTGGCGATTACCCGTGATGGTCGGACCTTCGCGGTCACCGATAACGACGGTGTCGAAGACTGGTCGGGAGAGACCTGGTTCTTGCGACTCGGACGTTACCAACGGCTGTTCCGTTAAGGCAAAAAAAGGGGCGCCTCATGGGACGCCCCCGTTCTTCTCCACCACTCCTTAAACTTGTTGTTAGGTCGTCCCTGTTCGTCGTTGTAGGTCTTCGTGATGTTGTTGATAAAGCATAGCCAAATATACTGAGAAAGCACCGTATCCGTCCGCACGCTCAAATTCTTAATCCGCAATCGTCCTCAAGCTGGCCAGATACTCGGCCAGGGCATCCTGCTCCGTATCCGAATCGGCGAATGTCGCAACGCTCGGCGAAAACCCTTATTCATCAAATCGACACGGTCCCGAACCGGAAAAGGATAGTCATCCGATGCTAATGGAAACAGCAATGGTGCTCGCCGGGTTTTACGCCCGATCCGGGATCGACAACTTTAGGCCATCAGGATCATGCATCCTGCTACGCGCCCAACCGATTGGCCTGGGAAATATCCATGAAAGTAACAACATAACACCGATTCCGAGACTATTATCAAGGATGTTTAAGATCATTCAAAAAATCGAACTCATCCGTGGAACAGGGAGAAAAGGGAACAATGACGTCCGAAGTGGAACCGATGTTTCGTTACTGGGGGAAAGCGGCTACTGACTATCCCGGTCAACCCAATTGGCATCCCCTTCTTTACCATGCCCTCGATGTCACTGCGGTTGCCGCCGCATGGTGGGATGCGGACCCGGCCATTCGCGCCACCTTCAGCAAAGCCTTTCAAAACGGGCCGATAACCGAGCCGCAGTTACTGGCTTGGATCTTGTACTTTACCGCCCTGCACGATCTCGGAAAATTCGATGTGTGCTTTCAGTTGAAAGCTTCGCCCGTCGTCCGGGAGATTTGGTCCGAATTGGACTTTGACGATGTGGATATTTCCAAGCGAAACGTGGCGGACTTCAATCACGGTTCGTGGGGATTTCGCTGGGGCTTGAAGGAGCGTGACGCTTGGACGGGCATAACCGACTGGCCCGTATCCGATGAGGATTCCTGGCGATCCTGGTTACAAGCCGTGACCGGCCATCACGGTGAATTCCCCCAAGACAGCGCAGCCAATAGGGAATACGAAGCGGCCGATCATGTACTGGAACACGATCGGCAAGCCCGCCACGCGTTCGTCTTGGCCGTCGCAGAATTATTCCTGGCCAGGAACGGCATCGAATTGGGTTCGCTGCCACCGCCTTGTACGCTCGCGTCGCAAGATCTATTGGCCGGGTTTTGTTCCGTCTGCGATTGGATCGGATCGAACACCGATGTAATGCCGTACCGCTTTTTGGACCAAGGGTTGCCGCTCGAACGGTATTTTGCCGAGCGCGTAAGCGAACTCCGGCAGCGAAAGTGGCTTTACGAATTGGGTGTGATCGGTCAGCCGTCGGCGTACCGGACACTATCGGCATTGCTGAAACCGGGTGAAACGCCACGCGGTGTGCAGGTCTTGGTCGATGGTCTCGATGCCCAACCGGGAATGTTGTTGATCGAAGCGCCGACCGGCAGCGGTAAAACCGAAGCGGCCCTGGCGCATGCGTGGCGATGGCTGGCCGGGGGTACAGCCCATTCCATCGTTTTTGCGTTGCCTACCCAAGCGACCGCCAACGCGATGTTGAAACGCGCGGAAGCCTTCGCCGAAAAGGCGTTTTCCGGCGATGCAGCCAATGTGGTATTGGCGCACGGCAAGCGCGATTACCACGACGGTTTCGAACGACTCGTGCGGGCTGGATACAGGACGACGGCGCAAGGCGCCCATGAAGCTGGCGTGCAATGTTCGACGTGGCTGGCGCAAAGCCGTAAGCGGATATTTCTCGGACAGCTCGGCGTGTGCACCGTGGATCAAGTGTTGCTGTCGGTATTGCCCGTGCGGCACAAGTTCGTGCGTGGCTTCGGTATCAATCGCTCCGTGCTGATTGTCGACGAAGTCCATGCTTACGACAGCTACATGCACGGCTTATTGGCCGAAGTCCTTAGTCGCCAGCGCGCGGTGGGGGGGAGTGCGATTCTGCTTTCGGCGACGCTGCCGTCCAAAATCCGTAACCAGTTGCTCGCCGCCTGGGGATCGGTAAGCGCGGAAGACGCGCCCTATCCCGTGCTGTGGCAGGCGATCGAAAATCGCGCGCAACCCATTCCTGTACCGGATAAGCAACGGCCACCCCATCGCGCGGTCAGCACGAAACTCCAGAAAACCTTGGAAGCCATGCCCGACGCGGCGCTGATGACCGAGATTGTCGCGGCGGCCAAGTCCGGAGCCCGCGTGGCCGTGGTGTGTAACCTGGTCGATAACGCCCAACGACTGGCTCGCCAACTGCGCGAAAACGCCGAGGGTGTTCCCATCGATATGTTTCACGCCCGCTATCGATTCGTGGATCGACAAGCCAAGGAAACGGCGGTATTGAATCAATACGGCCGGGAAGCGCCGCGCGGCACAGGGCGGATTCTGGTTGCGACGCAAGTGGTGGAGCAAAGCCTGGATTTGGATTTCGATTGGCTGATCACGCAAATCTGCCCTGTCGATTTGTTGTTTCAGCGCATTGGTCGGCTGCATCGTCATGAGCGCGTCAGGCCGCAAGGATTTGAGCAACCCTGCTGTACGGTATTGTCCGTCGAGGCGGAAGATTACGGTTTGTTCGAACTCATTTACGGCAACGCGAGAGTGCTTTGGCGTACCGAACAGTTACTCGTGGGAAATCCGCGCATCGATTTTCCAAAAGCCTACCGCGATTGGATAGAACTCGTTTACGGCGAGGAGTGGGATGGAGAACCGGAAGCGATAACCCAAAGTTATTGCGAATTTTCTGGTCGGCAAATGGCAGCGGCTATGGACGCACGGCAAATGGTCAGCCTGCAAAGAAAACCGTTCTCGGACGACGATGTGCAAATCACCGTAAAAACCCGCGATGGCGAAATGAACGTGACAGTTTTGGCATTGCGGGATGATGGCCGCTGTCTGGATGGGACATCGCTAGAAGGGCTGGAGGATCGGGTTGCCAGGGAGGTTTGCGATATGAATTCCATCCCCGTACCCAAGAGTTGGGAGAAGTTGTTTTCAGGCTCGGAATGCGATGAGGACGGGCGTTATCAACTGGTCTTCAGTCCCAGCACAGAACGCGGGTGGACGACCCAAACAGGAAAAGCCACGTTCTGTTATTCGGAAGAGTTCGGCTTGGAGAAAAAAACCGATGGACCTACTTAACGATTCCTGGATTCCCGTTCGCGCCACTTCAGGCAGCGGCTCATTCCGTCTGCTGACTTTGGAGGAACTGCTTTGCCACGAAGGGGATTGGCGGATCAGTCTGCCGCGCGACGATCTTGAACTGGCTTGCACTCAACTGCTGGTGTGCCTGCTGCAGATCACGTTTTTGCCGGAGGACAATAGAGCCTTATTGGAAAGGTTGAACAAATCGCTCTCACCGGAAGCCATGGCGGATGCGATCCGGCCTTGCCAGGACTGGTTCCAACTCGATCATCCTACCCAGCCTTTCATGCAGACACGGGGCGTGAAGGCGGCCGACGTGACGCCCATGCAGAAACTCCTGATCGGCTTGCCCGAGGGAAACAATCATGCGTTTTTCAATGAAGTCGGTGAGGTGCAAAAGGTCGGTCCAAGCATTGCCGCGATCGTGCTATTCAACCAGGCATCCAATTGCCCCAGCTTCGGCGGAGGTTTCAAAGGCAGTCTCCGTGGCGGCGCGCCGGTAACCACCTTGGTGATGGGTGGAAATCTACGGGAGACTCTTTGGCGCAACGTGTTGACGCTTCCCCGTATTCGGGAACGTCTGCCGGATTACGAATGGGATTTGTCGCGGGATCGGCCGACCTGGATCAAACCGATTCGGGAGAAAGAGGTCATTCGCGCCCATGAGATTGGCCTTGCGCGAGGGCTGTTCTGGCAACCCGCGCGGGTTGAATTGGTTAAGGCGAATGAAGAGGCCGCATGCGACGTAATCGGCGTCTCGCGGCAACCGGTCTACACTGGATTTCGCAAATCGAGATTCACCTTCAACCTGGAAGGACTGTGGCCGCATCCGCACGGCGTGCAGATATGGGATAAAGCCAAAAAGGAATGGAAATTCGTTTCGTTCACGACGACCGCGCCGGCTTGGACATTGCTGACGGAGTTTGTGATTCCCCGCGGTGTCGAGGACGCCAACGCCAAGGAGGGTTGCGCCCCCGCTGGGCCAGTGGTTCAAGCATCGGACATATTCCGGGAAGAACCGTTATATCTTCTTGTTGGGGGCTATCGTACCAAGCAAGCCTCTGTTTTAGAGCGCCGACATGAATTATTCACCCTCGCCGCTGGTTGGGATGCCGATGGCAAGGGCAGACTCAA
Organism: Gammaproteobacteria bacterium; assembly: GCA_024235135.1. Classification (GTDB taxonomy): domain Bacteria; phylum Pseudomonadota; class Gammaproteobacteria; order Competibacterales; family Competibacteraceae; genus JACKMZ01. Next base: position 97,679 of record JACKMZ010000010.1, on the reverse strand, counting down.
GCGGCTGGTGGATGTTGGAAGACAGGCAAAAACGGCCTTGCGCGGAAAACTTTATTTCGCCGCCCAAGGAAGCAAGGAGAAAGGGATGAAAGGCATCGGCGCGGCGATTCACGAAACCGGTGAAAAACTTTACTACGCTCGCACCGAAGTCCTGTTTCACGAAACGCTCAGGGAAGACATGACTTTCAAGGACTGGAAACAGGCGCGGAGGACTTTTAGCGAACGAATAGTGAAGACCTGCCATAGGATTTTCGACGAACTCACCAATCCCTATTGCCAAAAACCCGAGCTGATACCCATCATCGCCTGGGCGCGGAGAACACTCGACAACGATCTTTCAAAGCTCACGGAGAGCATAGAGCCATGAATGCATCATCCCTTCCAGATGTACCTGATTTTGTGGCGCTTCATCAGGGTTTCACGACACTGACACCGGGGCAAAAAGCGGATTTGCGGCGGGTAGCCGAACCCGACGATCTGCTGATGACCCCGGCTTTGTACCGGTTATTCCCAGGACAACGGCCGAATGCTCAGCATTTGCGTCTGGCCTTCCTGCTGCCCTGGTGCGATCACGCGGCCCATTCCCAGCCGCTGGCCAGGCAATTACCGGAAAGGAACGTCACCGAAATGCGCGTGATTCAAATCGCGCGCGCCGAACCGGATGCCGACGTTATTCAATTACGCCGATTGGTCATGCATATCAAACCGACCGTGGATTGGAATGAATTCGGGAAAACGCTCTGGTTTTGGGGAGCCCATAGCAAACGCAAGTTCGTAGAGGATTTTTATCTGGCCCAATATGCCACATCGAAAGGAAAACACTGATGAACGAAAAGAACTACATTAATTTCCATGTTTTGATTTCACACAGCCCCTCCTGTCTCAATCGAGACGATATGAACATGCAGAAAACCGCCATTTTCGGCGGTGTGAAACGCATCAGAATCTCCAGCCAAAGTCTGAAGCGGGCGATGCGCACCAGCCAGCATTACGCTTTGCATCTCGGGTCTCGGTCCATGCGAACCCGCGATCTGGGGAAGTTGCAGGCGCGCGTGGCGGAATTGCTCAAGGATCGTTACGAACCGGAACTGATTGCGCAGGCCCTGCAATGGATGTCCGGTAAAGAGGAGGAGATTACGGAGAAAACCGAGGCCGACGCCGTAGCGCCCTGGTCCGTCGAGGAAGTGGCCTATTTTTGCGATCTGATCCAACAGGGTCGTTCGGAAGGTATCGACTCCAAAAAGCTGGAAAAACGAATCGAGAAGGAATCCCGTCCTTTTCGGGAGGCGATAGGCAAATCCATCGATATCGCCTTGTCCGGCCGGATGGCGACCAGCGGCCTGATGACGCATCTGCCCGTGGACGGTTCGCTGGCCGTTGCTCACGCCATTACCACGCACGCCGTGGAACCGCAGGATGTGGACTGGTTTACCGCCGTCGACGATTTGACGCAAGACGCCGGCGAAACCGGAGCCGGTCATCTCAACACCCAGGAATTTTCAGCCGGCGTTTTCTACCGTTACGCCAGTCTGAATCTCAAGCAACTGCAGTTCAATCTCGGTTTGATCGAGAACATGGCCAGTGCGGAAACGGCCGAATCGCGCCAGAGGGCGCTGGATATCGCCAAACACGTTTTTCATTTACTGGCTACTGTGGTTCCAAGCGCCAAGCGTCAGCCGTTCGCCGCCGACAATCTGGCGGATTTCGCCATCGTCAGTTTCTCCGATATGCCGGTATCGCTGGCCAATGCCTTCGAGATACCGATCCGGACCAAGCCCTCCAGTGGCTATCTTGCGCCCTCGGAATTGGAACTCACCGGGTATTGGCGACGGCTTAATCAAGCCTATGGTTTGAATGAACAGGCGGCGGCCTTTTGCGTCGACAACCGCCCATGGGAGAAAGCGGAAAAAGATTCCGATAACGCTTGGCCGGAAGACCTGGCGACTTTCGGTACTTTCAAAGACATCAAGCATTGGATCGCCAATGACGGCGGCAAGGCTTCATAAGGGGTCAACCATGCCGCAATTTCTGATTTTGCGTTTGGATGGACTGATGCAAGCGTGGGGTGGCCATACCTTCGAGGATTTCCGACCGAGCCATCTGTTCCCCACCCGCAGCGGGTTGTTGGGATTGCTCGGCGCCTGCCTGGGATTGGATCGACACGATCAAGAAGGGCAAAGGGGACTGGCGGAAAGCGTCGAGTTCACGGTCCGCGCCGATAGTTGCGTACCACGGCCTGAACGAATCGAGCCATCAACATCGAACAAACGCGCTGTCAAACTGCCCGATTTCCATACTGTCTTGGGGGCGCGCAAGGTCGATGGATCGATCAATAAAAACCCCGTGGTTTCGCGCCGGGAGTACCTGTTCGATGCGGCTTTCACGGTGGCGGTCGAAGGGCGTTCGGGCGCATCATTCGGCCTGGAGGAAATCGCCAACGCGGTGCAAAAGCCCGTCTACACGCCGTTTCTGGGTCGTCGTTCCTGTCCGCTGGCGCGTCCGCTCTTCGGAGGAATCGTCGAAGCCGAAGAGGCCAAGGCGGCGTTGGCGCAGGTGAGTCTGGGAGCGGGCGTGATTTACGGCGAAGGCGAATCCATGCGGAACAACCGACCGCTGCAAATCCGTGACGTGCCGTTGCACGGTCCGCACCGCCAATTTGGCGCCCGCTGGACTTACGTTCATTCGGATCAGGGAGGTCAATCGGATGTTTCTGAGTCGCTTTGAAATACCTTGGGATCTCGCCCGCAACCCCTACCATTTTCACCAAAGGCTATGGCGGTTGTTCCCTGACGACGATCAACGTCAACGAACCTTCCTGTTTCGGATAGAGCAACATCGGGCGGGGTTGCCGTTTCGCGGTTTATTGCAATCTCGACGAGCGCCTTCCCAGGCTGAAAGAATCTCGCTTTTGGGTACGCGTGAATTCAGTCCTCAGCCACAGTTGGGGCAGCGGTTGGCGTTCGTGCTGACGGCCAACCCGATCAAGACGATCGTGGACGCCGAAAAATCCGCGAAACCCGGAAAACAGTCGGAAAAATGTCGGGTACCGCTGATAAAGGAGGAAGAACAAAAAGCTTGGTTGGGTCGCAAGTTTGGCGGTGCGGCGAGTGTGGAAGCGGTAACGGTACAACCTAATCCGCCACTCTACTTTCGCAAAGGCCACCGTGGCGGGAAATTGGCGCCGGTATCGTTTGAAGGCGTACTACAGGTAGCCGATCCGCGCTTGCTGGTCGAGCTGCTCGAAAATGGCGTAGGCCCGGCCAAGGCTTTTGGTTGTGGGTTGATGCTGGTGCGGCGGATTTAGCCCGTGCCGACCCCTATAACAACAGGCGTTGCATCGCGATGCTGCCTCCACTGAAGCCCATTGCCATGAAGGAACGAATCTCCCTGATCTTTATCGAGAAGGGGGAAATCGACGTATTGGATGGTGCGTTTGTGGTAATCGACGTTAACGGAATACGCACGCATATTCCGGTGGGCTCGATTGCCTGCATCATGTTGGAGCCAGGCACACGGGTATCACATCGGGCGGCGGCATTGGCGGCGCGGGTGGGCGCCTTGCTGGTGTGGGTGGGCGAGGCCGGGGTGCGACTTTACGCGTCTGGGCAACCGGGCGGCGCGCGTGCGGACCGATTGTTGTATCAGGCGCAATTGGCGTTAAACGAGGAGACTCGCCTGAAGGTCGTGCGCAAGATGTACGAAATTCGCTTCGAGGAAAAGCCGCCGGAACGTCGCAGCGTTCAGCAGTTACGGGGTATCGAAGGCGCGCGGGTGCGCAAGATGTATGAGTTGTTGGCCAAGCGTTATGGCGTCAAGTGGAAACATAGAAACTACGATACGGAAGAATGGGATTCGGGTGATTTGCCCAATCGCTGTGTGAGTTCCGCGACCGCGTGCTTGTACGGCATTACCGAAGCCGCCGTGCTGGCTGCCGGTTATGCGCCGGCCATCGGCTTTATTCATACGGGCAAACCGTTGTCCTTCGTTTACGACATAGCCGATTTGTTTAAATTCGATACCGTTGTGCCGCTGGCCTTCAGGATTGCCGCGCAGGAACCCAGAGAACCGGAGCGTGCGGTGCGGCTCGCTTGCCGGGATGTATTCCGGCAAACCCGGTTATTGGTGCAGATCATCCCGACGATCGAGGATGTTCTGGAAGCTGGCGGTCTGGAAAAGCCGGAACCCCCTGACGACGCCGTTCCACCGGCTATTCCCAACCCCAAGAGTTTGGGCGATGCTGGTCATCGTAGTTGAAAACGTACCGCCGCGCCTACGCGGGCGATTGGCAATCTGGTTGGTGGAAGTCAGGGCGGGTGTTTACGTGGGCGATCTTTCCAAGCGGGTACGGGAGATGATTTGGTCGCAGGTCGTGGAAGGCGCTGAGGACGGCAATGCCGTGATGGTCTGGAGCACGAATACGGAATCCGGATTCGATTTTCTAACCTGGGGCAGAAACCGGAGGATGCCAGTGGAACTGGATGGTTTGAAGTTGGTTTCATTCCATCCTCCCGAGTCGGAGGAAAAAGGATAGGACGTCGATGTTCCTTAAAAAATTGGCAAGGGAATTTATATGTGTAGGCTTGAAATTCACCGGTGGAATTTTGAGCGTTGTTTTTTACCATTTCCAACAATAAGTTAGAAATGGTGTGTTCCCCACGCCCGTGGGGATGAACCGTGCCCACAGGCCGGACTTCCTTTCCGGCGCCCGTGTTCCCCACGCCCGTGGGGATGAACCGCATCACGCTACCTGAGCGAGCGCAGCGAATAGGTGTTCCCCACGCCCGTGGGGATGAACCGACACCGTGCCTGATGGCGGACTGATCCTCACCGTGTTCCCCACGCCCGTGGGGATGAACCGCAGATAAATCTGTCCGCGAGTTACGTGAACGGGTGTTCCCCACGCCCGTGGGGATGAACCGTCCTCAGCCGAGCGTTCGACGTTTCGATTGAGGTGTTCCCCACGCCCGTGGGGATGAACCGTCGCTGACGCACAAAAACGAGCGGCTGATGAAGTGTTCCCCACGCCCGTGGGGATGAACCGTGTCGAAACTGCTGCGTCATTCGGACGTTCGCGTGTTCCCCACGCCCGTGGGGATGAACCGCGCGGCCAGCGGCGAAATGATAGTGGCCAGGTGTGTTCCCCACGCCCGTGGGGATGAACCGGCTGAAAAACAGCGGTGTCCCTGGCATCGCGTGTGTTCCCCACGCCCGTGGGGATGAACCGCGGCCCCCTGGGTGCTCGGGAAGCCGATAAGCGTGTTCCCCACGCCCGTGGGGATGAACCGCTGACTTTCGTCGATCTCGATCCGGATGCCGGGGTGTTCCCCACGCCCGTGGGGATGAACCGAGAATGCGCCACTGATTGAGCAGCGATTTCCCGTGTTCCCCACGCCCGTGGGGATGAACCGACGATTGGAGCGAGCGAGGCCAGGAATAGTCCGTGTTCCCCACGCCCGTGGGGATGAACCGGTCGAGGAGAACAGCCCTAGATCCGGATAGTGGTGTTCCCCACGCCCGTGGGGATGAACCGCCTCGGTGGATAGATATGGGTCGCTATTCAGCGTGTTCCCCACGCCCGTGGGGATGAACCGGACCGGGTTTTACTGGCGGCGCAGATTCAAGCGTGTTCCCCACGCCCGTGGGGATGAACCGTCGGTAGCATTTCCCTAGCGCGTCCTCAGTGAGTGTTCCCCACGCCCGTGGGGATGAACCGGCTGGCCAGTGCACGTTGTTCAGTACCCGTTCGTGTTCCCCACGCCCGTGGGGATGAACCGGTCCATCTGGACCCTGCGGATTTTCCCGTGGGGTGTTCCCCACGCCCGTGGGGATGAACCGCTGTATCAGACCGCCATTGCGACGGAGCAGACGTGTTCCCCACGCCCGTGGGGATGAACCGCAACCGCGATATTCGCTGCGGCGATCGGCGAGGTGTTCCCCACGCCCGTGGGGATGAACCGCGAGCGCATCCATGCGGCTTGCAACTGGATGTGTGTTCCCCACGCCCGTGGGGATGAACCGTCAACACCTGACAGTCAACGGGATGGCGGGTCGTGTTCCCCACGCCCGTGGGGATGAACCGTTGTTGCCGAGGAAAAGGCGGGGCAGACCGTTGTGTTCCCCACGCCCGTGGGGATGAACCGATCTTGGCTGGAATGAACGACAGCAAAATCTTGTGTTCCCCACGCCCGTGGGGATGAACCGGCTATTGATAAAGGCAGGGCGAAACGATGAAAGTGTTCCCCACGCCCGTGGGGATGAACCGTTTCATTCTCAACGCCGCTTGCTCCCGTTCCAGTGTTCCCCACGCCCGTGGGGATGAACCGCAACAGTCAGCTACCTGCTGAAACGGATCGCCGTGTTCCCCACGCCCGTGGGGATGAACCGCACGCCCAGGCGCGGTCGGCGTGGCCCGCGCTGGTGTTCCCCACGCCCGTGGGGATGAACCGCTACTGACCAGATCTGAGGACGCGGCCGATGAGTGTTCCCCACGCCCGTGGGGATGAACCGGTGTGCTGTTCGACATTAACGGCTTCATGATCGTGTTCCCCACGCCCGTGGGGATGAACCGGCGCCCTGACTGGCCTAATCAGTGTGTGGACCGTGTTCCCCACGCCCGTGGGGATGAACCGCCGTCGCATACATTGATTTTCCCCAGGCAAGTGCGAATGCCCCTCGGTGATCGCTGATTGCATCGGCATGGTCAACATGACTACACGTGATAAAGATTCATGAATCTTATTTATTGCGCTGGGCGTCGCGCGCCTGAAGAATCTCCGCCAACGCTTCCAACGTTTCCAGCAACGTCACGTGCTCCAAGGTCTTCACGGTGCTCACCTCGCCGGCGGGCCATTCCTCATCAATCCGCGCGACCGGGTAAACCTCCGCGAAATGCGGGCGGGGATGCGCGCGCATCCACTCAATATTGTTTTTCACTCCCCGCAAGTGCGCGCATTGGGGCTGGTCGAGGTAGACAAAACGCCCCTCGGCGTCTTCCTGGTACTCGATAAAATGCGGAAACCAGCCGTCGGCCTCGGCGGGCGTAAACCCATCCTCGGGACCGGCTCCATTGACGGACGCCCGGAAGGCGTAACCGTAAAACTCAATGATCAATATGCGGGGCTGGGCCATGTTTTTTAATCGGCTCTTTGACTTGGTCCTTGAAATACGTCCAGGCATCCCGCCCTGGGATGTAGGCGTTGTATAGCGCATTGCCCCGAAACATGAGCATCACGCCGTTTTGCGACAGCGTGACCAACTCCCCTTCGCGGGAGTCGGGATTGCTGTTTGCTCCCTGGTATTGAATGGAGCGCAATGCCACTTCGATCTTTTGCCGGCTAATCTTATGCCGCAGCGCGTGTTGCAAGCCGTGCGGCGTTCCACGCCCGTGGAGATGAACCATCCCGTGACCGATCCTGCATATGCAGATGCTAACGTGGCAGAGAAATCGCACCCGATTCGGGATGGAATTACAATCCAAGCCAACCCATTGATCGGCCCCGACCCAACCGGTACGGTCCGGCCACGGCGTACCGGTGGCCGACGCCGATCCAGAGCAAAGGGAGCTAAACTTGCCGTTACCGAACGCCGTTCGTACCGATTGGCGCGACTTCCCCGACGTAGTCATTCACGCACCGTTGCGCTCCGCTACTCGCCATCCGGATTATGAAGTGGCAAAAGCGGGCGATATCGATGCCGCTTTACGGGTCGTGCAGGCCATCGTCAGTGATGTTGCGATTGAGGAGATCCGGCGGCAACTGACGGGCGCAAAGCCTATCGTGGTAGCAGTCCATGGTATGGAGGCGATCAGCGTCAATGAAATTCCCACGGCATTCGCATCGCTTTTGTCGTACCGCCTGGGATGGCCGATCAACCGGGAAATCATTCAGGCGGCCAAAGTATCCCGAACCGGAGCTGACGGGTTCCATCGTTTGGCGAACAGCCCACCATTCGACGGCGCCTTCCCCGCTGGAGCTTGCGCCATCATCGTCGACGATACGCTGATCCAGGGTGGCGCCCTCGCGAGCCTGAAAGGTCATATTGAAAGCCAAGGCGGTTATGTGTTGCTCGCCGCGGTTTTGACCGGTAAGCAGTACTCGGCGAAAATAGCAATTTCAACAGAGACTTGCGAAAATTTGAGAGAACGATATGGGCCACTCGAAATCTGGTGGCGGGCGGAATTTGGCTACGGATTCGACCGACTCACCGAATCCGAAGCCCGATACCTCCTCCGCGGCGGTCAGGATGTTGACACCCTCCGAAATCGAATCCTTGCGTCACGATAAGAGCCGCGCGATCGATCGGTGTTTCGAACGGCTAGGTAAAGAGCCGCCGCCGTAATCCCATCGACGCCGGTGGACACGATCCGCACCGGACGCTCGGATCGGGGCCAGGAATGATGCGCGTCCGGTCTCCGCCGGCGAGAAAGAATCACGATTTCGTGATCGGCGACAAATGACTGGCTCAAAGTCCCTCTTTTTGTGGTCAATAATTACTGACCAAGCCCAATCAGCGCGACCACGAGACCGTACCGATGAATTCCGCCCAACCCTATCAAGGTGTCGAACAAGGGCCGATTCGACCCCCCAGCGAGGCGCATAGCCTGTGCCTGCGCATTACCCGCAATTGTAATTGGAACCGTTGCACCTTTTGTCCCGTTTTTAAGGACAAGCGTTTCACGCTTCGCCCGGTCGAGGATGTCATTCAGGACATCGATATCCTCTACGGGCATACGCAAACTTTGCGCGGCCTGGTAAAGGATGATGGCGATTTGGAACTGGCGGAGGTGCGCCAGATTGCCGCCCGGTTACCGGACACGGAGCAACTGGGATTTCGCGTGGCTCTGCACTGGTTCGCCAGCGGTATGACCGCCGTGTTTCTTCAGGATGCCAACAGTCTGATCGTCAAGCCACCGAATCTACTGGCGATTCTCACCCATCTTAAAGGCTGCTTTCCCTCGGTGCGGCGTGTCACCTCCTATGCCCGTTCGCAAAACGTCGCCCGTATGCACGAGACTGATTTGGAAGCCCTGCGCCATGCCGGATTGAATCGCCTGCATATCGGTTTCGAGTCAGGCGCCGACAGCGTTTTGTCCCGGATCAAGAAAGGCGCCACGCAAGCTATTCAGATCATGGCCGGTTCCAAGGTCAAAGCCGCCGGCATCGAACTCTCCGAATATTACATGCCGGGCCTGGGCGGTCAGGAACTGTCCCGCGAACATGCCCTGGAAAGCGCGGCCGCCCTCAACCAGATCAACCCCGATTTCATCCGCCTGCGCAGTCTCGCCATTCCGCCCGACACACCGCTGGACGAGGATTATCGGGCTGGATTGTTCAAACGCTGTGGCGACCTGCAGATCGTCGCGGAAATCCGTTTGTTCGTGGAACATCTGCAGGGCATCGGCAGTCAGTTGGTCAGCGATCATTTTCTCAATCTGCTGCCGCAGGTCGAAGGCCGGTTACCGGACGCCAAGCCAGCTATCCTTGGTGTGCTGGATCGATTTCTGGCGACCGATCCGGAAAGGCAGCGGCTTTACCAGATCGGTAAACGCATGGATGTGATCGGCGATCCGGAATGGTTGAACGATCCCGTGGTTTTGGGCGGATTGCGCAAGGTCTGTCATGAATTGGGCGTCACGGCCGACAATGCCGATGATATCGCCCATGCGTTGTTACTAAAGAAGGGGCTTTGATGTGACGCCCTTAATCCGGACTCGACGGGGCAACGGCTGGCAGCCAGTCTAGCCTAATCCGCCGAGTCGACACGGTCTCGGTTTGGCGCGCTTCGCTCGCAAAGGCGCGCGGTCGGAGGAGTGGCGATGGCTAAAACGGCGGCAAGTCTCGATGACAAATACACCCTGGAACAAGGCCGGGTTTATCTAAGCGGCATTCAGGCTTTGGTGCGCCTGCCCATGCTGCAACGTCAACGGGATTTGGCGGCGGGATTGAATACGGCCGGGTTCATATCGGGCTATCGCGGTTCGCCGCTAGGCGGACTGGATAAAACCCTGTGGCAGGCACGAAACCATCTGGATGAGCACCATATCCGCTTTCAGCCGGGTGTGAACGAAGATCTGGCCGCGACCGCCGTGTGGGGAAGCCAACAGGTCAATCTGTATCCCGGCGCCAAATACGACGGAGTGTTCGCGCTGTGGTACGGCAAGGGACCGGGCGTGGATCGTAGCGGCGATGTGTTCCGGCACGCCAACGCCGCCGGCACATCGCCGCATGGCGGCGTGTTGGTGGTGGCCGGTGACGATCACGCCGCTAAATCCTCGTCGCTGCCGCATCAGACGGATCACGTGTTCAAAGGCGTGATGATGCCGGTGCTCGTGCCGTGCGGGGTTCAGGAATATTTGGATTACGGCTTGCACGGTTGGGCGCTGTCCCGCTATTCGGGATGCTGGGTGGCTTTCAAGGCCATCGCCGATACCGTGGAAAGCTCGGCTTCGGTGGAAGTATCGCCGCAACGCGTGTCGATCGTGCTGCCCGAGGATTTCACTCTGCCGCCGGGGGGACTCAACATCCGTTGGCCCGATCCGCCGTTGGTGCAGGAAGAGCGTCTGCTGCATTACAAGCTCTATGCCGCCTTGGCCTATTGTCGGGCCAACCGGCTCAATCGGATCATGCTCGACAGTCCCCGGCCACGGCTGGGCATCATCACCTCCGGCAAGTCCTATCTGGACGTGCGCCAGGCTTTGGACGATCTGGGCATAGACGAAAAGCAGGCGGCCGAGATCGGCATCCGGGTCTACAAGGTCGGCATGGTCTGGCCGCTGGAAGCGGTGGGCGTGCGGCAGTTCGCGGAAGGCGTGGAAGAAATTCTGGTCGTCGAGGAAAAGCGTCAGCTATTGGAATACCAAATCAAGGAGGAACTCTACAACTGGCGCGAGGACGTACGCCCGCGTGTGATCGGCAAATTCGACGAGAAAGGCGAATGGGCGCTGCCGCACGGCGACTGGCTGTTACCGGCGGCCAGCGATCTGACGCCGGCGATGATCGCGCGCGCCATTGCCGGCCGTATCGCGCGCTTCCATACCTCGGAACGCATTCAGTCCCGGCTGGCCTTTCTGGAAGCCAAGGAACAGGCGCTGGCCCAGCCGCATGCCTCCCTCCTGCGGGTACCGCATTATTGTCCCGGCTGCCCGCACAACACGTCGACGCGCGTACCCGAAGGCAGCCGGGCCTTGGCCGGCATCGGCTGTCATTACATGGCGACGTGGTTGAGTCCGGCCACGACGCAGACCTTCAGCCAGATGGGCGGGGAAGGCGTGCCCTGGATCGGTCAGGCGCCCTTCACGGAAACGCCGCATGTGTTCGCCAATCTCGGCGATGGCACCTATTTCCATTCGGGTTTGCTGGCGATCCGCGCGGCGGTCGCCGCCAATGTGCCCATCACCTACAAAATTCTCTACAACGATGCCGTGGCCATGACCGGCGGCCAGCCCGTGGACGGGCCTTTGACCGTGCCCCAGATTACCCGCCAGTTGGAAGCGGAAGGCGTGGAACGCATCGTCGTGGTGACCGACGAGCCGAACAAATACCGGGAAAACGCCGGGTTCGCGCCCGGCGTGGCGATTCATCCGCGCGAGCGACTCGATTCCGTGCAACGGGAACTGCGCGAATATCCCGCCGTGTCGGCGTTGGTCTACGATCAGACCTGCGCCGCCGAAAAGCGGCGTCGGCGCAAGCGGGGGCTTTTTCCCGATCCCGCCAAGCGCGTGTTGATCAACGACCGGGTCTGCGAGGGTTGCGGGGATTGCAGCACGCAGTCCAATTGCCTGTCGGTGGCGCCGCTGGAAACCGAACTGGGTCGCAAGCGTCGCATCGATCAATCGTCCTGCAACAAGGACTATTCCTGTCTCGACGGCCTGTGTCCCAGCTTCGTGACCGTGGAAGGCGGCCGATTGCGCAAAGGTCAGGCGTTGGATGTCACTGAACAGGATTTCCCGGAACTGCCCGATCCCGAATTGCCCGCGCTGGATACCCCCTACGGCATTCTGGTGACCGGCGTGGGGGGCGCCGGCGTAGTGACTATCGGCGCCTTGCTGGGGATGGCGGCGCATCTGGAAGGCAAGGGCGTCACCGCCCTGGACATGATGGGACTGGCGCAAAAAGGCGGCGCGGTGTGGTCGCATATCCGCTTCGCCGCCCGGCCGGAACAGCTTTACGCGGCGCGCATCGCGGCGGGCGAGGCGAATGCGGTGATCGGTTGCGACATCGTGGTGACGGCGAACAACGAAACCTTGGCCAAGATGCAGCAAGGTCTGACCCGCGCCGTGGTCAACAGCAGTCAGGCGATCACCAGTGAGTTCGTCCGCACTTTCGCGGCGCAGGCCAGCAGCGGGGATGTGAACCGCTTCCGCGACCCCCAGTTTCCCGAACGGGCGCTGGAGGAGGTGATTCAAACGGCCGTCGGCGAAGGCCAGGCGGACTTTCTGGATGCGGGCCGCTTGGCGACGGCCTTGCTGGGCGATTCCATCGCGACCAATCTGTTCATGCTGGGCTTCGCCTACCAGAAGGGCCTGGTGCCGGTAAGCGAAGCGGCGTTGCTGCAAGCCATCGAATTGAACGAGGTTGCGATCGAAGCCAATCGTCGCAGTTTTCTGTGGGGCCGGCGCGCCGCTCACGATCGCGCGGCGGTCGAGCGGTTGGTCGCGCCCGCCACGCAGCCGTCCGATTCCCAGCGCCAATCCAAGACGTTGGACGAGTTGATCGAGCGCCGCGTGCAGTGGCTGACCGCCTACCAGAACGCCGCGTATGCCCGTCGCTACAGCCAACGGGTCGAACAGGTTCGGCAAGTGGAAAGCCGTATCGCCACGGTGGCCAGCTATCCGTTGACCGAAGCCGTGGCGCGTTATTACTACAAGTTGCTCGCCTACAAGGACGAATACGAAGTGGCGCGGCTATACAGCGACGGCGCGTTTCTGGAACAGGTTAAGGCCGGCTTCGAGGGCGATTACCAACTGGTGTTCCATCTGGCGCCGCCGATGCTCGCCAAGCCCGACCCGCGCACCGGCCGGCCCCGTAAACGTCGATTCGGTCCCTGGATGTTGAAAGCGTTTCGCGCACTGGCCTTGTTCAAGGTGTTGCGGGGCACCCGTCTGGATATCTTCGGCGGCAGCCCGGAACGGCAACGGGAACGGCAACTGATCGGCGAATACGAGACTTTGCTCGACGAAATCCTGGGCGGTCTCGAAGCCGAGAATTACCCGATGGCCATAGAACTCGCCGCCCTGCCCGAACAGATTCGAGGCTACGGGGTGGTCAAGCAACGCTATATTGAGCATACCAAACAGCGCGAGACCGAATTGCTCGACGCCTTCCGCGCCAAGGGCCGGCCCCGCGAACATCGCCGGGAGAAGGCCGAAGGGGTGGTGGTCATGACCGGGTGAAATGGCAAGACTTGCCGTTGACCGCATTTCCGCCAAGGGCCAAAGGCACGTACATTCTGGTCTTGCACGCCGCTCGATCCCAGCGGATCGGCATAGGCCGTTTGGGCGAACAACTCATCGTTGCCGGCTATTACGGCTATGTCGGCAGCGCCTTCGGGCCGGGAGGATTGGCCGCCCGGCTGGGCCATCACGCCCGACCGCCTCGTCGGCCGCACTGGCATATCGATTATCTGCGTTCCGCCGCTGAAACGGTCATGACCGTGTTCGGCGTGCAGGCCGTGCGTCGCGAACACGATTGGGCAACAGTCTGGGCTGGGCTGGAGGGACAAAAGGACGGCATCGCCGGTTTCGGGGCGTCCGACTGCGCCTGCGCGACGCATCTGTTCTATGGCGAACAACCGCCCGATGTCGCGGAATTCATCCGCCGGTGCGCGCAACGCTTTCCGGCGGACGAACCCGTGCGGGTCATCGATCAAGGCCCCAGCGCGCAGCCTTGATCGCTCCATTCAACCCCTTGAAGAACGAACGGCGGCTAGAGCACGCGCCGGTTTATTCCTGGGAGACCGGATCGTCCAGGTCTTGATTCCAGTCCGCCGCCGGTTTGGGATAACGGGTCAACCATTCGCGCAACAGTTCGGCGTGTTGCTTCTCCTCCAAGGCGAATTGAGTGGCGGTTTCCCGTACCACGGGATCGGTGGTGTGCGTCGCGACGCCAGAGAAGAAGGATTCGGCCCGCTCCTCGGAGGCCAATACCAGACTAAGCGCCTGATACGGATTCATGCGATAGTGGCCTCCGCCCACCGGCACGCTTTCGGGCGATTCCTCGGTCTGCCACGAATAATCCCACGGCGCTAGACGGCGGGGTTGTCCGCCGGCCAGGGATTTCACCTTGTCCACGTGCTGTTGCTCAAGCGCCGCCATTTTGTGAAACAGCTGGGCCAGTTCCGGTTTGTTGTGGACCTCCATCTGGCCCGCCAGTTCTTCGTAGCGTTCCACGGCCTCGTGCTCCAGGGCATGGGCGTGCGTGAGCAGTTCATCCAGGGAGTTGATCGCAGCATTCATATCGCCAAATGCTCCTCGATTTCGTCCAGGCTGCCCTCGCCAACACCCACCGCAGCGGTGTAGATGGGGCGATCGCCGATAAAGAACACGCCAGTGGTGAAACCGTCGTCACTGAGCAGACGATGTCCGGCTTCGGCGGGATCACGGGTGGGCGCGACGGGATTGGGATGCACGGTCTTTTTCCAGAACTTTTCCTCCGGCCGGTAGGTGATGCAGGGACTGAGCACCTGCACGAAGGATAGGCCCGGATGCTGAATGGCTTCCACCAGAATCTTGGCGACCCCGTTGGGATCGCCGGCAAAACCGCGGGCGATGAAGTTGGCCCCGGCCGCCAGCGCCACCGCCATCGGCGCGAAGGGATTCACCCCGGTGCCGCCCGGCGCGATCTTGCTGTCCCAGTCGCCGGGCGTGGTGGGCGACGGTTGGCCTTTGGTCATGCCGTAGACTTCGTTGTCCATCACCAGCAAGGTCATATCCACGTTGCGCCGGCACGCATGGATGAAATGATTGCCGCCGATGGAAAAGGCATCGCCATCGCCGCTGGTGACGACGACCGTCAGTTCCGGGCGGGCCAGTTTCAGGCCGGTGGCCGCGGCCAGGGCGCGGCCGTGGACGCCGTGAAAGCCATAGCATTGCGTGTAGGCGGGAATCCGCGACGAACAGCCGATGCCAGAGACGATGCCTACTTGTTCCGGCGGCAGATTCAGGTGGGCCAACGCCCGAAACAATGAGGACTCGACGCCGAAGTGACCGCAACCGGGGCACCAGATCGGCTTGACAGTGGATTTGTAGTCCTTGGATGAATACATCGGGGTGATAACTTCTGCTTGACCCATGATCGATTAGTTCCTGTTCAGCAGGTGATGGAGAATGGCGCCCGGACGGATGGGCAAAGGACCCGGTTTGCTGATGACCTCGACCGCGTCAGGCAAGGCGTAGTGGGCGCGCAGGTAGTGATAGAACTGAGCGGAATGGCTCTGTTCCACGATCAGCGCCCGCTCGGCGCCGTTCAGGGCTTGCGCCATCTTGGCGGGTTGCACCGGCGACAACAGGCGTGGGGCGATGACCTTGACCGCTAAGCCCGCCAGACGGGCTTGAGCCGCGGCCTCGAAGGCGGCCGCGGAAGTGGAGCCCCAAGTGATGATGACGGTTTCGCCCTCGCCATCGATTTCCGCCCAGAGATCGCCGTAATCGAAGAGTTCCAGCTTGGCCCGGCGTTTGTCGAGTTGGGCTGAATGATCAGCCGCGCCGCTGGAAGGAGTGCCGTGGGCGTTGTGTTCCAGGCCGTCGGCCGTGTACTGCAAGTCGGGCGTACCGGGTATGGACATCGGCGATATACCGTCCGGGGTCACGGCGTAGCGGTCATAACGTCCGTTGCCGGCTTCCGCGACCCGGCGGGGCGGGGCGTCGACTAAGGGCTCGGGCCGTTCGCACAACGTTTTGGCCTGCCCGAGGAATTGATCGGACAGCATGATGGCCGGGCATTGCAGCGCCTCCGAAAGTTGCACCGCCCAGTGCGTCGTGGTCAGACAATCGGCCACCGATTGCGCGCCCAGAACGATATGGGGGGCGTCGCCGTGCAACCCATACAGGGCGATGTTCAGATCGGATTGCTCGGACTTGGTGGGAATGCCGGTGGACGGTCCGCCGCGCATGACATTGATGATGACGGCGGGCACTTCGGCGGCGACGGCCAATCCCAGGGTCTCGGCCATCAGCGCCAGGCCGGGTCCGGAGGTCGTGGTCATGGACGGGGCGCCGCCGAACGAGGCGCCAAGGACCATGTTGATCGATGCGATCTCATCCTCGGCCTGAATCAAATGGCCGCCCAGCTTTTTCAAACGAGGCGCCATCCATTCCGGCAAATCGGTGGCCGGGGTGATGGGGTAAACGGCCGCGAACCGCACGCCGCCGCGCAGCGCGCCCAGGGCCGCCGCCTCGTTGCCGGTGATCAGCCAATGCGTATCGCCGTTGCGTCCTTCGGTCGGAGCCAGTGGATGTGAATGGGGAAAGGTCGTGGACAATTGTCCACCGGAGGCGATGGCGTCCGCCGCGTGGGCGGCCGACAGACCCTTGCCGCCCAGGGTGCGGATGACCGCTTGAGTGGCCTCTTCGGCGGGAACGCCGAGCAGTTCCGCCAGTACGCCCAGGGCTAGGACGTTTGGCCGTACCCCCTCCATGTCTTCGGCCATATCGGTGAGCGGCAAGGTGACTAACCGGGCCCCGGAAGCCAGCAACGCGGGAGGTGGATCGCCCCCTTCGCTGTCGGCGATGATCAGGCTGTCCGCCGTGAGGGGGACCTCGTCGATAAAGCGATTGGCGTTGTTCCAATCCAGGGCCAGCAGCACATGGAAGTGATCGCCATGGCTGGTGACAGGCGTGGGGGCCAGTCGCACCATGGCCAGGGCTTCGCCACCGCGGATCTGAGGGCCGACCGAACGGGTCAACAATCCGTACCAGCCAGCTCGGCCAGCGGCTTCCAGCAACAAGCTGCCGGTGGTGATGGCGCCGGCGCCGCCGCTGCCCATGATTGCGACGGAAGTAGCTTTGGCATGAGGAGAGGGAGCATTCATAAGTGACTTCGCAGAAGTAGTTGGGAATGGTTATGAAATGGTTGTTGGGATTTGCTTATTTTTTCGACGGATTTTGCAAGCGATATGCCAAGCGCCAATTACCCAGCCTGAATCACAACTATCGGGTTTATCACAGGGGTCGCGCACTTTCGTGGTGTCCCCAAACCGAGACATGTGCTTCGTTTCGGTGCAAGTTCAGAGGATCTGGGGCCGGCGCAGTGCTACTCTGTTTTGCGTCGGATGCTGGATTCCGTGATCGACTCAAGCGATGCGCGATAGGCGGTTTTCGCGAGGATGTTGTTCTACGTGGCTTGTCGGTGAGGCCCCAAGGTATTGTGTAAGACGAAACTCGTTCGGCAGAACGGCCATTGCTCCGGGAGGGCGGATTGACCATGGATCTCAATCATCCTTTGATACAAAGCGTGTTGTTACCCTTGTTGCTGGCCTTCGCCCTGACGGCCGTCGTTCGCGGTGCGTTGGGCAATCTCTGGGGGCCACGCCTGGCGAGTCTGGCCATAGGCGGCGCGCTGTGGCTAGTGACGGTATTGATACTGGGCTTGTCCCTGCCGCCGCATTCCGCCTTGCAGAAACTGCCCTTTTTGCTGATGGGCAGTTTGTTGCTGGGATTCGCACTCGATCGCTGGCCGTCCGGGCGCGGCTTGCCTGTTCTGATGGCGCTGCTTTGGCCGTTGCTGGTCTTCCTTTGGCTGGCCGCGAATTGGATGCTCGTTCCACGACCCGGCGTGCTGCTCGCGGTGGGGTTTCTTTATGGGTATGCGTTGCTGGTGTTCTGGCGCTTGGACCGAGTCCGGCGCCGGACGGACATGGCCGGGGCGATGCTGTTCGGCGCCGCGCTGGGATTGGGCGGCGTGGCCCTGGTGTCCGCCTCGCTGGCGTTGGGCCAATTGGCTTTCGCGCTGGCGACGGCGGTGGGCGGATTCATGCTGTGGAACTGGCCGAAGGCGCGCGATGAATTCGGCCTGGTCGGTGTCTTCGGCGCGGGTGGGGCCTGGTTGATATTACTGGGTTTGGTCCTGTTGCTGACCGATGCGCCGCCCATGGCTCTGGCGTTGTTGGGTCTGGTTTTCTTCGCCGACGCGCTCAGCGAACGGTTGCCACCGCGGGGCGGCAGCCTCGGCCGGGTGTTGCGGCCGGTCTATCTGGTGGTTATCGCCGTAATCCCTATTGTCTTGGCCTTGTTTATCAGTACGTTGGGTGGGGAGGATGAGGACAGTCCCTATTATTCCCTCCGTTCGCCCGAGTGGCTTAACAGGCCCGGTTGAATAATTTTCTCGTCATCCAAGGGAATTATCCGTGTCCGGCGGTGTTATACCTCTGGTAGGGAGTATGACCGGATGCCACAGGATCATGCCCCCCACATTGTCCAATCATTCCGCTTACGCAAAATTTCCAATGTGGAGGTTTGATATGAAAGTGTTGAAAAAAGCTGCCCTGGGCGCGGTTCTCGTCGGGATTACCGCCAGCACCGTCTATGCGGCGGTAAAGCCCGACGATGCGATTGAATACCGGAAGGCCACGATGGAGGTGATCGGATGGAATTTCGGTCCCCTGGGCGGGATGTTGAAGGGCAAGGTTCCCTTCGATGCGGCGCTGGCGAAGCGTAATGCGGAGCGTCTGGAATATCTTGCGGCTCTACCGCTGGAAGGGTTTCCTCCTGGCGCCGACAAGGGCGAGAAGGAGAAAACCACGGCGAAAGAAACCATCTGGGAGGAGCCCGACAAGTTCAAAGACCTGTTCGAGAAGATGGGAAGCGAATCGGCCAAGCTGGCGGAAGTGGCGGCCAGCGGCGATGAGGGCGCCATCAAGACGCAGATCGGTGAAGTGGCCAAGGTGTGCAAGTCCTGTCACGACGATTTCCGCGTCAAGCATTGATCGTCCCGATAACGAAAAAGCCGCGTGTCGACGCGGCTTTTTCAATTCAGGCGAGGGGGCGAGAGCGGATCACCCCGCGCCGACCAGCACCAGGACACCCCCGGCCGCCAGCAGGGCCAGTAGCAGCGCCCGCCACAGGCTAGGAAAAACGATGGAGGTCTTAGGTTCTCCGGCGACGCGCTTGTTGCCGGTCACCATCGGTTCCACCAGGTTTTCCCGCTTATACAGCAAGTAGAACAATACGGCGGCGACATGCAGTCCGACCAGGATGAGCAATAGGTCGATATTGATTTCGTGAATGCCCGTCAGCCAGTCGCTGGTTTCCTTGCTAACCCAGCCAGCCAGGGGGCCTTCGATGAAAATATCGTCATTGGCAAAAAGGCCGGTGACGGCTTGAACCAGCAATAACGCCAATAATACGACGACCATGCCGCCACCGACGGGATTGTGCCCTGGGGTGTAGGAGGGCACGCGACGCGGCAGGGTCTTGGCATAAGAGAAAAAGGCGGCCGGTCCGCGCACGAAATGGGAAAACCGCGCGGACGTGCTGCCGAAGAATCCCCAGAGTACGCGGAAAATGACCAAAGCCAGGATGCTATAGCCGGAATACATATGATAAATCATGGCGTTGCCGCCGATTTGGCCGGTGACGAAGGATACGATGAACAACGTCACCACCAGCCAGTGGAACAGGCGCACGGGTAGATCCCAGATCGGTATACGGTCTAACTCATTGGTTGGGTTCATGGTACCCTCATAAAGTAATTGACGGCGACAACGCTATGAAAATGGTTTATCCCGCGGCCCTCTCAGGACGACGTCAGCCGGCAGGCGAATCGGTGAACAATTCGACTGACCGATTTACCGCGCAGAAATTCCCCATACCGCATGCAATTCAAGTCGATGGGGCATGCGCACGGTGAGTTCATTGCCCGGCATCGGCGCCTGCCAAAACCCAGCGCAACTCACGCCTGAATCGGCTTGGCTATTCATTCTGGGTTTGCGGCCGGGGTTCGCGGCTATGGACCCGGTTGGGTCCTGGGCTCATGGAATCGGCGCCGAGGGGTTGCCGGTCGCGCTGCCGGCCGATGATCCCGGCGTCGTGCTGGCCCGTGGCGCGGCGGGCTGGCGGCTCAACGACGCGCTGCACCCGGCGGTGCGCGCTTTGTTCGATCTGTATTTGCCCCTGCTCGATCCGGTGTCCGGCCAGGCTTGGGTGGTCGCCCATCTCGGACAGAGCCTGGATGGCCATATCGCTACCGAGAACGGCGATTCCTGCTATGTGACCGGACCCGAGAACCTGACCCATCTCCATCGTATGCGCGCCTTGTGCGACGCCATCATCGTCGGCGCCGGCACGGTGGCGGCGGATGATCCGCGTTTGACCACCCGCCGGGTGGCCGGTGAAAACCCGGTGCGGGTGGTGCTCGATCCCGGCCTGCGATTACCCGCGAGTCACCGAATCTTCGACGACGGACTCGCGCCGACATTGGTCATCCAGGCGCGGGAGCCGGGCATGAAAAGGACATCGCGTTTGGGAAAGGCGACGGTGTTGAGTGTGCCCGCTCGCGGCCGGCGTCTGGAATTGGCGTCCGTCCGGGAAGTATTGTCCGCCAGCGGCCTGCGCCGGTTATTCGTGGAAGGCGGGGGCGCTACCGTATCCGGATTCCTGCAAGCTGGGTTGCTGGACCGGTTGCAACTGGCGGTGGCTCCCCTGCTGATCGGTTCCGGGCGGCCGGGGATTCGTCTGCCGGCGATCGATTCGTTGGCGGAGTGTCTGCGTCCGGCCGTGCGGCTGTTCCGCATGGGCCAGGACATGCTGTTCGACTTCGATCTGAATCCACCGCGTGGCGATTCCCTGGCCCCGGTGGCGATGGACGAGCTGGCCAGGATACTCTGAGCGGGTTCTAAGGCCGCTTCAGCCAGCCCAATACATCCCGATGACCTACCGTCAGTCGTGAGTCGGCGAGGGCGATATGGCGGGCGCGATGCGCCCGCCAGGCGGCGATTTGCGGGCCTTGTCCGGGCGCGATGCCTTGGACCGCCTGTGTCCAATCGTCGAGCAGCGCCGTTTGCAGTGTCTGATCGGTTGGACCGATGCGCCACTCGCTGCGGTTCACGCTCAGTTGATAACCCTGAGCGCCGAAGAGTTGCAGACAGGCCGCCGTCGCGTACGGTCCCAGCGCGGGACCGAAGCCTTTGTCGGTCAACTGGTGGTTATTGAGCAGATGGCGCAGCGTCGCATCGAATGGATCGCGGGGTTGCCACCGCAGGCGTCCGTCGTAGTTCAGCGCGAAGGCGATGGCGCAACCGGCGTCTCGGCAAAGCTGAGCGAGTTTCCGCAGCCAGCTTTCGGAAACCAGATCGAGCAGGGCCGCCGTGGTTACGCAATGCACTCCCGACAGATCCAGCCCATCCAGATCGCTCGCCAAATCCTGAATCCGAGAGCGTATTCGGCAGCGCCAAGCCCGGTGTTCGATGTACAGCGCATCGTCCGTTTCCCACCAGCGCGCCTCCATGCGGCGTGACCAGTGCTGCAAGTCCGTGCGGGCGGTCCGTAGCAATTCGGGGTCGTGGTCGAGCAACAGCCAGTGCTGTTCGCCACCCAGTTTCGGGGCCAGGTAGCGTAGATTGGAGCCGGTGCCGCTGCCCAAGTCGACCAGCGACAGCGGCTCGGACGGGTTGAGATGCCAGATCAGACGGGTCGCCAAGGAAGCATCGCGGGCCAGGTTGTCCAGCGGTTCGCGCAAAGCCAGCCATTCCGGGGAAAAGTGGCTCATTCAGAGGTGTCGTTCATGTCGGGAGTGCCGGGAGCGTTGGCGGCGTTGGTCATCTCATCGGTCGTATCGTCCGGGGCGTCGGCGCCGTCGGCCGTCTCATCATAAGGAGCAATTTGCTGAGCATCCAAGGTATAACCGGCATCCCCGAGATCGTTGTCGACGCGGGTCGTGGTCAGTGTGCCCGTTACCCAAACGGCGGCGAATGTTTCGTCGATTTTGAACGGTTCATGGGTTTTGACATACACGACTTGGTTGGACGGTGGCGGTGGCACATGGATACAGGCGCCGAAGTAAGGCACCAGCAAGAACTCGCTGACATCGGTAGCGGAATATTCCAGAGGCACCACATAGCCGGGCAAACGGACACGTTGACCGTTGAGCGCCTCGACGACCGGCGCATTGTTCCAGATCTGACGTATCTCGGCCATCAATTTTTCGGCTTGTTCGCTGGAATCCTGAATGGCGTCCGCCGGCGTGTCGGACAGTTTCGCCAGCAACTGATCCGGGTTCCAATCGGCCGGGATCAGCGCCTCCCATTCCAGATCCTTCGCCGGTTCGGCGGATGCCGACACGGTATCGGTCGATCCGGGCTTGACGACGTAGGCCGCCACTAACCCTCCCACCGCCAGCACGGCGCACACCAGCAGGGCAATACGAATTTTCATGGTTATTTCCTCATGAGACCCATCACACGCGAACGGTCATTCCGTCCGCTAGCGAATAGCGATAAGCCAGCCACGCGGGCAGTAAACCGGCCAGGCAGCCGGCGCCTACGGTCAAAGCCATCAGGATGAATTCACGGCCGGTCGGCGGCGCGATTACGATATAAAGACCCCAATGGGATTCGATCACCGGTTGTGCGATCCAAAGCAGCAGATACAGGAGCCCGACGCCGCACAGAACCCCGCAGGAAGCCAACAACGTCGCTTCAGTCACCAACAGGGTGACGATATGCCAGGGTGTGGCGCCGACCGAGCGCAGGATGGCCATTTCCCGGCGGCGTTCATGCAGGCCGGCCAGGATGACCGTCAACAAGCCGAGCAGGCTGCTGACCACGACGCCGACGGAAACGCCCAACAAGGCGTTCTCCGCCACGCTCATCATGTCCCACAGTTCTTGCAGGGTGACGCCGGGCAGAATGGCGAGCAGCGGTTCCGGGCGATATTCGTTGATCGCGCGCTGCATCGAAAAAACATGGCGTTTCGAATCCAGGCCGATCAGGAAGGCCGTCAGGGTGCGTGGCGTCAGGTCCATCGCGCGGGCCTGCTCGGCGCTGACGGCGGCGCCGGGAATACGCGCGCCGCTTTGCCAATCGACATGAATCGCTTCGATGCCGGCCAGGCTGATATGCACGGTGCGATCGACCGGCGTACCGGTTCTTTTGAGAATGCCCACCACCCGAAAGGGTCTATCATCATGCTTGGCGAGACCGGCGGAATCGATACCGTGGCTTAACACGATGGATTGGCCGAGTCGATAGCCCAGTTTGTCGGCCACGTCGGCCCCGAGTACGGCATCGTAAACGTCGTCGAAGGGCTGTCCGGCGGAAAACTCCAACGGGCGTTGGCGGGCGTAGCGGTAATGCTCGAAATAGTCGCGATTCGTGCCCAACACCCTGAAACCGCGATGCGAGTCGCCCAACGACAGGGGAATGGTCCAGCGCACCGCGGGGTAGTGCGCGATCGCCTGGTAACTTTGCCAGTCGATGTTGTTGGTGGCGTTTCCGATCCGGAATACGGAGTACAGCAGAAGCGGTATCGCCCCGCTGCGCGCGCCGACGATGAGATCGGCGCCGGACAGGGTATTGGCGAAACTGGTCTTGGCGCCCAGGCGGACCTTTTCCACGCCCAGCATCAGGGCGACGCCGAGCGCGATGGAGAGCAGGGTCAGCCAGGCGGTATAACGCCGGTTGTACAGGCTGCGAGCGGCGAGTCGAACGATGTCCATGGCGTCTCCTACGGCGGGGTGCCGGCGCGATTGAGGGTTTCCAGGGCGACGGCGCGGTCGAAAACTGTTTCCAGGGAAGCGTCGTGGCTGACCAGCAGCACGGTGGTTCCCTGGGCCTGCGCTTCCTGCAACAGCAGACGCAGGAACGCCTGCCGGGTGTCGGTATCGAGCGCCGAGGTCGGTTCGTCGGCGATGATGAGTTCCGGCGCGCCGATCAGCGCCCGCGCCGCCGCCACGCGTTGTTGTTGTCCGACGCTGAGTTCCGCGACCGGACGCCGCTCCAGGGCATCGATGTCCAGTTCCAGCCGGCTTAGCAGCCGGCGCGCTTCCTGTTCCAAGGTGGCGGATCGCTCCAACGCCTTACGCCGACGGGCCGCCGAAAATCGGCAGGGTAGGGTGACATTCCCCACCAGCGGCAGGTAAGGGATCAGGTTGAACAACTGGAATATGAAGCCGATATGTTCGGCGCGAAACGCATCTCGGCGTGTGCCGCTCAGCGCGTTCAACGCGGTGCCCAGAATAGTCACCGTGCCCTCGCGCGGCTGGGTGATGCCCGTCAGCAAATTCAGCAGGGTCGTTTTGCCGCTGCCGCTGCGGCCCTTGATGAATACACGTTCGCGGGAATCGACGGTGAAATGGGGAATATCCAGGATGTCCCGCGTCTGGCGGGGCCAGCGAAAGCGCACTTGATCCAGGCGCAGAATGGCGGCGCCGGACGCCGCTGGGGCGTCCGGCGGGTGGGGTGCGGTGGGCTTCACAGTGTCAACCGCGCGGCCTTCGCCGTCAGCTTCTGTCCGCCTTGACCTTGCGGTCCAATCCGTTGCACTTCGATTTCCTGGGTGGCCGGAAAGTATTGGAAGATCAGTACGTCGATCACATCCAATTTTTCCGGCGCGCTGCATTGGAAGCTGTAGTCGGCGTGAATCTCGGCGTGTCGTTCACTCCCATGATGTCCATCCTCATGATGATGCGCGTCGTCGGGGTGCTCGTCCTCTTTGGTGTCTTGATCGTGCGTCTCGTGTCCCAGCATGGAGGCATCGACTACGGTTTCGGTGTTGCGACAAGCGGCGGCGGATGGCAGGGAAAACAGTTGTCCGGGCGCGTTCAGAACGCCAATCGTTTTGGAAAGCGCCTGGTGTTCTTCGGCGGTTCGGGGTGGGTGCTCGAAACCCACGATATTGGCCGCCGGGGTCGTGAACTCCATATCCAGCCGTCCGTCTTCCAGGACGACGTTCAGTTGCGCGACGCCGTGAACGTGCGCGCCGTGTTGATGGACAGTCTCTTCGGCGGCCAGTAAAGGCTGACTAGCCAGACAGAGACTGGCTAGCCCTGCCAATAGGGGCGTGGTTTTGAACATGGTAAAACTCCTGAAGCGATAGGGTCCCGGCGATGGGATCGCCCTCACCGGGAGGCGAAGATCGGGAAAATCGGGAAAACCAATGAAGGGGCGCTCAGGAGACGGTCCGAGGGGGGCCACGGGCGGGAACGGCGCGGGACCGCTCCGCATAGAGGAGGGCAATCGCCGCAACGCAGGAATAAACGGGTGAGAAAAGCGGAGGAAGACACAGCGGCTGGCTGGTCAGGGGCTGATCGAGCCCGACGGCGGCCAGGCACAGCGGGCAGACTGTTTTTTCGTCCGGATGAACGACGAGGTGGTCAAGCCCATGAATCGCGATCAGCCACTGCGACGCCCAGACCAGCGCGCCCAGTAACAGGCATAAGTGTTGTCGAGGCGTCACGGCGGGTTTACGCATAGCGCAGATACGCGGCGCGCTGCTCGGCCCACAGGGCTTCGTCGGCCGTCAGCCAGCGTTCGAGATCGCCCGGCGTGGCCTGCGGATCGTCCACCCACTCCCGTAGCCGTGGGCCGCCGCTCAATAAGTCGATGGCCAGCCGTTCATGCTCGTATTCGTAAGCGAATTGCCGCCACAGCGGATAGTCGGGATAGTCCAGCCGCAGGGCTTTGAACAGCAGGCACACCAGGCGGTAAGGCCGGAATCGTTCATGGCGATAAAAACCGTTGTCAGTATGGATCTGGATACCCGAACACAGTTTTCCGGCATGCTTGTGAAAGGTCGGCTCGAAATAGCAGGGTCGTAACGTGCTGCCCTCCAGCCAGGCGGGTTGCAGGGCGGCCATGCGCTGCAGGAGTCGTTCGGCCTGGATGTCGGGCGCTCCGAATATTTCCAGCGCCGTGGTCGTGCCGCGACCCTCGGACAGCGTGGCGCCTTCGAACAGCACGGTGCCGGGAAAGCAACGGGCCATGTTGAGACTGGATGCGTTGGGGCTGGGATTGACCCAGGCGTATTCCCCCAGGGGCCAGCCGTAGCCGGGCGCCGAATCGGGTCGGTAGCCGGTCATCGGTACGACCTGTAGGTCGACGTCCAGCCGTTCCGTATCCACGAGCCATTGGGCCAGTTCGCCGAAAGTCAGTCCATGGCGCATGATCAAGGGCGCGGCTCCCACGAAGCTTTCCCAACCCGCTTCCAGCAGACTGCCTTCCACCGGCCGGCCGGCGGGATTGGGCCGGTCGAGCACCCACACGCTCTTGCCGTGCGCCGCGCTGGCGCGCAGCAGATAGGCCAGGGTCGTCACATAGGTGTAAATGCGGGTGCCGATGTCCTGCAGATCGACCAGTAGCGCGTCGAAGGTATCCAGCATCGCCGACGTCGGATAACGGACCTCGCCGTACAGGCTGAACACGGGAATGCCGAGCCGGGGATCGAGATAGTGCTCGCTTTCGACCATGTTGTCCTGCTTGTCGCCGCGCATGCCGTGCTGCGGGCCGAAAGCCGCCGTCAAGCTCAGATCGGCGCAATCCGCGAGCGCATCCAGAATGTGCCGTCCGTCGCGCGTTACCGAGGCGGGATGACCGAGCACCGCCACTCGACGGTTTTGCAGAGGTCGGCGCAGGGCCGCGTCGCCCAGCAATACTTCGCTACCCAGTTTCATGACCAATGCGCTGTTTCCGCCAATTCATGGGCGAAACGTTCCGTCGCCTGTTTCCAGGTCGGCAAGGCCAAGCGAGCGGCCCTAGCGCCCTGGGCCAGGGAATGATACCGATCGGTATCGTCCAGAATGCATGCCAATGCGTCCCGCAGCGACGCGACGTCGCCCGGTGGCGCCAGCAGACCCGCCGTGTCCGGCACGGTGGTCGGGATGGCCCCGCCGGTCGTGCTGACGATCGGCAGACCCCGCGCCAGGGCTTCCGCCAGGGCCATGCCGTAGCCTTCCAGATACGAGGGCAAAACGAACGCATCGGCCTGGTCGTAATGCGCGGCCAACCGCTCCGGGGCCAGTTGCCCGATCAGTTCGACCCGGTCCGCCAAATCCAGACGGGCGATCTGCCGCCTCACGGCGTCGGTGGTGGCCGGGTCCAGCGTCATGTTGCCGATACATCGCAGACGCCAGGCGCGGTCCCGCAATCCGGCCAGAGCATCGAGCAGATGTGCGTGCGCTTTGCGCGGGGTGAAGCTGGCCACACACAGCAATTGGCGCTGCGTGGACCCGGAACCGCGCGCTAGCGGCGCGGGATCGGTACCGGGCGTCACCACGCTCGACCGGGATGGGGCGACGCCGTAATCGCTTTGCAGCATCTGCGCGGTGGTCAGGCTGGTCACGATGACCCGCTGTACGGTGGCCAACGCCGCTTTCTCCTGAGTGGCCAGCCGCGTCTGCTCGGCAGGACTCAGGCCGGTTTCCAAAGCCAGTGGATGATGGATCAAGGCGACACAATACAGGCGGGAGGAAGCGGCCTCTACCAGTTCCGGCATGCCCCCCAGCGCCAGACCGTCCACGATGATCAGGCTGCCGGAAGGAATAGCGGCCAACAAGACCCTGGCCTCGTTCAACTCCCGCTCATCGGGCCGGGGAAATCCCGATCCCAGCCGTTGCAGGTTCACCATCCAACCCAGTGATCGCAGTCCGGCGATGATGCGCTTGGCGTATAGATAACCCCCGGTTTTCGTTTCCGGATCGCCGGGCAACAGGAAGTAGGCGGCCGGCATAGTTAACTGGCGGTGTTCAATTCGGCTTCGTAAGCGGCCCAGGCCACGTGCGATTCGTGCAGGGTGATCCGCATCGAGGAAACGCCGTTGGCGGCCGAACCACCCAACGCACCGTTGTGGATGCGCGCGGCCAGACGGTCGAAAATCACTTTGGCCAGAAATTCCGTGGTGGTGTTGCGACCGCCGAATTCCAACATCTGGTCCAAGTTATGGTAATTCATCTCGTTGAGCACGCTGCGCAGGACTTCGCTAAGACGGCCGATGTCGACCACCACGCTGTCGGCGTCCAACACCGCGCGGCGCAATTCCGCATCCACGACATAGGTCGCGCCATGCAGACGTTGGGCGGGACCGAAGGTTTCCCCGGTGAAGCTATGAGCGATCATGAAATGGTCGCGAACACAGACGCTATACATTGCATTTCCTCGATTCTGTTTTTATGGTCCCGATCGCCGGTCAGTAGCGAATGCGGTGGCAAAGCGCATGACCCGATTCGGCGGACAGCCGGGCCATGACCGCCGGCAACTCGGCAAACGGGTCTTCGCCGCTGATCAAGCAGTCTAACACTGGCGCTCGCAATAATGAGAGCGCCAGTTCCATACGCCGCCGATACGTCCAACGGGCGCGTTGCGCGCCTGCCACCGCGCCGACCTGGGAGGAGCGCAGGGTCAGGCGCCGGGCGTGGAATGCCTGCCCCAAAGGGAGCGGCACACTTTGTTTGCCGAACCAGCTCAATTCCAGAACCAGCGCCTCGAAACCGGCCAGTTCCAGCGCCGTGATCAGACCCTCGGGGGCTCCGCTGGCGTGGATGACCAGATCCGCTTCCGGCGTCGCCGTGGCGGGTGTCGCAAAGCGCGCGCCCAGGCGTGCGGCGATGTCCTGGCGGGACGGGTTGACATCGATGAGTTCGACCGTGCAACCCGGCATTTGCGCCGCCAGCCAGGCGACCAGACAACCGATCGTCCCGGCCCCGACCACGCTGATCCGATCGCCCAAGCGCGGTGTCGCATCCCAAAGTCCGTTGAGGGCGGTTTCCAGATTGGCGGCGAGTATCGCGCGCGCGGCGGGGACGGATTCGGGCGTCGGAATGACCGCTTGCACGGGTACGACATAATGGGTTTGATGGGGATAGAGGCAAAACACGGTTTGTCCGCACAGTTCGGCGGGACCGGATTCCACGACGCCCACCGAGCAGTAGCCGTATTTGACCGGGGCTGGAAATTCGCCTTCCTGAAACGGCGCGCGCATCCGCTGGTATTCGCTTTCCGGTATCTGGTTGTCGAATACCCTGGTTTCCGTGCCGCGGCTGATGCCGCTGTACAAGGTGCGCACGCGCACTTCGCCGGGGCCGGGGTGCGGTACGGGGGTTGCCCGTATATCGCTGGTTCTCGCGCCGGTGATCCAAAAGGCTTGGGCCATGATGGGGGACATGGGTTCGAAATCCTCTGCTCAACGGCCGGCCAAAGGATTAATATGCAGCGGCCCGTCGCCGTTGCCGATGATACTACGCCGTGTCCCAAGCACTGAAATCCGTCCCCCGTTCTTCGCTCCTGCTCAGCACCCTGTTTAACCTGCTATGGGTCGGGTTGCTGTTGAGCGGTTTGGCGATCTGGAAAAAAATCGCCTTCGGCTTGCCGATGTCGTTCGTCTGGCAGGTATTGGGCGTTTTCGGGCTGATGGTGGGTTTGCTCCTGCTTTATTTGCGTTACCACGCACCCATTCGTCATTTCTCGCCGGCCAATCGGGTGACGTTGGCGCGCGCGGCGCTGGTGGCTTTGTTGATGGGTTTCATCGGCCACCCGCAACAGACGTTTCAGGCCGGCTGGGTACTGATTGGACTGGCCACGACGACGCTGTTGCTGGACGGTCTGGATGGGTGGCTGGCGCGATTCACCCGTACGGTCAGCGATTTCGGGGCGCGTTTCGATATGGAAACCGATGCCTTGTTGATCGCGGTACTGGCTATATTATTGTGGCAGATGCAGAAAGCGGGGTGGTGGGTGCTCGGCTCGGGGGCGTTGCGTTATCTGTTCGTGGGCGCGGCTTGTGTGTGGCCCTGGTTGCGCCGTCCCTTGCCGTACAGCCGCCGGCGTCAGACCGTCTGCGTGTTGCAGACGGTGTTGCTCATCGTCGGCCTGAGTCCCGTGGTCAGCGCCGATTGGGCTACAGGCTTGGCGGGATTGGGTTTGGCGTCGCTAATTGCATCGTTTACCGTGGATACCCTATGGTTGGCGCGTCATGCGCAACTTCCCACCGCAGGAGGACCGATTCCGTGACGATAAACCACCATTCCAACGTCGACCATCGCCCCTTCGGGTTTGGATTCATCTTGCTGTGCACGCTGCTGCTCGCAGGCCATCGGCCGGCCGTTGCGGAACCGGCCGACTATGTTATCGATCCCGATCATCTCAGCGTCGGTTTTTGGGTGGACCATGTCGGGTATACCAAGGTTCTGGGCATGTTCCGCAAGGCGCGGGGGTCTTTCACTTTCGACGAGGCCAGCGGCGCTTTGTCCAAAATCAAGGTGGTCATCACGGCCGACAGCGTTTTTACCAATCATCGCAAGCGGGACGATCATCTCCGCAGTGCGGATTTCTTAAACAGCGCCGAGTTTCCGGAGATCACCTTTACGGCGGCCGATGCCGTACGCCAAGGGGAAAAGGATTTCGTGATCCACGGACAATTGACGCTGCTCGGAAAAACACTGCCGGTGACTCTGAATGCCACCTGGAACAAAAGCGGCGTTTCGCCCGTACCGCCTGGAGCCTACGAAATCGGTGTTTCCGCTCATGGCAGTTTCAAGCGCAGTGCCTACGGCATGAATTACGCGGTAGCCAACGGCTGGGTGGGCGACGAGGTGGAATTGCTGCTGGAATTCCAAGCGATCCGACAATAAGCGACCCGGATCATGGCGACTGTAATGCGGAATGTCGGGCCGTGGTTGGGTCTGGGCGCAGCCCTGTTCCTGCTGAATTTTTTGTTGACCTTTCACAATCTCTGGCCGACTTTGTGGATACGCTATTCCAATGAGCTATCCATCGAATTGACCGTACTGGCGCTGGCGCTGGCGTTGTACGCCGAGTTCCGCCGGCCGCCGCGCCCGTTCTGGCGAACCGGGTTGGCGTTGTTCCTGATATTGCTGGTGTTGGGCCGCTATGCCGATGTGACGGCCCCGGCCTTGTATGGTCGTCCGATCAATCTGTATTGGGATGCGCAACATCTGCCGCAAGTCTCGGCCATGCTGATCGAGGCCGCCCCGCTGGGCTGGGCAGTGTTACTCCTGGGTACGATCCTGGGGCTGCTGGTGGGCCTCTTTTTGTTGCTGCGCTGGTGCCTGGGGCGCTTGTGGAAAGGCTTGGCGTATGCCCCGACACGTCGCACGCTGGGGGGAATGGCCGCGCTGCTGTTGGCCTCTTTTATCGTGGGCAAGGCCAGTCGGGACGTGACGGCGGAATACTGGTTCTCCATTCCCGTGACGGCGACCTATGCCCGGCAGATCGGTTTCGTGCTGACAGCTCTTTGGGGTGACGAGCGAAACCTACCGGGTCCGATCATGGCCAAAGCCGATTTGGAGCGACTGAAGGGGGCGGATGTTTTCGTCATTTTCATCGAATCCTATGGCGCCACGACATTCGATAAACCGCGCTTTCGCGAGCGATTGGAACCCCAATACCGCGATCTGGCGGCGGCGGTGGAGGAATCCGGGCGATGGGCGGTATCGGCATTCGTTACTTCGCCGACGTTCGGGGGATCGTCCTGGCTAGCGCATTCGAGTTTTCTGACCGGTATCGACCTGCATGACGAAGGGGATTATCAGCGGGTGTTAACCAGTCATCGCGATACCTGGGCGCGGCATTTTCAGACGCTAGGTTACCGCGCCGTGGCCTTGATGCCAGGACTCCGGCAGGCATGGCCGGAGGGGGGATTCTATGGTTTCGAACACATCTACGATGCGGCCAGTCTGAACTATCAGGGACCGGCTTTCGGGTGGTGGCGTATCCCGGATCAATACAGTCTGGCCCACTTTCACCGGGTCGAGATAGAAGCGCCCCGGCATCAACCCTTGCTGGTGTTTTTCCCGACCATTTCCAGTCACAATCCGTTTCGCCCCACACCGGTGTATCAGCCGGACTGGGATCGCGTCCTGTCGCCGAATCCATTTCCGCCGGAAGCGGTGGCGGCGGCGTTGAAAAAAACCGACGCCTGGCTGCAATTCCAAACGGCCTATGTGGATACGCTGGCCTATGAACTGACCTGGCTGGCCGGTTACGTGCGGACATGGGCAAGGCCGAACGCCTTGTTCGTCGTGCTAGGCGATCATCAGCCCCAGGCCAGCGTGACGGGCGTCGGAGCGCCTTGGGATGTGCCGGTACATGTGATTGGTCGGCAAGCCGACATCATGGCGACGCTGGCGATGGCAGGATTCACGCCGGGATTTTTCCCACGCCGGGAACCGATTGCTAGAACCAGCGAACTCGGAACGTTACTGCTGGATGCGTTCAGCACGCGGGAAGATACCCGGATTCTACAAGCTGGGCGGTGACTACGGCGCTAGCAAACGGGCGTAAATATCGCCTGAGCGTCCTTGCGGATTCAGACTTTTTAGAAAATGGGTGACAGCGGTTGGCGTCAACCATTCGGAGCCCACCATACGGTGGGTTTCGCCGACGGACCAGTTGTAAGCGTAATCCCCTAATTCGGCGAGGCGTTCGACACAGCGCAGCGCCCAGTCCTTGGCAGCGGGAATGTATTCAAACGACAAAGCCGGCAGGGCCGTGGAAAGCCCGGTCAGCACGTCAGCCTCGTAGCCTTCCACATCGATTTTGACGAAAGCCGGTCGGCCGTACTGTTCCACCAGTCGATCCAGGGTGGTAACTTCCACCGTCTGGGTCGGGTCCCAGTGAATCCCGGCAAACGTGGGATCGCCACTGACCTGCTGGGTCCATGCGGCTGACAAAGTACTCACGGTCAACGCGCGATCGCTGACCAGCAAATGTGCCTGCCCCGGCGTGCTTCCCACCGCCAGGGGAACGATGCTGACGTTGGGATCGCGGCCATAAAGCCGATGGAGCATGCGCAGACAATCGATTTGCGGTTCGATGGCCACGACCTGGGCACCGAGCTGTCGCCAGACCCGCACGCGATTGCCCACGTGCGAGCCCAGGTCGAAGCACAGATCGCCAGGCTGAATGAATGGCGCGTAGAAACGTCGCATGCGCCGCCCACGTAAAGGTATGCCGTAGTACATCAGCAGCGAACGAGTTAGCCCACGCCAACGCGCTAACGAGGTCATAGCGTCGCTTCGGTTTCCGGGACGGCGGTCAACGCTAAGCGTCTGCCACTTGCTTGCGGCGCGTGATTTCCCATTCCAGGCGTTTGATTTCATGATTCCAGACGCCCAGATGACCCAGGGTAGTAATGTAGTCGATGACCTTGTTCCAGCCCACCCGATCCCTGTGCCGTAGAAGTTGGCCCCAAGTTTCCGGTGTTACGGCCTCACGCAGGAAGATATAGGACATGCAAATTTGCGATTCGCTGGCATACAGATTGAAAGATGCGACGCCCTGCCGCGTTCGCCATTCCAACGCCAAACTCCAGTCGGCTTCTCCACGGTAATACTCCTCCGCTGTGATTTTTGGCATGAACGCCTCCGGTTCGGCACTATTGTGTTCCTGAACGAGGCGATCGATGTGTTCGATAAGCAGATAAAGTACATCGGCTGAAACAGGCAGGCGAACAATCACTGGTAAGATCTCCAGAGTGAAAATGGACAATTCAACTGCCGCGCAGAATAGCATCGTGGAACGCTTGAGCAATTTCCATCAACTCCGTGCGGCGAGATCATGCACCGGCAGTGCTAGGGAAGCGGGGCATGTCGCCGCGGAACGGTCAGTCGACCGCGATCATGGGCGTCCTCCCCAAGCGAACCCTCCACTCTCTACCTGCCGGTGTCAACGAAAAAGTAAAAATGTAGTTGGTTTGCAAAACATAGTCGCCAGCGAGCGGTTACACAACGCGAAAACTGACCCGGTGCGCGACAAGCCCCGTCGTTCAGGGCGGGGAAGGATAGCGCGGACGGCGTAGCCGTCCTTGTCTTTGGTTTTCAGTGGGGTGTCTGCTGCTGTTCGATGTACTGGCGCACGATGGAGATCGGCGCACCGCCACAGGAGGCGGCGAAGTAGGACGGCGACCACAGCCCGCCCTTCCAGTAGCGTTTCTGAATGTCGGGTCGTTCCTTGCGCGGCAGGCGGCTGGACACGCCCTTGAGGCTGTTCACGAGGTTGGAGACGGCCACCTTGGGCAGGTATTCCAGCAACAGGTGAACGTGATCGTCCTCGCCGTCCATCTCGATCAGTTGCGCCTCGAAGTCGGTGCAGACCTTGGCGAAGATGGAGCGCCGCCGGTTGATGGCGTCGCCATCAAACACGCGGCGGCGATATTTCGCCACAAAGACCCAATGGACGCGCCTCTTAAAAACACAGTGCCGTCCGTGTCTAATCTCGTTGTCATCACTGATAGAGCAAGAGCATGATCGAGCCATGCAACGCCTTCAAGCCTATCAATACGAACTGATGCCAGATGGCCAGCAGGCGCGGCAAATGCGTGGCTTTGCGGGTTCGTGCCGGTTCGTGTTCAATCAGGCGCTGAGCCACAAACTCAAATTCAGCCACAACTGGCAAAAGGCCAAAGCCCGCGTCCAGCGCCTCCATACCCGGATCGGCAACGCCCGCCGCGACTACCTGCACAAGACCTCGACCGCGATCAGCCAAAACCACGCGATGGTGTGTATCGAGGACTTGCCGGTGCGGAAACTGTCCAAGTCAGCAGCGGGCAACGCCGAGACACCGGGAAAAAACGTCCGAGCCAAGTCCGGCCTGAACAAAGCCATCCTCGACCAAGGCTGGTTCGAGTGTCGCCGTCAACTCGATTACAAGCTGGCGTGGAATGGCGGACGCCTCATTGCCGTTCCGCCGCGCAACACCAGTCGCACTTGTCCTGGTTGCGGCCATGTCTCGGCGGACAATCGCCGCACCCAAGCCCGCTTCGCCTGCGTGGCCTGCGGTTTCGAGGAAAACGCCGACGGGGTCGGCGCGATCAATGTTTTATGCGATGTCGCGTCCCTGCGACACCTACGCAGTGAAGGATTGACAAGTTTGTAGGAATCACAAGCCGTGATCGGAGGATTCTTGTCGGAAACCCCCCGGTCACGGCTCGACTATGACCGTATTCCCTCCGTATTGGCGTGCCGATAGTCGAGATGGCCTGAGATTTGCTCAATAAATATCAGGCATGCCGCTAACCCGTTCGGGTACGGCGTCCGAATCGAAGATCACTTGTTGCTCGCCTGTCACACTGGGAGGTTCATATGAACCAATTCAATAACATCGCCGACGCCCTGCGGGTTTTTCAGGCCGGACCCACGGCTCAGGGTTGGGATCATGCCGCCAGTTATCTGCTGGATGATCGTACACCCCCGGTGATCCGTGACCAGGTGGAAACCATCATCGCCGACGCCATGAAGGCGATTTACGGGTTCACCTTTCAGCCTGATGCGCTGACCGAGCAGAACGAGCCGGTCATCACGACTCGCGCATTGTCCGCCAAACTGGGGATTGGCGAGCAACAGCTGCTTTCCTGGGTACACTGGCTGGAAAAGCGGTACTCTCATAGCAAACCGATGCTGAATAAATCCCGGCGCTTACACCGCTTGCAGTAAGTCGGTTTCGAGTCCCGCCTGCCCATCGGGCAGAAGAAAGCCAAGGTTCCAGGCAAAAAACGCTGGTGGGCCGGTTCAGTTTGGCCCGCCAGCGGTTCACATTGAACTGTTCAGAGCCAGTTTCGAAAAAAATCGGTCCAAAATGAACCGATTGTTCCCTGCCCGCCCGGCTCATCCCGACCTTAATCCGACAGTTTATCGATCAGCCCACGAACCGTGTCGGCCAAGGCGCGTTGTTCAGATGAGGCTGTCATCCAATCGGCGGGTTCGGGATTGCCGTCGATACGGTCCAAGAGGTCATTCAGAAGACGCCGGGCCAGTTCGTCTTTGTCGAGGGCGACCGCTTCGGCGGCCAGATTAGCCAGGATCGTCAAAGCCAAGCGCCGGGCTTTCTGAAGCACGGTGAAACGTCCGACAAACAAAGCGGGGTTCGTCTCGCTGATCTTCGTCGCCAATTCACGAATCGCCGATTCCAGATCGATCGGTGCGGGTCCATCCACCTGCAATTCGACGATCACGGGGTCGTGATCGGAAGAGCGGTAGGCATCGGGGCTATACCAGTCGATGATCTGCTGTGGCGATTTGAACTCCTCGTTGTAATCCAGCGCGTGGGGTTCGTCCGCGTTGATCGGCCACTCGGCCACGCCGACCACTTGGGGCAACAGGCTGGCGCTGGCCAGGGCATGATCCAGATAACCGGATTCGCCGGAGAATACGTAGGAATAGGCCGCCTCGCCGATGAACTGGGCGATCAGGTTCGTATAGCCCGCGTCGGTCAATGCCGTAATGGGATCTTCCTTGGCGTAGGCGTTGAGGTCGCCCATGATCAGAATATCGGGATCGCCCGAATTCGTCGGATCGGTCGCCAGCCAGTGGCTCAGGGCGATGGCGGCGTCCGTGCGAGTCCGATTGCAGTTGCCTTGGCCATCGCCCAGATCGGGATCGCCAATATCGTCGCAGGCCGAACCTTTGGATTTAAAGTGATTCACGGCCACGGTCAGGCGCGCGCCGTTCGCGGTTTCCAGGAAGGTCTGGGCCAGGGCGGGACGGTTCTTGGTGTCGATGAAGCTTGGGTCCACGCTGCTGTCCAGGATGGCGAAGGCTCCCACTGGCGTCACGAAAGCCGGTTTGTAGATGAGTCCCAGCTTGATCGCATCGCTGCCGAGGGTACCGGTGTCGACATAATCCCAGGCGCCGGCGCCGGCACTTTCGTTTAATCCATCGACCAGATCCTGCAGCGAAGCGGAAGGATTGTTTTCCAATTCGATCAGTCCGACGATGTCCGCGTCCAAAGCCGCGATGGCGCTAAGGATCTTGGCGCGTTGGCGGGTGAATTCGGAGACGTTATTCGCGCCCCGGCAATCCAGATTCTGATCGGGACCGCAAATGGCCGTCCCTTCGTCCAGGGTGGTGAAATAATTCAGCACGTTGAAGCTCGCGACCCGCAAGTTGCCGGTTCGGGTCAGATTGGGCGCCGCCTGGCGGGGATTGCTGGCAATGAACTGTGGGATTTGCGTGGGTTGCAATCGGTATTCGCCAAAGGCGAAATCCAGAATGCCGACGGCGTCGCTCACGGTGTAACCGCTGCGCAAGGTATTTTCGGCCGTCAGACCGGGATCGGGATAGATCACAGGGTCCGGATTCTGATCGAAGCCGCCGTCGTCGATGATCAGACGATTCGCGGCGTTGGCTTGCGCCACGGCCAGGGCGGCGGGGCCAGGTAGGGCGACCTGGGTCGGAGTATAGAGGCGGCCGCTGGAGGATACGGGAATTTCCCCATACCGGCCCAGATTGTAATTTTCGGTGACCGTGAGTTCCTGGGGCAGGCGTACCCGCATGCCTTCATACCATTCGGGGTTGTTGTCGGCTTCGTCGAAAGGCAATTCGAGCGGCGTGGGCTCGATCGTCATCGTGCCACAGGGTGCGGTGCCGACCGTGGCTTGGGTCAGGGCGGTCAGACCGTATTGTTCGGTCACCGTGCCCGTGACGCGGACGATATCCCCCACCTTCACCACCGGGGTATCGGCCGCGATGAACAAGCCCTCGGAAGTGTGGACGGAGGCATCCTGATCGGAAGGCTCTTCCTCAACGTAAAAGCCACCCAGCGCGTGACTGCCTTGGAAATTACCGACCACCGCGGCTTCGATGGTCACCGTTTGATTCACCAGCGGACTGCTGTCCCCGTCGCCTTGAATGGCGCTGATCAAGGTGGCCGAATCGCCGCAAGCGCCGACTTCCGTTCCACCTCCGCTTGGTGCGCCAATGGCCGTGCCGGGACTGGCGTTCGCGGCGGCGACCGTGTTGTGCAAAACGATGTGGCTGTCACCGGCCGGCGAACGCACCAGGGAGACCCCGTCGCTGTCGCTGCCGAAATCCTCGACGACGCCGACCCGCTGGGCGGTCGTGGAAAATCCGCTATAGCTGCCGGTTGGATTGTCGGCCGCATTGCCGTTGAAGATCACTTGGAGGTATTCGTCGGCCGTCGGATCGTAGAGCGCGATATCGTCGCCGCCGTTATTGATCAGGCTTGAGCCACGGCCGGCGTCGAAAGCCAAACTGCCGGTTGCGACGACCGGCAAGGCGCCGCCCGACTGCACACCCACGACCACCACGGCGTAACCCTCGGCCGCCAGTACGCTACCGGTGGGAAAGGTAAACCAGTTGCCGTTGCCGGCATCCCAAAGCTGCAATCCGGCCAGATCGATGGAGTGCTCGGACAAGTTGTAGAGTTCGACGAACTCGTCGTTGTCGCTGGCGGCGCCGTTGTTGTCGGTATCGAAATTCTGGGTGGAACTGTTGGGATCGACGAGGAACTCGTTGATGGCGATTCCACCCCGTAATACCTGGGTCGTAGGCTCGGCTCGCGCCGTCAGCGCGTGGCACAGCGCGGTCATCAACACTAGCGTCGCGAACAGCCTGAGGACATTTCGATCGGTGAAACGGCGGTCCATGGGTTTACTCCACAAGGGCGTGTCGAACGGGAGACGATCGGCCAGCGGATGAGAGCGGGTAGCTTTGCTTTCGATAGGCCGATAATTCATTGGCCGACGAAATTAACAAGTTGGTTTTACAAAATCATGACTGATTCATCCCGTCAATCCGCTCCCAATGAACCGATCAACAGGCCGATGTGAACCGGGTCAAAGCCGCCCTCGGAATGGGGAAAATCGCCATATAATTATTATATATCATATAGATAAGTGTTGTGGCGCCAAAGCTGCTAAAGCCCTCCCAAACGCCAACTTCGGAGGAATTCACCGTGTTGTATCCCACTCGGTCAAAAGCAATATCCACGGCATCGGTCTTGGGGAGCGCCGGCGCGCTGATCGGCGCCCTGGTGATCGGCGGTGCGCCCGCCAACGCTCAACAGTGCAGCATCAGCCTGTCCGGCGTGCCCGACTTCGACCAGAAGCGCGTCGCAACCGGTTCCGTGCCGGGGTTACCCAACGGTGGCGACATGTATTGCGCCCCCACCTCGGCCACCAATTGGTTCGCTTTTATCGCCAACCATGGGATGCCCGAAGTGATGGACGGTCCCCGTGATTGGCAGTCTCAGAATAACTATGACTTCGTGACTGATCGGATCGCCTACGTCGGCGAGTTGATGAACACCGATCCGGTTGACGGGACGACCTGGGGCGCATGGCCCGGCACGGTTGCCTACTTGAACGAAGCGGCGCCCGGCGCCTTTACGGTCAGCGGGCAGGTCGCGGCTCTGGGCCTGTACCCGACGCCGGAGATGTTGCACGATGCCATGGCCAACGGCGGTCTGGTCAATATCACGCTCGGTCGCTACGAACGCAACGAATTCGGCGCCTGGAACCGGGTCGGCGGGCACGTGACGTCTCTCACCGCGGTCACCGACGGTTGTTCCAACCTGCCGGAGGTCAAGTGGAACAATCCCAGCACCGGTAACAGCGACGACAAAACGACGCAATCCACTTTCAAGAGCCAGACCTCGGAAATGGACGAAGTCACCGACCAGTGGGCGACTCCGCCATTCGGCTGGGGCGCGCAGGGGACGATGTGGCGTTTTCTGTCCTACAAGGACGAAGCCCAGCAACGCTTTCTCGATTCCTTCATGGTGATCACCCCGACGGTGGTGCTCACCACCGACGATCAATGGGACACGGTGGAAGTCAACTCGCCGGGCGCGATGAACGATGGCGAAGAGGAACAGAATGCCGCGGAGGATTCTCCCAACGGCGCGCCATTCGATGCCTTCGATTTCAATCCGCTGTGGCGTCGGGTGTTCTACGCCACCACCGAAGAAGACGATGAATCCTCGGTGCTTTACGAATACGATCCCTGGGCGGAACTGTTGCGAGAAGTCATGCGCCTGCGCTATCGCACGCCGATCGCCACCGGCCGGCACGGTCATCTTTACCTGATCGACGACGGCCGTTTACTGCAACTGGATATCGCTCATCCGGGGAACAAGCCCGCCGTGCTCCATTCCTACGATCTCAAAGGCCAGACGCCGGACGCCATGGTGTATGACGACACGGCCGACGAACTCACGCTGCTGTTCGCCGATCAGCGGCGGTTGGCGACCTTCGCCAAAGATTTGACGGGAATGCGCGACCAGGCATTGCCCCGTGACGTGGTCCTGCGCGGTAAACCGTTGATGGCCAATACTTCGCTCGACGATACCGTTTGGCTGGGCAGCGGCGAGTCCAACGTGTTTTACGAGCTGTCCACCCGACGTTCGGAGAAAGGCGAATGGCAAATCGCGCAGACCGTCCAATTGCCGGCGGTGCAAAAACCCACCGCGCTGCAGATCAGTGAAGCCGGTAATCTGGTGCTGGTGGTCGATGGCATCGTGCGGGAGTTCGGCTACGATGCGAAGGCAAAGCGTTGGAGCGACGCCCAGCGTTCCTATATCGCCGGCATGCGCGCCGGACGCCATCTCGTTATGTCACGCTCGCGGAACAATTTCGACGCCAAGACGATGTCCGGTCCGGGTTGGACCAACTATGCGACGGGACCGGAGGATCAGAAGGGCGAAGTCCCGCATTGCCCGGCTGACCTGAGTGGTGGCGGCAAGCCGGACGATCCCAGTTGGGGCCTGCCCAACGGCGTGGTGGATGAAGCGGACCTGATCTACTTCCGGGAGCAAATGGCCCGGAACAATCGCCGGGTCGCGGATGTGACCACCTCCAACGATCCTCGTGACCCGCTGTTCGGTGTGCCGGATGGATTCTTGAACGAGCAGGACGTGAAGTTCTTCGAAGCCTTGCATGCCCGTTCCCTGGGGCCGTGCCCCCGGTGATCCTCCCGGTCTGCTCCGCTTGCCCACGGTTGGCCAAGCGGAGCGGACCCATTTAACGGCAATGGCCCGCCTTGGAAGCCCGAGTCTCGTTGCTCCAAGGCCGGCTTTAAACTCCAACTCGACACCCACCGACCAGCCGTTGACGTTATCCCCGACGATGCCCGAGGCACGCAGGCTGATACCGTCGATCCCCTGATAAAATTCCTGGACCGGGCGATGATGGGGCGCACCAGGGAAACCAGCGGCGCGGTGGACGTGTGAATCGGCTCCCGGCCGCTGGTCCGTTGTCGAAGCTTATTGGTCGTCAACCTCCACCAGCTTGCCAGCCTTGGTAAATGTGCAGGTAAATACGGCCGGGTCCCGGCCCGAGCTTGGAAATTCCCCATACACGATGTACATCCCCCCATCCTCGACAGCGGGCTTGGTGGTGATTTCCGTCGGACGCTTGTGGAATTTGGCGGAGGCTTCGCCGGCGCAGTAGCGCGGCATATCCGCAACGGCGACCATTTGACTGGAGGACGATTCAGCCTTGTGAGGTTTCTCCATGGGGGTTTTATCGCCGACCTGGCAAACGCCGTTGCGACCGTGCTTGCCGGTATAGCTCACATCCGGTGAGCCGTCCCGATTGACGCTGATCGAGACGGTGACGCCGGAACCCTTGGCCTCGAAGTAGTTCTCGTTAACCGTTTTCAGCTTGGCTTCCTTTCCGTCGATGAAAACGGGCCCTCCTTTATCGGCGTGCACTTCGATTTTGCCGGGGCAGGTGGCGTTAAGCCGGGGAAGGTTGTCACGGGCCCTGGCATTCGCACCGCCGTTATGACTGGCGGACGATTCGTTTGTGTGAGGTTTCTCCATGGGCGCTGTATCGGCCAACTGGCAAACGCCGTTGCGACCGTGCTTGCCGGTATAGCTCACATCGGGCGAGCCGTCCGGGTTGATGCTGATCGAGACGGTGACGCCGGAACCCTTGGCTTCAAAGTAGTTCTCGTTGACCTTTTTGAACTTGGCTTCCTTGCCATCGATATAAACAGGTCCCCCTTTGTCCGCATGTACTTCGATTTTGCCGGGGCAGGTGGCGTTAAGCCGGGGAAGGCCGGCATGAGCCATCGCGGGGAGAAATACGGCGGCCAACAAGGGCGGCCAATAGATCGACATTTTCATATTCATCCACCTGTTACCTGTTTTGAGACGCCCGTGGTGAGACGTGGCGCTGGGAAACTCGGCTGATCTTTAGCCCGAGTTTGAATTTAATCACCGACTGATCTGCGCACCGCCTTTCGGGATTCTCCCGTCATACTCGTCATACTGATTCCAACAGGAAGCCGGCGTGAAGGTCGCCGGCCCGATATCGAAGACGGTGCCCGGTGCGATTTCCCGATCTTTGACCGCCCGGTCGATGGCGGGCATGATCACCGACCAGAACAGCACCACGAGCAAGACGACGCCGGTCGGGGCGATGAGATGCCGGTCCAGGCCCCGTATCCTGGGTGTAGCCGGCAGAGTGAGTCCGTTGGATTACCGCAGTGCTCGATCACGACGGGTGTCCTATGGTTTTCCAAGGTTCGCCAGCAGTCGGCGAACCGCGGCTTCGACCTGCGGGTCGCGTCCGGCGGCGACCGCTTCGGGATCGTTGTCGACGTACTCGTCGGGCTGGGTCTCGTGATTCTCGAACCAGCCGGTTTCGAAATCCTGGGCGCCCAGTTGCGGAATGCCGTATTTGATTTGCCGATTCAGCATGTAAATCCACCAAACAGCGGTGCCGGTGCCGGGTACGCCGGTGCCGATCAGCGGGCCTATCTTCTGGCGCTGGTAGAGGTGCGGGAATATGCTGCCGTCGGAATAGGCACCCGCATTGACGAGCAGGGCGCTGGGCTTGGCCCAGCGGTTGATAGGCATGCGGCCGACGATTTCGCCGTCGCGGTTGGTGAAGCCGGCCACCGATTCGCCGGTAAACAGCGCGATCAACTGATCGTGCAGATTGCCGCCGCCATTGAAACGCACGTCGATCACCAACCCCTCCTTGTCGCGTAGTTCGCCGAAAACTTCGCTATAGGCACGCTGGTAGTTCGGCAGCAGCATGCCCTCGATGTACAAATAGCCCAGGCGGCCGCCCGACAGCGATTCGACCAGCGCCTTGCGTTGGGCGATCCAGCGTTCCTTGGCGAGCGTCAACGCCGGGATGAAGCCGATCGGCGTCGCGACCTCTTGCACCGTCTTGCCGCCGCTCGGCGGCTGCACCGTTAGCTGTGCCGGGACGCCCGCCTTGTGATTGAGCAGGGTATCGATTCCCTGATCCTGGCCAATCGCTTGACCGTCCATCGCCAGGATCACGGCCCCAGGGCGCAGCGCGCTGCCGACCCGGTCCGCCGGTCCGCCCGGCAACAGGTCGAGGATCTTCAGGCCCGCCCCGTCATAGGCGGGATCGTAGTACAAGCCGAGCGAGGCGGTCTGGTCGGCATGGGTCGCCTTCGGATAGTAGTAGCCCCCCATGTGCGAGGCGTTGAGCGTCCCCGCCATCTCCCCCAACACGTCGGCGAAGTCCTCCCAGGTGTGCAAATACGGCAGGAACTTGCGGTAGGCCCGGCCCGTGGCTTCCCAGTCCACGCCATGCAGGCTGGGTTCGTAAAATTTCAGTTGAGTCAGGCGCCAGAAGTGATCGAACAGATAGCCCATTTCGCCACGCGGGTCATAAGCAATCTCGGCGGTGATCGGGCGCATCGTCACCTTGCCGGTCTTCAGGTCGATGACTTCGATACCCGCGGGTCCCAGCGAGTACAGCGTGTCGCCGGCGTCGTTCGTGGCGAAACCGGCGGAAGTCAACGGTTTCACGAACAGTTGTCGCAAACTCCCGCTCTTAAGGTCGATCCGATAGCCCACCACCCGGTTGGGGTCCTCCAACGAGACCAGCACCAGTGAGCGATTGTCGGGGCTGAGCTCGAAAAACGCCGGTCGGGTGGAAAACGGGGTGAGCCGGTGTGAACGCGCCTCGATGCCGGCAATCTCGGGCTGCCAGGTATCCGCCTGGGTTTTCTCGTCCGTGGGGTTGCTCTTCGGTTCGGCGGTCGCCGTGCCTTCCAAGGCCGCTTGGAACGCGTCGTGGGCTTGTGCCGTCAGAAAGGCGATTTGCACGTCGAACTGGCCCTCGTTGTCGTCGGCCCGACGCAGTCCGTAACGGCCGGTGGCCCAGATCACCGCCTTGCCGTCGCGCGTGAAGGCCGGACTCGTGTCGGCGTAACCGCTGCGCGAGAGATCGAGCGGCGGCTGTTTTCCGCTAGCGTCCAGCAAAAGCACATTGGTCGCCGTGACGATGGAGCCGCCCGTGGCGGTCAACCAGCGACCGTCGGGAGACCAGGCGAAACTCATGTCGCCGTCTTGATAGGAATAGAGCGAGCCCTCAGGCAACACCGTGAGGGTCTTGCCGTCCCGCCGATCGAAGACACGGATACGGCGGCGGTTGTCGAGGTAGGCGATGCGCCG
Source organism: Gammaproteobacteria bacterium (assembly GCA_024235135.1). GTDB lineage: Bacteria > Pseudomonadota > Gammaproteobacteria > Competibacterales > Competibacteraceae > JACKMZ01. The sequence continues at coordinate 53,561 of JACKMZ010000010.1, read as the reverse complement.
CCCATCCGGCGAATAGGCTGGTTGCAGGGCGTCGCCTTCCGTTTCGATCAGCTGGGTTTCATTGATCGGTCCGGGATCGAGAAAACTGGTCGCCCCGTCGGCGATGCGGGCTTCGAAAATTTCGCTCTTGCCTTCCCGTTCGCTGCTGTAAAGCAAGGTGTGGCCGTCCGGGCCGAAGCTCACCGAAGCCTCGAAAGCCGGTGTGGACGTGATGCGCCGTGTTTGGCCGGTGGCGCCGGACATGACGAACACCTCGCCACGGGCGATCACGGCCCATTGAGCGCCGTCGGGCGACACCGCCAACTCGCTGGCGTAGGCGTTGACGTTGCTGAAGAACGCGCCTTGCGTCAGCGAAGCTTGGCTGATGTGAATCGGCGCCCGTCCCGGCGCGGCGTCGCCCGACGCCAAACGCCAGATCTCGCCGTCGTAGCCGTAGACCAGGCTACCGTCTTGGGCGATGCTCAGAAAGCGGACGGGCCAGGTTTCGTGCTTCGTCACCGGCGTGGCCGGGACACTGCCGTCGATGGAACCCCGCCAGACATTGAAGGTGCCGCCCTGCTCACTGAGGTAGTAATAACTCTGTCCGTCCGCCGCCCAGACAGCATTGCGGTCCTCGCCTCGGAAATCCGTCAGTTTGCGGTGGCTGGTTTTGGCCAGGTCATACAACCAAATGTCGCGCGCTCCGTCCGAGACCGAGCCTTGACGCCACTCGTTTTCGTAGATCGGGCGGTTTTCGTACAGTAACCGCTGGCCATCCGGACTGCTGCTGACGTTGAGCGCCGGCGTTGGAATCAGCAACCGCACGCGGCCACCGTGGCTGGGCACGGTGTAGAGCTGGTCGCTGAGAACGTAGGTGCCGGCGTGCACTGTGTTCGGTGAGCCGAGTCGAGCCGACGAAAAGTAGAGCGTCTGGCCATCGGGTGAAAAAGCCTGTGGCAGATCGTCGGCTGAATGAACGGTCAACCGCTGAACCGATCCCCCTGTCGCCGGCATGATGAATACGTCGAGATTGCCGTGACGTTTGGAAGCGAATGCGATCGATTGGCCGTCGGGCGACCACACCGGCTTCGTGCTATAGAACTCGCCACTGGTCAAGGGAACCGCTTCGCCGCCGCTGGCCGCCACACGCCAAATCTGGCCGCCGTAGGTGAAAGCGATTTGTTTGCCGTCGGGAGAAACGGCGGGATAGCGTAGCCATAGGGGGCGGTCCTTGGAATCATCCTCGGCCAGGATGGGGGACGCAATTCCTATAGCCACCGTGAGAGAGGTAATGATGAAAAGCCGGGTACTGTGCATCACTGATTCCCCCCGCAAGCTGTTGGAAGCGATGAAACAGGGCATCCGTTGGTCCATCAGCCGCACGGCCGGTGATGGCGTTCGGTTTCAATCCTTGTGAGAGATGATGTGGCGCTCGGTGCGCGGGCCTTGGGCTACCTAAGGGGGATGAAGCCGAACAAAGACAGACTTACAAAGCTCGCTAGTGGTTGGTGGCAAGCCGTATAAGCGTATTATTTTCCTTGTTTGATAGATACCTACGTATCGTTGGAATTCGCGCCGATAACGTTGATTTAACGTTTGAACGGTCTATGGAACGCAGGGCGGCCGGGTTCGCGTCATTCCCACGAAGGCCGCGATGAATAGGCCGGCGCCGCCGACAAGGGCTGGCGGACAGTGTCAGGAAAATCCTGATACCGAATGGTTGAGCCAATTGCTATGTTTATAACGATAACGAACCATCACGACGCACGGCAAATTTCTGCTTGAGTGGCGAACAGGGACCGCGACGGCGGTCCGAGGCGTGCCTTGGAATTGCGTTCATGCATTTCTCGATCTCAAGCCTGGAATATTCCACCCGCCTCTCCCGGCGGTCTTGCGAATTTCTTGCAAATCCATTAACGATCGTTTGGATTTCCAACCCGTTCGGAGACTCGACGAGCCCGTTTCCGAACGGGTTGCACCGCGCGCGTTTGGCGCTCGGGAGCCTTGACGGCGGGGCCGCCTTCTCGACGGCGACGGATGTTCGGTAACGGAACGACGACCGGGAAACCATTTACGGCCGGGATTCGATCCGCTACCGAAGGTTGAATTGTTAAGAAACAAGGTCGGTGACATAGCCATGCCTCTTGTTCAACAAATTGTCCTCTATCCGTTCAGGCTCGATATCGCTAACCAACAGCTCTGGCATGCGGATCGGAAAGTGGCGTTGCGATCCCAGGCATTCGCCGTATTGCGCTATCTGGCTGAGCGCCCCAACCGTTTGATCGGCGCCCAAGAGTTGTTGCATAAGGTTTGGCGGGGCCGTTTTGTCAGCACCAGCACGATCCGCGGCTGCATTCGGGAAATTCGTCTCGTGCTCCAGGACTTGGAGAAAAACCCTCCCTATATCGAGACCGTGGGGCGCAAGGGTTATCGTTTGATCGGTCAGCAACGATCCTTTGCATGGCCACTGAACGCTCCAGCGGCCGATTGCGACGAGCCGCCGATCGTGGGTCGCCATCACGAACTCGACCAGTTGCGCGAGCAACTGACGTTGTCCGAAGCGGGTGCTCGCCAGCTTGTTCTGATCAGCGGCGAAGCCGGACTGGGCAAGACGACGCTGGCGAATCTTTTTTTGCAGGAAGCGGGAAAAGCGAAAGCGATGCTGATCGGCCGGGGCCGCTGCGTCGTTCAGTGCGGGCACGGCGAGCCTTATCTGCCGATCGTCGATGTTTTGTATAACCTGGCGCAGTCGCAGGCTAAGGACAACGTACTATCGGCTTTGCGCCGCCATGCCCCGAGCTGGCTGACCCATTTAACGATGTTCCTGGACGATTCCGCGCGTGATTCCTTGCGCCAACCACCACCCGGCGGCACGCAGGCGCGCCTGTTTCAGGAACTCAATCACCTGCTCATCGGCTTATCGAAAACCCAGCCTTTGCTGATGTTGATCGAGGATCTGCATTGGTGCGACGCCGCGACCCTGGAACTGATCGCTTATCTGGCCCAATGCCAGGAACCCGCGCGCTGGATGTTGCTCGGCACCTACCGTGGAAGTGAAGTCAACCTCCGCAAACACAAGCTGCGCGAGGTATCTGTCGAACTGCAAACGCGTGGCCGTTGCCATGAACTGGCGCTCGGGCCATTGGGAATCGAGGAAATATCCGCCTATCTGCACAGCCGTTTGGACGGTCCTATCGTTTCCGACACGGTGAGGTATCTGCATCGCCGCACGCGAGGCAATGCCTTGTTCCTGAACGTTGTCGTCCGCTATCTCCTGCAAAATGCGTTGTTGAACCGGGCGCTGGACGGGTGGCAAGTCAAAACCGCCGATGTGCGATGCCAGACGGTCCCGTTGCCATTGCAACAACTCATCGTCAAACAGTTCGAACAGTTGCCGGAATTCGCGCAGAGACTGCTGGAGGTCGCCAGCGTCGGCGGCGAGACCTTCGCGACGGCGGCCGTGGCGGCGGGACTGCGTGAACATCCGGAAATCGTCGACGAACAGTGCGATCGGCTCGTTCGCTGGGGCTCGCTGCTCGGCGAATTGGACACGATCGTCTGGCCCGACGGCACGGCGTCCGGACGCTTTCAGTTTCACCATGCCCTGTACCGCCAGGTCATTTACGAACGCCTGGGACAAGCCCATCGTTCGCAATTGCATCAACGTCTCGCGGTACGCATGGAAGCCGGCTATGGTGGCCGGGTGGGTGAAATCGCGGGGGAACTCGCCCTGCATTTTGAAAAGGGCCGGGATGTTTTCCGAGCAGTGCGGTATTACCGATTGGCCACGAAAACGGCGGCGACCCATCATACCCGGCGCGAAGTCCTGGTCCACAGCTAAGCGGGTCTGCGTTTACTGGGGACTTGGCCCAAATCGGCGCAGACTCCCAAGGCGGAACTCGACCTGCGGGTTCTGCGCGGCGCCGAGCAGTATCTTGCGGGAATTTCTCTATCATTTATGGATATTCTAACCGGTATGGGCGAAGCCATTGTTGCATCGTTTACCGCCTAACCCGATGATCATCTGAAGGAAATGGCGCGCAACCTGCATTCTGGCTGGGACAGGAAGACAGCGAAGATGGGTCCTGTTTTCCGATTTCACCCACGCATGAGCCTATTTGGAGAACCGCATCCTGGAATGAAGCCACAACTGCCGAACACGGACGTAATCCGGGATAGACCTGGAGGATACTGGCCAGAGGCCATTCTGTTTTTGGCGATTTTCGCGGCCTGCGTATTGGGCATATGGAGCCGGCCGGCGGGTTTTCTTGCCAGCGTCTGGCCCGCCAACGCGCTCATGCTCGGCTTGTTACTGCGCCTACCCGGCGCCGCTCGTTGTACGGGGTGGGTCGCGGCGGGCGCCGCCTTCATGACAGCCGATCTAGTCACCGAAGCCACCGTCTTCAAGGCGGCCATTCTCAATACCGCCAATCTTCTCAGTATCGCCGGAGCCTATTGGGTGCTGCGCCGATTGCCAAACGACATCATCCGCCTGCAGCACCCGATGTCCATGTTGTATATCGTTCTGGCCGCGGCGCTTGGCGGGGCCGTGGCCGGCCTGCTGGGTGGCCTGGCGAATCCGCTGTTGTTCGGTGGTAGCGTGTTGATGGGGTTTACATTCTGGTGGGTGACCGAAATGGTCAATTATGTCGCCCTCTTGCCCATTCTTCTGTCCGCTCCCCCGTTGCGGACCCTATTGAGAATCCTATTGAGGCCAGGGTGGCCCTGCGCGACCCAAAATTGCCTGCCCGCTCTGGCGGTCGCCCTGTCCTGTATCGCCGCGCTGCTTATCGGCGGACCGGGAGCAGCCATCACCTTTCCCGTTCTGGCTTTGCTCTGGTGTGGACTCGCCTATCCCGTATTCCCTACTTCGGTGCTGACCCTGCTGTGCAGTCTGTTCGCATTGACGTTTATCTCCAGCGGGCATTTACAGGGATACACGCAAAGCGCCGGTGAAATCGCCCTGATTTCGATCCGGCTGGGAGTCTCGGTGGTGGCGATCGCTCCGATTATGCTGTCGATCGTGATCTACAACTTGAGGCAGGTGCACCAAGCCGCTGAAGCGGCTAGCCAAGCTAAATCCACCTTTCTGGCCAATGTCAGTCACGAAATGCGAACCCCGTTGAACGCCATCGTGGGACTGAGCGAGGTCATGAGCAGTCAAGTGAAGCAGCAACCCTTGCCCGGCTCCTTCAGCGACAATCTGCATTACATTCATTTGAGCGCCCAACATTTATCGGAGCTGATCAACAATATTCTGGATCTGTCCAAGATCGAGGCCGGCAAGATGGAACTGGTCCCGGCCACCACTGAGCTGTCGAAGGTGATCGAACATGTCTATGTGGTCTACAAGACCCAAGCCGAGCAAAACGGTGTCGTACTCGCTTGCGAACACGACAAAAATCTGCCGCGAACCGTTCGCATCGATGCCGGCAAGGTCAAACAGGTATTGATCAACCTCATCAGCAACGCCATCAAATTCACCCCTTCCGGCAAACGCATCGACTTGTGGTTTGGTTCGGAAGGCGAGGATCTGCTGTTCCGCGTCGCCGATCAGGGTATCGGCATCCCCCCCGATCGGCTGAACTCGATTTTCGAGGATTTCGAACAGGGGGATGACACGATAACCCGAGACTACGGTGGCACCGGATTGGGTTTGGCGATTACCAAGAAAATCGTGGCCCTGCTGGAAGGCACGATCGCCGTCGAAAGCGTGCTCGGGCAGGGTACGACATTTTTTATCCGCGTTCCCTTCCAAAGGCCAACCTCTCCCCCGAAGGTGGCCCCGGTCAGCGAGCCGATGCAACCGATATTCGCTGGAACCTTCACGATCCTAATCGTGGAAGACAATCCCGTGAACCGAATCACTATCGAAGCCATGCTCGAAAATTCGGGGCTGACGATTCATTTTGCCGATAACGGCGAAATCGGCGTGCGCAAGGCGTTGGAACTGAAGCCGGATTTGATCTTCATGGATCTGCATATGCCGGTCATGTCCGGATTGGAAGCGACCCGCTTGTTACGCAAGAAACCCGGTTTCGGAACCGTACCCATTATCGCCCTGTCGGCGGATGCGCTGACCGAGCAGCAAGCCGAGGCTTATGCCTGCGGCGTTTCCGGTTATTTGACCAAGCCGATCAACTCCAAGCAACTGGTGGCTGTCCTGAAAGAGCATCTCCAGCAGAAATTGCTCGACGAAGCCCCTTCGCCTCCCGACGACAGGGCGTAGCGCAACCCTAACCGCAAGGGGGAAAGGTCTGCATTCGAAAGTTCACCGATTCCGCAGATGCTGTAATGGCGGTCTCTGGCGGAACCATGGAGCCATTGTTGGTTTAAACTAAACATTCGATAGTTGAAATCGCTTTCATTACTCCATTGATTTTTGATGCCACGATCCATTCAAAGTTATCTGCTTAACGGCTATTTCCGCATCCGGGTGCGTCCCCGCCTGCGATTCGGGACCGACATCGTACAAATGCGTCCCTACATCGCCCGCATGGATAGCAAAATGGGCCGCTCCATTCCGGATCAACGGATCACCCGTATCGACTTGGGCGGCGTTCCGTGCGACAAGCTGGAACTGCCGTCGTCCACGCCCGACCGGGTGGTGCTGCATTTTCATGGGGGCGGTTTCGTTTTCCACACGCCGCGCATCTTCGCGGGATTTCTGGAGCGGATGACCCGAAATCCGAACGCCACCGCCTATCTGCCGGATTACCGTCTGGCCCCGGAACACCCGTTTCCCGCCGCGCCGGAAGATTGCCTGGCGGCCTACCGCGCCTTGCTGGAGCAGGGCACGGCGCCCGAACGGATCGTGATTACCGGCGATTCGGCGGGGGGCTGTCTGGCCTTGGTAACGTTGCAGAGCGCCCGGCAAGCCGGGTTGCCGATGCCCGCGGCGGCGGTCTTGCTATCCCCGGCCAGCGAACTGGCCACGGAAAGTTCCAGCATGATCAGCAATGCCCGCCGTGATCCGATGTTCCATCCCGATGGTCTGTATGCGTTCAGGGACGCTTATCTCAAGGACGCCGATCACTTTCAACCGTTGGCCTCGCCCTATTACGGCGATTTCACGGGATTGCCTCCGATGTTGATGATGGTGGGCAGCAGCGAGTTGCTGTTGGAGGATACCTTGGGCGTCGCGCGCCGCGCCCGCGCGGCCGGCGTCAAGGTACAGGCGCAGGTGTGGCGCAACATGATTCACGTTTTTCCGATCTTCGCCACGTTACCCGAAGCGGGCCAGGCCCTGGACATCATCGGCGAGTTCATGAAAACCGCCTGGAACGCGCCCGAACGGTTGACCCTGCCGGCGGCCATTTCCCATGGCCATGTGCCGGTGAACAGCTTTCGTGACAATCAACCCGCTTTGGCGCGCGGCGCCTGATCGGGTTCGGATTCGGCTGAATGGTGCGCCAGCCAGGCATCGAGCGTGTCTAGGGCGTGGCTCAACTCGTTGGTGACGGGATGGCGCAGGCCAGGCAGCCGGGCCACTTCCGGTGGAATATGCAGATGGCTGTCGAAGTGTCTCGCGCGGTCGGCCAGAATGTCCGTGCGTAAGGTGATGCCATAGCGGGACAGCAGGGACTGAAGATCGCATTGCCTTTCCCGCAGATCGTTGCGCGTGGTCTGATAGGCGTGTTCGCAGACTCGCCGGCGATGATCGAAACTGAAAATCCTGGCGAAAAACATATCGGCATCGCGCTGATTCGGTTCGAACAACAGAATGTCGCGGTTGGGATAGGCGCTGGCATAGCGGGCGATGCCGGCTTTCATGCGCGAGTGCAAAATAATGCGCGATACCTGGGCCATGACCGTGGGCATGCCCCCTTCGACCAGCGACACCATATTTTTCAGATGGTCGGGGTTCGCCAGCCGGGCGTTGAAGGCGACCAGCGGATTGACGCAAATCAGGAGGTCCGCGCCCGCGCGCAATGCCGTCGAGGCGTGTACCGTCTTCTTTACGCCCCCGTCCACGTAATACCGACCGTCTATTTCCACTGGGGGAAACAATCCCGGCACGGCGGTGCTCGCCTGCACCGCCTTGGAAATCGGCACATGATCCAGGCCCGGCGCGCCGAAGCGGGTGATTTCGCCGGTGTCCAGGTTCATGGTCACGACGAACAACTGCCCTTTCAGCTTGCGAAAATCGTTGCTTCTTTTCCGGCTGCCGTAAAGCGTGGCCAGAAACTGGTGGATGCGTTCGTTATCCCACATGCCGGGCGGTATCGCGCCGAATATCTGGTTGACGAACGCGCCCAGCGGACTGATGTCATCGGGTCTGAGCAAGGATTTCTTGGCCGCCTTGAACAAGCGCCGGGGCATGGTCGCCAAGCCGTGTACATAACGGTGCCACGCCGGTTTGAGGAATTGCTCCGGATTGATCGGAAAGGCGGTGGATTTGTTGAGGACGATGAGCTGACAAAGCTCGGCGGGGGAAAAGCCGTTGGCCAGCGCCGAGGTGACCACCGCGCCGGCGCTGACTCCGACATAGACCGGCAGCTCGTGGAATGACACGCCTTCCAGCGCCTCTTCCAATGCCAGCAACGCGCCGATTTCGTAGATGATGCCCAGGGGTCCGCCGCCCGCCAGGGCCAGCCCGACGCAGGGGCGACCGTCCTGCGTCATCGGACCGATACCTCGAATCCGGGTTGCCGAGTCGACCGTTCGGCTGGAACCGGGGGATGATCCCCGCGCGCTGGAAGCGTCGGTCGCGTGAGCGAGAAATGAATACGGGTCGTTGTCATGATAAGCAGGGGTTCCGCGGGGGTTTCTGGGCGTTCCACGAATCGGCCTCAAGCGTCCTGTCAGGCTGTTGCGGATTAGGCGGACGAGAAAACGATCTGCAACTCGGCGAAGGCTTCGCCGAGATAATACGCGAGCGTATCCACGTCGGGAAGCGCCGCGCCGCAGGTCACTAACCCAAAGTCCAGACTGTCGCCGTGGCTGGTAACGGTGATATTGACAGCCAGTCCGTCGATCAACATCGATAAGGGATACTGCCCCACCAGCCTGGCCCCGTTCAGATACAGGGTCCGACCGGGGCCGCGCACGTTGGAAATGACCACGTTCGCGGGCGGCGCCAGATAGGGGCTTAGCTTCAAGCGTTGGATGAGCATCAACAGGCTGCCGAACAACAATAGGGTCTGGTCGTTGGCGGCCGGGGATTGCTCGTTGAACTGATGCTTGGCCGCTCGGGCGGACGCCTTGATGCAGGCTAGGCGTTGCCTGGCGTCCGATTGCGTGGTGACCAGCGAGCAGAGCACGGCCGCGACCTGATTGCCGCCGACCGGGTCGTTACGATCCGAACGGGTGGAAATGGGCATGAAGGCGATCAGCGGTTCGTTCGGCAAAGCCCGTTTGTCGTCGAGATAGCGCCGCAGCGCACCGGAACACATCGCCAGCACCACGTCGTTCACGGTGGCATGGGCCCGCTGGCCGAGCCGCCTGACCTCCGAGAGAGGCGCCGTATGAACCGCGATCCGGCGCTTTGCGGAGATCGGTACGTTCAGCAAGGTTTTGGGCGCGGAGAACGGCAGGGGAACCGCGTTGTGGCGCAGATTGGCCGCTTGCAGCCCCGACTTCGCCAGATTCAGGGAAAATTCGGGCAAGGCGCGCAGATGCGTGGAAATATCCGAAACTCTCTTGCCGGCGCGCGTCAATAGGGCCGCCAAGGGATTCCGGGCGCGGGGCTGGGCGGGAGGTTGCCAAAGCATGTGCGTGGCGTGGGCGTCGGGCGATTGGCTGAAGGTTTTCACCATGAGATTCAAGCCGCCGATGCCATCGAACAGCGCATGATGAACTTTGCTGTAGATCGCGATCTGGCGATTCTCGATGCCCGAGATGAAATGGACCTCCCACAATGGCCGGGAACGGTCCAGCGGTTGAGAATGCCGTTCTTCGACCCATTCCAGCAACTGCCGCCGCGTTCCTGGATTCGGCAGGGTATGGAAATGCACGTGGTTGTCCAGGTCAAAGCGTGGGTCCTCGACCCAACCGGGCAAATCCCACTTCACCCAGGAAGATTTGAGTTTGTAGTTGAACGGCGGGCCGACGTGTCGCCAGTCGGGCAGGCCGTCGCGAAGATTTTGAAAAAAATCGCCGCGATAGCCTTTGGGCAATTGGAAAATCCACAGGCCGGCCACGTGGGTTTGTCTTTCGGGCGTTTCGACCTCCAGGAAGGCCCAATCGGTCATGCTGAGTTTTTTCATGTCATTCGTCCCGTCGGTCTGATGCGGGGAATTGGCGTTTCAGACGGCGGGACTCGTCTTGGGACTTGCGCAAAAACCCTTTTGAGAGAGGGGTGCTTGAGTCGCTGGACCGGATACTCATCCAGAAATTCGTGTTTGACTGGATAGTCCGTATGGACGGTTCCGAAGCTGTTGGAGGATGCTCAAGGCCCTGAAATGGGTGTCCAAATCCCCCAGACTATCAGGGGACCGGGTGAACCCGCCGTGCATCCGCTGCGATGTCAGTATGGCGCTCACTATATCCGCCGGATGGCGAACTCTCAAACCCAAGAGGGCGCTGCTGAAGACTCCCGCGTGGAGCGTGTCGATGTTGGGTGGCGTACAGGAGTCCTCGGTGTGCCGAAAGCCGAGCGACGTCTGCTGCAACCGGTCGACGAAGTCTCTGGTCTTTTCGAGGCCGGCGAGGTCGTTCAACTCGGCCAGGAGGCTGATCGCCAAATAGGTATCCACGAGATTGGGCTTGATACCCACCCCTCCCGAACGGGTCAGGCCGTGGACGAAATGTTTTATTTCGCCTATTTCCGAGTGCGGAGTGAACGCCTTTTTCAGGCGAATGATTTTAAGGCTGTCCTCCAGCCAGTCCGACAGGGACACGTTTTTGTCCGCCGGCGGCGGGGTGACAGTCAAATCCGACAGGCTCTCCAACAGCTCCGGGTCGAGGGTCGGGGCGCCCAGTAGTCGCGCGGTGAAGGCATAATAGTAATGCAGATAGCGACCGAATATTGTCGTTGGCTATCGAAGGTGACGCAAGAACCGTACGGATTGCCGACCGAGGCGGAATGGGAATATGCCTGTCGCGAGGGGAATGATACGGGGTATTACTTTGGCAGCAACCGCTGGGCATTGAAAAACTATTCATGGTTTCAGGTCAATTCCGACCATAAAACGCATTCGGTCGGTAAGAAGCAAGCGAATCGTTGGGGACTCCACGACCTGCACGGCAACGTATGGGAATGGGTGCAGGACTGGTTCGGGGATTACGCAACCGAAGCCCAGCACAACCCAACTGGCCCGGAAGACGGCGCCCACCGGACCTATCGCGGAGGTGGTTGGTTCAATAGATTCGAGAGTTGCCGGTCCACATCCCGTTACCGCGATGGTCCGAACGCCCGCCACAGTGATTTAGGTTTTCGGGTGGTGAAGCGCGGTTCTTCCGCCGCCAAACCTGCTTCTTCGCCTTCAACGGAGTCGATAGTTGAACTCCCTGATAAACCTGATTGGGCCGAAGTCATAGGGAAGGATGAGCAGTAGCCGTAGGGTGGGCAACTTGTTGCCCACCCTACTACTGGACAGACGCCGGGGAGCGGCGTCGGTCAGGTCCGGCGGGCGGCGCTTACTTAAACGGTTTCGTCTCGGGTGAAATTCAGAACTCGCAGTTTGAATTTGTTCGAGATGCGTGTCAGCGCCAATCGGGCTTCAGTCTCGCTGAGCACCTTTTGCGCGAACAGAAATTCCACGTGTCTTCGCAAATTATTGGCCATCCGCTCGTTCGATATTGCCCCGCGATAACGTATGCGCTCAATCCGATTTTCGAGCCGTTCGCAAAAATTCTCGACATCGCCGGCGCTCGGTTTGTTAGCCAATATCGAGAACAGCCAGTTGCCGTCGATGGAGCGGAAGCGGACGACGTTGATTCTTGATCGGTACGCCTTTACCGCCGCAATCAGAAAGGCAACGAAGGTGATGAGGGAAAAAAACAGCCAACCGCCATCGTCGGGCGGTTCGTAATACGTTTTTCCATACCACCCGAAAAATACCGACAACGCCAGATAAACAACGGCACTGGCGCCCGCCGCGACCGAAAAATGCCGGATCGATTCGTATCTCGGATCGATCGAGTCAAGAAGATACCTGTTGGTGTTCGAATTCATAAAGGTTTTATGCGTGATGATCAATACGTCATCGTTATTCACGCTCACCTTGATCTTGCCGCCGAGCAGACCGAATCTTTGTTCCAATTCCACGGAATCCTCCTCTGTACGTTGTCGCTTACCCCGTGGGTAACCAGCACAATCAATGCCATTCTGGGGCCGATCGCGTGCCTGGAGGCGCTGAAAAATCGTGGAGAAGTAACGGGAAGGAATGACGGAAAGGTTGGATGGACGCAGTACGATGGGGGATTGCGCATTACCGCGTGGGCAACAAGTTGCCCACCCTACTACTACTGCCGTGGCGTCCGGGCGACCCGTAGTTTTGTTGCCGAACGCCGTAGGATGCGCTGACGAAGGAAGCGCATCGTTCGAGACTCCAAGCAGCGTGTCTGGCTTATGTTCCCGAGGGCGTCGGCCGTATCTTCTCGCCGAACGATCACGCCATTCTCGCCAGATAAAACACATAGCCGTATTCCGTACCGTGCGCGCCGTAGAGATCGATCTCGGCCTGCAGGATGGCGGCGCATTGCTGGGCCAACGGCTCGTCGGGATGATCCGCTCTCAACTGGTCGATCGAGACTTGCAATGGCGTGTAATAGTGGAGCGACCAGTCCTCCGGGGGCAGGGTAAAGGTCTCGATCAATTCATAGCCGGCCTGTTCCACGGCCGCGACATTCGCCGCCAGGGATTGCATGGCCGGATACTCCCGCCGCCAGAACCGGTCGTTGGCGGGGGATGGATGGTCCGTCAACCAGGTGATTTCCGTCACCGCGATACCCGCCCGCGTTTTCAACAACGGCCGCCACAGTTCCAGTCCCCGCTGGAAACCCAGGAAATAGATCGCCCCTTCCGACCAGATCAGATCCAGCGATTTCGGGGCAATCGGCGGTTGCCCCATGTCGGCCACCATCGGGAAAAGATACCGGGATAAGCCTTCCCGTTCCGCCCGCCGCGCGAGTGCGTCGATGCAGGGCGCGTGACTTTCGATGGCGATCACCTCGCCCTGTGTCTCGCGGGCCAGCAGCAGGGAAGTCCGACCGGGTCCGCAGCCGAAATCGGCGATTCTGGGCCGGTCCGGCAGATCCGAAAATCGACGCAAAGCCCGGCGCGAGGAAGCGTCGCTACCGGGACCGGTCTGCGTCATTCGGTCAAACACTTCAAATAGATAGCTCATCTCATCCACGGTTCGTCCTCATGCCATCGTGTCTTGCCGATCCGAAGGTTTTAACCATCTCGACTCCTCACGATTCGTCGAAACCGGTTACTCTAACAGGAAGGAATTCTTCTCATGCGCTGGCGAACCGTTCGGCTACGTCCCCATCGATTCGGCGGAGCCAGGCGATGAGAAACGCGGTATCCACTTATTTAGATTTAGTGCGGTAACAAGCGGTGTGTCGGAGAATCGTGACCGATTCGTCAGTGCCTTCTCAGTGCATCTCCTCAAAACCGCTCGTCATGAGAGATCGACATTCGAAGGCGCTTATGCATGGATCGAAGAATGACAGTACGATTCGTTAACCGGTTCCGGTTCCGGTTCAAGAATCCCAGTCGCCGCGTGGACAAGGGGAGCCGGCGTGTTGTCTGGCGCAGCCGTTTCCTTCACGTCGCGCTGGGCGCGTTGCTTGTCGTTCCCATTGTCCAACCTCATCCGGAATCCCCGATGGATTCCGCACCCAGCCGGTCGATACGACTCACGGACGAGGAACGGGAGTACCTGACCCGGAATCCCGTGATCCGAAAATGCGTGGACCCGCACTGGATGCCACTGGAGGGCATCGAAGACGGCCAACACGTGGGCATCATCGCCGACCTGCTGGAAATCGTCGAGCAACGGCTGGGCGTGCGTTTCGAACTGGCGCCCACCGCGGATTGGGCCGAGTCGCTGCGCAAGCTCGAAGCCCGTGAGTGCGACATCGTGACCTCCGATGCCGGGGTCGGCGATCCCTCGCCTTATTACCTCAAGACCCGACCCTTTCTGAACATGCGCAATGTCTACATCACCCGGAAGAGCGAACCAATTCCGCTGGGCTTCGAGGCGATCAAGGACCGGACCATCGGTATCCCGGCCGGCTATCCGACACTCAAGCTGATTCCGCAGCGGTACGGCGCGGTCAACATCGTGGAAGTCAAGGATGTCGACGACGGCGTGCTGAAAGTTTCCGATGGCGAGATCTACGCGTTTACCGAACTGCTTCCGGTGTGCAGCTACGCGATCGAGCGGTTGGGACTGACCAATCTCAAAGTCGCCGGCCATCTGGATATTTCCTTTCCCACGGTGATGTCCGTGCGTTCGGACCGGCCGGTGTTGCTCAACATCATGAACAAGGCCCTGGCTTCGGTGGACAGCAAGACCTTGCAGCGGTTGTTCTCCCGGTGGATTTCGGTCGAGTACCACCTGTTGGTGAACTGGACGCAAGTGCTGCAGTACCTTTCCATCGCCTTGGTGATCATCGCCGTGATTCTGTACTGGAATCGCAAGCTACGGATAGTCAATAAACAGCTCGATGCCCTCAACGCCGAGCTGGCCCTGCTCAACGAAACGGATTCGCTGACCCAACTGAAGAATCGCAATTTTCTGTGCCACAGGCTGCCGGGGTTGCTCCGGCTTGCTGCCCGGCACCGGCTGTCCCTGAGCATCGTCATGCTGGATGTGGACCGCTTCAAGACATTGAACGACACCTACGGCCATGTCGCGGGAGACCAGTGTTTGGAAGTGTTCGCCAGAAAAATGCGGTCGATCTTCCGGCGAGAGACGGATTGGCTTGTCCGCTATGGCGGGGAGGAATTTCTTCTGATCTGCTCGGGCGTCTCGGTCGGGGGGCTGGCGAAAAGCCTGGAGTGTTTTCGTCGGGAAGTCGAAACCCTGCGGGTGGATTTGCCGGATGGGCGAACCCTGTCCGTCACCGTGTCCGTGGGTTATGTCTTTTATCCGGTCTCGCCCGCCGACTGGGATGATGCGTTGATCGTGGAAGCCGATGAAAATCTTTACGAGGCGAAGCGAAATGGCCGGAACTGCATTGTCGGAACAGTAAAACCGGATAATCCACCGAGCGACCCCGATTAGCGTCCGGCCGACTTTGATTTTGCGTAAAGTGGCCACGGCTTTTCCCGAGTGAACCCTGGTACAAGGGCCGAGCGCCTTCTACTCTCAATACTTGAGTCCCCGCCTGGGGATTGAGAGGAGGTAAGAATGAGCAGTTTAGAACAAAGCTATGTACGCGGTAGCACTTCAACGCCACTGATTGAGGACACCATTAGCCATTTCTTCGATCAGGCGGCCGAGCGGTGGGCGGATCGCGACGCCCTGATTTCGCGCCACGAAAACATCCGTTGGACCTACGGTGATCTACAACGACAAATCGATGCCTTCGCCGCCGGATTATTGGCGCTGGGGCTTACAAAAGGCGATCGCGTCGGAATCTGGTCCCACAACAACGCGGAGTGGGTCGTTACCCAATTCGCCACCGCCAAGGCCGGTCTGATACTGGTTAACATCAATCCGGCCTATCGCCGGGCCGAATTGGTCTACGCACTCAACAAGGTCGGTTGCAAAGTGCTGATCACGATGCCGGAGTTCAAAACAAGCAACTATATCGAGATGCTCCAGGACGTCGCGCCGGAATTGAACACGTGTCGGCCGGGCGCTTTGCAGGCCGCGCAATTGCCGGATCTGCGCGTCGTGATCCGCCTGGGTACGGACAAAACGCCTGGCCTGTACAATTTTTCCGATATCACCGCGTTGCCGGATGCTTCGCATCATGAGCAGTTGCGCAAGGTCGCCTCGGAACTGGACCCCAACGATGCCATCAACATCCAGTTCACCAGCGGCACCACGGGCAATCCCAAAGGCGCGACGCTGACCCATCGCAATGTGTTGAACAACGGATTTTTCATCGGCGAAGCGATGAAACTCACCGACCAAGACCGGCTCTGCATTCCCGTGCCGCTTTATCATTGCTTCGGCATGGTATTGGGCAATCTGGCCTGCGTGACGCACGGCAGCGCGATCGTCTATCCCGCCGAGGCGTTCGAGCCCGAAGCGGTGTTGAAAGCGGTGCAGGCCGAAAAATGTACCGGGCTTCACGGCGTGCCCACGATGTTCATCGCCGAGTTGAACGATCCGAATCTCGGCGATTACGATCTCAGCTCCCTGCGCACCGGCATCATGGCGGGTTCGCCCTGCCCGATCGAGGTCATGAAGCGGGTGATCAGTGAGATGCACATGAATCAGGTCACCATTTGCTACGGCATGACCGAAACCAGCCCGGTGAGTTTCCAGAGTTCCACGGACGAACCGTTGGAAAAGCGCGTCTCGACGGTGGGCCGGATTCATCCTCACCTGGAAGTCAAGATTGTCGATTCCGACGGCAACATCGTGCCGCCCGGCATGCCAGGCGAACTCTGCACCCGCGGTTACAGCGTGATGCAGGGCTATTGGGGCGACGCGGAAAAAACCCACGAAGCCATCGACGACGAAGGTTGGATGCACACCGGCGATCTGGCGACGCTCGATTCCGAAGGCTATTGCAACATCGTCGGGCGTATCAAGGACATGGTGATTCGCGGCGGGGAAAACCTGTATCCGCGTGAAATCGAGGAATATCTATACCGTCATCCCGCCATCCAGGACGTGCAGGTGGTCGGTGTGCCGGACAAGAAATACGGCGAGGAATTGTGCGCCTGGATCATCCCGACCGAAGGGGCGCAACTCAGCGAGGACGATGTGCGCGAGTTCTGCAAGGGCCAGATCGCTCACTACAAGATTCCGCGGTACATCCGTTTCGTGCGGGAATTCCCCATGACTATCACGGGCAAGGTGCAGAAATACCTGATCCGCGAGGCCATGGTTTCGGAACTGGGCTTGAAGGTGGACGCCACGGCCTAGCTTGATCCACGCCCAGAACGGGCGGCAGGTTGATACGGCCCGCCGCCCGTTCTTCGTCGAATGCTCCCCGCGCAAGCGGACCCGCGCAAGTTCCGACCCCGACCATAAACCCTGGGTATCTCCATGCGCTCCGTAACGGAACATTTCATCTGGCTGGCCGAACGGATAGCGGGAGAGTCCGCGTTGCCGTGCGTGAAGGCTTTGCATCTCCCCACCGCAACCACCCCGGTCGGCAAGGATGCCGAATTCGCGGTGCTGGAGTTGGAAGATGGCAGTTGCGGTTTCAGCTACGTATGGTTGGCCGATACGCTCGCGGGGGCGCGGCGGATCGGGGCCGAGCGAATGAGTGGTGCGTCCGTGCTGACGTGGGTGCGTGAGTACGGAAGCGCCGATCCAGCCCGCCGGGCCATCGGCTTGGCGGCGTTCAATGCGCTCTCGCAACATCTGTTCGCGCGGGTCGGTTGGATTCCCGACGAGACCGCCGATCCGCTGGGACAACTGAATCCACAACCCGGCGAACGGATTGGCATGGTGGGCTTCTTCCCTCCGCTGGCGCCATTAATCGTCGCGAGCGGCGCGCAACTGACCGTTCTGGAACTCAAGCCCGAATTGGCCGGAACACGGGACGGCTATCGGGTAACGCTCGATCCCGCCGAATTGGCCGGGAGCGACAAGGTGCTCAGCACCAGCACGGTGCTGCTCAACGATACCCTGGACCGGGTGCTGGTCGCTTGTCGGGACGCGCGCTCGGTGGTCATGGTCGGTCCGACCGCCGGTTGTCTGCCCGATCCCCTATTCGCGCGTGGCGTGCACAGCGTCGGCGGCGCGCGCGTGATCGATCGCCCCGCCTTTCTGGACGCCTTCCATAGTGGCCAGCCCTGGGGGCGCTATACCCGCAAGTACATGATCCGTCGGCAGGATTATCCCGGCGTGGAAGGCTTGCTGGAACGCCTGCCGAATAACCGTTGACCTTGAGGGTTTGCTAAGCCAGACCCTTGGCCAGTACCGATCCGTTCATGCCATTTACCGCTGGATCGACCGCAAGGGTTTGCCCGCGCACCGTGTCGGGCGGCTGTGGAAGTTCAAGACCTCCGAGGTCGATGACTGGGTGCGGGCGGGCGGGTCGGACGAGGGCAAGACCGGCGAGGAGGCTTCCAACGCCTGAACATTCCTGGCGTCCATCGTTTCGGGAGGATGAATGGACAAGTACCAACTTAGCGAGCGCGACATCTGCACGAAGTTCATCGCACCGGCGATCCTGCAAGCCGGCTGGTTGCAGGAACAATTTCGCGAAGAAGTGCAGTTCACCGATGGCCGTGTCATGGTGCGTAGCAAGCTCGCGGCCCGCATCAGGAACCCGGAAGCCAAGGGCGGCCCCAAGCGTGCCGATTTCGTGCTCTATGCAAAGCCAAACCTGCCGATTGCCGTGGTCGAGGCCAAGCAAGCGCGATTTTCCATCGGCCACGGTATGCAGCAAGCCTTGGCCTACGCCGAAATGCTGGATGCTCCGTTCGCCATGAGTAGCAACGGCGATGGCTTCCTGCTGCACGACCGTACCGGCCTTACACAGCCGGTCGAGCGCGCGCTTTCGCTTGCCGAGTTCCCCAAATTGGACGACCTGTGGCCGCTGTACCAGCAATGGAAGGGGCTTGTCGAAGCCGACGCGGTAAAACTCGTCGAGCAGCCCTTCCACACCGACGGCAGCGGCAAGGAGCCGCGTTACTACCAGCGCGTTGCCATCAACCGCGCCATCGAGGCCATCGCCAAAGGCCAGCAGCGCGTTTTGCTGGTGATGGCCACCGGCACCGGCAAAACCTACACCGCGTTCCAGATCATCTGGCGACTGTGGAAGGCCAAGGCCAAGAGACGCATCCTGTTCCTGGCCGACCGCAACATCCTCATCGATCAAACCATGCAACAGGATTTCGCCCCGTTTGGCGAAGTCATGCACAAGGTCACGAACCGCACCATCAAGAAGAACTACGAGATTTACCTCGCGCTCTATCAAGCCGTCACCGGCAAGGAAGAATGGAAGCAGATTTACCGCCAGTTCCCGGCGGATTTTTTCGATCTGGTCGTCATCGACGAATGCCATCGCGGCAGCGCCGCTGATGATTCAGCTTGGCGCGAAGTGCTCGACTACTTCAGCGCCGCCACGCACCTGGGTCTGACCGCCACGCCCAAGGAAACCAAGGAGGTCAGCAACATCACCTACTTTGGCGATCCGATTTATATCTATTCGCTTAAGCAAGGCATCGAAGACGGCTTCCTCGCGCCGTACAAAGTCATCCGCATCGCCACCGATGTCGATGCGCTCGGCTACACGCCCGAAAAGGGAAAGCACGACAAACACGGGCGGGAGGTCGAACAGCGTCAATACAACACCAGGGATTTCGACCGCACCCTCGTGCTTGAAAAGCGCACCAAGCTCGTCGCCAGCAAGGTGTGGGAGTACCTCAAAGCCACCGACCCGATGGCGAAAACCATCGTGTTCTGCGACGACCAGGATCATGCCGAACGCATGCGGCAGGAGTTGGTGAAGCTGATTCCCGCTGCCGCCCACAACCGCCGCTACGTCATGCGCATTACCGGCGAAGACAGCGAAGGCAAGGCGCAACTCTCGTACTTCATCGACAACGATGAGCCGTATCCCGTCATCGCCACCACGTCCAAATTGCTCAGCACCGGCGTGGACGCCAAAACCTGCAAGCTGATCGTGCTCGACCAAAGCATCAACTCGATGACCGAATTCAAGCAGATCATCGGGCGCGGCACGCGCCTGCGCGAGGACTACCACAAGCTCTACTTCACCATCATGGACTTCAAGGGCGCCACGCGCCTGTTCGCCGATCCGGATTTCGATGGCGATCCCGTCATGATCTACGAACCCAAGCCGGACGATCCTGTTGTTCCACCCGATGAACCCCCGCCCACCGGCATCGGCGAACCCGAGTTGCCGCCTTATGACCCCACTTCTTTAGGTGACGACAATCTGCAAGGCGGCGACACCGGAGGCGGCGGCGAACCCCGCATAAAATACGTCATCGACGATGTGAATGTGCGTATTGCGGTGGAACGCTCGCAGTACCTCGATGCCGACGGCAAGCTCATAACCGAGGATTACCGCGTTCTCCTGAAAGACGAAATCCGCAAGGCGCTGCAAGTCCAATTCGGCAGCCTCACGGACTTTTTGCGCCGCTGGAACGAAGCCGACCGCAAACAAGCCGTGCTGGAAGCCCTCGCCGAGCACGGCGTTCCGCTGGACGTGCTGCAACAAGCCGTGCCCAACGGCGCGGAACTCGATGCCTTCGATCTCGTCGCGCACGTCGCCTTCGACCAGAAACCGCTCACCCGCCGCGAACGCGCAAACCAAGTGAAGAAGCGTGACGTGTTCGGCAAATACGGCAATCAGGCCCGCGCAGTGCTCGAAGCATTGCTGGAAAAATTTGCCGATCACGGCGTGCAGGATATTGAAGACGCCAAAGTGCTGGAACTGCCGCCCTTCGACCAGTTCGGCAGCAAGACGCAAATCCGGCGCGGTCTGTTCGGCAGCGTCGAAAACTACACGCAGGCCGTGCAGGAGCTCGAACGCGCGCTCTACGAACCGCCACAACAAAAACAGGCATGAGAACTCCCCGCGATGAACCTCAGCAGCACCATCAAATCCATCCAGGACATCATGCGCAAGGACGACGGCGTGGATGGCGACGCCCAGCGCATCGGCCAGCTCACCTGGATGCTGTTCCTCAAAGTCTTCGACCAGCGCGAAGCTGAATGGGAAGACGACGACCCGAAATACAAATCGCCTTTGCCCACTCGGTTCCGCTGGCGCAACTGGGCCGCCTACATCGCCGGTCCCGACGGCAAGAAGAAGCCGCAGAAAGCCGCCAGCGAAATCATCGGCTTCGTCAATAACGAGCTGTTCCCCGCGTTCAAAGACCTGGACGCGAACAAATCCGCCCAGCACAAAGTGATCCGCAGCGTCTTCGAGGACGCCAACAATTACATGAAGTCCGGCACGCAGTTGCTGGCTGTCATCGAAAAGCTCGAAGAAGCCATCGACTTCCACGACTTCAAGAACCGCGCCCAGCTCGGCGATGTATATGAACAACTGCTCAACGACCTGCGCGGTGCAGGCAACGCGGGTGAGTTCTACACGCCGCGCGCCATTACCGCCTTCATGGTGAATCGCGTCAATCCGTGCTTGAGCAAGAAGGAAAAAGTGCTCGATCCGGCCTGCGGCACCGGCGGCTTCCTCACCGCCGCCATCGAACACTTCCGCAAGCAGCTCAGCACCAAATCCAGCGCCAACGACAGGCGCGCCATTGAGCAACTGATACGCGGCATCGAGAAAAAGCAGCTTCCCCATTTGCTCTGCACGACGAACATGCTGCTGCACGGCATCGATGTGCCCAGCCGGATCGAACACAAGAACACGCTCGCCATCGGCTGGAACGACTGGAGCCGCAGCGATTTCGTGGACTGCATCGTCACCAATCCGCCCTTCGGCGGCTACGAGGACGACACCGTCGGCAGCGGTTACCACCATCCCACCAAGGAAACTGCTGACCTGTTCATGCAGCTCATCGTCAAACTGCTGAAAGAATATGGTCGCGCCGCCGTGGTGCTGCCCGATGGTTTTCTGTTCGGCGACGGTATCAAGGCGCAGATCAAGGAGCGCCTGTTGCAGCACTGCAAGCTGCACACCCTCGTGCGTCTGCCCAAGGGCGTGTTCGCGCCTTACACCACGATCAAGACCAACTTGCTGTTCTTCACCAAGGGGGAAGCGGCGGACGACGGCAGCGACCGTTTCCACACCGAAACGATCTGGTTCTACGAGCATCCCTATCCGCCCGGCTACAAGAGCTATTCCAAAACCAAGCCGATCCGCTTCGAGGAGTTCACGCCGGAAATCGAATGGTGGGGCGACGAGGCCGATGATTTCGCCACGCGCACGGAAAACGAATTCGCGTGGAAGGTGGATTTCAAGAACAAGCGCGCGCAGGCGCTGGCCGCCGCGCAGCCGCACTGGACACGCGCCGAACAACTGGGCAACGAAGCCGTCGCGCTGGACAACCGCGTGCGTGATCTGCGCGACTCCATTAAGGGCGTCAGCGATGCGGCGCAGCGCAGGCCGGTGGAGGATGAAATCGACGCCTTGCGCAACCAGGCCGAAGCCCTGCGCCTGCAAGCCCGCGACGCGCAGGCGGCGGGCGACCGGCTCTACTGGCCGATCTACAACCTCGACCTGAAAAACCCGAACGCGCCGGAGGAGGAAAGCCACGAGCCGGACATGCTGCTGGAGAAATACAAGACCCTGCTCGGCCAAATCGAGGAAACCGAGAACCGCCTCAAGGGGGAACTGGCCGCCGCGTTAGCGCATCACTTCGTGGCGGATGAAGCCTGATGGACGCGCAGAGGTTCATTGCAGAGTTCAGGCATATCGTCAGCGCGCCGAACGGTGTTCCGAAACTCCGCGAATTGGTTTTGGTTCTCGCCATGCAAGGTCGGCTTGTTCCTCAAGCCTCAGGCGAAACGGCTTCGGAACTTCTCGACCGTATCGACGTTGAGAAGTCCAGTATAGGGAAGCATTCAAGCAAACTGCCTGAACTTGCTGTCACCGGAGCATCGAATCCGATTCCTGCGAACTGGGCTTGGGTTCGCTTCGGCGACATTGCCATCCACAATTCGGGCAAAACGCTGGACTCCGTTCGCAACAGCGGCCAACCGCGCGACTACATCACCACATCGAACTTGTATTGGGGGCGGTTCGATCTTGGCAACTTAAGGCGCATGCTCATCCGCGATGAAGAACTGGAACGATGCACTGCACGGAAAAACGACCTCCTTATCTGCGAAGGCGGCGAAGCTGGACGCGCCGCAGTCTGGACTTCCGAAACGGAAGTCTGTTTCCAGAATCACATCCATCGAGCGCGATTCTTCGGCAGCATCGATCCATTCTTTGCATATCGCTTCTTCGAAAAGCTGAACGCAACGGGGGAGATCAACGATCACCGAAAAGGAATGGGCATATCGAATCTGTCCAGCAAATCGCTTGCGATGATTCCATTCCCGCTGCCGCCCACCGAAGAACAATCCCGCATCGTCGCCAAAGTCGATGAGTTGATGGCCTTGTGCGACAGGTTGGAAGCGCAGCAGCAAAGCCGCCGTCAACTGCAAACCGCCCTGCGCCGCGCCACCTTGCAAGCCCTCGCTAGCACCACGTCCCCCGCCGAACTGCACACCGCTTGGACCCGCCTGGCCGACAACTTCGGTCAACTGTTCAGCGCGCCGGAGGATGTGGATGAACTTCGTTCTCTGTGCGTCGAATTGGCGATACGCGGCGAACTGGTTTCGAGTGATGCAGCACCCACTGAAGACAACTCGCGTTCGTCACTCGCGGACGAACCATTCCCTATTCCCAAAAGCTGGCGATGGATTCGCTTCGACGACTTGCTGCGCAATTCGGAGTCTGGCTGGAGTCCGAAATGCGATGCGGAACCGCGCAAGCCCGGCGAGTGGGGCGTTTTGAAAGTCAGTGCGGTCACTTGGGGCGAGTTTCGCCCGCAGGAGAACAAGCGCCTTCCGCCTTCTCTGGAACCAAGGCCAGAGGCCGAAGTGAAACCGGGTGACTTCTTATTGTCGCGCGCCAACACGGCGGAGCTTGTCGCCCGCAGTGTTGTGGTTCCAGACGACGTGCCGGAAAAGTTGCTGATGAGCGACAAGATCATCCGGTTGAACTTTGCCGACCCCGAGCGTAAGGCATGGGCCAACCTCGTCAACAACTCGCTGTATGCCCGCGACTACTACCGACGCAACGCAACCGGTACAAGTGCGTCGATGCGCAACGTGTCTCGGCAAGTTATCCATGGATTGCCGATACCGCTGCCGCCGAAGCCTGCACAGCAAGCAACCCTTGAGAAGCTGACGCGGTTGCAGCGCTGGTACAACCTGCTTGAACAACAACTCCGTGATGCAAGAAAACTGGCCGAGCGAGTTGCAACCGCCGCCGTCTCCAGCCTCACCGGCATCGCCATCGAACAGGAAGAAGCACCCGTGAAAGCCTCTAAAACCGAACTGTTCGCGCCGCTGCATTTGGGCAAGTCACCGAATTTGCAGGCAGGTGCGCGAGATGACAAACCGCGCCGAGGAACTTTCGTCGGTGGCGCGTTGGTGCGTGTTCGTTCGCAATGAACCGCAACTGTCCCGGTTAGTCGAGTGAGACGTAAACACGACCGAATCGATCCACATGCCGATCCCAAGTAGCAAGCTCCCCATCAACCTCAACGACCTGCCGCGTCAGCACACGGGTGAGGGCGAGCGCCTGCCGCAACGACTCCTTGCCCAAACCTTCGGACAACCGGGAGCTTCAGCATGAGCATCCAGCCGCCCGCCGACTTCTCCGAAATCGCCCAGCTCATCGCCACTGCCAAACAGCGCGCGGTGCAGGCGGTCAATACCACGCTGATCGAATTGTATTGGCAAATCGGCGAACGCATCAGCCGCAGGATCGCCGCCTCGGAATGGGGCAATGGCGTGGTGGAGCAACTGGCGCGCTATCTGGCGCAAACCCAGCCGGGGCTGCGCGGCTTCACCCGCGCCAACCTGTTCAGGATGCGGCAGTTCTACGAGGCTTATCCCGATTGGGAATTTGTCTCACCGCTGGTGAGACAATTACCGTGGACACACCACCTCATCATCCTGAACCAGAGCAAGCGCCCGGAAGAACGGGCGTTCTACCTGCGGCTGGCGGTACAGGAGAAATGGAGCAAGCGGCAATTGGAGCGCCAGTTCAAGGCCGCCCTGTTCGAACGAACGGTATTGAGTCCCGCAAAAGTCTCACCGCTGGTGACACAAATCCACCCGGAAGCCGCCAGCATATTTCGAGACAGCTATCTGGTCGAATTCCTTGAGCTTCCCGATAGCCACGCGGAAGCCGACCTGCATCGCGGCCTGCTGGCGCGGCTCAAGGAATTCCTGATCGAGTTGGGCCGGGATTTCTGCTTCGTCGGCAGCGAATATCCCGTGCAGGTGGGCGGGCGCGACTTCTCGCTCGACTTGCTGTTTTTCCATCGCGGGCTGAATTGTCTGGTGGCGATTGAATTGAAAGTCGGTCGCTTTGAGCCGGAATACCTGGGTAAGCTGAATTTCTATCTGGAAGCCCTCGACCGCGACGCGAAAAAGCCGCATGAAAACCCGGCCATCGGCGTGCTACTGTGCGCCAGCAAGGACGACGAAGTGGTGGAATACGCCCTGAGCCGCAGCACCTCGCCCGCATTGATCGCCGAATACCAGACACAGTTGCCGGACAAGGCGCTGCTGCAAGCCAAGCTGCACGAGTTCTACCTGCAAAACGCGAGCGAAGCAGCCGATGGCGACGAATAAATGAGCAGGCGCGAAAACGCCAAAATCCCCCCAACCTATCCGAACTTTACGCCACCGCCACCCGCGTTCGATCCTGCAATCCCAACTCGACGAAGCGAGCGCCCTCGCCCAAGTCGCCGCCGCGCAACGGTCCGAGATTGAGCGCCTGCCGCAACGGATTCTCGCACGGGCGTTTGCTCCCGAATCCTGACTTGCTATCATTGATAGCATCCCACTCGGAGGATCGCCCATGTCCAGTCTGATCGTTCGCAATGTCGATGACGCCATTGTCCAGGCGCTGAAGTCGCGCGCCGCGCGCCACGGCCGCAGCACCGAGGCCGAGCATCGCGCTGTGCTGGCCGAAGTCTTGCTCCAGCCGCGCCGCCGTTCGCTGGCCGAAGTGCTGGCCGCGATGCCCAACGTCGGCGAAGACGCCGATTTCGCGCGTGTGCAGGAGCGCGAGGCGTCGCGTGTATTTGATTGACACCAACGTCATCAGCGAGGTGCGCAAGGGCCGCAAGGCGGATGCGGGCGTCGTGACGTTTTTCAGCCAATGCGTGCGGCAGGATGCGCGCGTCTGGCTGTCGGTGGTGACGCTGGGCGAATTGCGGCGTGGCGTGGATCTCATCCGCCATCGCGGCGACGTTCCCCAGGCCGAATTGCTGGATGCCTGGCTGACTGGGGTGATGCAGGATTATCGTGATTCCGTGTTGACGTTCGATCTGGATACGGCGCAGGTCTGGGGCCGCTTGCGCGTACCCAGGCCGGAAAACGCGCTGGACAAGCAAATCGCTGCTACGGCGCTGATCCATGACCTCACGTTGGTAACGCGCAATGCCGATGATTTCGCTGGCACCGGTGTGCGCGTACTGAATCCGTTTTCTCAATCTGCCTGAATCAGGCCGCGTCCCAAGAGAAGTCCATCCGGCAAGCCGGCTGTTTCTCCTCATCGTCTGAGCACGCCTAATGCAGAGCTTTGGCGGCGTTCTGCCGCTGGCTCGTCCAGGGCGTTTGCCCGGACGCGATAACGCGCCATTCCGCCAGCAACCCGCGATAGACCTGGCTGCGTTCGGGCAATTCGGCGATGGCGGGATGATTCAGCACCATCTCCAGGTGATTGGTGATGGCGTAGGCCATGCCGGGATTGGGGCGCGATGTGTAGCGGGTCATCAAAAAGCATAGCGCGGTCTGCAACAAGGCGATGTCGGGAATGTGACGATCGTCGGTGGGTCGGGGGTCTCGATGATTCATGCGGTGCTTTGCCTCATGCAAGAGGTTGTCGTGATGCCGGGGCCTATCCCGAGCGGTACACGGATGGCCGCGCTGGGCGACGCGCCCGTTGCTTAGGGAGAGGGTTCCTCAAGCGGCAGAGCGTTGACCAGATCGCGCCATACGGCATCCTCGGCCTGGCCCGGCTGACGGCTGCCGGAGATCAAAGCAATATTCCTGCCCTCGCTATCGTACAACTCCAATGAGGTGATCGGTCCCTCGTGGGTCATCCGGGTCACCGCCCAGGCGCTGGCGATGGCCTCCACGCGCAGATGGAGACTGAAATCCTCGTCCAGCACGTTGAACCACGGACCAGACTGTTTCAGGTGGCTGATCGGGCCACTGTGAATCTGTATCACGCCCGCGTTGCCTACCCACACCATGATGTCGAGTCTTTCCTCGGCGACGGTCCGAAACAAGGCCGGAAGGGTGGATTGCGCCACCAGCCGGGTCGAATACGGGCTGTCCGGGCGCCATTCCGGGACACGGATCAGGCCGCAGGCTTTGAGTAGGGCCTGAAAGTCCTGGGGGTCACGCAAGGTATGCCACTGGGAACGCAGGACGCGAACGTCGATTCCATGGGCGCGGTCCGAGACCGAGGTCATCGGCCGAACCAGCACGTTCTGTCGGGGCGATTGATCGGCGGCGCGGAAGCCGTTCACCAACAGGTCGTAGGCGCGCTGCACACTGAGATCCGTGAGATACAGCTTGTGCACGGCGGTGCCGTCGCTATCGAAGAATTGCAGGCTGCGCAGGGGACCGGCCGGCGTTTCCTCGACAACGGCGAAGCCGAAATACCAATGATTGAGGAACAGGCGCAGGTCGATGGCGCCGTCCGATACACGGGCCAGGTGACCGGCCAGGCGGATCTGGGTATAGCGGCCCAGTTTCTCGTGAACGGCGTGATCGTTGCGGGTGATCACGGCAACGTAACCGAGTGTCGACAAGGCTTCGATCAAGGCGTTCCAATGCCGGGACAAACGGACGACGTTTTCGCCGCAGCCGCTGGCCACCAGTTGCGCCTCGCTCAAGCCCAGCACGGCGGCGGCGTCGTGCTGGCGGATGGTCGGGTCTCTGTTACGCAGTTCCTGCCAGGCTTGCTTGACGCTGTAGCCGGAGTGTTGGAAAGAGAATGCCGGGGATTGCGTCATGAGGATTTCCTTCATGGGTCGGTTACGGAATCTGAAAGGGCGGCACGAAGCGGAAAGCGCGGCATATCAGCCGTCGAATTCCGGCCCGATGCGAGTGACGGCGGGTCCGCGCAACGGTCTCGGCGCGGCGTTCAGCCAGGCCAGGCAGCTCCACTGACGGGCCAATCGACGACAAGTACAGCGTTCTTCCCAGCTGGCTCGAAAGTCTGGATGGACGCACAGGGCCTTGAAGTGCCGGGCGATGTTGTCCGCCAACGCGATGGAGCGTTGCCTCGCGAACTGCTTCATGAGCTGCGCGAGGCGAATTTCGATTTGCTGGGGAGTCAGTCCGGCGGTCTCTTGGCCGGCGGTGAAATAGAGTAGGCTCATGGCGGGTCGCACCTCGTGGCTGAGTCGGAAAGGATAAAGACGCGAGAGGGCGCGACTTGGGCGTGGGACGCACCGCGCCGGTCCAAGGCATTCCTTTGGACTGGCCGGCACGGAGTCGGATACCGAAACACCGGTGGCTTGGCTACAAGCACGATGATCTCCCACGAGAGTCGCTGGTGTTCGGGCTGGCTACCCGCTCCGGGAAGCGGCATCGGCTGGCTGGCGAAGCGTCCGCCGGAACGGACGCGCGGGCGGTTTACTTGGTCAGAATCAGTTTGTCGAAGCGGGTGATGCGCAGCCGGTATTCCTGACCGGCATGCACGATGACGACTTCCTGGGTATTCTGAAACAAGGCGCTGCTGTCGAAGCGTCGGGGTGACATCAGCCCAGGCTTGGCGCTGGGCATCGTCAAGGGTTCGATAAGAGGCTCGCTCATGGGGCGGTCATTCCAAGTTTAGGTGGCTGGAGTAACGCATCGAATCCGCGTGCGTGGCGGTAAAAGTCGGTCATTGCCGGGTTTCTCCCGTCACGACCGTATTCAGACCGCGGGTAAATGCCGCCAGACTGGCGCGTGGCAGAAAAACCAAGGGTTTGGTGTGCCGCGCGCAGAACCGTTTGATGCGGTGCATGGCGTCGTGGCTGACGCAATCCAAGGGACACAGTACAGCGTCGGCATGTTGCACGACATCCCAGAGCTGGGCGCGGGCATCCTCGCGGCCACCGTCATGATGCAGAAATCGCCCGTTGCAGCGTTCCACCAGCGCCCGGAAATGGGCGCACTGACCGCGCCGACCGCCCACGTACAATACGCAGCGGCCGACGAGATCCGGCGGTGGGCGCTCGGCGAACGCGGCCTCGTCTCCGGTCGCGTCGGGGGTTGGGATCAACCCATTCGCCAAAGTGGTTTCCAGCCGATGGCATTCCTCCAAACTGGCGGCCAGTTGCCGTTGCAAATCATCGGCCCGGTAGCCGGCTTCGCAAGCCTGTCGCTTCCATTGGGCCGCGTCGCGCGCCGCACTGGCAGCGCGGGTCTCGGCGGCGTCGCGTTGCACGCTCAGGGATTCGACCTGCGATTCCAGTTGCACGACCCGTGGTTGTTTCGCCCATTCGGCCAGGCGGGCTTCGGCCGTCGCCAGCCGCCTTTCCGCCTGGGCGGCTTGCGCCAAACGCTGTTCCAGTTGCCGGATCGTGCGCTGCTGATCAAGCGATCGCCGGCGTGCGGCGTCCTGGGCACCCGTCAAATCCTTTTCCTGTTGCGCGCAGCGTATCCTGAGCTGATTCAATTCCTGCATATCCACGCGCACCGACGCGCCCGCGAGATGGGAGAGCATGTGGATCTCGCCGTAGATCGGCTCCAACAGGGAACGTGGGGTGGCGGGGTGGGTGATCACGGACCAGAAGGCCGCGGCCACGTTGCCCCGCTCCGTCGCGGATTGCCAGTAGGCGCGCAGATCCTGCACTGACGGCGTCTTGGGGATTTGGCGTAGGGCACGCTGATATTTGCGGTCCAGATGCTTGTGCACCAGCCGGCTTAGCTCGGCCGGTTCCCGCACCCGATTCACGAAGACGACGTGCAGTTCGTAATCGCTCAGCGACGGCGGCGCGGGAATATCCGCCTTGCGGGCCAGTTGGCGGAGTTCGCTCAGCGTCAAACAGGTTCCGATGACGCAGCAATGAAAATAGTTATCCAGTTCCCAAAGCTTTTTGCGTCTGAAGGGCGCCTTGGCGACCCGGTTGGGGGTGGCGCATCGACTGGGTGCTATTACTGGGGTGTGGCGTTCGCACATCGGCTCTCGGGATCTCCGATATTAGTCGATAACAATAGTACAAATAATAATTGTTCTCATAAAAAAGTAAACGGTTTATTGCGGGTTTTCCGTCGGGTCGGTGAGTCAGGGCTTAGAGCGGGGGGATTGGGCTCGGAGAACCCAGGGTTCGGCCAAGAACGACGATGGCAAACAAATTGGGATGGCGCTGGGATCGCGCGGGTCGGCGATAGACGATAACGGGTAAGAGGGTGGAGGAATCGGCGAGACGGTCACGCCGCGTCGATGGCGCAATGACGCACGGTTTCTATCAAATCGCGGGCATAGCGCCAGTCTTCCGCTTGGCCGGCTCCGGTATCCGCCAGGTAGATCTCCAGGCCGACATACAGGAACCGGCGGTTGTTCCAGATCTGTTCCGGTATGGGGGTGCGCGCCCAAAGCAGAATGTCCGGGAAATCGTCCGGTGGTTCGACTTCCTCCGAGTCGCCGAGTATACGGACCACGCGCAGCCGTTCGCCGAGTCCAAGGGGTTTAGAGGCTTGCGCCACGCCGTGCAAAAGCCAGGGGTCACGGCAGTAAACGTCGGCGCAACGCCCCGTTTCGTTGAGACCGCAATGCAGGTCGATCAGCAATCGATAATGCGCTTTGACCTGTTGGCGCAGTTGCAGATAGATTTCCCGGTGCCGGGTATTGTAGTAAAACAAATCTTCGCTGCCGGGCCGGGTATGGGAAATGCCTTCGGGTATGCGCATCACCCCGATCTGGTGCGTATCCAGCAACGCCGCCACTTGATCGCCGAATTCGAGTTCTTCCCGATGGATGCCGGTCACTAATAGGGTTTCCGCCATGACGGGTTGTTCACCCTGTCAGCCTTTCCACTCGTAGATTTCCGTGGCGCCGGGACCGCATTTACAGCAACCGCCGCCGCAGGCGGTCCCCTCGGGTAGTTTTTCGACCCGGCCCTTGCTGACCCACTTGTCCAGCATGCCGCGCAAGGCGTCGGGTTCGCTCTTGAAGTGATTCGCCATATCGGTCAAGGCGGCGCGTTGACGGGTTTTGAGATAATCGCGGAGTTCGGCGAGTATCATGGGAGGCCTCCGAAGTGAGGGGCGAGCGAGCCTCGCCCCGGATTGCTTCAAGCTTGTTGTGGACTGGCGGGCGAGGCGATTTGGGTCTGCCCCCAGAAACGCATAGCCACGATCGAACCGATGAATACGGCAATCATTCCCGCGATCCAGGCGGTGGACGTTCCCGGATGTTGGGCGAAAGTCGCCGCTTGATAGAACAGCGTGGCGGAAGTATAGGCCAGGCCCGTGGTCCAGGCGGCGACGAACAGCGCCCAGCGCGGCGTGGTTTCCCGGTACACGGCGGAAATGGCGGCGACGCAGGGAATGTACAGCAAGATGAACAGCAGGTAGGCGAATGCCCCCGCCGCGCCGTCGAAACGCTGTTGCATGGCGCCGAACGTGCCGACCGCGACGTCCTGTTCCTCGGCGGCGCGCGTCTGGTCCTCGACATCGCCGATGTTGAGGCCGAGTGGATCGAGCCAGGAACCCATGGCGTCGCCGATATTAGCGGGAATGGTGGCGAGACCTTCCTTGATCGCACCGAGCATATCGAAGCTGACTTCTTCCTTGTCTTGGGTCGCCGGGGCCAGTTCCTCCTCGGTCATGTCCGCGCGCCAGCTCATCGGTTTGGGGGTGTTTTGACTAAGCCGTTCCTTTTCGGTTTGTTCCCCCAGGTTCGTGTAGAGGGAATTCAGCGTGCCGACCACGGCTTCCTTGGCCAGCAAACCGGTGAAGATACCCACCGATGCCGGCCAGTTATCTTCATCCAGGCCGAAAGGCGAGAACAGCGGCGAGATGGTGCGGCCGATTTCGCTGAGCACCGATTTGTCGCTGTCCTCGTTGCCGAAGGTGCCGTCGGTCCCGACGCTATTCAGGATGTTGAGGACCAGCACCATGGGCACGATGACCCGCCCTGCTCGGATGACGAAGCCCTTGGTGCGATCCCAGGTGCGCAGCAATATGCCTTTGAGGGTGGGAATGTGATACGGCGGCAGTTCCATGACGAAGGGCGTCACGTCGCCGCGCAGCAAGGTGTTCTTGAGAATGAGGCCCGTGAGGATGGCCGCGCCGATGCCGATCAGATACAGGAGAAAGACGATATTCTGACCGTAGGCGGCGAAAAAGGCGGCGGCGAACAGCGCATAGACCGGCAGGCGCGCCCCACAGGACATGAAGGGCGACATGGCGACGGTGATGAAGCGGTCGCGTTCCTGTTCCAGGGTTCGGGTGGCCATGACGGCCGGCACCGTGCAGCCGAAGCCGACGATCATCGGTACGAAGGATTTGCCGGGCAAGCCGATGCCGCGCAAAAAGCGGTCCATGACGAAAGCGGCGCGGGCCATATAACCCGAATCCTCCAACGCCGATAGGAATAGGAACAGAAAGCCGACGATCGGTATGAAGGTGGCGACCACCTGGATACCCCCGCCGACGCCGTTGGCGAGCAGCACCGTCAACCATTCGGGCGAGCCGATGCTTTTGAGCAACTCGGAAAAGCCATCCACGAAAATGGCTCCGCTCACGATGTCGAAGAAATCGATGAACGATCCGCCGATATTGATGGTGAACATGAACATGAAGTGCATGGCCAGCAGGAATATCGGAATGCCGAACCAGCGATTGAGCACGATCCGGTCGATTTTATCGGACATGCTATGCCCGATCTGGCCCTTGCGCTTGACGGTCGCGCTGGTCACTTTGTTGACGAAACCGTAACGGGCATCGGCCAGGCTGATGTCGATGTCGTCGCCCAGCGCCTGTTCGGTTTCCGCCTGGAGCGCGTTCAGTTGCGGGGCGATGTCCGCGCCGGCGATTTTGCGCGCCAGGGTGTCGCCTTCCAGCAAACGCACCGCCAACCAGCGAGGATCGGACTGTGTGGTCTGGGCCCGAGATTCGATCACCGGCAGCAGTTGGGCAATGGCTTTTTCGATGGCGCCGGCGTAGGTCAGGTCAAGCGCCGGCGCCCGTTGATGGCGGGCCGCTTCCAAAATCGCCGTTTTGAGTTCGGACACGCCCTCGCCGGAGGCGGCGACGATCGGGATCACCGGACAATCCAGTTGCCGAGCCAGGCCGGCCGCATCGACTTCGTGCCCACGCTCCCGGGCGACGTCCATCATGTTCAGCGCCACCAGCATCGGCACTTTCATTTCCAGCAACTGCGAAGTCAGATAAAGATTGCGCTCCAGATTCGAGGCATCGACGATGTTGACGATCAGGTCGGCTTCGCGTTCCGCCACGTAATCGCGGGCGATCTGCTCGTCGATGGATACGCCTTCAGCCGCCACATCCAGCGAATAGGTTCCCGGCAGATCGACCAATTCGAACGCGATGTCCTGAAAGCCGTAGCGGCCGGTTTTCCGTTCGACGGTGACGCCGGGCCAGTTGCCGACCCGTTGCTTGGCGCCGGTCAAGGCATTGAAGAGCGTTGTTTTGCCGCAGTTGGGATTGCCAACCACGCCGATAATGTATTTCGTACTCATGGATTAGACTTTCTCAACGAGTAGGGCCTGAGCTTCGGTTTTGCGCAGACTCAGGCTGAATCCACGGACCTGGATCTCCACGGGATCGCCCATTGGAGCGTAACGGGTAACACTGAACTCCACGCCCGGCGTCAGTCCCATGGATAACAGTTTCTTGCGGTAAATCTTGTCGCATTCTCCGTATCCCACGACCCGGCCGGAATCACCGACGGCCATTTCTTGCAAACGCACTGGCATATTTCTCTCTCCCGAGCCGAAAAATCGTCGCGCCTGTTGCGCACTGTGAGTCCCAAACAACCACCGTCGAATCGACGAACCCTTTCCTATCCCGCCGCGCCGCTCTCAGCCGTGGAGAACGGAGGGAACTTCCCGCGATTACTGCCGCACCACCATGATTTTCTGCGCCATGCCGGCTCCCAGGGCCAGGCGGGTATCGCCGCGCAAAACCACCAGATTGGCGCCCATGCGCTGCGAGATGATCAATTCGGACCCAACGTTAAGGCCGAGCGAGGTCAAGCGCATTTCCAGACCTTTGCCGCCCCGCAATAAGAAGATCCTGACCCGTTCCCCTTCCTGCGCCATGGCCAATGGAAACGGAGCGGCATCAAGCGAATTACCGGTCGTCATCGGCGTTCCCCCAGGTGATGCCGGGTTGGATGGGCGGTGGACGGTTCATGGATACGGGGCGCTGCGGCGGATTGCCGGCGCAAAGGCGCCAGGAACGGAAATGAGCCAGACCTGTATGAGCCATCGTGGTACGGGTTACCTGAATCAATGCCTTAGCGGACCTTGAGGTGGTTAAAAAAACCAGCTCTGGAAAAGCTCTGGAAAAGCTCTGGAAGAAGATGGCATTCAACATTGCGATAGGAATATTAATCATCCCTGAATATGATTGCAAATAGTAATCATACTCAATTGCGTGTCTGTCTCTATTACCGACGAGCCATCTTGGCGCATTGACGACAATCTCAATAGGGTTATTGTGCGGGGTATTCATATATTATTAAATAATCATTTGATTTGTATATTAAAAAAATTAACATCCTATGAATGAACAGCCCTGAAAATAGAGCAAAGCATAAGGCGTGCCAGAATGCCGAGCTAAAATTTCGATCAACAAAGTGTTGATGCACTGATGAGAATCTTTATCATTATTGTTATCATTGATATATTATCCGTGTTACAACAACCTGGAACAGGAGTAGTGATTTTATGAGTGATCGTCATGCTGAACGACACGCCCATCTGAATTACGTCGGTCCCCATGAGATGCATGGGATGGCCTTTATGGCCGCGCATGATGACGATGCCGCGGAGGCCGCCGAAAAACGCCAGGGTATGCCGCAAGCCGGACCTCAAATGGGATCGCAAAGCGGATCGGGTCCGCAAGCCGCTTCGGAGGCCCGACCTGCGGTGGATCGAGAAGCGGGTCCACAAGCCGGTGCAGGCAACGGGCCCGGCGCCGAGGGGCGCCACGGGCAACCGATACCCGGCTATGATCCACGAGCCGCGGCTTTCGCGCCGCCGCCCGGCATGGCTTATGCCGGTCAGCAGGCCGGGCCACCGCCGGGATACGGTCCGCCGTTCGCCTATGCCGCCGCGCCGCCGCCCGGCATGGCTTATGCCGGTCAGCAGGTCGGGCCACCGCCGGGATACGGTCCGCCACCGTTCGCCTATACCGCCGCGCCGCCGCCCGGCCCCGCGCACGGCATGAGCGCGCCGGTCTATTACCCTGGCTTGGGAGGGTATGGGGCGCCGTTCCCCGGTCCAGCCCCGGTGGGCTACGGACCAGGCGCGCCGCATCAGGTCGGTCGTGGCCCCGGTGGCTCGGCTGGCCAGGGAGGTCAGCATCAGGGACAGGGAGTCTCCGGCCTCGTCGAGGAAATCGCCAATGGCGGCAATGGTCTTTCCAGCCTAAGCCGGCTGTTGAATCTCGATGATTGGGAGTTTTGGAAGGGAGCGGCGATCGGCGCTGCGGCCGTGATGCTGCTGACCAATGAATCAGTGCAAAAGATGCTGTTCCGAACTTCCGTCAAAGCCAGGGATACGTTCAGGGATGGTGTGGAGAAGGTGCAACAGACCGTTCGAGCGCACCAGGAGAAGGACCCAGGAGAGAAGCCGAGTGATGCTTGAGCGTATCGTCGCCATCACCGAATCCCAACCAGACGTCATCGATCGGAGTCGAAATCATGAATCATAACTATCCCGCACCCTATTACTATTATCCGGCGCAAGGTCAGTCGCATCAGACCGCCGTCTGCGGCAACTACCTCGAACAGGGTAAATTCGGCGCCGTGGTGGGCTTGTGTGGCGCCGGGGCGGCCAATCTGCGCCGCTATCAGCGCGCTGAAATCAACGCGGGGGAAGCCCTGCTGGGAACCTTGAAGACCGGTCTGTACACGGGCCTTGCCACCGCCGCCGCGGGGTTGGTGGCCGATCGCTTCCATCATTCCCCGGCGCTGACGCTGTTGGCCACGCTGGCCACCGGCACGGCCGTGATGTATGCCTTGAGCGGCGATGCCCAGGAGGGTGGCCATGAATAACCAGGCTTACCAGGCCGTTTATCCTCCTCAGCCGCAAGGCCACGAGTCGCCGCCATCCTATTACTATGCGCCTTACGCGCCGTCGCCCGCGGCCGGACCCCAGATGGCCTATGCGCCGGCTCCGGTCTTTCCAGGCTCGGCCGGATATCCCTATCCCATTCCGGCCTACTCGACCCCTGCATCCGGGACGTCCTTTCTCAATTTTTCCAACGACCGCTTCCTCAAGGGATTGCTGATCGGCGCGGCGGCGGCCTATGTGCTAACCAACGAGCACGTGCAGCGAGGCGCCATCAAGGGGGTCGTCAAGGCATGGACCCTGCTGCAGGGTGGCATGGAAGAACTTAAGGAGCGATTCCACGACGCGGAGGCGGAAATTCGAGCGAGCGAGCAGGAGCCATGATCGCAGGTCGGTCGGATAGGTAACATGAGCGGCTTTTTCAATGAACTGCGGATAGTCCACGAAGCGCCCGGACGAATGCGTCTCCGGGGCGCGGCCCTGAGCGACGAAGCCCTGAATGGCGTGGTCATGGAAAGCTGGATGGAAAGTCTGGCGGAAGTGCGGGGTGTGCGCCTCAACCGCCCGGCCGGCAGCCTCATCGTGGAGTACAGCGGTGGCGCGACCGGGCGGGATAAGGTCGTGCGGCGTTTGCGCTCCTTCTCCTTGCCGGACACTTCCGCCCGTGGCGACCACGAGGAGCGTGAAGCCGAATGGACGCCGATGGTTACGGCCGCCATGGGCTTGGCGGTTTTGCCGTTCCTGAATCAGCCGGCGCGCCGGTTGCTGACATTCCTGAGCGTGGGGTCCACCTTGCTCAAGGGCCTCGATACCCTGGTCAACCGCGGTATTAAGGTGGAAGTACTGGATGCATTGGCGGTGGGCTTGGCGACCGTTCGCGATGAGCACTATACCGCCAATATCACCCATTTTCTGCTGGCGCTCGGCGAATACCTGGAACGTCGGACCGAACGCCAATCCGATCGGTTGTTGCGCCGCTTGCTGCGTCCCGACCCGGCCTTGGCCTGGGTGGAACGGGATGGCGAAGTGATCCGGATACCCGGCGACGAAGTGCGCCAAGGCGAAATCGTCGTGGTTGGCGTGGGCGAGCGCGTCCCCGTGGATGGCCGAGTGGTGGAGGGCGCCGCCCTGGTCAATCAAGCCGCCGTGACGGGGGAGGATGTGCCCGTGCGCAAGGAAGCGCCGCGCCGGGTCATCTCCGGTTCGGTCGTCGTGGAAGGACGCATCCGATTCCAGGCCACGCAAGTGGGCGAGGACACGACTTCGGCGCGTATCGCGCGCTTCATTCAGGAATCGCTCGACAAGCGGCCGCATACGCAACGGTTGGCCGAGGAACTGGCCGATAAGCGAGTGTATTTCAGTCTGGGCACGGGCGCGGCCGTGTATGCCTTGACTCGCAACCTGACGCGCTTGGAATCGGTATTTCTGGTGGATTATTCCTGCGCCTTGAAGCTGGGCACGCCGGTCGCTTTCAAGTCCGGCATGTATCAGGCCGCCGCCAACGGTGTGCTGATGAAAGGCGGTGACGCCATCGAGCAGTTGGCGGCCGTGGATACCATGGTGTTCGATAAGACCGGGACGCTGACTCATAGCGAATTGATCGTCACGGACGTCGAGGTGCTGACCGAAGGGGGTTGCTCGGCCACGGAGTTGCTGGCGCTGGTCGCGTCCGTGGAAGAGCATGCCAATCATCCGGTGGCCAAGGCCGTGGTCGAGGCGGCGCGGGAGCGGGATCTCGAACACATCAGTCATGGGGAAATCGACTATCTGGTGGCGCACGGCATGAACGCCGATGTCCGGGGCGGGCATATCGTGATCGGTAGCCGTCATTATCTTGAAGAGCATCAGGGAATCGCTTTTACCGACTTCGAGCCCTTGATCGATCGCTTGCAGGAGGAAGGCAAGACGCTGCTGTACGTCGGCAATCGGCAAGGACCCGTGGGACTGATCGCATTGCGCGATACCGTGCGGGAAGAAGCCTCGGCGACGTTGCGGCGCTTGCGCCGTCTGGGAATAGAACGGCTGATCATGATCACCGGCGACCGTCGGCAGAAAGCTCAGGTCCTGGCCGACGAACTGGGTCTTGATGAAGTTCATGCCGAAATGCCGCCGGAGGACAAAGCCGAAGTGATCAAAGGATTGCAGGCGGCGGGTCGCAAGGTGGCCTTCATCGGCGATGGGGTCAACGACGGACCGGCTCTGGCCACGGCCGAGGTGGGCGTCGCCATGCCCAGGGGAGCCGACATCGCGCGCGCCACGGCGGATGTGGTGCTGTTGGACGACAGACTGGGAGCCGTGGCCGATGCCCGTGAAGTGGCCAGCCGCACCATGAAACTGATCCGTGCCAACTTCAACTTGGCGGTGGGCGTCAACACGGCCTTGTTGGGCGGAGCGGTCACTGGCGCGTTGTCGCCGGTCGCCAGCGCCCTTTTGCACAACGGCGCCACCATTGGCATTTTGCTCAATGCCTTGAAGGGCGTCAGGCTTGAGTCAACGGACATCCACTGACACCGGCTGACTTCGGCGGACAACCCCGGCGATCGGCCTCTTCATTGCGGTGAAATTTTTCCATCGGTTGCCGCCAATGGACTTGCAACGGATCGCTGGCTCGTTTATAAAAATGAGAATGGTTGTTATTAATGGTTAGAACAAAATACGAGGTGAAGCCGTATGGTTCCGTATGTTCATCATGTACCGGGTCGGTTACGCATCAGCGACAAATCGTTTCGTTGTAACCAGGCGAAAGTCCAGGCCGCCGCCATGATGCTGCGTTCGCTGATCGGTGTGACCTCAGCGACGGTCAATCCGCGCGCCGGAAGCATCACGATTTATTACGATCCGGAGCAACGCAGCCGTTTGGACCTGATTCTGGTGTTGGAGCAGTTCGGTTGTTACGGGACCCCGCAGCCTGCCGAGAAAACGGCTCGGGAGCATGTCGGTTCGCTATTCGGCAAGGCCCTGGTCGGCGCTTTGGCGCAGAAAACGGCTCATTCCCTGATTGGCGCTTTGTTGTAGGGTGTATTGCTTTAGGAGAGGGCATCAGGAATGCCGTGGACCGCCAGCGGTCGCGCCGGTCTGGAACGTCGTCGATTCCGGGAGATAGGCCCGCTGGGCCTTGTAAGCCCAAGGAATGACAGTGTCTTTTACGGGAGTGACGAAGTACCCGAGATAAATCCTTCGTCACTCCCGGATCGGGCGCTACTATCCCACAAGCAAATGGTTATCCCAGTTTGAGTATGTATCGGTACTCAAGAGGGTTTGAGTCCATCGATCGGTGTCTCCGGTCAGCCTCACGATCGTACCCGCGCCGTTGGTAACGACGAATTCGCGAGCCGAATCGCCGGCCGCGACCCCGCAACAATCGGCCATTGGAGATGAGCCCAGCCAATCTCCCTCCGCGATCGACCACAAGGTGACGAGGCCGCCGCGCGGCGAAGTGACGGCGCACACCTGATCGCTGGCGTCGATCGCCACACTGCCGCAATAATTGTGCATGGTCGCTTGCACCGGCTCGGGCGCCGTCAGCAAGCGTAGCGAGGGTTCCCCACGATGCAGGGCGACCAGGGGCGGTCGATCATTGGCCGGTCCTTCGTATTGCATCGCGATACACACAGTGTCATCCGCCGTGAGGTCGATATGCCGGATACTGAGTTGATGCAATGTGTCCGGTAAGCCGAAGGCGCCCTGCAATTGCCCGCTGGTCCTATCCACATAAGCGAGGTTGGGTCGCATGTCCTCCCGATTGAGTAGGGCGCGGCCCCTGTCCGGATGCGTGCGAATGCCCCCGTTGGCGATCACCAGCGTATTGCCGTCCCCAAGCAGGCGGAGTTCATGAGGACCCACGCCGTGGCTGGAAAACTCGCCCAATCGGCGGTAACCGTCCGCCGCATCGTAAATGCCGATGACTCCCGCCCCGGTGGCGAAATCGTTTTCGGTGGCATACAGCAAACGGCCTTCGGCATCGAATACGCCATGCCCGTAGAAGTGCCGTTCGGGCGGACTGTCGATGCGTTTGATCGGGGTTGAGGCGTGTAGGTCCGCCACCATCATGAACGTTCCGGGTCGCCGGGCCATGATGACGATTTCCGCCCGTCGCGGATGGCGGGCGATGGCATGACCTCGGCCCGGTAGCGGAATCGTCAGTGTGACGTCGCCGGCGTCCGTCAACCAACAGGCGGAGTATTGACCCGAGGATTCGCGCCGACAACTGAGCCAGCGTCCTGATTCGGCCAGGGTTGCCCAGGAAGGCGTGGGGGCGGGCAGCAATCCGCCGGCGGCCAGCATCAGGAAATGTCTGCGTTTAATCGCCATCGAGACTATTGAACCCCAATGAAAGATCCAGCGCCTTGGGTACGGGGCCGGAGAACAGTTCTTCCAGGTCGTGGATCTGTGAGCGTAGGTCCACGACGGTTTGTCGTGCCGATGGGTCGCTTACGGCCTCATGCAACGGCCGGGGAATGTTTTCCAGGCGGCGCAGGGCTTCGGCGAAACCGTCGGCGATTTTGCCAGCGAGTTCCTGGTCCGCGATCTGCGGCGCGAAAGCGGTTTGGTAGAGCGCCTGCAAACCGCGCAGATTGTCTTGGATATTGCGCAATGAGCGGCCGCTCAGCCAGGATTCCGCGCGTCGGCCGTTGGCCCGTTCCAGGGTGGAACCCAGGGGACGGTCCAGTTTCTGTTCGCCGATGAATTG
Organism: Gammaproteobacteria bacterium; assembly: GCA_024235135.1. Lineage (GTDB taxonomy): Bacteria > Pseudomonadota > Gammaproteobacteria > Competibacterales > Competibacteraceae > JACKMZ01. The sequence continues at coordinate 12,864 of JACKMZ010000010.1, read as the reverse complement.
CAATTGAGTGTGCAGATTGTTCAAGAGTTTGCCCATCGGCCCACGGGCGCTTTCATAGAAATCATTGCCTGCTTCGGCGGTTACGAAGGAGCGCCGATGGCCTTGATTCTCATCCACCCAGTCGGCCTCTATCCCGGCCGCCATCTCCGCCAGGTTGCGGGCGATGGCCTGGACGACGGCGCAACGAAAACGGCCGGCGTCGTTCGAACCGAACAGCCCAGCTTGCGCCTGATCCTCGAATAACAAGACCTCCAAGGCGCTGAACCCTTGCACCGCCACGCTCCCCCGCGCGAACTTCATGGGTTCCAGGCTGGTTGGATCGGCGTCGCTCAGCAGTTGCCGCAGGTGTTTGCCGACCGTGCCGCGGGTATCGGGCCAGAGTTCGAAACGCGAGCCACGCAGCAGAAATTCCACGGGGCCGAAGCGGAGGTATTGGACAGACTCCCAGTTGTCCATGCCGGCGTGAAAGGCTTCGCGCAGCGCGGTCAGCCCATCGTCGCTGGGGTCGGCGCAGAAGGACTGCGCACTGTCTTGCAACGCCGCCGTCGATACGGCCAGTTTGTGATAGGCGGGAATGATCTGTTGATCGGCGGTCTGCACCAGAATCTGCGTGTCGTCGGCCACGGCGGCGCGCAAGTCCAGCCATGCCAAGGCGCATAAACAGGCCACGATTAACGGTCGGGTTGGGTATTTCATAGCGATTCCACGAAGCGCAGCAACTGGTCACGATCCTGTTTCGACAAGCGTTTAACGGCCTCGCGCTGGGGCTCGGCTTCCCCGCCATGCCAGAGTATGGCTTCGAGCAGGCCGCGCGCCCGCCCGTCATGCAGATAATAGCTGTGGCCGTTGACGATGGGCGTAAGCCCGATGCCCCACAGCGGCGCAGTGCGCCATTCGCGCCCATCGGCCTCGCCCTCGGGCCGCCCGTCGGCGAGTCCCTCGCCCAGATCATGCAGCAGCAAATCCGTATAAGGCCAGATCAACTGGGCGGACTGCTCGGGATTATCCGGATCTTGGCGGGTCGTGTAACGGGGTTGATGACAGCCCGCGCAACCGATTTCGTGAAAGAGGCGTTTGCCGGCCAGCACGGCCGGGTCGCCGGCGTCGCGGCGTTTAGGCACGGCCAGGTTTTTTGCGTAGAACACGACCAGCTTGACCACGTCTTCGTTCGCTTCGAGGTTGTCGTATTGTTCGCTGTTGCCGTTAGGCGCATCCAGGCATTCCTTTTCCTGCGGCGTGCACTCCCCGGCTCCCGAGGGATGCAGGGGTACGGAAATGCCGATGTCTCCGGAAAAAGCTCCTTGAGACTGCTCGTTGACGCTGGGTGCGCCGGCTTTCCAGCCGAAGCGGCCCAACATCACGCGCCCGTGTTCCTGGCTCCAGACCCAGTTGGGTCGGCCGGAAAGGCCATCGTGATCACGATCTTCCGGGTCGGCGAGGGCGAGCAGGGCCTCCTCGGGTATGGCTTCCAACAACCCGAGGCCGATCATCTGGGGCGCGATTCGGGGCGAGATTTGGGTGTCGGGACGCAAGGGACCGTATCCCAGGTCTTGCACCGAGTAACGGGGTTTGCGCAACGAGATCGCCGCGCCGTCGGCGAGTGTGACGGGAATTTCCTCGTATTCGATCTGCATCCGGCCTTCGGCGCGCTGCCCCGGAATGGCGAAGTCCTGCAACTGGGTTCCGTAAACCGGTTCGGGGATGACGTTGAGCTTGTGATCCCGGAGTTGCTGGCGTTCATTGTCGTCGCGGGGCGGAACGCTCAGCCGCAGAAACAGGGAAACGGCGTTGTCCTTGGGACCGTTGGGCGGGTGGCCGCGTCCGTCCTTGAGATGGCAACGCTGACAGGAGCGCGCATTGTAAAGCGGTCCCAAACCGTCCGCCGCTTGCGTCGAGGACGGGGCGGAAACCCAGACCCGCTTGAAGAAGGCGTTGCCGAGCTTGAAGTCGATTTCCCGTTCGAAACTCATGTTGGCGGAAGAATTGGAGAAAGCGTCCTTGTTGATCTTCTTGGAATGGGTGGCGGCTCCGCCGGGAAATTCCTCGCCCGCCTCGGGTCGGGAGTAGTCGAGCGGACTGGAGGGCGTATCGGCCAGTACGGGCGTCAGCGTCCACGCTATCAGACTGATGTTGACGATTACCTGAAAACGCATGGATAAAGTTCGAGTCCTCACCGGCCGATTTTCCTGCCCTACTGGGCCACCGCGTCGGGCGTGTCGAGACTGTCGGAGCCTTCGAAGGCGATGGGTTCCAGTTCCAGCACGGCGACGGCCTTTTCGATGGCTTTGGTTTGAACAAGCAACGCGTTGATCGCGGCCATTACTTTAGCATTTCCCGCCTCGTTATCCGCCGCGATCAATTGATCGTAGGCAACGCCGTCCTTTTCGGCGCTATCGACCAGCAGCTGCATCTTGTCCAGGGTCGCATCCAGGCTGGCGCGCACGGCCTGATCCACGGCCGGGTCCTTGGCGGCCACCAGCTCGGATACGCTGGGACCGCTGAGTTGGGCGCCATCGACGCGTGTGTAAGCGCCGGTGTACACGTTTTTCATGCCACGCACATCATAATAATGGGACCAGTGGGTGTTATCGCTGAAGCAATCGTGCTCTTCCTCGGGATCGTGCAGTAGGAGGCCGAGCTTCATGCGTTCGCCCGCGAGTTCCCCGTAGGAAAGACTGCCCAGACCGGTGAGTGCGGCGGCCAGGCCGACCTGACCCTGGTTTGCCGTAACCGCTTTGCGAGCCTCGCCGTCGTTGGCCCATTGCCGGGTCATCCATTCCAGATCCTGCACGAGTAGATCGGTGGCGGCTTTCAAGTAAGCGGCGCGACGCTCGCAATGGCCGCCCGTGCAGTTTGCGGTGGAGAAGTCGGTTGCGGGGCGCTGGCCGGCTCCGGGTCCGGCGCCATTCAGATCCTGACCCCACAGCAGGAATTCGATGGCGTGATAACCCGTGGCGACATTGGCTTCGATCTCATCGATTTCATGCAGGGTCTCGCGCAACAGAGCGGGTGTGATCGCACGGGCGTCGATGGTGCGTCCCGACAGCTCCACCTGTTCGTTGGCGATGATGTTGGCGTTGTAATACGGATTTTCATCCGATTCCTCGCCGTAGCTCGCCGCCACGTAATCGATCAGCCCTTCGTCCAATGGCCAGGCGTTCACCTTGCCTTCCCAATCATCGACGATGGGGTTGCCGAAGCGAAAGGCTTCGGTCTGTTGATAAGGCGGGCGGGCCGCTTTCCAAGCCTTGCGAGCCGCGCTCAGGGTGTCCTCCGAAGGTTGCGCGAGCAGTTGATCGACGGCTTTGTCCAGTTGCCGCGCGGTATTTAGCGCGTCTTCGTATCCCGCCTGGGCCAGATCCGCGTAATGGTTGGCGACATCCAATGCCGTTGTCGCGGCGAGCAATGGGGTGGATAGGCCAAGCCCAATGACGAGTGGGAGGATGCTTCTCATGCTGGATAGCCTCTTGGGTGGGTTAAAAATTCGACGATCAAAGGGTTGCGTGCGCGTTCCGCAATCATCGTGAGTCCGATCGGGTTGCTTGCCGCCGCAGTAGCCGGTCGCTGCCGAGACGGTAAGTTTCGCGCTGTTCCGAAACCCGGTACTCACGGTTGCTTGGGCGGTGCTCGCTGTATTCCATCGGGGTGGTGCTTCATGTCGGGGACTGGCCAAGCGTGTGCGACTTGGCGGGAGGGTCTCGACCATTGCGCAATGGCCGCGGAGGCTGGCGGGTCGCTGGCTGACTGATCCGGTACGAACCGGGGCATTGGATCACTGCATGCGGGGATTTCCTATTGGAAAGGCTGTTTTTTAGTGAATGATAATGATTCGCGTTCATATGTCAACAGCGAAGCTCGTCGTTTCGGAATTCCGCTTCTTGGGGGAAGCGCCGTCTTTCGGCGCGTCGCCCATCCTCCGTATTCATACGGATTAAATTTTCACCGTCGGACAACTAAATCTATCCATAGGCCGTTTTACCGCATCGTGTTTGAGGTAGTTGCCGATGGGAATAGTCAATCGTCATTGGTTCGCTGAACGGGTCAGTCAATTGCTTAGGCAAATGACCCCGGCCCAGCGCCACGCTTTGTTGCAGGTGGAAGTAGGCGGACCACGAGATATCGAACCGGATGTACACAGAGCTTTCGCCGAACGATATGGCGATCCGGAGGCGCTGTTGCAGTCCCTGTTGCCGCCCCGAGTCTGGATGACACGCTTGAGCGCCTACCGGTATCGCTTGTTTTTGCCCGATCACACCCGTTCTCAAGCGTTGTCCTTCGCGGGTCAGATCGTGGACTTTTTCAAGCAAGCGCCCGTGCAATGGCAGGGACAGACTCGCGCGCTCAACGTCGTGCTGGGTTTGGTGGCGATCACACGCCGTTCCCTCAGCATCGACGAGGTTTTCTCGCAAGCCACGGCAGCCTGCCGCGAGGCGCGAGGCGCTAATCAACGACCCATCGGCATCCGCACCTTGCCAATGCCGGTTTTGCGTGATATCAATCCCGGCCTAAGACAGATCGGATAAATCATGTGCGGCAAGCAGGACGTCCCGCAGTCGGAGAAGCGCCGCGAAGGCAAGACGCGGCGTCCGGCTTGCGCCGCCGTTCAATGGTATGAATGGGTCGTGCCGGCCGGTCAGCGGAGGGCGGATTCCTCGGTTTCTGAAGAAAACGGATCGTTGACTCCGGTACGCGTGTTGCTCTGCTGCACGAAGAAGCGTTGACGATCCGCGAAACGACGCGGAAGATTGAGTGGGTTAGCCGCCAAGGGAGTATCCACCGAGCGGCGCGGCCGGTTCGCTCATCGCGACGCCCCATTCAAAACAACAGCCAAGGCGCAACGCCGAGGCGATTCCGAGGGATTCCAGCATGTCCACCACGCAGTCCACCCACGCTATCGGTACATTGAAGCGACTCAAAATTCTCTGTATTTCGGAAATCGGTTGGTTTGACGACGCCACGCTGATGGCCGACGTCAAAGCCGCCGGCGGTATGGGGGTCAGTCAATATCAACTGTCCTGGCCGCCGTTGGGAGACCTCCACAACGATAACGCGGCCGGTTCCTCGGCGCTGATAGAAGCCGAGGGACTGGACGGAAAGGTTCATCCAATACTGTTCGATACCGGTTGGAATCCGGCATGGATGGATCGGCGCTTCGCCGAGGAAGGCATTGACCAGCGATTACAGCGTGGCGAGATCGAAGCGTTGATCATCAGTCATGAGCACTTCGACCATTTTTGGGGAATAGGCTCGACCCTGAAACATTGTCCTTCCCTGCCCGTGTACATACCCGAGGGATTTCACGACGAAGGGCTTGAATTCATCAAGCAAGCGGGACACACGGGGCCGGTCGTCACCGTGCATCCGGATCAGCCGATCGAACTGTTTCCGGGTTGCGCCGTCGCCCATTTCCGGATGAATACCTTGTTGCGGGTGCAAGGCGAGAACGTGTTGTATTTCAATCTCGCCGACAAGGGACTGGCCATGGTCACCGGCTGCGGGCATGGCGGCGTCGTGAACCTGCTGGAATACGGGCAAGCGACCTTTGGCAAGCCGATACACGCGGTCTACGGAGGACTGCATATTTCTCCGTTCGGTGAATGGGATGCCGAACACGAGAAGATTATCGAGCGGTTGGAGGACTTCCACATCGCTCGCCTGGGTTGCAATCACTGCACCGGCGTCAAGGCGGTGCAGCACATGATGGCGGTGGGCTTGCCGGTGGTGCGTGGCACGGCCCGCCACGGCTCGAAAACCGATTTGTACCTGGGCAACGGCGATGTCCTAGAAGTTTGACTTGATCAGCCTGTGGCCGGGGACCGGTCGCGGGCGATTCCACCCAATCGATCGGAACCCCCGCGGGTTCACCATTCCTCCGAAGCGAGTTCGGCCGGTAAACCCCATCGAATTTTAGATTCACCTTCTTATATCATCATCATTATGATCGAGCGATTCCGCCTCTTTTCGCGATAGTTGCTCATGCCCCATCGTATCGTTTCAACCAACTGATCTCTAAGTGATATTTGAAGTTATCCCCAGAACCTGTGGATAACTTGCCTTGATGAATCGAAATCGACCACGCAAACCCGCACCGCATCTGGGAATATTTCAGTTTGTTGACATTTTGCCCACTCGTTAACAAGCGCCGCTGACCGATTCCACAAGATGTCAGGCGCTAGTTAAATGGCTGACGCACGCCATCGTGTCAGCTTTAACACGTGTGACCTATTACGGTGCAGCGAATAGCGAGAATATCGCGTCAGCAAACGGGATGGCGACCTATACCGCCCCGTCCAAGACAACACGCTTGCTTGGTGAATGGTTCAGGATTTCGTTGATCGATGGTATAGACGAATCGTGGAGGGTGACGCCTGCCGCGATTCGTCTCGATCGGTCGCCGAATATCAGAGGCGATTATCGCGAATGACCTGATGCACGAAGCCGAGCTTCTCGATCGATTTCGGTGACAACACGAACGGGTAGGTGTCGGTCTGACCCATGCTCCGGTTGATGCTGTTGAGAGCAAACGTCAGGGGCGCCCATTGGTCGATGATCGGACCGAAGTCGGCGACCCCATAGGAATCGAAATCCGGCGCCGCCCCTTGTACGGCGCCGTCGGGCAAACGCCTTTCCGTGGTGATGCCGAAGTGTTCGCTCGTTTCCAAAGTGTCGACGATGTGCAGGTAATGAGCGAAACTTTCGGCCCAATCTTCCCAAGGATGGCTTGCGGCATAGGCGCTGATGCAGCGGTCCTGCCAATCCTCGGGCGCGCCGTTCGCATAATAATTGTCAAGCGCCTGCTGGTAGTCGGCCCGCTCGTCGCCGAACAGTTCGCGAAAAGCTTCCACGCGATCGCTGTCCCGGACTAGCAAATCCCAATAATAGTGCCCGATTTCGTGCCGGAAGTGGCCCAGCAAGGTACGGTATTTTTCGTCCATGTCGAGGCGCATCCTTTCACGGTGAACCGAATCGGCTTCGTCGAGATTGATTGTGATCAGTCCATCGGCATGGCCTGTGAGAACCGGCAGGTCGGGCGGCGCATCGAGGCTGGAAAGGAATGCGAAACCCAGCCCGTTTTCGGCGTCCTCCGCCTTCGTGCGTTGTGGGAGTCCCAGGCGCAACAGTCCATAGACGAGGCGGCGCTTGCTACGCTCGATTCGCGCCCATTTTTCCAGATTGCCGGGCCGCGACAGGTTCGGGATGATTTGATTCGGTTGGCAGGCCGTACAGAATACTTCGGTGCTCTCAGCCGGCGCCATCCAATTGCAGACATTGTGCTGTAGGTAATTTCCACATTTTCGATAAGCCGGAGTTGGGGAAGTGGAAACCATCCGCTCCACTGGCTTTTTTTTATTGTCGCGGCCGAACAAACGCGCCCAGAAGCCCCGATTTTGGGGCGCTGGATGCGTCGAAACCTCAGAAGCGGAACGAGGGGTATGCCACAATCCGTCTTCGCCTTCAACCACAGCGGCGAGACGCATTTGGTCCGGTAGGAAACCGAGTGTGGACCCACAGTTCGTGCATAGAGAGTTTTCAAAATAGACAGGCTGGGCACAGACGCCACAGCTAAAGGTTTTCACGATCATCGACTCCTAAATAAGACAAAAATGACAGATCGCCGAGTGAATTCACGGGCGTTCTATCGGTTTCAGCAAATGATTCCCTACCTCGGGCGACAGGATCTGCTTCTGTCAAGGTAGGTGATGCAGGCCGGTTGTCTGTAAGGACCGGCCGATGCATCCCGACGGCCATCACTGACGTTCGGGAAATGGGCTTGGCAGGGCATGGCCGCGCGAAGCCGCGCAGAGTGTACCATTAAGCGTTGGAACGGTATTCACCGAATTCAACGGGATACGACGGGATCGTGTGGTGGCGGACGGGCGTTGCCTCGGCGGCTTAGAATTTCTCGTCCCCTTGCTCGCGATGCGGGTCCGGAAAATCCCGATACAAGGCAAAAGTCACATCGCAAGCCGATTGATTGACGGCGGCGTGGAGTGCCTCGACCGGGTTGGAGCGCGTCGATACGGTCCGAAAGGCTTGATCAAGCTGAGCCAAGTCTCGTACTTCGATCACGATGTGAAACTCGCCGAGTTCGCGAGGACCCAGCCCCAGTTTTCGCCGCATCACCCGAAATCCAACGATTTTGTCCGTCCGCCGTAGTTCGCCGAGGTAGCGTTCGACGCTCGCCGAGAATTCGACATCGGTAGTTCCCGACTTGAGATTGCACCAAATGTTGTAAAGGTCCATGAAAAAACCTTTTGGGGTTACTGGCGATGACTCCGCTGCCGCCCACCGGTTCAGTGTCGGCCGATGGGTGCGTGCCTGTCGCGGGGGCGTCGCCGGTAGGAAATCGACCCACTGGGCCGGCGATTGGATTCGTTTTGTTTGTCGCGAAATCGACAAATGGACCAAGCAACCGTGGGCAGCGGCTCGGTCAATTCGGAAATCCCTGTCCTTGGAGCGTTTCTTGCTGGATTGCCGTGATCCGTCAGCCACAAGCCCTATCCATACCATGACGCCTCGAATCGCCACCGTCACACCCCGAGCGTGACATGAGCATGAGTAATGAGCAAGACAAGACTGTTGGGGGTGTAATGTGAAAACCTATCTGGACTGGTCGGCGTATAAGGATGCCGGAATGGGCGACGCCTATGCCGATATTCCGAAACACGGCGGCAATTTCGCCAAGGCGGTTGCGGTCTGCATCAACAGCCGCCAGTGCGAGGCGGGCGGCAAGCAGGTGATGTGTCCGAGTTACCGCGTCACCGGTAACCCCAATCTATCGACCGGCGGGCGGGTGCGTCTGCTCAAGGCGGCGCTTTCCAGTGATCTTGTCGAGTCGGCCCTCGCCGATCCCACCTTGGCCGAGGCGATGGAACTCTGTGTCGCTTGCAAGGGTTGCAAACGCGAATGCGAGGCCAACGTCGATATGGCGCTGATCAAGGCCGAATATCAAGCCCAGCGTTTCGCCCGCGACGGCGTTGACTTGCGTAGCCGGTTGTTTGCGCACACCCCGCGTTGGTTGCATCGCGCCCATTGGTTACGCCGGTCGATTGACTGGCGCAACCGCAGCGCCTGGCTCCGGCGTTTGGGTGAACGCTGGTTGGGGTTGGCCGCACGGCAACCGTTGCCCGTACCCGCAGCGCGGCCGTTTGTCGAGCGGGCTGTCGATGACCCGCCGTCGGACAAAAGTCGCGACGAACAACCTGAGGTTGTGCTCCTGGTCGATACTTTTGCCCGCTATTTCGAGCCCGAGGTGGCCGAAGCCGCGCTCACGGTACTGCGAGCCGGCGGCTATCGCGTGACGGTCGCCGAACCGAACCGTGCAGGAGGAAAATCCGGGCGGCCATTATGTTGCGGTCGCACTTATCTGGCGCAAGGCATGGTCGACAATGCCCGCGCCGAGGCGCGGCGCCTGCTCGAAGCCTTGCGTCCGCACGTCGCGGCGGGCCGCAGCCTTGTTGGGTTGGAAGCGTCCTGCGTGCTGGGCCTGCGCGATGATACGCCGGCGCTTGGGTTGGGTGAGGAACTGGCGGACATCGGTCGCCAGGTACTGCTATTCGAAGAGTTTCTCGCCAGGGAGATTAGGGCCAATAGACTCAATTTACCGTTGCAGGCCTTGCCCGATGGCGAAACGCTGGTGCATGGCCATTGCCATCAGAAAGCCACGGGCGCGCTCAAGTCGATGCGTAAGGTGCTCAAACTGATCCCCGGCCATGATTTCGAGATCGTCGACGCCGGGTGTTGCGGAATGGCGGGCACGTTCGGCCTTGAGTCCGAGCATGCCGTCATCGCTCAGCAAATGGCCGAACACGCGCTATTGCCCGCGCTGCGCGCCAGACCCACGGCGCGCGTCGTCGCCAATGGTTTCTCCTGCCGGGAACAGATCCGCAGTCATGGCGATTCGCGGCCCCGTCATTTGGCCTTGTTGCTGCGCGATGCATTGACGGCGAAAACAGCGGTGTGAGTGATTCGGCGTGTGAATGCAGCGCATTTGATTGGCCTGTCCATGGCGGTGGCTGCGTGCTTGGCCAAGCAACGATTCGGATCAGGGTGTCGTGGGTTCAACCCGAGTCATCGGGCGCCGATGTGGTCACGCACCTGCATTAGGGCGAATCCAAGCAGATTCAGTCCACGCCAGAGTATCGGGTTGCTTGCCCTGTCATCGTCGTGCGTCAAGCCAATCCCCCAAATCCGGTCGACTGGACTGGCCTCAACCAACACACGCGGTTTTGTCTGAAGGAGAAACTGACCGAGTTCAGAATGTTGCGAAAACTTCGCTATATTGCCTCGCACGACGATCGAGAAACGTTCCGCCTTCCAGCGTGCTTGGTCAAACCCCAGAACCTTTCGCCCGTATGCCTTGGCGCCTCCGGGAGACGCCGCCGCTAAAATTCGGGTGCGATTGGCTTCATCGCCAAAAAGCCGTGCTTTCTCAGCCATCATGTAGTGTTCCGCCGTCGCAAACCGTTCGCCGTCGACAACAAACGGGCTCTCGAACCATTGGCTGAAACACGAGGCGTCAACCCGACCTTGGGACCCCCGGCGCCCCCAGAAAAAGACGTACTTGGGGCGCTCCCCGTTTTCGTAACGGGCCTGAAGGTGTTCCAAATATTCGACGTCGCGGTTAGGTGCTTGCATGAATGTGTAGGACGGGTTTGGGTGTCCTTTTTCCGTCGTAAATGCTTTTTGAGGAACGATGCTTCGTTTGGGAGCCTTTTCCGCCAAGGGTAAGGTTAGAAAAAGTTCTGAATCAATCTCCTTTGCCGAAAATCGGCGCCAACAAAACTATAGGCGTTAGCGAGAAATTCGTCGGCCTATTCAAGATAGGCAGCGGGTGAAACGTCCCTTGAAACGGTTGTTGGGCGCGCGCCTCAGATCAGAGTGGCGCCACCGGGATGCAAAGTTCGCACGATATCACTCCCGTTTCAGCGTCATAGCCCGCATCAACAGGATAGTGCTCAAAACTCGGGCGTGCATCCAACTGCAAACCGCTAGAGGGCAACCAATCCCTTAACAGTGCCGCCCACGCACCAACGAATTTATCCGGCGTATCTTTAAATTGAAACGCCGCATAACGCCCTCCGGGGATTTCGACGTATTGCGCGTTGCCGGTACAAACTTGGCCCACTTCAACTTCTACGCCGGCATCATATCGACACTGACTCGGCGCAGTGATGCCTGGATCATCGTGACTGATACCGTACCGTGGGCGATTCATGAGATCGTTCTCGACCATCCAAGGCGCGACCGTTTTCATCCAAAACTCTGTAATAGCGGAATCATAGGGACCAAGATGCCGAAGATAAGCAACACGAACGGGTGTGCGGTTTACCAATAAAACATTCATTGCGACCTCCTCACGATCAGTGGAAGCAGTATTGTTCATTGGGTTTGCATATCCCGCCTGATCGGGCTTGCGGTTGATCTGACTCGGATTGCTATTTTTAGCACGTCGCTCGGTTTCGACCTCTCGCCAACTTGTGGGAGAACGGCCAAAACGTGCCTTGAACGCCCGAGAAAATGCTTCTGGAGAACCGAACCCCACTGACGCCGCAGCGTTCAAAATGGAAAGCCGAGGCTGCGAAACAAGCCGCATTGCAGCGACTTCCACACGCCGACGCCTCAGATACTCACCGACTGTTTCTCCTGTCCAAGCAGAAAATATTCGATGGAAGTGGAATGGCGAAAAATGAGCGACCTTTGCCAAAGATTCGATGCTGTGCACCTGGTCAAGATGATTATCGATATGGGCTAACACCCGATTCATTCGGGCTTCGTAGTCACTTCGATGTTTAGACATGCGCACCAAAAAGCACTTAACACGGGCAAAACCGGCCGGAGCGCCGCGCGGCGGAAGACCAGTTTTATAGTCATTTTGTAGGGTGGGCAACTGGTTGCCCACGCAGCGGAAGTTGAATGACACATTACCGGTTCAAACCAGACCTAAAGCGACATGGCATTCGTTACTACTGTTGAATCGTATGCCATCTGAATATCCTCACCGTATGGCTAGTAGGGTGTCCTGGTCCGGCACGGACTACTGATCTGAAGCTGTCCGTTCCACCGCTGTGTTAGGCGGCGCCTCAATGCACCGTCTGCGGTCTGGACCAACGTTCCGCCAGCAGCCGCGCTGAATCCCGATCCGGCCAAATTGTTTCGGCTTCAGCCCGACCGCAAAGACAAGGGGTATGAGCCAGCTTGTCTTCGGCAAGGCGAAGCCTCCCATCATCTACTGCAGTTCCAATTGGCAGGTAATAGGGAATGGCCTTTGCAAAATCCACAAGCTGTCCGGTAATAGAACGATCACGCGTCCGCCCGACGCGTACGACACTCATGGCCTCGACTTCCGCACGAATCCCGTCCCCTATTACCACCCCTGTCCCCTATTACCCCTGCCCTATTACCATGTGTCCCCTATTACCATGCCGGTGGAGGTCCCTCTCGAGCGAAGGATTAGGCCTCGTTGCGGCGCTAGTAGAAGGAGACAGCGCCACGAGAATTACGGAGAAGGCTGAGGATTGAGACCAATACTTCGTGGTGGAGACTGTAATTTCTCCACTGGTCGCTAGGCTCGCGGTAAAACGTTCCATCGTCAGGGAGATGCGTCTTCGTGCCATCGAAGAACAATCGCTCTCCCGGCTCGAGGCAAGGAAGGACCTTGGACTCCAGGAAGTCTGCAAGCTGAAATGCTTGCTCGTGGGTAAGGTCTGTTCCCATGTATCGCGCCGGTTCCCATGTGTCTTCGGGAAAGAGGTTCGCCTTCTCCACGATGAAGTGAAGCACGCCCCAGTTCCAGGCGTTGACACCCAGCCTTTGACCATCTTGAGACGTGATCGTGATGCTCATTGATGCGAAACTGGCGAG
>JACKMZ010000009.1 GCA_024235135.1 Gammaproteobacteria bacterium | reverse complement strand
ATAGCCTCCCAGCGGAATGGCGGTGACGGCGTATTCGGTATCGTCAAACCGGCCTCGACGCAGCCACAAGGGGGCGCCGAACCCCACGGAAAAGCGCAAAACTTTGACGCCCAGCCGACGGGCCACCCAGAAGTGCCCGAATTCGTGGAAAGTGATCAACACGCCCAAGGTAACGAGCAGGGCCAACAAGGATGTCATTACATTGCTCATCGTATCTCCGCCGCGGCTATCCACTCACTGGCAATGCGGCGCGCCTTGCTATCACTTTCCAGCAGGATCGGCAGACTCGCCGCCTCCTGTATGGTCATCCGCTCCAGCGTGGTTTCCACCACCTCGGGAATGTCCGTGAAGCGAATGCGCCGTTCCAGGAAAGCGCCGACCGCCACTTCATTGGCGGCATTGAGTACGGCGGCAGCCGTACCGCCGCGAGCCAACGCTTGAAAGGCTAGGCGCAGGCACGGGAAACGTGCGAAATCGGGAGCTTGAAAATCCAGGCGGCCAACCTCGAATAAATCCAACGTTGCCACACCGGAAGCCATGCGCTGGGGCCAGGCCAGGGCATGGGCAATGGGAACACGCATATCGGGGTGACTCAGTTGAGCCAGCAGGGAACCGTCCGCATATTCAACCAGCGAGTGTATGATGCTTTGCGGATGTACGACCACGCGAATCTGATCCGGTTCAGCGCCGAACAACCAGCGCGCCTCTATCGTTTCCAGGCCCTTGTTCATCATCGTCGCCGAATCTACGGAGATTTTCGGCCCCATGCTCCAGTTCGGATGGGCGCAGGCTTGCGCGGGCGTTACCGTAGCGAGCTGCTCCAGCGATGTATTACGAAACGGCCCACCGGAGCCGGTCAACAAGATGCGAGTCACGCCCCCTCGCCCCAGTCCTTCCTGAAATCCCGGCGGCAAGCATTGAAAAATGGCGTTGTGTTCACTGTCGATGGGCAGCAACGTGGCGTGGTGGCGATGTACCGCCTCCATGAACAAGCGGCCGGCGACAACGAGGGCTTCCTTATTGGCGAGCAGTACGCGCTTGCCCGCCTCGACCGCTGCCAGAGTCGGCAACAGACCTGCCGCGCCGACGATAGCCGCCATCACATAGTGAGTTTCCGGCAGGGCGGCAACCCGGCACAGGCTCTCCTCGCCCGCCAAGACTTCAGTGCCGGCATCGCCGCCGCGGCGCAGGCGGTCGGCTAATCGCTGGGCGCCGTCGGCATCACCGACCACGGCGTAGCTGGGGCGCCATTCCAGACATTGCGCATAAAGCTCATCGATGCGGCGTTGAGCGGTCAGCGCGATCACCTGGAATCGCTCGCGATGCCGGCGTAGCACATCCAGCGTGCTTACGCCGACGGAACCCGTGGAACCGAGAATGGTGACACCGATCATCGAAATCCGCTCAGTGGGTCCATAACACCATGGCCTGCAGGCCCAATAAGAATACCGGCGCCGCCGCCGTCAGGCTGTCGACCCTATCGAGAACTCCACCATGACCCGGCAGCAATCCACCACTGTCCTTTACCGCGTGTTGGCGCTTGATCATGCTCTCGAACAAATCGCCGACGATGGAAAACAATACCGCCGCCATGCAAGTCGCCACGAACGGCAGCCAACGATTCTCCGCGAGCCCGCCCAAGGCACCGGCGCCCAGGGCCGCAAACGTGAGCGTCGCCAACAAGGCGCCCGCCACGCCTTCCCAGGTCTTGCCGGGACTGATGTGCGGCGCCAACTTGTGGCGGCCCCAACGACGACCGGCGAAATAAGCGCCGCTGTCAGCAATCCAAATCATACCCATCAAGAACAGCACATAAAATGGGCCGAACAAGGGCGTACCATGCAAACTCATCAGCGCCACCCAAGGCGCCACCAGCGTTATGATACCGGCGATCGCCCGCAGGGAGCGGGGATTGCGCCAATGCGGGTCAGCGGCGTAATGCCAAAGCCAGCTCAACACCGAGCACCAATACAAACCGGCACAGGTCAACACCAGTCCGATAAAGAGCTGATTATCCAGCAGCGACCAAGCCAGCACGGTGATTCCGAGCACCAGCGCGCAATACCCGATACGGAACATGAACTGATCGGCCAGCCCCAGCAATCCGCCCCATTCCCAGGCGCCCACCAGCACGAAAAGCAACAACCCCAGACCAAACCAAGCGGTCGGTAACGCCAAAATTCCCCAGGTGGCTACCGCGATTAACACCGCGCCGGTAACGATGCGTTGCTTAAGCACCCTCGTCAGCGTCCTTCTCGAACCCCTCTACCTGCTCGCCGGTGCGGCCAAAACGCCGTTGGCGGGTAGCAAAGTCACTGAATGCCACCTCCAAGGAGTGCACATCGTAATCTGGCCATAATTGATCAGTAAAATGCAGTTCCGTGTAGGCCAATTGCCACAGCATAAAATTGCTGATGCGCTGCTCGCCGCCGGTGCGAATGAAGAGGTCAGGTTCCGGCAGGTCATGTAGGGACAAATAGCGATGAAATTGCTCCACGCCGATCGCATCCGGATCGACTCGACCGGCAAGGGCGTCCTTTGCCAAACCTTTAGCGGCCTGGGTTATGTCCCAACGACCCCCATAATTGGCGGCTATCACCAAGAGCAACCCGGTATTGGTTGCGGTAAGCGTTTCAGCCTCGCTCATCAAAGTCTGTAGTTCCAGCGAGAAGCCACCACGATCACCGATGAAACGTAACCGCATATTGTTGTCCTGCAGGCGACGGATCTCCGCACGCAGGGTACTTAGGAACAAATCCATCAAGAAATGGACTTCCTTAGCCGGACGCTGCCAGTTCTCGCTGCTGAACGCAAACAGCGTCAACACCCGTACACCGCGTTCATCGCAGGCTTTGGCAATACGGCGCACGGTTTTGGCGCCTTCACGATGCCCCGCGGTGCGTGGCAGAAAACGGCGACGCGCCCACCGCCCATTGCCATCCATGATGATAGCGACATGGCTGGGCACAACGCCTTGGGAATCTGATCGGAGACTGTTGGCCAACTTGGCCTTCATGCGCTCATAAAATCCATAAGCTTTGCTTTCCCTGATCCGCGCCGTCAAATTTCCATCAACTCGGCCTCCTTGGCCTCTAACGCCTTGTCTACCTCCGCAATGTATTTATCGGTCAGCTTTTGGATAACTTCCTGGGCGCGTCGATCCTCGTCTTCGGTAATGTCTTTATCCTTCAACAATTGCTTGAGTTCGGCATTGCCGTCGCGACGGATATTGCGGATGGCCACGCGCGCGCCCTCGCCTTCGTGACGCACCACCTTGACCATGTCCTTACGGCGATCTTCGGTCAATGGCGGTAGGGGGATGCGCATGACCGTACCCGCCGTCGTAGGATTTAAGCCCAAATCCGAGGTGAGAATGGCCTTCTCTATGGGGCCGACCATGTTCTTTTCCCAAGGGGTCACAACCAGCGTACGGGCATCGCCCACGGTGACGGAAGCGACCTGATTGATAGGGAGATCGGACCCGTAGTAACTCACCATGACGTGCTCAAGCAAGCTAGGATGGGCCCGGCCCGTGCGAAGTTTCTGAAGTTCCAGCTTGAGGCTTTCGACGCTTTTCGCCATGCGCGAGTCAGCGTCCTGTTGAATGGTTTTGATCATGTCGCTGTTACTCTTCAGTTGACGGTGGTGCCCACGGTTTCCCCGCACACGATGCGCACCAAATCGCCACGCTGATTGATGTTGAACACCTTCAGCGGCATTCCGTGTTCGCGGCATAGCACCAGAGCAGTGGCGTCCATCACCTGAAGCTTGCGTTGCAACGCTTCGTCGTAAGTCAATTGATCGTAGCGCCGCGCGTCCGGCACCTTGACGGGGTCCGCTGAGTAAACGCCATCGACCTTGGTTCCCTTCAACACCACCTCGGCGTTGATTTCGATGGCACGGAGACTGGCAGCTGAATCAGTGGTGAAAAAGGGATTTCCGGTACCGGCAGCGAAGATCACCACCCGACCTTTCTCCAGGTGACGGATGGCCCGTCGCCGCAAATAGTCCTCGCATACTTCGTTGATACGAATCGCGGACATAACGCGCGCGAAGACCCCACGCCTTTCCAGCGCATCCTGCAGGGCTAGCGAGTTCATCACCGTGGCCAACATGCCCATGTGATCAGCTGTCACCCTGTCCATGCCGCGCGCCGCCAAACCCGCGCCACGGAACAAGTTGCCGCCGCCGATCACGACACCCACCTGCACGCCCAGGCGAATGAGCTGCTCGATTTCGCCAGCGATGCGGTTGATGACGGCGGGATCAATGCCATATTCGCCCGTCCCCATCAATACTTCGCCGCTGAGCTTAAGAAGAATCCTTTTATAGGTCGGTTTCATATCCTGCATGGGGTCTGAGGGCTGGTTGGCTATTCAATGAATTGTAACGTCTGACGAGGACAGCGTCAGGGCCCGTACCCGTTCAGACGAGCGGGTACGGGCCCACCACACCTTAAACCAAGGACGCCATCAGACGCCTCGGCGACACGCTCAACCGCCGCGTATCTGAGCCATCACTTCGTCGGCGAAGTTATCAGATTTCTTCTCCAACCCCTCGCCCAATTCGAAACGTTCGAAACTGACGATACGGGCCTTCGCGGCATTGGCCAACTGCTCGATGCTGCGTTCCGGATCCTTGACGAAGGGTTGACCGAGCAGGGTGATTTCCTTGAGGTACTTGCCTATCCGACCGTCCACCATTTTGGCGACGATATTGGCCGGTTTGCCGCTATCCGCCGCCTGGGCCGTATAGATTTCCCGTTCCTTGTCGAGCAATTCGGCCGGCACCTGATCGGCACTGACGCATAAAGGCTTGCTGGCCGCCACATGCATCGCGATATCCTTGGCCAGTTCCGCATCGCCCCCTTCCAGCTCCACCACCGCGCCGATCCGGCCGCCGTGATGCACATAGCTGTTCAGTATGCCCTGTTCCGTGCTGTTCAGGCTAAAACGCCGTACCTGGATGTTTTCACCAATCTTGGCGACCAGATCCTGACGCACTTGATCAACGCTATGATCGCCTTCCAAAGGCAAACTCAGCAATTCAGCCATGTCGGCCGGGCGCCGCGCCAAAACCAAATCGGCAACGGCTGCGGCAAAATCCTGAAATTCTTGTCTTTTGCTGACGAAGTCGGTTTCGCTGTTCACCTCGACCATGGCGACCGTCTTGCCATCAGCGGCATGACGTACCGTGACCGCGCCCTCGGCGGCAACCCTGCCCGCTTTCTTGGCAGCCTTGGCCTGCCCGGTCTTGCGCATCAATTCGACTGCCGCGTCCAGATCGCCATCCGTTTCCTGCAAGGCTTTCTTGCATTCCATCATGCCAACGCCGGTCTGCTCACGCAGTTCTTTCACCAGCGCCGCGGTAATATCTGCCATATTTACATCCTCTGCTGATTTCGAAGCCGCTCAAAGGAACCGAACGGGTTACCCATTTTCGGCCAACGGTGCGGGTTCATCGTCAGCACTTCCCGGCACGTCAGGGAGTTCGACGAATTCTTCGTCGCCCATCGGACGGGCAGTCGCCGAACGGCCCTCCATCACGGCACTGGCCACACCGTCCACGTAGAGGGTAATGGCGCGTATCGCGTCATCGTTACCGGGGATAACGTAATCGATACCGTCGGGGCTATTGTTGGTATCGACGACACCGACAATGGGTATCCGCAGCTTGGTCGCCTCTTGTATGGCGATTTTTTCATGGCCGACATCAATCACGAACAAGGCGTCGGGTAATCCGCTCATATCCTTGATGCCGCCCAGGCTGCGCTCCAATTTGTCCATCTCCCGTTTGAGCATGATGACTTCCTTCTTGCCCAAACGCTCGAAAGAGCCGTCCTGAGCCATGACTTCCAAGTCCTTGAGACGTTTGATGGATTGCCGCACCGTTTTGAAGTTGGTCAGCATACCGCCCAGCCAGCGATGACTGACATAGGGCATATCGCAACGCAGCGCCGCCGCCGCGGTCGGTTCTCGGGCCGGGCGCTTGGTGCCGACGAACAACACCTTGCCTCCCTTGCTAGCCAGACGACCGATAAAATTCATCGCATCGTTGTAGAGCGGTAAGGTTTGTTCCAGATTAAGGATGTGGATTTTGCTGCGGGCTCCAAAAATGTAAGGAGCCATCCGTGGATTCCAATAGCGGGTTTGGTGGCCGAAATGCACGCCGGCTTCCAGCATCTGGCGCATAGATACTGTGCTCATTGATCACTCCTGAGTATTGGGTTTTGCCTCCACGCACCCCATGCAGCGACCCTTTAAAAGGCACCCGGCTGGATGTGACGGCGCGTGTGTGGAATGGGTTTGTTTTGCCAATTTGCTTGTTTGGCGCGCGATTTATACCATGAATCCGGGGTTAACGCCAAATGAACTATTGGCGGGCAAGAACTATCTCAAAACAGCAATAAACGATATTACCAGTTCGCCCCCAAACATTTGTTCGCTCAGTATAATGAGCCGGTCCATTACAAAGGGGCCTATTCCGGAAAAGCGATTCGATGAGCATCACCATCAAGACAGCCGAAGAGATTGAAAAGATGAGGGTAGCCGGCCGCCTCGCGGCCGACGTGTTGGAAATGATTGAGCCTTACGTGCGGGAAGGCGTGACTACCGAAGAGTTGGATCAGATTTGTCACGAATTTATTGTCAATGAACAACAAGCCATTCCCGCACCATTGAATTACCGAGGGTTTCCCAAATCCATCTGCACTTCGGTCAATCATGTCGTCTGCCATGGCATTCCCGGCAAGAAGCGTCTGAAACGGGGGGACGTCCTCAATATCGATGTGACGGTCATCAAAGATGGCTACCATGGCGATACCAGCCGCATGTTCTGGATCGGAGAGCCCTCGGTGGCAGCCAAACGGGTCTGCCAGATCGCTTACGAATGCCTGCGGATCGGTATCGATCATGTCCGGCCGGGGATACGCCTGGGGGACATCGGCTACGCCATTCAGAAACATGCCGAGGGCCATAATTTTTCCATCGTGCGGGAATATTGCGGGCACGGTATCGGCCGTGAATTTCACGAGGAACCCCAGGTGTTACATTACGGCAATCCGGGTGAAGGTGTGGAATTGGTGCCCGGCATGACCTTCACCATCGAACCGATGGTGAACGCCGGCAAGCGACACGTCAAACTTCTCCCCGACGGTTGGACAGTCGTCACCAAGGATCACAGTATTTCCGCGCAGTGGGAACACACGATCCTGGTTACGGCCACCCAGGGCGAAGTGCTGACGGCCCGTTCTGGAGATTTTTGGTAAGTTTAAGGCTATCCCGCTCATGTTGATGCTCAATTCCCATGCTGCCTCGTCCTCCGACATGGAACGGGCGGGTGCTTTCGAGTACCGCAAGCTCTTCGATCCTACCCGTTTTGCTCAAGCCTTGCAGGAACAGTCTGTACTGGCGACCTTCCGGACCGCGATCAAGCA
This sequence comes from Gammaproteobacteria bacterium, assembly GCA_024235135.1. Taxonomy (GTDB): domain Bacteria; phylum Pseudomonadota; class Gammaproteobacteria; order Competibacterales; family Competibacteraceae; genus JACKMZ01. Next base: position 121,383 of record JACKMZ010000009.1, on the reverse strand, counting down.
GGGCGATGCCTTGCTCAAACAGTGGTTTTACGAGGGTGTGCCGGTAGCGGAACTGGTGCCGGCGCGGGCTTGGCTCATCGACCGTCTGTTACAGCAATGCTGGTCGCGTTTCTTTTCTCAAGAGGACGCGCACCTGGCCTTGGTGGCCGTTGGCGGTTACGGGCGCGGCGAATTGCATCCCTGTTCGGACGTGGACATCATGATCCTGCTGGAGAACAACGACGTCGATCCTTACCGGGAATCACTGGAAAGTTTACTCGCGTTCCTCTGGGATATCGGCCTGGAAGTGGCCCAAAGCGTACGCAGCCTCGCCGATTGCGTGCGTGAAGCGAGTGCTGACGTCAGCGTGATAACCAGCTTGATGGAAGCGCGCCTGCTGGCCGGCAACCTGCCCTTGTTCGAGCGCATGCGCCGTCTGACCGGTCCGCAGGTGTTGTGGACGGATGACGAATTCTTTCACGCCAAGAAACAGGAACAGACGCAGCGTCATCAGAAATTCCACGGTTCGGCCTATAACCTGGAACCCAATGTCAAGGAAGCGCCGGGCGGACTCCGTGATTTGCAAATGATCGGCTGGGTGGCCAAACGCCACTTCGGCGTCGATACCTTGGGTGATCTGGTGGAACGTGGTTTTCTAACGGAACAGGAATATCAGGAATTATTGGACTGCCAGCAATTCCTCTGGCGAGTGAGATTCACCCTGCATACGCTGGCCGGACGCCGGGAAGACGTGGTTCTATTCGATTACCAGAAACAACTGGCCGCCCAGTTCGGCTATCAGGACAACACGGGTAATCTGGCTGTAGAGCAGTTTATGCAGTCCTATTACCGCACCGTCATGGCGCTCGGCCGACTGAATGAGATCCTCCTGCAGTTGTTCGAGGAGGCCATCGTATTAGCCGACGATCCCGGCGAACCCGTGGCGATCAACGACCGTTTCCAGTCCCGCAAGGGTTATCTGGAGGTGACGGGCGACGACATTTTCATCCGCTATCCCTGCGCCTTGCTGGAAGTGTTTCTGTTATTGCAGAAACACGCGGAACTGAAGGGCATCCGCGCCGCCACCATCCGCCTGATCCGAGTCCATCAGGGACTCATCGACGACCGTTTCCGTCATGACGTGCGGGCTCAAGCCCTGTTCATGAAAATTCTCCGCCAGTCTCGCGGGGTAACGCTGCAAATGCGCCGGATGAACTACTACGGGGTTCTGGGATCGTATCTGCCGGAATTCGCGCTCATCGTCGGACGCATGCAGTACGATCTGTTTCATGCCTATACGGTGGATCAGCATATTCTGTTCGTGGTGCGCAATTTGCGACATTTTTATCTACCGCAGCATGCCCATGAACTTCCGCATGTCAGCGGAGTCATGCGCCGCCTGCCGCGGCCGGCGCTGCTTTATCTCGCCGCCTTGTACCACGACATTGCCAAAGGCCGTGGCGGAGATCATTCCGAACTGGGGGCACTGGACGCCCGCCGTTTCTGCCGCCGCCATGGACTGAGCCAAGTCGACACCGGCTTAGTCGTATGGCTGGTCCGACAGCACCTTTCCATGTCGCTGACCGCACAAAAAAGAGACATCGACGATCCGGTCGTCATCCAGGAATTCGCTCAGATGGTGGGGGATCAGCGTCATCTGGATTATCTCTACGTACTGACGGTGGCCGACATCCGTGGCACCAATCCCAAGCTCTGGAGCAGTTGGCGGGCCTCACTGTTGTTGAAGCTCTACGATTCCACCCGGCGCGCCTTGCGTCGCGATCTCGGCAACCCGATCGACAAGCAGGAACTGATCACGGAAATCCAATCCCAGGCCAGGGCCCGCTTGCTCGCGCAAAAGATGGAGAGCGACGCCATTGAAAAGCTCTGGGCCGGATTCGGCGACGACTATTTTCTGCGCCATATGGCCGATGAGGTGGTCTGGCATACCCGGGCCATCCTCAAACGTGAGGACGACAGCCGGGCCTTGGTGCTGGCGCGCGCCGATCCGGCTCGTGGCGGCGCGCTCATCTTCATCTACGCGCGCGATGAGGAATGGCTGTTCGCCCGCATGGTCGCGACCATGGATAGGCTGGGTCTGAACGTGCTCGATGCTCGCATCATCACCGGCAATTCCGGCTATACGCTGGACAGCTATACAGTGACGGAGGATTCCGGCGAATTCATACACAACCGGGGGCGTATCAAGGAAATCGTCAACGCGCTACGGCGCAGCCTTGACCGACATGAAGCGGTGACTACGCCCATGCGCCGCACCCCGCGTCTGCTCAGGCACTTCAAGACCAGTACGCAGATGACTTTTACCCCGGATGAAGCGAATCAACGTACGGTCATGGAGCTGATCACTTCCGATCGACCCGGTTTGTTGTCCAGGGTCGGTCAAGGATTCCGGGAGTGCGGCATTCAATTGCAGAACGCCAAGATCGCCACCATCGGGGCGAGGGCCGAGGACGTATTCTTCATCACCGCTGTCGAAAGGCAACCGCTGAGCGAAAATCAACAAAATACCTTGCGCACGGCATTACTCGCTCAACTGGAAGAAGAGCCGGCCTGAACCGGCAAACCGACGCGCCGCGGCTACTCGTCGTCGCGTTCAACCAAGCGGTTTAGGATCAGTCCGTAGAATAGTTCGGTGCCGCTGACAAAACTCCAGCCCAGGTGCTGACCGCAACCCCTGCACAAAGCGATTTGCCAGCGGTACCCAGGAAACCAGGACCAGTAATCGGTTGGCGTCCCTTCCCGGACAACGCCCGGCGCTTCCCGGAAACAACCGATCCGGTAGGCGATACCGTGAGGATTGGCGAATTCGTGAGTAGATCGTTCCCTAACGCTGATACGGGCTGCGAGGGGAGTTATCCTGTGCCCGCATGGGACGCAGTGCAGGCTGCGTTGGGGACGTTGAGAATGGGGCTCGTCCACGCTGTCGAGTATTTTGCGCAGGACAGGATCGACGGCTTGCTTATCCAAGCACCATCGCGAGTTGTCTCGCCCAACGCCCCCCCAGACTAAGCTGTTCATCGTCGGATTCCTCACCAGAAAACGGCTCGCCCCGCGGAACACCCGCTCTTGCCTGTGGACAGCAGAGCCCCACCGCGCCGAAGTGGAATCCTTAAATTTTAAACTTTTTGCGGTACAGGTGGGCAATCGCGTGATTCAACGCCAATACTTCCGCCGAGTTGTCGGAACGACCCTGTTTCAGTAGCAAATTGCGGTGAAATATCAACTGGCTGACCGCCGGAGTGTAGGCAGCCGCTTCGAGAAATCCGGCGATGAAGATCAGGCTATCGGTGCGATCCTTGTATTGATAGAGGTATTTCTCGGAATAGATCATCAGCTTGACGAATCGCTCGCAAACGAAGGTGATGATCTCTTCGTCCTCGAACGGATAGCGGCAGATCAAGGGGATGACATCCGGATGATAATGAGTGGGTTCGGTACGTCCCAAATATTCCACGATGTCCATTGGCTCGACACGCGTCAACCAAACATCGCTGGACTCACCGTTGAGAACGAGGGTTTCTACATCTTGGTAGGCCATGGTAATGCAGCGTCCGATTGGCGGCGCCCTTGCGCGGCAATCACTATCCCTTGCAGCGCCAAGCGATGAAGGGGGCGATTGACTGGCACGCTCGTCAACCTTCCCCCTCCCCCGCGATGATCCAACGACCCCAAGGATCAGATCTGTTTGGCTTTATCCCGCAGCACGAATTTCTGAATCTTGCCGGTGGAAGTCTTCGGCAATTCACCAAACACCACGGTCTTGGGAACCTTGAAACGGGCTAGCTGGCTACGGCAGAAATCGATGATCTCCTGTTCGGTGGTTTTTTCCATGCCCGGTTTCAGGGTAATGAAGGCGCAGGGCGTTTCCCCCCATTTATCGTCCGGACGCGCCACAACCGCCGATTCCATAACAGCCGGATGGCGATACAGCACGTCCTCCACCTCAATGGTGGAAATATTCTCGCCACCGGAAATGACGATATCCTTGGAACGGTCCTTGATAGCGATGTAACCATCCGGATGCCACACGGCGAGGTCGCCGGAGTGGAACCACCCGCCACCGAATTCTTTCTCGGTAGCGTGGGGGTTTTTCAGATAGCCCTTCATCACCAGATTTCCGCGCATGAAAATCTCGCCGATGGTCTGACCATCCATGGGTGCGGGTTCCAAGGTTTTCGGATCAGCGACCATCAAGCCATCCAGCATGGGGTAGCGGACACCCTGGCGTGACTTGAGGGTGGCCTTTTTCTCAATGGGCAGATCGTTCCATTCATCATGCCAGGCACACAGCACCGAGGGACCATAGGTTTCGGTAAGACCGTAGACATGAGTCACTTCGAAGCCCATGCGTTCCATGCCTTCGATCACGGAGGCGGGTGGCGCAGCGCCTGCCGTCATCACCTTCACCTGATGGCTGATACCCGCTTTCATTTCCGGTGGGGAGTTGACCAGGGTATTCAAAACGATCGGGGCGCCACAGAAGTGGGTCACCTGATTGTCGCGGATGGAATCAAAAATGGCGTCGTTACGGACATGGCGCAGGCTGACGCTGGTTCCAGCGGCGGCGGCGATACTCCAGGGAAAACACCAACCATTGCAATGGAACATGGGCAGCGTCCACAAGTACACCGGATGCAGCCCCATACCCCAGGACATCACATTGCAGACGGCATTCAGATAGGCGCCCCGATGATGATAGACCACCCCCTTGGGATTGCCCGTGGTGCCTGACGTATAGTTCAGGGAAATGGCTTGCCATTCATCGGCCGGCATTTGCCAAGCGTAATTTGGATCGCCTTCCGCCAGGAAAGATTCGTAGTCGATCTCGCCTAGCAATTTTCCACCTTCGAACTGGGCATCGTCCACATCGATGATCAAGGGGCGCCCCTCAACCGGCAGCATTTTCAGGGCACGTTCAATGGTATCCGAAAACTCGCGGTCGGTGATCACCACCTTGGCTTCTCCATGCCCCAACATGAAAGCGATCATTTCCGCATCCAGACGGACATTGAGTGTGTTGAGCACAGCGCCGGACATGGGCACGCCGAAGTGAGTCTCGAACATTTCGCTGAGGTTGGGCAACATCACCGCCACCGTATCCCCCAAGCCGATGCCCCGCTTGTTCAGGGCGGAGGCCAACTGGCGGCAACGGGCATAGGTTTCGGCCCACGTCCGTTTGACTGGACCATGAACCGTAGCGATGTGATTGGGATAAACGAAGGCCGAACGCTCAAGAAACGTCAGTGGCGAAAGCGGAGAGAAATTGGCGGCGTTTTTGTCCAGCCCTATGTCATAGGGGTTGCTGGAAGAGGTTGACATGGTATTTTTCTCACTAATTCGATGGTTTCGAAACAACGGGGCCGTGATTACCGGCGCCCCATGGTGATCGAGGCGTGAGTTCCCATCCCTGGAAAAATTCATGACCAATTTAGGCAGGATTTAGCGGCGGCTTCCGGCAAATCCGAATAATCGGATTACGGCTATTCCAAGGTTTAGGCATCAGCTACCTTCACCACACGTACCCAGGCACAGACAGTCGTGCCTAGCACGGTCCTGACCGCTCAATGATTGCCTGCTTGTACGGCCAACACCCACGCTGCCGGATTGGCCGGCAGTATAGACGATGGGCGGATACCCTGCCACTCGGCGCCCAGACGCACCCTGGACAAATCGGAAAAAATCGTTTCGACCCAAGCCGATCGAATCAGGCCACACACCGAACTAGACGGCTATGAAGACCCTTACCTGACGATGGTACGAAGCAGCCTTTAAGGCCAATGCCGCCCGCAATCTGAGGGAAAATCAAGGGAGAGAAGGTTGCAAAGAATACATGGTGCCGGGAGAGAGACTCGAACTCTCACGGGGTCGCCCCCGGTGGATTTTGAGTCCACTGCGTCTACCGTTCCGCCATCCCGGCAAAGGGATTGAACTCACAAAGGATGCATAATATAGAAACTGCCCGTCACGGGGCAAGACTCTACTTCAGGATTTATGCGCAAAAGTGATTTCGTCTACACCCTCCCGGCGGCGCTGATCGCTCAGCGTCCTCCGGCTCAACGCGGCAGCAGTCGCCTGCTTTGTCTAAACGGCGATACCGGCATTTTGCATGATCAGCGGTTCGGCGATCTGCCGGACTGGCTACAAGCCGGCGATCTGTTGGTCTTCAACGATACCCGCGTCATTCCGGCGCGCTTGTTTGGACGCAAGGCCAGTGGTGGCCGGGTCGAGGTGTTGATAGAACGCCTGTTGGATGAGCACCGCGCCTGGGTACAACTGCGCGCCAGCAAAACACCGAAAGTAGGCTCCATCCTGCTGCTGGCCGATGAGCAAATAACGGCTACCGTGCGCGGACGGCATGACGATTTGTTCGAGCTTTGCTTCGAGTCCACGCAACCGCTGCTCAATATTCTGGAGCAACACGGCCACGTACCCTTGCCCCCGTATATCGAACGGCCCGATGAACGCGCCGACGGTGAACGTTACCAAACTGTTTATGCCCGCCATCCCGGCGCTGTGGCGGCGCCTACCGCCGGCTTGCATTTCGATCGACCCTTATTGGACAAATTGTCGGCCCAAGGCGTGGAACAGGCTTTCGTGACTCTGCATGTCGGTGCCGGTACTTTCCAACCCGTACGCGTCGAACACTTGGAAAAACACCGTATGCATGGGGAAATTGCTCGGGTTGACACGACCGTCTGCGCCCAAGTCAGCGCCACGCGCGCTCGGGGCGGACGGGTGGTGGCTGTGGGCACGACCTCGGTGCGTTGTCTGGAATCCGCCTGCCAGCCGGATGGCGAACTCCAACCCTGGAGCGGTGAAACTCGCCTGTTCATCTATCCGGGATATCGGTTCCGTTGCGTGGATGCGCTGATCACCAATTTTCATTTGCCCGAATCCACGCTGTTGATGCTGGTAGCCGCGTTCGCGGGGCGTGACCACACCATGCGGGCTTATGCGCACGCTGTCGCGGCGGGTTACCGATTTTTCAGCTATGGCGATGCGATGTTCATAACCCGCCGGTTGATACCTTGAAATCGCATCGATCGGCCCTATTAATTGATACGCTCAAGCGATGAGGATACCTTTGATGAAACGCATCGGTTTATTTTTGCTGACCAATCTGGCCATTCTGGTGGTGCTCAGCGTAGTGATCAATGTCCTGGGCGTTGGACAGTTCATCAGTGGATCGGGCCTCAATGCCACCAGCTTGCTGATTTTCGCGGCGATATTCGGCATGGGCGGCGCCTTCATATCTCTGCTGATGTCGAAATGGATTGCCAAGCGTTCCACCGGAGCCCAGGTCATCGAGCAGCCACGCAATCAGACCGAGCGATGGTTGATCGACACCGTGCGCGCTCAGGCTGAGCGGGCGGGCATCGGCATGCCGGAAGTGGCGATCTTCAATTCCCCGTCGCCGAACGCCTTCGCTACGGGCGCTAACCGCAACAATGCCCTGGTGGCGGTCAGCGCCGGATTGCTGCAGCAGATGAACGCCAACGAAGTGGAAGCCGTTCTGGGCCACGAAATCAGTCACGTAGCCAACGGCGACATGGTGACCCTGAGTCTATTGCAGGGCGTGGTCAACACGTTCGTAATTTTTCTGGCGCGGGTGGTTGGATTTGTCGTGGATCGCGCCCTGCAACCCAATAATCAAGAATACCGCGGACCCGGCATCGGTTATTGGATCACCAGCATGGTAGCCGAAGTGTTGTTCGGTTTTCTGGCTACCCTGATCGTGATGGCGTTCAGTCGCTATCGCGAGTTTCGCGCCGATGCGGGCGGTGCGAAACTGGCCGGACGGGCCAAGATGATCGCCGCTCTGCAACGGCTGCAGCAAACCGCGGCGCCCTCCCAACTCCCCTCCGAAATGGCGGCCTTTGGCATAACGGGCGGATTGGGCGCGGGCTTGCAGCGACTGTTCATGAGTCATCCCCCCCTGGAGGAACGCATCGCGGCTCTGCGATCGAATACATGACCCGGGCAGAAATGCGACGGAACTGTCAGGTGGACTATCCCGCGAACTGACTGAAATCGAATTCCATGTAGGGACTGGCTTCCTGCACCATATCGCCCTGCACCAGCGTAACCCCGAATTGCCAAATCCCGGCCATCTGAGCGGCATTGGAGACGCTGGCCGCGACAATCTGGGTTTGCATGGCCTGTGCTTGCTCGGTGATGGCGGCCATCGCTATGCGGGGCTCCTCCTCCTTGCCCTTGGCCAGTTGTTCAATCAACACGCCATCCAGCTTGATGAAATCGGGCCGCAAATGCTGCAATAACCGCTGCGAATGCGGCTTGCCGCCAAAGTGCGACAGGGCCAGACCACATTGCAATGAATGCAGCCGTTGTCCGAACGCCTGCATTTGCTTGAAATAATGCTCAGCCACCTCCTCGGTGACCTCCAGCACGAGTGAACTACCGGACAACCCCGTGTCGCTGAGGCTTTGTCCCAACCACGGGAAGAACCCTTCATCCACCACCGAGTTGGACGACACATTGATGAATATAACCGTTCCCACGCGACCACTCTGGTAGCGTTGCGTCAGAATCTCCAATCCACGGGCGATGACCCATTTATCCAAGGGGCGCATCAAGCCCCGACTCTCGGCCAGGGGCAGCAATTTACCCATATCCAATACTTTTTGATTCTCGTCCAAGATACGCAAGAACGCTTTGTAACGCTCGGTTGCGCCATCCTGAAAACTGGCTATGGGTTGGAAGGAGAGTTCCAAACGCTGATCGGAGATGGCGTCCTTCAACTTGAGGAGCAGTTGCCCTTCTTCCGAGGCCATACCCGAGGTGCTCGTCGAAGGACTGTAAATTCGTACCTGATCCCCACCGGCCTGACGCGCGGTTTCGCAGGCGCGATCGGCGTGGATCAGAATTTGCCGGGCCGACTTATGACTGGATCGCACCTGGCAGATGCCGATACAAGCGCCCGTGGTGACCAGGCGGCCATGCGCATGAGAGGTATGGTTTTTGATGGCGGCATGAAGCTTGTCACCCAGTTCCTGAAGCTCCTTACGCACGACACTCTGGGTATAAACCGTGAATACCGCGTCCGAAAAACGGGCTATGACATCGTTCTCCGTCAACGATTCCTTGATTACGCCAGCCAGCTCGCTGACCAGGAGATCGACGGCTTCCAAGCCCACCTCTTCGCTGATGAAACGGTAGCTACTCAACAGGATGTAGAGAACCGCGCCACCTCCACGGTCCGCCCGGATATCATCCAAAAACTCCGAAAAGTATTTGCGGTTGTAAAGTCCCGTAACCGGTTCGTACTTGCCGAACTCCCTGATGCGCTCTTCGATCTGGCGGCTAACGGCTTCCGCGGGCTCCGGCACTTCCTCGACCTGAATCTGCATGCACGGCTCATCGTTCATACGGGTCGGCGTACATTCGATACGGCTGGTAAACTCCTGGCCCATATGAGTCAGCGTGCGAACCTCCAGCGGTTTCTTACCCCTGCCGGCCCGAGTCACCTGACGCAAAAAGCGTTTGAAGGGATCATGATCTTCGCGGCGGATGAGATTCAATAGCGGTAACCCCCGGATATCCTCCTTGTTGGCGAAGCCGAACAGGGCAAGATAGGCTGGATTCGCGTTGACATGGACCCCTTCGTGGATGTAGGCGATAGCCTCTCGCGAATGATCCAGAAGATTGTCGCAACGCGCTTCGACTTCCTGCAAACGCGTTTTCAGGGAACGGGCCTGACGGCAGAGATGAGCCTGTTGTAATTCCTTGGTGACCACGGCGATCAAATGCTGGGGTTCCTGCAACAGGATGCAATTATCGGCCCCGGCCTGCAGAGCCGCTACAGGAGCCGGCCCCACCAGGTTATCGACGATGGCCAGAATAGGAATGGCCTTCTCGGCTGTTTCCAACTGCTGGCGCAAGGTCGCGATACTGGGCAAACCCTCGCCCTGCCCCACCACGATCAAGCTGACCGGCTTGTATTCAATGTGGTCGTTGAGTTCGGATTCCTGCGTGGAACTGAGTTCTTCCTGCAGTTCATAACCAGCGTCGCGCAAGATGGATGCCATCTGTTCTGCGGTAGACGTTGCGTGGTCCACGACCAGTAGCGTTAGGGGAGAATGATCAGCCACATTGTTTCCAATTATTCTTAGCGTTAAAAGAATGACATAGTCAACCGATGAAGGTTTTCGATGTTGCGTCGGGTTGTTCCCTGACCAATCGTGGCACCAGGTAACCCGGCAGACGCGCACGAATTTCTTGCATCAGAACCAAGGCCTGCCGCTCCGACACCTCGAAATGCGCCGTTCCTCGCACCCTATCCAGCATATGTAAATAATAAGGGATGACTTTGGCCGCAAACAGTGTTTCGCTCAAAGCCACCAGAATATCGGCCGAATCATTCACACCGCGTAATAGTACGGCCTGATTGAATAGCGTGATGCCCGCCGCGTTCAATCGGCTCAAGCCCGTGCGCACGGAATTGTCGATTTCCTGCGGATGATTGGCATGGATTACCATTAGCGTTTGGAAATGAATGTCACTAAGGAGTTCCACCAAACCTTCATCGATCCGTTCCGGCAGCACAATGGGTTGACGGCTATGAATTCGCAAACGGCGAATCGAGGGAAGCCCGCGCAGGGCCTCGATCAGTCTGGCCAGTCGGTGATTGGAAAGGGTCAGCGGATCGCCTCCGCTCAGGATAACCTCATTGACCTCCGGGTGTTTCGCGAGATAGTCCATTGCCGCCCGCCAGTCGGCCGCGCCTACATTGGCCTGCCCGTAGGGAAACTCACGCCGGAAACAGTACCGGCAGTGAACACCGCACGCGCCGGTGGCGATCAACAATACCCGCCCATGGTATTTATGCAGTACCCCAGGAACCGTCATGGTCCGTTGTTCGGCTAGCGGATCACCGCAAAAACCGGATACCGTCCGGGATTCTTCGTCGCTGGGCAAAACTTGCCGCAGCAAGGGATCGGTCGGATCGTGTTTTTTCATGCGTGCGACGAACGCGCGCGGCACACGCAACGGGAACGACTCGCCCATGGCGCGCGCGGCCGCCATGGCGGTATCCAGACCTAATATTTCAAGCAGTTCGGCGGGATCGACTATGGCCTCTGCCAATTCCTTTTGCCAGACGGCTCTGTGACGCAGGGCCGATTTTGGGGGTATCATAAACAGTTTTGTGATAAGCGAAAGGCATCGATGGTAGAGGTGGAATGGCAATATGGCTACTTATAGCACCAATGAATTCAAAAGTGGGCTGAAGATCATGATGGATGGCGACCCCTACGCGATCGTCGAGAATGAATTCGTCAAACCGGGAAAGGGGCAGGCATTCAATCGGGTCAAGGTGCGCAACCTGAAGACGGGCCGGGTCATAGAACGGACTTTCAAGTCCGGCGACACGGTGGAGGGCGCGGATGTGGTGGATACGGAAATGCAGTTCCTCTACAGCGACGGCGAGTTCTGGCACTTCATGCATCCGGAAAGCTTCGAGCAGATCGGAGCCGATGCGAACACGGTTGGCGACAGCGCCAAATGGCTGAAACCGGAAGATGTCTGCCAACTCACCTTATGGAATGGTTCGCCGATCATCGTCCTGCCACCCAATTTCGTGATCATGACCATCACCGAAACCGATCCCGGCGTAAAGGGCGATACTTCCGGCGGCGGCACCAAGCCGGCGACCCTGGAAACCGGGGCCATCGTCAAAGTGCCCTTGTTCGTGCAGACCGGGGAAACCATCAAGGTCGATACGCGCACCGGCGAATACGTCTCGCGTGTCAAGGAATAACGACGATAGCTCCACCGACCCTGCGTCCGACCTCAGTCAAATCGGCCCCCACGGGTGACTGACACTGTCCGCTAGCGGCAATCCTCTTTTGGACTGGCGGCCCACGGCCGAATGGTCGGTGTTGCGTCTGCGCGCCCGCTGGTTGGCGCGCATCCGGGCTTTTTTCTCCGCCCGTGATGTGCTGGAGGTCGAAACGCCTACGTTATCCAGCGCGGGAACCACCGATCCCCATATTCACAGTTTCGCGACCGCCTACTCGGGGCCGGGGCAACGTCACGGGCAGCGGCTGTATCTGCATTCCTCCCCGGAATTTCCTATGAAACGCCTGCTGGCGGCCGGCAGCGGCTGTATCTACCAGATCGCCAAGGTGTTTCGCGACGGTGAAGCTGGACGCTATCATCAACCGGAATTTACGTTGCTGGAATGGTACCGGGTGGGTTTCGATCAGCATCGTCTGATGCGGGAAGTGGCGCGATTGGTTCAGGATTTACTGGATCAGCCCAGCCTACTGCAGGACCCGGAATACCTGAGCTATGCGGCCATTTTCCAACGCCACCTACGGATTGATCCACATCGGGCCACGGTAGCGCAACTGAAAACCTGCGCCGCCGCCCAGGATCTGCCCTGTCCGCCTGGCATGCCCGAGGACGATGTCGATCCCTGGCTGCACTGGTTGCTCAGCCACTGCATCGAACCACATCTGGGCCGCGATCGACTGACCTTCATCTACGATTATCCGGCTTCCCAGGCGGCGCTGGCGCGGATACGCCCCGGCGACCCGCCGCTGGCGGATCGCTTCGAATTGTATTACCGGGGCATTGAGCTGGCCAATGGCTTCCATGAACTGAGCGATGCCGATGAACAACGCCGCCGTTTCACCGCCGATAACCAACGACGTGTCGCGCGGGGCTTGGCGCCCATCCCCCCGGATGAATACCTGCTGGCCGCCCTGGCGGCAGGGCTGCCGGACTGCGCGGGCGTGGCGCTGGGCCTGGACCGGTTGCTGATGCTGGCCACCGATAACGCGGCCCTGGAGGATGTGCTGGCCTTTCCCTTGGAACGGAACTGAAGTCGATCTCAGGCACTGACGATGGCGGCGAGCTTTTGTCCCATGCGCAGGGTGGCGCCGGCCTGCAACGACGAATCCCAGCGCAGCGCGCCGGTTGGACACAGAACGATCACCGTGGAGCCCATGTTGAAGCGGCCCATTTCAGCTCCCTTTTCCAGGACGACGGCGCCCGGCCCCGAATCGGGATAACTCCAGCGGCGGATCGCCGTGCCCAGCGGGGGCGTGATGACGCCCGCCCAGACCGTTTCAATGGAGGCGACATTGATGGCCCCGACCAGCACCAGCGTCAAGGGTCCCATGGCCGTGTCGAAACGCGCCACGACACGTTCGTTGCGGGCAAACAAGCCGGGTACCAGGCGCGTGGTCAAGGGCGAGACGCTGAACAGGCGGCCGGGGATATGGACCATCTCGCGCAACACGCCGCGGATCGGCATATGGATGCGATGGTAGTCGCGCGGGGCCAGATACAAGGTGGCGAACAAGCCACCGGCGAACAATCCCGCATGCTGGGCGTCGCCACCGAGCAACTGCAGCAGGGAGAAGTCCCGCCCCTTGGCCTGCAGCACGCTGTCTCCGCGAATGACGCCGGCTTGGCTAACCGCCCCGTCCACGGGGCAGCACAGGTTGTCGGTCCCGACCACGATGGGCCGCGCGTCCGGCCGCAAGGCGCGGGTGAAAAAGGCGTTGAAATGGGGATAGGCGCGTGGATCGGATTCAACGGCCTCGCTCATATCGACCTGATAGGCGGCGCTGAAAATCCGGATGAAGGCGTTCTTGAACCAGATGGCGCGGACGCGCGCCAAATGGTAAGTGATGCGGGTAATCAAACGTTGCGGCAGCAGATACTGTGGCAGCGCCCGTGGATATTCACCCAGCGTTATCGCTCTGATACTTTCGTGATTTTGTGAAGCTGTCATTGACTTGTTGAGTACCTAAAAATCCTATGGTTGACGACATTACCCTACCGATCGATGACGTATTCGGTCATCTGCACACCCTGCGCGATTTCATCCGTTGGGGGGCCAGCCGCATGAACGAAGCCGGTTTGTATTTCGGACATGGCACGGCGGATGCCATCGACGAGGCGGCCGCGCTAGTCCTGCACAGCCTGCATCTGCCGCCGGATCTGTCCGCGGAATTCTTTCCGGCCAACCTCACGCCGGACGAGAAGCATACGGTGTTGCACTTGCTGGAGCGGCGCATTCGCGAGCGCAAACCAGCCGCCTATCTTACCCATCGCGCGTGGTTCATGGGGTTGCCCTTCTACGTCGACGAACGCGTGCTGATTCCCCGCTCACCGCTGGCCGAGTTGATCGAAACCCACTTCGAACCTTGGCTGAGCAACAACGGAGCCGTCGAAAGCATTCTGGATCTATGCGCCGGCAGCGGTTGCATCGGCATCGCTTGCGCTTACGCCTTTCCCAATGCCCAGGTCGACCTGGTCGACATTTCCACCGCGGCCCTGGAAGTCGCGCGGCGCAACATCGAGGAACACGGTCTGGAAGAGCGCGTCAACGCCATCGAATCGGATCTGTTCGCCGAACTGGACGGATGTCGCTATGACCTCATTGTCAGCAATCCCCCCTACGTCAGCACGGCGGAACTGCAACGTCTGCCCGCCGAATACCATCACGAACCGGCCATTGGCCTGGAAGCCGGCGAGGACGGCCTGGACGTGATACTTAAGATTCTGCATCAGGCGCTGGCGCATCTCAGCGACGATGGCCTGCTGGTAGTGGAAGTCGGCAACGCCCAACACGCGCTGAGCGACGCCTTTCCCGAAGTCCCCTTCGTGTGGCCGGAACTGGAACGCGGCGGCGAAGGCGTATTTCTACTGACTGCACGGCAATTGCAGGCCGTGCACCACCGCTTCGATCCGTACGAGAATGCGGATACCGTCGGTTCGGGCTGATCACAACGCAATATGCCAAATGAGCAGTATCCGCGGGATTTGACCGCTATACGGCAGGGCCGCTAGCCGCATGGCCGCCGGATGAGCGATCAGCGTGCCAGGCGCTAGGTGTGCTGGAGCCTGGACGGGGCTCAAGCCGAGTTGCCTATGGGTGAAGCTCAAGCGTCCGTTGCCGGTGGCGGGATCGGCCTCGCCCGGTTCCAGCAGGTACACGACCGACGCGACGGCCATGCCGGGTTCCTGCAACGGCAGATAGGCGCGCTCGCCCAAGAGCAGCGCATAGGCGTCGTCAATACGGCAACGTTCGGAGTGCATCAGGTCCATGCACAGCTTGAGGGCGCGGGTATTGATCAGTTCAGCCTCCGCCAGGGGCCACTCCAGCAACCCATCGAGGCGGTAAGCACCGCCGGGAAGCGGCCGTGCCGCGCGCGGATCGGCGGCCTGTCGGGTGATGTAGTCGCTTAGCGTCGAATGATAGGCGGCCGTGTCGTGGAAGCGCACCAGTCCCATGACGGGCTGCTGATGGAAAATCTCGATGGCAGTGCGCTCGGGCCACGTGATGAGTTCGCTGTCGCCGACTTGAAAGGCGTGCCGATTGGCATTGATCAACATGGCGGAGAGGCTCCCGGCGAGGTTTCAGGACAGGTGGGCGGCAAAGCGCAAACGCACGTAATCCGCCACCCATTGCCCACTGGCGTCACGAAGGACCGGACCCAGCAGGGCGACGATTTCGTCCAGCGCCGCGCCGCGCTCGGCGGACGGCAACTGACCCATGGCGTCCCCGGCGAAGGTTTCCATCCAGCCCCGCATGGAAGTCGGCAAGGCCGTCGGGCGGGGAATCGTCTCCATTCTGTCCACGATGAATCCGGTGTTCTGCAAACGGTCTCGATATTCGTCGGCCGTCGGGAAATACCAGGGCAGGACTTGTTCGGCATCCAGGCCGCGCCGCTGGCAGACCGCCAACAGAGCGACCTGGATGGCGGCGACATTGGCATGACCCCCGAATTCCCCGACGAAGCGTCCACCGGGCCGCAAGGCGCGCTTGACGCTAGCCAGCACGGCCTCCGGCCGGCGCATCCAATGTAAGGCGGCGTTGGAAAACACGGCGTCGAATTCCTGCTCGAAGTCCAGCTCATGACCGTTCATCAAGCGCACATCCAACCCCAGCTTGCGGGCGGCCACGAGCATGTCCGGCGCCGCGTCGACACCGACCACCGTCACGCCGAGATCCGCCAAACGGCGGGTGAGATGACCATCGCCGCAGCCCAAATCCAAAATGCGCTCGCCGGGTTGGGGAGCCAGCCAGTTCAGCACCGCGGAACCCAGGTCGGCGACAAAGCGCGCGTTTTCGGCATAGCGGTCGGCGTTCCAGTGCTGGCCTTCCGGCGCGGGAAGGGGCGAGTCGATAGTCATGGTCATTGCCTCCGAAAATCCTCTGCAAGCTAGGAAATGATTCAGCGCAGTCTGTCCAGGCGCAAGCGATGGCGGGCATCGGTAAGGCGCCACACCCCACCCAGCACGGCGCTGATGGCGCCGAGCGTGGTGCCGCCGGCGATCAGGAACATGATCAGCATTTGATACTTCACCGCCGCCATCGGTTCGGCGCCGGCCAGAATCTGGCCGGTCATCATGCCCGGCAAGGCCACCAGACCGGTCGCCGCCATGCTGTTGATGATGGGCATCAGCGCGCTGCGCAAGGCGCTGCGTACGGCTGGCCGCAACGCTTGCCAGCGGGTTTCACCCAGCATCAATTGGGCTTCCACGGCGGCGCGGTCCCGTACCAGACCGTTGGTTAAGGTTTGCAGGCCGAGACTGATGCCCGTCATGGTGTTGCCGAGAATCATGCCCAGCAAGGGCAGGGTGTAGCGCGGGTCATACCAGGGATCGGGACGCACCTGCGCGGTCAACGCGAATACCGTGACCAGACTGGCCGCCAGCAACATGCAAGCCGTGCCCAGACCGTAGGACCACGGCCCCTTCAAGCGGCGTTCCTGGCGGGCCGTGATTTCCTGACCCGCGAACAAAACCATCAACAATGCCGTCAGCCCCGTCCACCAAGGCGAAACCAAAGCGAACAACGTTTTCAGCACCAGCCCAACCAGCGTCAGTTGCACGATCATGCGCGCCGTGGCGATCAGCAGTTGGCGCTGCAAACCCAGTTGTAAAGCTAATGACAAAGCCGCGCTGAGCAACACCAGGACGGAGGCCGAAACAATGTCGAAGGCGTCCAGCGGAATCGCGTTCACAACGGGGCTTCCCGAAATCGCCCACTCTCCATGAAAAACCCCCGCGGATTCAAGCGTCGGGCTTGTCGAGGGTCATGCGTGACCCAGAGCACGGCGGCGCCTGTTCGCAGATAATCGCTGACCAGCCCTTCGACGGCGGCGGTGGCTTCACCGTCCAGAGCGGCCGTAGGCTCGTCCAGCAGGAGCACCCGAGGTTGCCTCAATAACGCTCTCAGCAGCGCCAGTCGCTGCCGCTCGCCGCTGGATAGGCGCGATACCGGCCAGTCGCCGGCCTCCTTGGGCAAACGCACTCGCTCCAATTCGGCGCCGGCCTCCGCCCAGTCGAGGAAGTGATCCCGGACCCGCTCCGCCCACCAGCCGGATTCGGCGGGCACGTACATCACTTGGCGTCGCCAGTCCGGCCCCGTCATGGCCGTCCGCCGGCGCCCATCGAGGGTGATTTCACCCTGATTGGGATCGAGATCGGCAAGCGCCCTCAACAACAGACTTTTACCCGCCCCCGACGGCCCTTGCAGGGTCATGCATTCGCCGCGCTCCAGTTGAAAAGACAGCGGCGACAAACCGGGTCGGCACAACTCGTGGACGATCAGCATGCGCGAAACAGGTGACAGGTCAGGAGAGGATCAACGATAGACCGGCAGGATAAAGCGCCGTCCCTGATAGGACAACACCGCGCCATCGGCGGTTATGGCTTCCAGGAGTAGCCCCTCGTTCAACTGCTCGCCTTCCTGATAACGCTTGGAATTGATCATGACGAAGCGTTTGCTGGGCAGTGGGCTGTAAACATGCACGTCCAGATTGAGATTGGGCAGGCCACTGGGCGGCTCCGTGGGCAAATCCGACAGCTCCGGCAGGGTCGCCAGGGATTGCCCGTCCAGGCCGGGAACGGTCGTCGGCAAGGCCGGGGGCGGCGCGGATAACGTCGGCGGATTGGCAGGCGCCGTGGCCGGTAGCCTGGCCGTCTGTCCGTAAGGTTGGGTGGGCGCGGTGGGATAGCCGCCGGGTGGCGTGGCTTCGGCGGGAAGCGCGGGGTTGACGGGGTCTGGAGCGGGCGACGCGGATAACGGGGGCGGTGGGCTGGGGAGCGTGGGTTGCAGGGGTGGAACGCTTTCCCGAGCAACCGGCGCCGGAGCGGCGATTACGGCGACCGGGGCTGAACTGGCCGGGGTTTCCGACGATTGGAAGAAACGGGGCTGAAACACGACGATCAGTACGACGACGTTGGCGGCCAATGCCAGCAATAAGCCGAGCAGCCACGGCCAAACCCGGCGTGGAGCAGGCCCGACCCCCAGCGGGGCGGTCTGCAGATCGGGCACCCGACCCAGATTACGTTCCGCGTCGGCCTTGCGCAGGGCTTCCAGCAGGTAGGACATGTCAGTTTACGCCCGTGGAGGAGATCAACAGGGGAGTGTCCGGCGTCGGCGCCAGGTTATTGAGCAGGGCCATGGTGCGTTGCCCGACCAGACCATCGACTTCCAGATTATTGAGTTTCTGGAAACTACGGACCTGATCCTGCAAGGTCGGATCGAACACCGAGGATAGTTCCGCATCGCCCAGATTATGGCCCAGCGCCAGCGCCAACCGCTGACGCAGCCAGATGACGGCGTCGCCCTGGGTTCCGGGACCGATAAGTTTGGGGGAGATCTGCGGACGCCAAAGCAACAGATATTCGCCCTTCCACAAACTCCCGAGAATGGCGGTATCGGTGCGCACGGTATCGTTACCGATCAGCAGCGTGACCTGGTCGCCGCGCAGCGAACGCAGCACCGCCTGCCCTTGATTCTGACCCGAATCGCCCAGACGTAACAGAGCCGGGCGATTATAGCGGCCCAACTCGTCCCAATCGGCGATACCGCTCAAACAGCGCAAGCCCATCGTCTGAACCTGTTCGCAAGGCGCGTCGTCGGATTTCGCCGGCCAGGATTCGCCCCACAGGGTCAGCAACCGGGTCCAGGGCTGCTCGCCATCCGGCGCCCGTCCGAGCAAGGCCCGCAGGTCCTCGGCCGATGCCAGGCGCGGTGGATCATCGGGCGCTTGCTTCGTCGCGACGGGGGCCTCGATTGGCGCCGACGCCGGCTCGTTCGCAGGCCGTGAGGTCGCCTCGGCCTGGGCTTTGGCCTCGACGCGCGGAACCCGTAGCCAGGCCCCGTAAGTGAGGTACAGACCGACGCCGAACATAGCCAGGCCCGCCGCCAAGGCGGTCCAGGCCAGCTCGGGCTTGAGCGATCCGATTGCAAAGCGCGGCTTCGAATGTCCCAGAGCTTCCCTAGCGGCCCGGCGCACCAGGGTGGCGTCGACCCGTTGCAGCCCCCGACCGTAGGCGCCGGTCAGCGCCCGGTCGCAAATCACGTTGATGAGGCGCGGCACCCCGTTACTCAGGCGGAAAGCCGCGCGCAACGCGCCGGAGGTGAACAGCTCGCCAGGCCCGCCCGCCACGCGCAAACGGTGCTGGATATAGGCCGTTGTCTGGGACTGGGTGAGAGACCGCAGATGGTAACGGGCCGTGATGCGCTGCGCGAGTTGGCGCATATCCTGGCGTTCCAGCAGGTGTTGCAGTTCGGGCTGCCCCACCAGAATGATGCGCAACAGTTTGTGCCGGTGGGTCTCCAGATTCGTCAACAGGCGTATCTGTTCCAGCACCGGCCGGCTGAGGTTCTGAGCTTCGTCGATAATCAGCACGGTACGCCGTCCCTCGGCGTGGGTACGCAGCAGGTGGGCATTCAGTGCATCGTACAGCGGCTTGAGGCTGCCCGTATCTTCCGGGTAGGGAACATGCAGTTCGTCGCAGAGGGTGGCGACCAGCTCTCGAACCGTCAGCCGTGGATTGAAGCACAAGGCCACATCCACTTGCTCAAGCGGCTGCGCCAGCAGGGCGCGGATCAGCGTCGTCTTGCCCGTGCCGACCTCTCCAGTCAGTTGGACGAATCCCCCATTTTCCCCAATCCCGTACAGCAGGTGCGCCAAGGCATCCTGGTGATGAGGACTGAGATAGAGATAGCCGGGGTCCGGCGTGATGGTGAAGGGATTATCCTTGAGTCCGAAATGGGCCGTGTACATGGTGTGCACCGCGAAGCCGATTCAGGCCATTATAACGGCTAGCCGGAGCGCCGATACAAACGGCCCTCCGGCCGCTACAGTTTGTGCGAATCCGGCGGGTAGCCGCGTTCCCGATAAAAACGGTATCGCTGGCGAGATTGAGCCAGGATGTCGGGATGCTGATCGACGATTTCCATGACCCGCTCGAAGCGATCGAAGTCGGGCGGCGGCAGGGCGTCGAGATTGATCACCACTTCCGCCGTCTGGGCGGCAATGTCAGCGCCAGCGCCGATCAACACCGGGGACATGTCGGAATCACCGGCCGGGCAGAGTGCATGGGGCACGAAGCTACCTTGACGGAAGGTCCACAGCAGGTCATCCAGGATTCGCGCTTGTTCGGGCGAAGCGGCCTGTATATAGATCCGATGGCCATGCTGAAAGGCCTTTTCGCACAACCGGCAGGCCAACAACACGCGACCATCGGCGGCTTGATCGGGCAAGATGTAGAAATCGATGCGTGGCACGGCAATCTCTAATGGTATTCCGCCGCAACCCGATCCAACAGGTATTGGGTGAGCAGTGGCACGGGCCGGCCGGTGGCCCCTTTGTTCTTGCCGGTGCGCCAAGCCGTACCCGCGATATCCAAATGCGCCCAGTGCACTTTCCGGGTAAAGCGCGCGAGGAAACAGGCCGCCGTAATCGCACCGCCTTCGCGCCCACCCACGTTCGCCATATCGGCAAAATTGCTTTCCAGCGATTCCTGGTACTCCTCCCATAATGGCAGTTCCCAAGCACGATCAGCCGCCGCACGAC
This sequence comes from Gammaproteobacteria bacterium, assembly GCA_024235135.1. GTDB lineage: Bacteria > Pseudomonadota > Gammaproteobacteria > Competibacterales > Competibacteraceae > JACKMZ01. The sequence continues at coordinate 100,531 of JACKMZ010000009.1, read as the reverse complement.
CCGCGTTGAGAAGATCGTTGGCGAGCGGGGGATGGTTGCTGAACAAGCCGTGGGGATGGCGGCCCAACGCGATGATGCACGCGCCGGTCAGGGTGGCGATATCAATCACGATGGCCGGATCGTAACGCTCGCTGTAAGTCAGCGCATCACAAAGAATGAGCCGGCCCTCGGCGTCGGTATTGAGAATCTCCACGGTTTGCCCGGACAAGCTGGTGACGATGTCCCCCGGTCGGGTCGCCTGAGCACTGGGCATGTTTTCCACCGCTGGAATGATCCCCACCACGTTCAGCGGCAACTGCAATTCCGCGCAGGCCCGCAAGGCGCCCAATACGCTGGCAGCCCCGCACATGTCGTATTTCATTTCGTCCATCTTGTCCGCGGGCTTCAGGGAAATACCACCGGTGTCGAAGGTCACGCCCTTGCCCACCAACACGATCGGCTTGTGTTGCTTGGCGGCGTTTTTGTATTCCAACACGATCAGCCGTGGAGGTTGCGCGCTGCCTTTGGATACCGCCAGCAAAGCACCCATTCCCAGATTCTGCAATTCGCTTTCCGTCAGCGCCTGAAACTGCAGAACCGGGAATTCGGCGGCCAATTGCCGGGCCTGATCCGCCAGATAGGTCGGCGTGCAGATATTGGCCGGCAGGTTGGCCAGATCCTTGGCCAGTTTGATTCCCCCGTCGATGGCCAACCCTTCCTGCACGGCGCGTTCGCCGTTAGCCAGTTCCCGGCGGCTGGGCACGCTGAGTATAATCTTGCGCAAGGGCCGGCGGGGTTGTTGGGTCTTGCTCTTGAGTTCGTCGAATCGATATTGCGCTTCCTGAATGGCTTCCACGGTCTGGCGGATCTTCCAGGCGCTGTCGCGGCCCTTGACGTTGAGATCGGTCAGATAGGACACTGCCTCGGTAGCACCCGTGTTGTCCAGGGCATGGGTGGCATCGGCGACAATCCGACGGAAACGGCGATCGTCCAAATCGCGTTCACGCCCGCAGCCGATCAGCAACACCCGGTCGCACAGGGCGTTCGGGGTATGCACCAACAACAGGCTTTGTCCCAGTTTGCCTTCCATATCACCACGGCGCAGGATGCTGCTGAGATGGCCGTCGCAAGCCGCGTCGAAATGTTCGGCGGCGGTGGATAACCGACGGGGTTCGTAAACACCGAGCACTAAGCAAGCTGTGCGCTGTTTTTCAGGGGTGCCGCTTTTTACGCTGTATTCCATCAATAAACTCCCGATGATCATATGGATGGTGTCGGGTTGCCCTACCCGGCAGAGAACATGAGTCAACCTTGAGTGTAACCGGAATTTTTTCCGCTCCACAACGTCATTGATACAGCGAAAACCGGTGAGACGCCCGTGTGGTTCCGTATTGACCGTTATCTCCTGAAAGAATTGCTATTGACGTTTGTCGCGACACTGCTGGTCCTGCTGGCCGTGGCGCTCAGCAACCGTCTGGCGCTTTATCTGGGCAAAGCGGCCAGTGGCCTGTTAGCCCAGGACACGATTTATCTCCTGCTGGGACTGCAGGGCATTCGCTTTCTGGTTCTGCTCACTCCCCTAGCCTTGCTGTTGAGCACGATGCTGACCCTGGGTCGGCTGTACCGGGATAACGAAATCGTGGCGATGATGGCCGGGGGGATGGGGCCAGGGGCGATTTATCGGCCGTTGTTCATGCTGGTCCTGCCCCTGGCTATGCTGATAGCCGTCTTGTCATTGCACATCGTGCCCTTATGCATGGCCGTGCAGGCCGAAGTACAGGATCGCGCCCGACGCGATGCCCAAGTCTCGCTCTTCACGCCGGGGACGTTCCGGGAAATCGCCGATGGCGAGCACGTCGTGTACATCGGCAGTCTGGATCAGGAAGGTCGCGGACTGCGCTGGATATTCGTACGCAGCCTTAGACCGGATGGCATCGCCGTGACGACGGGCGAACGCGGTTATCAGGAAATCGACCCCAAAACCGATGCCCGCTATATCGTGCTGCAAAACGGCCATCGCTACGAAGGCGCGCCGGGCGAGGGGGATTTTCAATCCATGCGCTTCGAGCGCCTGGCGGCTCAGGCCGGCTTCGCTCCCCCTGAACAACAGAAGATCAAACGTGAAGCCATACCGACCCGCGAGTTGTTGGCCTCCCACAGCACCGGCAACCTCGCCGAGTTCCATCAACGTCTGAGCGCGCCACTGTCCCTGCCGTTGATCGCGTTCGTGACGCCGCTGCTGGCGCGGGCTAACCCGCGTGAAGGACGTTACGGTCGGGTGGTGCTGGCGGTACTGGTGTTTACGGTGTACGTCAATTTGTTGCTGGTAGGCATTTCCTGGCTGGCCAACGGTCTGGTCTGGCCGGCGCTGGGCTTGTGGTGGGCGCACGGACTGTTCCTGCTGCTCGGTGTCGTCCTGTGGGTGCGCGCTTATGGTCTGCCGTGGCGGCGCCCGGAATCTGGAGTGGATGGCGCGTGAAACGCATCGATCGCTATATCTTCAAAACCGTGGTCGGCACCACCCTCGTCGCCCTGCTGGTCTTGCTGGGGATGGAGATGTTTTTCGGTCTGATGACGGAACTTGAGGATTTAGGCGAAGGCCATTACACCCTGCTCGCCATCCTGGAGTTCATGGCCCTGACCCTGCCTCGGCGGCTTTACGAAACCTTCCCCATGGGGTTGTTGCTGGGGGGATTGCTGGGTATGGGAGCGCTGGCCCAACACAGTGAACTGGTCGTCATGCGGGCCGCCGGTCTGTCCCGCTCACGCCTGATCTGGGCGGCTCTACAGGCCGGCCTGGTCATGGGCGGCCTGGCCTTGGTGATCGGCGAATATATCGCGCCGGCAAGCGAACATGCCGCACAACTGGTACGCGCCGAAGCCAAGTACGAAGCGCGTTCGATACGTCGCGGGCGTGGTTTCTGGGCACGGGATGGCGACGAAATCATCAACGTGCGGGCGGTTCTACCCGACAACCGGCTGGTGGACATCACTCTGTATGAACTGAATGAAACCGCCGAATTGAAATCACTCACGCACGCTGGATCGGCCCGCTACGAACGATCCCATTGGATACTGGAGGGTGTCAGTCGCAGCCGTTTGGATGGCGAGCGGGTGGTGACGGAGCGGCTACCGGAACTGGTGGTCAATTGGGCGCTCAACCCGGAATTGCTGGAAGTGTTGGCCCTGGACCCCGAGGATCTCGCGTTGCGAGATCTGAGCGTGTATATCCGTTATCTACACGACAATGGCCTGGATGCCCGGCACCATGAACTGGCCTTTTGGACCAAGGCGCTTGCCCCTTTAACCAATCTGGCCATGCTGTTCATCGCGCTGCCGTTCGCTTTCGCCCCGCAGCGCGCCAGCGGGATCGGTCAGCGTCTGCTGATCGGGGTCCTGCTGGGGCTGGCGTTTTTCCTGCTCAACCGGCTGCTGGGCAATGTCGTGCTGCTCTACAACTATCCGCCCTGGCTGGGGGCCATTCTGCCGACGCTCCTGTTTTTCGGAGCCGGCGCTTACGCGCTACGGCTGATGCGCTAACTTACGCCTTGGCCCCGGCTTCTATGCGGCGGGTAATGACGTACTGCTGAGAGATGGACAGCACGTTGTTGACCACCCAGTACAACACCAGGCCGGCGGGGAACCACAGGAAAAACACGGTGAACACGAACGGCAGGGCCATCATCACCTTGGCCTGGATGGGGTCGGGCGGGGCCGGATTCAATTTCTGCTGGATGAACATGGTCGCGCCCATGATCAGAGGCAAAACGTAATAGGGGTCCTTGGTGGAAAGGTCCTGAATCCACAGCATGAACGGCGCCTGCCGCAGTTCCACACTCTCCAACAACACCCAGTACAGGGAAATGAACACGGGAATCTGTACCAGTATCGGCAAACAACCGCCCAGGGGATTGATCTTTTCCTTCTTGTAAAAATCCATCATGGCCTGATTCAGGCGCTGCTTGTCGTCGCCGTAGCGATCCTTGAGCTTGGCCATCATTGGGGCGAGCCGCCGCATATTAGCCATGGATTTGTAACTGGTTTCGGAGAGCTTGAAGAAAGCCGCCTTGATGAGAATAGTCAGCACGATGATCGACCAGCCCCAGTTACGGATGACGCTGTGTATAAGCTCCAACAGCCAAAACAGCGGTTGCGCGATAACGGTGAGATAGCCATAGTCCACGGTCAGCCGCAGATGCGGGGCGAGGCTGTCCAGACGATCCTGGATCTTGGGCCCGGCGTATAACTCCGTATGGAAATCACGGGTCTCACCGGGGACCACCGTACGATCCTGACCGACCATACCCAGTACGTAGCGTTGCGTGCCGGGCGACCGGCGGGAAAAAAAGCCATTGGCCTGATCCTGATCGGGTATCCAAGCCCCCAGAAAATAGTGCTGGATCATCGCCACCCAACCGCCGGTAACCTCCTCGTTGAGATCGTGCTCATCCATGGCCTTGAAGGAAATCTTCTCGTAATGCTTGGTCGGCGTGGAAACGGCGCCGCCCGTGTAGGTGTACACACCGCCCGTGAAAAAGCTGCGTTTGGTCACCGGCGGGGTACGCAGGAATTGCCGGTATTGCCGGCCGGTCCAATCCTGCCCGGAACCGTTCTCCACCCGCTGGTCCAGATCGATGACGAAGCTGTCGCGGTGGAACGTATAGATTTTGGTGACCTTGAGACCCGAGCTGTCCGTCCAGGTCAAAGGAACCTCCAGGCTATCCTGCCCATCCTTGAGCCGGTACTCTTCCTGTTCCGCGACGAACCCCTGCGGGCTGTCCCCGTAATGATTGGGAACGGCCGGCATGGAGGCGGCGGGGAGCAAGCCGGTCTGGGCGATGAATATCTCCGATCCGGTATCTTTGAACAACACGAAAGGTTGCTTCGGTTGATCCAGAGACTGCGGATAGGTGCGTAATCCCACATGACGGATATCACCGAGCGCGGTGTCGATCTCCGCTTCGAAGATATCGGTCACTACCCGTATTTTTCGGGCGCTGGGGAGATCTGGAGCGGGCGCGGACGTTTCGGCGGGCGCTGCCACACTGGGCAAATTCAAACGCTCCAGCGAGGCCGTGCCGGCTTGCGCCGCTGGCGCATCGGGGGCGGTCGCCTGGGGTGGTGGAGGTTCCTTTTGCCCATGGAATTCCACCCAGCGTTGCCAGATCAGGAAAAGCACTACCAAAAGTAGGAAGACAGGTATCAGTCGTTGGTTATCCATCAGGAATTATTCTTGCCAGGCTCGGGAACGGGATCGATGCCGCCAGGGCGCCAGGGATGACAGCGCAGGACACGCTTGAGCGCCAGCCAGGCGCCCGCTACAACGCCATGACGTTCAATGGCTTCGATGGCATAGTGCGAACAGCTTGGGTAAAAACGACAGTGGTTGCCCAGCAGGGGGCTGAGCAACCATTGATAGGCGCGCAATAGCGCCGTCAGGACTTTGCCCATGTTGCCAGCCTCGCCCAATGCTGCCTCAGGGACGCGAACAGCGCCTCGTTGGAGCAAGTACCGGTTTGCGGGCGACCGATCACGACCACGTCGAAGCTGTTCAGTTGCTCCTGGGCGTGGCGGAAGCTCTCCCTCACGATACGTTTGACACGATTACGGATCACGGCGGATTTGGCTACCTTGCGCGAAACAGCCAAGCCGAGCCGGGGATAGCCTAGCTCGTTGCGCCGTGCGAGGACGGTGAAGTAACGATCACCGGAGCGATTGGATTGCGCGAAGACATGCTGATAGTCGGCCTTGTGGGTCAGCCTGGCGCGCCGCCCGAAGGAGGCGCTCATCATGGCTTAGGGCGTTAGACGCGCACGTCCCTTGCAGCGACGCGCCTTGATGACCCGCCGCCCCCCACAGGTCGCCATGCGGGCGCGAAAGCCGTGAGTACGCTTACGGTGAATGTTGCTCGGTTGAAAAGTACGCTTCATGATCGGTTCCGTGCTGGGCTGATGTCTCTTGCAAGCAAAGACGTCGGAATTTAATGTGCCGGGTTTGCCGCTGTCAAGCAGGGCACGTCACAGCGAGTACTGTGAAAACCGGCGTAGTTTATCATAAGCTATTATTTTTTGAGTCGTTCTCTCGAAATATTTAACCTTGTCCGTTGCCGATCCGAGCTTGCTGGTGTCCACCCTCGTCGAGTTCTCAGAAGTCTTACCCGTCACCGTCCTAAAAGGTGTCGGACCCCGTCAAGCCGAACGTCTGGCGCGCTTGGCCATTCACACCCTGGCCGATCTGCTGTTCCATCTCCCTTCGCGCTATCAGGATCGTACGCGGGTTGTGCCCCTTGCCGCCCTGCAACCGGGCATGGAGGCGGTGATCCAGGTCGAGGTGTGCACGGCCGAAATCGCCCCCCGGGGACGCCGCGCGTTGCTGTGCCGTGTCCAGGACGATACCGGCCGCCTGACGTTGCGCTTCTTTCATTTCAGCACGGCGCAACAGCAGTTTCTGAGTCGTCCCGGTACCCGGCTGCGTTGTTTTGGGGAGGTGCGCGCAGGTCCACTCACCCTGGAAATGGTGCATCCCGAATGTCGCCGTTACAGCGAGGACGATCCACCCGACGCCGGTGAGCCTTACCTGACGCCGGTGTATCCCAGCACCGAAGGATTACCGCAATACACGCTGCGTGCGCTGACCGAGCAGGTTTTACAACGGCTGGAGGAACATCCCGGCGCCCTGCCCGAACTGATTCCCGCCGAGTGGCTTAACCGCTTGGGTCTGCCCACCTTGGTCGATGCCTTGCGCCTGTTGCACCGACCCTCACCGGAGCACGGCGTGGCGAAGCTGCCGGCGGCGCACCCGACCGCCCGGCAGCGGCTGGCCTTCGAAGAATTGTTGGCGCACCAACTGAGCCTGCACAAATTGCGGCAACAAGTCCAACGCCATCAGGCTCCCCCCTTGGGTGGTGATGACAGCTTGCTTAAGCGATTCAACGAAAGCCTGCCTTTCACGCTGACGGCCGCGCAACAGCGCGTGATTAATGAAACCAAGGCGGATTTGACGCGTTCCCAGCCGATGTTGCGACTGGTGCAGGGCAACGTCGGCTCGGGGAAAACCGTGGTCGCCGCAGTAGCCGTGCTGCGAACCGTGCAGGCGGGTTGGCAAGCGGCGGTAATGGCGCCTACGGAATTGCTGGCGGAGCAACACTTCCGTACATTCAAGGAATGGCTGGAACCGCTGGGTTTGAATGTGGCTTGGCTATCGGGGCGCCTCAAGGGCAAGGCCCGCGAGACCCTGCTGCAACGGATCGGCGACGGGTCCCTGGCGGTCGTGGTGGGCACCCATGCACTGTTCCAGGAGGGGGTCGAGTTCTCCCAGCTCGGTTTGATCGTGATCGACGAACAACATCGCTTCGGCGTGCATCAACGGCTCGCGTTGCGTGAGAAAGGCCAGCGGGCCAAGCACCGGCCCCATCAACTGATCATGACAGCCACGCCCATCCCGCGAACCTTGGCGATGAGCGTCTATGCCGACCTGGACACTTCGGTGATCGATGAATTGCCACCGGGACGCCATCCGGTGCAAACCGTGGTGGTGCCTGAACAGCGGCGGGACGAAGTGATCCAGCGCGTCTGGCAAGCCTGCCGGCAAGGACGCCAAGCTTATTGGGTCTGCACGCTCATCGACGAATCCGATACCCTTGATTATCAGGCCGCCGCCGACACAGCGGCGCAGCTGACGATCGCCCTGCCGGAGTTGCGCATCGGTCTGGTACATGGCCGACAAAAATCCGCGGAAAAGGAAACCGTGATGGCCGCCTTCAAAGCCGCGAAGCTGGACCTGCTGGTAGCGACCACGGTCATCGAGGTCGGCGTGGATGTGCCCAACGCCAGCCTGATGGTGATAGAGAACGCGGAACGCCTGGGACTGGCGCAATTGCATCAACTGCGGGGACGGATAGGGCGCGGCTCCATCGCCAGCAGTTGCGTACTGTTGTATCGCAGCCCTCTGTCGGCCCAGGCCCGTAGCCGTCTGGCGGTCTTGCGTCAAAGCAACGATGGTTTCGAAATCGCTCGGCACGATCTGGCACTGCGCGGCCCCGGAGAGGTTCTGGGCACCCGTCAGACCGGCGCCCTGCAACTGCGAGTCGCCGACTGGCTGCGGGACGAAGCCCTGTTACCCCAAGTGCGGCACACGGCGGCGCGCCTGCTGCAGGAACATCCACCGCTGTGCGAGGCTCTCATCCGCCGTTGGATAGGCCAAGGGGAACGCTACGGCGAGGTGTAAAGCCCCTTTGGCCAGACCGGGCCGGCATCGTGTACTCTATGAGCCCCACAAACCCGACGCCATGATTCCGCTTGCCCCGATGATCGACGATAAATCCCTGCTTTCCACCAAGAACATACCCGCGGCCGAGCGCCTGATTTTTGCCTTGGACGTGCCCAACGCCGAGGAAGCCAGGGATTGGGCGGAAAAGCTGGGGGACAGTGTCCGCTTTTATAAGATGGGTCTGGAACTGTTCATGGCCAGCGGCTATTTCGAATTGCTGGACTGGCTCGTGCGCCGCGACAAAAAGGTCTTCGTCGATCTCAAGTTTTTCGATGTGCCCGAAACCGTGCGCGCCGCCGTGCGCCAACTCCGGAACCGCGGAGCCACCTTCGCCACGGTGCATGGCAATGACGGAATCCTGGAAGCCGCCGTAAAGGACAAGGAAGACCTGAAGGTTTTGGCCGTCACCGTGCTCACCAGCCTGGATGAACAGGACCTCAAAGACCTGGGATTTCAGTGCGATCCCCAGACCCTGGTGCTGTCCCGCGCTAAACGGGCTTTGCAGATCGGCTGCGACGGCGTGGTGTCGTCCGGCCTGGAAGCGCCGGCATTAAGGCAATCGCTGGGAGAGCAATTGATGATCGTCGTGCCGGGGATACGCCCGGTCGTCAATCGCGAGACGGATGACCAGAAACGAGTTGTGGATGTGGATCGGGCTTTCCTGAACGGCGCCGATTATATCGTGGTTGGCCGCCCGATTCGCAAATCGACCGCGCCGCGCGCCGTTGCTGAGTCCATGCAGGCGCGCATCGCGGATTTGTTCGCCGGTCGTTAGAGGCGCGCAAAACGACGCCTCGTCGCGCCGGACCCTACTCCATAGGCTCCTCGGAGTTTTCCCGGCTGGCTTCTTCCTCGATGCGGGCTTCCTCCCGGAAAAGTTCCGGCCCGCTTTCGAACAAGTGTCGAGCCACCCGCTGCGACAACTGGACCCCGCCTTGCTGGCGTTCGGAATGATAGGCCAATCCGGTGCCGCCTGGAATCAGGCGCCCAACGATGACGTTTTCCTTGAGGCCCCGCAGATCGTCGCGCAAACCTCTGACGGCCGCCTCGGTAAGCACGCGGGTGGTTTCCTGGAACGAAGCCGCGGAGATGAACGATTCCGTAGCCAACGATGCCTTGGTGATACCCAAAAGCAAATGCTGGTAGGTGGCCGGTGTGCCGTTATCCGACAACACGCGATCATTTTCCTCGTACAGCCGGGCCCGTTCGACCTGCTCGCCTTTGATGAAACGGGTGTCGTTGGGCTCCAGGATTTCCACCTTGCGCATCATTTGGCGGATGATCACCTCGATGTGTTTATCGTTGATGCGCACACCCTGGAGACGATAGACATCCTGGATTTCCTTGACCAGATAGGCGGCCAACTCTCGAATGCCGAGCAGACGAAGGATGTCGTGCGGATTGGATTCGCCTTCGACGATCACCTCGCCACGTTCGACGTTCTCACCCTCGAAGGCATTGACCTGCCGCCACTTGGGAATGAGTTCCTCGTGTTGATTGCCGTCCCTTTCGGTAATCACGAGACGCTGCTTGCCCTTGGTATCCTCGCCGAAACTGACTGTGCCGGTGATCTCGGCCAGAATGGCGGGTTCCTTGGGTTTACGGGCTTCGAACAGATCGGCCACGCGAGGCAGACCACCGGTGATGTCACGGGTCTTGCCGGATTCCTGCGGAATACGGGCAATCACGTCGCCAACCGCGACCTCCGATCCGTCTTCGATGCTGACGATGGCATTGGCCGGCAGATAGTATTGCGCGGGAATTTCGGTACCGGCGATACACAGGTCGTGGCCCTCTTCATCGACCAGCTTGATCATGGGCCGTTTGTCCTTGCCCAGCGAGCCACGCTGCTTGGGATCGAGGACGACCAGGCTGCTGATGGCGGTGATTTCGTCAGTGTGCCGCTGCACCGTCACCCCTTCCTCGAACTCGAAGAACTGCACGCGCCCCGCCACCTCGGTGATCACCGGATGGGTTAACGGGTCCCAGTGGGATACCACTTCGCCGGGATCGACAGCATCGTCGTCGCTACGCATCACGACCGCGCCGTAAGGCACTTTGTAGCGTTCCCGTTCCCGCCCGAACTCATCCATAACAGTGATTTCACCCGAACGCGATACCGCGACCAGATGCCCGTCCTTGTTGCGCACGGTTTTCATGTTCTGCAGGCGAATCACGCCCTTGGATTTCACCTGTACGTTGCTGACCACCGTGACCCGCGAAGCCGCGCCGCCGATATGGAAGGTCCGCATGGTCAACTGCGTACCGGGTTCGCCGATGGATTGAGCGGCGATGACACCCACCGATTCGCCGATGTTGACCTTGTGCCCACGGGCTAGGTCACGGCCGTAACAGGCGGCGCAGACGCCATAGCGGGTTTCGCAGGTAATGACGGAACGCACCAGCAACTGATCGATGCCCATCTGTTCCAGCACATCGACCCAACGTTCATCCAGCAGCGTGCCCGCCGGAATGACGACCTCATTGCTGCCCGGACGCGTAATATCCTCGTCCAACACCCGGCCCAGCACGCGTTCCTGCAACGGTTCGACGACTTCCCCGCCTTCGACGATGGAAGTCATCAGCAAGCCCTCGGTCGTACCGCAATCTTGTTCGGTAATCACCAGATCCTGGGCGACGTCCACCAAACGCCGGGTCAGATAGCCGGAGTTGGCGGTTTTCAGCGCGGTGTCCGCCAAACCCTTGCGCGCGCCGTGGGTGGAGATAAAGTACTGCAGAACGTCCAGCCCTTCGCGGAAGTTGGCGGTAATCGGCGTTTCGATGATGGAACCGTCCGGTTTGGCCATCAAGCCGCGCATACCCGCCAGTTGCCGGATCTGCGCCGCCGAACCACGGGCGCCGGAATCGGCCATCATGAACACGGCATTGAACGACGGTTGCTTAACCGACTGGCCGGATTGATCCGCGACGAATTCACTGCCCAGTCTGTCCATCATCGCCTTGGCTACCTGGTCATTGGTGCGGGACCAGATGTCCACGACCTTGTTGTAGCGCTCGCCCATGGTCACCAGCCCCGAGGCATACTGATTTTCGATGGCCTTGACCTCGGCCTCGGCTCGACCCAGGATTCCTGATTTTTCGTCCGGAATAACCAGATCCTCGAAACCGATGGAAGCCCCGGAACGCATGGCGAAATAAAAACCGGTGTACATCAGTTGATCGGCGAAGATCACGGTTTCCTTCAAACCCACCTGCCGGTAGCAGGCATTGATCAGGCGGGAGATGGCCTTTTTGTTAAGTACCTGGTTGACCAGGCTGAACGGCAGTCCGGGGGGTAAAATATCCGACAGCAACGAGCGACCCACGGTGGAGTGCACCCGTTTCAGGGTTTGATCGCCGTCCTTGCCCAATCCTTCAAGCTTGGCGATGGGCAGACGGACCTGAATCCGAGCATGCAATTCCACTTCGCGATTTTCATAGGCGCGATGCACTTCGGTCAGGTTGCTGAAAACCATGCCTTCGCCCTTGGCGTTGATGCGATCGCGGGTCATGTAATAAAGACCCAGCACCACGTCCTGAGAGGGCACAATGATGGGTTCGCCATTGGCCGGGGACAGGATGTTGTTGGTGGACATCATCAGCGCCCGCGCTTCCATCTGGGCCTCGATGGACAGAGGCACGTGCACCGCCATCTGATCGCCGTCGAAGTCGGCGTTGAACGCCGTACAGACCAGGGGATGCAGTTGAATGGCCTTGCCTTCGATCAGCACCGGCTCGAAAGCCTGAATGCCCAAGCGATGCAGAGTGGGGGCCCGATTGAGCAACACCGGGTGTTCACGGATCACTTCCTCCAGCACGTCCCACACTTCGGGATGCTCGCGCTCGACCATCTTTTTCGCGGCTTTGATGGTCGTGGCGATGCCCCGGCGAATCAGCTTGCTGAAGATGAAAGGCTTGAACAACTCCAAAGCCATCTTCTTGGGCAGGCCACATTGATGCAGCCGCAGGGTTGGACCGACCACGATGACCGAACGGCCCGAGTAATCCACCCGCTTGCCCAACAGATTCTGGCGGAAACGGCCCTGCTTGCCCTTGATCATATCCGCCAAGGATTTCAGGGGCCGCTTGTTGGTGCCGGTGATGGCACGGCCGCGCCGTCCGTTGTCGAGCAACGAATCCACCGATTCCTGGAGCATGCGTTTTTCATTGCGCACGATGATGTCGGGCGCGTTCAATTCCAACAAACGCTTCAGACGGTTGTTGCGGTTGATCACCCGCCGGTACAGATCGTTCAGGTCGGAAGTCGCGAAACGACCGCCGTCCAGAGGCACCAAGGGTCGCAGATCGGGCGGCAGCACGGGCAACACGGTCAACACCATCCACTCCGGACGATTACCGGAATCGATGAAGGATTCAACCAGCTTGAGCCGTTTGGACAAACGTTTGAGTTTGGTTTCCGAGGTGCAATCGTCAATCTCGTCGTGCAGTTTGGCTGCTTCCTTCTTCAAATCCAGGGTTTGCAGCAGTTCCCGAATGGCTTCGGCGCCCATGCGGGCGTCAAAATCGTCGCCGTGCTGTTCGATGGCGTCGAGATATTCTTCGTCAGTCAACAACTGGCCGCGATCCAGCGGCGTCATGCGCGGTTCCACGACGACGAAGGATTCGAAATAGAGAATTCGCTCGATATCACGCAAGGTCATGTCCAACAACAGACCGATACGCGAAGGCAACGATTTCAGGAACCAAATATGGGCCACAGGGCTGGCCAACTCAATATGCCCCATGCGCTCGCGACGGACCTTGGCGACCGTGACTTCGACGCCACACTTCTCGCACACCACGCCGCGGTGCTTAAGCCGCTTGTACTTGCCACAAAGGCACTCGTAGTCCTTGATGGGGCCAAATATCTTGGCGCAGAACAAGCCATCGCGTTCGGGCTTGAAGGTCCGGTAATTGATAGTTTCGGGTTTCTTGACCTCACCAAAAGACCAGGATCGAATCATGTCAGGCGACGCCAGACCGATACGAATGGCATCGAAATCTTCAATAACACCTGGCTGCTTGTAGAAGCCGATTGACTCGTTCATCGCGTAAACGCTCCCGTACTAACCTTGAAATCCCGCTCAACCGATACCCTCCCGACTAGTCTGTCGGGAAGATGAACTCAGTTACCCTCAAGTTCGATATTGATGCCCAAAGAACGAATCTCCTTGACCAGGACGTTGAAGGACTCCGGCATGCCGGCTTCCATTCTGTGATCGCCATCGACGATATTCTTGTACACTTTGGTGCGGCCGTTGACGTCGTCCGATTTCACCGTCAGCATTTCTTGGAGCGTGTACGCCGCGCCGTAGGCTTCCAGCGCCCACACTTCCATTTCCCCGAAACGCTGGCCACCGAATTGGGCCTTGCCGCCCAAGGGTTGCTGCGTGACCAAGCTGTAAGGTCCGGTGGAACGGGCATGCATTTTGTCGTCGACCAAGTGGTTGAGCTTGAGCATGTACATATAACCTACGGTAACCGGACGGTCGAAGGGCTCCCCGGTGCGGCCGTCGAAAAGGCGGGTCTGTCCGTTTTCCGGCAACCCCGCCAAGCCCAGCATACGCCGGAGTTCGTCTTCGGTGGCCCCATCGAATACCGGTGTGGCCATCGGTACGCCCTTGCTGAGATTGGCGCATAGCGCCCGAATTTCAGCGGCGTTGAACTGGCCGAAGTCGATCTGCACCGTATCCTGGGTGTTGTAGATTTGTTCGAGAAAAGTGCGCAATTTTTCGGTTTCGGCTTGCGCCTGCAACATCTGGCCGATGCGTAGGCCGAGTCCCTTGGCCGCCCAGCCCAAATGGGTCTCCAGTACCTGGCCGACATTCATGCGCGACGGCACGCCGAGCGGATTGAGCACGATATCCACCGGTGTGCCGTCTTCCAGATACGGCATGTCTTCCTGGGGTACGATCATGGAGACCACACCCTTGTTGCCGTGCCGGCCCGCCATTTTATCGCCCGGTTGAATGCGGCGTTTGACCGCGAGGTAGACCTTGACCATCTTGAGCACGCCGGGAGCCAAGTCGTCGCCCTGAGTGACTTTGTCCCGCTTCTCATCGTATTTCTGATCGAATTCCCGGCGTTGCTGCGTCAATTGCTCGGCAATGATTTCCAACTGTTCGTTGTACTGTTCGCTCTTCAAACGAATCTCGAACCATCGGTCGCGAGGCAACTTGGCGAGATAGCTTTCCTTGATCTTGGTGCCCGAAGTCAAACCGTCCGGTCCGCCCTCGGCGGTCTTGCCGACCAGCATTCTTTCGACACGCTGGTAAAGATCGTCTTCCAAAATGCGTAGTTGGTCATTCAAATCCTTTTTGATACGAGCCATTTCTGTGGCTTCGATCTGTTTGGCGCGGGCATCCTTCTCCACCCCATCGCGCGTGAAAACCCGCACATCGATGACCGTACCGTCCATACCGGGCGGCACGCGTAGCGAGGTATCCTTCACGTCCGAAGCTTTCTCGCCAAAAATGGCGCGCAGCAATTTCTCCTCGGGCGTCAACTGGGTCTCGCCCTTGGGCGTGACCTTGCCCACCAGGATATCGCCGCTTTGCACCTCGGCCCCGATAAACACGATGCCCGCGTCGTCAAGCTTGTTCAGGGCGCTTTCACCCACGTTGGGAATATCCGCGGTGATTTCCTCTGGCCCCAGTTTGGTATCGCGGGCCACGCAGGTCAGTTCCTCGATATGGATCGTGGTGAAGCGGTCCTCCTGAACCAGCCGTTCGGAAATCAGTATCGAATCCTCGAAGTTGTAACCATTCCAGGGCATGAACGCCACCAGCAGGTTTTGCCCCAAGGCCAGCTCACCGAGGTCGGTGCTCGGTCCGTCCGCCAGGACATCGCCCTTTTCCAGGACATCGCCCGGCCGCACCAAGGGACGATGGTTGATACAGGTATTCTGGTTGGAACGGGTGTACTTGGTCAGATTGTAAATATCGACACCCGAACCGCCCGCCGCGGTTTCCTCGTCATGCACCCGAACCACGATGCGGCTGGCGTCCACCGAGTCCACCACGCCTCCACGGCGGGCGACCACGGTCACACCCGAGTCGATTGCCACCGTGCGTTCGATCCCCGTCCCGACCAACGGCTTTTCGGAGCGCAACGTTGGCACGGCCTGACGCTGCATATTGGAGCCCATCAGCGCGCGGTTGGCGTCATTGTGTTCCAGAAACGGGATCAGGGCCGCGGCAACGGAAACGATCTGCATCGGGGAAACGTCCATGAATTGCACATCCACGGGCCGCTTCAAAGTAAATTCGTTCTGATAGCGGGCGGAGACCAGTTCATCGGTCAGTCGGCCATCGACATCCAGCGTCGCGTTGGCCTGGGCGATAACATAGTTGCCCTCCTCAATGGCGGACAAATAGACAATCTCCTCGCTGGCGCAGCTGTCGATAATCCGCCGGTACGGGGTTTCGAGGAACCCGTATTCATTGGTCCGCGCATACACCGCCAGGGAATTGATCAAACCGATGTTCGGCCCTTCCGGCGTCTCGATCGGACACACCCGGCCATAATGGGTGGGATGCACGTCGCGCACCTCGAAGCCCGCCCGCTCGCGGGTCAACCCGCCGGGACCCAGGGCTGAAACACGCCGCTTGTGGGTAACCTCCGACAAGGGGTTGTTCTGATCCATGAACTGGGACAACTGGCTGGAACCGAAAAATTCCTTGATCGCCGCCGCCACGGGTTTGGCGTTGATCAGATCCTGCGGCGTCAGATTCTCCGACTCGGCCATGCTCAGGCGCTCCTTGACCGCCCGCTCGACACGCACCAGGCCGATGCGGAATACGTTTTCCACCATCTCGCCGACGCAACGGATGCGCCGGTTGCCGAGGTGGTCGATGTCGTCCACCGTACCGGTGCCGTCCTTGATACCGATCAACACCTTGAGCACATCGATGATGTCCGAGGAATCCCCCAGTTGTTCGTACAGTTTCTGGGAGGAATCGTCACCGCGCCGACTGAGATAATAGCCGTCATACAGGATCCCGGGACCTTGACCGCTCTTGCGGCCAACCCGGCGATTGAACTTCATCCGTCCCACCGGCGACAGATCGTAGCGATCCTCGGAGAAGAACAGATTGAAAAACAGGTTCAGCGCCGCCTCCTTGGTGGGTGGTTCACCGGGCCGCATCATCCGGTAGATTTCCACCAGCGCCTCGAGTTCGGTGCGGGTCACATCGGAGCGCAACGTGTTCGAGATATAAGCGCCACGGTCCAAGTCGTTGACATAAATGGTGCGGACTTCGCTGATGCCGGCATCACGAAACAGCTCCAACGCCTCGATGCCGAGTTCGTCATTAGCCTGGGCCAGCAGTTCGCCGGTCGCCGGGTTGATGACATCGTGCGCCAATACCTTGCCGGCCAGATATTCGGTGGGCACGGCCAGGGTTTGCACGCCAGCCTTCTGCAGTTCCCGGATATGCCGGGGCGTGATGCGCCGGCCTGCCTCGACCAACAGCTTGTCACCAAGACGAATATCGAAACTGGCCGATTCGCCCCGTAAACGTTCCGGTATCAGATCCAAGGTCACGCCTTCCGGATTGAAACGGAAGGTATTGGTATCGAAAAACAGCGCAAGGATCTGCTCGGTGTCGTAGCCCAGCGCCCGCAACAAAGAGGTGGCAGGCAGTTTGCGGCGCCTGTCGATACGGGCATAGAGAATGTCCTTGGCGTCGAACTCGAAATCCAGCCAGGAACCCCGATAGGGAATAATTCTAGCCGAGAAGAGCAACTTACCCGAAGAATGGGTCTTGCCCTTGTCATGATCGAAAAACACACCCGGCGAACGGTGCAGCTGGGATACGATAACCCGCTCCGTACCGTTGATCACGAATGTCCCGTTCTCGGTCATGAGCGGCAATTCGCCCATGTAAACCTCGTTTTCCTTAATATCCTTGACCGTGTGCGAACCCCCTTCCGCGTCCTTGTCGAAGATGGCTAGACGCAGACGGACGCGCAGAGGGGCCGCGTAAGTCAGGCCACGCAGTTGGCATTCCCGCACGTCGAATACGGGGTCCCCTAGCCGATAGCTAACGTATTCGAGAACGGCGTTACCGGAATAACTGGTAATCGGGAACACGGATCGAAAAGCCGCATGCAGACCGATCTCCTGGCGGTTTTCCGAGAACGCCGAATCCTGCAGAAAGGAACTGTAGGACTCTTTCTGTATCGCCAACAGATATGGCACCTTGAGAATATTCGGGCGCTTGCCAAAATCTTTACGAATACGTTTCTTTTCAGTAAAGGAATAGGCCATCGGGATTCCTCAAATAACGGCTGAAAGCCGCAGTTCAATAGCGCAAAGACTGCGAAAGGGGCGAATACCCCACCGGGTAGGTGTTCCGTGTACCGGTATAAACGAGTAAAGGCCGGCAGCCCTGAAGGCTGCCAGCCGTACCACCAGGATAAGTTTGCTGGTATCGAGCAAACGTAATTACTTGATCTCGACTGTGGCGCCGGCTTCTTCCAATTGCTTTTTGACATCCTCGGCTTCGGCTTTCGGCACGCCTTCCTTAACCGTGGAGGGGGAACCTTCCACCAAATCCTTGGCTTCCTTCAGACCCAGCCCAGTGATGGCGCGGATCACCTTGATGACATTGACCTTCTTCTCACCGAAACTGGTCATTACCACGTCGAATTCAGTCTTTTCCTCGACGGGCGCGGCTTCCGCCGCAGCGGCGGCCGGCGCGGCGGCTACCGCGGCGGCCGCAGTAACGCCGAATTTCTGTTCCATAGCGGAGATCAAATCGACGATCTCCATGACGGTCATGCCGGAAATAGTTTCCAGAATTTCTTCTTTGCTAACAGCCATAACGAATGACTCCAGAATTTACTTGAATGGGGTGAAGAGGAATACGGCGTTCAAAACACTCGTTCAGTCGGCGGCTTTTTGTAAACGAACCGCCTCCAGAGTGCGCACCAGCTTGCTCGGTATCTCGTTCAAGGTGCGCGCCAGCTTGTTCAGGGGAGCCTGCATGCAGGCCATGAGCAAACTGATCGCTTCCTCGCGCGAAGGCATGCTGGCCATCCGTTCCAAATCGCTGGCGGGAAACATACGGCCACTGATAGCCAACGCCTTGACGACCAGACGTTCGTTACTCTTGGTAAAATCCTTGAGCAACTTCGCCGCCGCGCCCGGCTCTCCAGTGGAAAATGCCAGGATCAACGGGCCCACCAGGGCAGGGTGTATGCACTCGAACTCGGTCCCTTGCAGAGCACGTTTCGCCAACGTGTTTTTCACCACCCGCAGGTAAACGCCGTTTTGTCGGGCTTTGTATCGCAGCTCGGTCAACTGCCCGACACTCAACCCCCGATATTCCGAGGCGATCAGCGCCTGGGCCTGGGCCGCAACGGCTGCGACTTCGGCAACAACGGCTTGCTTTTCCGCGAGACTAAGACTCATATTTCAGACACCTCCTGGAAAAGGCGCGGCTCACTGAGAAGAATCGATTGCTCGTTCCGTCCCGGCATTCGCTCAGAAGAACCTGCCTGTCAGGTTGATTACCAATTACGGCCGCCTTGACCAGGGTATTCTGGGGGCTAAACCGTCTGCGCGGGCGGCCCGCTCGATCCGGAAACCGGCGGGACAATTAAGCATTTCAGCACCTGCGGTCTTTGACGCCGGTTGGGAAACCGGCCGCCCAAAGTCTTTGCAAAGATCGCCATGACTGCTTCCCTGCGATCGCTCAGCTATGCTCCGACACGCTTCGTTCTCAATAATTCGATCTAAACCGCCACCGCCAACGAAGTCTGATCCACTCCCAAGCCCGGACCCATGGTGGTGGATACAGTAATCCGACGTATGTACACACCTTTGGAGGTCGAAGGCTTAGCCTTTTTGAGATCCGTCAACAGAGCCTGCAGATTCTCCTGTAAATCCTCGGGAGAGAAATCGACCTTGCCGATGCTACAGTGGATAATTCCACCTTTGTCCGCACGGTAACGTACCTGACCACCTTTGGCGTTGGTAACGGCAGTCGCCACATCGGGAGTGACGGTACCGACCTTGGGGTTGGGCATCAGTCCACGCGGACCGAGAATCTGACCAAGAGGGCCGACAATGCGCATAGCATCAGGCGCAGCAATGACCACATCGAAGTTGAGATCACCGCCCTTGATGCTCGCAGCAAGATCCTCGAATCCCACGATATCGGCCCCAGCCGCTTTAGCGGCTTCGGCATTGGCGCCCTGGGCAAATACGGCCACCCGCACCGTCTTTCCCGTTCCCTTGGGCAAGACGGTAGAGCCACGCACTACCTGATCCGATTTTCGGGGATCAACACCGAGATTCACGGCGACGTCGACCGATTCGGAGAATTTGGCGCTGGCTAACTCCTTCAACAACGCAAAGGCTTCCGCTATCGGATACATTTTGCCTTGTTCGACCTTGAGCCGAATCGCTTGCTGGCGTTTGGGTAATTTGGCCATGGCTTATATCCCCTCGACTTCCAAGCCCATGGAACGGGCGGTACCGGCTATGGTGCGCACGGCCGCTTCCAAATCGGCCGCGGTAAGATCAGGCTGCTTCGTCGTGGCGATTTCTTCCAATTGTTGACGCGTTACCGTACCCACTTTGTTGGTATTGGGTGTGGCGCTTCCTTTTTCCAGATTCGCGGCCTTCTTGAGCAGCACAGCGGCGGGCGGCGTCTTCAGAATGAAGGTAAAGCTACGATCGCTGTAGACAGTAATGACAACGGGAATCGGCAAGCCTTGTTCCAGTTGCTGGGTCTGGGCGTTGAACGCTTTGCAAAACTCCATGATATTAACGCCGTGTTGACCTAACGCCGGCCCCACTGGAGGGCTGGGATTAGCCTTGCCAGCCGCCACCTGCAGCTTGATATAAGCAGAAACCTTCTTAGCCATGAATAACTCCCGTTGGGTTCAAACGCCTTACGGCTCCCCGCTGTGAATGCTCAAGCCTTTTCGACTTGGCTGAACTCCAGTTCGACTGGCGTCGAACGACCGAAAATAAGAACGGCCACGCGCAAGCGGCTCTTTTCGTAATTCACTTCTTCGACGACGCCGTTGAAATCGTTGAATGGACCGTCGGTCACTCGCACCACCTCGCCAGGCTCGTACAGCACTTTCGGACGCGGTTTGTCCACGCCCTCTTGAATGCGCTGCATGATCGCCTGGGCCTCCTTGTCGCTGATCGGCGCGGGGCGGTCACTGGTGCCGCCGATGAAGCCAAGCACCTTGGGCACACTCTTGACGAGATGCCAGGACTCTTCATCCATTTCCATCTGCACCAATACATAGCCGGGAAAGAATTTGCGTTCGCTTTTGCGTTTTTGTCCATCACGCATTTCCACGACTTCTTCTGTCGGCACCAGAATCTGGCCGAACTTATCCTCCAGTCCGGCCATTTTTATACGTTCTACCAATGAGCGTTTGGCTTGGTGTTCAAATCCCGAGTAGGCCTGTACCACGTACCAGCGTATTGCCATGTCCGTATCCTCACTGCCCCGTCAATAGGCGCACCATCCAGAACAACAAGATGTCAAGTAACCAGAGGAAAATGCCCATGACCACAACCATGACGATAACGGCTAAACTGGTTTGCAACGTTTCGGTACGGGTCGGCCAGACAACCTTGCGCAACTCCATGCGCACTTCCTTGAAAAAACCGACAAGTTGAGCGCCAGGCTCGGTAGTGATCACGATAAACCCAGCCACACCCACGGCTAACAGCAGGCCCAGGATGCGCCCAACCAACAGGTAATCGGCAAAGTAATAAAAACCCGACAACCCCAGTAATACGAGTACACCAGCGGAAATTAGCTTGACGAGTTCGTTTCTGGAGACTTGCGGCTCGGACTTGAGATTCATTGTCCTCGGTCTGTAACGTCGATACGGTTGGCGGACTGAAGAAGCACGTAGGGTGATAGCCATAAAAAATGGCAGGCCAGGAGGGACTCGAACCCCCAACCTGCGGTTTTGGAGACCGCTGCTCTGCCAATTGAGCTACTGGCCTATTGTTTCTGATATGACTACGCGTGACAGAAGTTTAAGACACCGTGCGAGGTAGTTGTTACCACTTTATTCGATAATTTTCGCGACGACGCCGGCGCCGACGGTTCGACCGCCTTCCCGGATGGCAAAACGCAATCCCTCTTCCATGGCAATCGGCGCAATCAGGTTCACCACCATCTTAATGTTGTCCCCCGGCATCACCATTTCCACACCTTCAGGTAGCTCCACCGAACCCGTTACGTCCGTCGTGCGGAAATAAAACTGTGGCCGGTAACCCTTGAAAAACGGCGTGTGACGCCCGCCCTCTTCCTTGGTCAACACATACACTTCCGCTTCAAAATGCGTGTGCGGCGTGATCGTCCCCGGCTTGGCCAACACCTGGCCCCGCTCCACATCGTCCCGCTTGGTTCCACGCAGCAACACCCCAATGTTGTCGCCCGCCACGCCTTCATCCAGCAGCTTGCGAAACATCTCCACACCCGTGCAGGTGGTCTTGGTGGTGGCCCGGATACCCACAATCTCCACTTCCTCACCCACCTTGACGCGGCCCCGGTCAACCCGTCCCGTCACCACCGTCCCACGCCCGGAAATCGAAAAAACATCTTCAATCGGCATCAAAAACGGTTTGTCAATCTCCCGCTCCGGCTGCGGAATGTAAGAGTCCATCGCTTCCACTAGCTTCAGCACCGAGGACACCCCAATGTCACTGCTGTCCCCTTCCAGCGCCTTGAGCGCCGACCCCACTACAATCGGTATGTCGTCACCCGGAAAATCATACTTGGAAAGCAATTCCCGCACTTCCATTTCCACCAATTCCAATAACTCCGCGTCGTCCACCATGTCCGCTTTGTTGAGGTATACCACAATGCATGGCACCCCCACCTGCCGCGCCAACAAAATGTGCTCCCGCGTCTGCGGCATCGGTCCATCCGCCGCCGATACCACCAGGATCGCTCCGTCCATCTGCGCCGCCCCAGTGATCATGTTCTTGATGTAGTCCGCATGTCCCGGACAATCCACATGCGCATAGTGCCGCGTCGGCGATTGGTATTCTACGTGCGCCGTAGCAATCGTAATGCCCCGCGCCCGCTCTTCCGGCGCCGAGTCAATCTGATCGTAGGAGCGAAACTCACCCCCAAACTGCTCCGCCATGATCTTGGTCATCGCCGCCGTCAGCGTGGTCTTGCCATGGTCCACATGCCCAATCGTCCCCACGTTTACATGCGGCTTCGTGCGCTCAAATTTCTCTTTGGACATTCAACACTCCTCCCCGCCAGACCGAAGCCCCAATCAAACAGTTCTATCTTTTGAAAGTTATTGGAGCCCATAACCAGATTTGAACTGGTGACCTCTTCCTTACCAAGGAAGTGCTCTACCGACTGAGCTATATGGGCGCTATATTGATATTTCGCTATGCTATGGAGCGGGTGATGGGAATCGAACCCACACCATCAGCTTGGAAGGCTGAGGTTCTACCATTGAACTACACCCGCCAAACACCTGTCCAGGACCATGCGTTTTGCAACATATACCGGCGCAGTCGTAACGCTGGTGGAGGGGGGAGGATTCGAACCTCCGAAGGCTGAGCCAACAGATTTACAGTCTGCCCCCTTTGACCGCTCGGGAACCCCTCCGGAACCGAGCATTGCATTTTCTGGAAAATCATTAGCTTTGTCAAGCAACCTAACGGCGTTAACGGCGTTTAGACCACGATCGCCTGCTTTAAACCGATGCCGAGCGCGCTGAACGATGCGCAAGGCCCCAGTACCGAAAAACCCATGGCCGCTGTATCCATCATCGTACCCGTATTAAATGAGGCGAGCGTACTAGTCAACTTCCTGGAAAATCTGCAGAACTTGCGTTGCAGAGAGTGCGAGGTGTTGGTGGTTGATGGCGGAAGCCACGATGCCAGCCGTGAAATCGCCATGCCCTTGGCCGATCGCGTATTGACCTCTGCCAAAGGCCGGGCCGAACAGATGAATACCGGAGCACGCGAGGCCGGCGGAGATATACTCTGGTTCCTACATAGCGATAGCGTGCCGCCGCCCAATGTGGACCGGTTGATTATCGATTCATTTCGCCAAAGTGACCGGGCATGGGGACGCTTCGACGTTCGGCTGAGCGGGACCCATCCGCTACTGCGCCTGATCGGAATGATGATGAATATTCGCTCCCGGTTGACCGGCATCGCCACCGGTGATCAGGGAATATTCGTCCGACGCGCAGCCTTCGAGCAGGTCGGCGGTTATGCAAACATTCCCCTGATGGAGGATATTGCCTTGAGTCGGTCTCTGAAACGAATCAGCCGACCCATTTGTCTGCGTACTCGCTTGATCGCTTCCAGCCGTCGTTGGGAGAAAGAAGGCATCCACAAAACCATTTTGATCATGTGGAGCCTACGGCTAGCTTATTTTCTAGGGGTCGACCCGAAGCGGCTGGCGCGCGTTTATTACGGCGCATAAACCATGGAATTTCCCCAGGGACGTATCCTCGTGTTCGCCAAAGCGCCCATACCGGGGCAGGTGAAAACGCGGCTGGCCGGACAATATGGCGAGCAAGGCGCCGCCCATGTGTATCGAGATCTAGCGCGCTGGACACTGGATTACGCCGCGCACGCTGACCTCTGCCGCGTACAACTGTGGTGTGCGCCGGATACCCGACACGGTTTTTTTTGGGCTTGCAGGCGCGATTATGGTGTCGATCTGCGGACCCAAAAAGGCATCGATCTGGGTCGGCGCATGCACCACGCCCTGAGTCGAACGCTGCGAGATTGCGCTTATGCGATATTGCTGGGCAGCGATTGCGCCTCGCTAAATCGTGATCACTTGCGATCGGCGCTGCGGGCGTTGGCCGCGGGACAAGACGCCGTGCTGGGTCCGGCGGAGGACGGCGGCTACGTCCTCGTTGGCCTGCGCCAATCCTGCCCTCGGCTGTTCCGCAACCTGAACTGGAGCAGCCGGCACGTATTACCCCAGACCCGCCAGCGTCTGAAGCAGGCAGGGTTGCGTTGGCTGGAACTGCCAATGGGGTGGGATGTCGATCACCCCGATGCTGTCCGACGCTGGCGACAGCAATGCCGGGAGTTCTAGGGGGTACCGCCGAGCACCAGCAGTTCCACACCTTCCTGAACCTGGTCACCCACTGTGTAGTGGATGCATTCGATCATACCGGCGCGCGGCGCGGTGATGGTATGCTCCATTTTCATGGCTTCCAGAATCAACAGGGGGTCCCCGGTGGCCACGGTGTCGCCTTCCTGTACCAGGATACGAGTGACGGTGCCGGGCATCGGCGCCGCCAAACTCCCCGCATCGACCTCGTCCTCCATACCCTCGGTCAAGGGGTTGTGCAGCGTGAGCAAATGGCTGGCGCCCTGACTGAGTATCACCATGTCCTCGCCCTGGCGAACCAAGGTGGCGCGGACTCTAACCCCGTCCAAATCGGCTACCAGATCCCCCTCGCCCTTTAATTCCCCGCTCACGGGTAGGGAACCGCCGGGCAGATCCAAACGAACGTGATCCCCATGATAATGGGCGGTAACGCTCACATCGCGCTCGCCATCGCGGAAGTATAGGGTTTGCATGTTATCGTCGTTCAGCCGCCACGCACTGGTTGAGCGCCAAGGAGACCAAGGGTCGCCAGACTCATGAGCACGCGAAGCGGCCTCGCGCTCCACGTACAGCAGCCGACCTAGGGTAGCCAAGGCCAGAATATGGTCGGAAACGGGCTGCTTATCGGGAAACAGCGAAGATCGGTGGATTTCGATGAAACCCGTATTCACTTCGCCGGCAGCGAAGGCGGGATGAGCGACCAAGGCCGATAACAAGCGGATGTTGGTCGCCACACCGACGATCTGATAATCGGCCAGGGCCTGCCCCAAACGCCTCAGGGCACCGCCACGATCCTGATCCCAAACGATCAGCTTGGCGATCATGGGATCGTAATGCGGGCTGACCTCGTCGTTCTGGCGAACACCCGTGTCGATGCGCACATGCAAATTCTCCGCCGGCGTGCGCAGATGCTCCAGACGGCCAATGGAGGGCAGGAAATCCCTATCCGGATCTTCGGCGTAAATACGCGCCTCGAACGCATGGCCCTGGATGGCCAGTTGTTCCTGAGCGCGTGGCAGCGGTTCGCCGGCGGCCACCAACAACTGCCACTCCACCAGGTCCTGGCCGGTGATCATCTCGGTAACCGGGTGCTCAACCTGCAAACGGGTATTCATCTCCATAAAATAAAAACTGCCGTCCTGGTGGGCGATGAATTCCACCGTACCGGCGCCCTCGTAACCGATGGCACGGGCGGCGGCCACCGCGGCTTCGCCCATCTCACGCCGCCGTTCCGGGGACATGCCAGGGGCCGGCGCTTCTTCCAGAATTTTCTGATGACGGCGCTGTACCGAACAGTCGCGTTCGAATAAATACACAGCCTGGCCCTGTTTGTCGGCGAATACCTGGATTTCGATATGTCGGGGCCGAAACAGATATTTTTCAATCAGAACCTGGTCATCGCCGAAGGATGCCAAGGCCTCGCGTTGAGCGGCGGCAACACCCTCAGCCAGTTGCCCGGCCGACTCCACCACCCGCATACCTTTGCCCCCACCGCCGGCGGAAGCCTTGATCAGGACCGGATAACCGATCTCGGCGGCACTGCGGGCCAGGGTATCGAGCGTCTGATCCTTGCCGTGATAACCCGGAACCAGCGGCACGCCGGCCTGTTCCATGATGGCCTTAGCCGCGCTTTTCGAGCCCATGGCGCGGATGGCTTTCGGCGGCGGCCCGATGAATACCACGCCAGCCGTTTGACAGGCTTCCGCAAATTCGGCGTTTTCCGACAAGAATCCGTATCCCGGATGGATGGCTTGAGCACCGCTCTGTCGAGCGATCTGCAATAACAGATCGGCTTTCAGATAGCTGTCGCGAGCGGGCGCTGGCCCCAGCAGATACGCCTCGTCACAGAGCGCCACATGACGCGCATGGGTGTCCGCATCGGAGTATACGGCGACGGTGCGCACACCGAGCCTTTTACAAGTATGAGCAACCCGGCAAGCGATCTCGCCCCGGTTGGCAATCAATATTTTTTCGAACATGGGGCTGTAATCCCGCGTCCAGTCTGTGAAGTGATGGATGGATGAGCTGCCGTAATGTACTCCGGCCGCGATACGCCGCACCCCATTCAATCCCGGTTCTCTACCAGTTACTCGCTATTATTCCAGGGGGCGGGTCACGATGATTTCCAAGGGGCTTGAGCAAGCGGTCATTGCCGGCTCATCATTACGCTAGCATGAGTATAATCGTCCTCGCCTGGCCTGTCCTTGTCCATCATTCGCGCAAAGGAAGCGCAATCTGCGCAAAAGTGCCCTCTCCGATCACATTCCTGATTTGCAGACGGCCGCCGTGCCGTTCGATGATGCCTTTGGCCAGACTCAGATCCGTTCGTGAGAGAGCGGCCCCTTCCATTTCCGACGAAGGACTTGTGTCGACCATCGTCTCAAACCATTGCGGATCGTGGCCGTGACCGTTATCCGCGACTTCGATCAACAACTCCTTGCTCTCCGTCCCATCGGGAAGAACGATGGACGAACGCAATCCCAGATTGCCGCCGCGCTCGGGCAATGACGCCAGCGCATAACGCATCAATGCGCCGATTGCCTCGCGCAATTTGAAGCGGTCTACCACGGCTGCGCCGACTTCTGGAGCTAAGGTGATTTCAAAGCTGATCGCGCGCCGGGCCAGTTCATCTTGAAAGCGGAAGGGTATTTCATGCAGCAGCGAGGGGATATCCGAGCTAGCCAAATTGAGATCCAGAGGAAACCCAAACTCGGTGATGCGGATCAGCGCCTTTGATAATAGCTCCAGATGTTCCATCACCGGCTTCACCGAAGCCGGCACTTCTTTGCCGCCACTGGTATCCTGAGCCAGGTTTGGTTCAAGTTGCAGGAGGCTCTCGCGGATACGGGCCACCAGATTGTGCAACAAAACCCGCGATGGCGTGGTTTCCAACGTCTGTTCGGTGATCAGCCCGTGTGTCTCGAACTCGCCCGTCACGGAATTCTCGACTAACTGTTCCCGCGCCGCCAAGGTTTCCAACATCGCATCAAAGCCGCGATTGACAGCGCCAATTTCATCGGCCTGGGGCCCATCGCCCAGACGTTGCCGGAAATCGCCGCGAGCGGCGTCACGCATGGCCCATGCAAGACGCTGCAAGGGAGCGAACAAATCGGAGGATAGATAGGCCCACAACAACAGCATCAACGACAATATGCCAAAGGCAGCGATAATCGGTATCCATTGCGCCGTGCGTTGGACAGATTGGCTTTTCACCAAGAAGGCATCGAGGATTTTGAGGTCGGAAGCGATCGCTTGCGTGGTCAAATCCTCGAAAGCGGTAAAGCCGACGTCATCCAGTTCCAATTCCATCAACTCGGTGGCGGCACTGCGTTGACCCGCTGCGCCCAGCTCAAACACCGCATTGGCGCTGCGCAAGAGTTGCTGGTACACCGCGCGGACATCGGCCACCTGCTGATGTTCCGCATCGCTGCTGGCCAATTCGCTCCAGTGCGCGAAATCCAGTTCCAGAGGCTTGAGCAGATTGTCGAAGTCTTGTCGAGCGCCACTATCGTTTTCGGCGATGGCATCGGCGACTTCCTTAAAAGCTCGAAACGTGGCGGCCCGCACGTTTTGTAATGCCAAGCTGCGCTGATAATGAAGATTGAGTTGTTCCTGGGTCCGTTCCCACTGCCAAGCCAGCCAAAGCGTCACCCCGGCCAGAACCAGGGCAAGCAAGGCCAACCCGGTGAAAATCACCCAGAATTTCTGCCGCAGAGTCATCCCAGTCCCTCCAGGCTCAGACCCGTCCAGCGCCAATAGCCAAAATAGAGAATCACAATCAAAACCACGTGGATCGGTAGCAGCAAGGCGCTCAAGCGCAACAGATCGGCCGCTTGATAGGCGTTTCCCGCCAGCACTCGATAAATCAGCCAAGCCTGCGAACTCGTGGGCAAGGTCAGGCAATAATCCAGACCCACGGTGGCGATGAAAACCACGGCGACCGGATTCAAGTGCAAGCCAATGGCCAGATAGAGCGCGATAGGGATCAAGGCGGCCACGCGCGCCGCATGGGCAGGGATGTAAAAGTGCGCGGTGAGGGCAAAGAAGGAAAGCCACAGCAGAATTGTCATCGACGACAGGGATGTCACGGCCCCGCTGTAAACAGACACCTGCTCGATGATCCAGTGAGCCGCGCCCGACTCGATCAGCGACCGACCTATGACCAACACCGCACCGACAAAAACGACGAGATCCCAGGATACCGCCCTGACGCCTTGTTTCCAGGACAGAACGCCAATACCGGGACAGGTCAGAACCAAAGCGCCAGCCAATGTCACGACAACCATTTTGAAGCCATGCCAGGACTCCGTCAGCCACAGCACGATCATCAGCGTGACCACTCCTAAAAGCTTCCAATCAGCTCGCGAGAGCGTGGGTGAGATGGTCGTCGGCGCCCACAGAGCCTGTTCGCGAAGCGGCTTGTCCAGGAACACGTGGACAACCCAGCACCCGGTCACGAAGCTGGCGAGGACAGCCAACGGCAGTCCGTATAACAGCCACGCGGCAAAGGAAAGTCGTTGCTGGGCAATCTGGCTCAGCAGTTCGACGGCGAGTAAGTGTGAACCCGCTCCGAGCAGACTGCCGATAGTCGTCACCAGAATGACGGCAGGAATTAACAGGGCCAAGGCACGTGTAATCCGTAGATCGCCAGCGCCGCCTTGCGCCAGGTTGTGGAAAATTGGCGTCACGATTGCGGAGCGGCCTGCCGGCGAAGGTACGATCAAAGAGAGTGGCAGCAACGCGATAGTCAACGCGAGGAACACCCCGCGCACAGTACGCGCGCGCGCTACAACCCGCTGTATCAAACGCACGGCCAGCCCGGTTTGCTGCACCGCCCCGCCAAGAATGGACGCACCGATCAACAACCAGATCCCATCCGAAGCCAGGGCTTCAATGATCTGATCCTGGCGGCTGGCGCCTCCCAGCGCCATCAGCACCATGGCCATCAGCGCCACGTGCGTGATGTTGAAGTCAGTCGTCGACCACAAGATGACGACCAGAGAGAAGATGAACAGCGTCAGCCGGGCCGATGGCGCTAAAGTCGCCGGTAACGTGACCAGAACGGCCGCTGCGAGGATGAGACAGATCGGAACGATGGCGCCCACCAACCCCTGCAACCGTTGGGTTCGGGCGGCTGGTCGTCTAGAGCCTGCGGGGGCGAGCGCCCAAAGATTGCCTGGATTGGCCTTTCCTCCCATCAAGTACTCCTCGGCGAGGGGAAAGCGCCACCGTGCGGACTGATGCCGATCGGCACCAAG
Source organism: Gammaproteobacteria bacterium (assembly GCA_024235135.1). Lineage (GTDB taxonomy): Bacteria > Pseudomonadota > Gammaproteobacteria > Competibacterales > Competibacteraceae > JACKMZ01. The sequence goes on along the minus strand of JACKMZ010000009.1, from coordinate 70,932 downwards.
GGGCGCTTTCGCCCGGTGCTTTGGTCGGCCGTGCCGGCGCCTTCGCAACCGCCTCTCACAGCGAACAGAATTACAGAAACTGCCCGGAATAATTCGATATTATTGTTTACGCAAACCTTGAACGCTCAGCGGATATTTTCCCTTCGGCAGATGATTCCATGCCGATCCTCCCTACGCGGCTGAACACGCGCCCAGCACTATCGTCAAAATACCATGCGGCGAATACGCTGGGCTTTTATTCTCGCCACGCGAACGAAGACAAGAAGCGATGAAGGCCGAAGTGGATTCAACGAAGTCTCGGAATGCATCACGAGACCCGCGTCTTCGCATCCACTTTCTCCAGTAGTTGCCAACCCCCCTTTGTATGGACCGATTGCCTTGTTAAAACAGGATTATAGGCTTTCACGCAGACGGCGCTGCGTTAGAATGATCGTTGTTTACACGTTGTTTACTTGTCATGGAGCCGAGGGTCCATGGCTAGCGAGAAACCCTGATAGAAACATTCTGGCGGTGCCCATGCATTCCAATCGACGCTTGATGAGTTTTTTCCTCTTGGCATCGCTGCTTTGGAATACGGCCGGCGCCGCATCCGATGAAGAGGTTTGGGGAGGCTTGCCGCCTCCGCTGATGAGCGATCCGCCGGATGTTGTGCCAAATGCGGTTTTGGAAACTTCCGGCGGGGGTTTTGCCGACCAAGTGATGGAACTGGTCAACGAACAACGGTGGAATAACGGTGCCCTACCCCCCTTGAAGCGGAACGATTTGCTAGATACGTCCGCAACCGGGCACAGCACCAACATGGGCGCGCGCAATTTCTTTTCCCATTGCGATCTGGATACGAACACTTCTCCAGGGGATCGCGCTGAAAACGCCGGCTACCACTGGAACTATGTGGGAGAAAACATCGCCGCTGGCCAAAGCACCCCCGAATCAGTCATGAACACATGGATGAACAGTTCCGGCCACCGCGCCAATATTCTTTCAAGCAATTACCGCGAGCTAGGTATCGGCTATTACCAGGATTCCACGGACGCCGCCAACGTGCGGTTGGACCAGGACAGCAACTGCGTATCCGAAAGCACCTCGGGTCCTTTTTATTATTATTGGACTCAAGCATTTGGCCGACGCGACAACATATATCCATTGGTAATCGATCGCGAACAATATCAGACCAATAGCCGCTATGTGGACCTCTACCTCTATGGCAGCGGCACGATGACGGAAATGCGGTTTCACAACGAAAATGGCGCCTGGACGTCCTGGCAACCCTTCTCGGCTAACGTAGCCGATTGGCAACTCAGCAGTGGCGAAGGGATGAAGGAGGTCTTCGCGGAAATGCGCACTGGGACGGGCACCGTATACAGCGCCTCCGATACGATCCTAGTCCAGGGCTTGACAGGCACTTTCGACGATGTGCCTCAATCGTATTGGGCTTACGCGTCGATAGAGGCGATCGCGGCGGCCGGCATCACCGGCGGTTGCGGTGGAGGGAACTACTGCCCGACCAGTAACGTGACTCGCGCTCAGATGGCCGTATTCCTCCTACGTGGCATCTACGGCAGCGCCTATATTCCGCCTACGGCCTCCGGCACGATGTTCAACGATGTGCCTAAAACCGCCTTCGCCGCCGATTGGATCGAACAACTGGCGCTAGAAGGCATTACCGGCGGTTGCGGATCGGGCAATTATTGCCCGGATAGCAATATTACACGCGCCCAAATGGCCGTATTCTTGCTGCGCGCCCTTTACGATAGCGCCTATATTCCGCCTACGGCCACCGGCACGATGTTCAGCGACGTGCCCAAAACCGCTTTCGCCGCCGCCTGGATCGAACAATTGGTGCGGGAAGGTATTACCGGCGGTTGCGGAACTGGCATTTATTGCCCCGACGCCCCGGTGAAAAGAGACCAGATGGCCGTCTTTCTCGCGCGTACTTTCGATTTGCTGCCCTAACGACGGACACAGGATACTCGGGGGGTCAATATTGAATCCCAAGGGCGCCGCTGTGGACTCCACCTGGATTGGAACACTTGCATTGGACGGACATCCCCGCCGTCCTTCTTGGCGGGGACCCGATCATGTCCTGGATACGGGCTAATACCGTCCAGCATCCGGTAGATGTCTGAACTACCCGCCATGGCGGGCTCCGTGCACCAATCTAACTGAATCGAAACAATGACGCTGTTTGAGGAACGCAGTGACTACGACTCAAATAATTTCTCACCGCAATATTTCCCGCTCAATCGCATCCTGAATCTCCTGGTTACTCACAGGACACTGACGCTCGCGCATCAGAACGGCGCGCATTTTGTTCAAGACTTCCTCATTGAAAAGGGTGGCGAGTAGGCTTTCCGGACTAAGCGCCGATCTCTTCCTCCAGAGTTTATCCAACAGGTCACGACGCATGATGCCTTTGTGTCCTGGCCAGTGGGGGCTAGCACATAATCTGCCGATCTTCCTTGAATTTTCTGTTCCGTCTTGATTTCGTCGAGTTCATAACCGAGCACATCCTGCAAAATGCGATCCAGCAGTAACCGACTTTGGCTTTCATTGGGAGAGCCCTGCGCGGCGCGGCGCAACAGCGGTTGCAATAAACGGTATCGACGTTTGATGTCTTCAACCTGAGCATTCAGGATATCGTGTAGGGTACGGCGGCGGCGCGGTTTTCCATCGGTGGCAGGGACATCCTTTTCCAGACTGACGGGTAGCCTAGCCGTTTGGAGTGGCGCATTTCCAACTGAACCAGAATGCGCTTGGGCTTGGAGCTGATTGTCGCCACCCGAGACTAGCACTCCGAAGTGAGTAGCCAGGGCGTTCAAACCACCCTTGAATCCTTGTCCTACCGCCCGGAACTTCCATTCTTCACGGTAGCGGTAGAGTTCTGCCAGAATCAAAGCGGTTTCGCACGAAACATCGTTTTCACTTTGGTAGTGGGCCAGTTCCATTTCCGTATCCTGGTTCACCAAACGTGCCCGTAACACCGAAGCCGCGCTGAAATCCTTTCCCCGCCCATTTCCTTCATACAAGCTCAGGCAGAACGCTACCCGCTGAATTTCTTCGTCCAGTTCATTCAGCCGGATTACGAATCCATCTCGGTCCGATGCTTCGTCCAACTCGTCACTTGGAACACGATACACGGCTCCAGCGACATCCGATTCCTGGTTGTAAAAGATGAAATCATCATCATTACGTACTACGCGCGCCGCCGTGAGCAGAAATAAGCTCGCGTCAATTTCGAGTGGTGGGTTGCCCTGGGGCACCTCCCAGGACAAGCCGACAAACACGGAAGCAAGATGTCGGTCTACCTTGCCTAGCGATAAGTTACCGCCTTGGACAAGCGCCGTACTCATGGTGAATCCCTCCTGGTTATCTCTCAACTCCCCAAAGCGTCCCGAATCTGCGCGGCGATCTGCTTGATCACTTCCGGGTCGCCCGGACCCCGCCCGTGCGAGCCCAGCTTGTCGCCTTGGTGGTACGGCACGATGTGGGCGTGGTAATGAAACACCGTTTGTCCCGCCGCCGCGCCGTTGAACTGGGATACCCGCATACCGTCGGGCTTCAATGCCTTTTTAATGGCCCTGGCCAGGCGCTGGGTGGTCAACATCACGGCGGTAAGCGCCCCTTCTTCAATCTCCAGCAGATTTTCGTAATGGTCTTTGGAAATGATCAGGGAATGGCCGTCACTGGCCGGATTGATGTCCATGAAGGCCAGCGTCTGCTCGTCTTCATACACCTTGATGGCCGGGATGGCGCCGCTCACGATCTTGCAGAAAATACAGTTGTCGCTTTGGATCATCTGAAGCACTCCTTGGAGATTGTCTTGCCGCGCAAAAGGCGGCGAAATCAGTTGTTTTCATGGTAGGCCAGTCGAGCGCCAAAACCTAGCCGGGGCGCTTCGCCCGAAAAATGTCGGTCACGATCTCTTGCATTAGTTGCAAAATACAACTATATTAGTTGCACATTGCAACTATTTATAAACGATAGACAAGAGGAGACTCGCCATGACCGCCATGAATCTGGAAGTGTTGATCATCGACCCGCAGAACGATTTCAGCGACCGCCCCGGCGCCGCCTTACCCGTACCCGGCGCCTATGAAGACGCGCAACGGCTGGCGCGCATGCTGAACCGACTGGCCGGCCGCGTCGAAGACATCCACGTCACGCTGGATACCCATCAACTGGTGGATATCGCCCATCCGTCCTTCTGGACGGACAGCGCCGGTCAACGTCCCGCGCCGTTTACCCAGATCAGCATGGATGAAGTGAAGGACGGGCTCTGGCGGACCTTCAATCCGCAGTTCCAGCAACGCGCCTTGGATTACGTGACGGCCTTACGCGACAACGGCCGTTATGCGCTGACCATCTGGCCGCCGCATTGCCTGGTGGGAACCTGGGGACACAACGTGGTCGAGCCGGTCGCCGAGGCTTTGCGGGCTTGGGAGGAAGCGAATTTCGCGCGGGTCGATTACGTAACCAAGGGCCACAACCCCTGGACCGAGCACTATTCCGCCGTGCAGGCCGACGTACCCGATCCCAGCGACCCCACCACCCTGCTCAATTCGCGGCTGATCGAAACCCTGGAAAAAGCCGAATGGGTGGCGCTCTCCGGGCAAGCGTTGTCGCATTGCGTGGCCAACACCGTGCGCGATATCGCCGACAACTTCGGCGAGCAAAACATCGGCAAACTCGTGCTGATCGAGGACACCAGCTCGGCCGTTCCCGGCTTCGAGAATCTCGCCCAGCAGTTTCTGACGGACATGAAAAAACGCGGCATGAAAACCGCCCGCGCCGCCGAGTTCATGAATTGATCGACCGAACTACCGTGCCGCCTCGCCGGCACGCACCGAGGATACGAACATGCCAAAGCTGAATGCCAACACCCTGCAAACCGTCAACATCGGCGCGGGCAATTTCCGCTTCTCCGCCGTCCGGCCTGAGCATCTGGGGGCGACTGAATACACGCTGGTGACCATCGTGGTGGATGTCACCGCCAGCGTGGCGGCCTTCAAGAAGGAATTGCTGGAAGCGGTCAAGACGGCGGTGGAAGGTTGCCGGAAAAGTCCGCGCGCCGACAATCTGCTGCTGCGTCTGATCACGTTCAATACCGAGCGTCAGGAAGTGCATGGCTTCAAACCGCTCAACGCCGTGGACAGCAAAGCCTACAAGCCATTCAAGCCCCACGGCATGACGGCCCTATTCGACGCCACTTACGACGCCGTCACCGCCACCTTGCGTTACGCCAAGATGCTGGTCGAACAGGACTTTGACGTCAACGCCGCGATCTACATCATCACCGATGGCTGGGACAACAGTTCCACCGTCGGACCCCGGCATATCGCCGAGGAAATCCGTGCGGCCTACCGCGAGGAAACCGTGGAAAACCTGATAACGGTCCTGATCGGCGTCAATACGCAAGACGCGACCGTGCAAAAGGCGCTTCAGGATTTCAAGGATGAGGCGGAACTGACCCAATACCTCGCGGCGGGAGCCGCCACGCCGCAGAAACTAGCCAAGCTGGCGGACTTCGTCAGCCGCAGCATCAGCGTCCAAAGCCAGGCATTGGGCAGCGGCCAGGCGGGCCAGTCACTCACCTTCTAACGGCGCTTACGATGTCAGCGTCCATTCCACCGACTCATCGGCGGCGAGGACTGATGCCTCGCCCTCGCCGCCGGCTTCCAGAATATCCAGTTGGAAGCCGGCTTTTTTGAGATATTGCGCTTCGCGCTCCAAATCGGCGCGGGTCAAGGGATGCCCGGCCAACCATTCCTCGGGAAACGACAACTTCAGATTCTGACCCGAAGCGATCAGTTGCAAAGCGGGCAACGGCTGCCGGCTGCGACTGCGATGCAGCAACACCGCCAAACGCAACAAGACGCATAAGCGACGCGCGAAGGTCGTCGCCCCCTTGGGTAACGACGCGAAGACGTCGCGCGGAAACTTGCGGCGATGACCACGCACCAGAGCCGCCAACACGGCTTGATCACTGCGGGAAAATCCCGGCAGATCGGCATGTTCCAAAATGTAGGCGCCATGACGGTGGTAATTGTTATGGGCGATGGCCAGCCCGATCTCATGCAAACGAGCCGCCCATTCCAGTGCATCACCGCAAGCCTCGTTCTCCAGCCCCCAATGCGGGGCGATTTGCCCCAAGAGCTGACGGGCGGTGACGCTCACCCGTTCGGCCTGAGCGTTGTCCGCGCCGTAGCGTTGGCTGAGCATGGCGACGGTGCGATGGCGCACGTCTTCGTGGCGTATCCGCCCGATCAGATCGTAAATCACGCCTTCCCGCAACGCCCCATCGGAGACCTGCAGGTGTTCGATGTCGAGCGCCTCGCACAAACTATGCAAAACGGCGAATCCCCCCGTCAGCACCCGCGCCCGCGCCGGCTCCAGCCGCCAACGCTCGGCCATGGCGGAACTCTTGCCGGTTTCCAGCAGCGCCCCCCGCAGCCGGCGCAGGGAATCCAGGCTGATGCCTTCCTGACACCAGCCTTCGGCGTGCACGACGTCGCGCAAGGCGCGGATCGTGCCGGATGCGCCGATGGCATGATCCCAGCCCAACTCCCGATAGGCGAGCGCAATGGGCTCCAGCTCCAGGTTGACCGCCAGTTCGGCGGCGCGCAGATCGGCTTCCTTCATTTCAGTCTCACGCTTGCCGGAGGTGAAATGATCCAGGGTCAAACTGACGCAGCCCACGCTCAGGCTTTCCAAGTACAAGGGCTCGAAGCGTTCGCCGATGATCAATTCGGTGCTGCCTCCGCCGATATCCAGCACCAGCCGCCGCCCTTCCGTGACCGCCGTGCTGTGGGCCACGCCCAGGTAAATGAGCCGGGCTTCCTCCACGCCGCTGATGATTTCCACGGGATGGCCGAGCAGCGTTTCGGCCTGGGCCAGGAACTCCTTGCGATTGCGCGCCCGCCGCAGCGTATTGGTGCCCACGACCCGCACCCGCGATCCGGGCATGGGACGCAGCCGTTGACCGAAACGAGCCAGGCAATCCAGCGCGCGGTTCTGCGCCTCCTCGGAAAGCCAATGATCTTTGTCCAGGCCGGCTCCCAATTGGACCATTTCCCGCAGGCGGTCGACGATCTGCAGATGACCGTTGACCAACCGCGCGACAATCAGATGAAAGCTGTTGGAACCCAGATCGATGGCGGCGATAGTGTCGGGCACTGTGTCAGTCTCCTGGGGTTGACTGTTCGAAATCCACGCCGACTTCAGGAGGTGGCTCGATCGGCGACGGGCAATGGCTTGCGGACTATCTGCGTGGTTTGAAAATCACAGGCGAACAGACTGCCTACCCCCACCAGACTGATGACATTGAGCTGTCCGTCGTGATGATGCATGACATGTTTGACAATAGCCAGTCCCAGCCCGGTACCGCCTTTTTCACGCTGGCGACCGCGATCCACCCGGTAGAAACGCTCGGTGATGCGCGGCAGATGATTGGCCGGGATGCCATCGCCGTTGTCCTCGACTTCGAGATGCGCGCCCCGCGGGTCCTCATACCAACGAATGGTGATTTTGCTGCCGTCCGGGGTATGGCGCACGGCGTTGTACACCAGATTGGAAAACGCGCTGCGCAGTTCGCGTTCCCAGCCCCGTATCCATAACTGATGGTCGGCTTCCAGGTGAATGTGGTGCCCGTGTTCGCCACTGAGGGCGACGGCATCCTCAACGATGGCTTCCAGCAGGTCCGGCGTTTTCACCGTTTGCGGCGGAGAAGTTTCGCCTTGCGTTTCCAAACGCGACAGCATCAGCAGGCTTTCGATAATGTGCAGCATGCGCCCGGCCTGCTGTTGCATACGCCGCAGCGGGAGATCCCAGCGATCCATGTCGTCGCTGTCCAGCAGGGTTTCGAGGTAACCGTTGATGACGGTCAGGGGGGTGCGCAGTTCGTGGGAGACGTTGGCGACGAAATCGCGGCGGATCTGTTCCAGCCGATGCAGCCGCGAGACATCCGCGGCCAGCAACAGACGGCGTTTCTTCCCATAAGGAACGACCCGCACGTTCAGGGACACGACATCGGTCACGGGGGATGGGAATTCGACGCAGTCTTCGTAATCGCGGCGGGTCAGAAATTCGACGAAACTGGGATGGCGGACCAGAGTGGTGATACGCAACCCGAAATCCTGAGGCGGACGCAGCCCCAAGAGGCGCCGTGCGGATTCGTTGCACCAGGCGACCGTATCGTCGTCCTTGAGCACCACGGCGGCGTCCGGCAAGGCGAAGGCGGCGGCCTGGAACTGTTCGAGAAAACGGCTCAGCTTGCGCTTGCGCTTGCGGCTGCGTTGCTGCAGGCGATACACCGTGCGGTACAGCGGTTTCCAGATGGCGCTGCCCTGCAGCGGCGCGGTATCCGGCCAGCGGATGGGAACCCCCGCATTCAGCCAGCGTTCCAGACGATAGAGATGGTAGAGATGCCAGCCCAAGCAAGCCAGGGCGGCAATCAGCAGGACTGGCGTAACATGGCCGATGAACCAGCCCAGCAGCCCGGCCAGCAGCAGCAGTCCCAGCGTACGACCCAACAGGATCGGCCAGGGATTAGGCACATCATGTCCTTGTCGAGAAACGGTAGCCCGCACCGCGCACAGTCTGAATCAGATTGTCACAGCCGTGGGGCTCCAGGGCCTTCCGCAACCGACGAATGTGTACATCCACCGTACGCTCCTCCACGTAGACATTGCTGCCCCAGACCCGGTCCAGCAATTGGCTGCGGCTGTAGACGCGCTCCGGGTGCGCCATAAAAAATTCCAGCAAGCGGTATTCGGTAGGACCGATCTCCAGCGTCACCTCGCCCGCCGTTACCCGATGACTGGCGATATCCAGCTTGAGCCCGTTGGCGACTAGCATTTCGTCGTCCCCACCCGGCGTGCCCCGGCGCATGACGGCCTTGATACGGGCGACCAGTTCGCGCGGGGAAAAGGGCTTGGTGATGTAATCGTCCGCGCCGCTTTCCAGACCCAACACCTTGTCTTCTTCCTCGACGCGCGCCGTCAGCATGATGATGGGAATCTCGCGAGTGAGTTCCTCTTTCTTCAGACGACGGGCGTATTCGATGCCGCTCACGCCCGGTAACATCCAGTCAAGCAAAATCAGATCGGGTAAATCTTCCGCGATCTGGCTTTGCGCCTCGCGTGCGTCGGTCGCTTCCTGAATCTCGTATCCCGCGCTGCTCAGGACGAAACCGATCATTTCCCGAACCGGTTGTTCATCTTCTACGATCAAAAGTCGCTTGGCACTCATGAGGCTGATTTCCCGTCACCAGCGAGTTATTTAATGAAAATAATATGACAACCCGATGACAACGCCCAGACTCCAGCCCAGTCGACCTGACCCTTTTCCGGTGTGATCGGCGCGCTACACGGCGTTGTAAACTTCCGGTTAAACCCCCATATATTCCCATGACCCCGCCGCCGGGCATGGTCGAAGCGCCGGGCTTCGTTTTAGGGCGCTAAGCGGGCGGGGGAATTCCGTCCTCGAAACTTTTGCCGGCAGGCCACGCTTTATTATTATGGTACTCATGCCCCTGCCCGGTGACCGATCCCGACCGGGCGACAGACATTCTATTTTAATGTGAGGCAATCGATGAGCACATCCAAACATTGCCGGCTGTTGATTCTAGGCTCCGGCCCAGCCGGCTACACGGCCGCGGTTTACGCGGCGCGGGCCAATCTCAACCCGGTACTGATCACCGGCCTGGCTCAGGGCGGACAACTGATGACCACGACGGAGGTCGAGAATTGGCCGGGCGACTCTGAACATTTGCTCGGCCCCGACTTGATGGCGCGCATGCAAAAACATGCCGAACATTTCAATACCGAGATCGTGTTCGATCATATCCATACCGCCAGCTTGGAAGAACGGCCGTTCCGCCTGGTCGGCGACAGCGGCGAATATACGGCGGACGCCCTGATTATCGCTACCGGCGCCTCGGCCCAGTATTTAGGGCTGGATTCCGAACAGCGGTTTCTCGGCAAAGGAGTGTCGGCTTGCGCGACCTGCGACGGCTTCTTTTACCGCAATCAGAAAGTCGCGGTGATCGGCGGCGGCAATACGGCGGTGGAGGAAGCCCTGTATCTGTCGAATATCGCCTCCGAAGTCACCGTCGTGCATCGTCGCGGCGAATTCCGGGCCGAGAAGATTCTCATCGGCCGATTGATGGACAAAGCGAACCACGGCAATGTCCGCCTTGCCCTGAACCAGGTGCTGAACGAAGTAAAGGGCGACAACAGCGGCGTGACCGGCATCCGTCTGCGCGACACCCAAACGGGCAAGCTGGCCGATCTCGACCTTCAGGGCGTATTCGTCGCCATCGGTCACAAGCCCAACACCGATCTGTTCAAAGGTCAGTTGGAAATGCGCAATGGCTATCTCGTCGTGCGTAGCGGCCTGGAGGGCAACGCCACCGCCACCAGCATTCCCGGCGTGTTCGCCGCTGGCGACGTCGCCGATCACGTGTATCGGCAGGCCGTAACCTCGGCGGGCACCGGCTGTATGGCCGCCTTGGACGCCGAGCGTTATCTGGAAGGGTTGGGGCGGTCGTAAGACCGGCGGGAAGTCGGGTTGGGATACCCCAACCCGACCTGTTCATATCGGATCGGACCCGATCGGCGTGCGTATCAGCCCGCCATCGCCCGGATGGCTTCGGCCACCGCCAGTGTGCGCCGGGCTTCGTCGACGTGCAGATTTTCCACCAGCTTGCCGTTGACCACGGCCACTCCCTTGCCTTCCGCTCGGGCCTGTTCCCAGGCGCTGATCATTTCGCGGGCGTTTTCGATATCCTTTTCGGCGGGTGCGTAGACTTCGTTGGTCACCGCCACTTGATTGGGATGTATCAGCGTCTTGCCGTCGAAGCCCATATCCCGCCCTTGTTCACAGGCCGCACGGAAACCGGCTTCATTTTTCAAATCCAGATAAACCCCATCCAGAATATCCAGGTTGTGCGCTCGGGCCGCCAGCACACACAGCGATAACGAGGTCAGGAAGCCGGTGCGTTCCGGCGTGTGACGCACCCGCAGTTCCTTGGCCAGATCCGACGTGCCCATGACGATGCAGACCAGACGTGGGCTGGCCCCGGCGATGGCATTGATATTGAGAATACCGCGCGGGGTTTCGGCCATGATCATGATGGGCAGGTTAGCGGGAGCGCCGGCCTTGTCCAGCGCCGCCACGGCGGCGTGAATCTGATCCGGGGTTTCCACCTTGGGGAAGAGAATGGCGCCGGCGCCGATGTTGGCGACGGCCGCGACATCGTCATGACCCCAGGCGGTTTCCAGTCCGTTGACACGAATGATGATCTCGCGCGAACCGTATCCCCCCTGAGTCACCGCCGCCACGATTTGCTCGCGGGCCGTGGCCTTGGCATCCGGCGAGACAGCATCTTCCATATCCAGAATCAAGCCATCGGCGGGTAGGGTGCGCGCTTTCTCCAAGGCCCGGGCGTTGGCTCCAGGCATATATAAAACAGAACGACGCGGGCGCAATTGCATGGTATTTCCTCCGATCAATGCCGCTGAAGTGGGTCGTTAAAATCGCTCCGACTCCGGTTCACGAGTGAAGCAAATATTTTACGAGGCGCTTGTAAAAATGATTCTTGCAGGGCCGACTATGGCTATACTGAGGACCTGTGCGAAGGGACCAGGTGTACAAAAAGTCCCCTTGTCCAACCCTTCCTGGCTCATCTTAACAGTTGTATCGAATCGCGAGAAAATTTACTGTCACTGCCCAGGCGGTTCACAGGCGTCTTGGATGGTGGCATTCTTGCGCCGACGACCTCCGATGGCACGACACGATTTCATGAGACTGGAAAACCATGCTGATCAAAATCAATAAGGGCCTGAACATTCCGATGGTGGGAGAGCCCGAGCAAACCGTCTATCCGGCCTCCCCGACGACCACCGTCGCCCTGCTGGGCAGGGATTACGTGGGGGTGAAGCCAAGCATGTTGGTCAGCGAAGGAGAGCGGGTCAAAATTGGCCAACCCATTTTCACCGACCGCAAGAATCCGGGCGTCAATTTTACTTCGCCGGGCGGCGGCGTGGTGCGCGCCATCAATCGCGGCGCGCGCAGGGCCTTGCAATCGGTAGTGATTCGTTTGGACGCATCCGAAGAGGAAGAAACGTTTCAATCCTACAAGGCCAAGGATCTCCCCGGCCTAAGCAGCGAAGCGGTGCAGCAAAACTTGCTGGCTTCCGGCTTGTGGACCGCTTTCCGCACCCGTCCCTTCAGCAAGATTCCGGCACCCGGCACGAAGCCCCATTCGATTTTCGTCCCGGCCATGGACACCCGCCCCCTGGCGGTGAATCCGGCGGTCGTGATTCAGGACTATCGGGACGATTTCGTCAACGGCTTGACCGTGTTGGGACGTTTGACGGACGGTTCCGTGTTCGTCTGCAAGGCGCCGGACAGCGATATCCCCACTCCTGGCGGAGAACGCTACCCAGTGGCCTCTTTCAGCGGGCCGCATCCCGCTGGCCTGGTGGGAACACACATCCACATGCTGGACCCGGTCAGCGCCAACAAAACGGTCTGGCACCTGAACCATCAGGATGTCATCGCCATCGGAAAACTGTTCACCACCGGCCGCTTGTGGTTGGAACGCACCGTGGCGTTGGGCGGTCCGCCGGTGCTGAAACCGCGCCTGTTGCGCACGCGCATGGGCGCCAACACCAATGATCTGCTGGACAACGAACTGGAAGATATCGAATGCCGCCCCGTAGCGGGATCGATACTCGGCGGCCGCCGCGCCCTGGGCAGCGAAGCGTATCTGGGTCGCTATCATTGCGAACTGAGCGTGCTGGCCGAGGGTCGGGAGCGGGAGTTCTTCGGCTGGATCAACCCGGCGCTCAAGAACCGGTTTTCGGTACTGAAAATCTTTTTGCCCAGCGCCGCCAGCAAGGACGGCAAGTATGCGCTGACCACTTCGCAGAATGGCAGCCCGCGCGCCATGGTGCCCATCGGCAATTACGAATCGGTGATGCCCCTGGACATCCTGCCCACACAGTTGCTGCGCTATCTGCTGGTTGGCGACACGGACATGGCCCAGGCGCTGGGTTGCTTGGAACTGGACGAGGAAGACTTGTCGCTGTGTTCCTTTGTGTGCGTGGGCAAGTATGATTACGGCCCGATCCTGAGAAAAAACCTGACGCAAATCGAGAAGGAGGGCTGATGTCCAGCATCCGCCGTTTCATGAATCAGCTTCACCCCTTGTTCGCCAAGGGTGGACGGTTAGAAAAGTTCTACGCCCTCTATGAGATGGTCGACACCTTCCTCTACACGCCGGCCGACGTGACCTACACCGCGCCGCACGTGCGCGACGCCATCGACCTCAAGCGAGTCATGACCTATGTGGTCATCGCCACGCTGCCGGTGCTGTTGATCGGTTTGTACAACACCGGATACCAAGCCAACATCGCGATGGCGCAACTGGGATTGGACAGCACGCCGGGTTGGCGAGGCCCCCTACTCGACGCCATCGGCTACAACGCCTCCAATCCCTTGGCCTGTCTGCTCCACGGACTGGTGTATTTTCTTCCCGTTTATATCACGACCCTGGCCGTGGGCGGTTTCTGGGAAGTCGTCTTCGCCGCCGTGCGCAACCATGAGATCAACGAGGGCTTCCTCGTGACCTCCATGCTGTTCGCACTGATCCTGCCGCCGGACATTCCTCTGTGGCAGGTGGCTTTGGGTATCTCCTTCGGCGTCGTCGTGGCCAAGGAAATTTTCGGCGGAACCGGCAAGAACTTCGTCAATCCGGCGCTGGCCGGCCGGGCGTTTTTGTTCTTCGCCTATCCAGGAGCCATATCCGGCGATTCCGTGTGGGTGGCCGTCGACGGCTTCAGCCAGGCGACGCCGCTAGCCCTGGGCTCGGTGCCGGGCATCGATAGCGCGGTCGGCAACATCGTCGCCCACGGCTACAGCTGGTGGGACTGCTTCATGGGAATCCAGCCGGGCAATATCGGCGCCGAATCGACCTTAGGTTGCCTGCTCGGCGCGGCCTTCATGCTCTACACGGGCGTCGCTTCCTGGCGCATCATGGCCGGCGTCACGCTGGGTCTGATCGGCACGGTGCTGATTTTCAACTTTTCCGGTGGCGAAGCGCCGATGTACGGGATGCCATGGTACTGGCATCTGGTGCTGGGCGGTTTCGCCTTCGGCACGGTGTTCATGGCCACCGACCCGGTAAGCGCCGCACATACCAACGCCGGACGTTGGGTGTTTGGCATTCTGATTGGCTTTATGACCGCCTTGATCCGTGTGGTCAATCCGGCCTACCCGGAAGGCATCATGTTGGCCATTCTATTCTCCAATCTGTTCGCCCCGTTGATCGACTACGTGGTGATCCGCCTCAATATCAGAAGGAGGATGATGCGCAATGCCAAAGTCTGACACCAACAACCCGTCATGGCTGCAGAAGGTCCTCTCGCTGCCCAACGACAGCATCCAGAAGACACTGATCGTGGCAGTGGGCATCTGTCTGGTCTGCTCGGTCGTGGTGGCGGGCACCACGGTTGTTCTCAAACCGATTCAATCCGCCAATAAGGCGCTGGATTTCAAACGCAACGTCGTCGAAGTGGCCGGGCTATTACCGGAAGGCGGCAATGTCGATGAAGCGTTCAAGCAGGTGGAAATCCGCGTGGTCGATTTGGATACCGGCGAATACACCGACGCGGTCGATCCCGCGACCTTCAGCCAAACCGAAGCGGCCAAGAACCCGGCGACGAGTGAAGTGGTCCCGGCCGACGAAGACATCGCCAAGATCAAGCGCCGTTCCAAATATGCACTGGTTTATCTGGTCAAGGAGGATGGGAAGCTCAAGACATTGATCCTGCCGGTCCACGGTTACGGTCTGTGGTCCACGCTTTACGGTCTGCTGGCCCTGGACAGTGATTTCGACACGGTCAAAAATCTCAAGTTTTATCAGCACGCCGAAACGCCGGGCCTTGGCGGCGAAGTCGAGAATCCCAAATGGCGGGCCCTGTGGGTCGGCAAAAAAGTGTACGACGACAAGGGCGAAGTCAAGCTGAGTGTTATCAAGGGAAGCGTGACCCCCGACACGCCGGATGCTCAATATAAAGTGGACGGACTGTCCGGTTCGACTTTGACCAGTCGCGGAGTCAGCAACTTGGTGCATTACTGGTTGGGCGAAAACGGCTTTGGTCCTTTCCTGGAACGGCTGCGTAGTCAGAGGGGTTAACCGTGGATAAAGCAATCAAGAAAGTGTTATTCGAGCCCTTGGTCGACAACAACCCGATCACTCTGCAGATTCTGGGGATTTGTTCGGCCTTGGCGGTGACCACCAAGCTGTCCACCGCGTTGACGATGAGCATCGCGCTGACCCTGGTGGTGGCGGCATCCAACTTCGTCATCAGTCTGATGCGCAAGCATGTGCCGACCAATATCCGCATCATTGTGATGATGACCGTGATCGCCTCCTTGGTCATCGTGGTCGACGAGTTCCTGAAAGCCTATTTCTTCACCATCAGCAAGGACCTGTCGGTCTTTGTCGGGTTGATCATCACCAACTGCATCGTGCTGGGGAGGGCGGAAGCCTTCGCCATGAAAAACGGTCCTTGGGACAGCTTCATGGATGGCATCGGCAACGGTCTGGGTTACAGCCTGATTTTGATGTCCGTTGGCGTCATCCGTGAACTGTTCGGCTCGGGCACCCTGTTCGGCGTCGAGATTTTCACCAAGGTGACGGCCGGAGGCTGGTATGTTCCCAACGGCATGCTGCTGCTGCCGCCCAGCGCGTTCTTCCTGATTGGTTTCATCATCTGGGGGCTGCGCACCTGGAAAACCGCTCAGATGGAGAAACGTGACTACCAGATCCATCAGGTGCATCGGACGGAGGTCGTGTGATGGAACATTACTTGAACATCGTCATCTCCTCGGTTTTCATAGAAAACCTGGCGCTGGCCTTTTTCCTGGGCATGTGCACCTTCCTGGCTATTTCCAAGCAGATCGGCACCGCTTTTGGATTGGGAGTCGCCGTCGTCGCCGTACAGGTGATCACGGTGCCCGCCAATAACCTGCTGTTCCAATATTTTCTGAAGGACGGCGCATTGGCCTGGATGGGTTTTCCCAACGTGGACCTGAGTTTTCTGGGGCTGATCAGTTACATCGGAGTGATCGCCGCCATCGTGCAGATTCTGGAAATGGTCCTGGATCGCTACGTACCGGCGCTGTACAACGCCTTAGGCATTTTTCTGCCTTTGATTACCGTCAATTGCGCCATCCTGGGTGGCACGCTGTTCATGGTCGAGCGGGATTACACCTTGGGCGAGAGCGTCGCCTACGGGTTCGGTTCCGGCCTGGGCTGGGCGCTGGCTATCACCTTGCTGGCGGGTATTCGCGAAAAGCTCAAATACAGCGATGTTCCGGATGGTCTGCAGGGGCTGGGTATCACCTTCGTGATCGCCGGTCTGATGTCGCTGGGCTTCCTGGGCTTTTCCGGCATCCAGCTGTGAACCATCCCGCGGGTGGTGATCCCCAAAGACTAACCATAGGCTGAAGAACAATGCTTGAAGTCGTTTTTGGCGTGGTGTTTTTTACCGGCATCGTGGTATTGCTGGTGTTCCTCATCCTGGCCGCCAAATCCAAGTTGGTAGCCTCGGGCAATGTCGACATCCTGATCAACGGCGAAAAAACCGTCAAAGCGCCGGTCGGTTCGAAGTTGTTGGGCGCGTTGGCCAATGCCAATTTGTTCGTGTCTTCGGCGTGCGGTGGCGGTGGCACCTGCGCTCAGTGCCGGGTCAAGGTATTCGAGGGGGGCGGAGCGATCCTGCCCACGGAAACCGCCAGCATCAACAAACGTGAAGCGGCCGAGGGCCAGCGGTTGGCCTGTCAGGTCACCGTCAAGCAGGACATGAAAATCCAGGTCCCCGAAGAAGTGTTCGGCGTCAAGAAATGGGAGTGCACGGTGCGCTCCAATCGAAACGTCGCCACCTTCATCAAGGAACTGGTGCTGGAACTGCCGCCGGGAGAAACCATCGAGTTCCGCGCCGGCGGTTACATCCAGATCGAGTGTCCGCCGCACGAAGTGCATTACAAGGATTTCGTCGTCGAACCAGAATTTCGCGACGAATGGGATCGCTACGATCTCTGGAAGTATGTGTCCAAGTGCACGGAATCCACGATGCGCGCTTACTCCATGGCGAGTTATCCCGAGGAAAAGACCGTCGTCCTGTTGAATGTCCGTATCGCGTCACCACCGCCTAACGTGCCGGACGCACCGCCGGGCATCATGTCCTCGTTCATCTTCAACCTCAAGCCCGGCGACAAAGCGCAGGTTTCCGGGCCGTTCGGTGAGTTCTTCGCCCGCGACACGGACAACGAAATGGTGTTCGTGGGGGGTGGCGCCGGCATGGCCCCGATGCGCTCGCATATCTTCGACCAGCTCAGGCGGCTCAAGAGCAAGCGCAAGATGACTTTCTGGTACGGCGCCCGCAGCCTACGGGAGATGTTCTACGTCGAGGATTTCGATGAGCTGCAAACCGCCAACCCCAATTTCAAATGGCATGTGGGCTTGTCCGATCCGCAACCGGAAGATAACTGGACAGGCTATACCGGATTTATCCACGAGGTCTTGTACAACCATTATCTCAAGGATCATGCGGCTCCCGAGGACTGCGAGTATTACCTTTGCGGCCCGCCGGTGATGAACGCCGCTGTCATCAAAATGCTGGAAGACTTGGGCGTGGAGAGGGAAAACATCATGCTCGACGATTTTGGCGGTTGAGCGGATGCCTTTGGATACCTCAGCGAACTCCCCGTCCCCTTCCCCAAAACATCGCCTGCAAGCGCCGCCCCTGGGTAAAACCAGGGCCGGCGTGGCGCTGCTGTTGTTACTGTTCATCGGCGGCTGGTGGTATTCCAGCCAGGTACGGCCCCCCGAAGCGATTGCCTTGAATGGCGCCACCATGGGCACGACTTATTCCGTCAAGTTCCGGGAGCTCCCGGAGAACATGACGGCGACCCAGGTTAAGGCCGCGCTGGACAAAATGCTGGTGGAAATCAATCGGCAGATGTCGACGTTTGACCCGCAGTCGGAACTGTCCCGTTTCAACAGCAATCCCAGCACCGATTGGGTGCCGGTTTCGCCGGAATTACTGTTCGTGGTGCGCGAAGCCCAGCGTATCAGCGAAATGACCGGAGGGGCTTTCGATATCACCGTGGGACCGCTGGTCAATCTTTGGGGTTTCGGTCCGACCTTCACCAATGACGCCATACCGTCCCAACAAGCCATTGCCGAAGCTCAGGAACGCGTCGGTTATCGGCATTTGCAGATTCGCGAGGAGCCGCCCGCGCTGAAAAAGGACCGCGCCAATATGTACGTTGATCTATCGGCGATCGCCAAAGGGTATGCCGTCGATCGCTTGGCGGATTATCTGGAATCCCTGGGCATGGACGATTACATGGTGGAAATAGGCGGCGAATTACGCGTCAAAGGGTTAAACGCCCAGGGCGTACCCTGGCGTATCGCCATCGAGAAGCCCACACCCGGCCAGCGCAGTGTGGAACGGATACTCCACCTGAAGCACGAAGGCATCGCCACCTCCGGGGACTATCGCAATTTTTTCGAAAGGGATGGCCAGCGTTATTCCCATGAGATCGATCCCAAGACCGGCCAACCCATCCGTCATGAACTCGCCTCGGTGACCGTGATCGACCCTTCCACCACCACGGCCGATGCCCTGGCTACGGGCCTGATCGTCATGGGTCCGACCCGAGGTTTCGAATTGGCTGAACGGCAAGGGCTGGCGGTGCTGTTCATCACGATTCACGATGGCGCCTTCGAGGAAAAGGGCACCACGGCCTTTGCGCCCTATCGGGTTGATTGATGACGGCTTGCGGGTCCGCAGTCGTCGACTATTTCTAATACTATTAAATAACGATGATGGCAGGTTCCCAGCGCCATTAATCCCAAGGAGAACACAATGCTCAACTCGATCCTCGTCAAAGACTATATGACAGCCAGTCTCGTGACCTTCAAGCCGGACATGAATATGATGGAGGCCATCCGCCTGTTGGCCGAGCATCACATCTCCGCGGGGCCGGTGGTCGACAAGCGGGGCAATCTGGTGGGTATGCTGTCCGAGAAAGACTGCATGAAAGTCTTGCTACAGGCCAGTTACCATGAAGTGGGCGCCGGCAAAGTGTCTGAATACATGAGTCCGGGCGTCAAAACCGTCAATTCGGACGATAGTCTGGTGGATGTGGCCCGGCTGTTCCTGGAAGCCCCGTATAAACGTTATCCCGTCATGCGCGACAATGTACTGGTTGGCCAGATCAGCCGCAGCGATGTTTTGAGGGCGCTTAAGAAAATCTGGTAAACGGAACACCGCTGGCGTCCGAGCCAGCGGCATCATTTATGACTGCAGCACTGATATTACGCGACTTACGCAAAACCTATCCGAATGGATTTCAAGCCCTCAAAGGCATAGACCTGGAAGTTCAGGAGGGGGATTTCTTCGCTTTGCTGGGTCCCAACGGCGCCGGCAAATCCACCACCATCGGCATCATCTGTTCACTGGTTAGAAAAACCAGCGGTCAAGTCAACGTATTCGGCGCCGATCTGGATACCGATCTGTCGACCGCCAAAACCTACATCGGCCTGGTTCCCCAGGAATTCAATTTCAACCAGTTTGAGCCCGCGGTGGAAATCGTCGTCAATCAGGGGGGCTATTACGGTCTCAAACGCGCCGTAGCTTTCCAACGCGCCGAAACCTATCTCAAGCAATTGGGGCTGTGGGAGAAGCGCCTGGAACCGGCGCGCTCCCTGTCCGGGGGCATGAAGCGACGGCTGATGATCGCCCGCGCCCTGATTCACCAACCCCGTTTGCTGATTCTTGATGAGCCCACGGCCGGGGTGGACATCGAGATTCGCCGTTCCATGTGGCAGTTTTTGCGGGAGATCAACACACGCGGCACGACCATCATCCTGACCACCCATTATTTGGAAGAAGCCGAAAACCTGTGCCGCCATATCGCCATCATCGACAACGGCGAAATCACCGAAAACACCCGTATGCAAACGCTGCTCAACCGTCTGCACAAGGAAACTTTCGTGCTGGATCTGGCGGCACCGCTAGCCGTGTTGCCCGCTATCACCGGCTATACCTTGCGCCAGGTCGACGAAACCACCTTGGAAGCCGACGTGCCCAAGGAACTGGGCATGAATGGCCTGTTCCTGAATTTGTCGGGGCAGGGAATCGAGGTGTTGAGTTTGCGTAACAAAACCAATCGCCTGGAAGAATTGTTCATGCGGATGGTAGACCGTGGCGTGGCGGCGGCAGAACGATGATCGTTCTTGGTACGCACTACACGGCGTTCAAAACGATCGTCATCAAGGAAGTGCTGCGCTTCGCGCGCATCTGGGTGCAGACCATTCTGCCACCGGCCATCACCATGAGCCTGTATTTCATCATTTTCGGGCAACTGATCGGTTCCCAGATCGGTCCCGTTTCCGGCTATACGTATATGCAATACATCGTGCCGGGCTTGATCATGATGTCCATCATCACCAACTCCTATTCCAATGTGGTGGCCTCCTTCTACAGCGCAAAATTCCAGCGTTTCATCGAGGAAATGCTGGTCTCTCCGCTACCCAATCGTCTCATCGTGCTGGGCTATGTGGCCGGCGGTTTGGCGCGGGGTCTGACGGTGGGCCTGGTCGTCACTGTGGTCTCGCTGTTCTTTACCCATTTGCACATACACAATGTGTTCATCGTGATCGCGGTCACCGTATTGACCGCCGTGCTGTTCTCACTTGGGGGATTGATCAACGGCATTTACGCCAACAGTTTCGATGACATATCGATCGTCCCGACATTCGTTCTGACCCCACTGACCTATCTGGGGGGAATTTTCTATTCCATCGGCATGCTGCCGGAGTTCTGGCAACGAGTGTCCCTGTTCAATCCCATTCTGTACATGGTCAACACCTTCCGCTATGGCATTTTGGGCATATCGGATATCAATATCTACTTAGCTTTCACTATCATTGTATTGCTGATTGTGGGTTTGTTCGGGTTCAGCCTGTGGCTGCTGGAGCGCGGTGTCGGCATTCGCCAATAAGCCCATCTGTTCTTCGCCCATCACATAACCCAAGGGGAGGATATTCATGGCAAAAATTCAGAAAAGCAGTGCGCCTTCAATGTTTGCGCTGGCAGGCGATTTATTCGGGCAAATCCGCCTCGCCGGCTTGGGTGTTGCCGCGACCCTCCAGGAGAAAGGCAGCCAACTCTTCTTTTCCCTGGTCGAGGAAGGCGCGGCCATAGAAGCGCGAGTGGCGGGAAAACCCGCGCCGGGCAAGGCGCAACCCGTGCAACGGCCAGTCACCGGGGAAGATGCCGCCAAACTCGAAGAAATTTTCGAGACCCGCGTTTCGCGCACCCTGCAACGCCTCCAGGTGCCCACTCGACAAGATCTGAAAAAAATAATGGCCCAGATGGACACTTTGCAAAAGCAGGTCAAAACTCTAGTTGACAAGGAGCCGGCCAAACCCACGGACGGCTGAAACGAGAGGCGGCCATCATCCCTGTCATAGCAATAGGGCCGCTCACAGTCATCGAATTTCCCCCTGGACACGACGCCGGGAGGTTACGCGAATTTGCTAAGCGTTCAAGCAGCTCAAGACGAGACCCGCGCTGAAAAACCCATCATCGGCCTTGCCCTGGCCGGTGGTGGCCCCATAGGCGGAATTTATGAACTGGGCGCCTTGCTGGCCTTGGATGAGGCGCTGGACGGCATGGACCTCAATAATCTGGATATTTACGTCGGGGTCAGTTCCGGCTCCTTTGTCGCCTCGACCCTGGTCAATCAAGTATCCACCGACGAGATGTACGGCATCTTCGTCCGCAACGATCCCGCAGAACACCTGTTCTCTCCTGATACCTTTCTCAAACCGGCGTTCATGGAATATTTTTCCCGGATGATGTCGCTTCCGGAATTATTCACCGACGCGCTGGAGCGGTATCTCACGCACCCCGATGATCTGGGCCTGCTGGAGTCGATGGGTCACTTGGGCAGAGCCTTGCCGACTGGCATTTTCGATAACGAGAAAATCAATCTGTTCCTGGAACATCTGTTTTCGAAACCCGGACGCAGCAACGATTTCCGCCAATTGAAGCATCGGCTGTTCGTGGTGGCGGTCGATCTCAATACCTCCCAAGCCGTCATCTTCGGAGCCGACGAGCATTCGCATATACCGATCTCCAAGGCCGTACAGGCCAGCGCGGCCTTGCCGGGTTTATACCCACCCGTGGAAATCGAGGAGCGGTATTACGTGGACGGCGCCTTGCGCAAGACGATACATGCTTCGGCGGCCTTGGAAGCGGGGGTCGATTTACTGTTCTGTGTCAATCCGCTGGTTCCGTTCGACGCCAACTTCGTGAACGCCGACCCAGGCCATGCCCGACCAGAGATGAATAATCTGATCAACGGCGGCCTTCCGGTAGTGTTGTCGCAAACCTTCCGCACCCTGATTTATTCCCGCATGCGCGTGGGCATGTCGAAATACCGGTCGCAATATCCCACGGCCGACATCGTGCTTTTCGAGCCCAATCCCAACGACGCGCGCATGTTTTTTACCAATGTCTTCAGTTTCTCCAACCGCCGGCGTATCTGCGAGCACGCCTATCAAACCACGCGTCGCGAGTTGTATGCCAACCGCCAGCAGTTGGAACCCCTACTAGCGCGCCACGGTATCGGCCTGCGTTTGGACAGGCTTGAGGACGAAACCCGGCATATCGGCGACGTTCTGCAGAGCAACCTGTCGTTGCCGGACAGAACCGAGAATCTAGTCGGAATTCTTCAATACGCGCATGAAGTCCTGGACCTTTTGGAGCACCGAGTCCAGTTCCAGCAAAAGCCATGAAGTGGCTCACCACGCAAGCCTTACCCTGCACGCCGGCGGATGTTTACATCAAAATATCCGCCACGTCCGTCTCATTTCGCCGCCTAATCCATACCGACGTATTGGATGAATTACTGAACGCCTTGGGCAAGACAGGTCCGGTGTACACCACGGTACACCACGATAAACTCCGTCACGATCTGGAAATGGACGGGATTCGCTGCCAAGTGGAAGCAAGCGACCATTGGAGCGATCCGAGCCAACCGGCCCTCGACGTCCGGATCGAGACCATGCCCGGCGTGGTTGGCGTATTCAACAAAGCGGTCGAAGTGGCGCTTAGAAATCTGTTGGACCGTTTGGATTTGGGAGCGGAAGCTTTGCAATCCTACCAAGTGGCTTCTTGCCAACCGATCAATATGGATGCCATGCGGGTCCGGTACGGGGACAATCCGAGCCTGTGGCCAGCCTGCACGCAACCCGTGCCCGTGTGGATACTGCGCAAACGCCGGGTTTTCATGCAGATTCGGGTGTTGGAACCGTTTGAGGTGGATGGCTCATCCGGGCCCTATGAACGGTAACCGAACAGGGATCAACCCGACAGCAGTTCGTCAACCGCCCGACAAGCCCGTTGCAACCGCCTCGCCCAATTCCCGCTGAGCAGGACATACGGACGTCCTCGCCTATCCAAAGCCTGCCGACAGCGATCCATGAATTCCTGCCGTCGATGGGGCAAATAACGCTGGGCATCGTCCACCCACGGCACATCGATGTCGGTTAACAGATACAAATCGTACTGCCGGCGCTCGGCCTCCTCGCGTATCCAGTCGAGGCAGTAGCCGAACAGGACCTCACTCCAGATCGTCGTGGTCAATAGATCGGTATCGCAGAACAGCACCCGATTGGCCTGACGGACCAGGGCATCCTCCGCCGCCATCTGCCCCTTGGCGATCAGCGGGATATCCTCGGGGTCGCAACGCCCCGCCTTGTGATCCAGCAGACCCCGTGCGTATTCGCTGACGTGCACGGTCCGGTAATACTGGGCCAGATCACGGGCCAGCGTCGATTTACCGGTCGATTCCGGGCCGAATACGCAGACCCGGCGCAGATAGTAGGAACGCACACCCGGTAACAGATAGTCCCAATGCGCCAGCGGATCGCGGCGGATTTGCGTGGCGGAAATCGGTACCCATTGGCGGTCGTGATCCACGGGGATGTAGCGGGCGCCTAGCACATCGGCCAGCTTCCAGCCATAGTCCTCGGAGGCGAAGACGTAATCCGTCGCGCCCGGCATTTCGCGGCGAATCACGGCCCGCCAAATCGCCCAGAAATCGGGATGCTCGCTGGGTTCTTGGGGAAGATCCTCGGTAACGTGGCGTACATCGACATCGGGAAAAGCCTCGCGCATCCACGCGAAGCTCAACGCACCCGAAATCGGATAGGAGTCCAGGGAACAGACCAACACCGTCAAGCGGTCCACGTACTGGCGCGCGAAATCCACCAGCACCTGATGCCCCCGGTGCGGCGGCATGAATTTACCGATGATCAGGCCGGTTGCAGGGCGGGCAGCGTCTTGCGCCATGCGAAGAAACCCAAGGTCGCCAACCCCAGAAACGCCATGTAAAGCACGGCGGTCGGATACAAGCCCTTGACGAGATAGATGCCGATGGACAACACATCCACGGTGACCCAGATCAACCAGGATTCCAGAATCTTGCGCGCCATCAGCCATTGAGCGATCAGGCTCAACACGGTGGTCGCGGCATCCCAAAAAGGTAGCGCGGCATCGGTGTAGTACCTCATGCTGGCTCCCAATCCCACGGTTCCGACAGCCGCGATCCCTAACCACAATAGCCAAGCGTTCCCGGACAAGCGGCTAACAATCAACACCCCACCGTCCCGACCACCGTGCAGCCAGTGATACCAGCCATAGATCTGTAGGAAAACGTAAACGACCTGCAAGCCCATGTCCGAATACAGGCGAGCCTGGTGGAAAATCAGAATGTACAGAGACACCATGATGAGGCCGGTCGGCCAACAGGCGATATGTTGGCGGACGGTCAGCGCGACGCAGAGTAAGCCGAAAATCGTCGCAATCAGTTCAATGGAGGCCATCGCTCAACGGCGCGGCATTGGGTAGGACAGCCACCGTCATTATTCCAACAGCATGGCGGCGGTCACGTCCAGCATTTCCTCGAAGCTGGTATAACGCTCGTTGATACCGCCCGGTTCGCGGTCTTGATTGATGTAGCTCTCGCTGGCCAGATCATAGGCCAACAGGTCGTCGCCCATCTGGGCGAAGGCGATGCGTTGAGGAAATTGCTGCCGATACTCCTCGTTGGCTTCCAGGAAGCCTAGAATGGAATTACCGGAAGCCTCCGAGTACGTGCTGGTGTCGGCAAAAATCATCAAACCGAAATCGTTGAAGCCGTTAAGCAGGCTCAACAGTTTCAGATAACCCGGCGGAAGGTCATAGGTGAAAGCCTGCTGAACCCGGTCCTGCAATTCTTGCAAGCGATCCGGCGGACAGGGAGGTTCCAGTCCGTTTTCGCGGGCTTCATCCAGAAGTGCCGAAAAGTTGGCAGGTAACTCGCTCATAGCTGATCCACCTTCTGCGTCAAGTTATGGTTTTATGATGACTATTCGCCTGTCGGGAAGCAAGTGAGAAACCTGTGAAACAACTATTTCACACGACCAACGGATGCGCTAGGGTGAGACGATAATCGACTCGACGAAGCTATGCGAAAAGGGTTGGCCGAAAACCCAGCCGTCCGGCGTCGCTCCAGTCCTTTCGCCATCCGATCCAGGCGACCAATCCACCCATTACAGCGGGGAGTACGGCACTAAGCATGAACAGTATCAGGTCACAACTCAACAGCCGTTCGGACGAATTTCAGCGCAACGCCGAATTCATGGGCGGCTTGGTGAACGATTTGCGTGACAAGGTCGCGCAGATCAAGAAGGGCGGCGGCAATACAGCGCGTGACCGGCATCTGGGTCGAGGCAAATTGCTGCCTCGCGATCGTATACGGGCGCTACTGGATGTCGGCTCGCCCTTTCTGGAGCTGTCGCAACTGGCCGCCTGGGATATGTACGGTAACGAAGTGCCCAGCGCCGGCATTCTTACCGGAATCGGCCGGGTGCGCGGTCAGGAATGTCTGCTGATCGTCAACGACGCCACCGTGAAAGGCGGCACCTATTATCCGATGACCGTCAAGAAACACCTGCGCGCCCAGGAAATCGCCGAGCAAAATCATCTACCCTGCGTCTACCTAGTCGATTCGGGTGGGGCCAACCTACCCAATCAGGATGAAGTGTTTCCCGACCGGGAACACTTTGGCCGCATATTCTTCAATCAGGCCCGCATGTCCGCCAAAGGTATTCCGCAAATCGCCGTGGTCATGGGTTCGTGCACGGCCGGCGGCGCGTATGTTCCGGCGATGGCCGACGAAAGCATCATCGTGCGTCAGCAGGGCACGATCTTTCTGGGCGGCCCGCCGCTGGTGAAGGCCGCGACCGGCGAAGTCGTCAGCGCCGAGGATCTGGGCGGCGCCGACGTACACTCCCGCACGTCCGGCGTCACCGATCACTACGCGCTGCATGATGCGCACGCCTTGGGCATCGCCCGGCGCATCGTCGGCAACCTGAACCGGGTCAAGCATCCTAACCTGGACCTGCGTCCGGCCGCCGAGCCATGCTACGATCCCGCCGAGTTGCACGGCGTGATTCCCGTGGAGACCCGCAAACCTTATGACGTGCGCGAAGTCATTGCGCGCATCGTGGACGCCAGTGAATTCGATGAATTCAAACAACTGTACGGCACCACGCTGGTCTGCGGTTTCGCCCGACTGTTCGGCTATCCCATCGGCATCGTGGCCAATAATGGCGTCTTGTTCTCGGAATCCGCGCTCAAGGGAGCGCATTTCGTGGAACTGTGCAGCCAACGCGGCACCCCTTTAGTGTTCCTGCAAAATATCACCGGCTTTATGGTCGGCCGCAAATACGAATCGGGCGGCATCGCCAAAGACGGCGCCAAAATGGTGACGGCCGTCGCCTGCGCCGAAGTCCCTAAGCTTACGGTGCTTATTGGCGGCAGCTTCGGCGCGGGTAATTACGGCATGTGCGGGCGTGCTTACAGTCCACGTTTTCTCTGGATGTGGCCGAACGCCCGAATCTCGGTCATGGGCGGCGAACAGGCGGCCAGTGTGCTGGCCCAGGTGCGCCGGGACAATCTGGAACGGCAAAACAAAGAATGGAGCTTGGAAGCCGAAGCGGCGTTCAAGCAGCCGATCCGTGATCAGTATGAACATCAAGGCCATCCCTACTATGCCAGTGCCCGACTGTGGGACGATGGCATCATCGATCCAGCCGATACCCGTATGGTGTTGGGTCTGAGTTTGTCGGCGGCCCTGAATAAACCGGTAGAAACCACTCGTTTTGGGGTGTTTCGAATGTAACGTTTGTTTTCAATCGACTTCCCCACCATTCCCGCCAAGCCGCCGGTTCAGCCCGAAATGTGCGCATGCCGGCGTTCTTCGCGGATCGACTATTTACCTCCTTAATGTTTTCATTTTCATAATTTATTTCACAAATGCCATGGGAAAGCCTAAATTTCCCAGGCAGAACACCGCGCCGCTGCGGCTTTTACTATTTAATCTGCGACGGCGTAGAGATCCCAAGCATTGCGTTTGAGCGAGGAGCGATAGAGATGTTTACCGCAAACGACCGGATCGCCGGTTTCGATGACGAACTCTGGGCCGCGATACAGGCCGAACAACGCCGCCAGGAGGAACACATCGAGTTAATCGCTTCGGAGAACTACACCAGTCCCAGGGTGCTGGAAGCCCAAGGCTCGGTGCTGACCAACAAATACGCCGAAGGCTATCCCGGCAAACGCTACTACGGCGGATGCGAAAACGTGGACGTCGCCGAACGGCTGGCGATCGAGCGCGCCAAGCAGCTTTTTGGCGCGGCATACGCCAATGTCCAACCGCATTCCGGTTCGCAGGCGAATGCCGCCGTGTACATGGCCCTGCTCAAGCCGGGCGACGCCATTCTGGGCATGAGCCTCGCCCATGGCGGCCATCTCACGCACGGCGCCAAACCCAACTTTTCGGGCAAAATATACAACGCCGTACAGTATGGCCTCGACGAGAGCACTGGCGAAGTCGACTACGCGCAGGTCGAAGCCCTGGCCCGTGAACACCAGCCGAAAATGATCGTCGCAGGCTTTTCCGCGTATTCGCGGGTGATGGACTGGCAGCGGTTCCGCGACATCGCCGATCAGGTCGGCGCCTATTTGTTCGTCGACATGGCTCATGTCGCGGGTCTGGTGGCGGCGGGGCTGTATCCCAACCCGGTGCCGATCGCCGATGCCGTCACCACCACCACTCACAAAACTCTACGCGGTCCCCGTGGCGGACTCATCCTGGCGCGCTCCAATCCGGATCTCGAAAAGAAATTCAACTCGCTCGTATTCCCCGGCATTCAGGGGGGTCCGTTGATGCACGTGATCGCCGCTAAAGCGGTAGCCCTGAAGGAAGCCCTGCAACCGGAGTTCAAGACCTATCAGGAACAGGTCCTGAAAAATGCCCGGGCGATGGCGGCCGTTTTCATCGAACGCGGTTACAAGATCGTCTCCGGCGGCACCGACGATCACTTGTTCCTGGTGGATCTGATCAAGCACGGGATCACCGGAAAAGACGCCGACGCCGCCTTGGGTCGCGCGCATATCACGGTGAACAAGAATGCCGTACCCAACGATCCGCAGTCGCCGTTCGTCACCAGCGGTCTGCGTATCGGCTCCCCGGCCGTGACTACACGCGGTTTCAAGGAACCCGAAGTCAAGGAACTGACCGGCTGGATGTGCGACATCCTGGATGACATTCACAATGAACAGATGATCGCTCAGGTACAGGACAAAGTGCTGGCATTGTGCAAGCGGTTTCCCGTTTACGCGCCGTCGTGATCGGGAGCGCGGACATGAGCGAATTGGCCAGAACGCCTTTATACGATCTGCACCTTGAACTGGGCGCCAAGATGGTTCCCTTCGCCGGTTACGAAATGCCGGTTCAGTATCCCGCCGGCATCATGAAGGAACATTTGCATACCCGCGCCCAGGCCGGATTGTTCGATGTCTCGCACATGGGCCAGGTCCGGCTGGCCGGCGCGCAAGCCGCCACGGCGTTGGAAACGCTGGTGCCGGTGGACGTACTCGATCTTGGCCTGAATCATCAACGCTATGCCCTGTTCACCAATGACCAGGGCGGCATTCTGGACGATCTTATGATCACTCAGGCGGGCGACCATCTGTTTGTCGTGGTCAATGCCGCTTGCAAGGAACAAGACCTCGCCTTGCTACGCACCCTGGAAGACCGCTGTGAAGTGAAGGAGCTGAGCGACCGGGCCCTACTAGCCTTGCAGGGTCCGCAGGCGGCCCAAGCCATGGCGCGTATCGCACCGGAATTGAACCGGTTAGTGTTCATGACAGCCGCCCGTGTGGAAATCCAAGGCACGGATTGTTTCGTGACCCGTTCCGGGTACACCGGCGAGGATGGTTTCGAAATCTCGGTGCCCGCTGAACAGGCGGAATCGCTGGCTCGCGCCCTGCTGGCGCAACCCGAGGTACAACCCATCGGCCTGGGAGCGCGCGATTCTCTGCGTCTGGAAGCGGGATTGTGCCTATACGGCCATGACATCGACACCCAAACCACACCGGTGGAAGCCAGTCTGCTCTGGGCCCTGTCCAAGGTCCGCCGCGCCGACGGGGCGCGCGCCGGCGGTTTTCCCGGCGCCGCCGTCATTCACCGGCAAATCGCCGAGGGCGTAACCCGCAAACGGGTCGGTATACAACCCGAAGGCAAAGCCCCCGTGCGCGATGGAGCGACCTTGGTCGATAACGACAGCCAGCCGATCGGCGCCGTCACCAGCGGCGGGTTCGGTCCGAGCATCGCAAGACCCATCGCCATGGGCTACGTAACCACGGCTCAGGCCCGTGTGGGGACGGAACTACAGGCTTTGGTGCGCGGCAAACCGCAACCGGTCAAGGTGGCCAAGTTACCGTTCGTACAACAACGCTACTACCGCGGATAAATTCCAATCATTCAATAGCATCGTCGAGGGGGAAGCACCCATGAGCGCAATGAAATATACCGAAGATCATGAATGGCTGAGGCTGGAAAGCGGCGATACGGCGGTGGTGGGCATCACTCACCATGCCCAGGAACAGTTGGGCGATCTGGTGTACGTCGAACTGCCCACGGTCGGCAGCGAAGTCAGCCAGGGGGTGGACTCGGGCACCATCGAATCGGTCAAGGCCGCCAGTGAACTGAAAGCGCCGGCCAGCGGTACCGTGGTTGAAATCAACGAGGCCCTGGTGGACGATCCCGGCTTAGCCAATAAGGACCCGACCGGGGAAGGCTGGTTCATCAAAATCAAACTGAGCAACCCATCCGAACTTGAGGCGCTGATGGATCAGGCCGCCTACGACAAGCTACTGGAAGAGTTGAACGGATAAACCCGACAACCGGCCTTACCGACATTGCGCAGCCTGCACTAGGGCTGTGGGATGTCGGCCCCCGCTTCTTTACATCCCCTATCCGATACGGCATGAGCCATCCTTTTTCTGTGCTGGAGATTAAAAATGTCGCACCAACGGCGTTCGCTTGACGAACTGGAACAGCGCACGGATTTCGTGCGCCGGCATATCGGCCCCAGTGAGGCAGATCAGTCCACTATGCTCGAACAACTGGGACTTGTCTCCATGGAGGGGTTGATCGAACAAGTGGTCCCCGCGACGCTGCGCTCGACCGCTCCCCTCGAACTCGATCCGGCCCGCACAGAACAAGAGGTGCTGGAGGCATTGCGTGCCGTCTCGTCCCGCAACCAAGTCTACAAATCGCTGATCGGCATGGGCTATTACAACTGCTTCACGCCGCCGGTGATACTCCGCAACATTCTCGAAAACCCCGCCTGGTACACCTCCTACACGCCTTATCAACCCGAAATTTCCCAAGGGCGCCTGGAGGCCATGCTGAATTTCCAAACCATGATCTGCGAATTGAGCGGCATGGAAATCGCCAATGCTTCCTTGCTAGATGAAGCGACAGCGGCGGCCGAAGCCATGACCTTCTGTCAGCGATCCAGCAAGAGCCGGGGCCATGTCTTCTTCGTGTCGCGGGACTGCCATCCGCAAACCATTCAGGTCGTGCAGACTCGCGCCAAGCCATTGGGTATCGATATCGTGGTCGGCGATCATCGGGACGATCTGAGCGGCCTGGAGATCTTCGGGGTGTTGTTGCAATATCCGGCATCCACCGGCGCTTTGCCAGACTACGCCGAAGTGGTCTCTCGCGCCCACGAGAAAAAGGCGTTGGTGGTGGTGGCCGCCGACCTGTTGAGCCTGGTGTTGTTGCAACCACCCAGCGAATTCGGCGCCGATGTGGTGGTCGGCAACAGTCAGCGATTCGGCGTGCCATTGGGTTATGGTGGTCCGCATGCGGCTTTCTTCGCGACCCGCGATGCCTACAAGCGCACCATGCCGGGACGCTTGGTCGGGGTTTCCGTGGACAGTCGTGGCGACAAAGCCTATCGACTCGCCCTGCAAACCCGCGAGCAGCATATCCGCCGAGAGAAAGCGACCAGCAACATCTGTACAGCGCAAGCCCTGCTAGCGGTGATCGCCGGCATGTACGCGGTCTATCACGGCCCCCAGGGACTGACCACCCTCGCTCAGCGCGTGCACCGACTGACCACGGTGCTGGCCGAAGGTTTGCGACGTCTCGGGTATGCGTTGGGCAGCACGGCGTTCTTCGATACCCTGAGCGTGGCGACCGGGACGAATACCGCCTCGATCCATCGGGCGGCCCGACAGAACCGTATCAATCTGCGCGCGGTGGACGATGAAACCGTGGGTATCTCATTGGATGAAACGGTCACTCGGCAGGACGTGGAAACGTTGTGGGTACTGTTCGGCGATACGGGCAAGCTGTCCTTCGCGGACATCGAAGCCCGTGTCGAGGAAGCCATTCCAGCTTCGCTGCGCCGTGCCGGCCCCTGTTTGCAGCATCCCATCTTCGACAGCTATCACTCCGAAACCGAAATGCTGCGTTACATGCGGTCACTCGCGGATAAGGACCTGGCGCTGGACAGAGCCATGATCCCGTTGGGCTCATGCACCATGAAGCTGAACGCTACGACGGAGATGATTCCCATCACCTGGGAAGGTTTTAACAGCCTTCATCCCTTCGCTCCACTGGACCAGGCCGAGGGCTATCGGCTTTTGCTAGCGGATTTGCAGCACTGGTTGGCCGCCTGCACGGGCTACGATGCCGTGTCCGTACAGCCCAATTCCGGCGCACAGGGCGAATATGCCGGTCTGCTGGCCATACGCGCCTATCATGAAAGCCGTGGCCAGGGGCATCGCGATATTTGTCTGATTCCCAGTTCGGCGCATGGCACCAATCCCGCTTCGGCGCAAATGGCCGGACTCAAGGTGGTGGTCACGCATTGTAATGAGGAAGGCGACGTGGATGTCGCCGATCTCCGGGCCAAGGCGGAGCAATACAGCGACCGGCTGGCGGCGCTGATGGTCACCTATCCCTCGACACATGGGGTGTTCGAAGAAGCCATCCAGGAGATCTGCGAAGTCGTGCATGGCCACGGCGGCCAAGTGTACATCGACGGCGCCAATCTCAACGCCCTGATCGGCGTGACTGGCGGGCCGGGCAAACTGGGCGGTGACGTGTCGCATCTCAATCTGCACAAGACCTTTTGTATCCCGCACGGCGGCGGCGGACCGGGAGTCGGTCCCATTGCCGTGAAACGGCACCTGGCCCCTTTCCTGCCGGGACTGGGAGTCATGGCCACCGAACCCGTGGTGGCGGGACCGGTATCGGCGGCTCCGTGGGGCAGCGCCGGCATCCTACCCATCAGTTGGGCCTATATCGCTCTGATGGGCCGGGACGGTTTGCGCCAAGCCAGCTGCGCGGCCATACTCAACGCCAATTACATCGCCCACCGCCTGGCGCCACATTATCCGGTGTTGTATACCGGGCCCAACGGGCGGGTGGCCCATGAGTGCATCATCGACCTGCGCCCGATCAAGGAGACGACCGGCATCTCCGTCGACGACGTGGCTAAGCGGCTGATCGATTATGGCTTTCACGCCCCGACCATGTCCTTCCCTGTACCGGGCACCTTGATGATCGAGCCCACGGAGAGCGAATCCAAGCACGAACTGGATCGATTTTGCGATGCCATGATCCGCATTCGTGAGGAAATCCACGCCTTGGAAACCGGTGCGCTGGACTCCAAGGACAATCCCCTGGTCAACGCGCCGCACACCACGGCGGATTTGGTCGACCCCGATTGGAGTCATCCGTACAGCCGGGAACAGGCGGTGTTCCCGTCGGCGGCAACGAAGTCGCACAAATACTGGCCGCCGGTGGGACGCATTGACAATGTTTACGGCGATCGCAATTTGATTTGTTCCTGCCCGCCGTTGTCCGATTACGAGAAAATCGCCTGAGCTCGGCGGGACAGGTAGGAGAGATCCAATGAACACAGCCCTGGTATTGACCTTGATTGGTGATGATCGACCGGGTTTGGTCGACGCCGTATCTGCCACGATCGCGGAACATGGCGGCAATTGGCAGGAAAGCCGGATGGCGCAATTGGCGGGGAAATTCGCCGGCATTCTGTTAGCGGAAGTGGCGGATTCCCAGGTCGAGGCGCTGACCGCCGATTTACGCCGCCTGCAAACGCAGGGCTTGAACGTCACGGTCGAGCGCAGCGATCAATCCGCGAAGGAATCGACCTACCGCAGTCTGCATCTGAACCTGGTCGGGCAAGATCATCCCGGCATCGTCCGCGACGTATCGCACGTGCTCGCCAGTCGTGGCATCAATATCGAAGAACTTAGCACCGAATGCAGCAGCGCCTCCTGGTCCGGCGAGACCCTGTTTCATGCTACCGCGCACCTGCAGGTGCCCAGGGAATTGTCCAGCGACGAACTGCGGGAGGTGCTGGAAGGACTGGCTAACGAGTTAATGGTCGATATCGCCTTGGATGACGCGCCGCTGGCGGCGGCTGATACCTGATGGGCAGCGGGCCGTCCGAAGAGGCGCGATGCGAAGTGGCGAGAGAATCAGCGACGCTGACCCGTCGCCTGACCCAGTTGATTCAGGCCAAGCCGGTTACCGCCGACGACCTGGAGCAAACCGCGCTGTTCGTTCTAGATGCTCTGGCCAATGCATTGGCTGGCCGACGGACACCCGCCGGGGAGAAGGTTCTGCGTTGGTGGCGCGACCTGGACAATACCTCGGACGCCGGACGCCGAGCGTTTCTTCTCGGCGCATTGACCCATATCCTGGAAGTCGATGATCTGCACCGGGCCTCCGTGGTACACCCTGGCTGTGTGGTGGCGGCGGCGGCCTGGGCTGTCGCGATGCGGGAAAAGGCCGGCGGCATAGCCCTGCTGACCGCCGTGCTACGCGGTTTTGAAGCCACCACGCGCGTCGGCATGGCGGTCGGCCCGGCGCATTACCGGATTTGGCACAACACAGCCACCTGTGGTCCCTACGGTTCCGCGATGGCGACCGCATCGCTGCTGAACCTCGACGAATCGTCCACCGTCGATGCCTTAGGCAATGCCGGCACACAATCCGCCGGTTTCTGGCAATTTCTGGAAACCGGCGCCATGAGCAAACATCTGCATGCCGGGCGGGCGGCCGAAGCCGGTCTTGTCGCCGCCGATCTGGCCCGTTTGGGTTTCACGGGACCACCGGCGATTTTGGAAGGCGGCAAGGGATTTTTCGCGGCAACCTGTAGCGATGCCGATCCTCTAGCCGTGGTGCGCGATCCGGAAACCCCGTGGCAACTGCACGCTACCTCGATCAAACCCTGGCCGTCGTGCCGACATACTCACCCGGCGATCGACGCGGCCCAGGAAATCCGGTCCCATCTCGACGATTATCGCGCCATAAAAGTCATCGAAGTGGAAACCTACGCGGCGGCCCTGGAGGTCTGTGATCGTCCCGAACCGCACAGCGAATACGAAGCCAAGTTTTCTCTTCATCATTGCGTCGCCGCAGCATTGACACGGGATCGCGTGGATTTTGCGGCTTTCTCCGAGTCGGCGCGCGCCGAACTCGCCGAACTCAGCAGCCGAGTGACGTTGCGGGTCGCGGAACCCTACGCCTGCGCCTATCCGCAAGCCTGGGGTAGCGCGGTCACGGTCATCCTGGATGATGGGCGCCGCTGGCAGGCGCGGCGGACACACGCCAAGGGCGATCCGCAGGCCCGTTTGAGTCGCTCGGAAATGATCGCCAAGGCACGCGAGCTAATGCATTTCGCGGGCGAGGAAAATCCGGAAGGTTTATGCACAGCCGTTCTGGCCCTGGCCGAGGATGGACCTATCCCTTCGCTCAACCTCTAATCCAGTCAGAGTCTTGCTAAGACCCGTCGGCCTCCTCAGGCAAGAGCCGTGCAAAAAAAAGCCCCGATTATCGGGGCTTATGGCACTCAACCCACTCGGGCGAACAGTCAATCGTCGCCGCTAAAAGCCGTCAGCAACTGCAGCAAGCTGAGGAACAGGTTGTAAAGGGATATGTACAGGGATACCGTCGCCATGATGTAGTTGGTTTCCCCGCCGTGAATGATTTCGCTGGTCTGATATAGGATCATTCCGGACATGAGCAGCACGAACATGGCCGACACTGCCAGCGACAGCCCCGGCAGGTTGAACAGCAGGCCGCCGATACTGGCCAGGAAAGCCACCAGGATGCCCACCATCAAAAAAGCGCCCATGAAACTGAAATCCTTGCGCGTCACCAGCGCGTAACCGGACAGACTCAGGAAGATGACGCCCGTCCCCGCCAGCGCCGTCATGACCACCTGCGGTCCATTAGGCAATCCTAAATAGAGGTTGAGTATCGGCCCCAGGGTAAGCCCCATGAATCCGGTCAACGCGAAAACCGCGGCAATGCCCCATACGCTGTTACGCAAGGCAGTGGTCAGGTACAGCAAGCCGAAGTAACCCGCGATGGTCAGCAACCAATGCATCGGCGGCATCTGGGTCGCCATCGCTACGCCGGCCATGAGGGCGCTGAACAGCAGCGTCATGGACAGCAACATGTAGGTATTGCGCAGAACCTTGTTTGCGGTCAGTTCCGACGGTACGGACGGCGAAGTCGGGATCGAAACATAGGACTGTTTTTCTAGCATTGCGTATTGGCCTCCAAATACCCATTCATTTCAAATTCGATTTGAACCATTGACTATTGACCACCGTAGGTCTCGGGAGTTCAACATGCTGACTAGTTCGTAACCCTTGAGCAAAGCCCTCCCTGGGATGCCCGTCGACAAAATCAACCCCCCGTTGGATGGGGGGTTGCAAGCGGAAGATCAGTCAAGGATCACCGACTCATCACATATTGGGATATTCGGGACCGTCGCCGCCTTCCGGCGTAACCCAGACGATGTTCTGCTTGGGGTCCTTGATATCACAGGTCTTGCAGTGCACGCAGTTCGAGAAATTGATCTGCATGCTGGGATTGCTTCCGTCGTCATCGGTGACGATCTCATAAACGCCGGCCGGGCAATAACGCTGTTCGGGCGCATCGTACAAAGCCAGGTTGTAGGAGATCGGAATCGCCGGGTCCTTGAGAGTCAAGTGCGCCGGCTGGTGCTCGCCATGATGGGTGTTGGACAGATACACCGACGACAATTTGTCGAAGGAAATCACTCCGTCCGGCTTAGGATAGTCGATCTTGGGAGCCTCGCTGGCCTTCTTCAACGTTTGATTGTCGGCGTGTTTGAAATGCAGCGTCCAGGGCGCCTTGCCACGGAACACATAAGTATCCAAACCGGCGTAAGCCAGAGCCGCCCACATGCCCCACTGGAAGGAGGGGCGCACATTGCGCGCAACGTAAAGTTCCTGACCCAACCAGCTTTCCTTGAGCAATTTGCGTGGATAGCTGACCAGTTCCTTGGTGGTGCCTCCCTGAACCAACGCCTCGAAGGTTTCTTCAGCCGCCACCATGGCAGACTTCATGGCGGTGTGTATACCCTTGATCTTGGGCGTGTTGAGAAAGCCGGCCGAACAGCCGATCAACATGCCGCCGGGGAAGGTCAACTTGGGTATCGACTGCCAACCCCCTTCGTTCAAGGCGCGGGCGCCGTAGGAAACACGCTTGCCGCCTTCGAACAAAGGACGGATTTTGGGATGCGTCTTGAAACGTTGGAATTCGTCGAATGGGCTGATATGCGGGTTGCTATAGTCGAGTCCCACCACGAAACCGACCGCCACCTGATTATTCTCGATGTGGTAAATAAAGGAGCCACCATAGGTACCAGCGTCCAGCGGCCAACCTACGGTATGCATGATCGTGCCTTGTTTATGCTTTTCAGGCTTGATTTCCCAGATTTCCTTAACACCGACACCGTAGGTTTGGGGATCGGCCTGGGTCTTGCCATAGATGTCCGGGTCCATGTTCTCGCGCAGCTTGAATTTCTCTTCCAGGGTGCGCGTGAGCGATCCCCGGCATCCTTCGGCGAACATCGTGTATTTGGCGCGCAGTTCCATGCCAGGTTCGAAGTTGTCGGTAGGCTGCCAATTCTTATCGAATCCCTTATCAACCGTGATCACGCCGCCCACGCTGCCGTCGTCGTTGTAGATCACCTGGGCCGCGGGAAAACCCGGATAGATCTCCACGCCGAGTTCTTCCGCCTGGGTCGCCAACCAGCGTGTGAAATTCGCTTCACTAATGATGAAATTGCCGTGGTTGTACATCTGTGGCGGGGTCGGCATCGGCACTGCCGTCGTGCTGTTGAGCAACATGACAAAGTTGTCATCCGTGGCGGGCACATCGAGTGGCGCACCTTTTTCCTTCCAGTCCGGAATCAGCTCGTTCAGGGTACGGGGTTCGAACACCGCACCAGACAGAATGTGAGAGCCGACCGCGGAACCTTTCTCCAGGACACAAACGGTGATTTCCTGTTCTTTTTCAGCGGCTAGCTGCATCAGTCGGATGGCTGCCGTGAGCCCGGATGGACCGGCGCCGACGATGACGACGTCATATTCCATACTTTCGCGTTCCACCATGTCTACCTCTCTTCGGTTGGGGTTAAGCTGGCGTTGTGATTAAGCTGGCGCGTGGACTGCAGGAGACGCGATATGGGCCGCGAATTTTTTTGGCCGCTCGACACCGCCCCTAACAGCGTCAAATGGTCTTGAATTGTATGCGGACAGGCCATGGTAATCCAGCCAAACCGTCCCCGCCTGTCTTAAAAATAGGTGTCTATCCCTTCCAGAAACAAATCCCACTGTTTTTCCACCATTTCCTTGGCGATGAAGGCGCTCAGCCCAGTCACCCGATTCAGCGGGACGAGCAGCCAACCTAGCGCATCCCAGGGACCCAGACTCACCAGAAAACCTCGATCGGGATGCGCATAGAGGCGGGGCCAACGGCCTTGGTGGACCCGCTTGATATTTTCCGCCACTTGTTTGCCTTTACGCACGGCGGCCTGCGCGCTCAACGTGTTCAGACCCGAGCCATCGAAACGAACGCAATCGCCGGCCGCGAAAACATTCCATAGCAGTCGGTCCGCCACTTTCAGACGCCCATACCGGTTGGCGCGCAAAGCTTCGGGATAAGGTTCGACACCGGGGAACAGCAGCGTCAGCGATGAAGTCAGGCGGTATTTCCCCGAGTTGTCCTGCACTTCGATCGCGCCATCGTGGGCGCCCAGATAGCGGGTGCCGGGGAGATACTCGATACCCGCCCCGGCCAATCGCTGGCGAAGGTGACGATCGAAGCCCTCGGGCAGTTGCGGCAATAATCGGGTCCGCCCATCGATCAAGCGCAGGCGATCGTCGTAGCCCAGTTCCGATAGCAACCCGTGCAATTCGAATAAAAACTGCAGCCCGCTCGGCCCCGCCCCCACGACGTTGATACCGCGACGCTGAAAACGGGTGCGCTCCAGATAGCGAGCCAGGACGTCCTGACCCTCCTGGCGCAGAAAATCGCACTGATCATAAACATCCGACCCCTTGGGCATGGCGCGGGGTCGGGAACCGGTGGCGATGACGGCATAATCGAAATCGAGAACACCGGTAGGAAGCCGGATACGGCGTTGCGCTTGCCACTGAAGGAGCTGCTCACTGTCGATAGGCAAAGCCCAACGATGATGAGTGAATGCGAAACGCTCGGCCAAATCGGCCAAAGCGACTCGGCATTCAACCCAGGGGCGACGCAGAGTTTGCTGTAGGTGGGTGAGTTTGCAGTGAAAGGGGCTGGGATCGATCAGATGCAGTTCCACATCGACCGCGCTTTGACGCAGACTGATGAGTACCGCCATACCGGCATAGCCGCCGCCGACGATGACAACTCTCACGGACCGCTATCAGAGCAGACCCAGCACTTCGCGCGCATGATTGGAACAATCGGGGCTGTCGATAATCTGCGCGATCCGGCCTTGCTCATCAATGATAAAGGTGATGCGCCGGGCCAAACCCAGCAGGTCCATCGCGACGCCCAGCAGTCCCCCGCCGCCCATCGCGCCATACGCCTGGCTGACGGCCTTGTCGGCATCGGCCAGCAGGGGGAAGTTCAGTCGATGTTTACGGCTAAAGCGTTCATGGGACGCCGCATCCTGGGTGGATACCCCGAGAATCTCCGCACCCCGTTCCTTGATCTGTGCATTGTAGTCCCGCAGTGAACAGGCTTGCCGGGTACAACCCGGCGTATCGTCCTTGGGGTAAAAATACAGTACCAACTTCTTTCCGGCGAAATCGCGCAGGCCGATGGTTTTTCCATCACCGGTGAGGCCGACAAACGCCGGCGCTGGATCGCCGATTTGCAATCGCACGCGCGAATGGCCCAAACCAGCCTCCCTCCGCTAATACGCCGCGCTTATCCAACGGCCTTAAGCGGAGGGAAGCACAGTCCCTGAACTGGGTTTCAGTATCAGGCGCCTTGATCCTTGGCCTTCAGGTCCTCGACCACGTCGATGTATTTTTGCATCGCCTCTTCCTGGCCGGTGCCCGCCAGTTTGGCCCAGGCATCGTATTTGGCGCGACCAATCAAATCGGTGAACCCCGGCCGCTCTCCTTGCACGTCGCCCGACGAACCCTGTTTGAAAAGGCTGTAAAGCTGCAGATTGGTTTTGTTGTCGGGGCGCTTGCTGAGCTTGAGGACTTCTTCTGAGGCGGTTTTGAAGCGGGCTTCTAAGTCTGACATGGTCACTCCTCGAACAGGTGGTAAAAATGATAAAACTGAGCTTATCTCATTAGGCAAAACAATGGATCTGCTACACTTGCCGAGTGTGAAGTGTAATGGCGATAAGGCATGGCTGGCAATGCTAACTGCGGTACCCAGGAGACCCGTTCGAGCACCGGCTACGGGTGTGGAACCGCAATGGTGATACTGGCTGCTTATTAAACTCCCAGACAAGGTTAGATTCCCGAATATGTCCGCTGCACCCGAACGTGAACACATGTCGAGCATCGACACAGCTTGGCTGCGAATGGATCGCCCCTATAACTTGATGATGATCACCTCGGTCATGGTTTTTGAAGACAGGCTCACCCTGGACGCCTTGCGCCAAACCATAGCCACGCTGTTCCTCAGCCACCGCCGCTTCAAGCAAAAGCCAGTGCACCACGCCGGCGGTTTTTATTGGGAAACCGATCCGCACTTTACGCTGAACAGTCACGTCCGCCGCATCGGTCTAGCGGGGAACGGCGGGAAAAAGGAATTGGAGGAATTGGTCAGCGATTTGATGAGCACCCCGTTGGACCCCTCCAAACCGCTCTGGCAATACTATCTTGTCGAAGACTACCAGGGAGGCAGCGCGCTGATCGGGCGCATTCATCATTGCTACGCCGATGGCATCGCGCTGATCCACGTGTTGTTGTCAATGACGACGATGTCCCCCACCGAACAGGTCACCCACACCCCGATTCCCACCGCTCTTCCCAAACATCGACGGAATGCTGAGCACAAAGGGGAAGGTGGAATTTTCGAGCTCTTGTTCCATCCCTTGGAGGCTGTGGACAACGCCGTCAAAGCCGGTCAGCACCTGCTGGAGGAAGGCATGGAAGTGGTTCGCCATGCGCCGGACTTGCCCGGATACGCTAAACAAGGAGTTGGTCTTCTTTCGGAAGCGGCGAAACTGTTGGTGATGGCGGATGATCCATCCACCCTGTTTAAAGGCAAACCGGGCGTTTCCAAACGCGTAGCCTGGATCGAGCCTTTGCCATTAGCGGAAGTTAAGGCAATCGGCAAGGCGTTGAACTGCTCGATTAATGACGTACTGCTATCGTGTGTGGCGGGAGCCTTGCGCGCCTACTTGGCTGATCAAGGCGAGTGCGTCGAGGGCTTGGAAATCCGGGCTACCGTCCCGGTTAATCTACGTCCCTTGGACAAGGCCCATAATCTCGGCAACTTTTTCGGGCTGGTTTTCCTGACTTTGCCGATCGGCATCGAAGATCCGCTGACCCGCCTGTTCGAAGTAAAAGAACGCATGGAGCAACTGAAGGGCTCCTACCAGGCTATCCTGGCACTGGGCTTGTTGGGCACTTTGGGTTTGAGTCCCAAGATCGTGCAAGCCTCTGCCATCAAAATCCTCAGCAAAAAAGCCACGGCCGTGATGACCAACGTTCCCGGCCCACAGATGCCCCTGTACTTCGCGGGCGCCAAAGTCCGGGAAATGATGTTTTGGGTTCCCCAATCGGGCAGCATCGGAATGGGGGTCAGTATTCTGACTTACAACGGCTTTGTGCAGTTCGGCTTGATTACCGACAGCAACATGGTCGACGATCCCGAATCCGTCATCAGCCGATTTGGTCGGGAATTCGAAAATCTATTACTGACCACCATCATGGAACCATGGGGAGAAACCCTGGATACTGACGCTTAGACGGATACCCTAGAAACATTCGCGAGTGGCTCAATAAAATGCGCTGGGCTTGTTTCTAATCTTCAATCGATGGAAAGCGGTATTATCCAGTCGAAAAGCAGGGTTCACGGCATGCCGGATTATCGCGAGATTAGTGTGTTTGTTCTAGTCGGATTTGTTAGATTATAACAATCCAGATGTTATGCTTCGCATTGCTTCGGAGATCGGCAATTGGCTAACAACGCTCTGATTTTTATGGATAAAGATATTGCTAGCGTTGATTGTAGTAGGGCTTCGCAGAGGATTTCGACAATGGTTAAGAAACTGAATGTCGGCAACGGTAAGGAGCAACGGCCACAGTTTGTCGTCGATTACGCCCGGCGAATTTGGCTGGCTGGTTTAGGGGCTTTTACCAGAGCGGAAACGGAAGGCAGCAAGCTGTTCGAATACCTCGTAACGGAAGGTGAAAAGTTTGAGAGCAGCACCCGCAAGGTGGCGAGTGGGAAAATCGAAGAAATGTTAGGCAAGGTGGACGCGGCGAAAAGCAAAGCCTCGGATACCTGGGACCGAGTCGAGAATATGTTCGAAGACCAGCTAAGCGGTGTCCTGAATCGCCTGGGTGTCCCCACGACCCAGGATATCGAAGATCTTTCCAAACGCGTTGAAGCCTTGCACGAGAGCATAAAATCGCTATCGAAATCCTAACTCATGAGCGGTAACCGTGCTCCGCGAGAGGTTCCCGACGAGTTTCATCACAATATTAACAGTCCAGGATACGCCCGATCCGTTGCAGCCATCCGTCTGCTGAGGAGGAAGGAGGCGATATGTTGAGAACCCAGCCCGAGAATTATCAGCCGACCGAAGGTTCACGCATCGGCTTGGCTTTGGCGGGTGGCGGCCCGTTGGGCGTCATATATGAAATAGGCGCCTTGCGGGCGTTGGACGAGGCGCTGGAAAGCATCGATTTCAACAAATTGCACGTCTACGTCGGAGTCAGCGCGGGCTCGGTGATTGCCGCCAACCTAGTCAATCATCTGACGACAGCCGATATGTGCCGCACTTTCATTCGCGACGAACCCAGCGAACATCCATTCAATCCGCAGATGTTCCTGACCCCGGCATTTGGGGAATATCTACGTCGACTCAGTTCCTTGCCAAAATTGTTTTTCGACTCGATATGGCGTTTCTTCAGTAACCCCTTCGATCAAGGCTTGTTGGAATCGCTGACCAGTCTATCCCAGGCCATGCCGACTGGCTTTTTCGACAATGAACCGATCAGCCGGTTTTTCTCCCAGGTCTATGGTAAGGAAGGGCGGAGCAACGATTTTCGCCAATTGCAGCAAAAGCTGTATGTCATCGCCGTGGAACTCGACACGGGGGAATCCATAAAATTCGGCGCTCCGGGCTATGATCACATCCCCATATCCAAGGCGTTACAAGCCAGCACGGCGCTGCCGGGTCTTTACCCTCCCGTGGAGATCGAAGGGCATCACTATGTCGACGGCGCCTTGATCAAAACCATGCACGCTTCAGTCGCGCTGGACGAAGGCGCCGATCTCGTGATCTGCCTCAACCCCATCGTACCTTTCGACGCCAACTTGGCGGCTCAGGCCGGCATCCCCAAACACGACACGCTATTGGATGGGGGGCTGCCAGTGGTGCTGTCCCAAACCTTTCGCTCGCTAATTCATTCACGCCTGGAAGTCAGCATGGCTGCCTACGATTCTCAGTACGAGAATGCCGACGTGATCCTGTTCGAGCCGGATCGGGATGACGAAAAAATGTTTTTCGCCAATGTGTTCAGTTTCTCCAATCGGTATTGGGTCTGTGAACACGCCTATCAGACGATTCGCAGCGATCTGCTGGAACGCTACGAAGATCTGGAGCCCATATTGGCGCGTCATGGCATCACTTTGCGCATGGACATTCTGGAAGACAAAAATCGCCATTTCAGTACAGGTCTACAAGAGGAGTCCCATTCGGAAACACTCGTCATTCATAAAAATTCGCTAACGCACAATTTCAAAAGAACGCTTAATGAATTTCAATAAGGCGCGCCTTAACCCTGTGCTGTATTGAAACACTGTTTGCAGAGATAGCCGCCATCCAGGCATCTGAACATTAAGGAGGTTGTCTTATGACCGCGAAAAAACTGAAAGAAAAACCAACCGATAAACAAGAATTCAATATGCTTGATGTTGCCCGTCAAATCTGGCTGGCTGGCTTGGGCGCCTTCGCTAAGGCTGAAGAAGAAGGAAGCCGGCTATTCGAATCGCTGGTCAAGGAAGGCGAGAAAATCGAATCCCGTACCCGCAAGGTCGCGGAGGAAACGCTGGACGGCGTAAAGGGGCAGGTTGAGAAAGTCAGGGGCCGGGCTACGGATACTTGGGATGGAATCGAACAGGTTTTCGAGGATCGCGTAGCACGTGTGCTGAATCGCTTGGGTGTACCCACCAATGACGACGTTCAGGAATTGACCAAGCGTGTGGAAGAATTGAATCAGACCGTGAAGGGACTCGGCAAATAATCGTATAAGCCGAGGACATTGACGGCTACCTGTCAGGTCCCCGCATCCCGCAACTTTAGTTACCCCCTACTCCAGGTAGTCGTGGCTCAAGCGATAGAGTAGGTGGCGCATCTCCTCGACGAGA
This sequence comes from Gammaproteobacteria bacterium, assembly GCA_024235135.1. Lineage (GTDB taxonomy): Bacteria > Pseudomonadota > Gammaproteobacteria > Competibacterales > Competibacteraceae > JACKMZ01. Next base: position 26,523 of record JACKMZ010000009.1, on the reverse strand, counting down.
AAGGGGGACACGAGGGTCATGACTTGGTACACGCCACGCCCTATGTCTCCGTTCTCCTCCTGCTTGTCCGTCCGAATACGCTGATAATTTAGCCAGTACGTCGCGACGACGGCGATATTATTGGCCAAGGCTTCGGTTTCCTCGGTGGTGGCGTGCATAATTCCCGCATCCACCAAACCATTGCAAATGGCCACCGCCGTTCGGATTTTTCGTTCCAGTATACGTTTGAAGCGCAGACGTACCTTTCTATTCCGCATGAGGATATTGTCTAAATCCCTGTAGAGAAAGCGGTACTGCCAGATGCTTTCAAATACCAAATGCAGATATAGCCACATGTCCTCCATGTTCAACGCGCGTGCCGTGGGCGCTTCCAGCGCGTCGGAAATCTGCTTTTCGAACTGCATGAACAAGGAAAGAATAATGTCGTCCTTGTTACGAAAATGGTAATAAAGATTGCCGGGGCTGATATCCATTTCATCCGCAATGTGATTGGTGCTCACATTCGGCTCTCCGTTCTCATTGAACAGCTTCAAGCTGGTTAGCAGAATCCGCTCACGCGTTTTCATGTTTATACTCTAATAGTCACACGATCACTGGGATGTTTAACGAGTATACGAGAATGATCCGCGTGGAAATCGCTTATTGGGAAATCCTTTGTGGAAGGGCTGCACCTTAGCACCGGTCGCTTCTTATTGCATGCTGGGTGGATTCAGCCAGTTCTTACACCCTGTTCGCCAAATGGGCCGCCTATTCGAGGCATAAGACCACCTCGTTCTACAAAAAGATGAGAGCAAGCGTCGGGTTTTCAGGGTAATACGGGATCTTGCGGATAGCGTATAATCGCAGCCAATAACACAACTCCACCGGATGGCTTGAACCCTCCGGCGCGTTTGAGGTGTACATCAACGATCATGCTAGTTCCTGTAGTCCTCTCCGGTGGTACGGGTAGTCGCCTTTGGCCATTATCCCGAGAAATTCACCCCAAACAGTTCTTGTCTCTGGCCAATAGCCGAAGTTTGTTGCAAAACACTGTGTTACGTGCGCAACACTTGCCCGGCGCGACGGCCCCCGTGGTGGTGTGCAACGAAACGCACCGGTTCTTGGTCGCCGAACAACTGCACAGTCTCGCGCTATCGCCGGCGGCGATCATTCTGGAGCCCGTAGGACGCAACACGGCGCCCGCCGTCGCGGTCGCTGCGCTTCATAGTTTAGAACAAGGAGAAGACCCGCTCCTGCTGGTGTTGCCCGCTGATCATGTCATTACCGAGCAGGATGCCTTTTGCAACACGGTGACGGCGGTCCTCGGTCATGCCGAGGCGGGCAAATTGATCACCTTCGGTATCGTGCCACGCAGTCCGGAAACCGGCTACGGCTACATCAAGGCCGGACCGGCGGACGGCACGGTATCGCCGGTAGAACGCTTCGTGGAAAAACCGGACCAGGACACCGCAAGACAGTACGTCGCTTCCGGCCACTATTATTGGAACAGCGGGATGTTTCTGTTTCGTGCTTCGCGTTTTCTGGAAGAACTGGAGCTTTTTTCGCCGGCGATACTGGCGGCTTGCCGGCAGGCCTACGCCACTCATCAGCGAGATCTGGATTTCTTGCGTCTGGAACGCGATGCCTTCACCACTTGTCCCAGCGATTCTATCGACTACGCCATCATGGAAAAAACGGCCGATGCTGTCGTCAAACCCTTGGATGTGGCCTGGAGTGACATCGGTTCCTGGTCGGCGCTCTGGGAAGTGGGCGAACACGACGCCAACGGCAACAGCTTACGGGGTGATGTCGTAACCCTTGCAACGCGCGATTCCTATGTCTATTCCTCGGACCGTTTGGTCGCCACCCTGGGTGTTGATGACCTGATCGTCATCGAAACCAGCGACGCCGTATTGGTCGCTCATAAATCACAGGTTCAGGATGTCAAACAGATCGTTACCCGGCTACAGGAGGAACAACGCCCGGAATATCGCACCCACCGAAAGGTCTATCGGCCTTGGGGTAGTTATGATTCGATAGATACCGCCGCACGTTTCCAGGTCAAACACATCACGGTCAATCCGGGTGCTAGCCTGTCCCTGCAAATGCACCATCACCGGGCAGAACATTGGACGGTCGTCAGAGGCACGGCGCGCGTCACGCGAGGCGACGAAGTATTCTTGCTGAGCGAGAATCAGTCGACTTATATTCCTGTCGGCACCCTGCACCGCCTGGAAAACCCAGGGAAAATTCCCTTGGAGTTGATCGAGGTGCAATCCGGTAGCTATCTGGAAGAGGATGACATCGTCCGGTTCGATGACGCTTATGGCCGGCAATCCACACCCTGATCTTGTCGGCGACACCGACCCTCGCAATAGCAATTCCCATGGCCACCCTCAATTGTTTCAAAGCCTACGATATCCGGGGCCGGATGCCCGACCAGCTCAATCCGCAAATCGCGTATCGAATCGGTCGAGCCTATGCCGCTTTCATCCAACCACAACGGGTTGCGGTAGGTCGTGATGTACGCTTAAGCAGTCCCGAATTGTGTCAAGCCGTAGTGGAAGGTTTGCTGGACAGCGGTGTGGACGTTCTGGACATCGGTTTGTGTGGCACCGAGGAAATCTATTTCGCCGTTTTTCATCACCGGACCGACGGGGGCATCATGGTCACCGCCAGCCACAACCCCGCGGACTACAACGGCATGAAACTGGTGCGGGAGGGCGCTCGGCCCATCAGTGGCGACAGTGGTTTGGACGCCATCCGCAGCTTGGCTGAGGGTCATCGCTATCCCACCAGCAGTCGACGCGGTCGATACCTTCTGGAGGACAGCAAATCGGCCTACGTTGAACATCTACTCGGTTACGTGCAACGCGATGCATTGCAACCCCTGGAGATCGTGGTCAATGCCGGCAACGGCGGCGCCGGCTTGGTGATCGACCAGTTGGAACCCTATCTGCCGTTTCATTTTCACAAAATCCACCATGAACCCGATGGGCGGTTTCCACACGGCATACCCAACCCCCTGCTACCGGAGTGTCGGGAAGCGACCCATAAGGCCGTAATCGATCAAGCCGCTGATCTTGGCTTGGCATGGGACGGCGATTTCGACCGCTGCTTCTTTTTCGATGAGCAGGGTGGCTTCATCGAGGGCTATTATTTGGTGGGCCTGCTAGCGGAAATTCTCTTGGAGAAAAATCCTGGCTCCCGGATCATCCATGATCCCCGGCTGACCTGGAATACCCTGGAACGCGTACGCGCCCACGGCGGCCAACCGGTACAGAGCAAGACCGGCCACGCATTCATCAAGGAACGGATGCGTGTGGAAGACGCCCTGTATGGTGGGGAAATGAGCGCCCACCACTATTTCCGTCATTTCGCCTATTGCGATAGCGGCATGATCCCGTGGTTGCTGATCGCCGAACGGCTATGCCAGGGAGCCCGCTTGTCCGAGTTGGTAGCGGCGGCCATGCAGGCGTTTCCCTGCAGTGGGGAGATCAATTTCCGGGTCGAGGATGTCCAGGCGGCAATACAGCGGATACTCGGCGTCTATCAAAGCCAGAACCCCAAACTGGATTACACCGACGGCGTCAGCGTCGAATTTCCCCAGTGGCGGTTCAATTTGCGAGCATCCAACACCGAACCCCTGTTGCGGCTCAACGTGGAAACCCGTGCCGACCCTGCACTGCTCGAACAGCGCACCGAGGAGTTGCGCAAGCTCATTACCGGCTGATGACTGCCCGCTTTTCAGATCTTCCCCTGGGCTTTTCCTTTCCGCTTGATATTCGCTGGTTAGTGTTGATGGCGTTGATCATCGGCACATTGGGCTTTTTCAAATTTTATGACCGCTATACCGCCGTGGGTCCCGAACTGCTGGTTGACCCTGGCTTCCAGGCGGGTTTCACGCATTGGGATCTGACGGGGCTGGGCAGCGCCGTCATCACCGGGCCGGGCGAAATCACTCTGCACGCCGGAGAAAAAGAACGCGGTGCCGGTGTGGCGGTACGCCAATGGCTAGGCGAACCCCAGCGCTATCGTTTATTGCGCCTGTCTGGAGAACTCAAAGCCGATGACATTCGGCCCGGCGAACGATTCTGGCACAAAGGACGGTTGGTGCTAGCCAGCTTCGATACTGCCGAACACATGCTGCGGGTACCCCATATCGTGGCCGACCTGGTAGGTACGCACACCTGGCAAATCTATCAGGCCGACTTCCACGTACCTACGACGGCCCACCAAGTCCAGGTTGGCCTGCAATTGATCGGCGCCACCGGGAGCTTATCGGCCCGGCATCTCAGTCTGCGGGCCGTGGAAGAACAGGGTTACTACCCCATTTACCAAAAATTGGGCATGATCCTGTGGGGCATCGCGCTGTTGTGGCTAGCGCTGTCCTATCGTGACCAATGGCGCTTGAACCCACCCTATTTGTTGATTTATGGGGCGATCGCTGGCATTTTCATGGGCACGCTCATCCCGGTCGAAACAAAACTGATACTGGAAACGGATATCGAAGCCTTGATCCTTCACTGGGCGCCTCGGCTGGGTTTTCTCGCGGATGCCGATCGCCATGGAGACCCGGCTCTGATCAGCAAGCTGGGACATTTGCTGCTGTTCGGACTGCTCGCCTTTGCCCTACGGTGGGCGCACCCCCGGCAAGGGCACGCCAAGTTGTTATGCGGGTTGCTGCTACTGGCATTGATCAGCGAGGTCCTGCAATTTTTCGTGGAAGGACGTGTGCCACAGTTCAGTGATTGGCTTATCGACAGCCTGGGTCTGGTGATCGGCCTCATCCTGTTCGAAATAGCCAGGAAGACCTATACAGGCGTGCGTTGCTGGCTCGCCAGCAACCCTTGAAAGCAGGATATGATTACGGAAACACCCGGCATCGGCTTGCCCGATCCTCTCGCATTCGCGCTCGATCCCTGAATACCCAAACGCAAACACTCCCTATTTCTCGATTCAATCCCTGTATAGCGAGCACAGCATGACCAATCTCATTCAGCCGCATGGCGGTGTACTCACCCATCTGTTGTTGTCCCCTGAAGATACCGAGGTGGAAAAGCAACGGGCCCACGAGTATCACTCTTGGAATTTGACCCATCGCCAGATCTGCGACTTGGAGCTGCTGCTCAATGGCGCCTTTTCTCCATTGACCGGTTTCCTGGGTCGGGAAGATTACCTGAGTGTGCTGACGGATATGCGTCTGGCCAACGGTACGCTGTGGCCCATGCCCATCATGTTGGACGTGACTGCGGCGGTCGCCGACACGCTGAGCGCAGGTAGCCGGCTGGCCCTGTACGATCCGGAAGGCGTGTTGCTCGCCGTTCTGGAGGTGACCGACGTCTGGCAACCCGACAAAGAGCAGGAAGCCTTGGCTGTGTTCGGAACCACCGATTCCGACCATCCCGGTGTCGATTATCTGTTGCGTAAAACCCATTCCTGGTATGTGGGTGGACGTGTACATGGCCTGGAGCCCCCGACCCACTACGACTTCAAACATTTGCGGGATTCTCCGCGGGAACTGCGGGACAAGTTCAACAAGCTGGGCTGGCGACGGGTGGTCGCTTTCCAGACTCGCAATCCCATGCATCGCGCCCATCAGGAACTGACTTTCCGCGCCGCCCAACTCGCCGAAGCCAACCTGCTGATTCACCCGGTAGTCGGCATGACCAAGCCGGGCGACATAGACCATTATTCACGGGTCCGCTGTTACGAACATCTGCTCAAACGCTTTCCGGAACAAACCACGGCGCTCAGCCTACTGCATCTGGCTATGCGCATGGCCGGTCCGCGGGAAGCCTTGTGGCACGCCATCATTCGTAAGAATCACGGCTGTTCGCACTTCATCGTCGGCCGCGATCACGCCGGCCCTGGCAAGAACAGTCAGGGTCAGGACTTCTACGGCCCTTACGCGGCTCAGGAGTTGGTGAACCGCTATCAGGCGGAACTCGGCATTCAAATGGTCCCCTTTCAGGAAATGGTCTACGTGCAGGAACGGGCGGAATACGTACCTGTCGATGAAGTTCAACCCCAAGAATCGGTATTGGCGATTTCCGGTACGGAATTTCGACGACGCCTTCAGGAGGGCCTGGATATTCCGGACTGGTTCTCCTATCCCGAAGTCGTCACGGAATTACGCAGAACGCACCCACCGCGCCATCGCCAGGGATTCACGGTGTTCTTCACAGGGCTTTCGGGAGCGGGTAAATCCACTATCGCCAACGCCCTGGTCACGAAACTGATGGAGTTGGGTGGTCGGTCCGTCACCTTGCTGGATGGAGACATCGTACGCAAGCATTTGTCGAGCGAACTGGGATTTTCCAAGGAACACCGCAACATCAATATCCTGCGCATTGGTTTTGTCGCCAGCGAAATCACCAAAAACGGCGGTATAGCGATCTGCGCGCCTATCGCGCCCTATGCCTCGACTCGGCGCGAAGTGCGAGAGATGATCGAACCGGTGGGCGGGTTCATGGAAGTGTACGTAGCCACCGCCCTGGAGGTCTGCGAAGCCCGCGATCGCAAGGGCTTGTATGCCAAGGCCCGCGCTGGCATCATCCAGGGGTTCACGGGTATCAACGATCCTTATGAGGCGCCCGCCAAACCCGAAGTACTGATTGATACGGCGGAATGTACTCCGGATCAAGCCGCTCACCGCATTATTCTAAAATTAGAAAGTCTGGGCTACATCAAAGGGCGGGCTTAGGCAGTAGCCCACCGTTGACTCGGCGTTATCCGATGGCCCCTGCAAAAGCTCACTCAGCCTAGGGCTAGACTAACCAGCGGGAGAAACTCATGCGCGCCAACTCATTCGATGTCATTGTCATCGGTACCGGGCCTGGCGGCGAAGGCGCCGCCATGAGCATCGTCAAGGCTGGCAAATCGGTGGCGGTGATCGAACGACACGAACGGGTCGGAGGCGGTTGCACGCATTGGGGAACCATACCTTCCAAGACGCTGCGCCAAGCCATCGGCCAGATCATGGAAAGTAATCGCAATCCTTACATCCGGCGAACGGGTGGCTTCATGCGTCCCGCCTTTCCCGACATGCTCCGCAATGCGCAATCGGTGATCGACCAACAGGTCATCATGCGGCAGGATTTCTACGACCGTAATCAGGTATCGGTGTTTCATGGCCACGCCCGTTTCCATGATGCGCATACCCTGGAAGTTCAGCCACAGGATGGGCGGCCTGTTCTCCGGCTCAGCGCGGAGCACTTCGTGATCGCCACCGGCTCACGGCCCTATCATCCGGCCGATGTGGACTTCAGCCACCCGCACATCTACGACAGCGATACGATACTCGGCATGAGCAATACGCCGCGCACCGTGACTATTTACGGAGCCGGGGTGATCGGTTGCGAATACGCCAGCATCTTCGGCAGCATGGGCTGCAAAGTCGATCTCATCAATACCCGGTCGCGGCTCTTGTCGTTTCTGGACGATGAAATCGCCCATGCGCTCAGTTACCACTTGCGCGATCAGAGTGTCATCATCCGCAACAACGAAACCTACGAATCCGTGGAATGCAAGCCCGAACGCGTTACCGTGCAATTGAAATCGGGCAAAACCATCGCGAACGATATTCTTTTGTGGGCCAACGGTCGCACCGGTAATACCCAGGACATGGGCCTGGAGAAGTTGGGCATCGTTCCCGATGGCCGTGGCCAACTGCAGATCAACGCCGACTATCAGACCGCCCTGCCGCATATCTACGCGGTCGGCGACGTGATCGGCTATCCCAGCCTGGCCAGCGCCGCCTATGACCAGGGCCGATTCGCCGGCATTCACATCGTGGAAGGGCGTTGTGAGTATCGTTTGGTGGAGAGCATTCCCACCGGCATCTATACTTCCCCCGAAATCAGCTCAATCGGCCGTACCGAGAGAGAACTGACCGAAGCCAGTGTTCCTTATGAGGTTGGACATGCCTGGTTCAGAAATTTGGCGCGCGCCCAGATTACGGGCAAGACACTGGGCATGTTGAAGATCCTCTTCCACCGCGAGACGCTGGAGCTGTTGGGTATTCATTGTTTCGGCAATCAAGCATCGGAAATTGTCCACATTGGTCAGGCGATCATGTCCCAAAAGGGCGATGCCAATTCCCTGCTTTATTTCGTGAACACCACCTTCAATTATCCCACGATGGCTGAAGCGTATCGCGTAGCGGCGCTTAACGGTTTGAATCGTCTCAGATAAACGATGTAACCCGATACGAGCGCGGGAGCGGCCGGATAGGGGGAAAGCAAGATACCGGGTACTGGCGGAACAACTGGTATGGTATTTGTAAGCCTGGTTATGGGTTGACAAAACTAAGCCTCAAAATTCGCTTTTGTGCCTACTCACTTTATCTGGAATGTGGTTCCTCACCCTAATCAGACCTAACGGAGAGAATCATGGATATCACCCCCTATCTTAAACTGATGGTGGACAAAAACGCCTCCGACCTGTTCTTCTACGTCGGCGCCCCTGTTCATATCAAGATCGACGGCGTCGTCAGGGCCGTTGGCAACAAGGCGTTGATGCCCGGCCAACCCCGAGAAATCGCCTATTCGGTCATGAAAGACGATCAGATCAAGGAATTCGAACAGGAATGGGAACTGAATTTCGCGATTCCGCTACAGGGGGTCGGGCGTTTTCGCGCCAACGTTTTCAAGCAGCGCGGTGAAACCTCCATGGTGGTCCGCTACATCAAGGGCGAAATTCCCCAGGTCGAGGAATTGGGACTGCCGACCTTGTTGCGCAAGTTGGTCATGGAAAAACGCGGCCTGATACTGATGGTCGGCGCCACCGGTTCCGGTAAGTCCACCACATTGGCGGCCATGATCGATCACCGCAATACCAGCTCGCCAGGCCACATCCTGACTATCGAAGACCCCATCGAATTTACCCATCAGCACAAGAAATCCATCATCGGTCAGCGGGAAATCGGCATCGACACGCACGATTTCGAGAATGCGCTGAGAAGCGCCATGCGCGAGGCGCCGGACGTGATTCTGATCGGTGAAATTCGCTCCCGCGAAGTCATGAAATACGCCATGTCCTATGCTGAAACAGGCCATCTGTGCCTGTCCACCCTGCATTCGAACAACGCCAACGGCGCCTTGGAACGCATCGTCAACTTCTTCCCGGAGGATGCACGCGCCCAATTGCTGATGGATTTGTCCCTCAATCTACGGGCCATCGTGTCCCAACGCCTGATTCGCGGGTTGGACGGCGGTCTAGTGCCCGCGGTGGAGGTGTTGCTCAACACCCCGTACATCGCCGATCTGATTCAGAAGGGCAAGATCGATTATGTTAAGGATGCGATGGAGCAGGGGACCGAGGGCGGCATGATCACCTTCGACCAGGCTTTGTTCGAACTCTACAAAAACGGCAAAATCTCCAAGGAAGAAGCGATCAAGAACGCCGATTCCCGCAACAACGTCGGCTTGAAGATCCGCCTGCACGAAGGCATGGCGACCAACACACGCAATGACGCCCTGTCGCTCAACGAGGAAATCGACAAGGGCATGATGCTGTAATCCGCCCCCCATGGCGACCCGTTCCGTCCCACGGGCGTGCCGCGCGGCGGCCATCGCGCCTTTCCATGTCATGGAATTGCTGGCCCGTGCGCATGCGCTGGAGAAAGCAGGTCGTTCGATCATCCATATGGAAGTCGGCGAGCCGGATTTCCCCACCGCGGAACCGGTCATGGAAGCCGCCCGGCGCGCGCTCAGCGAAGGCCGCACCCATTACACGCCCGCTACCGGCATCATCGAATTGCGGCAGGCCATTGCCGGTTATTACAGATCCCATTACGGAGTCGAGATAGCGCCCGAACGCATCCTGGTCACGCCCGGCGCTTCCGGGGCGTTGCAATTAGCCACAGCCGCCCTGGTCAATCCCGGTGAACAGGTATTGCTCACCGACCCCGGCTATCCCTGCAACCGGCATTTCGTTCTTCTGGCGAATGGCGAGCCGGTCGGTATCCCGGTCGGGCCCGGAGAAGCCTATCAACTGAATCCCGCGCAGGTCGAATCCCACTGGGGCGACCGCACCGTGGCCGTTCTGCTGGCGTCACCGGCCAACCCCACGGGCACCCTGGTGCCGCAACAGGACTTGCGTGATATTGTCGAGCAGGTCGAGGCACGGGGTGGACGCGTTATCGTGGACGAGATCTACCACGGACTGACCTACGAAGGGAGCGCCGCCACCGCGCTGGCATTGTCCGACAATGTGTTTGTCGTCAACAGTTTTTCCAAGTATTTCGGGATGACCGGTTGGCGCCTGGGTTGGCTGGTCGCGCCATCTGACTATGTGCGGGATGCCGAAAAGATTGCCCAGAATCTGTTTCTGGCGCCTTCGACACCGGCGCAATACGCCGCGCTTGCCGCGTTCAGTCCGCAAGCCTTGGCCATATTCGAAGCACGCCGGCAGGCATTCCAAGCGCGCCGGGATTTTCTGTTACCCGCGCTGCGCGACATGGGCTTTGGCATTCCCCTGGCCCCAGCCGGCGCCTTTTATCTATACGCTGATTGCAGCCGTTTCACGGATGACAGCTACCAATTTGCTTTTAACCTGCTAGAACAAGCCGGAGTCGCGATCACGCCCGGAGTCGATTTCGGTCATCACGCGGCGGCGCGCCACGTTCGCTTTGCCTATACCAATTCCCTGGACAAGCTCAACGAAGGCGTCAGACGTCTGCGGGAGGCTGTCGGCTAGGTTCCTGTTGCGGGAACTGTTCCACCCACATCAAGGTGGCGCCGATGACGGCCGCTGGCATGACCAGAAAATTAAGGATGGGCACAAGAGTCATCAGCAATACCGCGCTTCCGAAACCCAAAGCCAACATTCGGCGCTGGCTCAGCAACCGGCGCTGTTCGCGAAAGCGCAGTCCATGATTGCTCATGGGGTAATCGGCATATTGCAGCGCCAGCATCCAAATGCTGAAAGCCAGCCACAGGAAAGGAGCCAGTGCATTGAGGCCAGGCACCAGGAACAACACCAGAAGGGGCAAGGCCCGCACCAGGAAATAGACCAGTTTGGTCAATTCGGTAAATGGCGCGCGCAGAATTTCTTTCCACAGGGAACCGCCCGCCAGCGGGCTCGATGACGATCGCGCCAGCATTTCCACCCGTTCCGCCAGTAGACCGTTAAATGGAGAAGCGAGGAAATTGGCGGCCAAGGTGAAGGAGTAAAAAACCACCAGCAACACGGTGATAACGAACAGCGGCCACAACAGCCAGCGTAGCCAATCCAGCCAGCTCGGCAGATATCCCAGCGCCCAATCCAGGAATAGCCCGAACTCCTGAGCGCCCCAAACGATCAGACCGCCGAACAACAGGACGTTGATCAATAATGGCAATGCGACAAAACGGCGTAGTTGCGGACGCGGCAACCATTGCAAGCCGGCTAGCGCGTAACCCGCCCCCTTGAGAAAAACATTAATCATGCGCGTCACCGGGCAGCTGGAGGGGAGACGGCGGTGTCCACGCAGGATCGCGGTGCTCGACGACCACATTCGTGTAGATACCGCCCCGTACATAGAACTCCGCATTGATGCGCATATACCGCGGGTGACACACCGCCGTCAGATCGTTGAGCAGACGGTTGGTCACGGCCTCGTGAAATGCGCCGACATTGCGATAGGACCAGACATACAGCTTCAGCGCCTTGAGTTCCAAACACAAGGCCGCTGGCACATAGTCGATATACAACGTGGCGAAATCGGGTTGGCCGGTCTTCGGACATAAACAGGTGAACTCCGGCACCCGCAAGCGAATGGTATACGCCCGATCCGGCTGTGGATTGGGAAAAGTCTCCAGTGTTTCACTCGGCTGGCTGGGCATGGATTTCACGTATCGCTATCGTTCGTGGAGGAAGGCGGCAAATCAGCAGCGTACTTTGCCATCCATTCGAGGGCCGCACTACGTCCGTCCAAAATCCGACCTTCGGCTTGCAGAACCTTTCTACGGTAATCCTCAATGTAACAAAGCTGCTCCACCCGGTGGGCATGGAATACATCCTTGGCTTCGAGAAATTGAATACCCACCTCGAATTTCTGCTTAGCCATCTGATGGCACCACACTACCCGACCGGTTGCCATGAAAGCAGGCGTGACGAGATCGATTCTGACCGTCACCAGCAAGCCGTTTTCCAAAAAGCACGGCGACTGGCAACACAAGCCGCCGATGCTGATATTTTTTAGCCGCTGAATGGCATGTGTAATTCGCTCGCCCGCCTCGATCTCGATCGGGATATCGGCAGGATGACGGACGAAGGCTCTCATGGCTTCCTAGCTTCTGGAATAGGGTCGCGAAAAGATAGAGAGTACATTCCTGTAGCAAACCATTGCCTACAGGAATGTTCCGGCCATCTTACTGGGTAACGGTGGTCAAGCCCTTGCTTTGTCCCGCGAAATAGGCGGCCAGGTCGGACAGATCCTGTTCCGAAAGAGTCGACACCATACCGTTCATAATGGCGTTCTTGCGCTTACTTGAATGGTAATCCTGCAACGCCTTGAGCAGATAATCCTCGTATTGGCCTGCCAGACGCGGGAAATTGGGGTCGGAGCCGTTGCCGTCCTGACCGTGGCAGCTCGCGCAGGTGGCATTCTTCTGTTTCCCGGCCGTCGCGTTACCCCGCACGGGTGGGGCTTCGTCCGCTGGACCAAAGCTAGACACATAGGCCGCGATATCGGCCATATCCTCATCGCTCAGGGTAGAGGCATTGGCGTGCATGGTCGGATGCGGTCGATCGCCGGCCTGATACTCCTTAAGCGCTGCAATGATGTATTCGGGATGTTGGCCTCCCAGCTTGGGCACATGATAGGTAGGATAGACATTGTTGTAACCCGGAACGCCATGACATCCTGCACAGGTTGTAAACTTGTATTTTCCGGCAGCAGGATCGCCCGCCGCGTGGGCGCTACCGAGCATGGCGCCAACCATCATCACAGCGAGGATACGCCACCGTACGCTTGTTTTCATTTTGCCCTCTCAGTCAATTGTTCAGGAAATGTAATCGGTGTGAAATACCGTAAAAATCACTTTTGTTCGGCTAGAGTAAAGTATTCTACAAATGCGGGCGCTCGCAGCAAAGCGGCCACATCGAATTCAACCCAGACTCTCCCCCAAGAACGCAATGGCCGAAAGACCCTCGCGAATGCCTTAAGCCATGGGCTAATGCGTCGAGTTTACGGACGCGTTATAGCAACGCGTCCTACATGGCATATGATGTTCCCTAGCGTCCCCACGGGCTCCATGGGACTGTTTCGTGTACGGCGGCGAAATCATCGACCGACGAAAACCAACCGTCAAAGCGGCTGAAGCCTGCCGCACTCGCTCAACGTTGATTTTACTGATCCGACATTGAACGTTTTCGTGATCATCGATCATTGAACGGTAACCGATAGGGTTTCAGTACAAAGGACAAGTTTATGATCCAAGGTACACCTCCCTCGGAACAGCAACTCGCCCGCTTGTCGCAACATCTCAAGAGGATGGAAGACCTGTGGCAGAAGCTGGTTTATGTCAGATGGAGTCATGAATCCTTTAGCCTGCTGGCCCGCCTTGCTCAGGAGATGGCGCAGATCGCGGGCGAACAGGACAGCGGCACCCAGATCACCGAGCTGGCCAAGCGATTGGAGAACCTGCTGGACGCCTGTGTCAGTAGCGGCAACATACCCCATGAGACGGATCGCGAACGCCTGCGCGTGTTGTTCAATCAAATCCATCGCCTGCTCCATCCCAGCGAACATACTTCCACCCTATCCGTCACCAGTTCGCTGTTGAGCAGTCAACCGGATGTGTTCCTGGTGGACGAGGAGCAAAACACATCCCTGCAAACGAAGTTGGAGGATGTGGGCTATAAGGTCCATTACTTCAATAACTCCCACGAGATCGAAACCGCGTTGTCTCAAATCGCGCCTGCCGCCGTCATCGTCGATATGGACTCGGCCAAAGGGTCCCTGGAAGGTATTGAAATGGTGGCCGAATTGCGCGCGCGCGAGGATTTTCTGACCACGCCCGTTTTGTTCGTAGCCGAACGCGACGATTTGGAAGCGCGCCTGGAAGCCTGGCGGGCTGGAGCGACAGGCTATTTTCCCAAGCCCATCGACATGACGGAAATGCTGGAATTCCTACGGGATACCCTAGCTCAGCAACTGGAGGAACGCCACCGCCGTATCCTGATCGTCAACGACAACGCGGACGAGGTTAAGCAACTCGACAAACATTTGCAGATACAGGGTGTCAGTACGCGGGTCGTCATCAATCCCATGCAAGTGATCCAGGAAGTTCATCGCTTCCGGCCGGACCTCCTGCTGCTTGATTTGGATCTCAAGCATGTCAGCGGTCTGGAGCTCGCCGGCGCACTGGCCCAACACCGGGAATGCCAACGATTGCCCATCATCCTGCTGTCTTCGGCGCAGGATCTGGCTTCGCAACTTTCTCGCCTGCGCATGGAAAACGCCTGGACCGATCTCCTACTCAAACCGCTGGCGCCCGAATTCTTGCATTGGCTGGTACAGCATCGGCTACGCCGTAGCCACGCCGTCAACGCCAAACTCAGCACGTTGAGCGACAAGGATTCCATCACCGGACTATACAACCGGCGTTATCTTCTCACGCAGTTGGAACACAACTTGGCGGCGCTCGGCATCAGCATCCGCTCCCTGGTGGTGATGTTCCTGATGATCGAGAATTTCCGGGCCTTACGGGATGCCACCAGCATGGCCGTCGTGGATGAATTGGTGGAGCAGGTCTCGCAGCGCATGCGCAAAATCATGGGGCCACGGCGCTGGGTTGCGCGTTTCAACGAATCGATTTTTGCCCTGGTACTCAATGACACGCCGCAGGAAGGACTGCTGGAGCTGGCCCGTAAACTGCGCAATACGTTGGAGGAAAAACCCTACGAAACTGGCAAGTACAGCCTGCGCGTGCGTGTTTGCATCGGCATCAGCGTGGCCTCGGACCCCGAACAGGATGTGCTGGGCTTGATTCGCAGTGCCGACGCGGCCTGCAGCCGAGCACGCGAGGAAAAAACCGAGCGTATTTACTTGCAGAAGCACCTGTACGCCAATTGGGATCAAAGTGGCGACCAAGCCCAGCAACTCCAGCAAGATGTTCAGGACGCCCTTCAACAACGCCGGCTCAAACTGGTATTTCAACCGATCGTCAGCCTATATGGAGATCAGGCCGAACGCTATGAAGTATTGCTGCGCATGTACAACGACGACGGCAACGAGATCCCCATCAAAGCGGTGTTCGGCGCCGTACAGCAGCATCCTGCCGGACAGATTCTGGACCGCTGGGTCATCACCGAAGCCATCCGGCAATTGGCCGAGCGCTGGGCACGCGGCATAGCCACCACCTTGTTCATCAAAGCGTCATTTGCGACGCTGACGGATAAGGGCTTCGAAGTTTGGCTGCAAGAAGCCTTGAAAACCTACCGTCTGGGAGGCGATCACCTGGTCTTCGAGATTCCGGAATCCGTAGCCGAAAGCAACCAACGGCTGGCGCGCGGGTTTCTAACCGCCCTCAAAAACCTGGGCTGCGGCTTATCCCTGGAAAGCTTCGGCCGGGGCGTGGACCCTATGGGTTTACTGGAAAACCTGCCAGCCGATTGCGTCAAGCTGGATAATTATTTTGCCCGGAATCTGGTGAACGACCCGGAAAAACAGCAGCAACTCCAGGATTTGATCGTACGGCTGGAAACCCTGGGCACGGCTTCCGTCGTCAGCGGCATTGAGGATATGCGCACGCTGCCCGTGCTGTGGTCTCTGGGCGTCAATTACGTGCAGGGTTATTTCCTGCAACAACCGCATGAAAACATGACCTACGATTTCCGCGGCAGCACGTTTTAGGACGATTCATCCGACGCTTTCGCGCCCAGCGCATAATTCTTAAGTAAATCCCCGTATCCCTCCTGGTAACTCGGATAGCGAAAGCGAAATCCGGCCGCACGCAATCGTGCGTTGCTGCAGCGTTTATTGGCGCGCAGCGCGGCCTCCGCTTCACCCACTTCGCTGACCGATCGCGGCTCCGGTAATCCCAGATGTCCCGCCAGCCAATTCAATACCTCGCATTGCAGCGAGGGACTGTCGTCAACCGCGATATACAATGGCTCGACCGCCCTTTGCGTCACCAAAAACTGCAAGGCGGCCGCCCCATCTTCGCGATGAACGCGGTTGGTATACAGTCCGGGTACGCACCGTGCGTTACCCTGACGCAGACTATCCAGCAGGCGGGTGCGGCCCGGCCCGTATATCCCCGCGAAGCGCACCACGGTGGCGGGAAAACCGCTATTCCACAACAAATCTTCTCCTTCCCGGAGAATTTTCCCCGCAAACGACTCAGGCTCAGCGGGCGACATTTCATCGACCCATTCACCCTGGTGTTGGGCATAAACCGAGGTACTGGAAATCGCCAGAATCCGTTGCGGTTGCTGCTTCCCCTCTCGCAGCGCATGGAGCAGATTCCGTAAGCCCTCGACGTAAGCCGTCCGATACTGGCTCGCACTGAAACCATCCGCCGCCGCGGCATAGACGACATAGTCCAAGGCCGACGGTACGATCCGCAGGCTCTCCGTATCCGCCAAATCGGCGGATACGGCCTGCAACGGTACGGGTATAAGTGAGGCGCGGCGGCGCAAACCCCAAACCGTGTGTCCGGCTCGGGTCAAATTGAGGCCCAAAGTCGTGCCCACATCACCGCAGCCAGCGATTAGAATACGTGCTATGATGAGTTCTCCCCCCTCCAACACCGTTCCCACGGTTTTGATGAATCCTGCGGAATTCAGTCAGCGGATAGTCGACTGGTTCGCGCGTCACGGCCGCAAACACCTGCCCTGGCAGGCGAACCCAACGCCTTACCGGGTCTGGATATCGGAAGTCATGCTCCAGCAAACCCAGGTGGCCACCGTGATTCCTTATTTTCAACGCTTCCTGCAACGTTTTCCGGACGTCAGAACACTGGCCGCCGCCCATCTTGATGAGGTCCTGCATCTATGGTCGGGATTGGGCTATTATGCGCGCGCGCGCAACCTCCATCGCGCCGCCGTGATCATGGTAGACCGCCACGCGGGCGATTTGCCGCTGACCCTCGACGACTTATCCGCGCTACCCGGCATGGGTCGGTCGACGGCCGGCGCCATTTTGGCTCTGAGCATGGGACTACGCCATCCTATTCTGGACGGCAATGTCAAACGTGTGCTGGCCCGCTTCTATGCGGTCGCCGGTTGGCCGGGACGCGCGGCTGTCGTGAAACGGCTGTGGATGCTGGCTGAACAAGCGACGCCCAGCGAACGCGTCGCCGAGTACACGCAAGCCATAATGGATTTGGGCGCGCTGCTCTGTACCCGCGCGCACCCCCGCTGTAACGCCTGTCCGGTGGCGGAAGGTTGCCAGGCCCATCGCATGGGACGCCAGAACGCGTTTCCGGAACCCGCACCCCGGCGTACCCTGCCGGTACGCCGGACACGCCAGTTGATCGTGACCAACGCCGATCGTGAGGTCCTATTGGAACGGCGAGCCCCCGTGGGTCTGTGGGGCGGTTTGTGGGGATTTCCCGAATGCCCGATGGATGCCGATGTCGCGAACTGGTGTCGCCACCATCTGCGCTTGCTGGTCAGCGATTTACGGCCCTGGACGGTTCTGCGTCATACCTTCAGTCATTTTCATCTGGACATCGAGCCACTGCGGGCGACGGTGAAAAACCATGAAAATAGCGTGATGGAAGGGGATCGCTTTGTTTGGTATAACACCCAGGAACCTGACGCGCGGGGTTTGGCCGCGCCGGTGCAGCGCCTATTGGCGAAATTGCAAGACGAATGTTGAGGAGGGGTCATGGCCCGCATGGTGAAATGTGTCAAATTGGGTGTCGAAGCAGAAGGTCTGGATCGCCTTCCCTATCCGGGCGATCTGGGCAAACGCATATACTTGAACGTTTCCAAGGCGGCTTGGCAACAGTGGTTGAGACACCAAACCATGCTCATCAACGAATACCGGCTGACGCCCATTGAGCCTCAAGCCCGGCGTTTTCTGGAAGAACGCATGGAAGAGTACTTCTTCGGCGCGGGCGCCACACCGCCGGAAGGTTATGTTCCGCCCAAGGAGCAGGACAGTTGAACGTCAGGCCTTTGCCACGACAGGCGGAACCATGCCTTTTCTGATTGCCCCCTCGATCCTGTCGGCTGATTTCGCCCGCCTGGGAGAAGAAACGGCCGCTGTGCTAGCGGCCGGGGCGGACATCGTGCATTTCGACGTGATGGACAACCACTATGTACCCAACCTGACCATCGGACCGCTGGTGTGCACCGCGTTACGCCGTTACGGCATCACCGCCCCCATCGACGTGCACCTCATGGTCAAGCCGGTGGATCGCATCATTCCGGATTTCGCACAGGCCGGCGCGACCTATATCACCTTTCATCCTGAAGCCAGCGAGCACATCGACCGCAGTCTACAGTTGATCCGCGACCAAGGCTGCCGGGCCGGCTTGGTGTTCAATCCCGCCACACCCTTGACTTATCTCACCTATGTCATGGACAAGGTCGATATGATTTTATTGATGTCCGTCAATCCGGGCTTTGGAGGACAACGCTTCATCCCGGGAACGCTGGATAAACTGCGTGAGGCTCGACGCCTGATCGACGCCAGTGGATATTCAATTCGCCTGGAGATCGACGGCGGAGTGAAGGTGGACAATATCCGCGCCATCGCCGAGGCCGGCGCCGACACTTTCGTGGCGGGCTCCGCCATTTTCGATTCGGCCGACTACGCAACCACCGTAGCGGCCATGCGCGCCGAATTGGCCCAGGTGGGCGGCAAACGATGATGTTCGAGAATATCGAGGCGATCTTCTTTGATCTGGATGGGACGTTGATTGATACCGTGCCCGATTTGGCGGTGGCCGTGGACAGCATGATGCGTGGTCTGGGTTTGCCGGCACGCGGCGAGGACAAGGTCCGACAATGGGTAGGCAATGGGGCGGAAGTGCTGATTCGCCGGGCCCTGGCCGACGACATGGCAGGCCAAGCGCCGGACGATCTGACAGCTAGCGCCAAGCCGTTGTTCGACGCCGCCTATGAAGCCAATTTGTTCGTGCACAGCCGTTTATACCCCGGCGTATCCGAAGGGTTGACGGCATTGCGCGCGGCTGGCTGGCGCATGGCCTGCATCACCAACAAACCGGCCCGTTTTGCCGAACCTCTGGTCGAGCAAATTGGCCTGGGCGGATTCTTCGACGTCGTGTTGGGCGGCGAATGCGCCCCTCGCAAGAAACCGGCCCCGGATGCGTTGTTCATGACGGCGCAACGCCTGCGCGTCGATATCCACCAGGTGCTGATGGTCGGCGATTCGCAGAATGACGTGGGCGCGGCGCGCAACGCCGGTTGTCCCGTCGTGGCCGTGCCCTATGGTTACAACCACGGGGCCGACATTCGTACGGCCCGGCCTGATGCCGTCATCCAGTCCATCGCCGAGCTCCCCGCTCTGCTCAAGGAAGTCGCCTGAAACAACATGGCACGCCCCAAGGCTACCGCGCTCCGCGACCTGTCCCAGCCGGATTTTCGATGGCGACGCTCTGCTTGATTGCCTCTTCCGTTCACGGCATTGATTTCAACTTGCAAGGCGTCTATCCATGAATCAGCAGGAATTTCAGCAGCGCGTCGCTCAGGGGTTCAACCGCATCCCGGTGGTCCGGGAAGTCTTGGCCGATCTGGACACCCCCCTGAGTACTTTTCTCAAACTGGCCGACGAGCCTTACACTTATTTATTCGAGTCCGTTCAGGGCGGAGAGAAATGGGGCCGTTATTCATTCATCGGTCTGCCCTGCCACACGCGGGTACGCATCAGCGGTCAAACCATCGTGGTGGAGAAGGACGACCAACCGATCGAACAGTTGGAATGCGACGATCCCCTGACTTGGCTGCAAACCTTTCAGGCCCGTTACCGCGTCGCCGAAACAGCGCGTGGCTTGCCGCGCTTTGCCGGTGGTCTGGTCGGCTTTTTCGGCTACGACACCATCCGTTATATTGAACCCCGCCTAGCGCGCTGCCCCAATCCCGATCCGCTGGGCACCCCGGATATTCTCCTGATGGTGTCCGAGGATGTGGTGGTGTTCGATAATCTGTCCGGGAAACTCTTTTTGATCACCCTGGCGGATGCCACACGGGATCAGGCTTATGAACGTGCGCAGCAGCGGCTGGATGAACGGGTGGAACGACTGCGCACCGGACACAGCGATTACACGCGCGGCACGTTTGCCGAACCACACGGTGACGGCATTCACGAACAGGACTTTGAATCGGTTTTTACCCAGCAGGGATATGAAGACGCCGTACGCCGCATCAAGCATTACATTGTGGAAGGCGATTGCATGCAGGTCGTGCCGTCACAGCGCATGTCCATCCCATTTGGCGCTCGGCCGCTGGATCTTTATCGCGCGTTACGCAGCCTCAACCCGTCCCCTTACATGTATTTCCTGCACGCGGGGGATTTTCATATCGTCGGATCTTCTCCGGAAATTCTGGCGCGACTGGAAGACGGCGTGGTCACCGTGCGGCCGATCGCCGGCACGCGCCCGCGTGGCGCGAACGACGCCGAAGACCGCGCCTTGGAAACCGACTTGCTGGCCGATCCCAAGGAACGGGCCGAGCATTTAATGCTGATTGATCTAGGGCGCAACGACGTGGGCCGGGTCAGCGAAATCGGCAGCGTCAAAGTCACCGAGCAAATGGTGATCGAACGTTATTCTCACGTCATGCACATCGTATCCAACGTCACGGGCCGACTGCGCCCCGGCCTGGACGCCATCGATGTTTTACGCGCGACTTTCCCAGCCGGTACGCTGACCGGGGCTCCCAAGATTCGCGCCATGGAGATCATCGACGAACTGGAGCCTGTCAAACGCGGCATTTATGGCGGCGCCGTAGGCTATCTATCTTGGTCCGGCAACATGGACATGGCCATCGCCATTCGCACGGCGATCATTCAGAACAAAATACTGTATATCCAGGCCGGCGGCGGCATCGTGGCCGATTCCGTCCCACGCAACGAGTGGGAAGAGACGCTCAACAAGCGCCGCGCCATGTTCCGGGCGGTAGCCACCGCCGAACGGGGATTGCAATGAGGGCGCCTTGCTCAAGCCATTCGCTCCGGCGGGTCGGCTGGAAGCATTCGGTCTGGGCGACGGCGCTTGGGCTCTTGCCGCCTCATCCAAGGACGGCGACGAGTCCTGCGACGCCCTTGCGTTTTCCCTAGCCGACTTGTGAGCCTGACGATGGCGGCGAAATCTCACCCTCCGCCGACGGACGGCCACGATAAGATGGACATTCGCCATGCTGTTAATGATCGACAATTACGATTCTTTTACCTACAACCTGGTGCAATATCTGGGCGAGTTGGGCGCCAATGTGCAAGTGTATCGCAACGATCAAATTTCCCTGGAAGAGATCGCCCACCTCCAGCCGAGTCGCATCGTCATATCCCCCGGCCCCTGCACTCCGAACGAGGCCGGCGTCTCGGTTCCGACCATTAGCGAATTCGCCGGGAGGATACCCCTATTGGGCGTTTGCCTGGGACACCAGAGTATCGGCCAAGCTTTCGGAGGACGCATCGTGCATGCCCGCTGCATCATGCATGGCAAAACATCCTGGATTCACCATAACGACCAGGGCGTCTTCGCGGGCTTGCCCAATCCCTTCGAAGCAACCCGGTATCATTCCCTGGTGATCGAAAAGGAATCCCTACCGGATTGCTTGGAAATCACCGCTTGGACCACCACGGCGGACGGCGACATCGATGAGATCATGGGCGTACGCCATCGGCACTGGCCGGTCGAAGGCGTGCAATTTCACCCCGAATCCATTTTGACTCAGCCGGGCCATGCCTTGCTGGGCAATTTCCTTCGCCAACATTAATGATGGGTAACGACTGATGGATATGCCAACAGCCATTCGCCGGGTCACCGAAGGGGACGATCTCGGCGCCACGGAGATGACCGAAGTGATGCGCACCATCATGAGTGGTGAAGCGACACCGGCGCAAATCGGTGGGTTTCTGATCGGTTTGCGGATGAAAGGCGAAACCATCGAGGAAATCGCCGCCGCCGCTGGCGTCATGCGTGAATTGGCAACCCCCGTGCAGGCGCATGGACCCCATGTAGTCGATACCTGCGGCACGGGGGGGGATGGCGCCACAACTTTCAACATTTCCACCGCCAGTGCTCTAGTCACCGCGGCGGCGGGCGCCAAAGTAGCCAAGCATGGCAATCGGTCGGTATCCGGCAAAACCGGCAGCGCCGATGTCCTGGAAGCAGCCGGGGTCAAGCTGGATTTGACGCCGGAGCAGATCGGTTCCTGCATCGATACCGTGGGTATCGGCTTCCTGTTCGCGCCGATGCATCACAGCGCGATGAAGCACGCCATTGGCCCGCGTCGTGAAATGGGGGTGCGCACCATTTTCAATTTGCTGGGACCGCTAACGAATCCGGCCAATGCGCCCAATCAAATCATGGGCGTATTCGCTCGAAAATGGGTGGAACCCCTAGCTCAGGTTTTGAAACGCCTGGGTAGCCGGCACGTCCTGGTTGTGCATTCCGAGGACGGATTGGATGAGATCAGTATCGCCGCCCCCACTTGGGTGGCCGAACTGGTAGAGGGAGAGGTTCGTTCCTACACCGTCAAACCCGAGGATTTCGGTTTGCAACGGCATTCGCTGGAACCTTTACGGGTGCAAAGCGCCGCCGAAAGCCTGGCGCTGATCCAACAGGTCCTGGCCGATCAGGAAGGCCCGGCGCGCGACATCGTGGCATTGAACGCGGGAGCCGGCATCTATACGGCGGGCTTGGCCGATACCCTGGCCGAGGGTGTGACTCGGGCACGGGCGCTGCTGACTGAAGGTTCTCCCCGGAGCGTGTTGGAGCAACTGGTGAATTTCACGCAGCAGGTCTGAGTCGATGCGTGACACACCGGATATACTGAAAAAAATTCTCGGCCGCAAAGTCGAGGAAATCGTCGAACGCAGCACGGAGCTGAGCATGCGCGAGCTCAGTGCGCGCATCGTTGACCTGCCGAAAACCCGTGGCTTTCTGCGACGGCTGGAAAACCAGCGTGACAAGGGACGGGCGGCGGTAATCGCCGAAATCAAGAAAGCGTCGCCCAGTAAAGGGCTGTTGCGAAACCCCTTCTTACCAGCCGATATTGCCCGCAGCTACGCGGCCAGCGGCGCAACTTGCCTGTCCGTATTGACCGATCGTGAATTTTTCCAGGGAAGCGATGCCTATCTGAGCGAAGCCCGGACTGCCTGTGAATTGCCGGTGCTGCGCAAGGATTTCATGGTCGATCCTTATCAAGTCTACGAAGCACGCGTCATCGGCGCGGATTGCATACTGTTGATCGTCGCCGCCCTGGGCGACGCCATGCTGCGGGATTTAGCCCAGTTGGCTTTGCACCTCGACATGGACGCATTGATCGAAATCCACGATGGCGAGGAGCTGGACCGGGCGCTCGCCCTGGGGTTGCCGCTTATCGGCATCAACAATCGTAACCTGCGCACTTTCGAGACACGCCTGGATACCACGCTCCAGTTGCTTGGGCAGATTCCTTCCGAGTGCCTGGTCGTCACCGAGAGTGGCATACATACACCCGCCGACGTCGCGCTACTGCGCGAACAAGGCGTACCTGCCTTTCTAGTCGGCGAGGCCTTTATGCGCGCGGCGGAACCTGGCCAGAAACTGGCTGAACTATTCGGTTCTTATTTATGAGCGGAGAACGAAACGCGATGAAAGCACGCGTCAAATGGTTGGAAGACATGACCTTCGTCGGCGAATCCGGCAGCGGTCACGCGATAGTCATGGATGCGGCCCAGGAAGTGGGCGGTCACGATCTTGGCGTGCGTCCCATGGAAATGTTACTACTCGGTCTGGGAGGCTGTACGGCCATCGATGTGCTTCATATTTTGCGCAAGGCGAGGCAGTCCGTGGAGGACTGTACAGTGGAAATCAGCGCCGAGCGCGCCGACACTGATCCGAAGGTGTTCGAGCGTGTCCAGGTTCATTTCGTAATCAGTGGCGCGAACCTGCGCGAAGAACACGTCAAACGGGCGATCTCTTTGTCGGCCGAGAAATACTGTTCGGTTTCCATCATGCTCGGTAAGACCGCAGAGATGTCCCATACCTATGAACTCCATGAAATACGCCCGTAATGATCGGCAAGTATACAGACGTTGTAGAGCTGCTATAATTGCCAGCTTTTCACGATAATTGATGAAAGGGTTCTTCGGCGGCGGGGGTCAGTCATGATGAAACCGAAACCACTCCCCAAATTGAGGCTGCAAGGCTTCAATAATTTGACTAAATCGCTCAGTTTCAACCTCTATGACATCTGTTATGCGGTGACAGCCGAGGAACAGGAAAGGTACATTCACTATATCGATGAGGTTTACAACGCCGAGCGCCTGACGGAGATCTTAGAGCATGTTTCCCTGATTATCGGGGCTAACATCCTCAACATTGCTCGTCAGGACTATGAACCAAAGGGCGCCAGTGTCACCATGCTGATCGCCGAGGAGCCGGTCTCCTCCGGGCGGTTATGCAATGGCGAATCGCCGGGCCCGTGGGAAGGGGAAGCGGCGGTGGCTCATCTTGATAAAAGCCATATCACCGTGCACACCTACCCGGAAAGCCACCCCGACAACGGCATCAGCACTTTTCGCGCGGATATCGATGTATCCACCTGCGGTCGCATTTCTCCGTTGAAGGCGCTCAATTACCTCATTCACAGTTTCGAGTCGGACATCGTCTACATCGACTACCGGGTCCGCGGCTTTACCCGTGACGTGGATGGGAAGAAGCATTTTATCGACCATCAGATCAACTCGATCCAGAATTTTATCGCTCGGGACACCCGCGAGCGGTATCAGATGATCGACGTTAACGTCTACCAGGAAAATGTTTTCCATACCAAGATGTTGCTTAAGGATTTCGATCTGAACAATTATCTGTTTAGCATCGACAAGCTGGACATATCCCCGCGCGAGCAAAGCGAGATCGCACGCCGGCTGCGGCGTGAGATGGCGGAAATCTTCTATGGGAAAAACTTGCGCCAGGGGCTGGATATCTAGCCGGCCTGAACGAGACTAGAGCCAATAAGTTGTGCGCGTCATCACTTTGGCGGCGGCGCGCATCAACCCGCGAATGGGCCACGGCAGGGAGCGGCCGCCGTATTCCAAAGCCGTAGCCGCATGATGCTTCTCATCATTCCGCATCGCCTCCAAAACTGCGTGACTGCGGGTATCCTGGGTGGGCAAACGTTGCAGATGGCCCTCCAAATGGCGTACGACTTGGTGTTCGGTTTCCGCCAGAAAGCCCAGATTCCAACGATCGCCCAATTGACCGTTTAACGCGCCAATCGCTAACGAGCCCGTGTAAAACAAGGGATTGAGCATGCTGGTGTGGCCGCCCAACTCGTGCAACCGACTGGTACACCATTCGAGGTGATCGTTTTCCTCCGCGGCGGCCTGCTGCAGCCTTTCCCGCACGGAGGCCCGGCGCGCGGTCAGGGCCTGCCCCTGATACAGCGCTTGGGCACAGACTTCCCCGGTATGGTTAACCCGCATTAAGCGCACGGATTGCTGTCGTTCAGGCTTAGATAGCGGTCTTTCCGGTAGCGGAATGTTAGCCGGATTGGCGCGGCCGGTAGTCGGTGGCCGACCGAAAACCGTGCGGATACCCCGATCCAGATGCATGAAAACATGGTCCAGCGACGTGTAGTGGCGAACATTCATTGGGTTGGCTTATTCAAAGGTCGGAGAGTCAAAGGCGGGAAACGCTTACAAGAAGCGCTTCGACAGCATACCTTAGCCAGTGAGGAAAGCGAAGCTTAGCTTGCCAAGTATTTTCCGCATGCGTATGATTACGAGTTCTTTAGTGCACATATCAAGAATAAATGTGGAGTCTTTATGAAAACTTACAGTGCCAAGCCTGCCGAGGTAAAGCGCGATTGGTATCTCGTGGACGCCACCGACAAAACCCTTGGCCGTCTAGCCTGTGAGATCGCGCGTCGGCTGAGAGGCAAGCATAAGCCTGAGTATACGCCTCATGTCGATACAGGCGATTACATCATTGTAGTCAACGCCGAGAAGGTCAAGGTGACGGGCAACAAGTTGTCCGACAAAGTGTATTACCGGCACACGGGCTATATCGGCAATTTGAAATCCATTACCTTAGGCAAATTGCTGGAACAGAAGCCGGAGCGGGTGCTGGAAGAGGCGGTCAAGGGCATGTTACCCAAAAATCCGCTGGGTCGCTCCATGTTCCGCAAGCTCAAGGTATTCGCGGGTCCTCAACACAAGCATAGCGCCCAGCAGCCGCAGTCATTGGAATGTTAAGCGGACTGGACCGTTCCGTCAGGTAACGAGCAAACACGATGGCAGACAAGCAGCAGTATTACGGCACAGGCCGGCGTAAGACTTCCACAGCGCGGGTGTTTCTGCGCCCCGGCACGGGTGTCATGATGGTCAATGGCCGTCCCCTGGAGGAATACTTCGGCCGGGAAACGTCGCGC
>JACKMZ010000008.1 GCA_024235135.1 Gammaproteobacteria bacterium | reverse complement strand
CGCCACCGGCAACGGCATTCTCTTCCAAGGTGACCAGCCGCTCGTGTTCCTTGGCCACGCGCACCACCATCTCTTCATCCAATGGTTTGACGAAGCGCATGTTAACGACGGTCGCGTTGACCTTCTCGGCAACCGACTCGGCCACGCCGACCAGACTGCCGAAAGCCAAAATCGCGAGCCCCTTGCCACGGCGACGCAGTTCCGCCTTGCCCACCGGCAGCGCCTGCATATCCTTCTGTACGGCCACGCCCGGGCCCTTGCCACGGGGATAGCGCACAACGCTGGGCTGATCGAGTTGGAAACCGGTATACAACATCTGCCGACACTCGTTCTCGTCGGCCGGCGCCATGACCACCATGTTGGGGATGCAACGCAGATAGGAATAATCGAAGCTTCCCGCGTGGGTTGGCCCATCCGGACCGACCAGGCCGGCACGGTCCACGGCGAACAGCACGGGCAGATTTTGCAGGGCGACGTCGTGAATCAGTTGATCGTAGGCGCGCTGCAAAAAAGTCGAGTAGATCGCCACCACCGGCTTGAGACCGTCGCAAGCCATGCCAGCGGCCAGGGTCACGCTGTGCTGCTCGGCGATGGCGACATCGAAATAGCGGTTGGGAAAGCGTTGGGAGAACGGGACCATGCCCGATCCCTCGCGCATCGCCGGGGTAATGGCCATCAGGCGCTCGTCCCGCTCCGCCATATCGCACAGCCAATCACCGAAAATCTGCGTGTAAGTGGGACCGCTGTCGCCTTTGCTCGGCAACATCCCTCGGGCGGGATCGAAAACGCTGACGGCGTGATAAGTGACCGGTCCCTCCTCGGCCAGCTTGTAGCCCTTGCCTTTACGGGTAACGATATGCAATAAACGCGGTCCCTTGATCGCCTTGAGATTGTGCAGGGTCTCCAAGAGGGTAGGCAGATCATGGCCGTCCACGGGGCCGAAATAATTGAAACCCATTTCCTCGAACAGCGTACCCGGCATGACCAGACCTTTGACGTGTTCCTCGGCGCGGCGGGCGATTTCCCACATCGGCGTCGGCATGTGGCTGAGCACCTTCTTGCCGCCCTCGCGCACGGTGGTCAGGATACGCCCCGACAGCAACTTGGTCAGATGGGTAGACAAAGCCCCCACATTGGGGGAGATGGACATATCATTGTCGTTCAGAATGACCAGCAGATTGGCCTTCAAGTCGCCCGCGTTGTTGAGCGCCTCGAAAGCCATGCCCGCCGTCATGGCGCCATCGCCTATGATGGCCACGACTTTTCGTTCGCTGCCGGCGCGTTCGGCGGCGATCGCCATGCCGAGCGCGGCGCTGATGGAGGTACTGGAATGACCGACGCCGAAAGTATCGTAGGCGCTTTCCTCGCGCTTGGGAAAGCCGGCGATGCCGCCCTTGCGACGCAGCGTCGGCATGCGATGGCGACGGCCAGTGAGAACCTTGTGAGGATAAGTCTGATGGCCGACATCCCAGACCAGACGATCTTCCGGCGTGTTGAACACGTAATGCAGCGCGATAGTCAGTTCCACCGTACCCAAATTGGCGGCGAAATGCCCGCCGGTCTTGGCTACGGATTGGATGATGAACTCGCGTAACTCATCCGCCAGGGGGTCCAACTTGGATTCCGGAAGTTTACGCAGATCAGCCGGGACGTTAATCGTCTCCAGGAGTGGGAATAGCCCAGTGCTCATGTCAGCCTGTGGTCTCGGTATAAAAATTAAGAATGTGATTATGGGTTGCTTGGCTGAGGGTTGCAAGAAAGGGAGAAACCACTCACGGCGCACATTCCGGGGATCGACAACGCGCTCCAGCGGGTTCTGAAATCGACATGAAAGCCATCCCCGATCCCGAATTGAATTTGCTGTTGTCCTGTGTCCGCACCGCTTGGAATCCAAACGAGTCCGAACGGCTCAGGCGCCTGCTCGCGGCGCGGATCGATTGGCCACGCTGCCAGCGACTGGCGGCGACACATCGGGTCGCGGCGTTGGCCTATCGCTGTCTGCACGGTCTTCGTGACGAACGTATCCCGGCCACCGTGCTCGCCGATCTGCACCGGCATTTCCTGGCGAACATTCAATTCAACATGCTACTTAGCATGGAGTTGGACGCTATTCTGAAAAGCTTCCAAGCTCAGGGCATCCTAGCCATACCGTTCAAAGGGTTGGTCCTGGCCGGCGAACTCTACGATCCCCCGGAGCTGCGGCCTAGTGGCGATCTGGATATGATCGTCGCTCCCGAGCAGGTCGATAAGGCCATGAACCTGTTGACCGAGCAAGGATTCCGTTCGGAACTGGACGCCCTGGGCTTGAATACCGCGCAGATCAAAGCTTACCGGAAAGTGTCGCACGGCTTTCACTTCCTCCACGAGGAGAGGAGGGTCAATCTGGATCTGCATTGGAATTTCGCCAATCGGTTTCAGGATCTACCCCTCTCCTTCCAGCGGATCGCGCACAATCGACGCACGCTGGTGGCGCCGCCCTATGAATTTCCTACCCTGGCCCCGCAGGACATGATTCAGTACCTGTGTTATCACGGCCAGGAGAACCACTGGACCCAGTTGACCTGGATCAGCGACATCGCGGGCTTTCTTCAGCGGCACCGCGATCTGGACTGGAACGCGATTCTCGAAGAGAGCGCCAGCCTGAACAATCGCCGGCGATTGATGTTGGGTTTGTGGATAACCCACGAGTTGCTCGACAGCCCGCTACCCGACGCCGTTCGTTCCCGTCTCGACGAGCGCCGGCGCATTCCGGCCCAGGCCGGACTGATTTACGACGGGTTGCTTCGCCGTGCCCGTCAGTCGGATCAGACTTCGAGACGGTCGCGATTGGCGGATATCTATTTGCTTATTCGCTTGGCGCCCGGTTGGCGGGGCAAACTGCGCGCCATTCTGGAACCCGTGTATTGGCCCCGTCCGGCCGACTTCCTCGCCATGCCACTTCCCGTCCCTCTGTTTCCCCTCTATTTTCTGCTGCGGCCCCTGCGCCTGATCGGCAAGTATTGTTCGGCCTTGTGGTCGGGCGGGAAATAGCGTGGAACGGTCGACGGATTATCTGTCCAATGCTCCATACTCACCGCATGACCCAAGCACCCGACCGGTCGCTGCGGGCGCCCCCTCGGCCCATGCCTCGGCCCGTGGCGGAGACACCCGACGCGCGCAAGCATTCGAACGGTCGGGTTCCCGCCCCACTCGATCCGCAATCAGGAGATACCGATGGCAGCAACCGCCTCAACCATGCTCGAACTCGGCACGCCCGCCCCGGCTTTTTCGTTGCCCGACGCCAGCACCGACAAAACCGTGACCTTGGAGGATTTTGCCGAGTATCCAGCCCTCCTGGTGGTGTTCATGTGCAACCACTGCCCATTCGTCAAGCATATACGCCCCACACTGGCCGCCTTCGCCCGCGACTACCAGCCCAAGGGTCTGGCCGTGGTCGGCGTCAGTTCCAACGATATTCAGGCATTTCCCGAGGATGGTCCGCAGAAGATGGCGGAGGAAGTCAAGGAAGCCGGTTATGTATTTCCCTATCTGTTCGATGCCGATCAATCCGTGGCCAAAGCTTACAAGGCGGCCTGCACGCCGGATTTCTTCCTGTTCGACAAGGAACGCAAACTCGTCTACCGCGGCCAGTTCGACGACAGCCGGCCCGGTAATGGCCGCCCCGTTACCGGCAAGGACATGCTCGCCGCCGTCGATGCCGTCCTGGCCGGTCGGCCGGCGCCGGCGGACCAGAGGCCTAGCCTGGGTTGCAACATCAAATGGACGGCCGGCAACGAACCCGATTATTACGGCTGATCGGTTCCGCAATTTCGACGAAATTGTCCCTGACCCACTTCTGAAACGCCCCGCCGACGGCGCATCCAACCTCTGGCTTATCGCCGATCCAAAGCGGGCGTTTCGCACCGCCCGCCGCGGGTTCCATGGTAACGCCTATACGCGCTGGGCGTATATCCACTGCAACGCTTGAAGGTCGTCGTGAGATGGCTATGGCTGGAAAAACCCGTCGCGTAGGCGATCGACGTGATGTCCTCGATGGAATGGGCCAACAACCAACGGGCTTTTCGCAGGCGTTGCGCGATGACGTACTGAGCGGGCGTTTGGCCGAAGGCCCGGCGAAACACGATCAGGAAATGATGCTTACTCATACCCGCCTCGGCGGCGAGTTTGTCCAGTGTGATGGAATCCGCCAGGTGCTCTTGGACGTACTCGCGTAGTTGGCATACGGTGCGTTCGTCAAGAACACAATCATCTTGAGGATTCGCTAAGCCGGCCTGGACGTCGCCATAACGGCGATAGAGGTACAGGCACAAGGACAGGCTGATCGACTCACCGAGCATCTGCGTCACATCGTTCGGGTCGCCAATACAGGACACCAGTTGCCGCGTCGCCTGGAGACAGTATTCATCCTGCCACCCGTGTACGGCCGCGATGCGCGAGAACTGGACGTCCTCGCCACACAATCGGCTGACGATGTCCGGCTGTATGAAAATAACCGCGTAATCGATCGTTCCTCCCTGCGCCCGACTGACATAACGCATTCCGCTGGGAATGCTCCAAATTTCTCCTACATTGGCTGGCGCGCACGACATGCCATTGCCGTCAAGCTCCGTTTCCAACGCGTTCATTGTCCCGCCCAAGTGCACGATCACGGCATGCCGCTTGTCGTGAATCGTCCATTCTATTCCCGGCGAAATATCTTCCCGGGTCGAAATAAAGTCCAACGCCCCCCACTGTGAATGCACATCGTGATGTTGGGGTAGCGGAGTGCGCGCCTCTCTGTTGCGTAGCTGTCTGGACTGGACCATGGGGGTTCCCTCCGTAGAAAGCAAAGCGGTATGAACAATTTGAAAGTTCGCCGGGGAATTTGAAAGCCCGTAGGCAAGTCGGTGAATATCATAAATTTTGGTCACTGACAAATCCAAGCTTGTCGGACCTGAACGCCCGGCTTTCCCATTCAACGCCTAGCGGGTAGGACAGCCGTTCGATGTCATAATGTGTTTCCGTAAAGGGGATGAGGCGATGTCTATTACACTCGAAGACAAAGTCGTCGTAATTGGCGGTGCAGCGAAAAACCTGGGTGGCCTGATCAGTCGCGACCTGGCCCAACACGGCGCGAAGGCCATTGTTGTCCACTACAACAGTAACAGTACGCGGGAGGCGGCCGAAGAAACCGTCGCCGCCGTCAAGGATGCCGGCGCGGATGCCTTCGCCATCCAGGGGGATCTCACGGTCGTCGCCGAAAACGTTCGGCTTTTCAGCGAAGCCAGAAGTCGTTTCGGAAAAGTCGACATCGCCATCAACACCACCGGCATGGTGATCAAGAAACCGATTCTCGACGTGACCGAAGCCGACTACGATAAGATTTTCGCGATCAACTCCAAGGCCGCGTTTTTCTTCATTCAGGAAGCCGGGCGCACCTTAAGCGACAGCGGCCATATAGTGACCCTCGTCTCCTCCCTGCTCGCCGCCTACACGGATTCCTACGCCATCTATCCCGGTTCGAAAGCCCCGATCGAGCATTACACGCGGGCCGCTTCCAAGGAATTCGGCGTCCGCGGTATTTCCGTCAACGCACTGGGTCCTGGACCGATGGACACCCCCTTTTTCTATGGGCAGGAAGCCAAGGAAGCCGTCGCTTATCACAAATCGGCGGCGGCGCTCAGCAAATTCTCGAAAACCGGGCTGACCGATATCCAAGATATCGCTCCGATCGTCCGCTTTCTGGTGACCGAGGGCTGGTGGATAACCGGCCAGACGATTTTTGCCAACGGTGGGTACACGACACGCTAGGCGATGAATTCGCCAACCGTAACCGCAGGCGTTCCGTCCTGGAACGCTTGTTTCTATAAACTTGTTCCTAAAATAGTTGGGTGGCATTTGGGAGGTCTCGCTAAAGAGAGCCTGAGCGGCCTCCCGAAAAAACCTATTCCGCTCTCCGGCAGTTTGTCGGGGGGAAATCAGTCATCGATCGGTGGTCCCTACCTTGGACACCGTATGGCGGGAGTATGCGCATGCACACGATAATGGTGATCGCGGGTGGCTTGGGATTGTTGTTGGTCGGGTTGCTTTTGGGTCGGTGGTTGGGGGGACCGGATTCGACGTATGTCGTCAAGGCCGCGCAATACTTCATTCCAGTCTGGCTGGGCCTTTCCCTGATCAACCTTTGGGTCGGCGTTAGCCGGGCCGGGTACTCCGTGATGGAGGAAGCGCCGGTCCTGATTGTCGTGTTCGGTGTCCCGGCCGCCGTCGCCGGCATACTGTGGTGGTATTTTTCAAGAGGGTAGAATAACCCCGGCGCCCCCAAGGGTTGTAGCTATCGGTTGTTTCAACCTTCACACTCGTCCCAAGGAATCAAGAATCCCATGACGGACATACCACTGAAGCGCCCACTATTACGGGCCAGCAAATCCCACGAAGACAGCAAGGTCGTTTTCGTCGAACTCTTTTTCGATCTAGTTTTCGTCTTTGCCGTCACCCAGCTTTCGCATTCCCTGCTGCATCATTTCAGCCTCACTGGAATGGCCGAAACGGCCTTCTTGATGTTGGCCGTCTGGTGGGTTTGGATTTATACGACCTGGGTGACGAATTGGCTCGATCCGCAGACGACGCCCGTTCGGCTCATGTTGTTTCTCCTCATGTTCGCGGGACTGATCCTGTCCACCTCGATACCCCAGGCTTTTGGCTCGTCGGGCTTGGCTTTCGCCTGCGCCTATGTCTTCATGCAGATCGGCCGCAGCGTGTTCATGTGTTGGGCGCTGTCCGGGTATCACATGGGCAATTACCGGAATTTCCTGCGTATCACGGCGTGGCTGGGACTATCGGGACTCTTTTGGATCAGTGGCGGATTCGCCGTGGAAGAAGCGCGCTATGTCCTGTGGGGGATCGCCCTGTTCATCGAAACCGTGTCGCCCGCCGTGGGCTTCTGGACACCGCGCCTCGGCCGTTCGACGACGGCGGACTGGGATGTTTCGGGCGCGCACATGGCGGAGCGTTGCGGACTATTCATTATCATCGCGCTCGGCGAGTCCTTGCTGGTGACCGGAGCCACCTTCGCCGAACTGCCGGGAACGCTGGTCAACCTCACGGCCTTTTTCGTCGCCTTCGCAAGCTCGATCGCCCTGTGGTGGATTTATTTCAATATCGGCGCCGAACACGCCAGCATCCGCATTTCCGAATCCGACGACCCGGGCCGCATTGCCCGTCTGGCCTACACTTATCTGCACATTCCCATCGTCGCCGGTTTGATTCTGGTCGCCGTTTCCGATGAACTCATCTTGGCTCATCCCGGCGGGCATACGGAACCCCTCGTGGCCATCGCCATCGTCGGCGGACCCCTGTTGTTTCTGCTCGGTAATCTGCTTTTCAAGCAAGCGGTATTCGGAAAATTCGCCCTCTCCCATGTCTGCGGCGCCCTTGGGCTTATCGCCGCTTTTCCGGCCCATGAGCATCTGTCGCCGCTAGCTTTGGCCGCGATTGCGGCCGCTCTCCTGTTCGCCGTCGGTGTCTGGGAAAATATCTCCGTCAAAAGCCAGAAGTGAAACACGGTCCATGACCTCGGGCGCTTCGATGACCTGTCGGACGCCCGCCTTGATCGTCCCCGCCAATCGGTGCTGACGCCACCCTCCGGCAACGCCGTCTCCGTTTTCCAATCAGGCCTCCAACGCCCGCCCACCACCTCGGGGCTTGATCCGCAAGCCCCGACGCATTGCCCCGTCGCTTCCGGTTAACTTGGCGACGGCCCTTTGTTTTAGGGATGATCGACGGGGATTTTAATAAAACCTTTCCCGACAATTCATTGTTTCGTCAGGAAACTGCAAAAAGTTCTTGTTACAAAGCCAATACTGAAATCCCGAACGACAAACAGCGACCCGCGCGGCTGGTCGACAGTCCTTATTGATGTCCATCGCCCGTGACCGGGCAAATCCGCGACCGGCTAGCGCCGTAGGAACTGTCCATGAACAAGGATCAAGACATTTTTTCGTTTGTCGCTCTAGCGGACCGCCCCTGCCATAAGAAAGAGCTTTCCAAGCTCGAAAATCTGATCGGCGTCGTCAATTCATTGCAGCCGTCGTTCTTGCTGCATGTGGGAGGCAACGCCACCGCCAGCCTCGCCAAAAGCGAAAAGCGGCTTTATAAAATCCATTCCTTCTTCCATCGCTTCCATTGCCCGGTGATATTCACGCCCGGCGAGCGCGAATGGGTCGACGCCAAGGACCCCTTCGCCTGTCTGGAACTGGCCCGCACGTTGTTCCATCACGTATCCAAGGATTTTTCGGAGACCCTCCTCAATTTTTCACGGCAGGCCGCCAGGAACGACAATCAAAAGTTAGTGGAAAACGTGCGTTGGGTTCACGGCCACGTGTTGTTCCTAACACTGCATACCGTGGGCTCGAACAATAATCTCGGGCGTGGCAAAGCCTTCAATACCGATTTCACTCATCGCAATAAAGCCAACCTAAGTTGGCTGGACGCCGGTTTCTCGCTCGCTCTGGAGCAGAACTTGAAGGGGATCGTCATTTGTACCCACGCCGACTTATGGAGCAGTCAAGGGAACAATTCCGGCAACGGGTATCTGCAGACCCTGCAGCGAATACGGCACTGGATCAAGCAGTTCTCCGGGTCCGTTCTGGTCGTTCACGGTGAACGCGACAGCTTGCTCATCGACCAACCCCTGACAGTTTCCCCGCATCGCACCCGGACCATCGAAAACATGCTGCGGATCGGAGTGCCCGGCGGCATGGGTCAAGGCGTGGCGATCGGCGTCGATGTCCGTCTGCCCGGCCTGTTTTCGGTCCACATGCTGTCGTCGGCGAATACTCCTCTCTACCCAAACATCCGACGCTCGGCCGAGCGCACACGGCAACTTGGATTTCCTTTCGTGGAGCGGCCGGCCCCTTACGTCCATTCCGGCTAGCCACGCGGGATTCGGATGCTTGGAGAAACCGCTCAACGCATCCAGATCGGAGATGTCAACCGGACATCGATAGGAGGTACGTCTTGCGTCGGTCAGGTAAACACTCGCGAAAATCTTCCCGTCGCGCCCTGAATACTTTTCTGGACGCCATCGTGGAAGGCGCGCCCGATGAGGAACTTGAACGCCTGTTACGGCGTTGGGTCTTCGCGACGCACGATGATCGGATATCCGTGCCGGTTGACTTGCCAGGCCCGTCCGAGGCCAAACGCAGGGATTTCAAATGCAAAATCCCCTATTTGGGCAAGAAAGGATAGGCGGGGCGCCCCACCTGGCGCCGCAAGGGAAACCGGGTATCCCTGTCCCGACCCTGGAATTCGGAATACCGCCGTTCGGTTGCCTGACCGACGCCGTGTGCTCGTCTAGGCGTTGGACGGATCGAAAGCAGCCGCCGTTTCGCGCAGGGTGCGGCTATTGATGGCCGGGTAATAACGGGTTTCGCGCTCGACGCTCCTGCTGGCTTTCTTGAGAATGCTTTCCAGGTTCGGGCGCTTGGCGTCCGGCGTCTCGCCCGTGCCGATGCCCCCGCCGAACTCGACGAACGTATCGATACCGTCGTTCAACGCGGTACGCATATTCCAAATCCAGCGTACCGGATGGAAAAGTTGGAAAAACAGTCGGGATTTGATGATGTGGGCATCGGGTAGGTGATAATCGCCCGTATAGTTGGACAACACGCGGATGGGGGGAACGGCCATTTCGGCCGCATCGAGCACGGGACGAAAATGGCGGGCCGCCTCGACCATCAGATAGGTATGAAAAGCCCCTTCCGTTTTCAGCCGCACGGCGCGTTTGCGTGGGAACGACGCCGCGACCTCCTCGGCGACTCGATCCAAATCCTCGGCTCGGCCGCCGACCACGGTCTGATCCGGCAAATTGCAACCGCCGATACCGCAATAATGCTTCTCCGCCAGCGGCCGCACGGTTTCCACCTCCAAGGGAAAAGCCAGCATCTCCCCTTCGCCGTAGGTTCCCATGAATTCGCCCCGGCGCCGCACCAACAGCAAGGCTTCGGCGAAGCTCAATGAGCCCACGGCCACCAGCGCCGAGTATTCGCCCAAACTGTGGCCGGCCGCCACCGCCGGTATCACCCGGTTGTCGGTGAGTTCCCTGAAGACTTCCAGGCAGGCGATGGAATGCGTCAACAAGGCGGGCTGGGTGTAGCGGGTCAGATTCAGTTGGTCGTCCGCATCCTCGAAAGAGAGCTTAGCGATGTCATAACCCAAAACGGCGCTGGCCTCCTCGTAGATCCGTCTAGCCGTGGCGAATTCCTGGCACAGATCGCTGCCCATCCCCCGATACTGCGAACCCTGTCCCGGAAATACGAAAAGAATGTGCTGTTGATCGACGTTCGACATGGTGATCACGAAATCTTTGGTTTGAAATGAAAACATCCCGCTCCCCGAAAAACGGGAACGCGGGATGGGGATGAATGCTCAGCCAGAGCGGGTGAGCACGGTTGAACGATCAGCCGCCCAAGGCGGACAGCAATACACCGGCGGCCACAGCGGAACCGATGACGCCGGCCACGTTCGGGCCCATGGCGTGCATGAGCAGAAAGTTGTGCGGGTCCTCTTTTTGGCCCACGTTGTGCACCACGCGGGCGGCCATTGGGACGGCCGACACGCCGGCGGCTCCGATCAACGGGTTAATGGGGTGTTTGCTGAACTTGTTCATCAGCTTGCCCATCAGCACGCCGCAAGCGGTAGCGATGACGAAGGCGATGATACCCAAGATGAAGATGCCGATGGTTTGAAAGGTCAGGAAGTTTTGCGCCTGGGTCTTGGCCCCCACCGACACGCCCAGCATGATGGTGACGATGTCGATCATGGCGCTTTGCGCGGTTTTCGACAAACGATCGGTCACCAGACTTTCACGCAGCAAATTGCCGAAAAACAACATGCCCAACAACGGCAACGCGGCCGGCGTAATGAACGCCGTCAGCAGGAAGCCAGCGATGGGGAATATGATGCGGGTGCGGCGCGAAACCTCGGCCATGTGCTCCATGCGGATCAACCGTTCTTCCCGGGTGGTCAACAGTTTCATGATGGGCGGCTGAATGATCGGCACCATGGCCATATAACTGTAGGCCGCCAGCGCCACCGCGCCCAACAAATCGGGGGCCAACGCGGTACAGACGAAAATCGAGGTCGGACCATCGGCGCCGCCGATGATGCCGATGGAGGCGGCCTGCTTGAGATCGAAGCCGATGAGCACCGCCCCCAACAGAGCCCCGAATATGCCGATCTGCGCCGCCGCCCCCAACAGGAGCGTACGCGGGTTACTCAACATCGGGCCGAAATCGGTGAGCGCACCGACGCCCAGAAAGATCAAGGGCGGGAAAATACCCAGACCGACGCCCTGGAATATCAGATAGAAAAACCCAGCGTTGCGCGGGTCCTGCGCCTCGGGGCGAACCACGACGGGATAGCGATGGTCGTCGGCCGCCGCGAGTACGAATATCTGCCGGCCCTGACCGACGTCGATGATGCCCGGCCCGTTCACATCCCCGTAATAGACCAGCTTGACATGGTTGTTGACCATGACCGCCTGGCCATGCTCCACCATCTTCTTGCCTTCTTGGGTATCGTGTATCACTTCCCCTGTGGGTCGGACGACCGTCTTGCCGTCGTTTTGTTTTTCCTGGGTAATCTTGTAGTAGTGTAAATCCGCTTCGCTCACCGGGCCGTCGTAGACGCCAAGGCTGAGGGCGCGGGTATCGTAGGGGATATTGCCGATGAGAATGCCAAAACCAATGGGGACCAGCAGCAAGGGTTCGAATTTTTTGCCGATCGCCAAATAGATGAACAGGCACCCCACCAGGATCATGACCCCGTTTCCCCATTGGAATTGGCCGAAGCCAGACTGCGCGAGGAAATTCAAGAGGGTTTCTTGCATAGCTCGATTAATCCCTGTGAAAGGTCAATGTAAGCCCAGTCCGCGACTCGGCGAGTCTATTCGAACTCGATCAATAGCTGTCCCTGGCTTACCGCGTCCCCTTCGGCCACCGGGATGTTCTTGACGACACCCGGCACGGCGGCGACGATGTTGGTCTCCATCTTCATCGCTTCGAGGACGATCAAATCCTGACCGGTATCCACCCGTTCACCCACCTTGACCAGTATCTTGAAAACCGTGCCCGACAGTGGGCAGGTGACATCGCCACCGCTGGGTACGGCCCCAGCCGGCTTCGCGGCGGCCGTCTTCAACTGCGGCGTACTGGTCGGAGCGGGTTTGGACGGGGCTGGAGTCGGCGCGGCGCCACTCTCTTCGTCGACGAATTCAACGTCCACTTCGTAGGTGACGCCATCCAGAGTAATTTTAAGCTTCATTGTGATGAATTCCTGATTACGGTTGGGTTCTGTAGGTGGGGTAACGCTCTATCGTTTTCTTTCGGAATAATCGGCGCGGCCCACCGCAGCCCAGAGTTCCGGCACCTGTTTGTGACTGACGAAACGCACCCGGCGGATGCGTACCGGGCGCTTGACCGCCACGGTGGCGGCCGCCGCCAGCAGAACCAAAACATGCCTGTCCACGCCGCTAAACGATTCCTCCGGCAGCGGCGCGGATTTAGCGGCGGGGACAGGCGGCTTGGCCTTGGTAAGACGCCCGATCAAGCCGACCACGAGGCCGGTGACGATCAGTGCGCTATACACCGTGCCCACGCCGACAACGGAAAGCGTGAGGGCTTGAGTAAAATCTGACATGATTCCGCGATCTCCGTAGGGTCACCCTAAGTTCGGATAGGTTGGCTCGATACGCCGGCAGTCCTCGGGGTGTCGCCCCCATTGATGGGATCTTGCCCGGTAGCGACCCTGGCGATAGGCCATGGACACGCCGTCACAGGGGGATGTTGCCTGTTTTCTTGGCGGGACGGGCTTCACGCTTGGTATGAGTGGATTCCAGCGCCGAAGCCAAGAACAGCCGGGTTTCGGCCGGTTCGATCACATCGTCCACCAAGCGCCGGGCGGCGGCGAAATAGGGCGTCGCGAACTGGGAACGGTAATGTTCGATCAATTCCTTGCGTTTGCTATCCTTGTCCGCCGCCTCTTCGATTTCCCGGCGAAACACGATGCTGGCCGCGCCTTCCGCCCCCATCACGGCGACTTCCGCCGTCGGCCAGGCCGCGACGCGATCCGCGCCCAAATCCTTGGAACACATGGCCAGATAGGCGCCGCCGTAGGCCTTGCGCACGATGACCGTGATTTTGGGCACTGTGCTCTCGGAATAGGCATACAGCATCTTGGCGCCATGACGAATGATGCCGTTGTGTTCCTGGTACACGCCGGGCAAAAAGCCGGGCACGTCCACGAAGGTGATCAGCGGGATATTGAAGGCGTTGCAGAACCGGATGAAGCGGGCCGCCTTGTCGGCGCTGTTGAGGTCCACGCAACCCGCCATGACTTTGGGCTGATTGCCGATGATGCCGACCGAGCGCCCCATGATGCGGGCAAAACCGACGACGATGTTCTCCGCGAAGTTGGCATGCACTTCCAGGAAATCGCCGTTGTCCACGACGCGCCGGATGATATCCTTGACGTCGTGCGGTTTTTTCGGGTCGTCGGGGATGATGTAATTCAAGCTTTCATCGAGTTCGATGGTCTCGTCGAAAGGCGCGCGGGGCGGGGCTTCCAAATAGTTGGAGGGGAGGAAAGACAACAGCTTCTTGCAGATGCGCACCGCGTCATGGTCGTCCTCGGCGATGAAATGG
Organism: Gammaproteobacteria bacterium; assembly: GCA_024235135.1. Taxonomy (GTDB): domain Bacteria; phylum Pseudomonadota; class Gammaproteobacteria; order Competibacterales; family Competibacteraceae; genus JACKMZ01. The sequence goes on along the minus strand of JACKMZ010000008.1, from coordinate 159,052 downwards.
CAAACGCCCGAGCGCCGCATGTGCGCATCCGGACCACCAAGTTGATCCTGGCTGATTTCCTCGCCGGTCACGTTTCTGATGACGTCCGGTCCCGTGATGAACATCCGCGCCTGCCGAGTCTGGATGATGAAATCGGTCAGGGCCGGGCTGTAGACCGCGCCGCCCGCGCAGGGACCGCAGATCAGGGAAATCTGGGGAACGACGCCGGACAACATGGTGTTCTGATAAAAAATCCTCCCGTACGCGGCCAGGCTGTCGATGCCTTCCTGAACGCGGGCGCCGGCGGAGTCGTTGAATAGGACGAAGGGCGTGCCCGTGCGCATGGCGCTCTTCATCATGTCGGTGATCTTGTCGCAATGGACCTCACCGGCCGATCCACCGGCTACGGTGAAGTCATGACTGGCCACATGAATGCCCCGGCCATCGACGGAGCCGGTGCCGGTGATCACCCCCTCGCCGGGGAATTTCTTCTGCTCCATCCCAAACAGCGTGGCGCGGTGCTCGGCGAACATCATCAGTTCGTGAAAACTGCCGGGATCGACCAATGCATCGATGCGTTCGCGGGCGGTCAGCTTGCCTTGCGCATGTTGTTTCTCGATGCCTTTTGAACCGCCGCCTTGGCGTATTTGCGCTTGTTTTTCCCGCAATTCCTTGATGCGGGTCTGCATGATTTCTGTGGGAAATTCGTTCACGCCTAGACCTCAACCTGGTTGGTTCGAGGCTGCATAAACCGACGCGCCCAACACCGGCGTCACGCTGAGCGCGTTGCGCCATATACCGGATAGCGACGGGATTTTGCCTCAATTATCAAATTACTAAAGACAGTGTGGTTGATTCATTCTGTAATGATTCTGCAACCAATGCCATCCCTTGGTAACATTAATCATGATAGTCGTGTGTTCCAGTAGTCCAGGATGGACACCATGGCCTTAATCATTTTGTACTTTCTCGCAAAAGGCTCAAGAATAAACAAGGATTGCGATCATCTCAATGTTCTTATTTGGGTCATCTTATCCACGGCCATTTGCTGGATTTTCTCGGCAAGGCGGCCCTAGCTTGAAGGCAACAAGCTCATGAAGCTGGAAATGATCAGTCGCCACCCGGCCGAGGAAGCGCACCCCGTTCCGCTGTTGTTCGTGCACGGCGCGTTTGCCGACGCGGCGGTATGGGACGTCCATTTTCTGCCGCACTTCGCCGATTGCGGCTATCGTTCACATGCCTTCAGCTTGCGTGGACATGGATTCAGTGAGGGGCGAGAACAACTGCCTTGGCATAGCCTGGCCGACTATGTGGCGGATCTTGAGCGGGTGGTAAGCTGTTTCGACCGGCCGCCGGTGCTGATCGGCCACTCGATGGGCGGCATGATAATCCAGAAGTTTCTGGAGAAGAACGATGCCACGGGGGTGGTGTTGATGGCATCGACGCCGCCCCATGGCTTGTTGGCGTCCATAGTCGGCATGGGGGTCAGCAACCCGCTATTGCTTTGGCAACTAGCCCTTATCCAGCAATTGGGGCCGGGTTATGGCCAACCGGCCATTCTCCATCAGGCGCTGTTCTCCAAAAACACCCCGATGCACAGCGTTATCGATTACGCGCATTTGTTTGGGGGTGAATCGGTACGCGTGTCCTTGGACATGCTCGGCCTGAATCCCTTGAATCCGGCGAAAAAGCCCAACGTGCCGATGCTGGTGCTAGGCGCCGAGCACGATGCCTTCTTTTCCACCGGTATCGTGCACGACACCGCCCGCACCTACGGCGTCGAGGCCACCACATTTTCCGACATGGGTCACGCCATGATGCTCGAACGCGAGTGGCGAACGGTGGCCGATCGCATTCTGGATTGGTTGACGGGCTGTCTGGCGACGACGGCGCAACCGGAACCGGCGATAAGCGGCTAATGCGAAAGCGGTTACGACCGGGCTTGGATTAACGCCCCCATCTGGACGCATGTTATGATGCAGTGCGACAGCCAAAAGCAAGGTCACTATTAACTAGATGGAGAACTCAATGTTCCGTAGCCCCCGTGATTTTTTCAAAGCTAAGGTCGTCGGTGCGCCCGATCCGGTGCGTGAGATTCCGGTCCGGCCTTCCCGGATGATCCACTTCTTCGATCCCAGCAACCCAAAAATGGCGGCCAAAGTTGGGGATATCGCCAAAAAAGTGGACATCATCCTCGGCAATCTGGAGGACGCCGTGCCCATCGATCGCAAGATCGACGCCCGCGAAGGACTGGTCAGCATCGCCAAGGAAACGGATTTCGGCACGACTCAACTCTGGACCCGCGTCAACAGTTTGGACAGTCCCTGGTTTCTCGATGATTTACTGCGCCTCGTCGGCGAAGTGGGCGACAAGCTGGATGTCATCATGGTGCCCAAGGTCCAAGGCCCTTGGGATATTTATTTCGTCGATCAATTGCTGGCGCAATTGGAGGTCAAGGCGGGTTTGCAACGACCCATCCTGATTCACGCCATTCTGGAAACCGCGCTGGGCGTCGCCAACGTCGAAGACATCGCCAACGCGAGTCCGCGGATGCAGGGTATGAGCTTGGGTCCGGCCGATCTGGCCGCCTCTCGGCGGATGAAGACCACCCGTGTCGGCGGTGGCCATCCTGGCTATCTGGTGCGTACCGACCCTGACCCCGTCAACCCGGAAGCCGAGCGTCCCACGGCCCAGCAAGATCTCTGGCATTACACAATCAGCCGCATGGTCGACGCCTGCGCCAGCGTGGGCGCCCTGCCATTTTACGGCCCCTTTGGCGACATCGCCGATCTGGTGGCCTGCGAGGACCAGTTCCGTAACGCCTTTTTATTAGGCTGCGTCGGCGCCTGGAGCCTGCATCCCAATCAAATTCTCATCGCCAAGAAAGTGTTCAGCCCCGACCCGGATGAAGTCAAATGGGCCAAGCGGGTTATCGCGGCCATGCCGGACGGCAGCGGCGCGGTGATGATCGAAGGCAAGATGCAGGATGACGCCACCTTCAAACAATGTCAGGTGGTGTTCAATCTGGCCAAGCTGATTGCCGAACGCGATCCCGAGTATCGAGAGTTGTACGGTTTCTGACCTTGACGTTGGGGCCTGCTCGTCAGGCCCTCAACATTTCCCGGAATCAGTAAGAGGCCCGCCGCTTACCGCCGTTCGTTTAAGCGGCGACGCCCGGCGAGCGCCACTCAACCCAACCAACCCCGGCGAAAGGCCACCGCCGCCAGGGGCAGCAGCAATAAAACCAACCAGGGCCCTTCTTCCCGCCATGACAGCGTCTCCTGATCGGAGCGACTGATCGACGCACCCAAGGGAAGACCATCGTCCGGCGCCAGCAGCCAATTCAGATCCCCGTTGTCCGTGCGCAGCAAAGCATGCCGTCCGCCGCCCGCCTGGGCGAGCGCCATCAAACTGGGCTCATCCAGGCGCGCGATCACGATGCTGCCATCCTGACCCTTCAAAAACCCCTGGTCCTTGAGCGGAATCGGCGCGCCCGCCACCGTGCCGGTCATCAGTACCGAAACGCGTATTCCTTGTTGGCGCAGCTTCAGGGCCTGTTCACGAGCGGCCTGGTCGGCGGGGCTGTCCGTGACCAGTATGATTTCGCCCCGTGGGTACCCGGCCTGTTTCAGCAAGGCGGCGGCCTTGTCCAGGGCGCGATCGAGACGGCTGCCCTGAACCGGCATGATGCTGGGTTCCAGCGTATCCAACAGGGCTTGAATGGTGGCCGTATCGTGGGTCAGCGGCGCGACCGTAAACGCATCCCCGGCAAACGCCACCAATCCGGTAACGCCTTCCCGATTGCGCCGTAGAATATCCTCCACTTTGAAACGGGCCTGGGCCAGGCGCGAAGGTTGCAGATCGCCAGCCAACATGGACAGCGACAGGTCCAGGGCGATAACCCGGGCCTTCTGCAATTGATAAGTCTGCTGCGCGCGCTGGGACCAGGTCGGCCCCGCCAGAGCCACCACGACCACCAGCCAAGCCACGCCCAGTACCGCCAGAAACCCGTAACGGGCAACAGCAGCATCGCCGACCAACAGATGCGGCAACAAATGGGGATCGCAAATCGCCCGCCAGGCATCGTCCCCGGTATGGCGTCGGCGCAATCCCCACAGCAACAAGGCGAACACCGGCAAGCTCAACAGCCACAACGGCCTTAGAAAATGGAATTCGCTGAACATGGGGGGAATCCAGGCAATAGGTGATCAACAATTCCGACGCAGCCAATCCCGCGCCAAGGCCGTCAAGGCGGGCACGTCGACCGGGGCCTGCCGTCGATAGGGCGCATCGCGCAAGACCTGTCCGGGACCGTTGACGAATCCCCCCTGGCCGCCGTTTTCGTCCAGGAACCGCAACCAGTCCAGACCGAACAGACCCGCCACCGATTCCGGGGGACAACGGTTCAGGGCCACCCGGCGCAGCAATAACGACACTTCGCCGGCGAACCGCGCGGGATTTCCGCCCTTTTCGAGCGCCTCGCACAACTCGGCCAAAGCGCGCAACCCTCGACGTCGACGCCGCCCACGACGGTAAACGTGATAAAGCCGCCGCCCCAGGATGGCCAGCGCGGCCAGCGACATCACCAGTATGATCCACCAACCCACTGCCGGGGGCCACCAGTCGGGCGTCGGCGGTAAATGGATGTCGCGCAAGGCGTCTAACGGAGAACTGTTCATGAATGCCTCGCCCACCCAGGGTAACGGGCCCTACCGTCAGGGCACGGGAACCCGCAGCAGCAATTCGTCGATGAATTGATCGGCGCTGATACCGTCGGCTTCCGCCTCGAAGGACAACAAGACCCGATGGCGCAGCGTATCGTGGATGACCGCATGGATATCTTCCGGCGATACATAATCCCGCCCCTGCAACCAGGCATGGGCGCGCGCGCAGCGGTCCAGCGCGATGGTCCCGCGCGGACTGGCGCCGAAACTCACCCAACGCGCCAGTTGCTCGCCATACGGCCGAGGATCGCGGGTCGCCAACAGCAACTCCACGAGATATTCCTCCAGACGGGGCGCGAGATACAGCTCCAGGACTTCGTGCTGCGCCTGAAAAACCTGATACTGGGTGACCACCGGATCAGTCACGCTGACGGCGTCGATGGCTTGGCAAGCCTGCTCCCGCGCCAGCGCCAGGATCTTCAATTCGCTGCCAGCATCGGGATAGTGGATGCGCACATGCATCAAAAAGCGATCCAGTTGCGCTTCGGGCAGCGGATAGGTGCCTTCCTGCTCAATGGGGTTTTGCGTCGCCATCACCAGGAACAACTGGGGCAACGCATAGGTTTCCTGGCCGACCGTCACTTGCCGTTCGCCCATCGCCTCCAACAACGCGGACTGCACCTTGGCCGGCGCGCGATTCACTTCGTCCGCCAGCAACAGATTATGAAACAACGGCCCGCGCCGGAACTCGAACGCGCCGGTCTGGGAACGGAATATTTCGGTTCCGGTCAGGTCGGCGGGCAAGAGATCCGGGGTGAACTGAATACGCTGAAAATCCCCCTCCACCCGGCTGGCCAATTCCTTGATGGCGGTGGTTTTGGCCAGGCCGGGCGCACCTTCCACCAGCAAATGGCCATTGGCCAGCAAGGCGATGAGCAGACGATCGACCAACGCCTGCTGTCCAATGATGCGGGTTTGAATCTGTTCCTGCAGCAAGCGGAAAACCGATCGGACGGATTCGCTGGCTAAGCTCGTTTCCGGGATTCGTTCAGTCATTGTCGGGTCAGTATGGGACATCGCGTGCGGCCTCTCGCGAGGTGGTGGATTAACACCCCCCGATCGGCCCGTGTGTTCATAAACCGCACGCAGTCTACAACACGTCAAAGGGAAAACGAATGACAACGCGGCTATCATTTGACCACAATCTCTCATCATCCGTGACTACATAGTGATTTCGTCATGAGCATTTGGCGCGTACCCTTTACCCTCGAACAACTCAACGCGGGCGCCGCCGGCACCCTGGTGGAGCATATCGGCATCGAGTTCCTGGAAATCGGGGATGACTACCTCAGGGCTCGCATGCCAGTCGATCATCGGACCATTCAACCCGCCGGCATCCTGCACGGAGGCGCTTCGGTGGTGCTGGCGGAAACCCTGGGCAGCGTAGCGGCTTTTTTTTCCGAGGATAGCGGCCAAAAACATTGCGTTGGGCTGGAAATCAACGCCAACCACGTGCGCTCGGTCAGCTCGGGTTTCGTGTACGGCACGGCGCGACCCCTGCATATCGGTAGCACCACGCAACTGTGGGACATCCGCATCAGCAACGAACACAATCAGTTGGTGTGCGTATCCCGCCTGACCATGGCGGTGATCGCTTCCCGACCGGATGCCGCCAAGACCCCGGAAGTCCATCGATGACGGAAACCGGGTGGGTAGTGGTCAGCGAAATAGATAAAAGAGCCGTCTCAAGCGACGGGTCATCGTCAGTTTTGTCCCTTGAATGAAGGAGTGGGCGGGTCATGATCGATATCAATGTCAGCGGCGTGTTTGGTTTGCTGGTCCTGGTCGCCGATATCTGGGCCATCATCAGTACGGTACAGAGTTCCGCCACGACCGGCCGTAAAGTGCTGTGGGTGGTTTTGATTCTGTTGCTGCCGTTACTGGGGGTGATACTGTGGTTTTTCCTGGGACCACGAGGCGCCTGAGCATCGCCGATCCGGCATCGACGCCGTTTTACGCGATGCCCTATTCGCCCTCGGGGGTCCGTCGGACCCCCGAAGCCTGGGTGTATCCGGCTGATTTTTGACTGTCTCACCGGCCTTCGTAACTCCCAAAGCATCGTCTGTCACAGCCGATGCTATAATTTTCCCCCATATCCCTCCTGGCGCCTATGGTCGGGCCCTTACACGGGACCGGATGCGCCTCGCGTGGTTTGGCAGCGCCGCTGCCAGACTCATGCCGTCGCTATTTTTGATTTGCAAACACCTGCGTTGCAAAAAACCAACAACGAACGAACCACCCAATCGAGCGATACTCATGGCCGAAAAATTGAAAGATTCCGCACTGCATTATCATCGTACTCCCAGGGCCGGCAAGCTGGCCATCGTCGCCACCAAACCGCTAGCGACCCAACGTGATTTGTCGCTGGCTTATTCACCGGGCGTGGCCGCCGCCTGCGAGGAAATCGTGCGCGATCCCATGGAAGCCGCTCATATGACCGCCCGCAGCAACCTGGTCGCGGTGATCAGTAACGGCACGGCCGTGTTGGGGTTGGGAAATATCGGTCCGCTCGCCGCCAAACCGGTGATGGAAGGCAAAGCGGTCCTGTTCAAGAAATTCGCCGACATTGACGTCTTCGACATAGAGATCAACGAACCCGACCCGGAAGAATTGATCAAGACGATCGCCCGCTTAGAACCGACTTTTGGCGGAATCAACCTGGAGGACATCAAGGCGCCCGAGTGCTTCGTCGTCGAACGGACTTTGCGGGAACGTATGAAAATTCCCGTGTTTCACGACGACCAGCACGGCACGGCGATCATCGTCGGCGCGGCCGTGCTCAATGGCCTGCGTGTGGTGGGCAAGGACATCGGCCAAGTCAAGCTGGTCGCCTCCGGCGCCGGCGCCGCCGCGCTGGCCTGCCTGAATCTGTTGGTCAGCCTGGGCCTGCAACGATCCAATATCACGGTGACGGATCGCCAGGGCGTGGTTTATCAGGGTCGCGCCCAGGAAATGGACCCCTGGAAAGCGGCTTATGCCCAGGATACGACGGCACGCACCCTGGCGGACGTGATCGCAGGCGCCGATATTTTCCTGGGCCTGTCGGCCGGCGGCGTACTCAAGGCGGAACTGCTGAAGAGCATGGCCGCGGACCCCTTGATTCTGGCCCTGGCCAATCCGGTGCCGGAGGTTCTGCCCGAGGAAGCCATCGCCGTTCGCCCGGACGCAATCATCGCCACCGGCCGTTCCGATTATCCTAACCAGGTCAACAATGTCCTGTGCTTCCCTTATATTTTCCGGGGCGCGCTGGATGTGGGCGCGACGACGATCAATGAAGACATGAAACTGGCCTGCGTCCGCGCCTTGGCCGAACTGGCCATGGCCGAGACCTCGGAAATCGTGGCCAAAGCCTATGGCGGCCAGCCGCTGAGCTTCGGGCGCGAGTATCTGATACCCAAACCCTTCGATCCCCGACTGATCATGCAACTGGCCCCGGCGGTGGCGCAGGCCGCCATGGATACCGGGGTCGCCACCCGTCCCATCAAGGACTTCGACGCCTACCGCGAGCATTTGACGCAGTTCGTATTCCGTTCCGGACTGGTGATGAAACCGGTGTTCGAGCGCGCCAAACGCCACAAACAGCGGCTGGTTTACGCGGAAGGGGAAGAGCGCCGTGTCCTGCAAGCCGTGCAGCAGGTTATCGACGAAGGCATCGCCTATCCCATCCTCGTCGGTCGGCCGGGCGTCATCGAGGACCGCATACACGAACTGGGCTTGCGGATGCGGGTTGAAAAGGATATCGGCATCATCAATATCCAGCAGGATTCACGCTTTCAGGACTACTGGTCGGAATACCATCGGCTGATGCGCCGCAAAGGCGTCACGCCGGAAGAAGCCAAAACCATCACCCGCACCCAGGCCACGGCGGTGGCGGCCATCGCCGTGCGCCGGAACGACGCCGATTGCGCCTTGTGCGGCTCGGTCGGACGTTTCACCGGCCACTTGCAGCATGTGCTGGATCTCATCGGCAAACGCGAGGGCGTGCATGATGTCGCCGGGCTCAGTGTGTTGATTCTGCCCAAAGGCACGTTCTTTATCTGCGATTCCCATGTCACCCCCGAACCCACGGTCGAAGACATCGTCGAAATGACCCTGTTGGCGGCGGATGAAGTTCGCGCTTTCGGCCTGATCCCCAAAGTCGCCTTGTTGTCCCGCTCCAACTTCGGTACGCACGATTCTCCTTCCTCGCAAAAAATGCGCGAGGCGGTCTCCATTCTTCAGGAACGCGCGCCCACGCTGGAAGTCGAGGGCGAGATGCATGCCGACATGGCCCTGTCCGCTGAGATGCGACAGGCCGTATTCCCGGATTCCCGGCTGACCGGTCAAGCCAATTTGCTGATCATGCCGAACGTGGATGCTGGGCATATCGCCTTCAATATGGTCAAGGCGTTGGGGAACGGCGTGTCGGTCGGACCGATTCTGGTCGGTATCGACCGCCCCATGCATGTGGTCAACCAGTCCATCTCGGTGCGCGGCATCGTCAACATGAGCGCCATCACCGTCGCCCAGGCCCAGATGCACAAGGACGACGCCCAGGCCGGTTAGTTTTCCGATAAACGCCTAGCGCGCCAGCTTCCCCTCTCCCCTCATGGGAGAGGGGAGAGCGTGAGGATGACGAAGCGGGGATGCCTCGTCGCGGATGCGATCAATCGACCCAGGCCGCCGAAATCAAGGCTCCTGGCGCGATCCCTGCCGCTGCTCGATGAGTGTGATAAACGCTTCTTCCAGGCTGGGGTCGGGTTGTTGGGCGGTACGCACCTGGGCCTTGATTTCGGCGGGGGCGCCCAGAGTGAGGATTTCCCCGGCCGCCATGATGGCCAGGCGATCGCAGTATTCCGCTTCCTCCAGAAAATGGGTGGTGACCAGCACGGTCACCCCCTGTTCCGCCAGCGCATTGATATGCCGCCAGAATTCGCGGCGCGCCAGGGGATCGACCCCCGAGGTCGGTTCATCCAGAAACAGCACCTGCGGTTGGTGCATCAGGGCGCAAGCCAACGCCAATCGCTGCTTGTAACCCAAGGGCAGGGTGCTGCTGACGACATCGGCGAGCGCCGCCAATTCGAATTGTTCCAAAGCCCATTGGACTTGCTGTTCACGACGCCGGCCGGGCAAACCGTATACGCGGCTGAAAAAACGCAGGTTCTGCAGCACACTCAAGTTGCCATACAGCGAAAACTTTTGGGCCATGTAACCCAAATGTCCGCGTGCCGCCGCCGCCGCGCGACGCAAGTCCAGCCCGGTGACCTGCAGGACGCCCCCACTGGCGGGCAGCAGACCGCACAACATGCGGAACGTGGTCGATTTTCCCGCGCCATTGGCGCCGAGCAGACCGAAAACCTCGCCCTGTTCCACCGCGAAACTGATGTTCTTCACAGCATAGAAATCGCCGAAACGGCGTTCCAGATTACGCACTTGGATGACCGGTTGGCCGTCGCCGTCCAGTGCTTGCGCATTGTTCAGGCCGAGGCTGGGCGGCCCGGATCGAGCGGCCTGCCGGGAATACAGCTCGGCGATAAAGCTATCCTCGAAACGGGGCGGCACGGGACTGATCCGCGCGCCATCGAGTTCAGCCAACAGATCGGCGGACGGCGGCGCCGCCGAGACCATCACCAGCCGGAGCCGGTCGCCCTGGATGACCGTGTCCAGTACTTCCGGATGCTGGCTCAGGCGTTCCTGCCAACGCCGCTTCTTGGCGCCCGGCGGCAACTCCAAGGTAAAGCTGTGGCCCCGCAAGCGGGCGCTGAAGTGTTCAGGGGTATCCTGCCCCAATATCTGTCCCTGATGCAGCAGGATGACTTCGTCGCAGCGTTCGGCTTCGTCGAGATAGGCGGTGCTGAGTAGCACGCTGGTATTCTGTTCCCGCACCAGGCGATAGACGATGGCCCACAATTCCCGCCGGGAGAGCGGGTCCACGCCAACGGTCGGCTCATCCAGAAGCAGCAGGCGAGGCGCGCGGATCAGGGTGCAGGCCAAACCCAGCTTTTGTTTCATGCCTCCAGACAGATTCCCGGCTAACCGCGCGGTAAAGGGGCTCAGCCCGGTCATGTGCAGCAACTCGGGGTAGCGCACCTGACGTTCCGCCGACGACACCCCTTGCAGATCGGCATAGAGATCCATGTTCTCCTGCACACTGAGATCTTCGTACAGGCCGAATCGCTGCGGCATATACCCGATGGCCGCCTGTATTTCCAAAACGTCGCGGACGGCATCCAGACCCAGTACCGCGATGCGCCCGTCATCCACGCGCAGCAAGCCCGCCACCAGACGCATCAATGTCGTCTTGCCGGCCCCGTCCGGACCGATCAGACCGGTCACCCGCCCAGGGTGGACCCGCAGGCTGACCGCTTGCAAAGCCTGAACATCCCGCCCGCCACCGTGAAAGCGTTTACTGACCGCTTCCAAAACCAGGGCGACCGGCTCCGGCGGGTCGCTGACACTCACCGCCATCAGGGTTGCCGGCAGCGTTCGACGCCGGGAACTTCGGTGGGGGGCGTTTGGCGGGGATCGACGGTAACGGTCACAGGCATTCCCAGGCGCAGTTCATTGGCGGGATTGCAAACGAAAACCCGGACCTGATAAACCAGGCTGGTGCGGATTTCCACGGTCTGCACGGTTTTCGGCGTGAATTCCGCGCTAGGCGAGATGAAACCGATCCAACCCGGATACGGTTTGTCGGGGAAGCTGTCCGTGTGGACTGTGGCCGTCATCCCCGCTTGCATCTTGCCCAACAAGGGTTCGTCGATATAGGCCCGCGCCCAGAGCGGATTGATGAGCGCCAGCGTATAGACCGGTTTTTGCGGCGAGGCCATATCGCCCGGCTCCAGGATACGGTTCTGGATCACCCCATCGTCCGGCGCGAATAATTGGGCATCCAGCAGTTCGCGGTTGGCCAAGGCCAGTTGCGCCTGGAAAGCCTGCAAGGTTGCCCGAGCCGCCGCGATGTCTTCCTTCCGCGGGCCGGCCAATACCAATTCCAGACCGGCTTCGGCCGCCTTGACGCGCGCGCTGGCGGCTTCGGCGGCGGCTTCGGCATCATCCACCTGCTGAGGAGAAGCCAGTCGCTGGCGGGCGAGTTCCCGTATTCGCTGCAACGATCGCCGAGCTTCGCGGTCCTGCGCCTGAGCCAGATCCAGCTCGGCGCGCGCCTGGTTGATTTCCTCGCGCCGGGCGCCCGCTTCCAGACGCGCCACCACTTGTTGTTGCGCGGTCAGTTCCGCTTCGGCCTGCGCCACTTTCGCCGCCAGTCGTTCGGTAGCCAAGGTCGCCAATAGCTGCCCCTGACTGACGTGATCCCCTTCTTGCGAGAACAAGGCGGTGATCCGTTCCGTGCCGTTGAAGGCCAGATCGACCTGCCGAACATCCACGTTGCCGTACAGGGTGATCAGTTCGGACGGATTTTGAGGCCGCTCAAAATACCGCCAGCCATAAAAGGCCCCCGCGGCAATGAGCGCCAACAGCAGTAATGCGATTCTGATTTTCACTGATTTTCCATGGTTTCCGATGACTGTCTCGATTTACTGCACGCTCATCGCGCCATTCATGGCGACTCACAACCATTTAGCCCGTGATGGAATGCAATCGTTACGCGCCAGCATTGCCTGCGGCGTCAACAGGCTCAGCCATGACCAGGGCAAGACACTCATCCTCGAATGGAACCGACTATCCAAACTAAAGCGACTTCGCGGCAAAAGTATCGCAATCCCGCAACTGGCCGCTTTCGAAACCTTTCCGAAACCAGCGAACCCGCTGCGCGGAACTGCCGTGCGTGAAGGAATCCGGCGTCACATAACCGCGCGCCTGTCGTTGCAAGCGATCGTCGCCGATGCTGGTGGCCGCATTCAAGGCTTCCTCGATGTCGCCGCGTTCCAGAATCTGTCTCGCCTTATCGGCGTGATGCGCCCATATCCCAGCCAGACAATCGGCCTGCAACTCCTGGCGGACGGACAGTTGATTGCTTTGAACCTCGCCCATCCGGCTACGGGCTTCCTGCACTTTTTCGGAAATACCCAGCAGGTTTTGCACGTGATGTCCGATTTCATGTGCGACAACGTAAGCCTGGGCAAAATCGCCCGGAGCCTTAAAACGGTTCGCCAAATCCTCGAAGAAACTCAGGTCGATATAAACTTTTTGATCCAGCGAACAATAGAACGGGCCAACGGCGGCCTGGGCAAAACCGCAGGCCGATTCCACCGCGCCTGAAAACAGGACCAGCGTGGGCTCGCGATAGGTGCCGCCCATCTGTTGAAACAGGCTGTGCCAGGTATCTTCGGTATCGGCCAGCACCACGGACACGAAATCCGCCTCGCGTTGCTCTTCGGGCGAAATCGGGCCTTGTTGCTGGGGATAAGGCGACACGCTGCTGCTGGTCGGCCCGCCTTGATTGAGAATAATGCTGGGATCGACCCCGAAATACATCGCGATCAAGGCAATGACGATTGCGCCTATCCCGCCGCCGATGCCCCGACTCGCGACGCGCATGCCGCGCCGATCCTCGATGTTGCTGCTTCTACGTCCGCCCGACCACCGCATGATGCACCCCCAATCTTCCCCGAAAACAATCCACGAAACGCGACGGTTCACACCATCATCCATCGCGTTTGTAGCAGACTCGTGGCTGTTTGGATAGTGCAGCACACAGCGGGAAGCACTTCCCAAGGTTGACGCCGCGCCGCGGGGTGGATACACCCCTGAGGCCGAGGAAACACCGGGTCAGTGATTGTCCGAAAGGGGATGATCGGGCAGATTGATTGCGTTCCTCAACTCCCGCCGCAAGCGGCTGATCACGAACAATCGAACCGGCTCGTCCTCGATCAGCGCCCGCATCTGCCCTCGCCAGGCATTCAAAGGCGCGGACCAGGCCAGCCATTGCAACGCCTCGGTGCGGGAGCGTGGATGAGCGATCGCGTACGCGGCGGCGAAAGCCAAGGGCCATTCGCCCAAACAGGCCAGCGCCCAACTCAGATTGCGTCGCCAGTCGCCGCGCGTCCCATCCTGCAGGTAACGCGCCACATGGTGCTGTAATTCCTTGATCCTGGGCAGCAGACGATAGGCTCGTCCAGGTCCGGCGGCTTCGGCCAGGATCGGCGCCAGATCGATCTGTTCTCGGGGCTTGTCCGCCAGCACTTTTTTCCATTGGGTCAGCGCCTCGTCGAGAAACCGGGCCGCCGCTTCCTGATCCTGCTCCTCCAGATAACGGGCCTGCTGGGCTAGGGCTCGAATGCGTTCGCTGGGACGGCCATCGCTCAGTTGCGACGGCTCGGCCGGTTCGGGGGAATTACCCAGACCACGAAACCACCATCCCCCCGCCGACTGCTCCTGCTCCAGCCAATGCCGACTCCGTTCGTGGGCTCCGGCGAGCCAGCGATTCCAGTCCTCGCCTTCCTCCAACATCAAGCTATTCAGCCCTTGCGACAGAACCGACCTCACTTGATCGACATACCCTAGCTTCATGGCCTGACGGGTTACGCTACCGATGCGGCCTATCACCGTGCCCGCCCGCTCCGTGGCGAGCGCGAACACCCGGCGGGCGGATGTGGCGTCGCCGCGCCGATGCCAAGCCGCCGCGACTTCCACCAGACGATCGACCGCCAGGGACCCTTGCAGAGCCAGCGCGGCGCGTTCGGCGTTGGCGATATCTTTGTCCAGCCAGGCCAGAATGAGATAACTCAAGGCTTGATCGCGGTCACTGGGGTGGGGCAGGCTGTTGGCCAGCGCAAAAGCCGTTTCGCACCGATCCAGCCGGGCATAGGCCTCCGCCAGATAGGCGATGAACCGCTCGTGGTAGATCGATTCCTCGTTGGCGGCGGGTAGCGCGGCGTGTACTTCGTCGAGCCGGCCCAACTCTTGAGCATCCGCCAGGAACGCCTGGAGGCGTTCATAAGCGCGTTCCAAATCGTACAGATAGCCCGTGGCCCGCAGTAACCGGTCCACGGCTTGCGGGATATCGCCCATCGCCAATTCCGCCTCGGCCAGCGCGATTTCCAAATGCGCTCGTTCATCGCCCTTTTCGGTGGTTTCAGCCTTGTTCAGCATTTTCTCCTTCAATCGCCAGGCCATTTCGTCATCGCCCAACGCGGCCAGCACTTGAATCACCCGGCATACGGTTTCGCCCCGGATCGGCCCTTGCTTTTCCTCCAGGGACAACCCCTCGGCCATGTGCTGGCGCGCTTCCTCTTCATCCCCTTGGCGCGCGGCTTTCAGGGCCAACGCAAAGCGATCCATGCCCGAAGTCTGCGCCGATGCGCTCCACCGAGTCCGCCGCTCGGCGAGTTCTTCGCGCAGCAGGCGTTCGGCTTCCTGGCGTTTGCGCTCATCGGCGATCCTCGCCAACAGTTGCTCCGCTTCAGCCGCGAAACCCGCGCCAGCCAGCCAAGCGGGTTCGAAAGCCAGGCGCGTATCCGGCAGCTGCGACCAGACCGCCAAGGCGTTCGTCCCGTCGCCATTTTTGAGAAACGCATACCCCAGTCTATCGAGCACGGTCTCGCGGCGCTTATCGGGATCGCGCAAGACCACCGAGTTGAGCATATGGGGATCGGGGTAAGTCTGTTGAAACAGCGCGGGCAACGCTTCGACCAGATCATAACGCTGGGCTTCCAGTGCTCCTTCGCTCACCAGTTCTTCCCAAAGCGGCGCGACTTGATCAGCCTCCAGAAAACGCGCCACCGCCAGCACGGCTTTCGCATCGCCGGTACTGCCCAGCAAGCGCAGGGAAGCGTTGATCGGAAAACCGCGCGTCGCCAAATGGTTCGGCAGATCCGGCTCCAGTTCGTATAGGGGCGGCAGCAAAGTCGAAACCATGTCGATCGACGCCTGGGGAATGCGGATGGATTCCATGCACAACTCGGCGGCCACCAGCCGGGCTTGTCCGATCTCCTTTCTATCCAGCAACTCACCGGCGAGCAACGCATGCCACAGCCAGCGACGCCCCGGATCAAGTTCGGCGGCCAGGGCCAGGGCGGTTTCGACGCCGTTCTCGTTCAGCACTTGCAGGGGCTGAAACGCAAGCAGCGCATCACGAAGTTCGGCGGCTTCCTGGATGGTATGCGACAGAGTCTGCATCGCTCCGGTGGCCAAGGTCGCCTCGGCGGTGCGTAGCGCGGCGCGCCAATCATGGATTACGGCATCAGGTGCGGTGTTCATCATCGGTTTTATCACTCCGCAGCGAGGTATGAGCGTTAGATCGTGACGGTCAAGGCGCCCATCAATAGGCAGCATAGCCCACCACAGGGCTTCACTACCACCCACTTGACCCCCTGATTTTCGGGAATTTTACCGGGTATCCGGGCGCTCTCCCACCGGCTCCCAAAGTCCCCATTCAAACTTCACATTCAGCACATCAAACGCCCACGCATCCCGCCTAGTCTGTTGTCGTTGCAAACGCATCAACCCCTTGCTTGAGATCTCGATGAGATCAGGAGATCCCCATGTTACGTACGCTGCTATTTTCCAGCCTGGCCATCCTATTGCTGGCCGGACAGGCTGCCGCGCAACAATCGCCGCCCGGCGAAACGGCCATCGCGGCCGCACCAGTCAGTCTGCCTTGGACGGAATTCAAACAGCTCTACGCCGTCCGGCTGCAACAGGAGTGGGAAGCCAAGAACGCCGCGCGGCAAGACGCCTTGTACAGCATCGACAACGCCGCCTATCAACTGCATCTGAGCGCGGACGGCGCACGCGGTCGGTTACGTCTGAGTGGCCAGCTACTTCGGGGTGAACCGCAACCGCTGCGTTTGTTCGCGCTCGATCTGACCATCACCCAGGTCAATGCCAGCGAAAACGGTTATCTGCTCAGCGACGCCCAGGGTTATCGCCTTTATCTCAGCAAACCCGGCACGTTCGCCCTGGATTGCGAGATCATGCTGCCGCTGCGCGAGGATCGGCGTTCACCCTTTGTGGCCTTCACCATTCCCGCCGCCGTGCGGAACAGCTTGCGCCTGGAAGCGGACAGCGGACTGCGCATTCTGGAAACGCCCGGCCAAGCCCTGGATCGGGGAGTCATCTACTTTGCTCCCCAACAGGCCCTGACCGTGCGTTACGCCCCCACCGACAGCGCCTTGGAACAAGCGCCGCGGGTGGACAGTTTCAGCCGTTGGGAACTGCTCGACGAGCCTTATCGGGTGAATCTCTACCTGGCGCCCCGCCGCGAACTGAATCAGCCTGTGCGGATCAGGATGTCAAGCGTCTGACCGCCGGGTTGGACTGGCGAAAAGTGTTCCAGCTGGCGGGCAAGCAGCGGATCGGCGCGGAACGCGGTGGTTGAACAGCTTCGACGTCCACGGCGAAAAATGCGCTGGGGAATCCCTTGAAAAGGGTAGGGTTGTACCCATATTCAAGCCTAACCAGGCCAGATGGGCCGACCTTACCAACCCAATTAGGAGAATACCCATGGCAGTCATCCGCTATGAACCTTTGAACCTGCTCAATCAATTGCAACGCGAAGTCAACCGGCTGTTCGACACGAGCCGCCTGGGAGACGAAGGCAGTGCGCTGACCAGCGACTGGGCGCCCGCCGTAGACATCAAAGATGAAAACGATCGCTTCGTCATTCACGCCGATGTGCCGGGCGTCGATGGCAAGGATATCGAGATCACCATGGAGAAGGGCGTGCTGACGCTCAAGGGGCAGCGGGTATCGGAAAACAAGGAAGAGAACGAAAAGTACAAACGTATCGAACGGGTACGCGGTACTTTCCTGCGCCGCTTCTCGCTACCCGACAGCGTCGATGCCGACCAGATCTCGGCCAAGACCAAGGACGGCGTACTGGAGGTCATCGTACCCAAGGGGAAAGCCGCGCAACCTCATCGCATTCAGGTGGAAAGCAACTAAAGGATCGACCCGACGGCGCGACCGCGCCGTCGGGTTTCCCAAGCGCCGCTTGTTCCCCGTCCACTCTTGCACAGGCTGATAGCCCATGGAATTCAAAGACTATTATCAAGTCTTGGGTGTGTCTCGGGATGCGACCCAGGACGACATCAAACGCGCTTACCGCAAGCTGGCGCGCAAATATCATCCGGACGTCAGCAAGGAAAACGACGCCGAGGAACGCTTCAAGGAAGTGGGCGAAGCCTACGAGGTTCTCAAAGACCCCGAAAAGCGCGCCGCCTACGATCAATTCGGCAAAGACTGGCAAGCGGGCCAGGATTTCCGCCCGCCGCCCAATTGGGACTCGGGCTTCGAGTTCAGCGGCGGGGGTTACACCGACGCCCGTGATTTCAGCGATTTCTTCGAGACTCTTTTCGGCGATCGCTCGTCTTATCACGGGGGACACAAGGGAGCGGGGATTCACGCCCACGGCGAGGATCACCATGCCCGGCTCACGGTCAGTCTGGAAGATGCCTATCACGGCGCGACGCGGACCATCACGCTGACCAGCGCCAACTTGGACGCCAACGGGCATCTGGTGAGCACACCGCGTTCCCTGAACGTGAAGATTCCCAAGGGCGTCACCGAGGGTCAGCGCATACGATTGGCCGGTCAAGGTTCGCCCGGCCTGGGCGGTGGGGCGCACGGCGATCTGTATCTGGAAGTGGCGTTAACGGCTCATCCGCATTTTCACGCGGAGCAACGGGACATCTATTTGGAACTGCCGGTCACGCCGTGGGAAGCGGCCCTGGGTGCGAGCGTCACGGTCCCGACCCTGGGCGGCAAGGTGGAGCTTAAAATTCCACAAGGCTCTCAATCGGGCGCCAAGCTGCGCTTGAAAGGGCGCGGTTTGCCAGGCAATCCGGCGGGCGATCAGTTCGTAACCTTACGTATTGTAATACCGGCGGCCGATACGCCGGAGGCGAAGGCCCTGTATGAACGAATGGCCGAAGAAATGCCGCTCAACCCGCGAACTGCACTGGAGGCTTAAGCGATGATCAACGAAATGACGGTCATTAGCGGAACGCTGTTGGACGACAGCGTGAACCTTAGCCTCTATGAATTGTGCCGGCTGTGCGGCGTGAACGCCGAGCGGATCATGGACATGATCGACGAAGGGCTGATCGAACCGGGGGGTGCGCATCCCAGGGAATGGCGCTTCGGTGGGCGAGCGGTCGTGCGGGTACAAGTCGCGCTGCGTCTGCAACGGGATTTACGGGTGAATCTGGCGGGGGCCGCGCTGGCGCTGGATCTATTGGAAGAGATCGCCTCCCTACGCCGCCGACCCCGCTGACGCCCGTGCAGCCTTTCCGTACAAAGCGCCTGAGTCCAACCGACGCCTCGCGCCAGCGTACGCCGATGCTTTTCCTTATCGCCCCTCCGGCCGGAGGGGCCTATTCCTCTAGCTTTATTGTGGTTTTTTTGCGCGAATTAGAGTTTTTGATCGAAATTTTATTGCGATAATTAAATATTCGAGCTTTTTAACAAAAGCTCGACTGCCTACATCGAAGTTCGCGCGCGACATCCCACCTCCCTCGCCGCCCGCGTCAAAGCCATGAAAACCGGTGCTTGTGATTGGGGAGATCGCGATTTCCGGTCATCCATTTATGGAGCGGCTCAAGATGACTTATCAGTCCAATGTAAAACACATCGACAAATTGGAACCGGTATTTCCGGACTACGTAAAGCACGAAGGTCTTCGCGCCTGGGTAGCGGAGATTGCGGCGCTGACGCAGCCGGACAGCATTTACTGGTGCGACGGTTCACAAGAAGAATACGACCGGCTGTGCGAGGAGATGGTGCAGGCCGGCAGCCTCAAGCGGCTGAATCCGGAGAAGCGGCCGAACAGTTTCCTGGCCCTGTCCGACCCCAGCGACGTGGCGCGGGTCGAGGACCGGACGTTTATCTGCAGTGTCCACAAGCACGACGCGGGTCCGACCAATAACTGGGTCGCTCCGGCGGAGATGAAGACCACCCTGACGGGCTTGTTCAAAGGTTGCATGCAGGGTCGCACAATGTATGTGATCCCCTTCAGCATGGGACCATTGGGTTCGAAGATTTCCCATATCGGGGTGGAGATCAGCGATTCGCCGTATGTGGCGGCCAATATGCGCATCATGACCCGCATGGGCCGGGGCGCGTTGGATGTGCTGGGCAGCGATGGCGAGTTCGTGCAGTGCCTGCATTCGGTGGGTATGCCGCTGGAGCCGGGTCAGAACGATGTGCCGTGGCCGTGCAATGACACCAAGTACATTGTCCATTTCCCGGAAGAGAATGCCATTTGGTCGTATGGCAGCGGTTACGGCGGCAACGCCTTGTTGGGCAAGAAGTGCTTTGCCTTGCGCATTGCTTCCAGCATGGGCCGCGATCAGGGCTGGCTGGCCGAGCATATGTTGATTCTCGGCGTGGAATCGCCGCAGGGTGAGAAGACTTATGTGGCGGCGGCTTTCCCGAGCGCCTGCGGCAAGACCAATTTCGCCATGCTGATTCCGCCCAAGGCCTTCGATGGCTGGAAGGTCACGACGGTGGGCGATGACATCGCCTGGATCAAGCCCGGTCCCGATGGCCGTCTGTATGCCATCAATCCCGAGGCCGGTTTCTTTGGCGTCGCTCCCGGCACGTCGCAGAAGTCCAATCCCAATGCCTTGGCCACCCTTAACGCCAATTGCATTTTCACCAATGTGGCGGAGACCCCGGACGGCGATGTGTGGTGGGAGGATCTGACCGATACCCCGCCGGCGGAACTGACCGACTGGCGTGGCCAGCCGTGGAGCCCAGATTGCGGCCGCCCGGCGGCCCATCCCAATTCCCGGTTCACCGCCCCGGCCGCGCAGTGCCCGTCCATCGACCCGGCTTGGGAAGACCCCGCCGGCGTGCCGATCAGCGCCTTTATCTTCGGCGGCCGGCGCAGCACCGCCATTCCGTTGGTCGTGCAGGCCCGCGGTTGGGATCAGGGCGTCTACATGGGCGCGACCATGGGTTCGGAAACCACGGCCGCGCAGGCCGGCGCGCAAGGCAAGGTCCGCCGCGATCCCATGGCCATGCTGCCGTTCTGTGGCTATCACGTCGGCGATTACTTCGATCATTGGTTGGAAGTCGGCCATCGCTTGTCCGATCCCCCGCGTATCTTCTGCGTCAACTGGTTCCGCAAGGATGACAACGGCAAGTTCATGTGGCCTGGCTTCGGCGACAACATGCGCGTGCTGAAGTGGGTGCTCGACCGCACCCACGGCCATGGCGGCGGCGTCGAAAGCCCGCTCGGCTGGATGCCCAACTACGACGATCTCGATTGGACCGATATCGACTTCCCGCGTGAGAAGTTCGTCAATATGATGACCGTCGATCGCAAGGCCTGGACCCAGGAACTCCTCTCCCATGAGGAACTGTTCCTGTTGATCTACGATCGCCTGCCCAAGGAACTGGTCCTCCAGCGTGAGATGTTGCTCGCCGGCCTCTGGCGTTCCCCGGAAAGCTGGAAACTGCCTCAATAAGCCGCTTCCCGCATCCCCTTTCAAAGCGCGCTTCGGCGCGCTTTTTTTTCGAAAGACGCTCAACCCACCGCGCTCCTGGCGATCACTGCATGGCCAGCAGCGCCAGCAAGCCTTCCAACAATTGCTCCGGCGTCGGCGGACAACCGTCGATATGCAGATCGACGGGAATCACCTCTCCCACCCCGCCGACACAAGCGTAACTGCCGCAGAATACACCGCCATCCCGGCCACAATCTCCAACCGCCACCACCCATTTGGGATCGGGCGTAGCATTGTAGGTACGCTGCAAAGCCTCCCGCATATTGGCCGTGACCGGACCCGTCACCAGCAATACGTCGGCATGGCGCGGCGAGGCCACGAAGCGGATGCCGAAGCGTTCCACGTCGTAATAGGCGTTATTGAGGGCATGGATTTCCAGTTCGCAACCGTTGCAGGAACCGGCATCGACTTCGCGAATGGACAAGCTCCGACCCAGACGCCGGCGGGTCGTGACCTTCAGGCGTTCGCCAAGCTCCGCCAGCGCCGTCTGCGAAGGCTGGGGCGCGGCCTGAGTGAGCGTGCGTCGCAATAAATTCTGGAATAGCAGCTTGCGCATGGTGGCCGGCCCTAGAGATCGTGACCCGAATAGGAGCAGTTGAAAGACTTATTGCACAGCGGAAAATCCGCCACGATGTTGCCTTCGATGACGGCTTCCAGCAACGGCCACTGGAACCAGGAAGGATCGCGCAAATGGCAACGTTCCACGGCGCCGTCGGCGGCCAGCCGCAACCAGACCAGAATATCGCCGCGAAAGCCTTCGACCAGCGCCATGCCTTCGCCGGGACCACAAACCGGAGGCAGATCGGCGCGTATCGGACCGCTGGGCAATCGATCCAGGATCTCTTCGATCAGCGCCAGACTCTGCCCGACCTCGTGGATACGAATCCACACCCTCGCATCCACGTCGCCGGCACTGAGCACGGGCACCTCGAAACGCAGCCGGTCATAAGGCGGATATCCCGGCATACGGCGGGCATCGAAATTCCGCCCGGAGGCCCGACCCACGTAGCCCCCCGCTCCGAATTGCCGAGCCAGTTCCGAATTGAGCACACCCGTAGCCACCGTGCGGTCCTGCAACGAGGCCGTGTTGTCGTAGAGTTCGATCAGCGGTTTGAATTGCCGGCGCAAATCGACGACCAGTTTATGCAGGAGCGGCTGCCCTTCGGCGGGCAGATCGGTCGTGACGCCACCGGGAGCGATCCGGTCCATCAGCAGGCGATGGCCGAAACAAGTCGCGCTGGCGCGCAATACCCGCTCGCGGAGTACGGCGCAATGCGCTTGCATCAGGGAGAAGGCCGCGTCGTTGCAGACAGCGCCGACATCGCCGAAATGATTGGCCAGACGTTCCAGTTCGGCCAACAAGGCTCGCAACCACAGCGCCCGTTCGGGAACCGCGATGCCACACGCCGCTTCCACAGCGCGGGCGAAGGCCAGCGCGTAGGCCACGCTGCTATCGCCCGACACCCGCCCGGCCAGACGGGCCGCCGAATCCAGGGTAGCGCCGCGCAACAGGGTCTCGATGCCTTTGTGGACATAACCCAGGCGTTCTTCCAGACGCACCACGGTTTCCCCGTTGGCTGTGAAACGGAAATGTCCCGGCTCGATGATGCCCGCATGCACCGGCCCGACCGGGATCTGATGCAGGCTTTCCCCTTCGGCGGTCAGAAAAGGATAGGGATCGGCCGGTCCTGACCTGGTTTGCGCGGCGCCCAGCGGATGGCGAATCGGCCAGCGGCCATGATCCAGCCAGGGACGCGCATCGGGGCCGGTCAACGGCTGCAATCCGAACAGATCGGCCAACGCCCGTTCGAGTCGCTGCGCGGGTGGACAGACGTGCCCCAGCGAGGGGAAGCCGCCGTCGGGACAATTCAGACTGGCCACCCCGATTTCCCCGCTCGCTTCCTGAAACAGAGCCAGATTCACGTTTTCCGGCTCGCCCCACAAGCCGAGCAGGGTGTAAACCCTCTTGCCCAGGCCAATGGCCAGTTCCTGCCAAATCTCGGGGGTCACCACGGCACGCGGCCAGGGGCGATGTCCGCCGATCAACTCACCGCGCCCAAGCGTCTCCGACAGCGATACCGTCTGGTTCATGCGCGTTCCTCAGCCCAGCAGAGCGGCCACATGGGTAAACCAGGACACCAGCGGCCCCGGCAGCCAGATTCCCGCGATCAGCACCAGCCCCAGATGCGCGAATAACGGGAGATAGGACGCCTGCCCCGGCGCCGTGCTGCCTATGGGTTCGCCGAACGCCAGCCCCTGCACGCGCAGCAATAGAGCGCCCAGCGCCAACAGCAGCCCCAGCACCAGCGGCAGGGCCAGTAACGGTTCGCGGGCGAAGGTGGAGGTGACCAGCAAAAATTCGCTCACGAAGATGCCCATCGGCGGCAGTCCGGCGATCGCCACCACGCCCAACAACAGACCCCAGCCCAGGGCGGGGTGAGTGACGGTCAGGCCCCGGATGTCCGAGATTTTCTGGGTGCCCTTGATCTGCGCGACGTGACCGACGGCGAAAAAAATCGCCGACTTAGTGAGGCTGTGCAAGGTCATGTGCAGCAACCCAGCGAAATTGGCCAACGGTCCGCCCATGCCGAAGGCGAAAGTGATGATGCCCATGTGTTCGATGGAGGAATAGGCGAACAGCCGTTTGATATCACGCCGCTGATACAGCATGAAAGCCGCGAACACCAAGGACACCAGCCCCATGCTCACCATCAGCGGACCCGGCGCGACGGCAGCCGGATTGGCGCTCATCAACATCTTGAAGCGCAGCACCGCGTACAGAGCCACGTTGAGCAACAACCCGGAGAGCACCGCCGAAATCGGCGTCGGGCCTTCGGCATGGGCATCGGGCAGCCAGGCATGGAGCGGCGCCAGACCGACCTTGGTGCCGTAACCCAGCAACAGGAACACGAAGGCCAGATTGAGCAGGGCCGGATCGAATGCACTGGCTTGCGGCAGCAAAATGTGCCAGGCCATAGCCGGCAGACCCTGACCGACCACCGGCTGTGCGGCCAGATAGACGAGGATGGTGCCGAACAGCGCCAGAGCGATACCGACGCTGCCCAGAATGAAATACTTCCAGGCCGCTTCCAATGCTTCGTGGGTGCGGTAGATGCCGACCATCATCACCGTGGTCAACGTGGCCAGTTCGATGGCCACCCACAGCAGACCGATATTGTTGGCCAGTAGCGCCAGATTCATGGCGAACATCAGCCCCTGATACATGGCATGGTAGAAACGCAGATACACCGGCGTCAGCCGCCCGGTGGCCAGTTCGTGACCGATGTAGCTGGCGCTGAACACGCTGGTGGTGAATCCGACCCAGGTATTGAGCACGATCAGATAGATGTTGAAATCGTCCACGAGCAGATACAGATTGGCCGGCGGCCTGACATGGAACAAGGTGATCGCGCTCAACAGCGTGAGCAAGGTGGCGACGACATTCAACCGCGCCGCCACCCGATAACCGGGCAATAGAACCAGCAACACGGCCGCGCTCAACGGGATCAGCAACAGGGCGGCCACTACCGTGGAACCGTTCACGGTCTTTCCCCACGAAATGCATCCATGGCCTGCACGTCGACGGTGTCGAAACGCTCCCGGATGCGGAACAGGAAGATGCCGATCACGATCAGGGCGATCAACACCGAAAAGGCGATACTGATTTCCACCACCAGGGGCATGCCACTGGCCCCTACGGCCGCCAACACCAGACCGTTTTCCATGGACATGAATCCCACCACCTGACTGACCGCGTTACGGCGGGTGATCATCATCAATAAACCCAACAGCACGATGGACAACGCGAAGATCAGATCCTCACGCACCAGGGCCTCGGAGGCCGCGGTCACGGGCAGCATCACGATGATCGCCAAGGCGACCAGCAGGACGCCGACCAGCATGTTCAGCCCAACCCCCAACACCTGCTCGATGGTGCGCTGAATGCCCAGTCGTTGAATAATCCGGTGCAACACGACGGGAATGATGATGGCCTTGAAGATCAGGGCGATGCCGGCCGTGACATAGAGATGCGGGGCATCATGGGAATAAGCCTGCCAACTCACCACCAGCGCCAAAAGCAGGGCATGCAGGGCATAGGTGTTCAGCAGCGCATACAACCGATCCTGATACAGCAACAGGAAACTGACCACCACCATGCCACCGGCCAGCATGTGGGCGATATCGAAGACCAGGCCGTACATCACAGACTCCGCGACACGAACAGCAACAAAATACCGAGCAGACCCAGCATCAGCGCCGCGCCCAGAAACTCATCGACGCGGAACACGCGCATTTTGGCGATGCCGGTCTCGAACACCGCCAACAGGAATCCACCCACCGCCAGCTTGGCCAGATAGGCCAGCAAACCGAGCAGATAGGCCGACCATCCGGCCTGCGCCTCGGCCATTCCCCAAGGCGTGAAGACACAAGCCAACAACGAAAGATACAGCGTCAGTTTCAGCGCCGCCGCCAGTTCGATCAGGGCCAGATGGCGCCCCGAGTATTCCAGCACCATGGCCTCGTGCACCATGGTCAGCTCCAGATGCGTGGCCGGATTATCCACGGGGATACGCCCGTTTTCCGCGATGGCCACGATGAACAGGGCGAGCATGGCCAGCAGCAACGACACCCGCAGTCCCACCCCATCGGTCAGCAAGTACTGGGCGACCGAAGACAACTGCGTGGTGCCGGCCAGCAGCGACAACGTGAAAACCATCATCAGCATGGCCGGCTCGGCCAGCGAGGCGATCATCATCTCGCGACTGGAGCCGATACCGCCGAAACTGGCGCCTACGTCGAGCCCGGCCAGGGCCAGAAAGAAGCGGGCGCTGCCAAGCAGGGCGACGATGGCGATCAGATCCGCGGTCCAGTTGAAAGCCAGCCCGCTGGCGAAGGTGGGCACCAGCGCGGCCGCCACCCAGACGGCGGAAAAAACGAGATAAGGAACGACCCGAAATAGCCAGGAAGCCGACTCCGCCAGTACGACTTCCTTGAGCAGCAACCGCCGCAGATCACGATACGGTTGCAGTACGGAGGCGCCCCGGCGGCGCAACAACCGCGCCTTGACCTTGCGAACGAAACCGATGAGCAACGGGCACAGCGCCAGCACCAGCAACATCTGAAAGCCTTGCACCAGCCAGTCGATGATCAGCGCCATATCGCCAGACCTAGCAACAGCAGGATCAGCGCGCTGAACACCAGCGTCAGATAGCGGCGCACCGTCAGAAACTGCAAATGGTTCAAACGGCCCGCCACGGTATTGACGACCTGGATCAGCGGCAGGTATCCATAGTCCCAGGCGGGGTCGCGCAAGCTCACCGTCATCCGGGCCGGGCGCAGATCACCGGGAGCCGGCATATCCACCCGCTCCCGCGCCTGGAACACCACGCTGCCGAACATACGGCGGATCGGCTGGGCGAAACTGCCGGCCGTGTACTGACCCGCCGGATTGTCGTCCGGGAAACCGCAGTCCCAGGCGGACCCTCGTCGAGCATCCCGCGACGCCAGCCGATGGATGAGCAGGGCGCTGAGGAAGCCGGAGAACACTATGAACAGCAACACCAGCATCCCGTTGTAGGAATTTTTCGCTTCGGCGAGCGGCACCAGCGTCAGCCAGGGCTGGCTGGCCTGCGCCGCCAACCGGACGGCGCCGTTGAGAGAAGCCACGACCGGAGCCAAGGCATCGATCACCAGTCCGGGCAGGATACCGGCCAGCACGCAAAGCGCCGCCAGTACGAACAAGGCGGTCAACGAACGGGTGTCGGTTTCCTCGGCTTGGGCGGCGGCGGGCGTGCGCGGTCGACCCAAGAAAGTGATCCCGAAGGCTTTGACGAAACAGGCTCCGGCCAAAGCGGCGGACAGAGCCAGCGCCGCACCGACCGCCGGCACCAGAAACTTGAGTAGCCACTGCGGCAACTCGGGGCTGATCAATATGGCTTGGAAGGTCAACCATTCGGAGACGAATCCATTGAGCGGCGGCAAGGCGGAAATCGCCGCCGAACCGATCAAAAACGCCAGGGCGGTCCAGGGCATGCGGTGGATCAAGCCACCCAGGCGTTCCATGTCGCGTTCGCCGGTCGCGCTGAGCACGGAACCCGAACCCAAAAACAGCAGACTTTTGAACAACGAATGGTTAAACACATGGAACAGGGCGGCGGACAAGGCCAACGCCGCGCCATCGTTTAGATAATTGGCCTGGAAAGCCAGCGCCAAGCCCAGGCCGATGAAAATAATGCCGATATTCTCCACCGTGTGATAAGCCAGCAATCGCTTGAGATCGTGCTGCATCAGGGCATAGAGCACGCCCAACACGGCGGTGACGGCTCCCAAGGCCAAGACCACGGCGCCCCACCACCAAGCGGGTTCGCCCAGCAGATCGAACACGATGCGCATGAATCCGTAAACCGCGACCTTGGTCATGACGCCGCTCATCAGCGCCGAGACATGGCTGGGCGCGGCGGGATGAGCCAGCGGCAGCCAGACATGCAGAGGAAACAAACCGGCCTTGGAACCCGCGCCCACCAGCGTCAGCACCAACACCAGCGCCGCCGCCTGCTGGCTCAATAAACCGGCACGCATGTCGGCGAAATGATAGCCGCCGTCCGCGCCGGCCAGTACGCCGAAGGCCAGCAGCAGCGCCATGGTGCCCATGCCGGCCATGAGCAGATAGACATAACCCGCGTGGGCGTTGCCGGCCTGCCGGTGATGCGCCATGACCAACGCCCAGGACATGAGGGACATGAACTCCCAGGTCAGCAGGAAGGTGAAGGCATCGTCGGCCAGCAGCACCAGATTCATGGCGGCCAGGAAAGCCGGGAAAAACGGCAGAACCCGTTCCGGCGCCTGTTCGTGCCGGCCATGGCCCAAACCATACCAACTGGTGACCGCGCCACCGAGATTGACTATCACCAGGAAGAAGGCGGACAGGGCATCCACACGCAGATGCACGCCGCTCCAGGGAAGGCCCAATGGCAGAGTGAGCGTACTGGCCGCTGGAGCGGTCAGCAGATGGGTAAGCGACGCCCCCAGGGCCAGGACGCTGCAAAGGAAAGAGATGCCGTAGACAATGGCGTCGCTTCGCGGCCGGCGCGAACCGACCAGCGCGTAACAGCCAACGCCGAGCAATCCCGCCAGCGGCCCAAGAAACCAATATAAAGGCATGTGGAGCAACTCACATTCCGCCTCGGCGGGTACAGGAGTCAGTCGGGTCCGTCATCATCGTTTCAGCCGCACCCCGCGTTTGCCGCCCTCACTGGTGGCGCCGTCGCTGATCAGTTCCACACCGGCCGCGTCCAACGCGGTGATAAGCTTGACCAGGGAATCAACATTGCCGCGTATCGTACCTTCACTGGCTTCCATCCTTTGAATGGTCGGCAGGGAAAGTCCGGCGGCTTCCGCCAGGGCGCGTTGATCCATGCCGAGTAACGCCCGGGCGGCTCTCAATTGTGCTGCTGTAATCATGCTAGGAACATCAGCCTACATGTTTTGCGCTTTGCTTATAACACTACAAAATTGACAATGCAAACAAATGTATGGTTTTATAAGCGATAAAATCTGATATTAGATGTACCATACATCATTATGCATACCTCATAATGCTGGCAAGTACCCAGGTGCGATCCACCGCCTCTGCCACAATCGTCCTTGATAAAGCCCAATTCCTTGGTAGGGGTAGGGTTTCCATCCATGCTTGAAGCCTTGCGTCAGATCGCCGAGGAGCTGAACCAGACGCTCAACCCTCACCAGATGCTCGATCGTGTCGTGAGCATCGTGCAGGGACATCTGGCGGTCGATGTGTGCTCGATTTACCGGGCCGATGTGACCGGCGACAACTATGTGCTGATGGCGACCGGCGGTCTGGACCCCAGTTTGGTTGGACGCATGCGTCTGCCGCGGGATGACAGCCTCATCGGCTACGTGGCCAAGCAGGGCAAAACCCTGGTCTTGCGCGATGCATCCGCGCATCCACGGAATTGCGAATTTCCCCCGCTGCGCGGCGACCAGCATTATCACGCCTTCATGGGAGTCCCCATCATGCGCCGGCGCACGGCGCTCGGCGTGCTGGCCGTCCGTGACATCACGCAACGGCAGTTCACCCGCGACGAGGAGAATTGGCTGATCGCGGTAGCCGCCGAATTGGCCGGAGCCCTGGAGGATGAGGCCATAACCGCCATTGAATCCGTACTGGATACCGCTTCCCCGCACAGCAGCCGCATTCTTCGCGGCATCGCCGCCGCGCCGGGCCTGGCGGTCGGCGAAGTGGTATTGCCCGCGCCGGAAGCCGATCTGGATGCCGTACCCGATCGCGAGCCGTCCGACGTTCTGGCGGAGGAAAACCGCTTCCGCACGGCGGTTACCCAGGTCCAGGCCGATCTCCGGTCGCATGGCGCGCAATTGGCGATCGCCTTGCCGGCCACCGACGTCCACGTGCTGTTCAATGCCTACACCTTGCTGCTGGGCGATAGCCACTTCTTCGAAGACGTGCGCCGACGCATACATGCCGGCAATTGGGCGCCAGGCGCGTTACGCGCCACCATCGAGGAATATGCGCGGGTTTTCGACGCCATGGAGGATGCCTATCTGCGGGTGCGGGCGGAGGATATTCGCGGTTTGGGGCGACGTATCCTGCTGCGTTTGCAGGTGGGTTCCCTCAAACCGCGGGAATATCCCAAGCATTGCGTCCTGGCCGGAGAGGAAATTTCGATTACCCGTATCGCGGATGTCCCTACCGAACAACTGGTCGGCATCATTTGCAACCAGGGTTCACGCTACTCCCACGCGACGATACTAGCGCGCACCCTGGGTATCCCCGCGGTGGTGGGGCTGCGCGACCTGCCCCTGAAGCAGATGGAAGGACGCACGGTGGTCGTGGATGGAGAACAGGGCAACGTGTTCGTCGAACCCTCGCCCACGCTGTTACAACAATTTCAGCAAACCCTGCACCGAACCCAAGACCACATCACGGAACTGAAAGCCCAGCGCGATCTACCGGCCATCACCCCGGACGGGCAACGGATCAGCCTGCAGGCCAATGCCGGCCTGCCCGCCGACATCGAGCGGGCGCTGGCCTGGGGAGCCGAAGGCATCGGACTGTACCGCACTGAATACGGCTTCGTGATGAGCGAAGGTTTTCCCAGCGAGGACAGTCAGTTCGAGCTTTATCGCGAAGTCTTGACGGGACTGGCCCCCAAACCGGTCACCATGCGCACGCTGGATATCGGCGGCGACAAGGGGTTGCCGTATTTCCCGGTCATGGAAGCCAATCCCTATCTCGGCTGGCGCGGGATACGCCTGACGTTGGATACGCCAGGGATACTGGTCAACCAACTGCGGGCCATGCTGCGCGCGAACGCCGGCTGCGACAATCTGCGCATTCTGTTTCCCATGGTCAGCACGGCGCGCCAGATCGACGAAGCCTGCGCCTTGCTGGAGCGCGCCCGTGAGGACTTGCGCCAGGGCGGCCAGACGGTGGCGAAACCGGCCGTGGGTGTCATGATCGAAGTTCCTTCCGCTGTCTATCAGATTCGCGCGTTGGCGCGCCGCGTGGATTTCTTCGCCATAGGCAGCAACGATCTCACACAGTACATACTGGCCGTGGATCGCGGCAATGCCCGGGTAGCCAAGCTCTATGACAGCCTTCATCCGGCCGTGATCGCGGTGATCGCCGCTATCGCGCGCACCGCTCGCCGCTATGGCAAACCGGTCGGCGTGTGCGGCGAAATGGCGGGCGATCCCGCGGCGGTGATTCTGCTATTGGGCATGGGCATCGATGAAATCAGCATGACCGCGGTCAATCTCGCCCGCACCAAGGCCGTCATTCGTAGTTTCACCCAATCCCAGTCCCGGCGTTTGCTACTCAAGGCACTGCGCATGGAAGAAGCGGATCAGGTCCGGGCCCTACTCAACGATGCCCTGGCCAAGGCTGGCCTGGACGACGCGATTACAACAACACAAATATTCCAATCCACCCTTTCCGAAGACACCGGCTCGAATCAAACCGCGGGGGCGTGAATAGCGAATCCGACGGCGGGCTGGATGGCCTGTTTTTTCGCCTTGTCATCGACGGCAAGGCTGGATACTCCCGGCAGCGGCCGATCGTGGACTGCTTCGGGTTTTTCAATGCAACAGGGGACTCAGTATGACGTATAAAACGCACGTAAAACACATCGACAAATTGGAACCGGTATTTCCGGACTACGTAAAGCACGAAGGTCTTCGCGCCTGGGTAGCGGAGATTGCGGCGCTGACGCAGCCGGACAGCATTTACTGGTGCGACGGTTCACAAGAAGAATACGACCGGCTGTGCGAGGAGATGGTGCAGGCCGGCAGCCTCAAGCGGCTGAATCCGGAGAAGCGGCCGAACAGTTTCCTGGCCCTGTCCGACCCCAGCGACGTGGCGCGGGTCGAGGACCGGACGTTTATCTGCAGTGTCCACAAGCACGACGCGGGTCCGACCAATAACTGGGTCGCTCCGGCGGAGATGAAGACCACCCTGACGGGCTTGTTCAAAGGTTGCATGCAGGGTCGCACAATGTATGTGATCCCCTTCAGCATGGGACCATTGGGTTCGAAGATTTCCCATATCGGGGTGGAGATCAGCGATTCGCCGTATGTGGCGGCCAATATGCGCATCATGACCCGCATGGGCCGGGGCGCGTTGGATGTGCTGGGCAGCGATGGCGAGTTCGTGCAGTGCCTGCATTCGGTGGGTATGCCGCTGGAGCCGGGTCAGAACGATGTGCCGTGGCCGTGCAATGACACCAAGTACATTGTCCATTTCCCGGAAGAGAATGCCATTTGGTCGTATGGCAGCGGTTACGGCGGCAACGCCTTGTTGGGCAAGAAGTGCTTTGCCTTGCGCATTGCTTCCAGCATGGGCCGCGATCAGGGCTGGCTGGCCGAGCATATGTTGATTCTCGGCGTGGAATCGCCGCAGGGTGAGAAGACTTATGTGGCGGCGGCTTTCCCGAGCGCCTGCGGCAAGACCAATTTCGCCATGCTGATTCCGCCCAAGGCCTTCGATGGCTGGAAGGTCACGACGGTGGGCGATGACATCGCCTGGATCAAGCCCGGTCCCGATGGCCGTCTGTATGCCATCAATCCCGAGGCCGGTTTCTTTGGCGTCGCTCCCGGCACGTCGCAGAAGTCCAATCCCAATGCCTTGGCCACCCTTAACGCCAATTGCATTTTCACCAATGTGGCGGAGACCCCGGACGGCGATGTGTGGTGGGAGGATCTGACCGATACCCCGCCGGCGGAACTGACCGACTGGCGTGGCCAGCCGTGGAGCCCAGATTGCGGCCGCCCGGCGGCCCATCCCAATTCCCGGTTCACCGCCCCGGCCGCGCAGTGCCCGTCCATCGACCCGGCTTGGGAAGACCCCGCCGGCGTGCCGATCAGCGCCTTTATCTTCGGCGGCCGGCGCAGCACCGCCATTCCGTTGGTCGTGCAGGCCCGCGGTTGGGATCAGGGCGTCTACATGGGCGCGACCATGGGTTCGGAAACCACGGCCGCGCAGGCCGGCGCGCAAGGCAAGGTCCGCCGCGATCCCATGGCCATGCTGCCGTTCTGTGGCTATCACGTCGGCGATTACTTCGATCATTGGTTGGAAGTCGGCCATCGCTTGTCCGATCCCCCGCGTATCTTCTGCGTCAACTGGTTCCGCAAGGATGACAACGGCAAGTTCATGTGGCCTGGCTTCGGCGACAACATGCGCGTGCTGAAGTGGGTGCTCGACCGCACCCACGGCCATGGCGGCGGCGTCGAAAGCCCGCTCGGCTGGATGCCCAACTACGACGATCTCGATTGGACCGATATCGACTTCCCGCGTGAGAAGTTCGTCAATATGATGACCGTCGATCGCAAGGCCTGGACCCAGGAACTCCTCTCCCATGAGGAACTGTTCCTGTTGATCTACGATCGCCTGCCCAAGGAACTGGTCCTCCAGCGTGAGATGTTGCTCGCCGGCCTCTGGCGTTCCCCGGAAAGCTGGAAACTGCCTCAATAAGCCGCTTCCCGCATCCCCTTTCAAAGCGCGCTTCGGCGCGCTTTTTTTTCGAAAGGCAGGGAACCGGTATTTCACACGTGAAATGCGCCAAAGCCGGGCGGGGAAGCAGCCCTTCTATGATGGCCTACGCAACAGGCGTTAATTGACATCCTCTCCGGCCTGAAGGCCGAAGACTCCTACGGCGCTCCGGCGCGGCCTTGAGCCGCCCCCGAATCGCTTCGGTGGGTTCCTGCTGCTGGCGGCCTGACCGCGCCGCTCACTTCACAGGCTAACCGGGCGTGTCCCGCCCTTAGAATAATCAGTTCTCGATGAGTTGGCCGCGATAAAACCGTTTACGGGACGGTTTATGGCCGTCGTTCGTCGGCTCCTGTGTATCGGACTCGGACTGCGCAAGGTGGCCGCCATCGGCTGGCTCGGACACCTCCTTGTGAACAAGTACGCCTCGGTAAAATTGAGGGGTCTCCACAGTGCCCGTTTTTGACGGGTGGGAAACCTCTTCCGACCCGTCGGAAGTTTCCTTGCTAACCGGCATGCCCCGATAAAAGCGTGTCTCCTCGGTGGCGGCCGTCACTTCAATCTCCTGTTGGGCAACCTTCGCGAGTGTCTGACTGACCTCTTTGGCCATTTTCCGCAACACATTATCGGTGGACTTGTAACCGTAGTCGCAAATAATCTCACACGCCCTGTCATCTTCAAGGGAAACAAACACGCTGAACTCACGATGAACCCGGCGACGCATGGTCAATAATATTCTAAGGGTGTCAATATCGATATCTAACCGTTTCATGCCCTATAACCTCTTATATTTATTTCAACTACAAACCGCTTTGCTGAATTCCCCTCGGAACGGCCGTATCTAGTAAATGGCCGTCACACGCCGTTCCCGATCTTCCCAGATCTCCTCCTATTCCCCTTAATTTATATGCAAAATCAATACCTCTCTTAGCCCTCCATGATGATCTGATAAGCCCTTCGTAACAATTCCCGTTCAGCGGCTACCACTTGCCGTGTCTCGGTCAGAGGAACGAAGCGGCAGCCCAGCCACGCGGCGGCGGTCAAAGGCGGGTCCATCATTTCAATACGCGCAAGATAAATAGATAAGATTTCGTCCGCCGCCGCCACATGCTCTTGGAAACCGCCCTCCCGGACGAGTGATCCCGGTGGCAAACGTATCCACCGTTCCGCTTGGGCCAATAGTGGCTTGGGATGAACGACCACCACAGTGGAACAACAACCCCGCTCCAGTATTCGCGCCGACTTCGGAAGAGATTCGAAGGCGCAGATCCCACCGTCCTGAAACTGCAAAAAATGGGTCCGGGCGCTGATCGGGTGTTTGTGGTACAGAATCAAACGCGCCAGTCTGGCTAATGGCCAACCGGCAACGTCGCCGTTCATCCCTGGGCCGTTATTCGTCAGGCAGCCACCGGCAGCGGTGAATGCGTGAAACACTTCTTGGGACAAACCCGCGAACAGGCTTCACAACCGATGCAGTCCTTGACGTTGGCCAGCGTCATATAGGAGTTATCGCTATCGTCATCGTCAAAATCGTCGTCGTCATCATCATCATCATCATCATCGGACACTTCATCCAGGGCCCGTTGCACGATTTCCAGCACATCACGCGGACACACCTTGAAGCAACGTCCACAGCCAATGCAGGTGGACTCATTCAACGCGGTCACGAACTGCGGCGTCCAAGGCGTGCCGCCCAAGGTCAAGCCGGTGATTACATTTCCTTCACCCATTGTATTTACCTCATAGATGTTGTGGGTTGATTACACGGTCACAACGAACAGCCCCTGGCTGATCAGAAATCCATCCACCGCTACAGTGCAGCGACATCAGGATAGTCACGGATCCACTTCAGAGCGTCGCCGACCAATTTGTCGCCCTCATCCTGCAGCTTGGCCAGGCTGCGGAATCCGAAGCGGTGTACGTCGCGCAGACTTCTGTCCGCCACCACGAGCTTGCCAACGACGATAAGCACCCGCCCGAACCCCTCGGCGCTCAGGCGGATGACCGGCGCGGCCATCAAGCCGCTGTGGCGTTCAATCAGCGACGCAACGGCGTTGTAGAACGCCGTCAAACGATTGATGGTCCGCTGATCGGGATTGCCTACCAAGGGCAGCGCACGCTTGCGTTCCTTGGTCAGAATAAAGTGATCGAGCAGCCATTCCGGCGCGCGACCCTCGTATAGCCCGAAACGATCCATGGCGTTGATATGGACGAGCAGTTCCAAGACGAAAGGCGAGCTTAGCGCAGGGTCGTCGGCCTCCACGGCCAGTGTCCGGCCATTAGCCATATCTCCGGCTGGGGATACGGGAGATGACTCCGTCATTCCTGCCAGCCCTCCGATTCCATCGCGGCAAAGCGGTCGTCTGTCGGCGCTTGTCGGCGTTGCAGAGCTTTTTGCACCCACGGCGCGTTACCGTCCCGCCAGTCAGCCTGCAAATCCCGTATCAGCTGATCGATGGGCGCCCTTTCCTCGACCCGCACCGGTTGTATGCCCACCGCCATCAACTGCCGGATGGCCGAGCCACCGACCGCCTGGCAGTAAACCGCTGCGCAACCTTTCAGCAACGCCAGCTTGGGCGCGAGTTTGTCCTCGTGGCCGTCGAATTTCAGTTCGCCGAACTGCGCATATTCGACCAGGCTGGCATGATCGGGATTGATGGAATAAACCGCGAATGCCTGAGCGGCGCCGAAATGCTGATCGACGTGCTTGCGGTCCGTCGTGGCGAAGGCCACATTCAGACTGTCATCGGGCCGCGTTTCTTCAACTCCGCCAGCTAGAATCCGCAGATGCTTCTGCAAGCTCATGGTGGGGCCCTTCCTGTCGATAATCGGATTTGGGGGAATAGAGGGAGTGATAGGGCTCAATTTCATGCTGGTTGTGATTGAGCAGGATATTGGCCAAATCGAACAGCGTTTGGCGCGTACCGGCGTAGCCGATCCAGGTGCGCTGGTAACCGCCTATCAGGTCATACAGCGGAAAACCCGCCCGCAACAAAGGCAAGCCCAGGCGCTGAGCCGTATCGGCGGCGTGCGAACTGCCGATGACGAGTTCCGCGCCGCGTTCGCGCACGGCCATTTCCAGGTCTTCCAGATCGCCGATCTTCACTTCGGCAATCGGCGTCCGTTCCAACACAGGCGCTTTATCCGGCGTGACGGCGGCCACCACGTCGGCCCCCATTTCCGCCAGCAGGCTACCGAAGGCGTGCAGCAGATCGGCATCGGCGGCCACCGCGATACGCGCCTGGGTCAGCATGAAATGGGTATCCAGCATGGCGTCCTGAAGCTGCGCACGCTGCCGTTCCAACAGCGCGGGAACCGCCTGCCCGCTGATGCCCGCGAGAGTCATCACCAGCCGGTCCACGGCTTCCAGGCCCACCAGATGATCGAAGCGATGATCCGGCACCCCAGTGCGCTGCTGCAACAGATCGGCGGCGGCTTCCAGGGAAGCGCCGACCACCAGGGTCGCGGCGGCGTCGCCTAAGGTCGCGAAGGCGCTGGCGGGCGTACCGCCCTGAGTCACGGGGCTGAAATCGATTTCCGTCAAATGGCCGTCCAGGGAATCGGATATGTCGGGAATCATGACCGGATGCAATCCGAACCGGCCGATGAGATCCTTGAGGGTTTCCAGATCGCCGGGCGTCAGCAAAGCGCCGCACAACACATTCACCTGCCGCGGCCGCCGACCGGGACGGGTGCCTGCCGATTCAGCGTTCGGCACCCAATTGTCGATCATGGCTTGCACCGCCGCCGCGAACCCAGTCTCCAGACAGCCGCTGAAATCCGGCGTATTCACCGGAAGAATGCGCACGGCTTGATATTCGGGATGGCGATCCCGGAATTCCTTGAGCACGCGGACGATGTCCGCGCCCTGCGTCTCGGACAGCCCCGTGGTCAACACGCCGATCACCGCGGGCTTGGCCTTCTCGCACAGAGTCTGCAAACCTTCGAGCAGATTGTCGTCCGCGCCCATGATGCTGGATACGGAGTCCATGGCGGTGGTCTGCAAGGGAATCGGTTCACGGAAATGGCGCACCAGAAATACCTTGGCGAAGGCGCTGCACCCTTGGGAGCCGTGCAGTATCGGCATGGTGCGGTTCAACCCCAGCATGGCCAGCGTCGCCCCCAGCGGTTGGCTGGACTTCAGGGGATTGACGGACAGCGGCTTGCTGCGCCGGACTATCTTAGTCATGAGGTGATCTCCAGCGAATCTTGCCAAGGCGCCGGGGCACGCACCGCCCGCCACACCGGGCTTTCCAGGGTGCGCGTCAATTGCCGGGCCAATTCCAGCATGCCTTGATAACCGGCGTATCCGTGTTCGCGCTCCTGATTGATGTCCAGGAACGGCAGGCGGGCCTTAATAGCGGTGTACATGTTGCGCCCTCCGGCTACCAGCATGTCGACGTGGTACTCCTCGGCGACATTGAGAAGGGCGCGGGGGCTGCCTTCGTCGAACAGGCGGGCGTCCTCGCCCATGAGCTGCCTGATGCGCTCCTTGTCCTCCTCGGTGGATTTCTTGGTGCCGGAGGCCACGACTTTCATGCCCAGATCCTGCAAAGCGGATACGATGGACCAGGATTTCACGCCGCCGGTATACAACAGTACCCGTTTACCCTCCAGCCGCGCGCGCCAGGGCTTCAGGAGCTCGTGCATACGGCTTTCCTCGCGGCTGATTAAGGCTTCGGTACGGGCCGTCAATTCGGGGTCCTGCAACAAGCGGGCGAAATCCCGCAAGGCGTTGGACGTATCGGTGACGCCGTAGAAACTGCCCTCGAACCAGGGAATGCCATAGCGTTCCTGGAGTTTACGGGCCACATTGAGCTGGGCGCGGGAACAGACCACCATGCTGACTTCCGCCCGGTGCATGGTCTGGATTTCCCGATAGCGCGTATCGCCGGAAAGCGCGCACAGCATGCGCAGGCCCAGTTCGTCGAAGAGCGGCATGACATGCCACATCTCGCCGGCGATGTTGTACTCGCCGATGAGGTTGATGTCATGCACTTTGAGATCCGGCCGCAGGGGGTCGACTGGCGGGGGCTCCGGCTCGCGGGTCCCCACCACGTAATTCAGCATGGTCTCGCCGGCGATACGGTTGCCCATGTTCTTGTTGCCATAAAACCCCGCGGCGTCCACCGGCACGACCGGCACGTTCCACCGGTCCTGCGCGGCTTTGCAAACCGCCACCAGATCGTCGCCGGTGAGGGCCGGCACGCACGTGTTGTAGACGAACACGGCGGCCGGTCGATAGTTGTCGATGGCTTGCTTGATCGAATAGAACAGCCGCTTCTCGCCTCGGCCCATGATGACGTCCTGCTCCGTAAGATCGGTCGTCAAACCGATTTTGAACAGGGTGGGGCCGGTCGAGCGCGTACCGCGGTTATCCCAGGAATTGCCGGCGCAAGCGATAGGTCCGTGAACGATGTGCGCCACGTCGGCGACAGGCAACAGGGATATCTGTGCGCCGTCAAAAGCGCAACCGCCCGCCGTGGCTCCGGGCTGGGCCCGAGCACAACCGGACTTGGATTTGGCATTGTGAGCACAGGCTGGCTCGTTCAACAGTGCGGCGATGTCGCTGGCTTTCATGGTCTAACCGCTGGTAACGGGTTAAGGACTTCGGCGGTGCGAAGGTCTGACGGGCCGCGCTAGCCTGCCACGGCTTCTTTCAGCAGTAATGGCTTGACTTGCTCCAGCCATTCCTCCACACGCTCTCCGGTCAGATCGGCTTGGTTGTCCTGGTCAATGACCAGACCGACAAACGCATCATCGACCAACGCCTTGGATTTTTCGAACTCGTAGCCATCGTTGGGCCAGGAACCCACGAAGGTGGCGCCGAGTTTTTTCAGCTTCTTGTAGAGAATGCCCAGGGCGTCCACGAATTCGTCGGGATAGCCTTCCTGATCGCCCAAGCCGTACAGGGCCACCGTCTTACCGCTGAAAGAGACGCTTTCCAGGGTGGGCATGAACTCCAGCAAGGTATCGGGAAGCTCGCCATCGCCCAAGGTGGGCGTGCCGAAAATCAGCGAATCGTACTGTTGCAGTTCCTCGGCGGTCGCCTTGGTGACGTTGTACAACTGGATTTCGCCCTCTTCGAATTGCTTTTTGATCATTTTGGCGACCTTACGGGTATTGCCCGTATCGGTCGCGAAGAACAAACCAACTTTTGCCATGGTGCACAACCTCTCAATGCGGTGAATGGAGAAATCAGGCGCGTATTCATTTGAGCTTCCGGCAAACCTTATGCCAGCCCCAGCAACCAGATAAGTCACTGATCTAATGGCTGTTAGAGAATCAGACCGAAGAATAGCGAGGTAGGGTATGCGACAAATCGGTGCCCGACTTGTCGGGTTGGCGACAACCGGAATCCAAGCGGTGTATCGTGTCCTGGAGTCGTTTTACGCGAAACGGCCAACCCGATTTCAGGGTCGATTGGAGGGTGGTTTGCGAACGACGATTCGTTAGCGCGAGGAAGGCCCGGTCCGCTATTTGAGCGCCGGTGAATTGATGGCGATTAAGGAA
The DNA here is from genome assembly GCA_024235135.1 of Gammaproteobacteria bacterium. Classification (GTDB taxonomy): domain Bacteria; phylum Pseudomonadota; class Gammaproteobacteria; order Competibacterales; family Competibacteraceae; genus JACKMZ01. Next base: position 119,423 of record JACKMZ010000008.1, on the reverse strand, counting down.
GTGGCGGTTTATGCGTAGCCGCCCGTGAGCGGTCTCGGTATACTTATTCTTTTCAATGTAGAAAACACCACAAAGTCCTTTGCAGGCGGTTGCGTGATTCTAGTCATTGTCACTTCCTTGACCTCAGATGACGCCGGTGGTTCCAGCGCCACCACCCCCCAACCCGCCGATATGATTCTTGGATGTGATCGTCCGAATCGTTCTCACCGCCGCTATTATCGACCCGATTAAGTGCACTGGGAGACGCGCATGACAACCCAACCCCACACCAAACAACAGACGGGCGACAGCGCCGGCCCTCTGTTCAGCGAGTTTCCCGCCACCGCCTATGACGAGTGGCGGCAAGCCGTTGAGAAGGTGCTCAAAGGAGCGCCTTTCGATAAAAAGCTGATCACCCAGACCTACGAAGGCATCGCCCTGCAACCCTTATACCAACAAGAGGACATTGCGGCGTTGCCACACCTGGAATCGCTACCGGGGTTTGCGCCCTACGTACGCGCCACCGATCCGCTCGGCCAAGTACAGCAGCCCTGGACGGTGTGCCAGGAACTGCTCAACGCCACTCCCGAAGCCTTCAATCAGGCGTTGCGCGCCGACCTGGAACGGGGCCAGACCGCAGTCAACATGGTTCTGGACAAAGCGACCTGCGCGGGCCTGGATGCCGATAGGGCGGCGGCCGAAATGATCGGACAAGGCGGGTTGTCCCTGGCCAGCGTGGAAGACCTGCGGCGCGCCCTGGACAGCGTCGACCTGGAAGAAATACCCATTTTCATTCAATCCGGCAGCCTGGCCCTGCCGGCGACCGTTCTACTCATGGCCTTGATGCGGCAGCTAGGCAAGCCGACCGATGGCCTGCGGGGCTGTATCGGCGCTGATCCGCTAGGCGCCTGGGTCGAACAGGGCAGTTTGCCCTTGCCCCTGGAACGCGCCTACGACAGCCTGGCCAAAGCCACGGCCTGGACCTCCGCGCACGCGCCCCGTTTGCAGACCATGCTGGTCTGCGGCCATCCTTACCATAATGGGGGCGCCCACACGGTTCAGGAACTGGCATTCACCCTGGCTACCGCTGTCGAATACATTCGCGCCCTGCAAGACCGTGGCCTAGCCATCGATTCCATCGCCACCCGCATCCGCTTCGCCTTTTCCATCGGTTCCAATGTCTTCATGGAAATCGCCCGGCTGCGCGCCGCCCGGTTGCTGTGGGCAAAAATCGTCAAAGCCTTCGGCGGCGACGAAGCGGCCCAGAAAATGAGCATTCATGGCCGCACCTCGACCTGGAACAAAACGCTCTGCGATCCCTACGTCAACATGTTACGCACCACCGCCGAGGCTTTCGCCGGCGCGGTCGGCGGCTGCAACAGCCTGCATGTGGGACCGTTCGACGAAGTGGCGCGCACTCCCGATGAGTTCTCACGGCGCATCGCCCGCAACACGCATACGGTATTGCGAGAGGAATCCCATCTGGCCCGCACCGTGGACCCCGCCGGCGGCTCCTGGTACGTGGAAAGCCTGACCGATGCCGTGGCTCGCCAGACCTGGAGTCTGTTCCAGCAGGTGGAACGACAGGGCGGCCTGTACGCGGCGCTGCGGACTGGCTTTCCCCAGGCCCATGTGGCGGAAACCGCCAGCCAGCGGGCGGCGGACGCGGCGCGCCGCCGGGCGGTCTTCGTGGGCACCAACCTGTATCCCAATCTCAAGGAAAAATCCCTGGATAGACCGGCGCTCGATCATCCGGCTCTGCAACGGGACAGAACGGCGCAACTCAAAGCGTATCGCGCCTCGGTGGACAGCGACTGGCACCAAAGCACGTTGGCGAAACTTAGCCAGGGCGGCGACAACATCGTCGAAGCGGCCATTCAGGCGGCTTCCGGCGGCGCCACCCTGGGCGACATCGCGGTCGTGCTCGGCGTGGGCGAGAACGTCGCGGTCCGGATCGCGCCCATTGCCCGGCAACGCGGCGCGGAACCCTTCGAGGCGTTGCGCCAAGCGGCCGAATCCTTCCAGGCCAGCCACGGCGAACGGCCCAAGGTCTTCCTGGCTAACATGGGACCCCTACGACAGCACAAGGCGCGGGCGGATTTCGCGCGGGGCTTCCTGGAAGTCGGCGGCTTTGCCGTGCTGGGCGATGGGGCTTTCGCCACGCCCGCCGAGGCGGCGCAGGCCGCCATCGCATCCGGCGCGGCGGTGACGGTCATTTGTTCCACCGACGATACCTATCCCGAACTGGCGCCTCCGCTGGTCCAGGCCATCAAGCAAGCCCGGCCCGACATGAGTGTGCTGATCGCCGGTCGTCCGGCCGATCAGGTCGACGCCCTGCGTCAAGCCGGGGTGGAGGATTTCATCTACCTGGGCGGCAACTGTTATGACTTATTGCTTACCCTACAGAAGAAAATAGGAGTGGTCGCATGAGCAGCCAGCCGGATTTCACTCAGCTGAACTACGACTCCGAGGAGTTCGCCAAGCCGAGCTTTGCCGAATGGCGCGCGGCGGTGGAGCAGGCGTCCGGAAAATCCCTGGATGATCTGGTCGCCCGGACCATGGAGCATATCGACATCAAGCCCCTGTACACCCAGGAGGACATCGCGGGCCTGGAACATCTGGGTTACACGGCCGGCGTACCGCCTTATTTGCGCGGCCCCTATCCCGCCATGTACGTCACCCGACCCTGGACCGTTCGCCAGTACGCGGGGTTCTCCACCGCCGAGGAAAGCAACGCCTTCTATCGGCGCAACCTGGCGGCGGGGCAAATGGGCCTTTCCATCGCCTTCGATCTGGCGACCCACCGTGGTTACGACTCCGATCATCCGCGCGTGGTCGGCGATGTCGGCAAGGCGGGCGTCGCCATCGACTCGCTGTTGGATGCGGAAATCCTATTCAGCGGCATTCCGCTCGACAAGATGTCGGTGTCCATGACCATGAACGGCGCGGTGTTGCCGGTGATGGCGTTCTATATCGTGGCCGCCGAGGAACAGGGAGTGAAGCACGAGCAGCTGACGGGCACCATCCAGAACGATATTCTCAAGGAATACATGGTGCGCAACACCTACATCTATCCGCCGGAACCGTCCATGCGCATCATCGGCGACATCTTCGCCTACACGGCCCAGGAGATGCCCAAGTTCAATTCCATTTCGATTTCCGGCTACCACATGCAGGAAGCCGGCGCGACCGCCGATCTGGAACTGGGCTATACCTTGGCGGACGGGCTGGAATATATCCGCACCGGCGTCAACGCGGGCATGGATATCGATGCCTTCGCACCCCGCCTCTCCTTCTTCTGGGCCATCGGCATGAATTACTTCATGGAAGTGGCGAAGATGCGCGCCGGGCGTCTGTTGTGGTCCAAGATCATCAAGGGCTTCAACCCCAAGAATCTCAAATCGATGGCCTTGCGCACCCACTGCCAGACTTCGGGTTGGAGCCTGCAGGAGCAGGACCCGTTCAACAACGTCACGCGCACCTGTATCGAAGCCATGGCCGCGGCCCTGGGGCACACCCAATCCCTGCACACCAACGCCCTGGATGAGGCTATCGCCCTGCCCACCGATTTTTCGGCCCGTATCGCCCGCAACACGCAGTTGTTCCTGCAGGATGAAACCAGCATCTGCAAGGTCATCGATCCCTGGGGCGGGTCCTATTTCGTGGAGGCCCTCACCGATGCCCTGCTGCACCGGGCCTGGGGACACATCCAGGAAATCGAACAACTCGGCGGGATGGCCAAGGCCATCGAAACCGGGTTGCCCAAGATGCGCATCGAGGAAGCGTCGGCGCGCCGCCAAGCGCATATCGATTCGGGCAAGGAAACCCTGGTTGGCGTCAACAAATACCGTCTGCTCCGGGAAGAACCGCTGGAAATCCTGGACATCGACAATACCGCGGTGCGCGAAGCCCAAATCCGTCGGCTGCAGAAATTGCGCGCCGAGCGCGACGACGCCAAGGTGCGCGCGGCCCTGAACGCCATCACCGAATGCGCTGAATCGGGCCAGGGTAATCTCCTGGGAAGAGCCGTCGAGGCGGCCCGCGCCCGCGCTTCGTTGGGCGAGATTTCCGATGCCATGGAGAAAGTGTTCGGGCGTCACAAGGCGGTGATTCGCTCCATCTCCGGGGTCTACAGCAGCGAGTTCGGGGAAGAGAAAGAAGTGGAAATCGTGCGGCAAATGGCCGATGACTTCGAAATGCGCGAAGGCCGGCGACCCCGCATCCTGGTCGCCAAGATGGGCCAGGACGGGCATGACCGGGGCGCCAAGGTGATTGCCACGGCGTTCGCCGATCTGGGCTTTGACGTGGACATCGGCGCCCTGTTCCAAACCCCGGATGAAGTCGCCCGGCAGGCGGTGGAAAACGACGTGCACGTGATCGGCGTCAGTTCCCTGGCCGCCGGTCACAAGACGTTGATGCCGCAACTGATTCAGGAGCTGCGCAAGATCGGCCGCGAGGACATCATGGTGGTGGTCGGCGGCGTGATTCCCGCTCAGGACTACGAGTTCCTGCAGTCCAAGGGCGTCTCCGCCATCTTCGGGCCGGGCACGGTGATTCCGGTCGCCGCGCAAAAGGTTCTGGACGAACTGAACCATCGCCTGGCGGCCTAGGCGTCAACAGGCTAAGCCGTCATAGCCACAGAACCGAGGCGGAAGACCGCCGCCTCGGTTGACCAGATGGACACAATCCATGGCCTATAAACCCAAACGACCCGACTGGGTGCCCCCCTCCGCGGGCAGCGAATATACCACGCAGATCGTCGAAGGCGTGGAAGGCGGCCACGATGGCCTGCGCGACCAAACCAAGCCAGCGGCCAGACCACCCGGCCCCCGGCGGCGGCGGTTGACGATCGATGAATACGTACAGGGCGTGCTGGCGGGAGACCGCAACGTGCTGGCCCAAGCCATCACCCTGGTGGAAAGCAATGCGCCGGCGCATTTCGAAATGGCTCAGGAGGTGTTGCGACAACTCTTGCCGCACACCGGGAAATCCATACGGGTCGGCATCACGGGCGTGCCGGGTGTCGGGAAAAGCACGTTCATCGAAGCACTCGGCTTGCATCTCTGCGAACAAGGTCGTCGGGTCGCCGTGTTGGCGGTGGACCCCAGCAGCACGGTGACCCGCGGCAGCATTCTCGGCGACAAAACCCGCATGGAACGGCTGGCCCAGGATATACGGGCATTCATCCGGCCTTCACCGTCCAGCGGCACCCTGGGCGGCGTCACCCGTAAGAGTCGGGAAACCCTGCTGGTTTGCGAAGCGTTCGGTTTTGACGTGCTGCTGATCGAAACGGTGGGGGTGGGACAGAGTGAAACCACCGTGCGCTCCATGGTGGATTTCTTTTTGCTGCTCATGCTGTCCGGAGCAGGCGACGAATTGCAGGGCATCAAGAAAGGCATCATGGAGCTGGCCGATGGCCTGCTCATCAATAAAGCCGATGGCGACAACAAAATCCGGGCCCTCGGAGCCAAGGCCGAATACAACCGGGCCTTGCATTATCTGGCCCCGTCCACGGAAGGCTGGCAGACGCGCGCCTACACCTGTTCCGCCGCGAACGGCGAAGGTGTCCATGAGATTTGGCAGGTCATCGAGCTATTCCAGGCCCAGACCCAAGCTTCCGGAGTTTTCGAGAAACGCCGGCGGCGGCAGATTCTGGACTGGGTCTACACGATGGTGGAAGAGCATCTGCGCAAAAGCTTCTTTGAACACGCCGGGGTGAAGCACATTCGCGAAGAGGTGGAACACGCCGTGGTGGAAGGGCACATGCCGCCGACGGTCGCGGTGCAAACCCTGCTCAAGAAATACGAAGACGGGTAGATGACGCAAACCCCGTCCGGCCAACCGGTGCGACCGCCCCATGAGTTGGGGGTGGCGGGCCTCCGACGAACTCTCAACAGGCGATCACATTCACGGCAAGCCCGCCGCGCGCGGTCTCCTTGTATTTGGTCTTCATATCCGCGCCGGTTTCCCGCATCGTTTTGATCACCTTGTCCAGCGACACGAAATGCTGGCCGTCACCGCGCAGCGCCATGCGGGCCGCGTTGATGGCCTTGATGGACGCCATGGCGTTGCGTTCGATGCAAGGCACCTGCACCAACCCACCCACCGGATCGCAGGTCAGTCCCAGATTGTGTTCCATACCGATTTCAGCCGCGTTTTCGACCTGTTCCGGATTGCCGCCGAGCACTTCGGCCAAGGCTCCCGCCGCCATTGAGCAAGCGGTGCCGACCTCACCCTGACAGCCGACTTCCGCACCGGAAATCGAAGCGTTTTCCTTGAACAGGATGGCGATCGCTCCCGCGGTCAACAAGAAGCGCACCACGCCCTCGTCGCTCGCGGGCGAGCAGAAGCGGGAATAATAATGCAACACGGCCGGGACGATGCCGGCGGCGCCGTTGGTCGGCGCGGTCACTACCCGGCCGCCCGCCGCGTTTTCCTCGTTGACCGCCAGGGCGTACAAGTTCACCCAATCCAGAATCGTCAGCGGATCGCGCAAGGAGGCTTCCGGGTGGCTGCTCAGCGTGCGGTACAGATCGGCGGCCCGACGGCGCACGTGCAAACCGCCGGGCATCGTTCCTTCCCGTTGGCAACCGCGTTTGACGCAAGCCTGCATCACGTCCCAGATATGCAAGAGACCCCGACGGATTTCCTCCTCGGAGCGCCAGACCTTTTCGTTCTCCCACATCAGGGCGCTGATGGACATCCGGTTCGCGGCGCACAATTGCAGTAAGGTCGTGCCGCTTTGGAACGGATACGGCAGCACGGTATCATCCAGTTTGATGCGATCCGCGCCGGCCGCCGTCTCGTCTACCACGAAGCCCCCGCCCACCGAGTAGTACACCTGGCTGTGCAAGACATCGCCGGCCGAGCCGTAGGCTGTGAAACGCATGCCGTTCGGGTGATAGGGCAGGGATTCCCGACGATACATGACAATGTGCTTTTTCTCCTGAAAGTCGATCGTCCGGCTCCCCAATACCTTGATCTGGCCCGTGTTCCTGATCCGTGTCATCCGCTCCTGGGTGCTGTCGGGGTCGGTCGTTTCCGGCATTTCCCCCTCCAGACCCAGCATGACCGCCTTGTCGCTGCCGTGACCGCGGCCGGTAGCGCCGAGTGAGCCGTACAACTCGGCCTTTACCGAGCACAGCCGTTCCAGCAAGCCGCTGTCATGCAAGCCTTGGACGAACTGGCAGGCGGCGCGCATCGGTCCTACCGTATGGGAACTGGAAGGACCCAAGCCAATCTTGAAGATGTCGAATACACTGATGGCCATAAATAGTCTCGATACTGTGGCCTGCCCTGGGCAGACACGGTTAGCGGGGGCCGCGATCGGCGCCCGTCACGACGTATCCTTTGCGTTCTATCGCCCGGATGATGTCCTGGACATGCTCGCGTCCCTTGGTTTCCAGGGTGAAGGCCACTTCGGCCTGCCCCAGTTGCACATCGTTCAACGGCCGGCTTTGCGCCAGATCGAAGATGTTAGCCCGTTGTTCCGCGATGATCGCCGTCAATTCGGCGGCGCTGCCGGGCTTATCCGGCACCACCACGCTGATCCGGGCCAAGCGCCCGTCCACTTCCAAGCCCCGGGCGATAATGCGTGACAGCAAGCTCATGTCGATATTGCCGCCGCTGAGAATCACGCCGACCTTACGCCCCTGGACATCCGCGACGCGATGCTGCGCCAGGGCGGCGAAACCTACCGCCCCGGCGCCTTCGGCCAGGGTTTTTTCCTGTTCCAGCAGGACCAGAATGGCGTTGGCGATTTCCTCTTCGCTGACGGTGACGATCCGTTCTACATGACGCTCGACGATAGGGTAGGTATGGGCGCCCACCACGGCCACCGCGATACCTTCCGCCAAGGTGCTGGCAGCCGGTAGAGGATGGACGTGGCCGAACGCCAGACTCGCCTGCATGGCCGGCAACGATTCCGTCTCCACGCCGATGACCCGGATCTCCGGACGCGTGGCTTTGACCGCCGTAGCGATACCCGCGATCAAGCCCCCACCACCGACCGGGACGAGCAACACGTCGAGATCCGGGACCTGTTCCAGCAACTCCAGACCGATGGTGCCCTGCCCCGCAATGACGGCGGGATCATCGAACGCATGGATGAAGGTATAGCCCCATCGATCCCTCAACTCACTGGCCTTGGCAAAGGCTTCGTCATAGCTGCCGCCGTGCAGGATGATTTCCGCGCCGAACGCTTGCGTGCCGCGAATTTTGGCCAGCGGGGTGGTTTCCGGCATCACGATGACGGCTTTGATCCCCTGGATGCGCGCGGCATGCGCCACCCCTTGGGCATGATTGCCGGCCGACGCCGCGACGATGCCCGCCGCTTTCTGCTCGGCGTTCAAGGACAGGATTTTATTGAGTGCCCCGCGTTCCTTGAAAGAACCGGTCATCTGCAGATTTTCCAGCTTCAAATACACCCGGCAGCCGGTCATCCGGCTCAGGGTCTCGGTATAGGCGCATGGCGAAAGGTAGACATGCGCCGCAATACGCTCACGGGCGGCTTGAATATCGGCAAGGCTGACCATGGTCGGTGGTACTCGATTATCGAATCGCGCCCAATCCCGGATCGTTCGACTCATCGGCCGGAGTATGGCGCTCTGTTCCAATCAGCCTAGATTCCGCTCTGAAATTTGTGAAATCAATAGTTAAAATGAAACTATTAACGATCTAAATGGCGGTGCGGGTTATGAAAAACCTTCCCATGGAATTACTGCGAACCTTCGTCGCCGTCGTCGAATTAGGCGGTTTCACCCATGCCGGCGAACTATTGGGCCGCTCCCAGCCCGCCATCAGCCTGCAGATCAAACGTCTGGAAACGTTGCTGGCCGGACCCCTGTTCCAACGCGTGGCTGGCCAACGCCTGGGCCTGACGGAAACGGGCGAAGTCTTGCTGGAATACGCCCGCCAGATACTGCTGCTCAACGACGAAGTCTTTTCCCGTTTACTCAAACCCAAGGTGAGCGGCTGCGTTCGCATCGGCCTGCCCAATGAATTCGCGGTATCTCTGCTACCGGAAATTCTCGGCAAATTCACCCAGTCCCATCCCCACGTCACACTGGACGTCAAATGCGATCTCAGCGTGAATCTCCTGACCCGTTTGGAGAAGAATCACGAGTTCGATCTGGTCATCGCCATCCGGCAAAGCCTGGGACCGGAACCCGTGGCCAAGGGATGGACGGAAGACCTGGTCTGGGTGGTCAGTCCCAAGCATTCCGTGCAGACCAAGACCCCCTTGCCGCTGGTCGTCGCTCCGGGCGGTTGTACCTACCGCAATCGCATGATCGACATGCTGAACAATGCCGGCAAACCCTGGCGGATCGTTTACACCAGCCCCAACATCAGTGGGATTCAGGCCGCCGTGCTCGCGGGACTGGGGGCGACCGTACTGGCCAGAAGCACGGTGCCCGCCGGCTTGCAGATCGTGGATACCGGCGATCACTGCCCCCCTTTGGGAAACGTGGAAATCGGCCTGTATCACGCCCGCGGCGAAGTATCCGATGCGGTATTACGGTTGGTCGATTACGTGGCCGTGAGTTTGAACGCTCACCGAATGGACTCGAATGTAAAGCCCTTTCTACCCCCGGAACGAAGGCTGGTCGCGCTTTGATCGGCCAACCATCGGTTCATGTGATGGCGGCGGAACCGACTGCACGCCCAGGGAGTTATTTCGATCGGTCCTAATGCGGAACTTGTCCACGCCCTGTCATTTCTAATCTGAAGCTTTTCCAAAAGCTGTCAATTCGAAACATCTGGACTTGCTGTCCGAAGTCCATCTCAAGTTCTCCTTATTTCCTTCAAAACGGGTAAGTTTCTTATGCGTTTCAGCGACTTGCCGATCTCAGAGGATTTCCGCAACCCAGTGCCGGGTTCGGTATTTTCTTGGGGTGGCCACGAGTATTTGGTTCGCATTGGAAAATTCCGGGCGGCGGGTCCACACGCCAATCAACATTGGATTTTTCAAGGCGATGAAATCGTCCACGTTTCCTATACCCCTTACTCCAGGGATTTTGAATAAGGAAGCCATTGCCGGTTGCGACACCCAGTGGACTGTTATCCGGTCTGATTGGCACGGGCTTGCGGAGCGGATTTAACCGGCCTAATGTTTTAATCATTCCTTTATGCAACACGGGAACATCTTCAATGGACGCACTGCAACTTCTCGGCAGCCTGCTTGGCAACAACCCGACTTCCTCGCGTAACGGCGATCAGGTTCTCACGCAATTGATCAGAGGCCTCACCGGAGGCAGCTCCTCTGGAGTTACCTCATCGCCGCAACAGGGTGGCGTCGATATGGCTTCCCTGCTAGGTGGTTTGGCGATGACCGCCCTGCAAACGTTCGCTCAGCGCGGGACGCCCCAGACCCAATCGCCATTGTCCGGTCTGGGCGGCCTATTGGGTGGCTTAGGTAACGCAACCCATGGGAGCGGCCTGGGTGGAACTTCATCATTCACAACCCCAAAGCCCGCCCCGGATTCCGCCGGTACGACCGATTTCGGCGCGGCCGGGGCCCATCGGCAGGCGCTGACCTTGGTTCGCGCCATGATCAATGCCGCCAAGGCGGACGGGCATATCGACGAACAGGAACGCCAAAATATTCTGGGTAGGCTGAGCGGCGTAGGCCAATCGGAATTACAGTTTGTCCGCCAGGAGCTGACGCAACCTCTGAGCATGGATTTCCTGGAAGCCGTCGAGCCTGGTCAGGCTCGGGACATCTATCTGGTCTCCCTGATGACCATCAATCTGGATACCGCCGCGGAGCTGCAATATATGCAACACTTGGCGCAACGGCTGGGGCTGGACCCCCGTACTGTCAGCGCCATTCATCAGAGCCTCGGATTGGATTCCTACGCGGTGTAGGAACCGGTTCCATCGACCATCTCAAAGTTTTCGACGCACAGATCCATGCGCGTCCTCCTCCAAACCATTCTGGAGGAGGACGCCAGCGCAGCGTTTCCCCACCAGAAGAAAAGGCGTATTTTGAGCGGGTATCAGGCACCCTCATAGCCCATCATACTCATCGAGGAGCGTAGAGAATGAAAAAAGAGGTCATCGTCCATCTCTTACTATGGGTGGCTTTGTTCTGTTTGTTACCGGCCTGCTCCGATAACGGCGGCGATAAGAAAATGGATTTGAGCGGCGAGAGCATTGGCGACGATACCGAGCAGGGCACGGACCAGAATAAACAATAGAGCAAGATGGCAAGAACATTCAGCGACTCACCATGGAACTGGTCGATATCGGTGTTAATCTGACCCATTCTTCATTCCGTCAGGATCGCGAGGCAGTCATCGACCGTGCCTTACAGGCCAGCGTAACCCAGATGATCGTGACCGGCGCCAGCTTGGCGGGCAGTTTGGCGGCTCGCGAACTGGCTATACAGTATCCGGGACGGTTGTACGCCACGGCGGGAATCCATCCGCATGCGGCTCGCGACTGGCGGGACGATACCGGTCCCGCCTTGGCCGATCTGGCTGCCCACCCGGAAGTTGTGGCGTTGGGCGAAATGGGCCTGGACTTCAATCGCAATTATTCCCCGACGGCGGACCAGGAGCGGGCATTCGAGGCGCAACTGGAACTGTCCGTCGAATTGCGGTTGCCGGTATTTCTACATGAACGGGACGCGCGCCAGGCTTTGTTGAGGATACTCGGGCGTTACCGGGACCGCCTGGGGCCTGCAGTCGTGCACTGTTTTACTGGCAGCGCGGATGATCTGACCGCTTATCTGGAGTGGGATTTGTACGTCGGCATCACCGGCTGGATATGCGATGAGCGCCGGGGACTCCATCTGCGTGACCTGATCCAGCGCATCCCTCTGGAGCGGTTGATGCTGGAAACCGATGCGCCTTTTCTGCTGCCCCGCGACCTGTTGCCCGTACCGCAAGGTCGCCGCAACGAACCGGCGTTCCTGCCCCATGTGCTCAATCGAGTCGCCACCTGTCTGGAACTGCCGGCCGAAACGGTCGCCACCGCTACGACAGGCAATGCGCGCCGATTTTTTGGTCTCGATTCCTTGGCGAACTGAGATCGGCCCCTGTCGCCATCCCAGAAAGGTAAGCCTGATCTGGACTTCACGTGGGTAGCCGACCCTGGCGGTTCGATTGCCCACGCAACCCCGCTGATCGTGTTGGGAGACAATTCATGAACATACAAGCCGCTGCCATCTCCATAGCCGGACGACAATTCGTCGTGGCCCTGGTGAGCATGGATTTGTTGCGAACGCCGGGCGAAGCGGATCTCGCTATCGACAGTCTGCAACCGACTTTCGGCGGAGCGCCGGTCGTTTTAATGGCGCAAGCCGATAACGGCTCGCCCAACTACTATGGAGATCGCGACCTGGTCGAACTGCTGGAAGACGTGCCGTTCGAGAAAATGCCGTGGAAGGAATATCGCACACGCTGATACCCGCCGAATAATGACGGCTTCGGACGACTCGATCGGAAACGGTCGTTCTCGTCTTCGGCATGAAAAAGGCGGCCCGCGGGCCGCCTCTCATTGAGTGAGCGCCGAGTGAGCGTTAATGCTCACTCCGGACATCTCGGCTTACAGCGTCTTGATGTGCTGAATCAACTCGGCGGCCACCTTCTGGCCATCGCCATAGACCATGCTGGTGTTTTCCAGGAAGAACAGCTTGTTCTCGATACCCGAGAAGCCGGTGCCTTGACCGCGTTTAATCACCAACACGTTTTTGGCTTCGTCCACGTCGAGAATGGGCATGCCGTAGATCGGACTGCTCTTGTCGGACTTGGCTGAAGGATTGACCACGTCGTTGGCGCCGATGACCAGGGCCACGTCGGTGTTGGCGAAATCGCTGTTGATTTCTTCGAGATCGTAGATCTTGTCGTAAGGCACGCCGGCTTCGGCCAACAGCACATTCATATGGCCGGGCATACGCCCCGCCACCGGATGAATGGCGAATTTCACCTCCACCCCGCGCTCCTCCAGCAGTTCCGTCATTTCCCAAATCTTGTGCTGGGCCTGCGCCACGGCCAATCCGTAACCGGGTACGATCACCACCTTGCTGGCATAGGACATCATCACCGCCGCATCCATGGGCTCCATAGCCTTCATCGAGCCTGTCACTTCCTCGGCCGGTCCGCCGCCGGTATCGCCGAAACCGCTGAACAACACGTTGCTGATCGGGCGGTTCATCGCCTTGGCCATCAACTGCGTCAACAGGGTGCCCGCCGCGCCGACCACGGTTCCCGCGATGATCAGCGCCGAGTTCTGCAGCACGAAGCCCTCGAAGGCCACGGCCAGACCGGTGAACGCATTGAACAGGGAAATCACCACGGGCATATCCGCGCCGCCGATGGGCACGGCCATCATCGCCCCGAAAGCCAGCGCCAGCAGGAAGAACAGCAGGATAACGCCAATCTGCGGATGGCTGCTGAAAATGATCAGCAACCCGAACAATACCATCAGGGCGAATACGGCCATATTCACTTTCTGCTGGTTAGGGAAGCGGATGACCTTCTTCATCAGACCCTGCAACTTGGCGTAGGCCACGCAAGAACCGGAGAAGGAAACCGTGCCGATCATAGCGCCCAACACCGCCAGAAACACCACGAACGTGGAATGGTGAACGGCCGGTTCCGCCGCCTCCGCCACTACGGCCGCCGCGCTGCTCAGTTTGACCAGCTCCACCGCCGCGATCGCACCGGCTGCGCCGCCGCCCATGCCGTTGTAAATGGCGATCATCTGCGGCATGTCGGTCATCGCCACCCGCTTACCGGTATACCAGGCTATCCCGCCGCCGATGAGGATAGCCACGACCATCAACAACTGGTTGCCGGCGATCTCGGGGTGCATGAAACTGACCACCGTGGCCAGGACCATGCCACCCCCGGCCCACCAAATGCCGCTACGGGCCGTGGTGGGATGGGACATGCGCTTGAGGCCGAGGATGAAGAGGATCGCCGTCAGGAAATAGCTTAACTCGATAACGACACCCATCGCCTATTTCCCCTTGCTGCTCTTGAACATTTCCAACATCCGCTCGGTGACCACGTAGCCCCCCACGGCATTACCGGCGCCGAGCAACACGCCGACGAAGCCGATAACGCGCTCCAGGCTGGTGTCGGCGTGACCCAAGGCCACCATCGCGCCCACCAGCACGATGCCGTGGACGAAGTTGGAACCGGACATCAGCGGCGTGTGCAGGATCACCGGCACCCGACTGATGACCTCGTAGCCGACGAAACCGGCTAGCATAAACACGTAAAGCAGGGCAAAACTCTCGATCATGACGCACCTCGCAATCGCCGGCCGGTCGGTTCGTGTTTGATTTCACCATCACAGGTCAACACGCTTTCCTTAATCACCTCGTCCTCCCAATCCAACTGCAACTGTCCCTCCTTGATCATCGGTGAGAGAAAGTTGTACAGGTTCTTGGCGTACATTTCCGTGGCGTGTATCGGAATCAGGCTGGGAATGTTCACCGGTCCATGGATGGTTACGTTCTCATACTCGTAAGTTTCACCCGGCCGGGTCACTTCGCAGTTACCACCGGTCTCGGCAGCCAGATCGACAATCACCGCACCCGGTTTCATGGCTTCCACCATGTCCTTAGTGATGATCTTGGGCGCCTCACGGCCCGGCAGGGAAGCCGTGGTAATGACCGCACTGGCCGCCGCCACATGCTTGGCCAGCACCTTGGCTTGAGTTTGTTTCTCCTCGGCCGTCAATTCACGGGCGTACCCGCCCACGCCCTCGGCGCTGACGCCTGTATCGATCAGGCGGGCACCCAGTGACTCCACCTGCTCCTTGGCGGCAGCACGAATATCGTAGGCTTCCACTTGCGCTCCGAGACGCTTGCAAGTCGCGATCGCCTGCAAACCAGCCACGCCGGCGCCAACCACCACGACTTTCGCCGGGCGGATGGTGCCTGCCGCCGTAGTCAACATCGGAAAAAAGAAACTGGCCAGTTCCGCGGCCATCAACGCCACCTTATAGCCCGCGATGGACGCTTGCGAAGACAAGGCATCCATGGATTGCGCACGGGAAATACGGGGCACCAATTCCATTGCGAAGCTGGTGATTTTCTTATCGCACAGTTTCTGCACCATATCGGAATGAAGATGTGGCTTGAGAAAGCCCACCAATACGCTTCCCTCGCGCATCAGATCCAACTCTTCCAAGGTGGGCGGTTGTACCTTGAACACGACGTCGGCTTCGGCGTACAGTGTCTTAGCATCGTCCACCAGACGCGCATTGTCGGCATAGGTTGCATCGATGAAATGCGCGCCTTCACCGGCGCCCTTTTCCACCAATACCTCGACGCCCATGTTGCTGAAACGCTGAGCTATGCTCGGATCGAGCGCAACCCGACGTTCGCCCGGAAAGATTTCTTTCGGGACTGCCAAACGTAAAGGCATGTATCGTTCTCCCCAAGTGCGGAGCCCGGCAACCCCCCGTAGCCGGGTTAATAGAGAAAGGCCAATTTTGGGAAACAGTTACTTATTGTTTTGATGCAGGGGCACACGGGGGTATGCGTCCCGCAAAAAATTAATAATAACCCATACTTGCGGCGTCGCACAAAGGATGTGAGCAGATTTTGCAGGGTAACCGAAAATTCAACGGCTTATGGAACATTGCCGTTTTTTGAACGTCTTTTAATCTGGTATTCACACGGATGCGACAAAATATCGTGTATCGTATCGATTGGCCAAGAGGAGACGACTCAGTATGCATGGCTTGGAACAGCAGGTACTGCGAACCGACATCTCAGGGATGCCGTTGGAGTGGATCGATTATCAGGAAGCCGTCAGGCTCTATCACCTTGATCAGGTGGCCTATGCCTGCGGCAGTCTGCTTTATCGGGTCCGCGGTGGCATCAATGCCGTCACGGGCCGTCGCAGCGAAATCGAGGTCAATTCCATCATCGCCACGCAGGGCGGCGCTTACGCCCACATCAAGTCGCGCGTGGATTATGTCCCGCCGTTGTCCAACATGGCCTTGTTCCGACGCGATTTCAACATGTGCCTGTATTGCGGCGGCACCTTCGGCGTGCACGATCTTTCGCGGGATCATGTCAGACCGATGGTGCAGGGCGGAAAGGATCATTGGAAAAACGTGGTCACGGCTTGCAAACGCTGCAATCATTTCAAGGGCGGACGCACGCCCGAGCAAGCGGGGATGCAGTTGCTGGCCATACCGTTCATCCCCAATCACGCCGAATACATCTATCTCCAGGGGCGCCGTATCCTGGCCGATCAGATGGATTTTCTGCGCGCCCATTTTCCGCGTTCCAGCCCACTGCACCAGCGTCTGGCCAAACGGGCCTAAAGCTCTCGCGCCTCAAGCTTTTTGATGCTGCAAGGCGCGTATACCCTGATCCAACCCTTCCAGGGTCAGGGGAAACATACGCTCCTTCATCAATTCCTTTGTTATCTGGATGGATGGCATGTAGTCCCAGTGGGCTTCCGGTTGCGGATTGAGCCAGATGGAATAGGGATAGGCCTCTAGCAAGCGGCCGATCCACACTGAACCCGCCTCCTCGTTGTAGTGCTCGACACTCCCGCCCGGATAGGTGATTTCGTACGGACTCATGGTCGCGTCACCGACGAAAACCAGTTTGTAATCGCTGGGGAAGGTGTGTATCACATCCAAAGTAAGATAACGCTCGGTATGACGGCGATAATTGTCTTTCCACACGCCCTCATAAACGAAATTGTGAAAGTAGAAATATTCCAGGTGCTTGAACTCGGTCTTGACCGCCGAGAACAGTTCCTCGCAGATTTTGACGTGGTCGTCCATGGAGCCGCCCACATCGAGGAATAACAGGACTTTCACCGCATTGTGCCGTTCCGGCACCAGTTTCAGGTCCAGATAGCCGGCATTGCGCGCGGTCGAATAAATCGTGTCGTCCATATCCAATTCTTCGGCCGCCCCCTGCCGGGCGAATTTGCGCAGACGGCGCAGCGCCACCTTGATGTTGCGGGTGCCCAACTCCACGGTATCGTCCAGATTACGGAAATCCCGCTGGTCCCAGACTTTTACCGCCCGCCGGTTGCGTGATCGGTCCTGCCCGATACGGATACCTTCGGGATTGTAACCATAAGCTCCGAACGGCGAAGTGCCGCCCGTGCCGATCCACTTGTTGCCCCCCTGATGCCGCTCCTTCTGCTCCTCCAGCCGCTTGCGCAAGGTCTCCATGAGTTCCTCCCAGCCGCCCATGGACTCGATCTGGCGCTTTTCCTCCTCGGTCAGCATCAACTCCATCTGCTTACGCAGCCAGTCCTCGGGGATTTCGCCGATGACCTCGTTGAACAGTTCCTCCATGCCCTTGAAATAGGCGCCGAACACCTTGTCGAAACGGTCGTAATGCCGCTCGTCCTTGACCAAGGCGGCGCGGGACAGATAGTAAAAATCGTCCACGCTGTTACTCGCGACATGCTTGTCCATCGCATTCAGCAAGCTCAAGAACTCGGTCACGGAGACCGGGATCTTAGCCTCTCGCAGCTTATTGAAGAAATCGATCAGCATGTTCCACCCCGAGCGGCGCTGTTTTCGGAAAGATTAAAGAATCAGACCCGTTTGCGGCGGCTCATGAAGAGCAGCCGTTCGAACAGATGGACGTCCTGCTCGTTCTTGAGCAACGCCCCGTGCAGCGGGGGGACGATTTTGCGCTGATCGTCACCGCGCAAAGCCTCAGGGGGGATATCCTCGGCCACCAGCAACTTGATCCAGTCCAACAGTTCCGAAGTAGACGGCCGCTTCTTCAGTCCGGGCACCTCACGAATCTCGAAGAAGGACTCCAATGCGTCATTGAGCAGGCGTTTCTTCAAGTCGGGGAAATGCACCTTCACAATGTTTTCCATCGTTTCCTTGTCCGGGAAACGAATATAGTGGAAGAAACACCGGCGCAGGAAAGCGTCAGGCAATTCCTTCTCATTATTGCTGGTGATGATGATGATCGGCCGCTGACTAGCCTTCACAAGTTCCTGGGTTTCATAGACGTAGAACTCCATGCGATCGAGTTCCTGCAACAGATCGTTAGGGAACTCGATGTCGGCCTTGTCGATTTCATCGATCAGCAAGACCGGTTGCTGATCGGCAGCGAAAGCTTCCCACAACTTTCCCTTGATAATGTAGTTGCCGATATCGTGCACTCGGTCATCGCCCAATTGGGAATCGCGCAAGCGGGACACGGCGTCGTACTCGTACAATCCCTGCCGGGCCTTGGTCGTGGATTTGATATGCCATTGGATCAAGGGTCGACCCAGGGACCTGGCCACTTCCTCGGCAAGCATGGTCTTGCCGGTGCCGGGTTCGCCCTTGACCAGCAGGGGGCGCCCCAGAGTGATGGCGGCGTTGACGGCCATCATTAAATCGTCGGTAGCGACATAAGTATCAGTACCGCTAAAGCGTGAATTTGCCATGAACGTCCTCTTTAACTTCAGGGTGATGACAGGGCTGCTGATCGGTGATCGTATCGTACCATCATCCGCCGCTCGCCAGGCGGGTCAAGGCAGATGTTCCCGCGCCAGATAATCGTGGGACTGCATTTCCCGCAGTCGGCTGAGGGTGCGTTGATATTCGAACTTGAGCCGCTCGCCGCGATACAGCGCGTCCGGTGCGGCGGCGGCGGATAACACCAGCTTGACGCCGTGGTCATAGAACACATCGACCAGATTGACGAAGCGCCGGGCTTGGTTTTCCATCTGCCAATCCATAACCGGCACGGCGGAAATCAGCACGGTATGAAAACAGCGGGCGATTTCCAAATAGTCGGTCTGGCTGCGGGGTCCGTCACAGATGTCCGTGAAATCAAACCAGACCACGCCATCGGCCATCCGCCGGGTATGAATAGGGCGGCCTTCGATTTCCAAGACTTCCCCCGCCTTTCCGATCTCAGGGCTGACGTGCAGGAAGGTATCGTACAGCAGACGATCGGCCTTCTCATCCCCGGGATAATGGTAGATTTCGGCTTTCTCAAGATACAGTAGCCGGTAATCCTGACCACCGTCCATATGCATAACCACCAAATGCCGCTTGAGCAATTCGATGGCCGGCAGAAAGCGCGCTCGCTGCAGGCCGTCCTTGTAAAGTTCGTCGGGCGGGATGTTGGAGGTGGTCACCAAGGTCACGCCCTGAGCGAACAACGCCTCCAGCAATCCAGCCAGCAGCATGGCGTCGGTGATGTCGGAAACGAAAAATTCATCCAGACAGAAGATCCGGGCCTGCTCGGCGAATTGCCGGGCGACGCTACGCAGCGGATTTTGCTGCTCCTTGAGTTCCCGCAATATCGCGTGCACTTGATACATGAAGCGGTGGAAATGCAGACGCTTTTTGCGCTCTTCAGTCAGGACCTCGAAGAAGGTGTCGACCAGATAGGTCTTGCCCCGCCCGACGCCACCCCAAAGATACAAGCCACGTACCGGCGGCGCCGGGGAGATTTCGACCGGCCCTCGCAGGCGGGCCAACAGGCCGGATTTTTTACGCGGCGGGGGTGTCTCCTGTCGGGTCAGCAGTTCCTCGTGAATTCGCTGGAGTTCCCGGATGGCCGCCTCCTGGGCAAGATCGTGTCGGAATCCGGGGCGTTGGAGGTCGCTTTTATAGCGTTCGTAGAGCATGGGGTGTAGGGGGTGAAGGATCGGTGCGCAGATATCGCGACCAATTCTGGCTGGGGTCGCCGAAAACGAAAAAGTCGGGGTTGATCAGGGTGGGACGCGCATTGTAGCGCAGCGGGCACATGGCCATATCGGTCAGGCGACCGCCGGCTTCTTCAACGATGATTTGCGCGGCTGCCGTATCCCATTCGCAAGTCGGCCCGAAACGGGGGTACAGGTCCACTTCACCTTCGGCCACCAGACAGGACTTGAGCGCGCTCCCCACGCTCAGATAATGGTGTTCACCCAGATAATTGAGATAGGTCTGCAAACGCCCGCCGGAATAGGCCGCGCGACTACCGGCTACTTTGATGCAACGTTGGTCGACTCGCCGGCTGCGGATGGCGCTGGGCAATTGATCCGGCATCTGTTTGAAAGCGCCCCCGTGGCGATAGGCGAAATAGCACACGCCGCTCACGGGCAGGTAGATCAGTCCGAACACGGCTTCGTGGCCATTGATCAAGGCGATATTGACGCAAAATTCGTCATTGTGGCGGATGAACTCGCGCGTGCCGTCAAGCGGATCGATTAACCACAGCCAAGGCCAGTGTTGTCGCTCGGCGAAGGGCACCGGTTCGGTCTCTTCGGACAACACCGGCACACTGGGGGTCAATTCCGACAGTCCCTGGACAATGCAGTCCTGAGCCGCGATGTCGGCCTCCGTCACAGGGCTGCAATCGGCCTTCTCCGTGATAGTAAATCCTTCGTAGAAAATTTTCAGAATGGCGGAACTGGCCGCTTGGGCAATCTGCCTTACCGGCTCCACCAATTCGACGGGATCGAGATCCATCAGCGTGAAACGGACCCGACCAGCGTCTCGCGCGCCAGAAACAACGAGGCGATGGAACGGGCCTCGGTGAAATCGTCACGGGCCAATAAGCCGGCCCAATCGTGCAAAGACCAGGGCACGACTTCGATGGCTTCCGGCTCGTCGCCCGGCAAACGCTTTTCGTATAAATCTTGGGCCAGCACGATATGCGTGGTATGCCCGAAATAGCCCGGCGCGATGGTCATGACGTCCAAGCGAAGCAGGTTGCGTGCGCCGTATCCGACTTCTTCCATGATCTCGCGATTGGCCGCGTCCAGCACATCTTCGCCGCTTTCGACCACGCCTTTGGGAAAGCCCAGTTCGTACCGGTGAGTACCCGCTGCATATTCCCGAACCAGCAGCAAGGTGTTATCGTCGAGAACCGGCACGACCAGCACGGAACCGACCCTTGAACCCGGCACCCGTTCGTATTCCACCTCCACGCCGTTGGTAAAGCGCAGGTTGACGCGCTCCACCTGAAACAAACGGCTACGGGCAACGGTTTCGGTATGCAATATTTCCGGAACGTCGGGCATGGTTATCCACGGTTCGAAGTCAGATCGGGGGCCATTGTACATGATTCAGGGACATTGCCGGTCTCCTGGCGGCCGATCCCTGACCTACTCAAAGAGTATTGACCATGAGGCAGGATGTTTCCCACGCAATCCCCTGGCGACGCATCGACACCGTACTTCTGGATATGGACGGCACCGTACTGGATCTACGCTTCGATAATCATTTTTGGTTGGAGTACATGCCCCGCCGTTATGGTGAAAAGCAGGGTCTGTCCGTGGATCAGGCCCGCACGGAATTACTGGCGCGCTATCGGCGCGTGGAAGGCACGTTGGCCTGGTATTGCATCGATTACTGGGCTGGTCAGCTCAATATGGATGTGGCGGCCCTGAAGCGGGAGGTCCAGCATCTGATCGCCGTGCGTCCCAACGCCCTCGCCCTGCTGGACGCCCTGCGCAAAGCCGGCAAACGCCTCCTTTTGGTGACCAACGCCCACGCCCACAGTTTGAGTCTGAAAATGGAAAAAACCCGCCTCCAGGGCCATTTCGACGCACTGATATGCGCCCATGATCTGGGATTGCCCAAGGAACACCCGGAGTTCTGGCCGCGTTTGCGAACTCGGCAGCCTTTCGATCCCGACAGGACGCTGTTGATCGACGACAATCTAGCCATCCTGCGCACCGCCCAACAGTTCGGCATCGCTTATCTGTTGCAAGTCCTGCAACCCGATTCCACTCAAACGCCCCATAGCCCCGACACGTTCCCCGCCGTTCACGATTTTGCCGAATTGCTGCCCCTATAATCGGCGTCCACCCTCGCATCTGGGCCATTTATTGCTTATTCTGAGAGAGCGGTTATCCGATGAATAGCACAAACAGGCATTTACGGGATAAGGAGTCATTCTGTGGAAGATCAGTTCTCTTTGGATCAGCTCATCAGCCAACTGCAGACTATTGAACATCTGCGGCAACGCCTCGTTTTTGTCAAATGGGACCGGGATGGCTTCCGCTCCCTGATCAATGCCTTGCAAACCACTCAGCAGCTCATTCAGGATCAACCGGCGTATGGGCGTTTCAACGAGTTGATCGGCAAGCTGGACCCGCTCCTGGACCACTATTCGAAAACGCATCTCTTGCCACAGGGCTCCGAGCGCAAGCAGATGCTCACCGTCATCGAGGCACTCTGCCACACGGCCGAACTCAATCCCGAAGTCTCCTCCCTGGTTGGCCATACTCAACCCACGATGCGTTCCGGCAAAGGCGAACTGGTGGTGCTAGCCGGAGAGGATGCCGCCAGTTGGACCCAACCCTTGCGCGAAGAAGGTTTCCGGGTCAGCCACCTCAATAACGTGGGAGATTTCAAGACGCACTTTGCCGAGGGACTGCCACGCGCCGCCATCGTCGATATGGATTTTCCACCGGGAGCGGTCTTCGCCAGCATGCAGATGGTCGCCGAGGACCGTGATCATGTCGGTGCGCCCCTGATCTTTTTGTCCGAGCGGGGTGACTTGGCGGCGCGCTTGGAGGCGATCAGCGCCGGCGGCGTCGTGTATTGCGTCAAACCCGTCAGCGCCGACACCCTGTTGGATCGATTAAACGATCAATTGCTCCGGGAATCGGCGCGCGATCACCGGGTACTGCTCATCTCCGACAATCCCATCGATGCCCAGAAAATCACCGCCAGCCTGGCTTCTCTCGGGCTGACCACCCAGTTGGTCACCCAACCCCTGGAAACCTTACAGTCCATGCATCAGATGGAACCGGATCTGATCCTGCTGGACATGGACATGAGCAGCTTGGGCAGCCTGGATCTGCTTATGGGCTTGCGCCAGCTCACATCCATTGCCGACCGACCCATCATCACCTACTCGCTGCATAGCGAAGCAAGCCGTCAGTTGGCGGTGTTGGAGGCGGGCGGCGATTACCTGCTCAACAAGTCCCTGTTCACCAGTCATCTGCTGCCAACCGTACTTCATGCTTTGCAACGACGTCTGTCGTGGAGTCGCAAACTCGCGCAACTGGGTCGACGGGATACGCTAACCGGGCTATTTCATCGGGGTCATTTCCTGGAACAGTTGCGGGAGAGTGTCGAGGACAGTCACGATCCCGTTGCGGTCTTCGTCATCACCCTGGACAATCTGCGGGCGGTGGAAGCCCAGGACATCGCCACCGCCGACGCTGTTCTGGCCCAGTCCGCCAGCCGCTTGCGAGGCATATTGGAAGCCGGGCAAATGGCGGCCCTCATTAGCGACGCCACTTTCGCCGTGCTGAGCACGATCACCGAACGGCAAACACTGTTGGCCAGCGCACGCGCCATCCGGGCCGCCCTGGAAGCCGATACCTACGCCGTCGGTGAGCAGTTCATGCAACTGCGCGTCAGTATCGGCATCAGCATTTCACAGGCCAAGCGCCGCGATTATCGGGAATTGTTGCAGCAAGCCCATCAAGCCTGCAGCAATGCATGGGTGGCCCGTCGCGATCGCATTCTGATCTTCGATCCCGTCGCCGAACCGAACAGCGAGATACCGCAGCACCAGCGTCTACTGGACGAAATTCGGGAGGCCCTGGAGCATCAGCGGCTACGCCTGGTTTTCCAACCGATAGCCAATCTGCGGGGTGAACTGCAGGACCGTTACGAAGTCTGGCTGCGCATACGCAATCAGGACGGTCTGGAACTCCTGCCGGAAACAGTCTTCTCCGCCACACACCGGCATGGTCTGGGCATACGCTTGGACCGCTGGGTGATCGCCCGGGCTTTGCGCCTATTGCAAGTACGGCAGTCTCAAGGCCATACGACCACCCTGTTCATCAATATCTCGCCGGCCCTGCTGCACGACAAGGATTTCGCCGGCTGGTTGGAGCAAAGCCTGGGCAAAACGCAGGTACCGGCCAATGGACTGGTTTTCGAAATGGCCGAGGACAGCGCTTCCAAGCATTTCCAATCCTTGCGTAAATTTTTGTCCAAGGTCCAGCCGCTGGGGTGTGGCATTTCGCTGGATCGGTTTGGCAACAGCAAGCATTCGGTGGCGCTGCTCAAAGGACTGGGCGTGAATTACGCGAAAATCGACCCCTATCTCACCCGCGATTTGGCGGCTTCTCCCGAAAAGCAACGCCAGATCAGGGAACTTACTCAACAGCTTCAAGCGTTTCAGGTGACGGTGGTTGCGAGCAACATCGAGGATCTATCCGCCCTCAATATCCTATCCGCCTGCGGTGTGGAATATATCCAGGGTTTTTCATTGCAACAACCGCGGGAAGAAATGAGCTACGATTTCAAAAGCGATCTCAACAGCACTCTCAGCCTGAACCGGACCCTGGATCTGGACAGCGCGGTGAATCTCAATACCGTCGGGGACGAAGACCTCGACAGTACCGTGGAGGTTCAGCGACGAACCCATCCCCAGTCATGACATACCGGCAGATTGGAAACCCGAGACCCGTTGCTTTAATAAAAGAACCAGGGTCCCGGAGTATGTGAGTTCCGCGGTGAA
Organism: Gammaproteobacteria bacterium; assembly: GCA_024235135.1. Classification (GTDB taxonomy): domain Bacteria; phylum Pseudomonadota; class Gammaproteobacteria; order Competibacterales; family Competibacteraceae; genus JACKMZ01. The sequence continues at coordinate 95,014 of JACKMZ010000008.1, read as the reverse complement.
CTCAACAGCCATCGCCGGTGCATTCAACGATTTCAACGATTTCCCGGGGTTCGGCTGTAGGATTCGTCAGTGCCACGCGGTTGGGGTTGAATTTCCCAGCCCGCGCCAGGGTGCCTGGCGGCAACCAGATTTGCGTTCCGGCCGGCAGGCTGACTTGCTCGCCTTGGGCCGCGCTGGTCCAAGCCTGATTCATGGCGAGTAACTGGCCTTTGCTGACCCGATAGTACAAAGCCAATTCCGACGGGAAAGCGTCCTGCCTAAGTACGACGCGATCCCAATTCAGCGGCGTTTCAAAGCGGACCCCCTCGGGGAAATAAAGCTGTGGTTGGCTGGCTATGTCCCGAGCGGCCAGGAACTCGGCGTAGAAATTACGCGAGGCAAAGCCGAAATTCGGTCCGTCGTAGTACTGCACGATACGCGCGAAATCATCGCCGAATTCCGCTTGCGCCTTACCCATCCCCCCGATCCCGTGATTGTACGAGGTGACCGCCAAAGGCCAACTGCCCAAGCGATCATAGGCATCGCCGAGATAACGGGCGGCGCCGTGGGCGGCCAACACCGGGTCCAGCCGTTCATCCAGAGCCGGATGGTTGGTCATGTAGGAACGCGCGGCTCCTCGCGTGAACTGCCAGACGCCCGCCGCACCGGCGCTGGAACGGGCGTGCACTTGAAAGGACGATTCGACATGAGGCAGATAGGCAAAATCCTCGGGTAAGCCCGACTGCCGAAAAATTTCTCGGAAAAGCATGTCGTAACGGCCACTGATCTCCAAACCCCGCTTGAATCGTTCGCGCAGACCCCGCTGGACGCGCAGGCGCTCGCTGGCTCCGTAGATCGCGCCGGGCCCGCCGACCTGGGCAATCCGTGTCGCCAGTTGCTGATCGCTGGGAGACAAGGGTTGATGGAAGGAAACCTTCTGTTGCAGATCATCCAGACGGGCCTTCCACATGGCGCCGCGGGCACGGACGAAATCCCGCTGATCGGATGTGTAACCTTCCTCAATCGGCCCTGGCAAACTCACCACCTCGTAAATCAGCCCCATGTAGCGGTCATCGTGAAAAGCGACCTGACCGCGGCTCCAAACCGCGTAGACGTTGCGCCAGAAACCGATCTGCGGCTCCAGTTCGGGTGGCCGTGGGAAATTATGTGCATACGGGTGTTGAGCATGAGCGCCCGATAGCGCCGTATCGTCGTGTGGCGCCTCATTGTTCGATCCGGCACAAGCGGTCAACAGCAGCGCCGCCGCCGCTGTCATCAATCCGTAGCCAATACGCATAGCCCTTACCCCCTATTGGCAGGCTCTAAATGTAGGGTGTCAAACATTGAGTGTGCCGCTGAATTGGATAGCCCATACCCCATCCGGGCCGGGAGCCCCCAACCAGTTCAGCGTTTGGTGCAATATTGGATTGTCGCCATGTAGCGACACACTTCCGGTGAAACGGTACCGCCCCTCGGGGTCCAAGGTCAATACGCCGTTGACGCGCAAAGGCCCGCCCTGGTCTCGGACAAAGCCCGAAATCACCGCATCGCGGGTGGCGAAACTCGCCATGAAATCCCCCAAACTTAGGCCATCGGCCAGATTCAGGCGCGTCGCAGCGAGACGCAGTACACCCTGCACATCGCGGACAGAACCCGACTCAGCGATGCGCATAGTCAAATCGTCGATCTCCACCCGGCCTGTCACGGGGAGAATCTTGCCCAACCCGGCCACCATGTCGACCAGGGGCAGCTCTCCGCGCAAGTGCCGGAAATACCAACCGCCACCCCATGACGGGCCAACCATCCCCGTAATACGCAAATCCGGGCCGCCCAGCGTGAACGCCACTTCCATGCGGCCCTCCAGCAAAGCGAGCCAATGCCACTCCCACGTCGCCCATGCCAGCTTGAAATTCCCCCAATGCACGCTTTCGATACGGCCCTGCCGAGCCAGACCTTGCACCGTCCCGATTCGCACCGCCTCCGGCCAGTGATCGGCCCCGAATTTCACAAGCGGCGCGGCCGGGCATTGCAACAGCAAAAACAGGAGATAGGCTCCTAAGCCCACCAAACCGTAGGCTAACCGGCGTTTCATGGCGTTTCACGTCGCAGCACCAGCCGCGCGTTCACCCGCCTGCCGTCGCTTTGGCCTTCCAGCGCCACATTATCGGCGACGATGCCTCGTTGTTTCTGCAAATCGGCCAGCCAGCGGATCAGGGCATCGAATTCCACGTGTTCCAGTTGCACGCGCAATCGGTCGTCACCCTGTGGTTCCACACGCTTGACCGATCCGCCCAGGTTGGCTCCAGTGGCTGAGCTGTCCACCACCGTGAGCATTGAACGGCTGTCCTGTGGCGATGTACCGGAAATCGGGGCGCGGCTCAAGCGTTGCACTTCGGCCGCGGCTTCGCGCATCCAGGCGATCTCCGCCCGTTGCGTGGCGACTGTTTGACGCAAACGCTCGATACGTTGCCGTTGCGGTTCCCAAAGCAAAACATAAACCATCAAGGCCACGAGCACGGCCGCACCACCGCCCAGAATCCAGCGTTCCCGCCTATTCAGCGCCTGCCACCAATCCTTCATGTGTTTCTCTTGCGCAGACTGAGCAGACTCTCGATACGATCCTCGCGCTTGCTGGTGCGCATTTCCGTCTCCAAATCCGCCTGCTCGGTCAGTTTCTGCCGCAATTGCTCCAACGTTTCCAAACTGTCGCCGGTCAAATCGAAGTCCAATTGTTGATTGTTGTACCGGAGTCCCCGCACGCGCACTTGGGGAAACTCGGCAAGCAACCGCCCCCCGCGTTGCAGTAATTCCAAGAAAGTCGTTTCCCCTCTGGCCGGCCCGCCCTGCAGTTCACGCAGACGGTTCTCCAACTGCGCCTTGGGATTGACGATCCGCTGCGCGCCAGGCACGGCGCTGCGATACACTTGCGCCATTTCGACCTTCAATCGACCCCGTTCCTGAGTCAAGCGCCATTGCTCGGTAACCTGAACCACGACCTGCAGACCCAGCCAAGCCACGGCCAAACCCGCCGCCAATCGCCAGGGGCGCAGCCATCGGCCTAACTGGGCTTGACGACTGTACGCCCCCTGTAGCAGGTCCAATTCGAGCCCATTCGCAAGACCGGCGGCAAACACCTGCATTGGATCGACGGCCTCCTGCTGGCGATCGATCGGCTTCACGACGTGCAACTCAGGGTCGGGCTCGCCCCATACCCTCCATGTATCGGGCGCCTGATCCTGGGTTTCGCGCAAGGCCAAATCCAGCAGGCTCGTCAGATTGTCCCGCTCACAGGCGAAGCCGCCGCCCTGCCCGATCCGCACCACAGCACGATTTTCCTCAAGCAACAGACTCCAGGCGTTCGCTTCATACGGCACCAGCAGATAATCGGGGATCACGGCATCGGGGACGACACCGGCCTCGGCGCACTGCGCCAGCCAGTTTTCCAGTACGATCCGGTCCAGCACGGCCACCGTGGCTTGGCCGTGACGCGGGAGACCAACCGCGAAATGCAAATCTTCAACCTCGCCGGCCAGACCGTCTTCCAAAGCATAGGGGAGGGCTTTCAGCCAAGTCGCCTTATTGCGTTGCGGCAGCGTGGCGTGCGTCAGCAGCACGGCCTCGCCCGGTACAATCAATATCGAACGTCGCCCGGGCGCCAGTGCGCGCAAATCTTGGTGCGCACCTTGATCGCAGCGCCCGTCGGCGCACCATTCGGCCAGCGTGGGCGATACGAAACGGAACAGTAGATAGTGATTCATGAGCGATCAGGCACTATATGGGTCGTCGCGAGCGCGGTCCAATACAACGTGAATCCAGTCGAACACGCTGTCACGCGTCGGTTCAAAAGCCCCTATCCGATATCGTGGATGAATCGATGGAGCCGGCCGAAGCCGGTTGCACATCTTTGCGTAAGACTTGGCGTGGGTCCGACAGGTGTCAGATTTTCTTATTTCCGGCCCATTTGATAAGCATAACACTGGCGCATCTGCTTCACGCAACAGAAGAATACGCAAGCACGAGTTGCAAGGAGCAACCCGATCAATAATCCTCGCCGAAGCTGCGCATTACCACGCGAACGCCAGCCTTGTCTCCGCGCTTCAGTAGGCTGCGCAAAGTGGCCCGCCCGTCACCGACCTGCGCCGCCGCGGTCAACAGGAAAAAATGGCTGACAACGGATAGTTGCTGTTTGCTCAATCCGCGTGAACCGAATTCGACGGACTTCATAAAGTCATCCACACTGGCATACCCCTTCGAACCGCCGGACTTGACGGCATCCTCGGCCTGCTTAGTGCTCAACCCATCCCCCGCCGCCGCCAGAACCGTAGGCAACGCGGTATTGACGTTCAACGGCGTACCCGGCGGCAGGGCGCAAACATAGGGCGCGAGTTTCTGGTACGTCTCTTCATCGACGCCCGCGATCAACCGCAATTCCGTGATACTGCTCATGGGCCGGTTAGCCGCCAGATGCGCCGGATTTTGACTGACGTACACACCGTCCTCAGCGCCATCGGGAAACACGGCCTCCTGATCCGAGTCCAACCAGTCGGCAATCGCCTGAGCGATGCCGGGGGCGATGTTCAGTTGCTCCAGTAGCCGCTGCAGGGCGGCGAATTGAACGGGATCAATGTCGGCTCCGATAGCCACGGTCGATTGGAAAGTGTCGGCATCATCGGCCGTGACGTCCTTCTTGGATGAATCGGTGGAATTTCCGGAAGATTGGGTGTCGCCAGCGGTATCCGAGTTTGCATCGGCCGCACTGTCGGACACCTTGAGCAAGTTGTTGAGGTTGAAGCGGCCTTGCAGATCCTCGATGCGACCGGTTATGGCTCCACCCTGCACCGGCAACGAAGGGGGTACGGTCGCCCATTCCTCACTCGGATAATCGGTATCCCCGGCACGGGCGTCGCGCTGCAGTATGACCGCCGCCCATTGCTCGGCGCCCAACAGATAAAGCCGGGCCTGTTGCTGATGTTGCAGCAGACTGCTGCGACGGATCGCCAATTGTTGAACCCAGGCCAAGTCGGTCGCCAGCAGGCTGCAGAGGAACACGATCAACAGGGCGGTGATCAAAGCGACCCCACGCTGCCGACCGGTCACGCCGCATGAAGCTCGCCCGCGCACCCTGTTCAACCGCCTGCCAACAGCAACAAACGCACGATTTCGCCCCAGTCCTTCAGGCTCAGGCGCACCTCCACCGCGCGTGGCAAACTTTCGCTGTCTTGAGTTCCATCCTGTTGCACGGGCGGCCAATGCGACTGCCACTGATCATCCTCACCCAGAAAGCGAAATTCGGCATCCTGGACTTGATCCACCAGCACCGTTTCCCGAGGTTCGGCCAACCCGGCGCGATCCAATGTATCCCATTGCAAACGCCACAGTCGTCCATCCTTCAAGCGATACGCCAAACGCTGCAAACTGGAGCGGGTTTGCCCTAACGGGTTATCCCAGCCGGAACGGGTCAAGATCAGCAATTCATCCTGTAGACCACCGCTGAGTAAGGCCGGCTGCTCCAGGCCGAATTCGTCACGTATCGGCCGGGCCACGATTTGCGTGAGATCCTGCTCCAGGCGGAAAAAAGCCATTTGCACCTGCGCCAGACGTTTGCTCTGATCCTTGATGGCCGCCTCGGTGACCATCACACTGTGCAGACCGCCGTAGGCCATCACGGCCAGAATGGCGAATACGGCCAAAGCGACCAGCAGTTCCAATAAAGTAAAACCCCGCATCCCACTCACGAACCGATCCGTCCCTTGAAGGCGATCAGCTCCGCCAGGGGTTCCGCTTGACCCAGCAAGCGCACCGAGACATCCAGCCGCCGCAGGTCTGGGTCCGTGGTGTCGCTGACGCGGACTTTCCATTGCCAATCCCGCTCCGCCAGGCGACTGCGTCCCTCGCTAACGCCACGAGCCGGCCAGGCCGTCTCCAGCAGCAATTCGTTGATTCGGTTCTGTGCCACCCAGGAAGCCAGGGTTCGATCACGCAGATAGCCGGCATGACCCACACCTTCGGCCGTCGCCTTGAGGATGGCGCTCAAGGCAATGGCGAGTATGGCCAAAGCGACCAGGATTTCCAGCAAGGTAAAGCCACCGGATCGTTTCATCACGGCGCCAATTGATCGAGTTGGAGATGCCCGACGAGATCCCCGGCGAGTGCGTAACGATCTCCGGGCTCGGCCGAGACACCGAGGGTGACCAAAAACGGCGTGAGTTCCCCGCTAGCCAGCACCAACACTTGCGGTTGGGGTTGTCGACCGACGCTATCCGCCAGCACAACGGGGCGATCGTCGACATTCAACGCCATCTCCATACCCCGCGGCAGCGAGTAGGACTGCGGCAGGCTGGAATCCGACAACACGCCCCATTCATCGCGACCATTCCGGACCATGAACGAATAACCGGTTGTCGTGAAGAGCACGCCGCGTTGTTCGCCGCGCAGCATGGCTTCCTGCTGTTCCAGTTCCAAACGGGCGTAGAGGCGATAGGCTTCGCGAGCCAGGCGCTCATTCGGATCATCGCCACGCACCGCCAATACGGCGAAACTGGCGATGATCCCGATCAGCACCACGGTGACCATGATTTCCAGCAGGGTGAACCCGCTATTGGTCGAGATTCCAGGTACCGATGTCGGCATCCTTACCCTCACCGCCCGTCTGCCCATCAGCGCCCAGGGAATAGATATCGACGGGACCTTGCTGGCCCGGCTGCAAATATTGATAGGGATTGCCCCAAGGGTCCTTGGGCAAGTTTTCCAGATAGCCTCCGCTCTTCCAATGAGGTGGCTCGGGGAGAATGGTCGGCTTCTGCACCAGAGCTTCCAAACCCTGTTCCGTGCTCGGATAGGTATAGTTGTCCAGTTTGTAGAGATCCAAGGCGCTTTTCAAAGCCCGGATATCCTGCTTGGCCTTGACGATGCGAGCCTCATCGGGTCGATCCATGATCCGAGGCACCACGACGGCAGCGAGTATGCCCAAAATCACCACGACGACCATGACTTCGATGAGCGTGAAGCCGCGCGCGGTCCTCCACGAATGAGATTGCATCGATATCTTGCCCTGTGAGTCAGATTGCGAGTAAGCCTTCATGAGTCGTGACCGGCCGGTTTTCAACACGGCACACTGCAGACATATTCCGGTTCGTTCAGACAGACCGCCGTCAACCGCCCGCCCCACACGCAACCACTATCCAGGGCGAAGATACCGGGGTCCCGATAACAGCCCAGGGAGGCCCAATGACCGAACACCAGCTTGAGGCCAGCATTGCGGCGGCCACTCATCTTGAACCAGGGGCTGAGTCCAGCGGGCTGGCTGCCGGGCGGACCCTTGTAAGAGAAATTCAAGCTACCGTCCGCGTGACAGAAACGCATCCGGGTCAGGCCATTGACAATGAAACGCAGGCGCTCGATGCCCGCCAGATCGTCTCGCCAGCGACGCGGCTCATTACCGAACATCCGCGCCAGAAAATCCCGATGAACGGGACCACGCAGCACGGCTTGCAATTCCGCTGCGCAACTGAGCGCCAGATCCAGATCCCATTGCGGCGGCAACCCGGCGTGGACCAGGGTGAAACCGAGCGATTCATCGTGATGCAATACGGGACAAGCCCGCAACCAATCCAACAAGGGATCGCGATCGGGCGCTTGCAGAATATCCTGAAAGGTGTCTTTGCGGCGCGCCTGCCGGCACCCGGCGGCCACCGCCAGCAAGGTCAAATCATGATTGCCCAGCACGCTGAGCGCGTTGTCTCCCAACGAGCGCACCAAGCGCAACACGGCCAGAGACTGTGGGCCACGATTGACCAGATCGCCGCAGAACCAGAGGCTGTCGCCGGCCGGATCGAAACGCAACGCCTCCAACAAACGTTGTAGACCATCGTAACAACCCTGCACATCGCCGATGGCGTAAACAGCCATGAATCCCGAGGGCGTTAATGCAGCGTGCGGGGGATAGCCAGCGTGAAGGGGGGAATATCGGCGTCGAAAGACAGACCATCATCGCCGATCATCTGATAGGAACCCTTCATGCTACCGACCGGCGTGCGCAACACGGCCCCGCTGGTATAGCGAAATCCTTCGCCAGGCTGTAGATACGGTTGCTCGCCGACCACACCTTCGCCACGCACCTCCTCGATATGGCCATCGGAATCGGTGATAACCCAATGCCGGGTCAGCAGCCGCGCCGGAACCGTGCCTTGATTGCGGATCGTGATGGTATAAGCGAATACGTACCGCTCCTCGTCCGGATCGGATTGCTCCTCCACGTAGAAACTCTGCACGTCGACGCGAATATTGTGTTTTGAGTCCATAGTGACGCCTTTCGCTGCGGTTAACTGGCCAATGGGGAATCTTAAACGGAGGCTCCGAGTTCCGCAGCTTTCGCTTCCAGATCGGCAAGCAAATTGGCGAAAGAACGGGCAAAGGCCGCAACCCCTTCTTCTTCCAGGCGATCCGTGACTGCATTCAGATCAATGCCGAGTTCGGCCAGCCCGGTCAATTTCGCCAGCGCCGTCTCGACCTCCGTTTCCAGGGTAGAACGCACTTTACCATGAACACGGAACGCTTCGTAAGTTGCTGGTGGCAGGGTATTGACAGTATGCGGTCCGATGAGGCTTTCCACATATAATAGTTCGGGATAGGCAGGATTCTTGGTGCTGGTGCTGGCCCACAGCAACCGTTGTGGGCGCGCCCCGGCCGCGCTCAACGCCGCGAAACGCGGAGACTCGAAAAATTCCTTGAAACGCCGATAGGCCGCCTTGGCGTTGGCGATGGCCAAGCATCCCTGCCATTCCGGCCGACATGCCGCCAACAGCGGATCGAGTGCGGTATCCAGACGACTGACGAAGAAGCTGGCCACCGAATTGATCCCCGCCACACTTCGACCGCTTTCCAAGCGCCGCTCCAAGCCGCTCAAATAAGCGTCCACCACGGCCTCGTAACGTTCCACGGCGAACAACAAAGTGACATTGACGCCAATCCCATCGGCGATCAATTCGGCAATGGCCGGTAAGCCCGCGCGCGTGGCGGGCACCTTAATCAGGACATTGGCTCTACCTAGCCGAGCATGCAAAGCCCGCGCCTCGCGTACCGTGGCCTCGGTATCGTCGGCCAGATCCGGAGAGACTTCCAGGCTTACCAGGCCATCCACACCGTCGGTGGCATGGTAAACCGGCCGCAACAAATCGGCCGCCTCGCGGATGTCGGCCACGGCCAGCGTATAGAACAATTCGCGGCTGGACTGCTCCGGGGCGGCCCGCAGTTGACGCTGTATTTCCGTGTCGTATTCGTGGGTACTGGTGATGGCCTTGTCGAAAATCGTGGGATTGGAAGTCAACCCGCGCAAATCATCCTCGGCGATCAGCCGAGCCAATTCCCCCGAAGTCAACAAGGAGCGATGTATGTCGTCGTACCACACGCTCTGGCCACAGGCGCTCAGCCGACGCAGTGGGTTGTCCGCTTGGGGCATGCTCGATTCCTCGTGGGCTGGTTGGGTAACGGGCCATTATAGCCGTTCGTAGTGGCAATTACTCAGGGCCGCGAATTCGGCCAGGCTCAGATTCTCGGGGCGCGTCCTGGGATCGATGCCTAGCCCGGCGATGGCGCTTTCAGGCAGCAATCCACGCAAGGTGTTGCGAAGGGTTTTGCGGCGCTGGCCAAAAGCACGCCGGACCAATTCCGTGAATCGCGATTCATCCGTTACGGCGACCGGAGGATGGCGATGGGGCAACAAACGAACGAAGGCTGATTCCACGCGGGGCGGTGGAGAAAAAGCCCCACGGCCGATGGCGAACAGAGGCTGTACTTCGCAACGATATTGAATCATGACCGACAAGCGACCGTAGGCGGATTTGCCCGGACCGGCGGCCAGCCGCTCCACAACCTCCTTTTGCAGCATGAAATGCATATCCTGCACCGCGTCCAATTGCTGCAACAAATGAAACAGCAAGGGGGTGGAGATGTTGTAGGGCAGGTTGCCGACCACGCGCAGACGGCGCGTATCCTGACGCAAGGCGGAGAAATCGAATGTGAGCGCGTCAGCCTGAAAAATTCGCAGGTCTCCCGCGCCCTGGCAATAATCCCGCAAAAGCGGAATCAAATTATAGTCCAACTCCACCGCCACGAGCTGACCGGCGGCTTCCAGCAGTGGGCGGGTAATGGCCCCTGGACCGGGGCCGATCTCCACCAGAGTCTGCTCGGGTTTCGGTTGGATCGCCTGGAGAATGCGTTGAATAACGCCGGGATCGTGCAGGAAATGCTGGCCGAAGCGTTTACGGGAATGGGGTAACGCGGCCTCGGCCAAACTCACAGACGAATTTCCACGTAGGCTTCGCCACGCAAACGGCGCAGCCACAGTTCCCATTCCTCTTCGGCCCGTCGTTTGAACAGGTTTTCCCGCACTTGCGCCCGCTGCAGATCAGTGGTATTCCCCTGCCGCTGGCGCTTTTCCTCGACCTGCGCCAAATGCCAACCATACTGAGTCTTGAATGGCTGGCTGACTTGGCCCGGTTCGAGATGGCTGATCACCCGATCGAATTCCGGACCCAATTGACCGGGTACGATCCAGCCCAGATCGCCGCCTTGCGGAGCCGTTCGAGAATCTTTGGAATTGGCGCGGGCCAGCACGGCGAAATCCTCGCCGTTTTCCACCCGCCGCCGCAGATTGCTCAATTGTTCCGATAATTTGGCGTCATCGTCACCACTCCCGTCGCCTACGAGCAGGATATGCCGAACATGGGCCTCGGGCACCATGACCGTTTGGCTACCTCCCCCGCTACCGCCACGGGTTTCCAACACTTTGACCAGATGAAAGCCGCTGGGGCTACGGATCGGTTCGCTGACCTGCCCAGGCTTCAAGCGCGGTACGACATCCGCGAACAGCGTGGGCAACTGTTCGGGCGTGCGCCAACCCAGATCGCCGCCCTCCAGCGCCTGACGACCATCCGACACGGCCGCCGCCTCGCTGGCGAAATCCGCGCCGTGATTCAGCTTTTCTCGCACTTGCTCAATCCGCTGGCGGGCCGCGTCGATCTGATCCGGGGTGGCTCCGTCCGGCACGCCGATCAGAATCTGGGCGATATGGTATTCCTGGGCACCACCGCCTTGCGGCTTCGGGCCGGACACATTCAATTGATCGTCCACCTCTTGTTCGGAGATGTTGATTTGACTGTCCACGACGCGCTGCCGTAACCGGTTGGCCAGCAGCTCGTTGCGGATATCCTCGCGAAACTGAGGATAAGAAATACCGTCCCGCTCCAAGGCGGCGCGCATTTGACTCAAGGTCAGATGATTACGCTGGGCCAAACCCTCGATCGTCGCATTCAGGGTTTGATCGTCCACCACCACCCCATTGCGTTCGGCGGCGCGTACCTGCAACTGACCTAGAATCAGCCGTTCGAGAATCTGTTTCTGCAAAACGTCGCGCGGCGGCGCCGGGGTGCCGCGTTGACGAAGCTGCGCGGTAACCGACGCCATCGCCGAATCCAGCTCACTGCGGGTGATGACATCGTCATCCACCACCGCCACGATGGTATCGAGCTGCTGACCGGACGCCTCGGAGCCCGGTCCAAAAACCAGTGGGGCCGATACCGCAGGCATCATGGCCCCTATTGCCAACAAAACATAAAACCAACGCCACATCGCTACGTCCCCGTCCATCAATAACTGTCGTTACCTTCGTATCCCAGGATCGCGTCCTCCAGGATATTTTTGATGTCCGAACCGATGCCGGCCAAACCCTTGAGTTCCAACTCCAACAGGATCGAATTGGTCGGATTATCGTCCTCGGGATCGTCGCGCCGCTGACGCGCCAACATACGCAAGGACCAACAACATTCCTGATATTCGAAACCGGCGAACAGATCCAGATTGCGATTTTCCTTCAGGGAATAATTCCAGCGCGCCACCGTACGCCAGCGCGACTGTAACGGCCATACCATGGCCATGTCGATCTGTTCCAAATCATTTTCCACGAAGCGGTGGGAAAGATTGAACAAATGATAGGGGTCCGGATGATAACGGACGTCGAAAGCCCCACGCTGGGTTCGATTTTCATCCACATCCCATTGCAAAGCCCCGCGCACGGCCAGGGATGGTCCGAGATTCACCAGCGTTTCGGCTATCAGCTGCGAACGACTGCCTTCCACCGGTGCGGTGTTATCCAAGGTGACTTCGCGATCCCGAAAATAATGTATTTGACCGATGCTGGCCCGCCATTGTTCACGCCCGTCGGTGGTGCTCAGGAAACGCGTGGTGAAAGCGGTGGTCAGCTGGTTGGCGTCGCCCAGCCGGTCGGCTCCGGAAAAGCGATTGTCCAAGAACAGCCAGGAGTAATTGGAATCGATCTCGCTACTGTCGAATATCGGAATATCGGTCTGATTACGGTAGGGCACATAAAGATAGAAAAGACGCGGCTCCAAGGTCATGATGCCATCGCCGTACCACCAGTCGGACTGCATGGGCCGTTCGAAAAACAATCCGGCGTCCAGGCTGGCGATGGGAGCGCCGCGGGTCGGCTGGTTATCGCTACCCGGCGGCGTGTTGTGCAAATTATAAGCGGTATAACGGTAACTGAGGCTGGGCGTCAGAAAGCCCCCGCTGCTAGTCAAGGGCAGGCTGACACCCGGTGCGATATCCAAGCGATCTCCGGTAATGTCGTCGTCGTGTTCGAAGCGCACCACTTCGCCGCGCAGCTTGTAATCCAGACCACCGAACCGTTGTCCCCAGTGACCGTCGAACAGAAATTGCGGCAACCGACTATAAGGCTCGTCTTCAGGATTGGCGAAAATGGTATTGTCTATGGTCTGAAAATTCTGAGCGCGCAGCAGAGCCTGCCATTCGCGGCCGAAATACCTGAAATCCACATGCCGTTCCAGGCTGGCGGTGCTGAGTAGATCCACATTGTTCGACAGGTCGTCGAGATATTGATCGTCCGAAACGGCCTGCACCAAAACGTTGCTGTATAACCTCGGCAGGGGGTTACTTTGATAAGTCGCGTACACCGCCGAGCGATCGTTGCCGTAAACCCGATCGTAGGGCAGGTATTCGGTATGGATTTCGCCGCGATCCCGCTGTCTGAGGAAGCGATATTCCAATCCCAGAAGGACACCGCGCTTGCTCAGTAGACGCGGCGCCACAGTCATATCCTGGTTGGGAGCGATATTCCAATAATACGGAATGCGAATGTCCACTCCGCTGTCGTTGTCGTAACCAGCGGAAGGCGCCAGGAAGCCGGACTGCCGTTCATTGTTGATGGGAAATGAGAGATAGGGGAAATACATGACCGGCACCCCCTTGATAGCCAGGGTGATGTCCCGAGCCGTACCCCGTCCCGTCTTGTCGTTGAGCTCCATGGAGCCGGTGCGCATTTGCCAGAACTCATCGCCGCGCACGCAGGTGGAATAGGTCACGTCCTGCAGCAGACTCCGCTGAGTCTGGCGCTCCACGGTCACCCGTTGCGCGCTCCCTTGAGCATTACGGCTGGGCAGATAGTATTCCGCCTGATTGAAGATACCCGTTTCCCCGTTCAGATCCAGCTCGGCATCCTGGCTGCGCACGGCGAAGCGGGGATCGCCATAGCTGACGCCTCCGCTGGCGTTCAGGCGATTGGTCGTCCTGTCCATGAAAACCGAACTGGCCCGCAATTGTCGGTCGCCTTGGTCGACCCGCACATCGCCGGCCACTTGGGCTTCTTCCAACGTAGCCACGCCCTCGTCGGCTAGTAAGCGTATCGGACTGTCCGAAAGCGCGCCGGTATCGGGGCGGATAAACTGGGCCAAGTCATCGGCTCCACACAACTTCCAGGGGCCGCCATCCGCCCCATCCTGGGCCAACGTCGCGGCCCACGGAAGCAACAGCATCAGGGTAATCAGTCGATACATCATCACACGAACTTGAGTGACGCATTTGTAAATGCCTTGAAATCGTTTATATCCTAACAGTTTCATCGGGCAAACGACTCCCTTGAACAATGCCTTGGCGCAACACTTTCGGAAAATTAATGAGCCCATCGCTGTGGACGAACGTTACACCTTGCTATTGAATTGGCTGGGCGACCAGTTGCCGGACGCCGATTTCACGGTAACGCCGGCATCTGAAGACGCCAGTTTCCGTCGTTACTTCCGGGTCCGCCTGAAGGAGGTTACGCGCATCGTCATGGACGCGCCTCCCGCCCAGGAAGACAGCCGCCCGTTTGTGATCATCGCCGATGCGCTGCGCGCGCTGGGTCTGCAAACCCCCCGCGTTTTCGCCGCCGATTACGAGCAGGGCTTCCTACTACTCAGCGATCTGGGCGAACGGCAGTATTTGCAGGCGCTCTCGGAAAATACCGTCGAGCAGCTTTACAACGATGCGCTGGACGTCCTACTTCGTTTGCAAACGGGCGGCGATCCGCACAGCCCCCTGTTGCCCCGCTACGACCGGGACCTGTTGCTCCGGGAATTGGAGATTTTCCGCGAATGGTTTCTTGGCCGCCATCTGGGGCTGAGCCTGAATGCCGATGAACAGCGGATGCTCGATAATCTCTTCGCGACACTGGCCGATCAGGCCCTGGCCCAACCCCCGGTTTGGGTGCACCGTGATTTCCATTCGCGCAATCTGATGTTCACCGCCGAAAACAATCCCGGTGTGTTGGACTTTCAAGGCGCGGTGATCGGCCCATTGACCTATGACCTGGTTTCCCTGCTGCGGGACTGCTATATCGCTTGGCCACCTTGGCAAGTCGAACGTTGGGCCCTGGCTTACCGGGACAAACTGCTGGACCGAGGCTTCCAAAGTGTAGCCGAACCGACAACCTTTCTACGCGCGTTCGATATAATGGGTATGCAACGTCATCTCAAGGCCATTGGGATCTTCGCCCGTTTGAATATTCGTGACGGCAAACCCCATTATCTATCCGCTATTCCCCGTACCTTGACCTACGTGATGGAAGTCGTCGGCCGTTATCCAGAACTGGACGCATTCGGCGCCTGGTTGATGGGACGCGGCATCACCCCGGCCAAACTGAAATCCGACGCATGAAAGCCATGATTCTGGCGGCCGGACGCGGCAAACGGATGCGTCCGCTGACCGACACCATCCCCAAGCCCCTCCTGCCCGTAGCCGGCAAGCCCTTGATCAGCCACCATATCGAAGCCCTGCACGCGGCCGGCATTCGGGACGTGGTCATCAATCTCGGTCATCTGGGCGAACAAATTCCCGCCGCACTGGGTAACGGCCGGGAGTACGGCGTCACCCTCCGCTATTCACGGGAACCACCGGAGGCTTTGGAAACCGGCGGCGGCATATTCCAGGCCCTGCCCTTACTCGGCGCCGACCCCTTCGCGGTGATCAACGGCGATATCTGGAGTGATTTCGACTACGCGCGACTAACCCGTCAAGGATTCGCACAAGCGGAGGATCAAGCGCATCTGGTGCTAGTGAGCAATCCGCCGCATCATCCGCAAGGCGACTTCGCCTTGCAGGATCGGCGAGTCCTGGAAACGGATACCCAACGACTCACCTTCAGCGGCATCAGTGTCCTGCATCCGGCCCTATTCACCGGCTGCAAACCCGGCCGCTTTCAACTCGCTCCCCTGCTCAGGCGGGCGATGGCGGAAGGTCGGGTGAGCGGCGAACATCATCTGGGCGGCTGGTGCGATGTCGGAACGCCCGAGCGTCTGCAAACGCTGGACCGGCGCTTACGTTCGCGAGCTGACCACCATGACGGCGTTTGAAAACCGCCGGGCGATAACCGCCCGCGAACTGCCCCTGCTGGTTCATACCCCCGTGGCGCGCGTCGCCTGGTGGCATGGGCAAGCCGTCGACCGCCCCCAGTTTCTAGGACATGTCCGACACTTGGCGCAATCCCTACCGGCCAGTCGCTACGTCATCAATCTGTGCGAGGACCGTTACCTGTTTCTCGTGACCTTCGCCGCCATCATCAGCCGGCGGCAAACCAATCTGCTGCCTCCCAGCCGCACGGCGGGCGATCTACAGGCGGTGGCCAATGCCTATCCCGACAGCTATCGGGTGGATGACGCCCACGTTGCCGAGAAGCTGTCGGCGACCCATCGGGCATCCCGCGTGCCCCTGATTCCAGCCGATCATACGGCCGCCATCGTGTTCACTTCCGGCAGCACGGAACGCTCCCGCCCACACCCCAAACTGTGGGGAAATCTGGTCAGCGGAACCCGCTTGGCCCAGCAACGCTTCGGTTTCGGCCTGGAACCGGGCGCCACCGTAGTCGCCACCGTCCCCGCGCAGCATATGTACGGCCTGGAAACTTCCATCCTGGCGCCCTTACTCACCGGCATCAGCGTTCACAGCAGTCGGCCATTTTTCCCAGCGGATCTGCTCGGCGTGCTACAGGACGTGCCGGAACCGCGTATCCTGATCACGACCCCGGTCCATCTACGTGCCTGCGTCGCCGCCATCGACCACTGGCCCCGCTTGAACCAAATCATTTCGGCTACCGCGCCCTTGGCCCGCTCGTTGGCGATTCAAGCCGAGCGGGTGATGGCGGCGCCGGTGCTGGAAATCTACGGCTGTACGGAAACCGGCTCATTAGCCAGCCGCCATACCGCCAACGGCGATTTATGGGAGGTCTATCCCAGTCTGTGCATCGACGCCGAGGGCCGGCTGCAGGGATCACATTTGCCGGAGCCGGTCGCACTCAACGATGTCATCGAACGGCTGGATGGAAACCGCTTCCGCTTGTTGGGTCGCCACCAGGATCTGGTCAACATGGCGGGCAAGCGCGCCTCCCTCATCGACCTGAATCGGCGTCTGCTGGAAATCCCAGGGGTGGAGGATGGCGTTTTCCTGGTACCGTCGGAGGACTCCGATCCCTCGGGCCGGTTGGCCGCCCTGGTGGTCGCGCCCGGTTTGAGCACGGCGCAGATCGTGACGGCGCTGGCGGAACAAATCGACCCGGTCTTCCTGCCCCGCCCCTTGCGCAAGGTGGCGCGGCTGCCCCGTAACGAAACCGGCAAGCTGCCGCGGCAGGCGCTGCTCGATCTATTGCACCGCCCGGCGGCGACCCAGGACGGTCCGTGAAGACCACCACACGGTGTCGCATACCCGTAGATCATCCCAGCATCGCGGGGCATTTCCCTGGCGATCCCATCGTGCCAGGCGTGGTCATTCTCGACGAGGTTTACGCGGCATTACGGGCGCATTTCGGCGACTGCCGCTTGCAGGCCGTTCCCAACGTCAAGTTTCTGGCTCCCCTGCGTCCCGCTCAAGAGTTTGCCATTCATTTGAAACGCAGCGCCTTAGCGGGTCGGATTGAATTTGAATGTCGACTGGCCGAACGGGTGTTCGTCAAGGGCCTGTTGACAATCAGTGAACCCCGTTGATTTTACATTCATGCCCACTTTCAACCCCCCTCCCATCCATCCCCAGGTCGCCGAGCTATTGCGCGACTATCCCGCCGAGTGGTTCAGCGATCAGCTCCATCAGAGCGTCGAATTGGTCGAACGCTACGGCCTGGATCTGGCGATCGATCTGGTATTGAAACTGAACGTTCCTGGTGAGTTGCGCCACTGGCGATCGGCCACCGCGCTGTGCCACGAACTCGGTTTTCATCCCCGTTTTCAAATCGCTCTGACCTGGCTGCTGGAACGTCTGGCGGAAGCGGGCCATCTGGCCGTCAAAAGCCAACAGGACAAACGCCGTTACCGTCTGCAGGGCGAGCTGCCAAACGCTGAGCTGGCGGAGTTGCGCGCCATCGGCTTGCGAATCGACCCCGCCAATGCCGCCACCCTGGACCTGTTGGATGCGGCCGCCGCCGCCTATCCCAGCGTGGCCAAAGGCGCGAGCGGCGCGGAAACCTTGTTCGGCATGAGTCAGATACAACTATGGCTCGCGTATTTCAGCAACGACAATCCCCTTTACGCCCTCAACAACCGATTGGCCGCCGCCGCCGCTCTCGATCGCGTGGCCGCCAAGCCGCGCCTGCGTATTCTGGAAATCGGCGCGGGTGGTGGCAGTGGCACGCAGGCGCTGTTGCAGGCCCTCGACGCCCAAGGGCTCACCGGGAATATCGAATGTTACCGGATCACGGAACCCAATCCGTTCTTCCGGCGCCGGGCCGAGTGGGAGATCAACGCTCAATTTGCCGATCTACCGTTGGAATTCGGCAGTCTGGACATGGATCAACCTTGGGAGCAGCAGGGCGCACCGCGAAACGGCTTCGATCTGGTCTACGCGGTCAATACCGTGCATGTCGCCCATGATCTGCTGTTCACGCTAGAACAAGCCCGTCAAACCCTGGCCCCGCAAGGATGGTTGGTGCTGGGTGAATGCTTGCGGCCGTTTCCGGGAAAACCGATCTATACCGAACTGGTGTTTCAGTTGCTGGACAGCTTTACCGAGGTGGTGACCGACCCCGTCATACGCCCCAACCCCGGCTTTCTGACCCCGGAACAATGGCGCAACGCGCTGGCCGCGGCAGGATTTGGCGAAACGCAGATCAAGCCCGACCCTGAGCGGATGCGCGCCTTGTACACGGGGTTTTACACCGGATCACTAGCCACCGCCCGCTGAAGCCGCGGGCTCTCTCGCGGAATTCGACGGGTTCGCCATCCGCCGCCCAAAACAAAACCCCCTCGGCCGAGGGGGTTTTGCCTTGAATCATCGCGGACTTCAGGTGGATTGCGGCTCGGCCCGTCGAGTCACGGCCGGCGGTTTGGCGACCGGTTCGGGCCGCACGCCTTTGGCGATTTCCTCCTCGTACCAGAGATCGTGGTGCTGCTTGGCCCATTCGACATCGACCTTGCCATTGATCATCCCTTCCAATGCGCCTTCCACGCCGAACAGCGCCATGTACGCATGCCCAAGCAGGGTTACGATGGCGATGACGGCCGCCACCACGTGAATGACATGCGACCACTGCATCATTTCGCGGGTCTGGCCGAAGTTCGGAAAATCCAGAATCAGGCCGGTGGCGATCAACGCCGACCCGGTCACCACGAACTGCCAGTACATCAGCTTCTCGCCGGCATTGGACTTGCCGGCCGGCGGATGCTTTTTGCCCCACATTCCGCCTGCGCTTTTGATCCACTCCCAATCGGCCTTGATCGGCATGTTGAACTTGAGCCAGATCGCGATCATCAGCAACATGCCCACCACGAAGAAAGGACCCAGGTAGTTGTGGGCATTCTTGGCATAGCCGGCATAGGCCGCGAAACCGCTTTTGCCAAGCAGGGGGATCATCACTTCCCGCCCGTACAGCAGGCTCAGTCCGGTCAGCGCCAGAACGATGAACAACACAGCCACATACCAATGCAGCACGCGCTCGAACAGGTTCCAGCGCGGAATGAGCAAGCCCGAGCGTCCTTTCTCGATCTTTTGCGGACCATTGATAATATGCATCAGACCCGCGGCGAATATCACGAAAGCGAGCAGCCACGCGCTGTAGAACTGGATCGGCCCCTGCCTGAGCGAACGCCAGTTTTCTCCGCCATTTTGGATCAGCACATTGGTCTCCCGACCCTGCACGGCGGTGTAACCGCTCACGCCATCCCGCACGGCCCGCCAGTAATTCGCGCGCTCGTTGCTCCCCTCCTGGGTTTGGGATGACGCCTGAGCCTGCGCCGGCTCGCTCAGCCAGTGCACTGCCACCGGCATCAGGAGCAGGATCGCCAACAAGCCCATCAACGGCCATGCCAGCCAGCGTTTGCCGCGATCGCGCCATCCTGCGGTCGGACGACGATTGATTTTCTTCATGATCACCCCTTCGATCAGCGATCCGTCTGAATACGGGTAAGCCGCGCTTGTAATTGCGACTCAAGTTCGGGCGTGCCGGCCTTCTTCAGCAAGGGATCGGTTTTACCCTTATAGACGCCGGGTTCATGGAACTCGAAGCTGGCCTCCTCGAAACAGCCGGCCAGCGACAGCGCCAAAACCACTACGCCAAACAGACGTTTACCGGTTTGCATTGAGCAGTCTCCTCATGGACGATGGGCCGGCGCGGGTGGCTGGCACCCCCGGCCCTTGAAAGCATCACCCTCAGGAAGCTCCGTAGGCTTTGTCCCAACCCCAGGTCTGGGGCCGGCCGCCACGACGCAATACCCGCTCGCGATAGATTTCGGAAACCGTGTCGCCATCGCCCGCCAGCAGCGCCTTGGTGGAGCACATTTCGGCGCATAGCGGCAGTTTGCCTTCGGCAATGCGATTGGCGCCGTATTTGGTGCGTTCCTCGGCCGATCCATCGGCATCCGGCCCGCCCGCGCAGAAGGTGCATTTGTCCATCTTGCCCCGCACGCCAAAGGCGGACTGTTGAGGATACTGCGGCGCACCGAACGGGCAGGCGTAGAAACAATAGCCGCAACCGATGCACAGGTTCTTGTCGTGTAGAACAATGCCGTCGGCGGTGGTGTAGAAACAATCCACCGGACAGACGGCCGAGCACGGCGCGTCCGTGCAGTGCATGCAGGCCACCGAAATGGACTTCTCGCCCGGCTCGCCGTCCTTGAGGGTTACGACCCGTCGGCGATTCACGCCCCAGGGCACTTCGTGTTCATTTTTGCAGGCCGTCACACAGGCATTGCATTCGATGCAGCGCTCGGCATCGCAAAGAAACTTCATTCGCGCCATGACTCATTCTCCTCCAGCAGGGCCTAGACGACCGGGTAGATCTTGCACAGGGAACACTTGGTTTCCTGCATGGCGGTTACCGAGTCGTAACCATAAGTGAACACCGTATTGCAGGCTTCGCCCAGCACATACGGATCACTACCCTCGGGATATTTGGCCCGGCGGTCCTCGCCTTCGAAATACCCGCCGAAATGGAAGGGCGTCCACACCACGCCCCGCGCCACGCTGAGCGTGATTTTAGCTTTCACCTTGATACGCCCGCCTTCAGGCCCCTCGACCCAGACATCCTGACCATCGCGAACACCGGCATCGTTGGCGTCCGCCTGATTGATCTCCGCGAACATATGCTGCTGCAACTCAGCCAGCCAGGGGTTGGAACGGGTTTCGTCTCCCCCGCCTTCGTATTCCACCAAGCGCCCGCTGGTCAGGATGAGCGGGAAGTCCTTGGAATAATCCTTGGATTGAATGGAGGTATAGCGCGTGGGCAGACGCCAGAATGCCTTGCGATCCGCGTAAGTGGGGTATTTCTCCACCAGATCGCGGCGCGTGGTATACAACGGTTCGCGGTGTATGGGTACGGGGTCAGGGAAGTTCCAGACCACGCACCGAGCCTTGGCATTCCCGAACGGAGCGCAGCCGTGTTTGATGGCGACCCGCTGGATTCCCCCGGAAAGATCGGTCTTCCAGTTCTTGCCTTCGGCCAGGGCCTTCTCATCGTCCGTGAGGTCGTCCCACCAGCCCAATTTCTTGAGCAGGGCATGATCGAACTCGGGATAGCCGTCCTGGATTTCCGAGCCCTGGCTGTAGGAGCCATCGGCCAGCAGGCTGACGCCATCGCGTTCGACGCCGAACCGCGCACGGAAGGTCAGGCCGCCATCCTTGACCGGCTTGCTGGTGTCGTACAGATTCGGCGTGCCGGGGTGTTTCAGCTCCGGCGTACCCCAGGTCGGCCAGGGCAATCCGTAGAAATCACCGTCCGCCGGTCCGCCTTCAGCCTTCAATGACGTGGTATTGAAGGTGTGCCAATTCTGCTGATGCAGTTTCATGCGTTCCGGGCTCTGTCCGGTATAGCCGATGGTCCACATGCCTTTGTTGAATTCGCGGGTGATGTCCTCGATCAAGGGCTCGTCATTGTTGACCTGGATGTTCTTGAACAATTGGTCGGCGAATCCCAGTTTCTTGGCCATCAAATACATGATGGTGTGATCGGGCTTGGACTCGAACAGCGGCTCGATCACTTTGTCCCGCCATTGCAGTGAGCGGTTGGAAGCCGTCACCGAGCCATAGGTCTCGAACTGGGTCGTCGCCGGCAACAGGTACATATTGTCGGTGCGGTCCTGCATGACCGCCGTGACCGTGGGATACGGATCGACCACCACCAGCAGATCGACCTTTTCCATGGCTTTCTTCTGCTCGGGTCCGCGGGTCTGGCTGTTGGGCGCGTGGCCCCACAGAAACATGGCGTGCAGATTGTCCTTCTGGGCGATATCGGCCTTGTCCTCCAGAATACCATCGATCCAACGCGACACCGGTATGCCCTTGGTGGTCATCACCGGGGCCGGCTTACCCTCGCTTTCCTCGTAGGAACCGCTATCGAACCGCGATTTGACCCACTCGTAGTCCAGACCCCAGACGGTCGACCAATGTTTCCAGGCGCCCTCCGTCAAACCATAGTAACCAGGCAGTGTATCGGCCAACACGCCGAGATCCGTGGCGCCCTGAACATTGTCGTGACCCCGAAAAATGTTGGTGCCGCCGCCTTCCACGCCCATGTTGCCCAGCGCCAACTGGAAAATGCAGTAGGCCCGGGTGTTGTTGTTGCCGATGGTGTGCTGCGTGCCGCCCATGCACCAGATGAAGGTGCCGGGCCGGTTTTCGGCCATCAACTGCGCGGCCTTCTTGACATCGGCCTCGGGTACGCCAGTTACCCGCTCGACTTCATCGGGCGTCCATCGGGCGACTTCCTTGCGCACCTCGTCCATGCCGTACACCCGTTGTTTGATGAATTCCTTATCGTCCCAGCCGTTTTCGAAAATATGCCAGAGCATCCCCCAGACCATCGGCACATCGGTGCCGGGACGCAGTCTGACGTAGTGGTCGGAATGGGCCGCCGTACGGGTGAAGCGCGGATCGATGACGATCAGCTTGGCCCCCGACTCCTTGGCGCGCAACACGTGTTGCAGGGATACCGGATGCGCTTCGGCCGGGTTGCCGCCGATGATCAATATCGCTTTGCTGTTGTGGATATCGTTGTAGGAATTGGTCATCGCCCCGTAGCCCCAGGTGTTGGCAACCCCCGCCACGGTGGTGGAATGACAGATACGCGCTTGATGATCGACGTTGTTGGTGCCCCACATCGCCGCAAATTTGCGGTACAGATAGGCCTGCTCGTTGTTGACCTTGGCCGAGCCCAGCCAATACACGGAATCGGGACCGGAGGTTTCACGGATTTGCAGCAACTGATCGCCGATCTCGTCGATGGCCTGTTCCCAGGACACCCGCTGCCACTTGCCGCCGACCAGTTTCATGGGGTATTTCAGACGGCGTTCCCCGTGACCGTGCTCACGCAAGGCAGCGCCCTTGGCGCAATGCGAACCGAGATTGAAGGGGTGATCGAAGGCCGGCTCCTGACCGACCCAGACGCCATCCTGGACTTCGGCGTAGACGCCGCAACCTACCGAACAATGCGTGCACACGGAACGCACCGTCTTGATTTCCCCGCCATCCGGCTTGGGTACACTAGCCTGGGCTTTTTTCATCATCCCCGGCGCACTCATGGAGGCGATAGCCGTGCCCCCGACAGCAAGCCCGGAGTTTCTCAGAAAGCGCCGCCGGTCCAAGGGTGCGCCGGAAAACAAAGCGGGCGTCAGGGAGGCAGAGTCGCCGCCAGCGCCAGTTGCCGTTGATTTTTTCATCAGTTTCATAGTGGACAATCCTCCTCTCTACTAGCCTGGGAGCAAGTCCCAGCGCCTCTTCCAAGGTCTTACAGAGCGGCGGTGCGGTAGTAATCCGCGACATGCTGGGTCACGCGATAACCCTTGCCGGCGTTTTCGGGAGCGGAGGGCTCCGCTTCCGCGGGGGCCGACGCCGCTGCACCAGCGGCCACCACGGCAGCCGCGATGCCCACGCTGTTCACCAGGGAGGCGCGCAGGAAGGTACGCCGGCTTTCGGAGGTTTCTCGGTCTTGCTTGAACATTTCAGTCATCTCCAGTGTTCATCTGTAGCGCTAGTTTTTGCCATCCTGAAGTTTTTTATCCGATCCCTGCGCCATCAAGCCAGAAAGGCCAGATAGCGTCGTTCCAAGCCGATGAAGGCTTGGCCCAACCGCCCAACGGAGCGGTAAAACCGGGCATTGGCAGCCTGTTCCATATCCTGAAAAAATCGATCCATCCAGGACCCCAAATGGGTTTCGAAAAACAGACGCTGCCTGTCCAAGTCCATACTCCCATCGGCAATCGACAAAGCCATAATCTCGCACAGGGCGGCGGCATGATCCTCGGGCTCGCACACGCCTTCCTGGCGTTGGAAACCGAGTTCCGCCAATTCCCGGCGCAATTGGGCCAACGGCCGTTCCATGAGAAATCCCGTCAGATACCAAGAACCGTAGGGGATTAATTCGCCACGGCCTAAGCCGATGAACAACGCCTGGTACTCGTCGGCCAAATCGGCCGGCTGCGTCCGCATGGCTGCTTCCCCCAACGCCAGCCAGGCCGTGGCCAAACCATCCGTGGTCTCTCCCGCCGTGATGTTTCCCAGTCGCTCCAGCAGCGGCGAATCCGGCGGACGCCGCAGCAGGTCCCCCAACAGGCCGTAAGTACCGGCCCGCAATTGCTCCTCGTCAGGTGTCGGGCCGATACGCGAATCGGCGGGTACGATCGTCATGGGCGTCACCCCACTTCCGAACCGAACATGTCACGCACCCGGCAGTCGCCGCACATTTGCAGTCGCCGCAACGCACCCTCGCCCTGGAACATCCAGTGGTCACCCAGTTTGGCGGACATGCGTTCGATCATGCTGACGCTGGCGAAGGGTTTACCGCAGATAATGCAGTGAAAGGCGGCTTCTTCATGCAACAAACGCCGGCGACGGCGTCGTTGGGCATCGAACAGGAAACGCGGGTGACGGGTGATGGCGTGTTCCGGGCAAGCGGACTCACAGAGCCCGCACTGTAGGCATTGGGCTTCGAGAAATTCCAGTCGAGGCGTATCGATGCCGTCGAACAGGGCCCCCCCTGGACAGACCGAGACACAAGCCATGCACAAGGTGCACGCGGCGCGGTCGACCTGAATCTCACCGAAGGCCGCCCGTTCCGGCAACGGCTGTTCTGCCGGCAGGGATGGGGCTTGAGCGGCCAGGAAATCCAGCGCGTAAAACAACGTTTCGCGTTTGGCGTTGCTGCCGACAAAACCAGCCGGCTTGAACGGGGGCATGAGCGGATCGCCGTTCACCGCCGCGCTTAGGCAGTCGCTCTCGCCATCGAGCAGACTCAGCGCCTCGCGAGGATAACCCATGCTTTCCAGCAGGACATGGGTCACGTGCATCTGTTCAGCCAGTTCATGGACGACGCTCGGCGGCGCAGCCGCCGTGGTCAGCAGCCAGACACGGCTCGATCCATAGGCCAGGGCGGCCAGCCAGATATCCATCCCCACGCTGCCGATTTCCTCGATTTCTACGGCGATCACATGGCCGGGCAACGGCTCGGACAACCGATTCAAGCGTTCCTTGCCAGGCCCGGCGTCATGGAATAACAGCATGGGGTGCTGTCCATCCAGTTCCCGATAACGCCACAGGAGCAAACGCAAACGCTTCAGCGTATCGGCCGGTTTGGGATAGCTATAGGTGATAGCGCCGCTGGGGCAGGCCGTGGCGCAGCTTCCACCGCCCTGGCAGGCATAGGGATCGACCTCGACCCTGTCCCCCAAGGAACGGATGGCTACGGTCGGACAGGCATCCAGGCAACGGGTGCACCCCTTGATTCCCCGGCTACCGTGGGCACAGATATCCGGGTTGTAATGGAAAAACGTGGCTTTTTCGAACTCGCCCACCATCTCCGGCAATTCTTTCAGCGTCCTTTCAAGATCCGCTTCGGAGGCCGGAGCGTAGTAACCGAGCGGCGGCAGTTCCCATTGCGAATGCGTCGGCGTGTCAAGATCCAGCACCAAGTCATACTGCTCACGCCCGACTTCGAGCAACCAAGCCACATTCACTTCGCCCTGCTCCGTGCCTACCAGAGTCACCTGAAACTGGCCGAAATGACCCCTGATTTCAATGCGCTGAGTACTGCTGACTCGCAACATGGGGAGATTGAAAAGTGCTGGGGTAACGGCATCGCCCTGCACCAACACCTGGCAACGCAGTCCCTGGCGATCGAGTTGCTCGGCGACGGTTACCGCGCGCGCGCCTTCGCCAATGATCAACAAGCGGCCTTGGGAATGGTAGGCGACCAGGGAAGTGGGCTCCACGCTCACCTGGGCCACCGCTCGCAACGCCTCTTCTCGTGCCCGGCAGTTGCTGTCGTCCGCGATCAGCGTTCGTTCCACCACGCTCATACCGTCGGGGTATCTGGGTCGGAAGGGAGCGATTCCGGATCGCCGATCCGGGTATCCCCCAAGGCGCCGGTATCGGCCTTGTCCTCGGCCCTGGACTGCGCCGCTTGAGAATCCTGATCGAGGCGAGTTTGTCCAGGGGTGGGTTCCGCCTGTCGGGCCAGCACTTCCAACCGATGACGCATCTCCTGGGTGACCACGCTGCCCAACTCGGCAAACCGAGTGTAGTCCTCCGCGTAATCGTCCAAGCCATCGGTGACATTGAAGGCCGGTGAATGGAATAGCTTGCGCAACGCCTGACGACGCAACAGGGCGCTTACCTTGGGGGCGAGGAACGGACTGTAATCGGATTGCTCATCCAGCGTCTCCAAGGGCGGCATATCGGCATCCGTCAACTCGGCGACCACGGCGGGAGAAGCGGCCGGCTCGGCCTGGATTGCCGACGAGG
The DNA here is from genome assembly GCA_024235135.1 of Gammaproteobacteria bacterium. Classification (GTDB taxonomy): domain Bacteria; phylum Pseudomonadota; class Gammaproteobacteria; order Competibacterales; family Competibacteraceae; genus JACKMZ01. Next base: position 68,476 of record JACKMZ010000008.1, on the reverse strand, counting down.
GCCGCTCGGCTTCCTGGCGAGCCTTGAATTTGCGGGCCGACCAACGACGTAGCAGCGAATCGTCCCTCTCCCCCTGTTCGGTTTCGACCGGTTGGCCAAGCGTCGATTCGTCAATGGCCATGATCTTCGGACCAATCGAGACGCTTGCGTTTGGTTCTGGGCGCGGGGGCATAATGAGCGATCACGAAACGCTCGATCCATTGATAGAGTTCCGGCGGCATCGCCAAGGCTTCCACATCGCCTTCCGTTTCGATATGAGCGCTGGCTTCGTCGAAGCTGGCGGTGACCTGGTAGGGTTCCGCCATCCCCTGCTCATTGACCACGGTGACGACGAACAGACTGGGGTTGGGAGACAGCAAGTTGTAATAATAGCTTTCAACTTCGTCCTTATGCAGGCGAACCTTCAACCCACTCCACAAATAATCCTCGCCTTCGGAATCCGAGCGCACCGGGACCCCCTGACGGGTTTCCGGATTCAACTGGCTGTTGACCACGATCCCCCCCACCTTCCAAAGGTGCGAAAGCCAGGGTTTGGATATCACCGCCCGGCGTTGCATCAATACTGCAATGCAAAATTCACGAGGGTTCCCGCCGCCTACCGACAACTGGTTCACCGCTAAAATCCTGTTTCGATGTTTATTACATTTCTACAATGAGATGAGACTATTTTTAGATTAGTTTTAAATTGGTATTTTTCCAGCTCAGGCGCCGCCGCCCCGCTCACGCGGGTCCGCGCCATGATATTGCGACGCAACAACCAACGAATAGAGCCATTGAAAGAGAAGCCATCAAAGACATCCACGACCAAACTGCCGCGGGTGGTTCGCCTGGACGATCTGGATACTCAGGTGTTCCCCCGCTGCGCACATCCGGGGGAATGGGCCGTGCCGGGCTCCTTCATCTTCTGGGATCAGGATCTTCCCCGGCTTTCCCGCAAGCCACAACAAGCGTTCGCGCAGGGCTTTCTGGGCCTGGACAGTTTCGGCTGGAGCACCCTGGTCGTCGTTGCCCAGATCACCCTGACGGAATTGGATCAAGTGACCCGCCGGCTGGCCCAGCATCTGATCGATTTCCATGGAGCCCCCGACCTGACGGCGGCTCTGCCGGCCGCCCGCGAGGAAATCGAATTCGCCGTCAGCTTGTGCGATCACGAGCTGAACACCTTGATCGCCATGCAGCGCAGCTACGAAAATCAGGCCATACGCGAGCGATTTCGGGTGGTGTTGCCGGCTACCGCCGTGAATCACGAACATCTGCGGCTCTGGGGAGTGGAATGATGCGCCATGAATCCGACGCCGAATTGCCGCAATCTTCCGCCGTTTGGCCGGATTGCGGCTATCACACGCTCACTCGGACGTCCGATGACTATTTGGGCGTGAGCGACGATTTCCTGCGACAGGTGTTTCTGCGGCCGGAGCTGGCGCCCATCGATTCATCCTGCGCCGCCGAGCGGGCTTTGCATCGATCCTTGTTGGACGCCCCCCGGCGCCCGGTCACCGAGCGGGATTTGCGGAACTTGGCGGACCCCGACGCCCAGGAAAACTATCGTTTCGCCTTGAGTTTTCGCCATCTACTGCTGAGCCAGGGCACCATCGAAGCCGCCTATCTGACCTGGGCCGGCGGCCGCGCCGATCCCTCCTTGCCACCCACGCTCATGAGTTTGCTGGTACAGATTCAATGTCAGCACCTGCTGCGCGATAGTAACGACCCCTTTCTGTGGCGCGTGGCGGAAATTTTTTTTCGCCCGCAGAAAGTCAGCCTGGAGGCCGGTCTGCTGCTGGCCGACGCGGAAGTCCTGGAGCACCGCCAGCAGGCCACGGGAAGCGTCACCGTACTGCAACGGCTGATCCGCCAGGCGCAGGGAGAATCGGCTGGGATACGCGAGCACCTGGGCGTTCTCACACCGGACAGCGCCAATCATTACTGGACGCAGCGTGAGCATTTCAGTCTCGCCGTCAGCCTGCACGAGTCGACGCCGGGTCAGACGGCGCTGTGCCGCTTGCTGGAAGTCTGGCTAAAGCATTTTCACGCCGTGGAGACGCACATCGAATTCGTCCCACACATCGAAGCCCAGGAGTGGCATTGGCATATCGGCTTGGATGCGCAATGCAACCGTATTCTAAACGCGCTCTATCAAGGCGAAACCGTGCACGACGACACGTTGCGCCAACTGCTGGCGCTGTTCAAGCTGGAATTCGCCGACCCCAGCGTCGTGCGGCCGGAACTGCAAGGATGTCCGGTGCATCTGGGATTGGCCATGGACGAAGACCAACAGCTGCGCCTCAAGCCGCAGAATCTGTTGCTCAATCTGCCGCTGGCGGAATGCAATTGACGATGCGCGGTGACTGGCCCGCCCGATGGATGCTGAGTCTGTTACTGCTCGGCATGAACCTGACGTGTTCGGCCGATCCGCCCCCCTTGGCCGACTTCTCCCAGGCTTGGCGACACAGTGTCGAAACCAACGACGTGGAGTTCATACGCCAGCACTGGTCCCGCGTCGGCGCGGTAGATCAACCCAGCGAACGGGGCAAGACGGCCTTGATGGCCGCCGCGGCGCGTGGCGATGTCTCGTTGGCGAAGGCTTTGCTCGATGCCGGAGCCGACGTCAATGCCCAGAACCAAACCGGCGGCACACCGTTGATCTACGCTTCGGCGTCAGGGGATGCCGCCACCGTGCGGCTGCTGTTGGAGCGGGGCGCCACCGTCGACCATCGTTCCGCCAACGGTTGGACGGCCTTGATGATCACGGTGGCCAAGCAACACGCCCCGTTGATCACGGTGCTGGGAAGCGCGGGGGCGGACGTCAATCTGCCGGACATCTATGGTTGGACGCCCTTGATGAGGGCCGTCTACGAAGGCCGTAGGCAGGAAATGGAGGCCCTCTTGAATCAGCCGTCCGTCGCCCTCGAAAGGACCAACGATCATGGCCAAACGGCCCTGCACCTGGCGGCTATCCAAGGACGGGTGGACATGGCCCGACGCTTGTTGGAAAGCGGAGCCGTCGCCGACGATACGGATTTCTCGGGCAATACCCCGCGCAGTATCAGTCTGATCCTGGGAGATACCCGCATGCTAGCCGTGCTGAATCGGGCCGAGCGGCGTTAACTTCCCCGCCCCGGACTCGACGCATTGGTTGCGGCGGGTCTCACCGCGGCGGAAATTCCCGCACGACCCGAAAGCCCACGACGCTGAGCTGCTGTTCGGCGTTCAGGCTGAAGCGGGCCGCCGAACGCACATCGGCCCGTTCGCTCGACCACCCGCCGCCCCGCACCACGCGCGAACGCCCATCCGATTGCGCCGCGCAACGCTGCTCTTCTCCGGCATAGTCGGCAAGATATACGGAACAGGTCCATTCCCAGACATTGCCATGGACATCGAACAAGCCCCAGGCATTACCGGGAAATTGTCCCACGGGAAAAGTCTGCCCGCGAAACTGGCCGGGCATCCCCCTCGACAAGGTCCGCCGGCCATCGAAATTCGCCTGTTCGGTGGAGAGCTCGGAACCGAAATAAAACGCGGTCGTGGTACCGGCGCGCGCCGCGTATTCCCATTGGGCCTCGGTCGGCAAGCGGTAACGAAGCCCCGTCTGGTCTGACAACCAAGCGGCATAACGCTCGGCTTCCAACCAACTGACGTTAATCACCGGACGTTGGCCCCGTCCCCACCCTTGATCGTTGGGCGCGGGCAACCCCTGGTCGTTCGCGAACCGTTCGTACTCGTGAAACTGTATGGGGTAACGGCTGATGGCGAAGGCTTTCAACGCCACCCGATGGGCCTTTTCATCGGGTTTGCCGTCTTCCTCGGCGTTCGCGCCCATCATGAATTTCCCGGCTGGTATCACCTCCATTTGCGGACCCAAACCGCCGTCCTTGAGAGAATCCTGCAGCGTCACCGTGACGCCCAACCGGCTGGCGGCGCTGCGTTGCAGCCCTTGCGCTTCGCCATCCGTCAACCCCATGGCTTGCGGAGCGGGCGCGCGCTGCCGCGCCGGCTCGGGAATGGCGACGGGGATCACGGTTTTTCCGCTGGACGGGCGCCGGCCCAAATAAACCAGACCGACGATACACACGCCGACCAGCAAGATTCCGAGCAAGGCCCAAACTACGGGCTGGGTCCGGCGGCCCGGCGATTGGCGTACCCGAGTCGTCGCCCGCTTGCTGGGTCTGCCACTCACAGGTTTGGCGGATGACCTGATCGGTCCGCTTTTGCGCGGGGGGGCGGACGCGGGTGGCGGTTTGGGTACGGCATCCGGCTTGACAACCCCGGTTTTCAGTTCGGTGAACAAACGCTGCTTGGCCTTTTGGAAGGTCGCCTCATCCATCAGCCCCATGCGATGCGCCACCTTGATCTGTTCCAGACGGCCCTTGAAATTCATGTCCCCGGCATCCGTCACGGGCGATCCGGCGTCCGGGACAGGGGACTGCCCGGACAAAAGCGATTCGAACGAGTCTTGAACAACCTCACCCTCCCTGTCATCGACCGAGCCATCCGGTGTCTCGGCCCATTCGCCGTCCGACTCGACGACCCCGGTTTTCAATTCATTGAACAGCTTTTGCTTGGCGTTTTGAAAGGCGTTTTCATCCATCAATCCCGCCTTGTGGGCTGCCTTGAGTTCTTCCAATCGTTCTTTGAAGCTCATGACGGGCAAACCGGGGTCGGAATCACACCCGTGTCATCGCGCCGGCCGGCAAGCGGGTATCCGGGAGGAAAGATCCGAGTAGGTCTTTTGACCGAAGGAAAGGGACAAATCATCGTGGCGTGATGGTGCGAGAATGAGAAACCCGCCAGCCAACCCAAGGCGCATTGTGATGCATCGATACGGCAATGCGATCATGAATCACTGGCTAGGGAATCGTCGAATATGGTGTAATCCTTGCCATTACCGTATGGATTCGTCGGTTTGCCGATAACGAAAAAATCCTAACCGATCGCCAACGGATCGTCTACTTCCAGGGGTCTGCGTCGCATGGACCATCAACCAAGCCGAGTATTGATCACCGGCGGAGCCGGTTTCATCGGTTGCAATTTCGTCCGCTATCTGCTGAAGACCGACCGGGCTGTTCAACTCGTCAACCTCGACAAGCTGACCTATGCCGGGTCCCTGGATAATCTGCGCGACCTACCCGATCCTACGCGGCACCGTTTCGTGCAAGGGGATATTTGCAATGGCGCGCTAGTCGAACGCTTGCTGCGCAAGTACGACATCGACACCGTCGTGCACTTTGCCGCCGAGAGTCATGTGGATCGCTCCATCAACGGTCCCTCGGCTTTCATCCAAGCCAACATGGTCGGCACCTTTACCCTGCTGGAGGCGGCCCGCACGGTATGGTTGGACAAGCAACGGCCCCCGATTCGCTCCGTGCGCTTCCATCATATATCCACCGACGAGGTGTACGGCACGCTGGCCCGCCATGACCCGCCTTTCGCCGAAACCACGCCCTACGCGCCCAATTCGCCCTACTCGGCATCCAAGGCGGGTTCCGATCATTTGGTCAGGGCCTACGGCCATACCTACGGCCTCCCCTGGGTCGCCACCAATTGTTCGAACAACTACGGCCCTTATCAGCATCCGGAAAAATTCATTCCCACCGTGATCCGCTCCGCCATCGGCCGACAGGCGATCCCGGTCTACGGCGATGGCAGCAATATTCGCGATTGGCTGTACGTGGAAGACCACTGCCGGGGCATAGACACGGTTCTGCGCCACGGCCACGTCGGGGAGACCTACAACATCGGCGGCGATAACGAATGGGCCAACCTGGACATCGCCCGCGCCATTTGCCGTCTGTTGGACGAACGGCGCCCCGAAGACCGCCCGCACGAGCGTCTGATCCATTTCGTCGACGACCGCCCCGGACATGACTGGCGGTACGCGATCGATACCGCCAAGATCAAGAAGATCCTGCACTGGCAACCTCAGGAAACCTTTGCCAGCGGGATTGCTCGAACCATTGACTGGTATCTGCGCGTTGCTCCGCCGATCCCACTTAACAATAATCCCAAGCCACCTCAGGTATAGCTGCCCGTATGGATCATCCCGCCTTCACCACCGTCCGTCGCCACACCATCCCGGCCTTGCATGTGGAGTTTCAGGAGTATCGGCACCACGTCACCGGAGCGCGGCACATCCATCTCGCCGCCGATGAACCACACAACGCTTTCATGGTGGCGTTTCTAACCGTGCCGCAGGACTCCACGGGGGTTGCCCACATTTTGGAACATACCGCCTTGTGCGGCAGCCGGCGGTATCCGGTACGCGATCCGTTTTTCATGATGACACGGCGTTCGCTCAATACTTTCATGAACGCCTTTACCAGCAGTGACTGGACCGCCTATCCCTTCGCCAGTCAGAATCGCAAGGATTTCAGCAATTTGCTGGACGTGTATCTGGATGCTGTGTTTTTCCCTTCGCTCGACGAACTCGATTTCGCTCAGGAAGGCTGCCGGGTGGAGTTCTCCGAAGCGGATAACCCCGCCTCGGATCTGGTATACAAAGGGGTGGTCTTCAACGAAATGAAGGGCGCGCTGAGTTCGCCGGTGCAAAACCTGGGACAGAGCTTGCAATCCCTATTGTTTCCGACCACCACGTATCACCACAACAGCGGCGGCGATCCGGAAGACATACCCCGGCTGACGCACGCCCAGCTTCGGGCATTTCACGCCCGTCACTATCACCCTTCCAACGCCATCTTCATGACTTACGGCGATATTCCCGCCGCCGAGCACCAGGCTCGGTTCGAGGACCGCGCGCTGAGCGCCTTTCAGGCGTTGCCCCTGGATTTGTCGATACCGGACGAACGGCGCTACCGCGAACCCCAGCGAGCCGAAACCCCCTATGCCTTGGCGGACGACCAGGAACTCACCGATAAAACCCATATCGTGCTGGGCTGGTTGCTGGGTCCGGTCACTGATCCGCGCGCCGTCATGGAGGGCCGGCTGCTCAGCGATGCCTTGCTGGACAACAGCAGTTCCCCGCTGCGTCATGCCTTGGAAACGTCGGGACTGGGCAGCGCCCCGTCCCCGATGTGCGGGTTCGATGCGGCCACCCGTGAAACCACTTTCGTTTGCGGGGTCGAAGGCTCCAACCCCGAGCAGGCGCAAGCAGTGGAAGAACGGGTATTGAGCGTGTTGAACGACGTGGCCGAACAGGGCCTGCCGTTGGAAACCCTGGAGGCGGTCCTGCACCAGATGGAACTCAGCGAACGGGAAATTACCGGCGATGGTTTTCCCTATGGACTGCGACTGTTGCTGGAAGCCCTGACTCCGGCCATACACGGCGCCGACCCGGTTCCCACCCTGGATAGTGGTCCTCAATTGGACACCTTGCGCGAAGACATCAAGAACCCGGATTTCATCAAGCATCTGACGCGCCGCTGGCTGCTCGATAATGCCCATCGGGTGCGCTTGGTCATGGTCCCGGATCACAGCCTTGCGGCGGCCCAGGATCAAGGCGAAAAGCAGCGCCTGGCGAATCTGGCGGCCAGCCTGAACGCGGCCGAGCGCGAGCGGGTGATACGCCAGACGCAGGCGTTGCAACAACGGCAGACTCAGCCCGACGATCCCGAATTGTTGCCTAAGGTCGGCCTGGCGGACGTCGACGCGGACCTGAAAATCCCGCTCGGTACGGCTCGGCCGGTCAACGGCCTGCCGGCGACGTGGTACGCGCGGGGCACCAACGGCATGGTGTATGAGCAGGTAATCGTCGATCTGCCCAGCCTGGACGAAGAACTGCTCGACGTGTTGCCTTTGTACGCGGCCTGTCTCAGCGAAGTCGGCAGCGGCGGGCGCGATTATCTGACGACCCAGGCCGCGCAGGCCGCCGTCACCGGCGGCTTGAACGCTCGTTGCCTGATGCGGGCCGACGTCAACGATGTCCAGCGCAGTCATGCCGTTCTGGTGCTGGCCGGCAAGGCATTGGCCCGCCACCAAGCGGCCCTGGCCGACTTGCTGGGAGCCACCCTGTTCACCGCCCGCTTCGACGAAGCCGCCCGTTTGCGGGAACTGATCGGCCAGTTGCTCGCGCAACGCGAAGAATCCGTCACTCAACACGGGCACGCGCTGGCTCTGGTCATCGCCAGTGCCGGATTGAGTCCGACCGCCGCCCTCTCCAACCGCTGGGAAGGTCTGGAAGGCGTGAAACGTCTGCGCGCCTTGGACGAAGCCTTGCGGCGGCAAGACGCCCTGGCCGATTTTTCAGCCTGCCTGGAAACGCTCCACGGACTGTTGCACACCGCGCCCCGGCAACTCCTGATCGTGAGCGAAGAGGAACTGCAAGACGGCGTGGCGGACAGCCTGGCCCGCTGTTGGGCGCCGTATCCGTCGCCCGTCGCCACCGCCAAACTGGAACTGCCCCCTGTCGAACAGCGCATCCGCCAAGCCTGGAGCACCAGCACCCAGGTGAGTTTCTGTGCGCAAGCCTATCCCACGGTCGCGCAGAACCATCCCGACGCGCCGGCCTTGCAAGTACTCGGGGAATTCCTGCGCAATGGCTATCTGCATCGCGCGGTGCGGGAACAGGGAGGGGCTTATGGAGTAGGCGCCGGTTATCATCCGGACAGCGGCGCTTTCCGGCTGTATTCGTACCGCGACCCGCGTCTGAGCGAAACGCTGGACGATTTCGCCCGCGCCATCGATTGGTTGCTGAGTACGGAACATTCCCCGCGCCTGCTGGAAGAAGCCATACTCGGAGTGATCGCGGCCATCGACCGGCCCGGTTCACCCGCCGGCGAGGCCATCGGCGCCTTCTTCGGCGACTTGTTTGGGCGTGACGCGGACCAGCGACGGGATTATCGCCGGAAAATACTGCAGGTGTCGCTAGCCGATCTCAAACGCGTCACAGCGACCTACCTCCAGCCCGAGCGAGCCAGCAGCGCCGTCATCAGCGCCGCCGAGCGCATCCGCTCCCTGAAAGGTTGGGAAACGCTGGCCATCTGACATCTCGGGGTCTTCGCCCCGACATGGGACGGAGTTAATCCAGATGATATTGCTTGAGCTTCTTGCGTAAGGTGCTGCGATTGATGCCCAGGATCTCGGCCGCGCGGGTCTGGTTGCCCCGCGTATATTGCAACACGGTCTCCAACAACGGCTGCTCCACCTCCTCCAGAACCAGCTTATAAAGATTCGCCGGCGGCAGCCCGCCCAAGCGGCGGAAATAATCCCGCAACGCCCCTTGCACCTGAACACGCAGGGGAACGGCAGGCAAGTCATCGACGTTGGAAATCTGGGGCTTAGTCACCACCATACTCTTTCAACTCCTTGAAATCGAAATTCATCGACAGAATGCGGCCAAGCATTCGCTGATGATTGGAAACGAGTATAGCCGCTGCAAGGCATTACACTGACCAGAGCAATTCAGGGCGTTTGGGTGTAGCGGCTGATGTGCGAGTCGGGTCCGAAACGGCCTGTTCAGTGTGTTGCCAAGGCAGTCAACAACCCGGCTGGAAAGAACCGATTGACCCTTAGTATACGTTATCGGCGGCCGAAGCTCACGTTTCCACGGCCTGTCCGCAGCGCTCGCTCGGGGAATCCAGCGCCTGCAAGCAGGCGATCATTTCGTACAGCGTGTGGCATTCTTGATCCTGATCGGTGGCCTGGATTCGCCACCTCGATTGGCCGGTCTCGGTGACTATCGTGACCTGCGGCGTGCAGGAGGCGGAACTATCGGGCTCGATGCCATAACCCGCCCGTTCCAATGCCCGTTCGGTCCATACGCGAACCAACCCTTCCCCCCGCACGGCGACCCGTCCACGCGCCCGTGGGGTCAGTCGGAACGACCCCGCGTAGGGATCGAAGACCACGCCTTCGCTTTGAAAAGCGGCCTGCACCGCGCCATTCAACACCAGGTCCTCCGGCGCTCCCGCACACAGTGTTCCCTGCAGGGGTAACAACCAAATCCGGTCGGCGCAACGCAAAGCCAAATCCAGATCGTGACTGGACAGCAACACCGCGTAACCCATGTCCCGAGTCAGGCGCCGCAACATATCCATGATCAGCGCGCGGCGCGGCAAATCCAGGAAGGCCGTGGGTTCGTCCAGGATCAGCACGGCCGGTTCCTGGGCCAAAGCCCGCGCGAGCAACGCCTTCTGGCGTTCTCCGTCGCTCAGTTCGGCGACCGGCCGGGAAGCGAGATCCAACACGCCCACCGTCCGCAAGGCCCAACGCACAATGCGGTCGTCTTCCGCCGTCAAACGTCCCGACCAGGGCGTGTAGGGATACCGCCCCAGAGCGGTCAGCGCCTCGACCGTCATGCCGCTGTCGTCGACACGTTCGGTCAGCACCACGCTCAACCGTTGCGCCAGGATTTTCGGGGCTAGCGTGTGCACCGACTCCCCCAGTAATCGCACCTGGCCGCTCAACGGCCGTTGCATCCCAGCCAAAGTGCGCAACAAAGTCGATTTTCCCGCCCCGTTCGGCCCCAGCAAGCAAACCAATTCACCGGATCGCAGCGTTTCCGAAATCGCGGCGGCGACGATCCGGCGACGTCCACGCGGTCCGCGATAGCCGACGGCCAGGTCTTCGGTCGTCAGGACCGGCGATGGCATCCGCTCTTGCCGCCCGCTCATCGGTCCGCCAGTTCACGCTGCGACCCGTGCCGCAGCAGTATCCACATCACCGTCGGAGCGCCGATCAGGGCCGTCACCGCATTGAGCGGCAAGCTGAGATCGCTGCCCGGCAAACGGGCCACGCAGTCCGCGAGCAAGGCCAACAGTCCGCCGAGTAGGAGGGTAGCGGGCACCAGCAACCGATGTTCCGTGGTGCGGAATAAGCTACGGCAAAGATGCGGCACGGCGATGCCTAGAAAAGCGATGGGACCACAGTATGCCGTGGTCGTCCCGGCCAACAGGGACGCGCTGACGATGATCCAAAAGCGCGTCAGCGCGACGTTCAGACCCAAGCTGCGGGCATAGACTTCTCCCAACAGCAACGCGTTGAGCGGTTTGGCAAGAAGAAACGATCCCAACAAGCCGCCGCTGATCACGGTGGCCAGCATGCCCAGCTGCGGCCATCCCACAGCCCCAAAATTGCCGAAAGTCCAGTTCAGATACAACTGCACATGTTCGGGGGCCCCGAAATGAATCAACACGCTGACGATGGCCGCGGCGACATAGCCGAACATCAGACCGAGAATCAGCAACGTCGTGTTGCTGCGTATGCGCCGACCCAATACCAGCACCAGACTCATGACGCCCGCCGCGCCGGCAATCGCGGCACTGGTCAAGCCCAGGTGGCCGACCAGACCGATCCCGGCCAGCATGCCGACCGTGCCGGTCGCCAGGGTGAGCAACGCGACGCCCAGGCTGGCCCCGGCACTGATTCCCAGTATGAACGGCTCGGCCAGCGGATTGCGAAACAGGGTCTGCATCTGCAACCCGCTGACAGCCAGGGCCGCGCCTGCCAACACGGCGGTGCAGGCCCTGGGCAACCGCAAGGTGAGCACGATATAGCCCCAACTGGCTTGGGCAGGTTCCCGGCCGGTCAAAATGGCGACGACCTGTTCCAGGGGAATCGCCACTGAACCAAAAGCCAGGCTACCGATGAATACCGCCAACAGCATCAGCCCGAGCAATACTAGCGCCATGCGCCGTGGATTGCGGATGGCCAGAGGGTGCGGCGTGATCGACGCCGTCTCGGAAAGGGTGTAGGGCATCGCTGGGATATCAGGGCAGTGGGCGGAAATACTTGAGCGTATGTTCGGGTAAGAGTTCCGGATGAAAGATTTTGATCAGATCGGCCAGGACGACATCCGGTTCCATGACGCCGCGTTCCCAATAGTCGTTACCACCCTGTTCGCTGAGGCGTGCATTGTTGTTGAATACCCGGCCTTTCTGGAAAGCCTGGAACTGGCCATAGCGCGCATCCGCCGCCAGCATGTCCGCGCGTGTCAGCCACTCGTTCTTGGCGGTCAGCCAATAGTCAGCCGACCAGGTGCTGGCGAATACCGCCTCGAAATCCAGCGGCCGATTTCCCACCGCTTCCGTATCGGCCCAGGGATAAGTCGCACCCGCCGTTTTCAGCAACTGGGCGAGGGTACTGGTGCTGCTAGGCACATACCAGGTATCGCCGAACAGCGCCCCGGTCAACACGGACGGCCGCCGGTCCTCCGGAATGTCGCGAGTCAGCGCCGCCAGTGTCTGATAACGGGCGGTCAACGCCTCGATCAGGCGTTGCGCCAATCCCTCCTTGTTGAAAAAGGCCGCGGTAAACTGCAGCCACTCGGCCTGTCCCAGCGGAGAGGGTTCCGCGTATCCCGTATGGACGACGACGGGTATGCCCACTCGCTGTAACAGCGGATGGACATTGTGCTGCGGTTGATTGTACGCCGTGGCCATCACCATATCCGGATTCAAGGCCAGAATCCGTTCCACGTCGATCGTCGCGCTCCAACCCACGGCGCTCACCTCGCCAGCGGCGATCATGCGCCGCACCGTGGGGGAATACACGCGGTCCAGGGAATCCAGGGCCAGCAGACTACCCAATTCGTCCAGCAATTCCAGATGCGACAACGGCGGTTTACTGAGCACGATCACCCGTTTGACGGGGATGTAGATGAGCTGAGCATCCGCATACCCGTCCGGGACGGGCGTACCGCATTGCACCAGCAGATAGCGGAAGCTCTGGCTCTCCGCCGGCCAGGAACTGGGCACGGTCAGCACCTTGTAATGACCGAAATATTCGATCGTAAAGCCACGCGCGTGGAGCAAACGGGCCTTGTCGGGGAAATAATCCCGAGTGGGATCGTACTGCTGGACGCAGGCCGAGTCGGCGATTCCGGCGGGTGTGGCCCACACGGGCAGGCTGCCGCACGCAAGCGACCAGACCGCCAGCACGACGGCGAGCAACCGGGCCAACGGCATCCGTGACCCACGGGGGATGGAAAAGTAAGACGATACGAAGCGTCTGGATGACTGACCCATCGCGGTTTCCCGGTGTAGTGACGTAAAAATGAGCGTCACCAACGGTTACCGCACCAGGGAACACCCCGCCCGCTGGTTAGGTGACGCGGGTCGACGGCAGGTCTCCTGGCTTGCGGGTCTACGCCGAACACCCAGCCTTCCCGGTATTCCCAGTGGCACAGCGGGCATCGGCTCGTCGCCTACAGTTGCGGGGGCAGCCACGGCTTAGGCAATCGCCTTACCGTGTTCTCTTTTAATCCTAACGAGGGAACCGTCGAGTCATAAACATACCGGATTAGTGCATTGCGTCAAGAGCTGTCCGTGAATGGAGCAGGGCGGACTGACTCTTTCAACACCTCAATAGAGCTAAAAACCCGCAGAACCCCAAAGCCAGGAAACCCATTGAATGGAATGGGATTCTCTTTCACTCGGTACGTCTTGAAGCCATTCCCGGTGGATTTCCTTGAATGTCTCCGCATTAACTCAGCGTTACACAATGTTACACAGAGATACCGGAATGACATGCTCGGGTTACAGGCTCAACTTAAAATGCCACCTCAACACAGCAAGTTCGGATGCTAATTAAGCCCAAGGAAGGGCAACTCAATACCACCGGCTCCCAACCCAAAATCACAAAAAATCGGCGTAGCATATAGCGAGAAAGGAACGATTATGAAAACCCGGTTCGTGCCGTTTGCAGAACTTATCCGTACACTCTGGGCACTGCACAACACAGGGCTTACCGGAATAATCTACATCACCACGGACGATGATCGTTCAGCACAAATCAATTTCCTCAATGGGGAAATCGTATCGCTATTTCTACGTAATCGACAGGATGAGGACGCCATTCCATTACTCGCCGAACTTGGATGGTGTCGCTTTCGGGTCGCCAAAATGCCGGTTAGACCGGGGAACTCGGTACTGCCTCCCACCCATCAAATCCTGACGGATCTATCGGCGGAATCTGCTGATTAGGCCACCAGTATTTTTTCAAAGCCAACCCACGCCGATGTTAGCGAAGAACATCGTCAGCGCCGAATGTCTTTGCTGCCTCGAAGGAGGCGATACCCGACATCGCCGGGTTAGCCAACGAAATCCCGGATTCCGTAAAAACCGCTCGGTTCACGACATACGCACCGGGCACATTGGATTGCAGATGGAACATGGGGCGACTGTCTGAAATCGCCCCAACCTTCGATAGACAAAGCCTTTAGGCAATCTCATGCGATAGGCGCTTATATCTTGCCGAAGAGATTAGCCATATTATCGATTTGCTTGACGCTCAAATTGGCCAGCACGTCCTTAGAGCAATGCTCAAAGCTCACCAACGCATCTTTATACAGTTGTTCCCCCGCCTGGGTTAATTTGACCAAACTCTGGCGTGCATCTCTTGGGTTGCTTTCCTTCTCGACAATCCGAATCTTTTCCATAGGCGCGAGCAACCGGGTGACGCCAGAAGCCGTTATCCCCACGCATTCCGCAAGCTCGATGCGTCGCATTGTTTGTAGAGGTGAATTAAACAAGTGATGCATGATAAGAAACTCCGTGAAACTGATGCCGTGGTAGGACAGGCTAGCATCAACTTTCTTGTTGATTCTTGACGTTGTATAGGCATGATCGATCAAGAAGTTTGCTTCTGGAGACATTCCAACCACCTCGCATTATGCTTGCGTTATACTTGACTACTCAATAATATCATAAATATTTGAGTAGTCAAGCTTTCGTCAAGGCAGGCGGGCGGGCGATCCGCCTCAGCGACTCTAGCCATCGGTCGGAAGCCGGGCTTTGCCGAAAAGCTCAATCTAAACTCACGCGAGTACGCCGCATTCCCGTAACTCCGCCGGCTCTTAACCATACCGTCACCGTTCTGTCGCAATCCCCTCGTAGCATACGACGCCGTTAGCGGGTGGGCCGATCCTCGCCGCTACCGATGTTTTCCAAGATCGCGAGAGGACCATGGCCGACATGTCTCGCATGGTGACCGAAAGCAAGATGCCGACATTGCCGAGCGCGACAGGCGGGTGACCTTCGCCGTGGGTAAAACCACCGGCCACATTGAACGTCAGTCAGATTCACAATCCGGGAACGAACGCCCTTTTTCCAAGCGGATGAATCCAATGAAACTGATCCATTTCACCGATACGCATCTCGTTGGCCATGGCCAAAAACTCTATGGATTGGACCCTCTTGCCCGTTTGACGGCCTGCATCGCCGACATCAACCGTCACCATGCCGATGCGGAATTATGCGTCATCACCGGCGATCTCACCCATTGGGGAGAATGCGCGGCCTATCGCAATCTGCGGGATTGTTTGGCGGAATTGACGGTGCCGCTACGGCTCGTCATCGGCAATCATGACGATCGCACGGAACTGCGGCTGATGTTTCCGGATACGGCCGTGGACGAGTACGGCTTCATCCAATCGGGCATGGATACGGAGATCGGCCGCCTGCTGTTCCTGGATACCATCGAGGAAGAGACTCATGCCGGACGTTATTGTTTGCGACGTCTGGAATGGTTGAGTGACGCCTTGAACACCGCTGCCGACCAGCCCGTTTATCTTTTCATGCACCATCCGCCGTTCCCGGTCGGTTTGCCGTCGCTGGACGCCCTCGGCATTCCCCCCGATCAAGCTCATGCGTTGAACGATTTACTGGAGGCGCACGGGGATGTCCGCCACATCTTCTTCGGGCATGTCCACCGGCCGATCAGCGGGCAATGGCGAGGCATCAGTTTCAGCACGCTGCGTGGCACCAATCATCAAATCTCACTGGATTTCCAAGCCATCGACGACGTACCGGGCAGTCACGAACCACCCGCCTACACCGTCGTGCTGGTCGACGCGGACCGTATCGTGGTTCATTACCACGACTTTTTGGATGCCAGTCCCCAATTCAGCTTGGGTTCGACGGATTGGGACTCTTGGAATCAGGAACGGGATACGCGGCCGATTATTGCTTGAGTCGCGGCGACTCGAAATCCAAAGGCCGCGCGGCGTTCGGGTTGCGGCACGGCCTTTCTTTCGGATTGATACGCGGGATAAAAAGTTACTCCATCGTGACAATCACGATTTAGGAATCCCGGACACAGGCAACTCAGCCATCGAACCCACGGTCCGTCAACCGGTCGGATAGGGCGCATTGAGGTATTCGGCTCCTGATACCGCCCCTTTAGGACCGACCGTAATGCGGGGACCTTCCAGCAGATGGAAGGTATCATTGAACTGCCGGTGAATACATCCCGTCACGATAGTGTTCGTCGCCTGAGCCATGGCCAACAAAAAACGATAGCCGATGCCGGATTGGCTCATGTCGTAGTTGCCAATTCCCGTTCCCGGATTATAGGTAATATCACTCGCCACGTTACATCCATGAATAAAGATTTCGGGGAAAATCGTATCGAAATGCGCGCGCAACGCCCCAAACCAGCTACAGGCATCCGCATCCAGAGCGAGTTGAGCGTGCTTCCCTCCGCTAAGAAAAAGCAATCCTGGAGCCCCATGGGAAATCAAATGTAATTTACCTATCTTTTCGTCCGTTTTCTTGGCATGTTTAATGGCTGATGTTAACGCATGACGGGGTGTTCCGTCCGATATAACGACTCGGTATCGCCCGTAATTGGCACGTGTCGGAGGT
Organism: Gammaproteobacteria bacterium; assembly: GCA_024235135.1. GTDB lineage: Bacteria > Pseudomonadota > Gammaproteobacteria > Competibacterales > Competibacteraceae > JACKMZ01. The sequence continues at coordinate 51,944 of JACKMZ010000008.1, read as the reverse complement.
ATCAAGGACGTAAATGGAGGTTTGCTTACGTCCTCCGCAAACGCATAGATCTCGACAGAATTTGTGCTCATGGATGCCACCCTTTAATTTGAGAAGGACGACTTCAAGCGTCCGATTATTCGATCTTTGGATTACATTGGAGTAGGCGACAATAACCTCCGATCCTTTGTACTAATCGAGAAATAGCAATGAGGGCGCCGTACACAACCATTATAAAAATAAATTATTATTATTCAATGCATTAGCCAAATTGGGAGGATATGAATTTTGGGAGTGAATAGGAGGGTATATTGGTATGGGATTTTGGGTCATTTCGACCAGACCATTTTGGTCTTGTCTTCGATCAAAATGACCTTGTCGGGAAACGCGTGGGCAAACAAGTTGCCCACCCTACTCGGCTGGGCAACCTAATCCGCCAATTGATTTAAGAAATTACAGCCACGAGCGACAGACGGGAAATTTTCTTGAATACCCGATTAATCATTCGTCAAGCCTTCCCATTCCTCCTTGGAAATGGGTGAGTCATAAGGCTTGTCCTTGTCTTGCTCATGGGCCGCACTGAAAAAGCTTTTCAGGGAATCATCAGCCGTCTCCGGCTTGCCATTGGTCACGGCATTGACCAAGTCAGGACTCGCTTTCGCCTCATCCATAGAAATCATACTATCCTTGTTGGTATCAACGTCCTCAAAAGCGGGAAGATTCTTTTGATCCCAGCCGTATTCCTCGGCCATCACAAAGCCCGCCCCGACCATCATGACCAACCCGCTTACGCCAATCAAAAATTTCTTCATTGTTGTATCTCCTGATTGAAAATCGTCACACGATTGCAACAAATAACCAACTCAATGGTATTCGCCGCATTCTTAGAATACCAGATGACGTAATCATTGTTTTAGCTCGTAGGATGTGCTGACGAAGGAAGCGCATCAGGCGGATTGATTCCACTGGCCACGCTCTTCACTGGAATATTCCCATACCCAGCGATTCGACCATTTCGTCAATCGATCGGTCTGATTTCAGGAACGTCCCTGTTCCACAAAATGACCGACTCAAGCAACACTCGTTTCACGACAACCAACCGAAGACCTCGTCAATATCCTGCGCCGAGCCCAAAAGCCAAGAACCCCCATCAGCGACAATCCCAGCCACGTCGCCGGTTCGGGGGCCGCGCCACCGCCGAATTGCGCCACCGTGCCCCCATTGGAAGACGACTGATTCAGACCATACGCGGCGGGCGTTACACCTTTGACAGGCGGTAATGGCACCGGACGGGTCGTTGCCGCGTCGGGATTCGGGTTGTAAATCTGCTGGGATACCGCGACAAACGAAGTCCACCGCGTCACGAGCGAGAAATCCAAACCCAATTGCGCCACCCGTTTTTTCAGGTCGTCGTCGTCCAACCCATCCTGGCGTAATTCCCATGGCATGATGAACTGGTGCATGGCTTGAGCAATCGCCGAACGCGCCCAGATCAAGGCAATCGCCGATCCTTGCTCGGACTGCTCCGGCAGGTCGACGAGCAGCGGCAAACTGGCTGGACGGCCCGCAACCTTGCCGTGAACGGTAATCGCGTAGGAACCCGGCTGTTGATAACGCCCGGCGATCCGCACGGATTGTCCGGCGAACAGATCGGGAATCGGCTCGGGACTGATTTCCTGCGGCCGCAGTTCGCCCCAATCGATTGTAATATCGGTGAGTACCGGCGATTGCAAGCGTTCCGACAGTTCCTCCGCGACTTCCTCCACCCGTTCCGTGGGGTCCATGTAGCGGGCGAAACCGCGCCCGACCCGTCCCATTTCGTCCAACAGATAACGATTGACGCCGGCGCCCACGCCAAAGGAGAACAACCGGGCGTCGCCGATGTTGTCTTCGATGAGCTTGAGGATTTCGATTTCGTTACCGATGTATCCATCGGTGAGGAACCACACCAGCCGCACGGTTTTCGGCGGCACCGGCACCTCCAATGCCTGCCGGATACCGGAACTCATCATCGTGCCGCCCGAACCCTGGAGTTCGTTCAGGTAATTCAGACCGCGCCGAATATTGTCCGGTGTGGCCGGCAGCGGTTGCGTGGAAAACTCCGTCGCCGCATCCGAAAAGCGGATGATGCGGAAAGTGTCGCTGGGCCGCAGCTTTTGCAACGCACGCCGCGCTAGGGCCTTGCTGGCTTCGATGGGCAAACCGCTCATGGAACCGGAACAATCCAGCACGAAAACGATTTCGCGCGGCGTGATCAGCGATTCGGCGGGCAGGGCCGGCGGTTCCAGCAACAGGCTGAAAAATCCGCCGCGTTCATCGCGATAAGCCAACAATCCGGCCTGACTGCCGGCCCCAGCCAAGCGGTAGCGCAGCACGAAGTCCCGATTGTCGATGGTCGCGCCGTCTTCCAGGCTCAGTTTCCACCGTTGATCGGACAGCTTGTCGATCACCAGCTTATGGGTGTCGCTACTAGCTTGTTGAATGGGCATGGACCCGTTCAGCGTCACGGACAGCGTCACCCGATCCTTATCGAGGGTATCCGGGGTATTCAAACCGAACACCGGCGGGTAGGCGGGCAGCTCCTCCAACTCCCATTGCCCGAACGCCGTGTCGCTGGCGGCGCCGACCGCCCCACCCGCCACGGCCGGGGGTCGTTCGAGATTCCAATGGGCAACGCCGCCCGAGATGGGCCGTTGCCCGGTATTTTCCGTCGAGGTCGGGCGCTCGGGCAGTTCCTCGTGAGAGGATGGCGGACTCGACGCGGGCTGGCCGGCGCCCGGCGGCTGAAAGCGTGGACCGACCACCAGCGGCATGACCAGTTCGTAGTCGCCATCGACCTTGGGAACGGTCTGCACATAGCGCAACGTCACCTGAATGGGTAAACCCGGCATGAGGTTGGCGATGTCCTGGGTGAACATATTCGGCCGCTGCTGTTGCAACAACGCCGCACTGCGACCTTCCCGCTTCGCCTGCTCAAATGTCCTGCGGGCCGTTTCGGATCGCTGGATCTGCGCCTGGATACGTTCGTCGCCGACTTCCATCCCCATCTCGAACACCGCCGCGTCCGAGTTCAGCGGAAACAGATAGGTCGCGTGCACCGGGGTATTCAACGGGTTTTCGAAAGTCTGACGCACGGTGACGGTCGCCAGATCGCCCTGAACATCGGCATCCATATCCACCTTCAACAAGGGGAAGTCCAGGGTTTGCCCATTGACCTCGGCTTGCAACGCACCGCCGAGTTTCTCGGGCGCTTCGGGTGCGGGTGGGTCGGCTGACAGCGCCAGACTGGGCGGAATGTAAAGCGTCAGGATGAAAAGACTTAAGGCTTGAAAAAAACGGCTCATGATGAAGTCTCCTTTGCGGGTGGAAAAGAATCGGTGGTCAAGGGAAGGTCAAGCGCCAGGGCCACGGCCCGGTCCCAGTCTCGATTGGCGGCGTCCGGCAGCGACCACGGCGTGATGCGCTCGACCATCGTCCAGGTCACGTCGGGCTTCAGCAGCCAATGCCAGACCGCTTCGGCGACGCTCGTGGCCACCTGGCCGCGCGACGAATAGAAGGTCACGGCAACCCGCCAAACCTGGCCTTGTGGGTCGGTGCTGCGGTAAATCGCGGTCGGGATGGTGCTGAAATCAGGCCCCAGATACTCCACGTGATGACCCAGGCCAGTCAGGCATTCGTCGGGGGCGTGCAAATGACGCAAGGGGGCGGCGGTACTCACCAGCAGCAGCGAAAACTCGCCGTATTGGCGACGGGCCGCGCCGCCGCCGTAACGGGTGAAATAGGCGGTTTCCAACGCGCTCAACGGACGGGATTGTCCCGGCACCCCGGCTAAGTGGGTCGGCAGCGTCGGGGCAGCGATTGCGTGGGATATATCGACGGGGTGAGCCGGCGCCCAGGCGACGCCGGCGGCGAACAACGCGAACAAGCCGGCCACAGCGAGGGTGGGCCGGCCGTGCCGCCGGGCATGGACCCCGGACCCGCTTGCGGATACTTCGCTTGCGGATACTCGATCGGCCGTCATCGACGCAGACGGTGTGTGAATCGCCCAGCCGATCAACGGCAGGGCGCCTACCGCCAGGCACAGCAAACCGATGAGATCGTGCCAGGGCTGGGCCATCACGGATAGGCCGACTTGTTCGGGGAAGGCAATGCCGATGGCCAGCAGGACGATCCGCAGGACATTGGCCGCCAAGGCCACCGTCAGAGTCAACAGCAATCCGAATAGAGCCTTACCGGGAGTCGGCCGTAACAACGCGGCCAAGGTCGCGAACAGCAGCAGCAACAACAGCAGACCACGCGCGCCGGAGCAGGGCAGATCGACCAGCACATCTTGGCCGTCCAACAGAATCCGCACGCCTTGGCAGTCCACCGACGCGAACCCCAGATCCAGAATAAAACAGGCGCCTGTCGCCGAGAGATGTTGAAGGCCATAGCCGATGCTGCGCTGTATGACACGCTCCAAGGGCAAGGCGAAGATGAAGACGAACGCCAGCCACCCCGGAGACACGGACCGTTGCCGCGTGTGCAATCCGGCCAACAGACCCAGGGCATAGACATCCAGGGCCAGAACCAACGCCCCCAGGGTATTGATGGCCAGTACCCGCCCGCTCAGACGAACCAGGGCGGTCAGAATGAACAGGCCCAAGGCATGCCGCCGATGGCGCGGATCGGATGCCCACCGTGGACTGCCCAAGCTCCAGCCGAACAGAAACAGCACGAGCAGGAAAACCGGCAAGCCGTGCGAACCGTAAACGGGGTCGAACCAGGTTCCGACCAGCCAACCGATCGGTTCGGCGGCCAATCCTAACGCACCCGCCACGAACAGGAGGGTCGCCCCGGACGGTCGGGAGATTTCCGAACGAAACGAAAACAGGTCGAAATGGGAAAGCCGGGTAATCATCGTCGATCTCCATGAAATTACCCGGCAGTGTGCCTGGCGCCGATGAAGCGCCTATGAGGTGTTGCGGTGAATCAGGTGAAGTCTTGGTGAACTCGCGATGGGTTATCGATCTCAAAAAAAAACCGAGACTCAACTAGTCTCGGTCAATGCCCACCAACGCAGAGAGGTGAGCTTTACATTAGATCGCCTAAACTGAACTGCACCTGAACGACTCGCCGTGCTACCCGCCCAAGCTGGCAAAGCCGATCGAACGGCCTAAAATCTTGGAAGCCGTCGCCGGCCGAGCCCGGTTTCCGGCATCGAACCGCCCAAACTTCAGCCCCACGGGGGACTATTCCATGACTGATCCCGTATACAAACTGCTGGAACTCACTGGCACCTCGTCGAAAAGCCTTGAAGACGCCGTCCAGAACGCCATCGGCCATGCGGCGAAAACCGTTCGCAACATACGCTGGTTCGAGGTAACCGGCACCCGTGGCTACGTCGATGACGGTGTAGTCAAGCAGTGGCAGGTTTCCCTGAAAGTCGGCTTTTCCCTGGAGGACAGCGATTAATTGGCCGGGCCAACGCTTGTCGTGGGCTGCGCCGCCCAGTTGCCACGCAGAACCTCTTGACAAGCCGCCGGCAAAATTTTCGCTTTGCGCTGCGGTCGTGTACCCGGTATGGCCGGGCGCAAAGCGGCTCTTCTGACCTGCCCCACCCAATCGGTTAAACTGGCGTCACAACCGTCCCCCTGCGAGGGCGGATCTTGCGGTCGGCATTGAGGACTGCCGGCCGGACAGCGCAAGCGCACGTGGAAATGGGCGTCATGGCCCCACCAGGGACGAATCTTCGGCATCCAAGTGGTATTGCCGCGATCGCTCTGGCAAAGGGTCTGCTTGATGATGGGATTGACAAAAATCCGTTCGACTCGGGGATCGCTGGCGGCCAGCATGAGAATATCCCGATAGCGCGGCGACCAGCGTTGCGGGTTAATTCGGCCCTGGCTCGCGAGCACCGTGGAAATCATGGCCTTGCCTTCGGTTTCCTGGCGCGTCAGTGTCTGTCCAGGCGCCGCCTGCTCGAACCAGACGTCCACGTCCAGACCGATTTGATGACTGGCGTGGCCGTAATCCATGGGCCCGCCACGGGGTTGCGACATGTCGCCGATCAACAGCCGCTCTCCACGCCCCGCCGCCTGTCGGCCGAGACTCTCGATGAAGGTGATCAGGACAGGATGGCCGTAATAGCGATTGCGGCTTGGGCGCATCACCTGATAACCCTGTCCCTGCAAGGGCAGGGCCCGCCCGCCCGCCAGACAACCCGCACTGTAAAAACCGATCGCCTGGGCCGGCCCACCGACGGGATGACTGACCTGCCCCCACAGACTATCCGCTTGCGCCACATTCAAAAAAGCCAGCGATGCCAGCATAACCAGTAGGTATTTCATGCGTTCCCCCGTGCGAGATGGATGGGTTCGGTCAACCGGAAAAAACGGAAGGGTATCCCTGCTTATTATGGATTTTCATCAAATTACAGCGATAAGACATGCTAACGCTTCCCACCCAGCGTTGCCAACCTCACGTGAAATTGTCCATTGCCCCCTATCAGCGTTCAGGCACAAAAAACCAGGACGGAGAAATAACCGCGGGCGCCGGAACAATTGTGAAACCTAATGAGAACCGGATAATCAAATCGCTAATTCATAAATAAATCGCTGCGGTGAGATTGATCATGTCTAACTTCATCGATTTTCCCCGCCGTCGTCTTCTAAGTGCAATACTTGCCACCGGTAGCTTGGGATTGACGGGACTGCCCCGTATCGTTCAAGCCCTGACCCTGACTCCCCGGCAAAGCAGCGGGCCATTCTATCCCGAGGAATTGCCGCTGGACGACGACAACGACCTGGTGAAGGTAGCGGGGCAACGCGGCGTCGCACAGGGTCGGATCACCCACCTATTCGGCCGCGTGATCGATGAACGGGGTCGCCCCGTCGAGCAGGCGCGCGTCGAAATCTGGCAGTGCAACGCCTACGGTCGGTACCATCATCCCCGTGACCGACGCAACGTTCCCCTGGACCCGAATTTCCAGGGCCATGGTCAATTCATTACCCAAGCCGACGGCGCCTATCGTTTCCGCACCATCAAACCCGTGGCCTATCCCGGCCGCGCCCCGCATATTCATTTCGCCATCAGCGGACCGGGTTTCGAGCCGCTTGTCACCCAGATGTTCGTGGCGGGCGCACCCGAGAACGCGGGGGATTATCTCTTCAACAGCATCCAAGATCCCGCTGCCCAAAGCAGCGTATTGGTCACCTTCGAGCCGTCTCATACCGCAACGGAATTACAGGGTCGATTCGACATCGTGTTGGCCGGCAACGGACAATTCGGCAGATAATTATCCTGCTTCTCATTTTCTCGGACTCGTACAACCCGACGCTGATCAACGGTTTGTCGTAAGTGCATTTACTAAGCGTATTATCAATGCCATTATTTCCCAAATTAAATAAATAACATTACGTTAGGTGTCGCATTCCAATACTCACCAAGAGTCCGCCACACCACCAGGAGATGCCGTTATGCTTGGACTAAAAGCTAGAGACATATTGAACCGCTCCATTCTGGCGGTGCGTGAAGACTGGCCCTTGGATCAACTGGCCGATTTCCTCGCAGACCATCACATTTCCGGGGCGCCTGTCATTAGCGAAGAGGGAGAACTGGTCGGTGTGGTCTCGCTCTCCGACTTGGTGCATTACACCAGCTTCCAATTACGCGAATGGCCGGTCGAAGAACCCCATTCCTATTACCAGCATCCCTTGCACAACCATTACGCACGGGAGGAGCTGGCGAAATTAAGGATCAAATGCGAACCGCCGCTGACAGTGCACGGCATCATGACCCCTATGATCTTTCAAGTCAGCGAGGACACCCCCGTGGCGGAAATCGCCGATACCATGATACGGGGCCATATCCACCGATTGTTCGTGACCCACGAAGGAAGAGTGATCGGTATCATTTCCGCCCTGGACGTACTGAAGATCGTTCGGGACATGTAGCTCCCTACCCCGGAATCCTCGCCGCGATCGGGCATCGCTCCGATGGGGGAAGGCTGGACGCCTTTAGCCCAATCCCTTAGTTGACCGCGAAGACGCGAATCATTATCATTATCCCTTAAATACAACAGCCTGACGCGAGGCCCCGAGTCTTTCGAGAATTCATGGGCTTATAGCGAAATCCGGTGGATTTGCCGGCGAAGCTTCGACGGTTCTCGCACGACTGTTGTCATTCGGTCACACGACCCCTGTACCAGTAACGGACGACCTTACCGCAGACCCCAGTGATCGGTCTGCAATCCAGCCAGCCAGCTCCCCAGCCAGCCAGCCTTCGCCCCCGCTACGCAGCGGATAACGACCTATTACTCGCGTCGCTACAGCACGCGCATAGGCTGATGAAGGTACTTCACCATGAAATACAAGCAATTGGCGCTGGCTAGTCTCGCCCTCAGTAGTCCCGGTTGGGTTTTGGCGGACTCCGTCGATGAACGGCTGTCTCGCATGGAAGCGGAGATGGCGGCGATGCAACGAAAAATCGAAGCACAGGAAACCACCATCCGACAACAAGCCGACACCCTGGCTGAACAGGAGACGCTACGCACGGAAGGCGCTCCACAACGGGTGGAAAAACTTGAGGAAGATCTCGGAGAAAAACTCACGGCCGAGGACAAGGAAGGCGCCTGGTACGAAAAGATCAAGGTCGGCGGCGTGGTCGAGGTCGAGGCGTATTACACCTCTCCTTATGTCGGCGACAGTGAATCCGATGTAGTGCTTTCCACTTTCGAACTGGGCGTGGAATCACAAGTGACCGATTGGGTGAACGTCGGCGCCAGCTTGCTTTACGAGGAGGACGATACCGACCTGGAAGTGGATGTCGCCTATGCCACCCTCGCCAACGCGGACGTCACCCCCGTGTTTGTGACCGCGGGGCAAATCTACGTGCCTTTCGGCGCCTATGAAACCGCGCTAATTTCCGACCCCTTGACGTTGGAAATCGGCGAGACGCGGGAAACGGCCTTACAACTCGGATTCGACAGAAATGGCCTGATCGGCAGCGTCTACGTATTCAACGGTGATAACGAAAAGGACGGCAAGAATCGGATCAGCAGTTGGGGCGTCAACCTCAACTACACACACGCCCTGGAAAACGGCGACGTGGCGGCCGGTATCGGCTATTTGAGCGATCTTGGCGACTCGGACAGTCTGCAGGATGTGATCAACGACAACCAGGGCGATAACGACACGGATTTCACCGGGGGCTGGACCTTGAACGTGGTGGGTCACTTCGGGTCGTTCTCGCTGATCGGCGAATATCTGGCGGCAGCCGAAGATTTCTCGGCGACGGCCGTGCCCTGGAAGCAGGGCGGCGCCAAGCCATCGGCCTGGAATCTCGAAGCGGACTATGCCTTCCGAATGTTCGACAAGGACGCCACGGTGGCTTTCGCCTACCAGGGCACGGACGAAGCCCTGGCCCTGGAACTGCCCAAACAGCGTTTTCTGATTGGCCTATCCACGGAGATTTTCAAAAACACGTCCCTGTCTTTCGAATGGGCTCATGACGAAGACTACGACGCGTCCGATGGCGGTACCGGCAAGTCCGCGGATTCGGTCGTGGCCCAACTGGCCGTGGAGTTCTGAACGCGCGGTTCACCGAGCACCTCCGGCCAGGCGACCCGAATCCGGGTTGTCGGCCACGGACTTTATTCGTAAGGACAGCGCCCGGAGACGCCGCGCAACGCATCCCACACGGCCAGCGCCATCATTCGCGCATTGCGCCCACGTGGAGGCACGACACAGGAGAAGTAGAACAGTTTGAACAACGCCCGTGGGAAGTCCTGCAGTTTCCAGGCCCAGGGACAGTAACGACGCGAATAAAGGCGCAGCCGGTTACGGATCTGATAATACTGACGCAGCGGGCCATGAATATGGATAGCGCCCAAACGCCGCAGACCGGGGAGGTACGCCGTTCGTTCCCCGAGCCGGTGGGTCAGCACGGCGGCGTTCACCCCGTACAGGCGAAAACCGCGTGCGCGCGCCCGAAAGCTCCATTCCATATCGACGTTGTCGATGAATAAACCGGCCTCTGGCAAACCGACCGTTTCATAAACGCTCGCCGGCGCCAGCAGGCCGGAAGCAATCAGGAAATCGCTCGCCGTATAAGGGGGCGTCAGGGCATCGCCCGCGGGGATCTTCTCCACACCCCACCAATGAAACCGGACCCACGGCGAAGAACCGCCATCGCGAGCGGCGATCAAGCGGGGACCCACGGCCGCGACCGGGAAACCCCGCCCGGCCAGATCGGACAGCGCGGTCAACAAGCGCGCGATCATATCCGCCGCCGGCAGACTATCCTGATCCAGCAGCAAGACATGACTGGCTCCCAGGATCAGCGCCCGGCCGATGCCATGGACCTGCGCCGCGGCGAGCCCGGTATTTTCTTCCTGGGGATGGTATTCCCCGCCGCAATCCGCCACCGCGGCGGCAATGATGGATTGCACGGCGGGCGAAGACGCATTGTCCACCACGATCAGCTTCGCGATCTGAGGACCCAGCGCCGCGAACTGCCGCGTCAGCAGGGCTGGATCGGGATTCCAGCTCACGACGACCGCCATGACGCGGGGTTCGCCAAGTTCGCTCATGACGGGCGGGAGACGCTTACCCCAGCCAACGTCGCAAACGGCGACGGATTTCCATCAGCCACAGCATGACGCCGGTAGCCCGGTGAAACAGCCAGCAGATCGCCAGTTCACTCCAGCGTGGGCGCGGCCCCAGTGGTTGCGCCCGACGCGTGTGGCTCAAACGCCACACAGCCCATATCCGCAGATGCTGGCCGGACGGGCAGCGCGTCAGATCGCCCCGTTGATCGAAATAACGTTGCTTCATGGGCGTGTCCGCGTCACGTCCAGATAACGTAACAGCATGTTCAGGCCGGGAATGCCCAGCATCCGGCCGGTGCCGTATATCCAGTTGGAGCGCCGCAAACGGTTCGTAAACCGGCGAGGATGGAGAACGTCCTTGAGCGTCAGATGATCCTGCTGCAACCGCATGGTGGCGTCAAAACCGAAATCCTCGGAATGGGTCACCTGCATCAGTTGTTGCGCCTCCTGTCGGGTGGGATAGGTAATCACGCGCTCGGCCAGCGTCATCATGAAGGGACGCAATTCCGCGAAGGTGTATCCGGTCAAATGCACCGCCCGACCGAACCGCTGGCAGAAATCCAGCACGCCGGCCTGAATCTCGGCGATCAGCGGATTCATGGCCAGTTCGGCCTGCCGGTCGGGGGCCGTATCGTCCTTGAGCACCGGGACAATCCACCCATCGATTTCGCGGCGATAGCGCAGCGTGGTGGCATGCAGCGCGCGCGCGCCTTCCTCGAACAGTTCCTCGAAACGCGTCACGCCATCCTCCAGCCCGTTGCCCCGCCGCACGTCGTAGAGCAGACCCTCGGTGATGTTCTTGGCGGGGTCCAGACGGTGCTGGATACCCTGCACCCAGCCCATATACAACCCGAATACTTTCGGATAATCGCCTTCGTCGCCGAAAGCGTCCTGAAAATAACGCTGCGACGAGCCATTCCAACCAATGTCGACCAGACCCACCCGGGGATGATCGAAAAAGCCCTGTTGTCTCAGATAGGCATGCAATAGGTCGCGCTGCTCCCTCGCGCAGCGTTGCACGATGGCCTGAAACTCGGGATCGGCGATCAGGTCCCGATACCGTTCGGAGCGCCAGTCGTCGATACGCTGGTCTATACCGTAGCCGTGTCGCTGGGCAACTTCGGTGAAAGCCTCGACCGGCAGATCGAAGGTCCGGCAAACCGACGTCAGACCACGCTGATTGGGATTGTGCAACGGCGCCAGGGTGGTCTCGTGGGACAACCCCTTGTACATGGCCGCTGGGGCCGTCGATTTACGGGACACGTAAAGATAGGTCAACGCCGGGCGTTCCTCCGGTTCCAACCAATGTCCCTGCAATTGGCGAAACAGGCGATGGAACAGTTCGCCTTCCCGCGCCAGGAAAAACAGCCGGGGTAGGCCGTGTTCCCGGACTTTCTCAATCACGCCCAGGATGAACGTGCAGTAAATCGGCCCCAAATAGGAAAAACCGAGATCGTAATGAAAGTTGCGGGGCGCGGGCGGGTCGATGATCTGCAGCAGGTGGCGACCTTTCCAATACGGATTGCGGGTGGCCAGCCAGGCATGACCTCTGAGAATCAGGCGACGGCGGTTGTTACGTTTGTCGTCCAGCCACAGCGAGGGAATGCCCAGCGTGGACGGCGCCGCGCTGTCGGAATGACGATTGTCTCCCACGTGCAGCATTTGCCGGGCCTGGATGCGCTCGGCTTCCAGCACGTGTCGGAATAGGCGTCCCGAATACTTGCCCAACCCGCTTTCCGAGGACACGTACACGCGGTCCACATGGCCCTGCAAGCCCTTACGCTCGAACAGCGATTGTAAATGCTCCTCGTCCAGGTACATATCCGAGATGGCGATGACCCGTTTACCCATACCGTTGAGCCACGCCAGAATCGCCTCCATACCGGGTTTGACGTACAACACTTCCCCTTCGGCGCGCAGTTCTTCGGCAATAATCCAAGCCGTCAGTTCGGCATCCGCCGCGCCGCGCAGAACACGGGCCATTTCCGCCGCCATGTCCGAAAACTTGCACTCATGATCGCCGTCCCGCAACTGCCGTTCGCGGCGTAGACGAGCCTCGACATCGGCGCGGCAGGCCAGCAGTTCCTCCAGGCTTTTGCCAATGCCGTAGTGCACCTCCAGATGGCGGGCTAGGGTGCGGCAGGTGACCAGATGGAGGTGCTCGGGCGGTTCGATAGCCCGTTCCAGCAAGGTATCGAAAATATCGAAGGACACGACGTCCACGGTTGACAGCACTTGGGCCAGGCGCACCCGCAAGGCATCGGTATCGAGCGCTTTCAGGCGCACCCCACCCACCGCTGGGCGCGACAGAAACCGCTTGAGTATCCGCGCCGGCGTCAGCAAGGCTTTCCCCAAACGGAAACTCGGGGATTGTTCCAGCCGGGTCAGAGCGGCCTGGGTATCCGCCAAATCCCGATAACCGCGGGTCAGCAAATCCCCTAAACGCAACCGTTCGGCATCCAGCGAACGATTCGCCGCGTCCAAGGTGCGATTGACTTCATTGAGTGTGCCGTTGTCCTGATTCAGTCGCTCATTGGCCCCGTGCAGCGCCTGGTTGGCCTCATGCAACGAGGCATTCGCCGCGGACAGTTGCTGGTTGACGCCGTCCAATGCCTCGGCCGAGCGCAGCGCCTGTTGCAATTGCTCGGCATGGGCTCGGCGGTGGCGTTCCCGATCCAGCTTCAGAATCAGGCGCTTGATATGACTGACATGGCGCAGGGGGGGTGCGGTCTCCTGGCCGAGAATTTTCGGGACATAGCGCCGCAGGAGAAAATCGGTTTCCAGATTCGCTTTGAGGGGATGCTCCAGAATCGTATTGGCGCCGTGCAGTCGGTAATCGAGCAAGGGCTCGTCGAGCAAAAAACCCAAGCGGTTTCCGGGCAGACAGGCGGCGCGCAAGGCGTATTCGTAATCCAGCACGTAACGGAAGGGGCGAAACGCTCCCAACGTTTGATACAACGCACGATGCATGAAGAAATTGGAGGTCGTGATGGCGAAATTGCCGCCCAGCAAGGCCCGCGCGGCATCGCCTTCGCGACGGTAATGGTCCTTCAGTTCCGCATACCAGTTCACCCACCAGTGACCGGGATCGGTGATAAGTTCGCCCTGCTGATCGATGAGGCGAATATCGCTGACGACCAGACCGAAGCCGTGTTCCTGACTGGCCGCCAGAAGCCGGGACAAACGCTGCGGGTGGAAACGGTCGTCCGAATTGAGTATGGCAAGATATTCCCCTTGGGCCAGGGACAGGCAACGGTTGATGGTGTAGTGCGCTCCCCGGTTGTCCTGGCGCAGGACACGCAGGCGAGGATCGCGGCAACTGGCCAGATATTCCCAGGTGCCGTCCGTCGAACCGTCATCCACCACCACGACTTCGAGATTGACGCCCCCTTGCCGCAGGACGGAATCCAGCGCCTCGCCAATGTAGCGGGCGTGGTTGTAGGCGGGAATCACAACGGAAATCAACGGCGACGCCATACCATCACCTAAAAATTCTCATGGGGTTGGTTTAAAGACTGTTCAGAAACGATCGAGACGAGCTTTCAAGCGGCGCAGCGTCCATCCCATCCAACGCCAGGGCCGGGTCATGCGCCAGGAAGTGGAATCATAAAGTGCCCGGATGGTTTTGTCCCGTTCGCTGAGTTCCACCCGCAACGCCTCGATCAGCGTGGTTTGATCCCGCACTTGCCGATCACGATGGGACAGTCGCTCGCACAAAGCGGCGTGTTCCGTATCCCGTTCCGCCTGCCACGCCGCGATTACCGAACGCATCAGGGGTTCGGCCTCGGGCGACGCATCGTTCAGCCTCGCTTCCACCGGGACAAGCCAAGCCGCCCGATCCGACGGGTTGCCGTCATCGGCCGCTCGGTTGGACGCGCTTCGCCCGATTTGCAGCCATTCGTCCAGCCGTTCGGACGTAACGGCTCGCAGCTTCGGCGGGACCATTTCGATACCGGCGGTATACCGATCAAGATAGGCGTGGGGACTCAAGAGCGAGTGGTCTTCGGTCCCGTCGGTCGGCTCCGGAATTTGCCCAGCCACAGCGAGCAACAAATCGTTGACCACGGCGGGCGCGGCATCCCAGGCGACGAACCCGGCTCGCGGATACCCGGCCAATCGTTCTTCGAAAGCGCCGAACCGGGGAGCTACGATCGACAACCCCGATCGCAGCGCGGCGCTCAGCGTGTAAGAGTAGGTTTCCGGCCATTGCGCCGGAAAATAAATCAGGTCGGCCTGTTCGGCGGCGATGAGGCGGGCCAGTTGCCGATCTTCGTAAACGCCGCTGAAAGACCAAGGCAGATCTCGCTCGCTTAAATCCGTTTCCCGATAAGCGGCGCTGCCCAACACGCGAAACACCAGGGGCAACTGTCTGGCGGCGGCATCCCGCGCACAGGATTCCAACTGTTTCCCACCCTTGGCCAGACTCAGACGCCCCAGGACGAGCACCTTGATCTCCCGCCACTCGGGATGGGGCAGATGAATATAACGCGCCTGCGGCAGATACCCCCGCGTGCGCTCAATGACATCCCAGGAAGGACCGATGACCCGTTCGGCCCCTTGCAGCAACCGTCCGAAGAATTCCCGCCAGGCGGTAATATCCATGGCCCAGGGCGCGGGGCGTTCCGACAGACAGGCTTGACAGCCGTGGCGATCCGGCTGGCCACAATAACGTCCGTCCACCCGCGTCAGATTGAATTGCGGACAGATCGGAAAATAATCGTGCAGGGTGAAATCGTAAGGAACGCCCAGTCGATCCGGCAACCGGGCGATGCATTGAAAATGTCCGAGCAGATGATGGAAATGAACGCGGGCAATCTCCAGCCCTTGCAACCCCTGGCACAGGGCCTCCCATTCATCCGGCAGCGTGAAGCCTATCCGTAACACTTCGACGCCTCGTGACCACTCCAGCAACACCCGTCCCTCGCCGCCGGGGCGAAGAATCAGCACCTCACAACGGTCCGCCAGCAGATGAGTCAGATCCTGTACGTGCTTTTCGGTGCCTCCACCAATCGCTAGACTGACGAACAGCAGACGCGGTCTGGTGGAATGGAGCAGACACGCCAGAGCGAGCCGATCACGCAGATTCAGGCGCGTCATCCACGGGGATGCCGGTGACTGTTCGTGCGGTTCGGAATATGGTGAGTGCGGCGTATCGGGCGCATTCATGCGGATGAGGGAGAATCTGGCGGCGATGCCCGACAAGATACCCGTTCGATCCAGAAACAACCAGTAGGGTCCGCCGACACCCCCGCCCACACGGGCTACCGTTCCGATCCTGCCCGCCCCCCGCCTTGCCGACAGGGGGCGGGCCAAGCTTTCCCACCCAGCCGAATCAAGCCTTGTGGTAGATCTCCGATCCGCTGCGTTTGAATTCCTCGGCCTTTTCCTTCAAGCCTTGCGCCACCGCCGTATCGTCCTTGGCCTCGGCCTGGGCTTGCGCATGCTCGCGGACTTCCTGGGTGATTTTCATGGAGCAGAAGTGCGGTCCGCACATGGAGCAGAAATGGGCGATCTTGGCCGATTCCTTGGGCAGGGTGGCATCGTGGAATTCCCGCGCCTTGTCCGGGTCCAGCCCCAGATTGAATTGATCTTCCCAACGGAACTCGAAACGGGCCTTGCTGACGGCGTTGTCGCGCAGTTGCGCGGCGGGATGGCCCTTGGCCAAATCGGCCGCGTGGGCCGCGATCTTATACGCGATGATGCCGTCACGGACATCGTTCTTGTCCGGCAGCCCCAAATGCTCCTTGGGCGTCACGTAACACAGCATGGCCGTTCCATACCAACCGATCTGCGCCGCGCCGATGGCCGAAGTGATGTGGTCGTAACCGGGCGCGATATCGGTGGTCAACGGTCCCAGTGTGTAGAACGGGGCTTCGAAGCAATCGCGCAGTTCCTTGTCCATGTTCTCCTTGATGAGTTGCATCGGCACATGACCGGGTCCTTCGATCATGACCTGCACATCGTGCTGCCAGGCGATCTGGGTCAACTCACCCAGCGTTTCCAGTTCGGCGAACTGCGCGGCATCGTTGGCGTCGGCCAGGGAACCGGGGCGCAGCCCATCGCCGAGCGAGAAGGAGACGTCGTAGGCTTTCATGATTTCGCAGATTTCCTCGAAATGGGTATAGAGGAAATTCTCCTGATGATGAGCCAGGCACCATTTGGCCAAGATGGAACCGCCGCGCGATACGATCCCGGTAACCCGATCGGCGGTGAGCGGAATATAGGGCAGGCGAACGCCGGCGTGGATGGTGAAATAATCCACGCCCTGTTCGGCCTGCTCGATCAAGGTGTCTCGGAACAACGGCCAGTCCAGTTCCTCAGCTTTGCCGTCCACCTTCTCCAGCGCCTGGTAAATGGGCACGGTGCCAATGGGCACGGGGGCATTGCGCACGATCCATTCACGCGTCTCGTGGATGTTTTTACCCGTGGATAAATCCATGACCGTGTCGGCGCCCCAACGGATGCCCCAGACCATTTTCTCCACTTCCTCGGTGATGCTGGAACCGAGCGCGGAATTGCCCAGATTGCAGTTGATTTTCACCAGGAAATTACGGCCGATGATCATCGGTTCCGATTCCGGGTGATTGATGTTGGCCGGGATGATGGCCCGTCCGCGCGCCACTTCGTCGCGTACGAATTCCGGGGTCACGCGTTCGGGCAAGGCCGTGCCGAAATTCATGCCAGGATGGCGGCGGCGAAGCGCCTGATCCCGGCAGGCGTCCAGTCGCATATTCTCGCGCAAGGCGATGTATTCCATCTCGGGGGTGATGATCCCGCGCCGGGCATAATGCATTTGCGTGACGTTGGCGCCGGTTTTGGCCCGTCGCGGAATGCGGGTCTTGACCAGACGCAGATGCGCCAGGGTAGGATCGACCGCTCGGCCGCGGCCGTATTCGGAACTGAGATCGGGCAATTGCTCGGTATCCCCTCGTTCCGCGATCCAGCGGCTACGCAAGGCCGGCAATCCTCGTAATAAATCGATGGATTCCCGCGGATCGGTATACGGGCCGGAAGTATCGTAAACCGTGATGGGGGGATTCGCTTCAGGGCCCTGGCGCGTCGGGGTGGCGGTCTGCTGAATCTCCCGCATCGGCACCTGGATGTCGGGGCGACTGCCCTGTACATGAATCTTGCGGGAATTGGGAAAGGGACGGGTCACTTCAGCGCCAAGTTGAGCAGTGGCGCGGGCCAGAATATCGGAAGCTGCACTCACGGGCGTTATCCTCATGGATTGGGCGTGGGAAAACGAGGAGAATCGGGAGTGCACGCCATGTCCACAGCTTCCCTGCGCTGGTATTACCCAGATCAGGTTCTAAGGGTATTTCTCAGCCCCCGGTTTTCGAGAGCACCCCCGCTTCTGCCGGTCATGATTGAAACACAGATCGCGGGGTTTGAAAATACGGAAATCCCTTGCCGGAAAAACCGGCCTCAAAACGGTCACGCCCGTGTTATAGGATGCCGTCTCCGGCGCGCAGCCAATCCCGGAACAAGACCACGAAACGATCCGGCGGCAAAGGCCGGCCGAAATGAAAACCCTGAGCCAAGTCGCACCCGCGTTCCCGAATCAACTCCAACTGCGCGCGGGTTTCCACGCCTTCGGCGGCCACTTCGAGCCCCAGGCTCCGGCCCATTGCGATGATCGCATCGACCAGGGTCATGTCATCGGGATCGGTGGTGATGTCGCCGATGAAGGATTTGTCGATCTTCAGCATATCCACCGGGAATCTTCGCAGATAGCTCAACGAAGAATATCCGATACCGAAATCATCGACCGAAAGGCGTACGCCCAGGTCGTTTAAATTGCGCAGGATCGCGGAAACTTCCGGCAAATCGTTCATCAACAGACTCTCCGTGATTTCCAGTTCCAAAAAATCCGGTTGCAGATCGCTATCGCGCAGCACGCGCATGACCACCTGCACCAAGCGACTATTGCGGAACTGTCGGCTGGATACGTTGACCGCCAGTCGCAAGGGTGGCAATCCCTCACTCTG
Source organism: Gammaproteobacteria bacterium (assembly GCA_024235135.1). Lineage (GTDB taxonomy): Bacteria > Pseudomonadota > Gammaproteobacteria > Competibacterales > Competibacteraceae > JACKMZ01. Next base: position 33,386 of record JACKMZ010000008.1, on the reverse strand, counting down.
CCATGCGCGCATCTGATGGCAGGCGGTCACCAGAACCCACTCACCGATATCTATGATCAAACCGGTTTCCTCGGCGATCGGAATAAACTCGTCCGGGGTGACGTGACCGAGTTCCGGATTGTACCAACGACAGAGCGCCTCTACGGCGACCACCTGGCCCGAGCGCAAATCGATGATCGGCTGATAATGCACATTCAATTCCCGGCGATCCAGCGCCTGACGCAACAGCGAATCGATTTTCAAACGTCGCACGGCTTTTTCGTTGAGTATCGGGGTATAGAACTGATAATTGTTACGTCCCGCTTCCTTGGCCTGATACATGGCGGCATCGGCGTTGCGCATCAAGGTATCCGCATCCTCGGCGTCGTCCGGGTAAAGTGTGATGCCGATACTCGGTGTCACGAACACCTCATAGTTATTGATCGCGAAGGATTTGCCAAAGACCTCGACAATCTTGCCTGCAACCAGGACAACGTCCATCGGCAATCGCAGATCGGGCAAAATAATGGTGAACTCGTCGCCGCCCAGGCGGGCCACCGTGTCTTCCCTGCGTACGCACGTCAACAGTCTTTCCCCCGCCAGACCCAGCAGGGTATCGCCTATCCCATGGCCCAGGGTGTCATTGATCTGCTTGAAACGATCCAGGTCGATGAACATCACACCCACCTTCGACTGACGCCGCTGGGCTCTGACCAACGACTGATTCAAGCGGTCCAGCGCCAAAACCCGGTTGGGTAAATTGGTGATCTTGTCGAAATGGGCCTGGCGCAGCAGTTGTTCCTGGTACTCTTTACGCGCGCTGATGTTCACCACCGTGGACTGCAAGGCGCACATGCCCTGCCAGTTCACCGTACGCGTTTGCGCCTCCAACCAAATCAGCTGACCCTCTTTGCTGATCCCCCGGTATTCATATTGCGTTGGCAGCGATTCCGCCTGGTTGGAGACACGATATTGATTCAATCGCTCCCTATCGTCGGGGGCGCACAACACATTCAGGGATTCCAGTTGCAGAATCTCTTCCACGCTGTCATAGCCGAACATGGCGGCGTAAGCCTGATTGACGAACAGCGGCTTGCCCGATCGCTCGATGACGATGCCTTGCAAGGAACCCTGAACCAGATTGCGAAAATGCTCCTCGCTTTCGCGGAGCGCGGCTTCGGCCTGTTTCCGGGCGCTGATGTCGCGCACGATGCCCAAAGCCAGCTTGCGTTTGCCCAGATTAATCGGATAGCCCCCGATTTCGGCCTGGAACAGGGTACCGTCCTTGCGCGTTATGGTGACTTCCCGTTGTCCACTTTGATCCGCCATCACTTTGGGAAACAAGGAAATACGGGAATCCTTGGGCAAAAGATCCTGGATGGTCATTCCTTGCAGCTCAGCGGCCGAGTAACCCGTCAGCGCACAAAACTTGGGATTGACCAGCAAATGCGCGCCCTCGGCATTGGTAATCAGCAAGCCTTCCCCGGATTGCTCGGTAATAGCCCGAAATTTTTCCTCGTTTTCGCGCAGAGCCTGTTCCATACCCCGTAATTGCCGGAGTTCGGCTTGCAGATTCTGCTTGTCGACTTCCAAGCTGTGGGCACGACCCCCCAGTTTGTCGTTGGCGATTTCCAAGGTGGCCAGGGCGTCATTCTGCTGAATTTGCAACTTGATGAAGCGGCAAAACAGAAACACGCCTAACGGATACCCAACCAGTGCAGCCACGAACAAACGGGCGCTACCCGCCATCGCTTGAGTCCACGTCAGCCCATCGGCTCCGATTTCCAGCAGCGGAACGACGGCACCGCATAACGCCAGAATGACACCCAATCCCCAAAAATGGGCCGCAACGATCGTACGACCACGGGCGCCCCAAAACTGATGAAAAGCGGCCCCGATCACGGCCGCCGCCACGATATCCATCCCGACCGTCAGCAATGGCTCGCTCAACATAAACCGGAAAGTTCCCGCCGGTATCGCGCTGAGCAGGGCTGCCCACGGCCCCCCAAACACCGCCGCGCCCGCCACAGCGATTCCATCCACGGCGAACGGCGGGCCGATCCCGGTGTCAATAGCAAATGCCCGAGTGACGACGGCAATGCCTCCGCACCCCAAACCGAGAGCAAGAACGAACTGACCGCCGGTCAGTTGCGAAAATATTTGCTGGAATGAACAGAAAACCAGTGTCAACCCCAGCAGGACCAATACATTGCCCAGCGGGTCGACGCAATAGATAAAGAGAGTATGCAATTCCAAGATCTCGAGTTAGCGGCAAAATCAGCCTTAGAAAAGGAAATATCGCTACCTTGCCCCGGATTACGGCCTGAATGTCTCGACTGGACCGGTTGTGATAATCGTGGCCGGTGTTTGACACGCGCAATAAGCCGAAAGAGACTGAGAACGACTTCATTCGAGGTGCGGGTTGCCAAAACATAATTTTTCTTTTGAGGCTAGCACGATTACGTGGCTTCGCCCAGATATTGCCGGATAGACGACGGAAATACCCGAGTCATCGTGCCTGACCCTTATATCGTAATGATTAGGCACTGCACCTGATGAGATGAATTCTGTATGATTATTGTTATGACTATAGCTCGCCCAAGTTAAAATCAAGCATTCTTCCTCCTATACCGGCCGGCCTTCCTAAACCGGCTCCATTCCCTAGAAACTACCGCAAGGAACTATTCATGCGAATGACTGTGCAGTTGTTATTGGCCGCGTTTCTGACCGTGGGTCTAAGCGCCCGTGTCTTGTCCGAAGAACTGGACACGGACGTTAAGAAACTCAGCTACGTGCTGGGTATGGATATTGGCAATTCGCTCAAGCAGGGCAAGATCGAAATCGATGTGGACACCTTGAAACAGGCCATTGAGGATACCCTAAATGGTAAGAAGCCCCTGTTGACGCTTGAACAAGCTCAAGAAATCAAACAAAGCTATTTCCAGAAAATGCAGGAGAAGCATGCTGAGGAAGCCAAGGCGCTTGGCGAGAAAAATCAGAAGGAAGGGGCCGTTTTTCTGGCCGCGAACAAAGGCAAGGATGGGGTGATCACGACAGCGAGCGGCTTGCAATACCAAGTCATCAAGACAGGAGAGGGCCCCAAACCCAAGGATACCGATAAGGTCACGGTTAATTACAAAGGCACTTTGCTGGATGGAACCGAATTTGATAGTTCATACAAACGCGGCAAACCCGTATCCTTCCCGGTCAAGGGCGTAATCCCCGGCTGGACCGAAGCCTTACAACTCATGCCGGTAGGCAGCACCTATCGCTTGTTTGTGCCGGCGAATTTAGCCTATGGCGAGCGCGGCGCAGGAGATAAGATCGGACCGAATGCGGTATTGATCTTTGATGTGGAATTGATGGGGATCGGTGAATAACCGAGGGAGTCGACTGCGTACTACAATCGGATGCGCGAGTCTTCTAATCCACCGCAATGAGATCATTGCGGTGGATTATCAACCGACACATTTCATGAGAACGCCTTCAGCCCTCCAAGAAGCTGAGATGATGGAGAGCCGGCTTGCGGCGAGATCGTCCAACCACCCGCCTATGTCCTTGATAAATGGCTTTGGGCACATCCGGCACCTGCATCCAGGCGATCACGGCCTGCGCAGGCAAGGCTAGACCGCTGGTCCATTCCATATAGACTTCGCTATCGGCATCGTAATAGCCGTGGCGCACGGTGCCCAAAGGCATGTCCGAGGGATACTCCAGAAATAGGATCGCCTCCAACATCGGGGGCGTTTCGTCGGTACAACTTATCCATTGCTGGGCATTCGCCACTCCAAGCTCACGGGCTTGTGGCTCCAATTCACAGCTTCCCTGACGCTCGCACCGATTGCAGGTCATCCTTTCTTGTTTGCCGTTTTTACCGCTCCGCCGGCACCCCCCAGGCATTATCATTATCCCCATTGATCTACTCCTCTTGTTGAGGTTTCAAAATTTGCAATTTTCGCTCATTGCGCCACCACGGGATCGCCGTTTACGCCTATCACGAACATCACGGAGCTGCTTTGTTCATGGATTGATCACCCAGTGAACGAGTCTGCCAAAAACGAACGCTTTTTCCACCCGCCTTCCATTCCGTTCCATTGGTTGTTTCCCTACCACACAGGCTCAAAGATGGTTGTCCACCGATACCCGATTCCTTGCCTTTAAGTGCGGGTCAGCCAAAAGACGCCAAAGTCTATACAGAATATTTCCTCAGGGTCAATGTCAGAAATGTTGTTTATTCGCCACACAAATCAAGTAGGAAGATCTGGATTTCATCGCCCCTTGAAGCGCGCTTCGCGTCTTTCGATAAACGCTTGCACCCCTTCTTGGGCGTCGTCGCTTTTCATGATGGGCATCAGATCGGGCAACAATCTGGCGAAAGCCGCCTTATCCCCATCGATCCGCGCGATCCGCGCCGACGCCAGGCTTGCCTGCACACCCAAAGGTGATTGCTTCGCCACGGTTTCCGCGATGGCCAAAGCCCGCTCGAATTGCTTGCCGTGTTCCACGACTTCCTGCACCAGACCGATCCGGTAAGCTTCCTCGGCGCCGAATTCATCGGCCGTCAGCAAGTAACGCATGGCGTTGCCCCAACCGACCTCTTGAAGAAAGCGCACGGTAGCCCCACCCACGGGATAGATGCCACGCTTGACCTCGATTTGGCCAAAGCGGGTTCCTTGGGCGGCTACCCGAATATCGGTGGCCAACAACAGTTCGATGCCTATAGTGAAGCAAATGCCCTGCACGGCCATCACCAGGGGCTTACGCAAGCGATTATTCTCGTCCGCGCCCAAGGGGTCGACGGCACCGGCCGGTAAATCCGGGAATCGCCCTTGACTGAACGCAGGCGCCCATTTCGGCAGATCCAGACCCCCGGTGAAATGATCGCCGGCGGCATATAACAGGCCACACCGGAGTTCCGGGTTACTGTTCAATTCGCCGTAGGCGGCCCCTAGGTCGCTGTACATCTGCAAATCGAAGGCGTTGCGTTTCTCTGCGCGATTCAATCCGATCAACAGAACATGACCTTGGGTTTCAACGGAAATTTTGCTCTCGCTCATGACCAACGCCTCTCCAGGGATTAAGGGGAACTCGGAACGCCCAGCTTCGAGATGATCGAGCCGGCGCTAACGAACTCGGGGATTTTGGGGAACAATAGCACACAGAATCCCGGAGTTCAGGACGACGCCACGCGGCGACGCACCCGGACCACGAGCTTAGGGATAGTCGGAAAACGTCAAGGAAGAAGCTGCGAAGAACGCGGCAGCCAGCTGCCGCGCGGAGAGAACCGCCCTCACGGCCGATCTCGGGGCGGAAGAAACCTACCCGATCGGCATCAATTGCTACTGCAGCAGACCATCGCGGACTTCGTCCTGCGTCAGTATCTGAACCGGCACCGACTCGACCTGCCAAATATCATCGCAATACTCTTGAATACTGCGATCCGAAGAGAACTTGCCCATCCGCGCGACGTTCAGAATGGCCATCCGAGTCCACAGTTCGGGATTGCAATAAGTCTGCCCGACTCGATCCTGACAGTCGACATAGGCTTGGTAATCAGCCAACAACAGATAAGGATCGCTGTACAACAACGAATCCACCAGCGGCCTGAAAAGCTCGCCGTCTCCCCGTGAGAAATGACCCGAACGGATCAAATCCAACGCCTCCCGCAGTTCAGCATTCGCTTGGTAAATGCCCATGGGATCGTAGCCTTTTGCCCATAAGGCGTTGACCTCCTCGATGGTGAGGCCGAACAGGAAGAAGTTTTCCGCGCCGACCTCCTCCCGGATCTCGACGTTGGCGCCATCCAACGTGCCGATGGTCAAGGCTCCGTTCATGGAAAACTTCATGTTCCCGGTACCCGACGCCTCCTTGCCAGCCGTGGAGATTTGCTCCGAGAGATCGCTGGCGGGATAGACCCGCTGGCCATTGGTGACGTTATAGTTGGGCAGAAACACCACTTTCAGACGATCCCGCACGGCGGGGTCCTTGTTGATCACCTCGCCCACGGAGGTAATCAACTTGATCATCAGTTTGGCCATGTGATAGCCGGGAGCCGCCTTACCGCCGAAGACGAAGGTGCGCGCCGGCAAGTCCAGATTGGGATTGGACTTGAGACGGTTATACAGGGTAACGATATGCAATACGTTGAGATGCTGGCGCTTGTATTCGTGGATACGCTTCACCTGTACATCGAACAGGGTGGCGGGATCGATGCCGATGCCCGTGGCCCGGTACGCATAGGTCACGAAGTCTTCCTTCACTGAGCGTTTGATGAAGCGCCATTCGCGCCGGAAACCCGCATCCTCCACGAACGGTTCGAGGCGCCGCAATTCCGAAAGATCCTTGATCCAACCATCGCCGATCACGGAGCTGATGAATTTTGTCAAACGCGGATTGCACAGGGCCAACCAGCGGCGAGGAGTCACGCCATTGGTCTTGTTGTTGAACTTCTCGGGGGAGAGCGCATGGAAGTCGGCCAGCACATCCCGTTTCAACAGCTCCGAGTGCAGTTCCGCAACGCCATTGACGGCATGGCTTCCGACGCAGGCGAGATGGGCCATGCGTACGTAGCGTTCCCCGCATTCATCGATCAACGACAAACGGGCGACCTTGTCGTCATCGCCGGGGAAGCGCGTGCGCACTTCGCCGAGGAACTGAGCGTTGATCTCGTAGATGATCTCAAGATGACGCGGCAGGATCTTGCCGAACATGCCCAGCGGCCAACGCTCAAGCGCTTCAGGTAGCAGGGTGTGATTGGTGTAGGCGAAGGTTTTCTGGGTAATGGACCAAGCCTTTTCCCAATCCAGTCCTTCTTCATCGACCAGCAGGCGCATCAGCTCGGCGATGGCGACGGCCGGATGGGTATCGTTCAATTGTACGGCGAATTTTTCGTGGAACTGCTCCAACGGGATTTCCTGTCCCCGCATGATGCGCAACATGTCCTGCAGCGAACAGGACACGAAGAAATACTGCTGTTCCAAACGCAACTCTTTACCCTGAATCTGTTCGTCATTGGGATAAAGAATCTTGGTGATATTCTCCGAAAACACCTTGCTCTGCACAGCGCCGTAATAGTCGCCGCGGTTGAAGACGCCGAGATCGAACGATTCCGGGGCTTCCGCGCGCCACAAGCGTAACGTGTTGGCCGTATTGTTCTGATAGCCCAGGATCGGCGTGTCGTAGGGAACGCCGACCACCTGCTGCTCCGCAATCCACCGCGCCCGCGATCTGCCGGTCTCGTCATGACCGTGTTCGACGTGGCCGCCTAATTTCACCACGACCGCCCACTCGGGACGAGGAAGCTCCCAGGGATTGCCATAGCGTAGCCATTTGTCGGTTCGTTCCACTTGCCAGCCATCGATGAGGTCCTGGGCGAAGATGCCGAACTCGTAGCGGATGCCATAACCCAAAGTGGGAATTTCCAAGGTCGCCAGGGAATCGAGAAAACAGGCGGCTAAACGCCCCAGTCCGCCATTGCCAAGGCCCGGTTCCTCCTCCTTGGCGAGCAGTTCCTCGAAGGTCAACCCCAGTTCGCGGATGGCCTGCCGGGCCAGGGGATAAATGCCCAGATTGATCAGATTATTGCCCAGATGCGGTCCGAGCAGGAACTCGGCGGAAAGGTAGGCGACAGTACGCGAGCCAAGGCGGGTGTAGGCGGCGGCGGTACTGATCCATCGCTGTAGTAAACGATCCCGCACCGTGTAGGCCAGGGCCATGTAATAGTCGTTGCGGCTGGCCAATGCCGGGAACTTGCCCTGCAGATAAAAGAGATTATTCAAAAAGTCGCGTTTGAAGCCTTCTTTGGTCAAGCTCGTACGCACATCTTCGAACGAACGTTGGGGCATCGGTGAGATCGGCAAGGCGCTCATGAGTGTTGTCTCGGCAGCGGGTGTAGATCGAAATCCCAAATAGAGCAACATTTATGCCCTGTGAAGTGCGGTATCCATCCCCGTCGATTCAGGCTTCTGCGATAACCCGAACTTCCCGCTTTTTTTGATGAATTCGTCCCATCGCCCGCCCTCCGGGAGACGTCCCCGGCCCACGCCAGGCACTGGAACAGGGCGATCCTGCACCAAAATACCGCGCCGCAAGATGATTGCCGCCTTGGAAGAATCATTTCGGGAGCAATGCCGATGCCGGGATGCGCGAACACACGGCATGACTTGGCCGCGTTTCACGGTCACTCCATGGCGGTTGACGATAGGAGCCCCTTGAGCCACAGTTTCAGGCAGTAAGTTTGGCTGCTCTAAAAGGTCTTATGCGTGTCAACACCTGCAACCTGGAAATACTGGCTACTCGCCATTCGACCCAAAACGCTGACGATAGCCGTGGTGCCGGTGCTGGTCGGCAGCACCCTGGCCTGGACAAACAATGGGGTTATGCTCTGGTCCGTACTGATTGTGGCCTTGTTGGCCGCCTTGTTCATTCAAGCCGGCACGAATCTTCATAACGACGCCGCCGATTTTCAGCGTGGGGCGGACCACAGTGCGACCCGCCTGGGTCCCGCGCGGGCCACCGCACAAGGTTGGCTGTCCGCCGCCAGCGTACACCGGGGCGCCGCCGTAAGCTTCACGACGGCCGCCGTACTCGGCCTGTATCTGACGTGGCAAGGCGGTTGGCCGATTCTGGCTGTGGGTTTGGCCTCCATCGCCGCCGGCCTAGCCTACACCGGTGGACCCAAACCGGTTGCCTACTCCAGTCTCGGGGAGTTCTTCGTCTGGTTGTTCTTCGGTCTGGTCGCCGTGACGGGCAGCTACTATTTGCAAACCGGCCACCTGAACAGTCCGGTGATGCTGCTGGGAGCTCTGGTGGGCATGCCGGCGGCAGCGGTGTTGGTAGTCAACAATTACCGGGATTTGGATAACGACAGGCAGGTCGGCAAAAACACGCTGGCGGTGCAATGGGGCCGGCGTGCCAGTCAAATAGAGTATCTGTTGCTGATGGGGTTGCCTTTCGTGTTGCTTCCCCTGCTGACGTGGATGGGCATAAAGGGTTTCGGCTGGCTGTTGCCTTATCTGACCCTGCCTTGGGCGATCCAACTGGTGCGACGCTTTCACCGTGAAACGCCGGGCCCGGTGTTTAATCAACTGCTCGCCGGGACGGCCCGTTTTCAACTGGCCTGGGGGCTGTTGCTCTGTATCGGTCTGCTCTTGGGCAAGTTGGCTTCCTAATTGAAGGAGAGAGAACGCGATGCATTGCGAAGTGATTGCTATCGGTTCCGAATTGCTACTCGGTCAACATGTCGACACCAACTCCGCCTGGATAGGCGAACAACTGGCTTTGGCCGGTATCGATTCCTACTTCCAAACCCGCGTCGGCGATAACCTGGAACGCATCGTGACTACCTTGCGCATCGCTTTGGAACGCAACGAAGCCGTGATCACCTGTGGCGGCCTGGGACCCACCCAGGACGATCTCACCCGCGTGGCCATCGCCCGTTTGATGAATGTACCGCTGGTGCGCAACGAAGCCGCGGTGGAACACATCCGCCAACGTTTCCGTATCCGCAATCGGCCCATGCCCGACAGCAATCTGCAACAGGCCGATGTCCCGCAGGGCGCCAGCCTCATTCCCGAGATGCCAGGAACCGCACCGGGCTTGATCTGCCCCGTGGGCGACAAGGTCCTCTACGCGGTGCCCGGCGTACCCTGGGAAATGCGGGAAATGGTCGGCGCCACGGTGTTACCCGATCTTCAGCGGCGAGCCGGGCTGACGGCCACCATCCGCAGTCGCGTCTTGCGTACCTGGGGACAACCGGAGTCCGGCCTGGCCGAGATGCTGGCCGAGCGCATCCAGACCTTGGATGCCATTGGCAATCCCACTTTGGCTTTTTTGGCCAGCGGCATCGAGGGCATCAAGATCCGTATTACCGCAAAGGCCGCCGACGAGGCGCGGGCTCAAGCCATGTTGGCGGAAGAGGAAGCCCGCGTGCGCGGTATTCTGGGTGAACTGGTCTTCGCCGCGGACGAACAGGGCATGGAAGACACAGTCATTCAAATGCTGGCCGAACGCGGTTGGACCTTGGCCGTCGCGGAATCGATCAGTGGGGGTCTGGTGACGGCCCGTTTGAGCGCAGCGCCGATGGCTGGCCCCATTCTGCGTGGCGGGATTGCGTGCCAGGCGCCTGAACTGAATGCCCAACTGCTGGGTGCATCCGCTCAAGACATCCAGGACCCCGCCGCGTTGGCGAGCGCCATGGCGCGGGGAGTCAGCCGGTTGATGGGCGCTACGGTGGGACTGGCCACCGCCGACGCCCCTGTCGCCCAGCAAGACGCAGCCAAAGGGACGGTTTTCATGGGTCTGGCCATCGATGGAGTCGCCCAGTCGCAGGCCATTCACCTACCGGGCAAGCGTGATCAGATACGCCAGTTCGCGGTGATCAGCCTGCTCAACTGGCTGCGTTTGCGCCTGCTCGAACGACGTTAAAGGTGAACCCCCATGAAAGCCGTGGTATTGCCGCAGACCGGTGGGCCCGAACAACTCCGTATCGAAGAGTATCCCACGCCCACCGCACAGGCCGGACAGGTACGGGTAGCCCTGCAGGCTTCGGCGCTGAACCGTCGTGACGTTTGGATTACCCTGGCCCGTTACCCTGGCATCCGGTTGCCCTGCATCCTCGGTTCCGACGGTGCGGGGATCGTGGATCAGGTAGGAGCGGGGGTCGATGCGGACTGGCTGGGGCGCGAGGTGGTCGTATACCCGGCTTATGACTGGGGGGACGATCCACGCTATCCCAGTCCGAACTTTCGCGTACTTGGCATGCCCGATCCAGGCACTTTCGCCGAATACATCTGCCTGCCCAGCACGCAGGTTTTCCCCAAACCGGCCCATTTGAATTGGGAACAAGCCGCGGCGTTGCCCTTGGCGGGATTGACCGCGTGGCGGGCGGTCGTTACCCAAGCCGGCTTACGACCCGGCGAAACGGTTCTGATCACCGGTATCGGCGGGGGCGTCGCCACATTCGCGCTGAAGTGGGCCTGTGCCTTGCAAGCCCACGCCTGGGTAAGCAGCAGCAGCCAGGTGAAGATCAAGCAGGCGCTGCGCCTCGGCGCCATCGGTGGCGTCAATTACCGTGAACCGAACTGGTCGGAGCAATTGCTCGCGCAGACCGGCGGCGTCGATGTCATCATCGACGGGACAGGCGGGGCCAGTTTCAATCGTTATCTCGCGCTGATCAAAGGAGCGGGACGCATCGTCGTCTATGGCGCGACCGCGGGCAATCCCGACAAGGGCTTGGAAATGGCGCGCCTGTTTTTCCGTCAAGCGCAGATCCGTGGCACCACCATGGGCTCAATGGCGGAATTCGCATCCCTGCTGGATTGCGTGGCCGCCCACAGGATCGAACCCGTGGTCTATCGCGTATTCAGCCTGGAGGAGGCGGTTCTAGCTCATCAGCATCTGGCGCAGGCTGCGCAAATGGGCAAGATCGTGTTGCGCCATTCCTAATGATCCGTTCGCAAAAGCCAGCGGACAACTCCAACTACCGGTTTTCCCCATTCCCTCGCCGACGCGAGTCTGTCGATGGGCGCACCCTACCGTGACCGCAACAAATTCATGCGATTGAAATAATTCAGCAACGCTTATTGACGCAACGCACTATCCCTGCCTACACTGCACTGCAGCATTCAATCATTGCATCCGCGAACTCCAATCAAGTTCAAAGCCCGCTCGGGCTCATTACGCGATCGCCTTAATGATTGATATTATTATGTATTCGTGGATACGCCTTAGCAAAGCACTCTCAGGATAGGAGGTGGGTAGAAAATGCTTGACGCACTGCACAAAGAAAAATATACTGCACTGCGACATCGTTCAGATGTTCTTCTCCACACCCTCCTTTGGTGGTTATTGGCCGAGGCTTCAACAGTCTCGGCTTTTTTTTGCCGGAGCCTGGAGTCCGAGCCTAGACCCGGGCGCCTTACCGCGCAGTCCATGTTCGGCGGCCGAGCATACTAACGGAGACAATCGATGCTCTATCATGTTTATGAAATGCAGCATTCCGTGTTGACACCGGTGCGTGTGGTCGCCGATCACACGCAGCACGCGCTACGCAATCCCTGGAACCCATTCTCTTATCTGCCCGGCGCGCAATTCCTGGCGGCCACTTGCGATCAATTTGAACACCTGACCCGCCGTTACGCCAAACCCAAATTCGGTTTGCGCAGCACATGGATCGACGGCGAGGAAGTGGCCGTCGAGGAAGAAGTTGTCGATCGCAAGACCTTTGGGCAGTTGAAGCACTTCAAACGGCATTGCCAGCGGGACGACCCGAAACTCATGATCGTCGCTCCCATGTCAGGCCATTACGCCACGCTGCTACGTGGCACCGTGGAAGCGATGCTGCCCGATCACGAGGTGTACATCACCGATTGGCGTGACGCACGCGATGTCGGGGTATTCGAGGGATCTTTCGATTTCCACGATTTCGTCGATTACCTGATCCGCTTCCTGGAAACGCTCGGACCCAACACCCATGTCCTGTCGGTGTGCCAGCCCTGCGTACCGGCCCTGGCGGCCAATGCGTTGATGGCGGCCAATGCGCATGATTGCCTTCCCGCCAGCCTGATTCTGATGGGCGGACCCGTGGATGTCCGGCACAATCCCACCCAGGTCAACCAACTGGCTCAGTCACGCCCCTTGTCCTGGTTCGAGAAAAATGTGGTCGTCTCCGTGCCGCCGCCGAATCGCGGATTCATGCGTCGTGTATATCCCGGCTTCCTGCAATTGGCGGGTTTCATGAGTATGAATCTTGACCGCCATTTCAACGCGCATCGCACAATTTTCCGCCATCTGGTCATGGGTGACGGGGAAAGCGCCGCGGCCAAACGGGAGTTCTACGAGGAATACTTGGCGGTGATGGATTTGTGCGCCGAGTTTTATCTGCAGACCATCCAGTTGGTGTTTCAGGATTTTGCGTTGCCCAAGGGCGAGATGGTCTGGTGGGACGGAGAAAAGGTCGTGCCCGCCGCCATTTCCCGCACAGCGTTGATGACTATCGAGGGAGAACTCGACGATATTTGCGGTCTGGGTCAAACGCATGCGGCACACGATCTGTGCACCGGTCTTCCTGATGATCTGCGCGCCCATTACGTGCAGCCCGGTGTCGGCCATTACGGCATCTTTAACGGTCGCCGCTGGCGCGACCAAATTTCACCCCGCGTGAAGGCGTTCATCCGCCAGCATGATCGGGAAGGCAAAGGCCGCAACGAGCAAGGCAAAATAACTGCCGCCTAAGGCCAAGGGTCGCCGCCCGTGCCGTGAATGAGTCCGATGCGGATCGTCACCGATTGTCACTTCGAAATCGGCCATGGGCATTGGGTCTGCGAGGATTATGCCTGCCACGGGCGAAGCCCGGTACCGCACGTCATTGTCGCGGACGGTTGTTCGGCGGCCGGGAATGTCGATGTCGGCGCTCGCCTGATGACGCTCAATGCCCGTCAGGCCCTTCCCACTTTCGCCCGCCTGCCGGACGAAGCATTGACGACCCGGCACTGGCAAATCGGACGTCAGATCGTCATCCAGAGCGTTCGCCAAGCGAGTAGTCTGGGATTAAGCGCGACGGCCCTTGACTCGACCCTACTCATTGCTTTGATCGCCGGTGATCGCGTGCGAGTGCATGTCTATGGCGATGGTTGCCTGTTGGGCCGCCGCCACGATGGAAGCTTACGGATCGTACAGATAGAGTTCGCTCACAACGCCCCTTATTACCTGACCTATTTACAGGACCGCGCACGTCAGAATATGTACGCTGACGTCATGAGGAATCTGCCCACGCCGCAGATCCATCGCTGGCTGGATGGCCAAACGCAACGAATCGAAACTCACCCCTACGATGCACCGGGCATTTTCGAATTCCCACTGGACGAATTCCCGATAGTGGCCGTCGCCAGTGATGGCTTGAGTTCGTTCATCAACCGCACCAACCGGGAACCTGTGGGCCTGTGGACCGGCGCTGAGGAATTGATGAAGTTCCGCAACCTGAACGGCGATTTCGTCAAAAGACGCTTGAGGCGGACATTGGAACACTTCGCCAAACGAGATATTGTCAATTTCGACGATATCGGTTGCGGAGTACTGGCCAGCGTGGATAGCGAAGATACCGCCGAATCGAAGGGCGGCGCCGGATCGGGAACCCGTTCCCGAAACGTCACGGATTGACCGATCGGGCTTCCCGTCACTTCCCAACTTTTCGCGACGTTTCGAACAATCCAGCGCAACGTCCGCGACGCCGTCGACAGCAGCGTCTCAAATGACCAGGCCGAAGGCGATGGGTGCGCTCTCAACTCGCCCCCTCGCCCGGCACCACCTCCACATTCATCTGTGCCGTACCCCGTATGACGGTCACGGTCACCGCCTCCCCCACGGGCCATTCGGCGAGGAAGCGATGCAGATCGTCAATACCGGTGATCGCCTTGTCGGCAATGGCCACCACCAGATCACCTTGCCGCAAACCGGCTTGGGCAGCGGGGCCTTCACTGCTGATCACCTCCACCGCGCGCTCCGTCTGCAGTTGATAAAACCGTACCAAACGCCGGTTCAGCGGCTGCTCCCGCGCGGTGATCCCGAGCGAAGCGCGGCGTACCCGTCCCTGACTGAGTAGCTGAGGCAAAACCCAGCGGGCAGTATTCGCCGGAATGGCAAAACCGATGCCTTGCGCCATGGCGATAATAGCCGTGTTGATGCCGACCACCCGACCTCGCGAATCCACCAGCGGCCCCCCCGAATTACCGGGGTTCAAAGGCGCGGTATGCTGAATGATATTTTCAATCAAACGTCCCTGCTGACTGCGCAAGGCCCGACCCTGAGCACTGACCACGCCGGTCGACACGGTGGATTGAAAGCCCAGCGGATTGCCAATGGCGATCACCAGTTGACCCACCCTCAAGCGGGTGGAATCTCCCAGGCTGGCATACGGCAAATCGGACGCCTGGGCGCGGATCACCGCCAGATCGGTGGCCGGATCACTGCCCACCAGAACCGCCTCGGCGCGGCCACCGTCGGTGAAACTTGTGGACAGATGCGGGCTGTCCTGCACCACATGATGGTTGGTCAAGATATAACCATCTGGTGCGATGACCACCCCCGATCCCGCCCCGTTAGGTTCTCCGGCACGCGGCCTATCCGGTCGTCCAACTGCGATGCTCACCACGGCGGGTCCTACCGCGTCGGCCACCGTCATGACGGCACGGGAATAGGCATCGAGTAATTCGACATCGCTGGATTCTTCGATGACCTCACAACGCCCTGACGACCCCGGCATGGAGGTGTCGGCGGGTCCGTTGATAAGAGCCAATGTGTGTTCGATTGTGCTAGCCATAATCGGCACTCTGGGGAAAGCGGGTATCAATTGCCGGTACTAGATGGGGATGGCCAACGGAGTTTCAATACACCCGGCTTTCCCCACCATTTATGATGAGGCGACAATAGCCCGGTTGCTTGGCCGCGGGGCAGGACCTGCGTATGCTACAATGCGGCTATTTAAACTGTACCCTTCACGCCATGAGCGCCCTCAACGTAGAACAAGCCCGCTTCAACATGATCGAACAGCAAATCCGCCCCTGGGAGGTGTTGGACCAGCGGGTATTGGACGTGCTGTCCGGAACCCCTCGGGAGGATTTCGTCCCTTCCCGTTACCGCAATCTGGCCTTCGCCGACGTGCCCATTCCTCTAGGGCATGGGCAGATGATGATGCACCCGAACCTCGAAGGGCGGCTGTTGCAGGCTTTGAATCCTCGCCCGGACGACAGCATCCTGGAAATCGGTACAGGCAGCGGTTATCTCTGCGCGTGTCTGGCGAAACTCGGTGCGCGGGTAACGAGTGTGGAGATCTTTACAGATTTCACCGACGCCGCCAGGCAACGCCTGGACGACCACGGTCTGGCCGAAGTGCGGTTGGAGAATGGCGATGCCGCCAAGGGCTGGGGCGAGCAGCATTACGACGTGATCGCACTGACCGCTTCCCTCCCCCATTTGACTCCTCCCTGGCATGAACAATTGAACCTTGGTGGCCGTTTGTTCGTCGTAGTAGGCGAAGCTCCCATTATGGAGGCCCTGTTGATCACACGCACCGGCGAGCAAGAATGGCTGCGCCAGAGCCTGTTCGACACGCAACTGCCTCCGATGATCACGGGTAGCCCCAAGAAAATCTTCGAGTTCTAATCGCTACGAACACTTCATGCAGCAGCTCAATGCCGCTCAGTTACAACGCTTTTTGCAGGAAGCGGTAACGCCCCCGTTGCTTCTGGATGTCCGGGAACCTTGGGAGTTTGCCATCGGGCATATTCCCGGCTCACGCAACGTACCGATGGGCCGGGTTCCCCAGACTCAATCCGAATGGGACCCCCACCAAACCGTCGTGGTAATCTGCCATCACGGTATCCGCAGCTTCCAAGTGGGTTACTTCCTGGAAAATTCCGGCTTTACCCAGGTCATCAATCTGCAGGGTGGTATCGATGCATGGTCGCGGGATGTCGACCCGGATGTTCCTAGCTACTGATCAGCGCCCCGCCAGGCGGGCTTGGCTTGCCCGCTGGCTGACCACCCATGGCGACCACTTCGATTCGGCCCCGAAAAACTCATAGACCCAGGGACTTGAGATGATATTCCGATTTGGCAAGTATCCCGCAGTTCTCGGCTTGCTGTGTTTGACCTCCGCGCCAACGGCCTGGTCGGTCGATCTCATGGAAGCTTATCGGCAGGCGTTGGACAGTGATCCGCAGCTCAGAGCGGCGGCATCCGACCGCTTGGCCAGCCAAGAAACCCGCAACCAGGCGCGCGCCCTGCTGTTACCCTCCCTGAATGCAGGCGCCGTTCAGAGTCGCGATTTCGCCGTCCACACCAACGTCGTGAACGCGGATTCCAGTTTCTCCTCGCACACCTACAGTGTCGATGTGGTGCAACCGCTCTTTAATCAGGCTAGCAACGTCCGTGTACGCCAGGCCGAGTCGGTGATCGATCAAGCCGAAGCCGATTTCGTCACCGCCCAACAAGACCTGATCGTGCGCGTCACCGACCGTTATTTCGGCGTGTTGTCGGCCCTATCGGAACTGATTTATAGTGCTTCCGACAAAAATGCCATCGCCCGTCAATTGGAACAGGCCAAGCGCCGCTTCGAAGTGGGCCTGACCACCATCACAGACGTATTCGAGGCCCAGGCGCGTTACGACTTGGCGGACGCCGACGTAATCAGTGCGCGTAACGCCGTGGCGGATGCGGTAGAGGCCCTGCGCGAAGTGACGGGCCGCTCTTACGACGAAATTGAAGATCTGAGCGAGGACGCGCCGCTTAACAAACCCGATCCGGCCGATCCCGAAGCGTGGGTCCGTTTGGCTCTGGACAACAATCCGCAATTGCTGAGTGCCGCCTTCGGCGTGGAAGTCAGCCGCGAAAATATCAACTTACAGAAAGCCGGACACTATCCCAACCTGGACCTGACGGCCGGTTATACCGATAACGACACCGGCACCATTGAAACCAACGGGGCGGCGGTCAGCCTGCGGCTGAACATCCCTCTGTACCAGGGTGGCGCGGTGGTCTCACAAACGCGGGAAGCCGCCTACCAACATGAATCCGCCAAGGAACGCCTGGAGCAGCTACAACGCCAGATTCTACGTCAGGTACGGGATTCCTATCGCGGTCTGGAGACCGCCATCAGCCGCGTTCGCGCCTTCGATCAAGCCCGCGTTTCCAACCGTAGTTCCTTGGAGGCGACCGAAGCAGGCTTCGAGGTGGGCACCCGCACTATCGTCGACGTGCTGGACGCACAACGTGATTTGTTTCTGGCGGAACGCAACTATGCGCAATCACGCTATGACTACATCCTCAATTTCCTGCGTCTTAAACAGGCCGGCGCGCAATTGAGCGTTCAGGATCTGGAAACCTTGACGCATTGGTTGCGGATTGCCCGCTCGCGACAACAAATCGAGGATCAGGTGGCACAGGAAGCGCGGAAGGCGACACAAGGCATCGATGCATCCGGAACGCTTCCACCGCCCCCGGCGCCGGGGCGTTGATAACAAGACTGTTCGGTTAGGCGGGACTTGCGGTCACGGCTCGTCGCAAAGCCGCTGGTATTCCGCTTTAATGACCGCCTTGCCGTATTCGCGTTCGAGCCGGCGGACGTTGAAGTGCCCTTGGGCCATGCTTTGGAAATGGTCCATGAACATCCAGTTCACGGACGCGCCCCCCAAGGCGCCGATCAACGGCACCGCCTGTGCCGCCAGCTTCTGTGAGACACTGACGCCGAAGCGGGTACTCACCTGAGCCAGCAAGCGTAACAGGGCCGGCGCGCTGCTGTCCGCCAGATTCCTTTGCGCCAGAAATTGAGCCGCTTCCGACACGGCATTGGCCAAAGCCGCGCGCACGGCGAAATAGCCGGTTTCAGCGCCATCATCCCGATCACTGTTCCCGCCCAGCGCGAATACTTCCAAACAGGCCAAGCGGGCATCGATCTCGTCCATATCCTCGCCTTGCTCGACCGCGATGGCCGCAATAGCGCGCAACATAAGCAACGTGGTAACCGGCAACTCGACAGCCAGAGCCGGCGCGCCCCAGAAGCCGCCCACGGCGCCGCTGAGGCAAGATAACAAGCGATGACGACGCGCGGACAGCGCATTGTTCAACTGGGGATTGCCCAGGCTGACGATCGCCCAGTCCAACGCCTTGGTCAAAGCCTGCTGGCTGGCCTCATGAACGGAAGCCGCGACCGGCTCGGGCAATAAAACCAACGCCTTTTCCAGGGGCGTTCCAACCCAATGGGACAGGCGTGCGGCGAAACCGGGATTTTCCAGAGCCATCACCGCTTGCCGCAGAACTTCCCGATCAGCGGGTTGGAGCATCGTCATTTCCCCCATCTATTTCGAACAAGCCCAGGCACAGACCCAGGCAATCAACGGAGAACACCATTTTCGCTCCGCCTGACAGCGCCATCCCCACCAATACACTTGCTAAATTCCCACACCCCGGTACCATTCTTGATGCAGGCCCTCGCGGTGTCTATCTTTTTCATTAAACGCCGCAACATGTCGATGCGTCACCGCTCTTGCGGATCGCTGGGGCTGTTGGGCAAAGGGCGGTCAACACGGTTGACTGTTTATCCACAGGTCTCCACTTCGAGCGAAAATCATGACTCCCTACAAGGCTGTTCTCATATTTGGCGCCCCTGGTACCGGTAAAGGTACCCAGGGCAAAATTCTTGGCAACATTCCGGGGTTTTATCATTTCTCCTGCGGTGAGGTTTTCCGTAACCTCGACATCACCTCCGACCTGGGCAGGGAGTTCTATGAATACAGCTCGCGGGGAGAACTCGTACCGGACGAACTGACCGTGCGGCTATGGGTGCAGGCCATCCATGCCCATACCGTGCTGGGCGACTACAAGCCACTGGTCGACTTGCTGATTCTCGACGGCATCCCTCGCACCCCCCAGCAGGCGAAGTTGATGAGCGAGTACGTGGATGTGCTCAAGGTCGTGCATCTGCACTGCGAAGATGAGCAAGCCATGGTCGAAAGGCTGCGTAAGCGCGCCTTGAAGGAGAACCGCTACGATGACGCCGACGAAAAAGTCATCCGCCAACGCTGGCAGGTTTACCAGCGCGAAACCTTCCCCTTGCTGGAGTATTATCCGCAGAAAGACGTAGTAGCGGTGGATTCCATCGGTTCGCCGGGCCGCGTACTCAGAGATGTGTTGGATCAGGTCGTGCCCGTGCAGGATGAGCATTACGTCCATCCCTTGTGATGCCAAGGCGCGACGACGAAGCTACATCAAGCCGTGGAACGGTTGTACATCGACCCATGTGCCGGGCTCGATAGTCCCACCGTCATGAGGTAGGACAATCAGGCAGTTGGCGCGGCTCATGGTGCGTAGAATACCCGAGCCTTGATCGCCCGTACCACGCACCATGAGACTGCCATCGGCCTGGGTTTCCAATATGCCGCGCTGGAACTCGGTACGACCGGGTTTTTTGCGCAAGCGCGTAGCGCAAGGGACCTTGAAGCGGGGAGAGTCGATGACGGCTTCCCCCATCATGCGACGCAAGGCGGGTTGCACGAATTCATAGTAGGTCACCATCACCGATACCGGATTTCCGGGCAACCCGAAAAACAGCGATTTCCCGATTCGACCGAAGGCCAGGGGACGACCCGGCTTCATGGCGATCTTCCAGAAATTCACTTGTCCCAGTTCAGCGAGTATTTCCTTGATGAAATCCGCTTCCCCAACCGATACCCCGCCTGAAGTGATGATGACGTCGGCATGGCGCGCCGCCTCTTCAATGGCCATTGCCAAGTCCTCGCGGCGGTCGCGCACCACGCCCATATCCAGCAGTTCCACCCCGAGTTGCTGCAACATACCGTACAGGGTGTACCGATTGCTGTCGTAGATTTCACCCTCGGCCAAGATCTCTCCCAGCGAACGCAACTCATCTCCAGTTGAAAAGAAGGCGACCCGGAGCCGACGGCGCACCCGCAGTTCGGTAATGCCCAGGGAAGCCAGCAAGCCCAAATCGGCGGGCGAGAGACGGCGCCCTTCTTCTAATACCGCCATGCCGGCAGCCAGATCCTCGCCGGCCAGGCGAATGTTCTGCCGAGACTTTGGGCCAGGACCTATGCGTACCCAATCGCCATCCCGTTCGGCATGTTCCTGCATGACGATACTATCCGCCCCTGGGGGGACAACGGCCCCGGTCATAATGCGCACGGCTTCGCCGGCTTCGACCCGCCCCGAGAAGGATGAACCGGCCCAAGCCGTCCCAATGACACGCAGTTCGACCGTGCCCGTGAGCGGCGCATCGGCGACGCGTACCGCGTAACCATCCACCGCCGCATTGGTGTGTGCCGGTACCGCCATCGGCGATACCACGGCCTGCGCCAGTATTCGCCCCAGGGCGCTACGTAGGGCGAGCTTTTCGTACCCGCTGACGGCTTCGACGGCGTCCAGAATACGGTGTAGGGCTTCCTGTACGGGCAAAGCCTCCTTATCGAACGGATCGGCGCAACTGGGTTGAGGGGTAATCGCATTCATACGGAGTTCACTCAGGAATAGTGCGCAGGATGGTTGAGCCTGGAAGGAGTCCGTGTTGAGCAGGCCACAATCGAAGCCGGTAAGCTTCGTTTATGACGGCTTAACAGGTTACTGGGGTCGCACGGTGTGCGCGTGATTGAGCGGCCCATGACCGCCACCCAACCCCGGCGCGCTACGGATGGCCTCATGCACATAATCCAAGGCCCGCTCCACGGCGGCGACCAACGACAGATTCTGCGCCAGACCCGTCGCCACCGCCGAGGCCAGCGTGCAACCGGTACCATGTGTATGGGGACTCTCTAGTCGGGGTTGTACAAAGCGATGCACGCTTTGCGCCGTGACGAGCAAATTGATGACATTTTCGCCCGGCAGATGGCCTCCCTTGATCAAGACGGCCTGCGGTCCCAGGTCCAGTAGAATCCGCGCCGCGACGACCATGGCATCGGGATCGGTGATGGCGATGCCGGTCAGGGCCTCCGCCTCCTCGGTATTGGGAGTCACGACCGTGGCCCGTGGCAATAGGCGGGTACTCAGGCTTTCACGGGCCGCGGGGTCCAACAACGCGGCACCGCCCTTGGCGAACATCACCGGGTCGACCACCAGCGGCGTCTTGGGGGCCATATCGGCCAAGACGCCGACCACGGCGTCGATCACGACACTGTTGTGCAACATGCCGGTCTTGATACAATCGGCGCCGATATCCTCCAGCACCAACCGCATTTGTTGGATGATAAAATCCGGTGGTACGGCCAGGATGCCGAACACGCCACGGGTATTCTGAGCGGTCAACGCGGTGAGCGCCGTGGCCGCGTAACCGCTGAGCGCCGTGACGGTTTTCAGATCGCCCTGAATGCCTGCCCCGCCACCCGAATCCGATCCCGCTACAATTAATACTCGTCCACGCATCGCGCCCACCTCGTTTTCAATTACAATGAACCCCGCCTGCCGGGAGAATCCAGGCGGAAATCATACCCTTGCCCTCGAAAAAGTAGCAGTGGAAACCCGCCATGCATCCTGTACACCATCGAGTACATCATAAGGATCTTGCTACTTTACTGGAAGTTGCGCGCCCGCGTTCGCTACTGCTCATCGATCCGGAGCACGACCCGCTGCCGCCCACCACGCTACCCGCCGATTGTCAACGCACGCACTTAACCGATAATATCCTGGCAACTCTCGACGAACAGGCGCGCTTCGATCTCGCTGTGGTAGCCAATACCCTGGAATACCTCGATCGCAGGACGGCGGGCATCCTGTTGGCTCGGCTACGCGATGTGCAGGCTCACCGTCTGATCGTGTTGGTGCCTCTAGGACACCGTTGGGAAGCTCTGCGAAGCTACTGGCGGACAGCGGACCTGCTGAGTTATGGCATGACTATCCTGTCTTGCTACCAAGTGGAAGGAAAACCCCTGCAACTTTTTCACTATACTATCGAATCCTACAAAACGACGCCCGAGTGGTTCAACAGCCGGCATTGGGCGAACCCCGAACACTGGAGACCATGACCGGACTCCATACGCTCCGAGCTGTGGCTCGTTACACACCGTCTTCCGACCCGTTAATGCGAATTGCCGTCTGATGTTTTCCAAGCAAACCCCTCCCTCGGACCCAGCCCCGCTAGTGCTCTATCAAGGCAACGTGCCACCGGCTTGGATCGATTACAACGGCCATATGAATGTCGCGTATTACGTACTGGCCTTCGATCACGCCACTGACGCCCTGATGGACTATCTGGGCATGGATGCGGGGTATCGCGCGCGGACACAGTGCTCGACCTTCGTGGTTGAAATGCACGTGAATTACCAACGCGAGTTACATGCCGGCGAGCCATTCAACGTCGCCACACAGCTACTTGGATTCGACAGCAAGCGCATCCACTACTTTCATCGCATGATGCACGCCACCCAGGATGTTTTGATCGCCACCACGGAACTGCTGCTGATTCATGTCGATCTGACGGAGCGCCGGGGCGCGCCGATGCCCGTGGTGATCCTAGATGAGCTTAACGCGCTGATGACCCAGCACATCCAATTGCCTCATCCCACCCAGGCCGGCCGGGTCATGGGCGTGCGCGCCAAAGCCGCCCGTTGAGTCAGAACCGTTGATCGTGATTTTGGGTTTCTCCCACGGCCGCGTACTGAATAACCCAGGGTCAGCCGCGCCTGCCCAAGGCGATCCCCGCCCTGATTGAGTCAAGGAAAGAGAACCCACGGTTCGACGGAAAAGAGGAACCACCGATATACGTGTGACGCGCCGTCATTCGCTCGCGCACGCTTGCCGGCCGTATCGAGAACCCTCGTCCTCAGGTTGGAGCGCGTGTAACCAGGGTTCAGCGCCGCGTCAGTTCCTCATTCTGTTTGCTCAATGTCAATGACATCCTGGCCACCTTCGATACTTTTATGGCAATGCTGATCATGATCGAAATCTTCGTCAACAACGTGAGTGATCCGCGCGACGATGTGCTCCATGCAAACGGATGATAGCAACGGCGACGATGGCTATCACACGAAAAAGCCATCGTCATGGATTTTAAAGCCCTACGGACTGAATACGTCTGGGCTTCGGCCGAAGCGGCGATCCTGGCCTTGAACGTGGGTTACTGACGGGTATTGCGGCAAGACTAGCTGGGGGTCGCAGAACGATCGGGGTATTCCTTGTCAGGCGTGTTACTCCCGACTTGCACTAATTCTTCGCGGACTGGAGTGGAACGTTTGATTTTCGGCCTGGGTTCGGAGTCCAGGATCGGAGTATCGGCATAAGGTTTCGGCTGTTTCCGCAACCCATTACGCAACTGTTCCATAAAGTGCGCGATCCGTGACTCCCAAGCGTTCTGTTTTTCCGGTGGCAGGTCTGAATAAATCCATGCCAGTACGCCAGCGATCAAGGTGAATCCGCCGATCAGCATAACGAGTGGCTGTAGGAAGCCGATAGTCAGCACAGTGATGATCAACAACATAATATGTTTTATTTTCAAGGCTATCCTCCGCGCCCTATCTCTAACACAAGCCACACGGGTTTGCTTGCGTGTATAAAGGTGGCCGTGTCATCACAAGGCAGACCTTGGATCGTGCCAACGAAAAATAATAGCTAAAATACAAGGATAAAAACCGGCAATACAACATACCCTGGATGCCTAATACTCATGCCGTAGTGGACTAAAACATCGCTATTGTATTCTACGCCGTGGCGTTGTTTCTATTTAATAGCTTGTTCACAATGATATTATGACTATAGAAGATTTTACCTATCCGCCTGAATTGAGGCGCTTTGTCCATTTTCATCCGGAGCATACTGGACCCACTCCGGAAAACCTTCAAGAATTGGAGCAGTTATTAAGTGAAATATGGAGCAAGAAAACCGGCAAAACCGCCTCTGATCAACTGGTCATAGAACACTTTAAAGAACTGTGTGGTTTGGGTGAGGAATGGGTCGCCGAGCGTGAACAACGCATTTTGAAGCAAATGGACAAAAAACAAACCATCGAGTTGGCCTTCAATGCCGCCCCCGAGTGCCGACCTGGGCGACCCAGCGTATTGACGGCGCTGGTGATGAACACGACACCCTGGGTGTTTCGGGAAATCCGTATTCGTTTCGATTCCCTGGATCTGGATATTACCGAACATGCCCAACCCCGCCCCATCAAGTTACTGGAAGGACATGACGTACTGCCGGTCTATCTGCACTACCGCGCACCTTACGAGGCCCAGCTCGCGACCCTGGGGGTCGAGGTCGAAGTGTGCGACAACAACGGCGAGTGGCAGGCCTACCGCAGTCGGCATGGCATTCTACTGAGTTTCCCTGGGCAGGATAAAGCACCGTTCGTGCGGGTACGCACCACCGGCAATACACCCTCCATGGCGGTTTTCGATCTGCCACGGGGGATCAAGGGCATAGAGGGAGGGCGGCTAGCCAGCATGGGACGCCACGCCCCCAGCATCGAGCAATTGCTGCCTATCGAACTGGAACTCGAATCAGAACGAACCCGTGTGTTGCAAGCCAAGGTCGCGCAGGTTCAATCGGCGGCCAACACGTTCTCGGGACGCGGCACGACCCTGTCCCGCGCCTTGTTACGCAGTCTGAATCCCGAACAGGCGCCAGAACGCATCGAACTGGTGTCACGCCCTTTCATGGTGCTAGGACGCTACAACGAAAGCACCGATGTCTGCTTTGGCGATTTCGCCCTGGGTTTCGTGCCGGGTTTTCGACAGATCTCCCGCCTGCATTGTGCCATTTGCGCCAGCGGTGATGGATTGGCCATCATGCACGCCAGCATGCATGAAGGTAGTTACACCGGACTGAATGCCCAGAAACTGGTCTTCGGCGGTTGGCAGCGTCTGGAATCCGGTGACACCCTGGACTTTTGCGGTCTGTTCCAACTCCACGTCGCGGTGTCCTGGAGTGCCGAACTGGATTTCGCCGACGATCTGGAAAACACGCACCAGGCCGAGGAACTCGGGCAATACTTGTTGGAAGTGGTGGCCATGGTCAAGCAACTGGAAAAAGCTGGCAGCGGCGACCTCAAGAACAATCTCCGCACCCGCTACGTGAATCTCAAGCGCCTGCAGGACAAGGCGGCCGCCCTGAATGGGGTCGATAAACCCGGATTGATGCTGAACGCCCGCTTTTATCGCGAGGATTCCGCCCAGCAGCGGATACTGCACGTCTATCTGCCCAAACGGATATCATTGGGCAGTTCCCGCCAGGCAGGCGTGATGATCAATGCCCCCGACGTCGTGGCACAACACGCGGAACTCCAATTCAAAAACGGTCTGTACTGGCTCAAGAACACAGCCGAGTCCGGCAGCGTGGGTATCGCTGGTCAGGGGCTGGAAACGGAAGAGACCCTGCCCCTGACCAAAGGGGATGAGATCAACATCGGCTCGGCCCGCTTTGTGTTCGAAGCCTACTGAAGCAGGCCGGACGGTTGGAAGGGGCGCACGGGCGCGGGCAGCACTTCGCCCAGGTGAGCCAACAGGCGAACAGGCGGGTCATTCAAGCGTCGCCCATAGATGATCGCGTATTCCATGACGTGCTTCACATAATTGCGCGTTTCCCAATAGGGAATCGTTTCTACCCACCGATCCGCTTCACTGGCCTGATCAATGGGCAGCCACTGTATCACCCTTTCCGGTCCCGCGTTGTAGGCGGCGGTCGCCAGCGCCACATTGTTTTGCAGCCGACCTAGAATCTGACGCAGATAATACGCACCCAAGCGAATGTTGGTGTCGGCTTGCACCAGATCCAGATCCGTGGTGGTTTGGAAACCCGCGTCCACCGCGATGTGCTCGGCGGTGGTCGGCAAAATTTGCATCAGTCCCAGCGCGCCTGCCGGGGAACGTGCATCACTGCGAAATAGGCTTTCCTGACGTTGGATAGCGAATAGCCATGCGGGGTCCATACCCGTCTCGCGCGCGATCTCGATCACGCGCTGCTGATGGGGCGTGGGAAAGCGCAAGGTCAGATCATCCCAGTAATCGGTCCGCGCCAGGGTCAAGATAGCCTGAAAATCCCAACCCCAGCGCTGCGCCAATTTGGCCGCCTGCTGCAACTGCGCCGGCGTCAATCCGGCGATGGCCTCTCGCCACTCCACGCCGGCCTCCCAGAAACGCTGCAACAGAAACAGCTCGTGCGCCCGTTGCAGGCCCGGTAACCGTTCCAAAACGTTCAGTTCCACGTTGTCCACCACCAACGGGACATCCACGATTTGATAAGGCTTACCGATCCGGTCGGCCGCTAGAAATCCATGATAATCCCGTAATCCGGCCAGTTGCTCATAGATCGCCCGACTCTGTTCGGCCAATCCACTCGCTTCGAGGGCCCGCGCTCGCCAATAAAGCCACAAGGGCTTGGCCCTGTCATCGGGCAGCAAACCATCCAAACCGGCCAACACCGCTTGCCAGTCCGGTTTGGCCAGATGGACACGCACCCGCCATTCCCGTACTTGCTCATCCACCACCTCCGCAGGCAAAGCGTTCAATCGCGGCAAGCCGCTAGGATGACCGCGACTGGCCACGAACAGGGCCAATTGCCGTTGCAATTCAACCAGAGCGTGCGGCGGCAGAGGATACCGAGGCAAGAGGACATCCAAGGCCGCGGCGGCCGCTACCGAATCCTGCTGGCTCCAACGGTTCAAGCCATACAAGACGATAGCTGCCGTATCGTCCTCTCGAGGGTCTAACTCCAAGTCGAGCAACAACGCGGGATTGGCATCGACTTGCAGCCAGTGCTCGGCCATCGGCTGTTGCGCGGCGGGCAGCAATCCCTTCAGATAGACAGCCAAACCCCGCTGTCCTTTATCCAGGGCCAGGGTGAAACGCCGCCAAACGCGTTCCGGCGTGAATCCGCCCTGCTGACGCCAGAATTCGAACACAGGATCGCAGGCATTGGGCAATGAAACGCCCTGCATCCAGACCTCGGCAATCCCTTCCAAGGCGAGTTGAGGTTTACCCGTGGCCAACAAAGCCTGGCGTTGCCAACACCCCAGTTCGACCGAGTCGTCAGGCTGATAGTCCAGCAAATAATCGTCCCAGCGCTGCGCCGTGGCTAGTTGTCGCAACCAGGCGCCGCGCAACCGCCTGGCCAGCGGCGTATCGGCGTAATCGCGCAGAAAGGCGCGTATTTCCACGGTGGGCAGATCCTGCAAATGTTGTTGCAGGCTACGAAATACCAGATAAGGGTAAAGTGGATAATCACGCAGCGGGGTTATGGCGACCGGAACGCCCGCCTGCAAAGCCTTGTCGGCCGCCACGAAGGCGAGCCGTTGGGTGCTGAGCGTCAGTTCGTCGGCCTGTACGCACCAGGTGGCGCACAGCACCCCGAACCACAACCCGATGATCCGATTGAAATGCCAACGGCCCCTGGAAAGGGGCCGTTGCGAGGGGAGACCGCACTCAAGCAGGATGCCGGCGCGGCCCGCATCCGCTTGTCGCTTCAATTGAAACGCTGATAATGCGTATAGAAGCGTTGCACCCTCGTTACGTAGGTCCGCGTCTCCGGAAAAGGCGGTATCCGGTTACCGTAGCGCATCACCGCGCCTTCCCCGGCATTATAGGCGGCAAGAGCGAGTCGGCTATCCTGAAACTGATCGAGCAGCCAACGCAGATAGCGGGCGCCACCCTCGATGTTGGCGACCGGATCCCAAGCATTGTAGACACCGAAACGACGGGCGGTGGCCGGCATCAATTGCATCAATCCCATGGCGCCCTTGGGAGAACGCGCCGTGGGATTAAAGGCGGATTCCGCGCTGATCACGGCATGGAGGAGCAGGGGGTCGAGACTGTATTTACGGGCTATCTGGGCGATGTGGGGCGTGTAGAATTGGCGGTTTTTCTCGTTGACCGAAAACGGTCGGTTGCCGCTGCCGGTAGTACCGAGCCCCTTGCCGCTAAATCCTATGGCATATCCTCCCTGACCAAGCGGCACCAACGGGGTATAACTGGAGGGGCGTTGGGTTTGGGGAGTATCCTTGATCACCATGGCCAGCTTGTAGCGCGTGTCGTTCGGCACGTTGCTGTAATGAGTGACTCCCTGACTATCCACGTATTTATAGATTTTACCAGCCTGAGATGGGCCGGCGAGCATCAGCAATGAACATGATACCCCTATGCACAGCCACCGTTTCATCGGTTTCTCCCCCCAATTATTTCGTTTTGATGACAAGAATCGAACGAAGCGCGGATACTCAGGACTTCGGAGTTCGGCGATGTTGTCGATAGTTCGTCTCGCCCCATCGCCACCCGAGCCTGCGCCCGGAATAGGCGCGGACAGTGTAACAACCTTATATCTATTTTAGAACAAACGATGCATTGCGATACATCAATATACAGGCGTTGTAAATAAACAAAAACAAATCGTCCTTAATATATTCACAATCATTCAGAACATCGGTAACAGTCCTCGGTCTGTGACTTAAACTTAAATCAATATATTTTCAAGGTACTTTCATCATGACGTTGAAAAACGAATCACGCCCCGATAGCGGCGCGGACAACTCGGCCGGAATGGATCAAACCCTCGCTATCGACCTTCAGGCAGCGCTGCGCGCCGCGCGACAACCCCATTCCGAGGTGGTGCAGGAAAATACCCCGCCCCCCGCGGATGAACCCAAACCCCAGACTTTCGATCTGGACTCGCCGGAATGGTATCTCAACCGAGAACTCACCTGGCTGGAGTTCAATCGCCGCGTGCTACAGGAAGGACATGACAAGCGCAACCCCGCGCTGGAACGCCTGAAGTTTCTCGCGATCGTCAGTTCCAATCTTGACGAATTCTTCATGAAGCGCGTCGGCGGCCTGAAGCAGCAAGTCGGGGCCGGCGTCAAGGAACTGACCGTGGATGGCCGCACTCCCCAGCAGCAAATCGCCGAATGTTATGCGGTGGTCAATGATTTGCAGGAGCAGCAACGTCAGCTCGCGCAGGAACTCCACGACGCGCTCAAGGCTCAGGGCTTGATGATACGCAGCTACGCACGACTGACCCCCGAGCAACAAACACAAATGCGGGATTACTACATTCGAAATATCTTCCCGCTTGTGACCCCTCAAGCCATGGACCCGGCCCATCCTTTTCCATTCATTTCCAATCTGTCACTCAATCTATTGGTGGCGGTGCGTTACGCTGACGAGGAACATAGCGCCCTGGTACGCGTCAAGGTGCCGACCGGCGCGGGAATCAAGCGTTTCCTGCAAGTCGGTGATGAATTAGTCTGCGTGCCGCTGGAAGACGTCATCGCCAACAATATGGATCTGATATTCCCCAGCATGGTGATAGAAACCTGTGAGCTATTCCGGGTCACTCGCAACGCCATCACCGAACAAGCCGAGGAGCAGGCCAATGATCTGCTGGTGATGATCGAATCCGAATTGCGCGATCGCAAATTCGCGCCCATCGTGCGCTTGGAAGTGGGCAAGGGCATGGACCCTGGCCATCGCGGCATGCTGGCCGCCGAACTGGGCTTGAACGAGGACTCCGACGTCTTCGAGGTGGACGGTCTGTTGGCCCAACGCGACCTGATGCAACTGGCGTTTCTCGACCGGCCGGACCTGCGCGATCCCCCGCATCATCCACTGGACCATCCTAAACTGATCGGCGCTCCCAACATCTTCCATGTGATTCGGGACCAGGGACCGATTCTGCTGCAGCATCCTTACGAATCCTTCATTACGTCCGTGGAGCGGTTCCTGCGCGAGGCCAGTCGTGACCCCAAGGTGGTCGCCATCAAAATGACGTTATACCGCACCTCGCAGGATTCCAAAATCATCCAGTATCTGGTCGACGCCGCCCAGAACGGCAAGCAGGTCGCCGTGGCCGTGGAACTCAAGGCGCGCTTCGATGAATTCGCCAACATCCAATGGGCCAACCACTTGGAAGAAGCGGGCATTCATGTCAGCTACGGCGTACTGGGTTTGAAAACCCACAGCAAGGTGATCTTCGTCTTGCGACAGGATTACGATGGCCTACGTCGTTACGCGCACATCGGCACCGGTAACTACCATTCCGGCACCGCGCGTATTTACAGCGATCTGGGTCTGCTTACCTGCGACCCACAGATCGGTGAGGACCTCACGGAACTCTTCAATTACCTGACCACCGGCTATGTGGTCAACCGCAACTATCGCAAGCTGCTGCCCGCGCCCAAACATCTTAAACCGGCGCTGCTGGCCAAGATCGAGCGGGAAATCGCCAAACACTCCGCGTCATCGCCGGGGCTGATTCAATTCAAGATGAACGCGTTGGAGGACAAGGAAATTACGGCGGCCCTGTATCGCGCCTCCCAGACAGGCGTCAAGGTCGATCTGATCGTGCGCGATACTTGCCGCCTGCGGCCCGGTATCCCCCGCTTATCGGAGAATATCCGAGTGATCAGCATCGTCGGCCGGTTTTTGGAGCATACCCGCATTTATTATTTCCGCAACGGCGGCGAAGAAGAATATTTCATCGGTTCCGCCGATTGCATGAAACGCAACCTGGAAAGTCGTGTGGAAGTCGTCGCACCGGTGGAAACCCAGGAATTGCGCGACAAGCTGCGATTCATCCTCAACACGCAGTTGAACAATCGGCGTAGCGCCTGGGATATGCAGGCGGATGGCAGCTACGTGCAACGCCAGCCCAAGGAAGGCGAGGACAGCCGCACCGCTCAGGAAATCTGCATAGAGACCGCCGAGGAATATCAGAAGGTCGCGCAACGGCTCAAGAAACGCAAACCCCGAGGCATCACGCTCAACCGGCGTTGGGGACATTGACATCGACCGCCCGCAACGCCGTCCAACGGACGACGGGCGGCGTTGCGGCAACGTGAACCGGCGTCGGATTGAGCGCGAGGCTGACTGATCCTTGTCTATGCGGGTGCTATTCAACCAGGGGCTATCCAACGTCCACCACGCCATCGCTCTGATCCATCAAGCGATGCGGCCCGGCGAATTCCATCTGGTCGCCAGCTACGGCACACGCCATACCCCCTTACGTACGGTAGCCGATACCTTCCTGCCGGAACCACGCACGGCCAATGGAGACGTCTATCTCGATTGGCTACTGACCTGTTGCCAGCAACAAGGCATCGATCTGTTCTGGCCGCAATCCCGGCTTCCCCTGATATTCGCGCATCGCCAACGCTTCGTCGCAAAGGGAGTGCAGGTACTATTGCCCTGCCCGAACGCGGACATCCTGGCGATCATCGACGACAAGCGGCGCGCCGCCGAAAGGCTGAGTCCCCTGGGCATCGCATTCCCACAATGGCGGTCATTTCGCACTGTCCGGGAATTCGACGCCGCCCTCGCCGAACTCGGTTATCCGCAACGCTCGGTATGCATCAAACCGGCTCAGGGGCTCTATGCGCAGGGATTTCGTATCCTCGACGAAAAGCGCAGTCCCTTCGAGCGATTCATGAGCAACGAAATCTGGCGCATCCACCCTGACGAATTGAGAGGCTTGCTGGCGAATAATCATCGCGATCTGGAATTTCTCGCCATGGAATACCTGTCGGGCGACGAACGCTCCATCGATTGCCTGGTCTCGAACGGCCAATTGGTATGCAGCGTCACCCGTTGTAAACCCCGCGCCGCCGCCGGGCGTTTCGAGGTCATCGAAGACCATCCCGTAGGCCAACAGATGGCGGCCCGGATTTGCCAAGCTTTTCAACTCAACGGCCTGATCAACATCCAAACTTGTGACCGGCGGCTACCCGACGCAGGCCAGCAGACCTGCTTTCTGGAAGTCAACGCGCGCATGTCCGGCGGCATCAACATGAGTTGTCTGAGCGGTCTGGCGCTACCTTATTGGGCCTTACGCCTGGCGATCGGGGATGCGATCCGACCACCCGATCTCCCGCGTCCACGCAACGGCTTGCGGGTGACGACGACCCATCAGGCCCTCGCTCTCGACGACGGCAGCGACGCGTGGCTGGATCTGGAGAACATCGAGCCTCCATCGGCCAAGCCCTGATGGTCGCCATGGTCAGTCCACACCACTGACCGGCCGCATTTCCACATCGCACGAACCGCCCACCTGGACCGTCGTCAGGGCGCCCGGACTCTGGCACTGTGCGCCCCGATCCTTGACCTGGCACCGCAATTCCAATGGTTTGCCCGCGTTCAACCAAGATGGCGTCTTGCGATAACGGCCGACTTCCCGAAAACCGCAGCCGCCGGGCACGCCATAGGGTAAACAATTGGATGCTTGCCGCAGAGACACCTTACGACCGTCCACGACAAAGCCGGGATAGCGATCGACCAGGGTCACGACATCCCGATCGGGGTCTTGCCGCAAGTCGAAGTCCCGAAAAAAATAACCGCCCGAGGTCTGACCATCGACATAAATGCGGGTATTCGCCAACAAAGCGTAATCAGTGCCCTTGTGAGCGACCGCTCCCGTCATATACTCCGCCCGGGGATAACCGGGGAAACACTTGCCCATGGCGGGCGCATGGTAATAATGACGGAGGTCTTTCACGTCCCGCAGCGAATTACCGGGGAACACCGCCAATAGATCCTGATCGCCACCGAACAGGATACGCTGCACGTCGCCGACATTCTGCTCGTACATGCGCTGCAACTTGGTGTAATACTCGGCGCGGGAACCGCCGCTCGAAAGGTCGTCGCGCAGGAAACAGGCCGTCAAACCCGACACTTGGGTGAGAAACTCGTCCCAGATATTGTATTGCGAGACAGTGGACGCCGCCCCTTGGAAATCCCCGTTGAACCGGCAACCCTGGCGACTGGTGCAGGATTCGCGCGCACGATTGCGTATCGACAGAGCGATGATATTCCGTTCGCAGGCCCCATAGGCATTGCAGCCACGATCCAAATGACCCTCGAACAGCGCCGTGCGCATGGTGTAATCAAGATGCTTGGCGCGCTGCAGGGAAGTGCCCGACCAGCGACCCTGTTGGGCGC
>JACKMZ010000007.1 GCA_024235135.1 Gammaproteobacteria bacterium | reverse complement strand
CGGACAGTTTGCCGCGGTGCCTATGAATCTGCTGCGAGGCCAGGGCAAGGCGGATTATCTCAATACCGGCTTGTGGTCCAAAAAGGCGATCAGCGAAGCCAAGCGCCACTGCCAAGTCAATGTGGCCGCCAGTTCCGAGGCCGGCAAGTTCACCGCCTTGCCGCCACGCGGCGAATGGCAGTGCGATGCCCAGGCCGCTTATTTTCATTACACACCCAACGAGACCATCAACGGGGTGGAATTCCACGAGATTCCCGACGTCGGCGATGTCCCGCTGGTGGCGGATATGTCCTCGACCATTTTGTCCCGGCCGCTGGATGTTTCCCGCTTCGGGTTGATTTACGCCGGCGCGCAGAAAAACATCGGACCTTCCGGGTTGACCCTGGTGATCGTGCGGGATGACCTGATCGGACAGGCTTTGCCCATTACGCCGTCCGTTCTGGATTACAAGGCGCAGGCGGAAAACGATTCCATGCTCAACACGCCGCCGACCTATGCCTGGTATATCGCCGGCCTGGTCTTTCAGTGGTTGAAGGCGCAAGGCGGTCTGGCGGCGATGGCCGAACGCAATCAACGCAAGGCGGCGATGCTTTACGAGGCCATTGATCATTCGGGCTTTTACAAGAATCCCATCGACCCGGCCTGCCGCTCCTGGATGAATGTGCCGTTTACGCTGGCCAGCGCGGACCTGGACAAGCCCTTCTTGGCCGAGGCCAAGGCAGCGGGATTGGTGAATCTGGCGGGACACCGTTCCGTCGGCGGGATGCGCGCGAGTATTTACAACGCCATGCCGGAGGAAGGCGTGCGGGCGCTGGTGGATTTCATGAATGACTTCGCGCGCCGCCACGGTTGACGGACAGCTCAGGAATACGGGGAGAGCATGTACAAGATTCTGACATTGAATAACATCCGCACGGCGGGTTTGGATCGGCTGCCGCGCGATCGCTATGAGGTTGCTTCGGAGATTCAACGTCCCGACGCCGTTTTGTTGCGTTCATTCAACATGCATGAATGGCCGGTGCCGGCCACCGTGAAAGCGGTCGGACGCGCCGGGGCGGGAGTCAACAATATTCCCGTGGCGGCAATGAGTGAACGGGGCATCCCGGTGTTCAATACGCCGGGCGCCAATGCCAACGCAGTCAAGGAACTGGTGTTGGTCGGCATGTTGATGGCCGCCCGCAACATCGGTCCGGCCTGGGATTTCACCCGGCAACTGGAAGGCATGGACAAGCAGATCACCGAACAGGTGGAAAGCGGCAAAAAGAATTTCGTCGGTATCGAATTGCCGGGACGCACCCTGGGGGTGATCGGCCTGGGCGCGATCGGCGTGAAAGTCGCGAATGCCGCCCTGGCCTTGGGAATGCGGGTGATCGGTTACGATCCCAACATCACGGTCAGGAACGCCTGGCAATTGTCGGCCGAGGTTCAGCAGGTGATGAGCGTGGGCGATGTGTTGGCGCAGGCGGATTTCGTCTCCCTGCATGTGCCTTTGCAAGAAGAAACGCGGGCCATGATCGACGCCAAGCGTCTGGCGGCCTGCCGTTCGGGCCTGACGATTCTCAATTTCTCGCGCGGCCCCATCGTCGATGAAGCCGCGGTTTCCGGGGCGATCAAGGCGGGCCGAGTGAAGGCTTATGTCTGCGACTTTCCCAGCAATCTCCTCAAACAGCACGAGCGGGTGATCGCCTTGCCGCATTTGGGAGCCTCCACCGAGGAAGCCGAGGAGAATTGCGCGGTGATGGTCGCCGATCAGGTGCGCGACTATCTGGAGCACGGCACGATACACAACTCGGTCAATTTTCCCGAAATGACCATGCCCCGCAACGGCGGACATCGTTTGCTGGTGGTGAACGCCAACGTGCCGCACATGATCGAACGGATTTCCACCGCCATCGCCAATGCGGACATCAATATTCTGGATATGCTGAATCGCTCACGCGGCGACATCGCGTGCACGCTGGTCGATGCGGAATGCTGTATCCCGTCGGGCGTGGTCGAGTCCATCGGGAGCATCGAAGGCGTCCTGGGCGTGCGGGTTCTGGAAGCCTAAGGAAGCCGACTAGGCTCGGTGGCGGCTCTCGCCGAGCACGATGCCTCCGGCAATCAGATGAGCGGTGCGCAGCGGTTCGGGTAGGACGCTGTGCACCGCCAGTCCTTCAATCAGCGACTGGGCCTCTTGCAACGAGAGGCCCGCGCGTTGCACGAATACCCCCGCGACAGGTTCCATCGGGCCGAGTTGCTCGATAAGCCGCCATTTGCGCCGACCGCCTTTGACCTGCGATAGCAACGCGTGCTCGATGGCGGCGAAATCCGGTGCACGCCGCGCGACGGCGACGACCGGGATGCCTAACCGTCGATACAGTCCGGGAAGATCGATCACGTTGAAACCCGCCAGAGCGATGCCCTGCAATAACACCGCCTGAACCTGCGGCGCATGGCGGGAACGGGCGATCATCTCCGCCAATACCCGCGTGGAATTGGCCCCGTCACGGCGCACCTTGCCGCTCAACACGCCTTCCAGCCGCAAACCGGCGAAAATCGCGCCCACCACCAGCACGTCGCCGCGATGCTCGCGGGCGAACGGGCCATCGTCGAAACCGATGACGTGGGAAAGGCGGCGTGTCATGGTTGAACTGCTCCCAATCTATTGCCGGATATTGATGAAATACCTATTGTTTCCCAATTAATCCACAAGGAACAACGAAGCATGGAACCTATGTTGGAACGCTACCTGCGAAAGATCAAAAGCGATTACGGCACGGTCGATGCGCGCGGCGTGATGCAGGTTCGCCGCATCGTCGAACTGCCGTTGGATGAGGTATTCGTCAGTTTGACGGCGAAATTGGAGGGCGATGGTCTGGCTTGGATACCAGGCTCATCAATCAAAGGCAGTTTGCGTAATTATTTAACATCGACGATATCGCCGGAACTGATCCTTAGTACCGACAATTTGCCCGAACCCGCTTTGCCCGAGGTACATTGGGCACGATCGGAAACCGGCCTGTCCCTGGACGATCTCTGGAAACGCAACGACCGCTGGGTATTGCTGGGCGACCCCGGCGCGGGAAAAACCACGCTCTGGAAACATTCGGCTTGGCAGCACGCGAAGGATTACGGGTCCGGCGATCTTCGGCGGCTGCCGATTCCGGTCATCCTGCGCTTCTTCGCGAAAACCTGGTCGGACAATGTGGACTGGTGGCCTGGCGAAGCGATCTTGAAGTATCTGGCGAGTGCCGGCGCGGCCGAGTGGGGTTTTGGCCAAGTTGACGAGCAGATCGAGTTGGTTGAACTGTTCGAGCAAACCCTAAAGGACAAACGGGCATTGTTGCTTTTCGACGGCCTGGACGAGCAACGGGATTCCCAGACCAAACAACGCACGGTCGAAGCGATTCAACAACTCATGATGCGTTATCCCGGCAACCGCTGCCTGGTGACTTCCCGTATCGTCGGTTATGACGCGGCCCCCCTCATGGGCGGATTCGGTAAGGCGACGCTGGAACCGTTTACCGACGAGCGGATGCGCCGGTTTTTTCACAACTGGACGTACGCCATCGAAAGGCGCGAAGACATCGTCGATGACGAGGCCACTAAAAACCGCGCCGAGAAAAAAGCCAAGGATTTGATTGGACAGGTCGAAGCCCATCCCGGCGTGCGGGCCTTGGCGGCCAATCCCTTATTGTGCACGATCATCGGGCTGATTCACCACCAAGGCGGCACTTTGCCGAGCCAGCGGGTCGAGCTTTACAAGCTGTGTATCGACACGTTCATTTTCAATTGGGAGATCTTCAAGCGCGGCAAACGTATCGAACAGGACGGTTTGAACAAGGACGACACTCAGGCCGTACTGGAAGAAATCGCTCTGTATTTTCAGGAGCACTGCCCGGAAAACCGCGCGACGAGAGATACGTTGCTGGAGAAAACACGCGCTTTTCTAATTCGGGAACAGGGGTTCCCAGAGGGCGAAGCGCAACGACAGGCGGAAAAACTGTTGTTCCTGATTCGAGAAGTCGGCGGATTGTTGATCGACCGGGGGGGCGAG
The DNA here is from genome assembly GCA_024235135.1 of Gammaproteobacteria bacterium. Taxonomy (GTDB): domain Bacteria; phylum Pseudomonadota; class Gammaproteobacteria; order Competibacterales; family Competibacteraceae; genus JACKMZ01. The sequence continues at coordinate 185,256 of JACKMZ010000007.1, read as the reverse complement.
GAATACGGCTTTTTCCATCTGACCTTTCAGGAATATTTGGCGGCGCGGGCCATCACACGGCGGCGCGCCCTAATCGACTCCTATCTGTGCCGGTATTTGTTCAATCCCCGTTGGCGCGAAGTGATCCGGCTGGCGGCGGCCCATCAGGGTATGAAGGACGAGGAATCGGGCAGCGAGTTCATTCAATCAATTCTGAATCGCCGCCACGAACGTGAGGACATCATGCATTACGCGTTTCGGATAGCATTTCTTTGTGCATCCGAAGCGCGTGTTGAGTTGGAAGCGTCCGATGCTTTGTTTCGGCGTTGGGTTGAGTTGTATTTGGACCCCGATTATTCGTACTTAGGTGGTTTGTTATTTAGATTATTTACGGAAGCCGGTGGGGCCATGCGCTTTCGAGCGGGAACATTGGAACCTTTGCTCGATGCCCTGCGGAATGGTCAGGATAGCTCGGTGCGTAGTAGTGCTGCGGAGGTGTTGGAGTGGGTGGTGGATAGTCAAGCGGTGGAGGCGTTGATTAACGCGCTTCGGAGCGATCAGGATGACACGGTGCGTAGGAGCGCGGCGAATGCGTTGACGGGGACGAGGGATAGTCGAGCGGTGAAGGCATTGCTTGAAGCTCAGCGGAACGATCAGGACGATTGGGTGCGTAGGAGCGCGGCGGGGGCGCTGAGGCGGATGGGAGATAGTCGAGCTAACGCCTTGAGGAACGATCAGGACGGCTCGGTGCGTGGGAGTGCGGCGGAGGCGTTGGGGCAGATAGGTGATAGCCGTGGGGAGGACGGTTTGCTCGATGCTCTGCGGAACGACCAGGACGGCTCGGTACGTGCGAATGCGGCGTTGAGGTTGGTGTTGGAGCGGACGGGAGATAGCCGAGCGGTGGGGGTGTTGCTTGACGCTTTGAGGAAGGATGAAAGCGAGTTTGTACGACAAACCGCGGCGGAGGCACTGGAAAGAATCGATTTAGGCTCAATCCTATGAGCACCCACCTCCTGCTAGACGACCAACCCATCGGTCGTGAACAGGATCAACTCCATTTCTATCGTTTCGTCAAAGCACTCGAAAGCCACGTGTTGCAGCGTGAGAGTCAATCTCCGTTTGTAGTCGGAATATACGGCGATTGGGGCAGCGGCAAATCCAGTTTGCTCAAAATGCTGGCGGAACGGCTAGGTGGCGAGACCGAACGCTGGCAGATGGTCGAATTTTCGCCCTGGCTGTATCGCAATGAAAAATCGCTACTGTTGCCATTGTTGGCCACGCTGGCGAAAAAGCCCGGACCATTCCGTAGGCTGGTCAACGGCATCGTCGAGTCAGGGCCAGAGTTCATCAAAATGCTCTCGGAACTGGGATTCCAGGCCGCAACCGGCGGGCTGCCGCTGTTGGATTTCCTCACGGGTATAAAAAAGCAGCAGGACGATGCAGAAGCCGCCAAGGACTTACAGGAAAAAATCGCGGAAGCGGTCAAGGAAACCACCCAAGACGGCAAGCGACTGGTGTTCCTGATTGACGACTTGGACCGTTGCCACGATCCCGCCCAAATCGTCGGCTTGCTGGAACAGATCAAGCTGTTTTTGCATCTGGATAACTGCCTGTTTTTCATCTGCGCGCATAAGCAGCAGATTGAAAAAGCCATCGACAGCCAGTTTCCCGGCGAAGGTCGGCGGTATTTGGAAAAGTTCGTGCAGCTTGCCTTGGAATTGCCGACGCATCAAAGCCGCCACCTTGCCGCGATTCTACCGGTGGAGGACGCGACTTTACGAAACCAGCTTGTTCGAATCGCGGAGGTGTTGGACAACAACCCGCGTCGCTTGAAGCAGTTGTGGAACCGCGCCGTGATGGCGCTGGAAATCGTGAAACAGGAAACGATGCGTGTTCAGGGCTTTGTTCATAAGCCTTCAATGTCCTTGATGCTCAAATGGTTGCTGTTGCAGGAGTGCGGATTGGGCCAGGACGATCCTTACCGCTACCTCACCCTTGAGAATAATGAGGATTTGCAAACGGAGGATTTTTTCGTCGGAGTGGGTTTGAAAACGGCCGAAAACGGTTGGAAATCCCCGGAGTCCCAGCGACTGGCCGTTTTTTTATGGCATGACCGCGACCGCTTCCGGTTCAAGGAACCCCGTATTCTCAGCCTGTACGTCCAGGCTAGCGGCGAGGACGCGGATCGATCCCGCCAGGCCATCGAAATTCGTAACTCGGACGGAAAAGCCACTATTCAGAACGAAAGTTATGTCGACGCCAATCTCAGCGACGGGCGTTTCAGCGGAGTGATTTTTATTGGCTGTGACTTCAGCCGCGCCGATTTCCGCAACGCCGTGCTCGATAACGTCTCGTTTCGGCGTTGCTCACTGGATGCCGCTTGCTTCGATGGCGCGCAAATGAATGGCGCCGAGTGGGAATGCTGCATGGGCCTGGACGCCCTGGCGACCGAACCAGTGATATACGAGACGATTGCCGATGCCGCGTTCCAGTGCTGGCAGCGGGCCACTGATTCGGAATCCGTCGAGCCGGTATCGTCCGAATGGGATACCGCGCAGCTTTTCAAAGTCTACAAAACGATTATCGACCTCCATGATGAACGGGGATCGCTGGCCGATGACGTCAAAGAACGCTTGCAGGCCAAAGGGCTGTCCACTCGCAAGAAGGTCTTGGGGATACCCACGGGGCCGCTGGACTTTCTCCAAGGTTCCACCTGACCCGCACTGGCCGGAGCAGGTTTGTCAGCGGGCAGGCGCGGGAACTATCCAGTCCTAATCAATGCTTGACCCTTCGCACCACCGAATCCGTCACACCGCGCCGTTCATATAAAACCTGCTTCTCCCAAGCTATTCGCCCCGACGGTTCGCCGCTGGGCGCCTTGATTGGAAACGAATTGTCAAAGTTTGTCAGTTTTGAAATTTTTTCAACCGCTTTTGTCAAACCTACGCATCAGTCCCCAATTGACCGACCGAATGGAATGAGGAGCATTCTGATGATTCGTTACGTGAGCAAAACCATCGCCACACTGATCACGCTGATCATGTTCGTGGCGGTCATCCTGCCCGTACAGGCGACCGTGGCCGTGGGCGAGGCCGCGCCGGATTTCACGGCCATGGACAGCAACGGTATTTCGCACAAGTTGAGCGATCTGCGAGGCTCTACCGTCGTGCTGGAATGGACCAACCACGAGTGCCCCTATACCGTCAAACACTACAAAAGCGGCAATATGCAGGCCCTGCAGAAAGACGCCACCGGCAAGGGCATCGTATGGCTGACCGTCGTTTCATCCGCCCCTGGCAAGCAGGGCTACGTGACCGGGGAACAGGCCAATGAGTTGACCGCCAGTCGCGGCGCTTCGCCCACCGCCGTGCTGCTGGACCCAGACGGTAAAATCGGTCGGCTGTATGGGGCTCGCACCACACCGCATATGTACATCATCGACCCGGCGGGCAAATTGGTTTATATGGGCGGCATAGACGACAAACCCACCGCCGATCCAACCGATATCGCCTCGGCCAATAACTATGTGCGCGAGGCATTGAGCGACATGGCGGCCGGCAAGGCCATCGAGCACCCCACTACTCGCCCCTACGGCTGTTCGGTGAAATATTGAGTGGTGGTGAGTTATTCGCTGACCTCCGAGGCCGAAGATCCCAAGGATTCCGAGCCGAGGGATTGCCCGATACGACGCAATCTATTGGGGGGAAGGAAGGGGACAAACCCGCAGATCGGCAATCTGCTTCGCGAACGGAGTGTTCGGGTTGGGTGGTGCGGGATCGGAAGGCCGCACCAGCCGTTAAATGGCTAAGCTTCGTTGGCGCGCCCATCGCGGGCCCATCCCGTGTAGGGGGGATGCATCAGGTGAACATCCGGGTGCTCACCGGCGCCTTTCCCCTGCTGCGACACATCGGGCTGCAACGGCCGCGTGGAAGTACGGACATCGATTTTCTGAGATGTATTTCTCCGCTTTGAAAGAATGTACACCATGAACTTGACTCCTTTTCTGGGGTGGGTTCTTCAGTTCAGCGCCGCCGCGGCCTGTTCGCGGGTATAGAAACGTCCGCAACGGATGAAGCCGGCGATCAAGGAGGATTTGATGGCGGCCACTTTGCCGCTCTCGTCTCGCTTGACAACCACGGAGGATGGCAACCCATCGAGTAAATGCATGGGAGCAGGGCGGCCATCGGCGAAGCGCGCGCGGTACACGGCGCCGGTTTCGGTATCCTGAAAGGCTGGAATGAAGCCGCAGGAACCGTTTTCCTCGCTGATTCCACCCGTTCCACGGAATGCGATGGTTTGACGGCGCAATGTCGTTTTGGTCAAGCATCCCACGAGGGGCTTGTTTTGTTCGATTGCGATTTCTGCCTCGAATATCGCTTGCATAACCATGGCACATCCTCCGCGAAACAGTTTTATTGGGAGTTACGGACAAAAATTGCTATTGGATTCACTAATCCCTGTGTATTAACTATTACGTTTGTCCGCGATTCCCTTGTTAAGAACTAGTGCAAGCCATATGCCATCGTTGGTTAGTCATTTGACTGGCAAATGTAAACATTTGTAAGGGCTTTGCGGAGTGTTTTATAGGCCGTAAATAGGCCGTTAGGAAGACAGTCACAAATAATCGCGGAATAGGCCACGAATTAGTGGAGCCCTTTTATTGCAATGCAATAGAGGTTATTTCGGATTGAACTGGCCCAAAATGAACTGCCGTTATCCAAATTAAGCCGTTTGGGCAAAAAAATGTTGTACCCAACCGTCGAACGGCCAGTCAATTAATGACAGTCGTGGGGGCAGCGTGACAAAAGCTGCCCGTAAAGGCATGGCCTGTCGGCCTCGAAGGTCGGGGAGGCGAAGGCTTTATGTTGGAGCGGCGACCGCAGGTCGGTAGCGGACGGAGGATCGGAAAAGAGGACGAAATCCGGCCCGCTGTCAGGCGGCTAGATTGAGCGTTGTGCGAGTGTGTAACGGTATGGCTAACGCGTCGAAATCGCGCGCGATCCGCTCAATGCGCATCATGGCCTTGTCTTCGATGACAGCGGATGAGTCTAGTGAAACTAGCACGGCGCTACAGGTGCCCGCCTGTAAGGCGCGTTCGATGATCGGCGATGGATTGGAGCCGGGCAGTCGATGTATCAGCAGCACCCGGCATGGGTTGACATCGTGCTTGAGGAATTGGTCCACGGTGGGCCATTCGCTTGACACGATCCAGAATACCCAACGGTCGCCGTGACTGAGCTCGGCCAACAGCAACCACTGCGCTTCATCCATCACTTCCGCTGTGAGGGGCGAAGTCATGATCGCAGTTGATCCGTTATCGGATGTCACGCTATTTTGGTGGTTGCTGTTGGCGGCCCGCATGGTCATGCCTCTTCTTATTGTGATCAACGTGTACCGAAGGCCCGGAAAAATGCTTGCCAGGAAGCCCGGTTAGTCGGATTCGCTACCGCTTTCTGGCTCGGCACGCTCGTAATCGAAGGGCGAACATTCGCAATCAGAGGACGAACGTTATCGCGACCAAAAAGAAATTGACGAGCTATGACAGGGTGCATCTTGAATCTCCTCCAGGCATCGATTTATTAGGATGTCCAAGAAAAAGCAAATCAAGTGCCAACAGAAAAGATTATCGATATAAGGGCGCTGCACTGATTGGAAGGGTTTTTCGATCTCGACAAGCTGATCCAAGACCGATTCAGAATGAACCGGTCGAATGAAAACGGGTTCAAATTGGCTTGATATCGTTGAGGCAATCGAACGATTGGATACCGGTCTTTCTCAGCGATCCAAATAGCGTTTTAACAGACCCGCATATGCATCGATGCGCCGGTCGCGCAAATAAGGCCAAATACGTCTGATTTGCTCGGAGTGGTCCATGTCGATGTCCGCGACCAGCACCTCGCTTCGATCGGTGGACGCCGTGGCCAACAACTCCCCCTGGGGGCCTGCCACGAAACTGCTTCCCCAAAAGTGCGATCCGGCCGTTTGCCCCGAAGGGTCGGATTCGAAGCCGACCCGATTGCAGGTCAGCAAGGGAACACCGTTAGCAATGGCGTGGGCGCGTTGAATCGTGATCCAGGCATCTCGCTGTCGCGCTTGTTCGTCGCCGTCATCGGCGGGATTCCAGCCGATGGCCGTGGGATAAAGCAACAGTTCCGCGCCAGCCAAGGCCATCAGGCGAGCTGCCTCGGGAAACCACTGATCCCAGCAAACCAACACACCGAGACGACCTAGCGATGTCTCAATGGGGGTGAAACCCAGATCGCCGGGCGTGAAATAAAATTTCTCGTAGTACCCAGGATCGTCAGGAATGTGCATTTTTCGATAACAGCCGGCGATCCGCCCGTCGCGATCCAGTACGACGGCGGTGTTGTGATACAGTCCGGCGGCGCGACGCTCGAAAAGGGAAGCCACCAACACGATGTTCAATTGAGCGGCAAGATCGCCCAGACGGCAGGTGCTCGGTCCGGGAATTGCTTCGGCCAAATCAAAGCAATCCGTGTGCTCCGTTTGGCAGAAATAAAGCGAGGTGTGCAATTCCTGCAATAAGACCAACTGGGCGCCCTGGGTTGCCGCCCGTTCGATAGCGTCGCAGGTTGTGGCCAAATTGGCTTCCCGATCTGGGTTACAAGATTGCTGAATTAGAGCAACGCGCAAAAATTTAGCCATAATACAAAGGAGTAGTTTAATGATATGGGAGTCGATAACCATTCGATACCCTACGCGGATAACGTCAGGCGCGCAATACGGCCCAGGGTCTGGGTCCGCCATCTTGCTCAATCACCGTGTACATTTGACGCTTGACCCTGAAAACCGGGGGCCTGTTCCCCTGATCACTCTTTGGGCGGAAGTGTGCAAGCAAACGGGTCTCCGCATGAAATGAGTGCGTGACGACAGGATTTTGGGTTAGGACGATTCAAATGTTTGGAAATGTTGCATAGGATTGCAGCCGTACTTGTTATAACGTGACCCTGTCTGGAAGTGAGGACTGAAATATTGGAATACCCGCCGTTTATTTTGGCAAAGTTGCCAATCATTCGACTTTCCGAAACCACCGAGGGCTCATCATGAAGAAATCATTCGCAATCTTGGCGACGACCGCCACTTTGGCTTGCGTATTGGCCAATGGGACAGCGCAGGCCGGCGCCACCTTGGATGCGGTCAAGAAGAAGGGTTTTATTCAATGCGGTGTCAGCGATGGTCTGCCCGGCTTTTCCTATGCGGACGACAAAGGCAAATTCAGCGGTATCGACGTGGACGTTTGCCGAGCTGCGGCCGCCGCGTTGTTTGGCGATGCCGGCAAGGTCAAATATACCCCGCTGACCGCCAAGGAACGCTTCACTGCCTTGCAATCCGGGGAAATCGATGTGTTGTCGCGCAACACCACCTGGACTTCGACCCGCGACAGCGCGCTGGGGCTGAATTTCACCGGCATAACGTATTACGACGGCCAGGGTTTCATGGTCAACAAGAAACTGGGCGTCAAATCCGCCAAGGAATTGGATGGCGCGACGGTCTGTATTCAGGCCGGCACCACCACGGAATTGAATCTAAGCGATTACTTCCGCGCCAATAACATGAAATACACCCCCGTCACCTATGACAAATCCGACGAAAGCGCGAAATCCCTGGAAACAGGGCGTTGTGACGTATTGACCAGCGATCAGTCGCAGCTTTACGCCCAGCGCATCAAGCTGGCGACCCCCGACGATTTCGTCGTGCTTCCCGAGGTCATTTCCAAGGAGCCGCTGGGGCCGGCGGTGCGCCACGGTGACGACGAATGGTTCGATATCGTCAAGTGGACGCTGTTTGCGATGGTGAACACCGAGGAAATGGGTATCGACTCCAAAAACGTGGATGAGAAACTTAAGTCCGATAATCCGGACGTCAAGCGTCTGCTCGGCGTCGAAGGCGACAAAGGCAAGGATTTGGGGTTGCCGAATGACTGGGTGGTCCAAATCGTCAAACAGGTCGGCAACTATGGGGAAGTTTTCGAGCGCAACGTGGGTCAGGGGAGCCCGCTGAAGATCGAGCGTGGTCTGAACGCGCTGTGGAGTCAAGGCGGCTTGCAGTACGCTCCGCCGGTTCGTTGATCCCTCCCGGTATTCGCGGGGTGTAGCCGCCCCGCGGATCGGTTCCCGCTCGTCCTTAAGAGGACCGATTATGGCAGATCAACAAGGTGGCGTAGCCAAGCCACCCTTTTGGAACGATCCCACCATCCGCTCCGTAGCTTTTCAGATCATCGCTCTGTGCGTGGTGGTGGGCATTGGCTATTACTTATTTCACAACACCCAGACTAATCTGCAGCAACGCGGTATCGCCTCGGGCTTCGGTTTTCTCCAGAACCCGGCCGGATTCGGCATCATCCAGCATCTTATTCCCTACAATGAATCGGACACCTATGGCCGGGTGTTCGTGGTGGGCTTGCTGAATACCCTGCTGGTGTCCGTGCTCGGCATACTGCTCGCCACGTTCTTGGGTTTCGTCATTGGCGTTGCCCGTTTGTCCCGCAACTGGTTGGTGGCCAAGTTGGCCATGGTCTATATCGAGATATTCCGTAACATTCCCTTGCTGTTGCAGATTTTCTTCTGGTATTTCGCGGTGTTGCGCAATGTGCCCAGTCCGCGCCAGAGTCTGGAATTGGGTGACGCGGTGTTTCTGAATATTCGTGGTTTTTATCTGCCCGCGCCGGTATTTCAACCGGGGTTCTGGGTAGTGCCGCTGACTCTTCTGGTGGGGGTGATCGCCACCGTGGTGGTGCGGCGATGGGCGCATCGGCGTCAAGAAATGACGGGGCAGCCCTTTCATGCTTTTTATGCCGGTTTGGGGCTGATGTTGGGTTTGCCTTTGTTGGCCTTCGCGCTGGCCGGCTTCCCACTGGCCTGGGATTATCCGGTATTGCAGGGTTTCAACTTTCAAGGCGGATTCGTCATCATTCCGGAACTGGCGGCTTTGTTGTTCGCTCTGTCGATCTACACGGCGGCGTTCATCGCGGAAATCGTGCGTTCCGGCATTCAGGCGGTAAGCCACGGTCAGACGGAGGCGGCTTATTCGCTGGGGCTGAAACCCGGCCAAACCTTGCGTCTGGTGATCATTCCCCAAGCCATGCGCGTCATTATCCCGCCCTTAACCAGTCAATACCTCAACTTGGCCAAAAACTCCTCGCTGGCGGCGGCCATCGCTTATCCGGATCTGGTTTCGATCTTCGCCGGTACGGTGCTGAATCAAACGGGGCAGGCCATTGAGGTGATCGCGATGACCATGGCCGTATATCTGACCGTGAGTCTGTCCATATCGCTGCTGATGAACTGGTACAACCGCCGCGCGGCTTTGATGGAGCGCTGAGATGGCCATAACCCATACCCCTCATCCCAATTTGCCGCCACCGGTAAGCAGCGTAGGCGTTATCGGCTGGACGCGACGCAATCTGTTCTCCTCGCCATTGAATATCGGTTTGACGTTGTTCACGCTTTATCTGCTTTATCTGCTCCTTCCACCGATGATTAACTGGACCTTCTTGAACGCGAATTGGCGGGGCGAGGATCGCAGCGCCTGTACCGGTGATGGCGCATGTTGGGTGTTCATCCGGGCCCGCCTCCATCAGTTTATGTATGGTTTTTATCCGGAAGCGCAACGCTGGCGGGTGAACACGACTTTCATATTGCTGGTGGCGGGAATGATCCCGTTGTTCTTCAAAGCGTTTCCCTACAAGAAATGGCTGGGATTGTTTCTCTTGCTGGGCTACCCGATCATCGCCTGGATATTGCTCAGGGGGGGGCTATTCGGCCTGCGTGGGGTCGAAACCAGTCAGTGGGGCGGGTTGATGCTGACGCTGGTGATCGCCATCGTCGGCTGCGTCGCCTCGCTGCCTCTGGGGGTATTGCTGGCCCTGGGCCGCCGCTCCCAAATGCCGGTGGTGCAGGCGATCTGTGTGACGTTCATCGAATTCTGGCGGGGGGTGCCGTTGATCACCGTGCTGTTCATGTCGTCGGTGATGCTGCCGCTGTTTTTGCCCGAGGGCGTCAATTTCGACAAACTGCTGCGGGCGTTGATCGGCATTACCCTGTTCGAGGCCGCGTACATGGCGGAGGTGGTGCGTGGGGGCCTCCAGGCGATACCCAAGGGCCAGTACGAAGCCGCGGCGGCCCTGGGACTGGGCTACTGGAAAATGATGGGGCTGGTCATTTTGCCGCAAGCCCTCAAACTGGTCATACCGGGCATCGTCAACACCTTGATCGCTTTGTTCAAGGACACCACGCTCGTTATCATCATCGGCCTTTTCGATCTTCTGAATACCGTGCACAACGCCACCACCGATCCGAAGTGGCTCGGTTATTCCATCGAAGGGTATGTGTTCGCGGCTTCCGTATTCTGGATCTTCTGCTTCAGCATGTCGCGTTACAGCCAACATTTGGAGAAGCGCCTACACACGGGCCACCGTCGTTAAACCGTCATTTTCTGCGAGCTATCATCATGTCTGACAATATCGCCAATATCGCTAGCCCGCCGGATGGCGGCTCCATCATGGTCGAAATGGACGGTGTCCATAAATGGTACGGCCAATTTCATGTGCTCAAGGATCTCAATCTCGTCGTGCAGAAAGGCGAGCGCATCGTGATTTGTGGTCCGTCGGGGTCCGGTAAATCCACGTCCATTCGCTGCATCAACCGCTTGGAGGAGCATCAACGGGGGCGCATCGTCGTGGATGGTACGGAACTCACCGGCGATGTGAAACACATCGAACTCATCCGCCGCGAGGTAGGTATGGTGTTCCAGCATTTCAATCTGTTTCCGCATCTGACGGTGTTGGAAAACTGCGTGCTGGCGCCCATCTGGGTGCGCAAAATGCCGCGCAAGGAAGCCGAAGCGATCGCCATGGACTATCTGCGGCGGGTCAAGATACCCGAACAGGCCAAGAAATATCCCGGTCAGCTATCCGGCGGCCAGCAGCAGCGGGTCGCCATCGCCCGTAGCCTGTGCATGAGTCCCAAGATTATGTTGTTTGACGAACCCACATCGGCTCTGGACCCGGAAATGATTAAGGAAGTCCTGGATGTGATGGTAGGGCTCGCTGAGGAAGGCATGACCATGCTATGCGTAACTCACGAGATGGGCTTCGCCAAGACCGTTGCCAATCGGGTGATTTTCATGGATGGTGGAGAAATCATCGAGCAAAACAACCCGCATGAGTTTTTCAACAACCCGCAATCGGAACGCACGCAATTGTTCCTGAGCCAAATTTTGCGACATTGAATGATTCGAGGATTGAGATTCCAACGGGAGGATACGAGGAGGACTTCAACAAAAAGCCACGCAGCGCCATTACAATTCCAAGAAACTGGCATCTCAAGGTGGTTTTGTGCATGAATCGATAGTCGTAGCAACCGCGTTCATCCGTGATCAACTCACTCGCATAGGGGCGTTGGCTCTGGGAGCCAGCCTTTACGTGCCGGCAATTCGCCCGGATTTGGGCGTGATTCTCAATAGACGTCAATTCCCCAAGCTGAAATCAGTCATCGTTTGTCTGGAAGACGCCATTTATGAACGCGATATTCCGGCCGCATTAGCCAACCTCGAACACGCTTTGGATCAGTCGCTGCCGAAGGGATTGCAGCGCTTTCTGCGGCCACGCGACAGCAGTATGTTGAAACGTCTGTTGCGCATGAAAAATATCGGAGCTATCCAGGGCTTTGTCCTACCCAAGGTCAGCGAACTCAACATCGGACACTATGCTGAACTCGCTGCCCAGCGGCCTGATTTATGGTTGATGCCTACTTTGGAGGGCGACATCGCTTTCCATCGAGACCGCTTGCAGTCCCTGTGTACCCGTTTGTTGGAAGCGGATAATCCGGTTTTATGTGTGCGCACGGGCGGCAATGATTTATTGCGTTTGCTGGGCCTGCATCGTCCACGCAATACGACCTTGTATGAAACCCCCCTCCGCGGTGTGTTGGAAGATCTCATCAAAATCTTCAAGCCGGCGGGTTTTGCCATGGCTGCCCCGGTATTCGGCTATCTTGATGATTTGAATCTCCTCAGATTGGAGATCGAGCGAGATATTGCGTACGGATTCGTTACCAAGGCGGCGTTGTCGCCCTCTCAGGTCGTCGTCATCGAGAAGGCTTTTCGAGTCGATGGGCAGGATTACGAATCAGCGCAGGCCCTGTTGGGATCAAGAGCCCCAGCGGTTTTCAAAATGCACGGACAAATGCTGGAAGTCGCGGTGCACCGGGAATGGGCCCGACATATCTTGGCGAGGGCCGATCTGTTTGGCGTGAAAGCCGAGTGATTTTCTTTTGCCCTCGCGGCGGCTGAATCGCTACGCGTATGCTCGTGGCCGGAAAGTGCGATGTTCATAATTCGCGGAGGTTTGCCTCATGGGCAAGATCGTAATCGTGGCGGGTGTGCCCGGAGCTGGGAAATCGACGGTGTTGCTGGAAGCTTGGAAACGTAGTGAGCAGGAGATGAAGTACACCATCGTGTCCTTTGGCACCGAGATGTTTTCGTTATGCCAGGAAGCGGGACTGGTCAATAATCGTGACGAAATGCGCAACTTGGGCGCCGATCTTCAAGAAGAAATGCAATGGCGCGCGACCAAGCGGATTGCGGAGCGACCGGAAAATATCCTGCTGGACACCCATTGCGCCATCAAAACCGGTTCAGGTAGTTATTTTCCCGGTTTCAGCACACGCATGCTGGAACGTCTGTCGCCGCGGGCCATCCTCTTGGTCGATGCGCACGAGGCGGAGATACGCGGTCGGCGGCGCTTGGACAAATCGCGGCCTTTACGCACCATTGAATCCAACGAGGATATTCTCGAACACAAGCTGATCAACCGCGCCTATGCAGCGGCGTTCTCCGCCCGTAGCGGTTGTTTGTTACGAATCGTGCAGAACAATACCGGTGAGTTTGAGCGGGTTGTCGAAGAATTCGTCAACACCTTACGTTTCATCAACGCAGATACCCAGGGTGTCGTAGTGAAGGTTTTTCCGCAGAATGAGCCGGATACGGGTTCCGGGTCCAACGGGTAATCAGAAGGAAAGATTGACCTTACGGGGGGTGTCGGGTGCGGCTTCAAGCGTAGGGGAATCAATGAGCACGCTAGGTATGGACTTGTCTGTCGGTATACACGTTTACCTGGTGCCGCGGATTTTGCCAAGTAAACACACTTCGCTCGGGTTCCGAAGGCCGACGTACCGAGGATAACAAACTAGACACGTCGTGCTACAAAAGTATAATTAACCAGTTCAAGTTTTAGCCTTGATGGTCAAGGTTTATGGTTAGGGTGGCCCATTCTGTAGGCTGTTCGGTGGTTAAACTAAATGTATGTGTCTTTCCATTGACAACCGAGCCCATAAATATACCCTAACTCATAAAGCTGGATGTTGACCAAACTATATATATAAAACCGCAACCGGTCTTGTGTATCGACTACTTCGCGTACCTACTTGAGAATTTGCCCCTCGAATGCCGTTTGCATGTCTTAGTTATCTCATCAAAATCACCACCGATTGAATTTCTCGCGATATTCTCGTCATAGAGGCTATTCAAAGGCAAAAAGTCACTGCTTTATCTGCGTGGTGGTTGCCATCACATTACGCCAAGGGGGTTAGTAAAGATTACCCTAAGCAGTTTTTTGAAGAATATAACGATATCCATCAAACTTGATTATCATCGAGCGGCCGTGAACATTGTTAGGTAAATGCCACTGATTGATTAGCGCGATATACCGCCTATTTTGCCTAAATTGCAATCATACACAAATTTTTCGGTTATTTATCTGTTAATTAAGGGGGAAAAGTGAACATTGGGTTAGTCGGGTACTTTACGTATGGCAATTATGGCGATGAGCTATTTATTAAAGTATATCAGGAGGTATTTCCTGAGTGTCAACTTACAGTTCTACCTGATATTCATGGGAAACCAATTTATGACCCTGATCTCATCGCCCAGCAGGACTGTATAATTATTGGGGGGGGAGATCTGGTAATACCCTACGCATTTGCTTCCCTTTATTGGGATTCAATTTTATTGACGAAGCCAGTTTATATTATTGGCGTTGGGGTCCCAACGTGGGGTGGTTACTCAAAGGATGTTGTTCTTGCTATGCGCGGTTTTTTTCAACATGAGAATGTAAAGATAATTACCGCTCGTGATCCAAAAAGTCGTGACTGGATAATTCGTCAATTGCAGCCAAAAGTACCCGTTGTATTTTACCCGGATATCGCTTCGGCAATGACTTTTGAACGTAAAGCTCACCACGGTCTCAAACTCGGCTTAATTTTGCGCGCCCATCAAAATATCGAGTATTCTAACCTTCATCGTTTCCTCTCCCGAGCACTTTCATTCGGCTACGATATTAACAATATTGTACTAGGTGTGGATGATGTATCCAGGGATGATGTATTAGCGGCGAAGCAGCTCGATTTCCCATTCTCAAAATTAATTATAAAGGAAACGATCGATGAGCTTACTGACGAAATAGCTGAGTGTGATCTAATCGTAAGCCAGAAATTTCACGCTTGTGTTGTAGCGTTTATGATGGGAATACCCTGCATCTCATTGAGTAAAAGCGATAAGTTTGTTGCGTTCTTCGAATTTTTTAATAAAGAAATATTTCTATCATTAGCCAATGATCCATCCTTGCCGCAACGTCTTATCCATCCAATGTATGAAATCGACGTAAATCAAATTAAACGTATAAAAACACACGCAAGGGAGGGATTGGTCTATGCGCGAAATGCTATGTATGGCGAATCTCCCTAGGTACTTAAAACAGCAGTATCTTCAGAAATTGGCCAAGCGATGAGTGGGTTGTTAAAATTTTCTTATTTAGGGCCTAGCGTAAGGGGAAAACCTTGTCAGAAGAAATAAATAGCAGAGCATATTGGGATAACCGGTTTGCTAATGACTGGGAAATTAATAAAGGCCCAGAGCAATCGCGTTTCTTCGTTGAAGTTGCATTGGATTTAATGCCAAAATGGTTTAAGTCTTATATTGAGAACAATCAACCAAGTGTATGTGATTGGGGTTGTGCACAAGGTGATGGTACAAATTTATTGGCAAGTTTAGTGGGCCGGAATTATATATGTGGTGTAGATTTTTCTAACGAAGCAATTCAGCAGGCTCGTGTCAAATATCCTGATCTGCGTTTTGAGGCGCAGGATTGGATAAATGAAAGTATCCAGAGTGATTTATGCTTTGATGTGGTATTTTCATCGAATACGGTTGAACATTTTTATTACCCTTATCAAGTGATCGAACAATTAGCGCAGCATGCTAAAGATTTTGTTGTGCTGATGTTGCCTTATCGTGAAATAAATCGACATCCAGAGCACTTTTTTACTTTCTCAGATGAATATATTGCTGTAACTCCAAGTTATCAACTGAATTTGGTATTTGCAAAAAGCAAATGCACTAGCGATCTAAAAAATACTTTGTGGTTGGGTGAGCAGGTGCTTTTGATTTATGCTCATCAATCGGCAGCACAGCGACTCGGTCTTACGCTAGCTGATCTTGATATTAATAATTACCAAAGCAATTTAAATATAGATAATCTTAATAAGAAAATCCAAGAGATAGAATCTCAGAATATACAATATGCCGACCATGTAACAGAAATAAAGTTGCAGCTTAATGACTCAGTAAATGAAACAAGTCAGTTACGAGACTCGGTTGTATCGATTAAAAGCATAGTTATTCAGAAAGAAGAAGAAATTAGTCAGATGCAAGGACAGTTACAATTGCGTGAGAAAAGCATTAGTCAGCTTGAAGAACAAATGCAATCACGCGCGGAGCAAATAAACCACTATCATGAATTAAATGACAAGGCAAATAAAACTATCGCAGAACAACAAAGTCAATTGCATAAGATAGAGGCCGACCTGGAAGAAAAAGTAAAATATATAATGGATAAAGAACTTTATATTGCGGGTCTGAAGACTGATCTATCAAGATCACGTGAGCGAATTACTACACTTCTTGATTCGGCATCGTGGCGTATAACCGCCCCTCTGCGAGTATTGGGGTCATGGCGGTATCTTAAGTTAATTCTCCAATTTTTTCAGAAGCAAAAAAAACAAACACACGCCGGTAATGTTGATGGATATAAAAAAACAAAAAGCGATTCGGTAAAGGAATCATATCAGGACTTTAATCCTTATGAGTATGTGACTTCTTTGAAGCCAATTTTAGTGGCTATAACAGACGATAATTATTCTACCCTCACTCATGCAGTTGATTTTACCATGATTTGCACGGTGCTGAATGAGGCGAAAGGTATAGATGAACTACTGCAAAGTTTGTCTGTTCAAACATTGCAACCCAGGGAAATTATTTTTGTTGATGGGGGTAGTAAAGATGAGACTGTTCCAAAGATTGAGCAGTGGGCTAAGAGTCTAAATATTGCTGTTCGAATTATTATTGAGGCAGGGGCTACGATAGCTAGAGGGAGAAACATTGCTATTCAGCAAAGTAGCAACGAGGTGATCGTAATAATTGATGCAGGTTGCCGCTTTAATCCAGACTATTGCCGTGCACTTGTAGGAGCCTACACAGGCGATGCTGAGGCAGATATGGTAGGAGGCGTATATCTACCGATTGCTGAAAATCCGTGGTCAAAATATTTTATTCCAGATTGGTCGGCATGTCGTTGGGATGAATTTTTGCCTTCATCACGTAGTTTGCTTATTAGAAAGTCAAGATGGGATCGCTGTGGAGGCTACCCGGAATATCTTTCAAAAACAGGCGAGGACACATTATTCGATATAAATTATCGCCGGTATTCAAGTAAGTGGATATTTAATCTTAATGCCATTGCTTATTGGGTTATGCCTGTGAACGAGCAGGGTGTATTGAGTCTGGCAAAATCCTATGGTATTGGCGATGGTGAGTCCGGGTTCGGTGATTTTCGATTTTACTCGGCTTATAAGCACCATCGACAAGGTTTAAAATCCAAGATGGCGTCAAAAATTGAGTCCGCTGTTTTTCAGGGATATTTAGAGGGACGATCACGACGTTCAGCACGAAATCTAATCGATAAACGTATTGTTGGGGTTGTTATTTTATTGTCCGGTGTTCCGATATCCGACTCGGGTGGAGGGCAGAGGTGTACCCAACTTGCGTTGGAGTTCGCTCATCAAGGCTATAAAGTGATCTTTGTGAATATATATCCCAGCTTTGAGAAAGTGCAGCGTTTATTTCTCGATATTGATCCCGCGCTGATTGATCTATACTCACTTTCAGATTTTAATGTTGAGGATGTTCTGTTAGCCTATGAGCCCCTTATCAAGCGATCAATGATTCTGGTGGAGTTTCCACATCCTGAGCTGCTTCCCATTCTCAGGGCGATTCAAGATCGATACGCCAAGCCATGCGTCGTTTATGACTATATAGATAATTGGAACACCACGCTCGGATGGACATGGTACACACCCGAGATTGAATCGGAAGTTATTAGCTTGTCTAGCCATTTAGTAGCATCTGCTCAAACGTTGCGAAAGCAATTGGCTGATCGTGAGAGGCGAGGAGTTCATTTAATACCGAATGCCTTTAATGATCGATTATTTGATAACGATATATCTTATCAAATGCCGGAGGATATTAAGGATATTAGACGGCCAATCATAATGTACATAGGAGCATTATGGGGTAGCTGGTTTGATTGGGATTTGCTTGTTCAATGTGCTAATGAGCTTTCAGGTCACGAGTTTGTCTTGATTGGCAATGTGACGGCGGAAATAGAAAGCAATGTCGGCAATATAGAAAATGTTCGATTTTTAGGATTAAAGCCACAGCGGGAATTACCTGGCTACCTTCACTATGCGGATGTGTGCATTATTCCCTTTAAAAATAATGATGTTACCCACTTTGTGAACCCGTTGAAAGTTTATGAGTACTTGGCTATGCATGTGCCAGTCGTAACTACTGCTATGTCCGAGCTGAAAGATATACCTGGCGTTAAGATATGTGATAGTTATTCGCATTTTATTAGTGAATTGAAAAATGCCGATAAGTCTAAGCTTGACGTGGTTTTGATAGCGTCATTTTTAGCGAAAAATAATTGGAAGGATAGAGTGAGTAAGTTGATTGCTCTTGCTCAAGGAAGAAATTTACCTAGCACAGATTTTGAAGAGCTTAATAACGTAAGCGATGCTAAAAATCCTATTGCATCATGGCAAGGCGTGCTTTCCATAAGCAATCGCAGAGTGTTATCAAAAGCTCCTCTTGCCGTTGCCAATGGCGTGCCTCATGAAGATGAAATCGGCATTGTAAAGTATTTCCAGCGGCGGGATGACTTGTTGTTGGATGTGGGCGCGAATGTTGGCCAGACAGTGGCATCGGTCCGTGCCACTAATTCCAGGATTCCAATAATCTGCTTTGAACCAAATCCATATCTTGCGACAGCGATGGAGAGAGCAAGTGAAACTTTGGGAAGAGTAGAAGTCAAACCGGTTGCACTTTCGGCGGAGCCAGGCGAGAAAGTGCTTTGGATTCCTGCAGTTGATGGGTACTTAGTCACACCACTTGCTAGTTTCGATCTTGATATACTATATGAGGCCAAACAATTAGCCTATATCAATAGCTTGTCATCAAAGGGAGACGTTCGCCTGTTCCCTGTCAAGGTGACGATGCAGTGTGGTGATGATTTTTTACTTAACCCGACCATAATCAAAATCGATGTTGAAGGATTTGAAATTGAAGTTATTGCTGGTTTGCAGAATACTTTAATGCGGATGTTGCCGCTTTTGATTATTGAGCGTAGTTATAAATCTCGCGACCTTGTCAACACTCTTCATTCGTACGGATATGGTACTTATCGATACGATGAGAATGGTCGATTGCGTGATATTGCCCTGAATTCGAGTGCGGCAGCTATTGATGAATGGCCATTAAATATTATTTTTATACATAAAAATAATATTGATGATGTTCGTGTTCGAGGGTTGGAGATTCTTTAATAAGCAACGACTGTTATTCTTTGAAATTATGTGATATTCAACAGATCATTTATTTTTCTAAGAAAAATACTTTTGTCAAAATTCTTTGCTTGATGCTGGCAAGAATATCGCATTTCTAGAGCGCGTTGCGGTTCAAGAATATTTATCGCGGTGATGAGGTGTTCTACGGTCGGCTTTGGTAAAAATAAGCCGGTTTGTTGATGTAATACTGTTTCCGTCAACCCACCCTCTGCTACGGAAATGACCGGTTTTCCTGCTGCCATCGACTCTACGGGAGTTATTCCAAAATGCTCGTCTTTCCCAATATAAATTGTTGCAGTACATTGGCCAATTAGTAACTGCAAATCCTTCCTGCTTGTTGTGCCTACAAATTCAATGTTGTCCGCACCGACAGCTAACGCCCGTAGATTTTTAGTCTGGCTGCCATTTGAAGCTACTATTAAATGTTTATTGGGTAGCCGACGGAATGCGTTGATTATAATATCAACGCGTTTGTGAGGTTCATGTCGCGCGGTTGAAAGATAAAAATCTTTCTGATCTATCCATTTAAACTCCTCGGTGTCACACGGTGGATAGATGACAATGGAGTTCTTTCCAAAGTAGTCTAAATATCTGCGTCTAACATAATCTGAGTTTGCGATTAATACATCCATTTTTTTTACGGCTGCGGCGTATGCGTTGCGAAAATATCTACAATAGGCAAGGAAAAGAGGACGTTGCCAAGTGCTATATTGTTCCAGATAGAAATCTAGCCAATCGTAAGCGAATGGCGGAGGTGTGGTATGGCAATATAATAAGTTGTGTTTACCGGAGTGTTTATGTATCGCCAAAGGAGCATACATGCCACTATACACTACCATGTTATAGGCGCTGATGAATGCTGTGCGCTGCTTGAAAAGTCTGATAGTTGAAAGCGCCCGCAAAGCGGGTGAAGGGAGTGTGTGGCGTTGACTCAGAAGGCGAATGGAGAAAAGCTCATCTTCGCTGAATTCATCTGAGTTAAAGGATGCGACACAGACATCCAAATCCTTGAATTGGCTCTTTAGTAATAAGGTGACATATTCGGCGCCTCCCTTTGTTAAAAGAAAATCATAAAGCAGTAATCGCGATCGATCAGGCATACGGTTCAATATTTATCGCTGGTCCGCTTGGGCAAGTGGGCAAGCAGGTTCTCACATAGATCATGCACGCGGGACGCTTGATGGGCCCAACTGAATTCTTTAACGGACTGTAGAGATAGGTCAAAACGCTCATCCAAAGCGCCGGCTTTCCAGTCTAGGTAAAGCTTTTCAAGCTGTTCCCGTATGGCATCGCGTTGGTTTGGGACAATAATACCGCGCCGTAATTCTTTGACTAGTGACGCACTGGCATCGGCACCCATATTGGCCTGAACATGAAGGATTGGCCGACAGGCGCCGAAATACTCGTAAAGCTTCCCAGGGACCTGATAGGTTTGTTGATTGCCTAAATTAACTAGCATTGTGGCCCGCTTTTGTAGGACCAGACAGTCTCTGTGATTGAGTTTGCCCATAACGGTAATTTGCTTGCCTAATGTTGATAATTCAGGCGTGAAAGAACCGGTGTGACCTGCAATGATGCACTTAATATTGGGTAAGTCTGCGAGTGCCGAGAGCCATTCAGAGGGGTTGCGGAACTTCTGATAAAAGGTGCCTGTATAGACTAATAGGAACTGTGGTTTTGTTGGTGTGGCATCAGGGAGTGACACGATGCCGCTTGCGTCGAAACCTTGCGATACCACCATGAAACGTTGGTTGTCTACACCATGTCGCCTGGCTAAAAGTTCTCGGGCGGGTTCCGTCGTTACCAGAATATGATCGGCTTGTCTACAAACGCGACGCTCTAAATTTTTGTCCAGTAAACGGCGCCACCATGGCGTATAAATCGTTAGCACGGGATCACCCAAGTCAACGATCCAAGGTATATGCCACTTCTTCTGCGCGCGTAATCCAAGTAACAGGTCTACGCCAGGTTCATGGGAGCTTATGAAAATATCGTAGTGTCGCTGGGCGTGTAGTCTTCTCAGCTCTTTCCAGGCGAACCCTAACCATTCGGTCCTGACATCCGGGAACACCAGATGATCAAGAACGCGGCGTATAAATCCGTAAAGTAACCGAAGATTGAAGAAAGAACGGCGAGCTTGCTCGACATGCGTTGTGTTTGGTGACTTCGCCGAGAAACGGCTTGCCCATCCGGAAAGTGCGACGAAAGGTCCTGGATAACAGCGATATACCGTGACTCCGGGCTGATCGCGTCCGGTGAAATTCCAAATATTCCGAATATTCGGGGTCAAGACATCGACTTCAATGCCGGATATGGCTAATTCATTGACCAGATAGTACCAACGTAGAGCCTGCGCAGCGATGATAGGGGGATATTCATAGGCAATCAGCAAAATTCTCATGCAGCCGGTCGCCCGGTAAAGAACTTTTGCATGGCTTTTATGATACGTTCCGCGGCATGCCCGTCACCGTAGGGTGTCACACCTCTAGCCATTTCTCGGTAGGACTTTTCATCATTGAGCAAGCGTTCTGTCGCAGTGATGATACGTTCATAATTTGGCCCCACCAGATTAACGACGCCAGCTTCTACCGCTTCCGGTCGCTCGGTTTCATCGCGTAAAACCAATACGGGTTTAGCCAATGCCGGAGCTTCTTCCTGTATTCCGCCTGAATCCGTTAAAAGAATATAAGCCTGGTTCATGGCGGACACGAACTCAGCATAATTCAAAGGCTCACATAAAACGATGCGTGAGTGTCCAGACAATATTTCCTGTGCGACATCTGTGATATTAGGATTGGGATGCAAGGGATAAAGAAATTGTATATCCGGGTTGCGTTCCGCTAGTTCACGAATGGCACGACAAATTTCCCGGAAAGGTGAACCGAAGTTTTCACGCCGGTGGGCTGTTACTAGAATTAGACGTTTGGTTTTATCAAGCCCCAAATCCAAGGGAACCGGTTTGCGTATGGTTAGAAACAGGCTGTCAATGACGGTATTGCCGGTGACAATAATGGAATCATCACTGACACCTTCCTTGAGCAGGTTGACTCGGGCAGTTTCGGTTGGAGCAAAATGCAGGTGACTCAGATAACCCGTTATGACGCGATTTGCTTCTTCCGGAAACGGGAATAACCGGTTGCCAGTACGAAGCCCAGCCTCAACGTGGCCGAAAGGCACCTGGCGGTAGAAACAGATCAGAGCCGTCATCATCACCGTCGTGGTATCGCCTTGAGCGAGCACCATATCCGGTTTTTCGTTAACCATGATGTCCTGTAGGGCTATTGCAAGACGTCCGGTTAATTCGGCGAGACTTTGATTGCTCTGCATAATGTTCAGATCGATGTCCGGTTTAATCCCGAATAACGCCAAAACCTGATCCAAAAGCTCGCGATGTTGGGCTGTTGCTAGAATCCGTACTTGCGCCCATGACGTGTCCTTCAATGCGAGTATGACCGGAGCCATTTTAATTGCTTCTGGCCGGGTACCGACTACGCAGAGAATCCTCTTTTTGCTTAACATTAGCCTGTCCCCAATTCGGCTCCGATTATTAAATCATTACATCCGCAACCGATGCCTAAACCTTGTATCTCCATCATCTCACTTTTTAATGCTTTGGCTTCCTAATGAGCCTTCATAGCTACGCAATACTTCAGCAGTTTCGCCTTCCGCTTTCGTTTCTCCGTTCTCTATCCATACGGTACGATTGCACAATTGACGTACAGTTGCCGCACTATGGGAAACCAGCACTATGGTCTTATCGGAACGAATTTTCTCGCGCATCACTGCCTCCGACTTTTTGCGAAAGTCAGCATCGCCAACACCGAGTATTTCATCAATTAACAATACGTCAGGATCTAGCTGGAATGCTACCGAAAAACCCAGACGTGCCCGCATGCCTGACGAATAGGTGTTGATTGGTTGATCGAAAAAATCGTCCAGTTCAGAAAATTCTTGAATATAACTCAGTCTTTTTTCAATCTCCTTTCTCTTCATTCCTAGCAGCATGCCACTTAATATGGCGTTTTCGCGTCCACTCAAATTGGGCAAGAAACCCAGTTGTAAGGATAAAAGTGTGGTGGTGAAACCATAATTGATTAGTTTGCCTTTATCTGGGCTGATTATTCCGGCAAGAAGCTTAAGCAGTGTGCTTTTGCCCGCGCCGTTACGGCCAATAATGCCCAAAGATTCGCCTTGATAAAGGTCGAATGAAACATCCTTTAGGGCCCAAAAATGTTCCTTACGTAGATAACCACTACGTCGCCAATAAAAAGCTCCTACGTTTCGCAGCGACAATATGGGGCTGGGAATACCTGAATCTTGGTTCATCGAGCCACCATTTTCGGATACTCATGGTCAAACGTCGTAACCAGTTTGTAGCCAATTAAAATCAGAAAAAGAGCTAATAGGGTAATAATTAACATGGCTCTCAAATCTGGCCAACGATTGTTAAGCAAAATATCTCGATAAGATTCGATGAGATTTGCTGCGGGATTAAGGTAAAAATAGGCTCGATATTTTTCAGGGATGGATTCCCCGGAGTAAAATATGCCAGATACATAAAACATGAGTTGCAGTAGATGCCCAATCAGGTACCGTAAGTCCGGTAATAATGGTACTAACGATGCCGTTACGCACGTTGTTCCCATAATAAGAAGAAACTGTACAAACAATAAGAATGGCAAAGTTAAATAGGGCAAGCCGATTGAATGCCCACTTGCCCATAAATAAATTACCAATAGTGTGAATACTAAGGTGAATTTAAAAAGATCAGACAGTATCGTGACCAATGGAAAAATTAGCTTGGGCAGATAAACCTGGCGCATTAAACTCTGCCCATTCAGGATCGCGTTTGATCCGTTTGTAACGGTGTTCTGAAACCAGCGCCATATTACCAACCCGACTAAAAGAAATGCCACAAAATTATCCGTCTTCTGCCGCAAGAGCAAAGCAAAAACAATATAGAAAATAGACATGAATATGATTGGATCGAAAATCCACCATAGAACCCCGATATAGGTTCTTTCAGCCTCCGCGCGTAGGTTTGCATAGGCTTGATAAAGTATTAATTCAAGGTGATGAGATTGTAGCGGTATGCGCAGGCTTAGGAATTTCGAGGTATTAAGGGTGCCATAATGGCTTTCTGCAAAGTGATCTTGGCGGGTCGACATAGATTTAGGCATTGTCAGGTTAGGTGATACACGGTCACATCAAACTGTCCATAGTGTGGAATCGGACAGCAGATTCTGAAAAGTTGGAGTGTGAAATCCAGCAACCAGTAGCATTATGGCGGTTGAACTTGTGTACGATCACGTGATGAACAGGTGAGTGTCAGTTTACCTGGACGCTGCGCGACAATGCATTTTACGGGTTTTCGACGAACGTGGCAGCAGGGGTTCTTAGCGGTACCTTGGAACATGGCAAGGTTATGAAATTGATTGACACAATGAATCTGGCTGGCCGGAATAATGCGCTGCTAAAGGACATTGGCGTATAAGGCGGGTCCGTTAGCTCGTTTGTCAACGGATGGCTTGAGTGGTCAGAAATATCAAGTAAAAGCCTTATCCTTGGGAAGCTTAGCAAATTGCCTCGTTTAGCGAGATTGAGCGCCAACTGACGTTCGCCATCTGTTGGCGTGTCAGTTGGCGCCTGCCGCAATGCAACAACGACCGCATCCTGCTCAAGCGATCTTGATCGAAAGCACGAGCAACTGATGGAGTCACGCGTGTCGCTCATTCGTAGCACGATGATTGGGATAATACCCTTATCATTTTGCTCGAATAACCCCTGGCTGTTGATACAGATCCTGCAAGAATAGCTTTTTCTGGTATTCCCAGTCCCGGGCCCTTCGTGGGGACTGGCAGATTGCTGGAATCGGTTGTCACGTCCGCCATCAACGGAATCGGCCCATGGCGGGAGCGGGTGGGGTGTTGCCGGCTTGAATGCGGCGAACCCCACCCTTTCGAGAGGATTATTATAGGCCGAAAGTCCGGCTCAAGAAGACCGCCATTTCATCACGGCGAACTGAGTTGTTGGGACAGTAGTTGCCGCCCCCGCAACCCCCGGAAATGCCATCCGCGGCCAATTTCTCGATCCAGGCGGCGGCAAAGGCGTTAGCCGGCACATCATTGAACACTGTACCGGACGCGGCGGGAGGAAAGTAGCTTGCGCCATATTTGGAACGCAGCAGGAAAACAGCCATTTGGGCGCGAGTCACCGGATTATTGGGGCAATAGATGTTCTGGCCACAGCCACCGGTAATGCCATCCGCAGCCAGTTTTTCGATCCAGGCGGCTGCGAATGCGCTGGTGGGCACATCGCTAAACACCGTACCGGTCGGCGATGGAGGAATGTAGGAACCACCGTGTATGCCTCTTAGCAGGAAGATCGCCATCTGTGCCCGAGTCACCAGACTGAGTGGACAATACTTGCCGTTGCCGCAGCCCCCGGTAATGCCCGCCGCCACGATTTTTTCGATGTTGGAGTAAGCCCAATAGGTGCAGAGCACGTCGCTGAAGGAGTGCGTGCAACTCACGGCATTCACAAGCCGATCGGCCATGATGATGCCATATCCCGAATCACGATCGGTGCCGGATGCTTCGATGTCAAGCGCGGTTGCGGCGAACAAGGCGCGAACGTCATCGGCATTGCTATTGAGAATGCCAGCGAAATTGGCGCTGGTTAAACTGGGGTCGGCATCTAGCAACAAGGCGGCAATCGCCGCGGCATGCGGTGCGGCAGCTGAGGTGCCGTAGAATGGATCGAAGCCAGGCGTGGCCGTGGAGACGCCGTCGGCGGCGGCGATGTCCGGTTTCTGGCGGACGGTGCCCCCGGTTGATGAGTAGTTACCCGGCGTATAGGGTGTGCCGTCCGGTTTGTAGAACATCCGCCTGGGCCCGTCCGAACTGAAGGTTTCAACGGGGTTCGCGGCGCCACCGGTGAAAGCGCCACCGCTGGCTTTGGCTACGTCTACGGCAGCAACGCTGAATGCGTCCTCAGCAGCGGAATGGCCTTTAGTTTGACCATCCGTATTGACGGAAAGCCTGCCGCGGATGGTATCTAAATGAAGAAACCGGTTATTTCCTGAAAATTTGGCAACGACCAACCGGTTGTTAAGATCGGAGCTTAAAGAACCGATATACTCGAAGGGGTCCTGGCTGCCATCCTGAATTTCCGTGGAATACGCGACGATTGCCGTCCCGTTGGAGTTGAGCAAGAAAAGGTCATAGTCATTGCTCGATGCTCCCAATGGATCGGACCAGAACAACGCATAGCCAAAGCCCACTTTGGTGATCGTGTTGTAGTATTGTCCATTAAAGCTATTGGCGCTGTCCCATAGATCATAATCGCCGATAACAGTGGGCAGAGTCATAGGAGAATAGTCTCCCTGCCAGACTCCTGAAGTGCCATCGTTTTTATTCCCTGAATTGCCCGCGGAGGAAAAATAAAGTGCGCCATCGGCGGTAACACTGTTAACCGCCTGGGCAATGATGCCATCTTGGAAGGGGGATTCATCGAAGTAACCTACATCGTCCACGATGACGTCGCAGCCGTACACATTACGCAGGTCAAGGATGTTTTGTGCGAAGCTCGCCTCGCCATTGAAGGCGGTGGCGAAATAGAGTTGGGCGCCGGGCGCAAGATCGTAGACGATTTCGAGCATCGCCGTTCCTTCGCTGCTGCCAGAGCCGCCACTCTGGCCGGACAATACCGTGACGCTGGGCAAATCCCCTGAGGCTTGCAGGCTGCTTAACGCATCCACGCTGTCGGATAGCACTCCCACTTTAATACCTGTCCCGTTGACGCTATAACTGCTGCGCGCGACATTCGCCTTATGCGCTACATCACCTTGGGAAGTATTGACCTTACTGGTGATGGCTCGGTCAGCTGGACGAATCGATCGCACCGCGGGAGATGCCGCCAAATCTTCGATTGCCGTGAGCGGCAGGCGTGCCCGAATGGCGTTGTACTGGGGGAAACTGTTGATGATTTCGCCATCTAGCGATTCAATCTCGCTCAACAGATCGGAACTGACATCGGCTTGAATATCGACTAATACAGTGCCATTTCTATCGGTTTCTATTCCCGTACGCAGGTTGGGTAGATCGGCATTCTTTGTAACCGGTTCGCCTCGCTGGCGTTTAATCTCCAGCAAAAGATTGGAGTTGATCTTGCGTTGGGTTGGAGTACGCGAGGCTTTCTCACGAGTCAGGATCTGCATTTGCTGGAGAACTGAATCGCTGAGCGGGGCTTCCTGAGAGTAGGCGGCAAAAGAGCAACAGGCTATTACAAAGGCCGTGCAGACGCAAGATATCTTCTTAAAAGTCATAATGTTACTCCTGTTATATGAGGCATCATCATTGAAATGTCAAAGCAGATAATAATGTCAACGGTCTGGAAAGACTGGTGACGCGTATATTTAAGAGCAAATTTCGGTCCAATACAAATTTTTAAAATCAGTACATTTACGGGTTTTTTCCTTTTTTTATATCTGTAGATGATGAAAAATTTTATTGAATAAAACTTAACCTTCGGCTTAATGGCTTAACCGGCGGCTATGTGGCGATCCGCCGCGTTTCCAACGGATTCGACCTGCATCCGATACAGGCTGGCATACAATCCTTCCTGGGATAGCAGTTCTTCGTGGCTGCCTAATTCGACGATTTCTCCTCTGTTTAAAACCGCAATGCGGTCGGCGTTTTCTATTGTGGATAGACGGTGGGCCACAATGAACGCGGTCCGACCCTTGCGCAAATGTTCCAGGGCCTGTTGCACTTTGCGTTCGGATTGCGTGTCCAGGGCCGAAGTGGCCTCGTCCAGAATCAGGATCGGCGCATTTTTCAACAGCGCACGGGCGATGGCGATACGTTGCCGCTGTCCGCCGGATAGGCGTGCCCCATTTTCACCGATTCGGGTCCGCAAACCTTCCGGCAGTTCCCGGATGAATTCCATGGCATACGCTTGCTCGGCCGCCTCGATAATGTCTGCCTCGTTGGCCCGGCTATTGGCTCCATAGCTGATATTCGCCGCCACCGTACCGTTGAACAGGACGATATCCTGGCCGACATAGGCCAGGTTGGCGCGCAGGTCCGTCAAGCGTAAGGAACGGATATCCACGCCGTCCAGCAGTATCCGTCCCTGGGTCGCTTCATAGAAGCGTGGCAGCAGGTTCATCAGCGTTGTCTTGCCGCTGCCGGAGGGCCCCACCAGCGCGATCGTTTCGCCGGGCTCCACGGTAAGATCGATGGTGCGCAAGGCCATGCTGTTCTGGTCTCGATAACGCATACCCACGTCCTGGAAGCTGACTCGACCCTGGGTACGCCCTGCCGATTGCGTGCCGTGATCCGGTTCGGGTTGCTCGTCAAGCAGCCCGAAAATGCTTTCCGCGGCCGCTAGACCCCGTTGCAGGGGCTCATTGAGTTTGGTCAAACGTTTGATGGGGGCTAGCAGCATGGCCATGGCGCCGAACAATGAAACAAAGCCGCCCACCGTCAATTCATTGGCCGCGGATTGCAGGGAGGCCATGTAGATAGTCGCCGCCAAGGCGCACGCCGCCAGAAACTGAACGACCGGGACGCTGGCTTCGGACGCGATCACCAGCTTCATGTTGTAACGCCGCACCCAATTGCTGACCTTGTGGAAGCGGTTTTTTTCGTAGGGCTGGCCGGCGAACACTTTGACGACTTTATGGCCTTGGATGACCTCGTCGATCACATGATTGAGGTCGCCCATCGCCTGTTGCAGATTGCGGCTCAGTCCCCGAAGACGCCGGCTGATTATCCGTACCACTAACATGATGACAGGGGCGATGAGAAAGCTGACCAGGGCCAGTTTCCAATTCAGGTAGAAAATCCACAACAAGAGGCCGGCCACCGACAAACTGTCCTGCACCAGCGTCACTAGGGCCTGGGTGGAGGCATTGGTGACCTGGCTCACGTCGTAAGTTAACTTGGAAAGCAGGTTGCCAGTGGATGTGTCGTCGAAGCGTTGGGTGGGCAGGCTCAGCAGTTTGCCGAACATCTCGTTACGCAAATCCATGACCACCCGGTTAGCCACGGCTTTCATCGCGACCGCGCCCACGAAGCTGGCTACCCCGCGTATTAGGAATATGCCGACCATCAGAAGCGGTACGAGTTTGATGGATAACGGGTCCTTGGCAACGAAGCTACCGTCCAATAGCGGTTTGACGAGCGCCGGCAGCACAGGCTCGGTTGCCGCGAGTATCACGATGCCCAGAATGGACATCACGAACAGGTGACGGTAGGGCTTGACGTAGCGCAGCAGGCGCAAATAAAGATCCTTGCTGTTCATAGTGAGCGGTACGGGCATGGCAGGATGGCGAGCAAGAGGAGAGTAAGAGTCACGAGGCGGCCTATGCTACCTTCAAGACCCGTGCAGATAAAGTAACACAGTGGGTGCGCTGCCTAACCCGGACTGCGTTTGTCGGGTGTATAAGACGGGAGAGCCGGACCCGCTCCGCGATGATTCCCCGGGTCCGGCTAAACATGGCATTACGCAGTGACGTCAGGGAAAAGCAGGAATGGTGGGTTCCGTGCCCTCGACCTGGGCTTCGGGGTGATGACTCTTGACCAGTTCGGAAATATCCTCGACCTGCGCCTTAGGCACATCGAGCATCATCAACAGTTCCCCGGCTTCTATCGCATCGTGAAACCGGCTGAGCTGAGTGTTGGGAACCGATACGCCGATCATGCCGGCTACCCAGGCGCCCAAGCCGGCGCCCAGCAAACTGGTGGCCAGTATTGCGCCCCCGCCGAGCACCAAACCGGCCGGTGGGAAGGTCAATGCGGCAATACCCGCCAGCAGGCCGGTGGCTCCACCGACTGTCAGGCCACGTTCCAAGGCGGGCACGAAATCGCTTTCCTCGAACAGACCGGCTTCGGGCAAATGGGCGTCTTCCAAGGGGTGATGGTCCTTGGCCACGATATGAATGTGACGTTCTTCGATACGCGCCAGGAGAAGTTCATCAACGATTTTCTTGGCGCTTTCCACATCAGGAATCAGAAAATAGAGTCGTCTCATCGCTAAGCACCTCGGTGGTGACAACGGGAGGGACGTAAAGCTTGGGGCCGGGATAGAATCCAGCACGGGTCTACCATCCTGGTCGTGCTTGACGTGTTGTAATTATAGTCTCATCGTATGGCCGCATCATGAGTCCCATCGTTCGATTCTTCCCGAACTCACCTTACTTGCTGCTGGTCCTGACCATGTTGTTCTGGTCGGGTAATTTCGTGCTGGGACGCGCGGTCCGCGAACTCTTTACGCCGCTGACGCTGTCTTTCTGGCGTTGGGCTACGGCCTTGGTGTTGTTGCTGCCCTTCACTCTCCCTCAACTGCGGACGCATTGGCCAGTTATCCGCCAGCACTGGAAGGCGTTAACGCTGCTGAGTGTACTGGGGGTGGTCAATTTCAACACCTTCGCCTATCTGGGCCTGCAACACACCATGGCCACCAACGCCGTAATCATGCTATCCATCACACCGGTGCTCATCGTGGCCTTGTCATTTCTGTTGCTGCGCCAGCGCATCAATCGTTGGCAGGCGCTGGGCATTACGGTTTCCCTACTCGGTGTGTTGGTGATCGTGGCGCGGGGAGACTGGCATACGCTGCGCGGTCTGCAGCTGAATCATGGGGATCTCTGGGTGCTGATGGCGGTGTTGAGTTGGGCCTTGTATTCCGTCTGTTTACGCTGGCGGCCGACCGATCTGCCGCCCCTGGCTTTCTTGGCCACCACCATAGCCATCGGTGTTCCCATCCTATTGCTGCTGTATCTGTGGGATTTGTCCCGTGGCGCCACACTGGCCATCGGCCCCGTCACCTTGGCCAGTATCGCGTATGTGGCTATTTTCCCCTCGATTCTCGCCTACATATTCTGGAACCGGGCCATTGCGGAACTCGGTCCCAATCGGGCTGGGCAGTTCTTGCATCTGATGCCGGCTTTCGGGGCCATTGAATCGATGATTTTTCTGGGCGAACGCCTCTATACCTTCCATATCGCCGGGATTGTTTTGATCGCGACGGGGATTTATCTGGCCACGCTGATGCGTCGTTAGCGGGCCGGCGGCTCGATCAATCGGCGAGCAGCCAGTCTCTGACCGTGGCGATCTGATCGTCGGTCATTAGGCCAGGGGCATGTCCAACACCGGCGAACTCGACCAGTTGGGCGCGAGGGCCTCGCTGCGTCATCGCCTTGGCGTCGGCGCGGGTGAGCACATCCGAGTCGGCGCCGCGCAGCACGAGCGTCGGGCAACGTATCGCGTCCCACATCGCCCAGAGATCAACGTCTTCCAGAGCCGTGTGGAAAACTTCGGCGATACCGGGATCATAACTGAACTGATAACTACCGTTCTCCGTCTGACGGGAACTGTGTAGGGCCATGTGCCGCCATTGCTCGTCCGACGCGGGCCCGAAGGGCGCGGCGATGATGCGCAGATACCGCTCCAGTTCGTCCAGGTCGGCGAACCTCAACGGTTTGCCGACGTAGGCGGCGATGCGTTCCAGGGCTTCCTTGGGAATAAAGGGACCCACATCGTTCATGACCAGCTTACGGATCGGCGAGTGGGGTTGCATGGCCAGGGACATGCCGATCAACCCCCCCATGGACGTGCCCACCCAATCGACCTGTTCGGCGCCGCTGCGCGCGATCACGGCGGCCATGTCCGCGGCATACACCGGATAACTGTAGTCTTCCTTGTGGGTGAACCAATCGCTATGCCCACGGCCTGGCGCATCGACGCAGAGGATTCGGTAATCGTTGGCCAGAGCCGCTGCGAAGAAATCGAAATCCCGCGCGTTGCGCGTCAGGCCGTGGACGCAGATCAGCACCCGGGGGTTGTCCGGATCGCCCCAGGCAGTGTAGTGAATGCGGTGAAAGCCATGGGGTCCCAAACCCCAAAGATAATGGCGGGTCATGGCCATGATAGACATCCTTCTCGTTATTCTAACCGGTACAGCGTTTGCGAGAGCATAGTAGGAACAGGGCGATCGGCCAGCGGATTTCGCCGTGGCCAGGATCGACGGACGTTATAATCACACCCCTTTTCACTTTCTTCATGCAAAGGCCAATGTTATGAGCATACTGCACTACACCGAGGCGGGCCAGGGCGAGGCGCTGATTTTGCTGCATAGCGGCGGTATGAGCGGTCGTGAGTGGGACCCTCAGATGGCTGCCTTGGCCCAACGCTTCCGCGTGGTGGCGCCCGATCAGCTCGGCCATGGCAATTCTCCGATGGTGGCGGACCGCTTGGCGATTGGCGATATCGGTCGGGAAGTCGTCAAGCTGATGGATCGCCTGGACATCGCGCAGGCTCATTTTGTGGGTTCATCCATGGGAGGGGCGGTGGCCTTGTGGCTGGCCGTCAATGACCCTCAGCGCCTCAAGAAATTAGTGCTGTTTCGAGTCGGATATCGTAAAAACAGCCATACCAACGACGGTATACGTACCCTGTCCGATCCCGAGTACTGGCGAGGATTGGGATTGCAGGGGTGGTTGAGTAACCTCCATAAACCCCAGGGCGGACCGGAAGCCTGGAAAATCGTGTTGGGCCGGGTCGCTCAGGCCATGGACCCGGCAACGACCGATCATGCGCACGACCTCAGTGTGTTGGCGAAGGTGCAGGCGTCTACGCTGATCGCCGTGGGGGACCGCGATCCGCTCGTTCCCCTCGACCATGCCATGGAGATGTTTCGCACCATTCCCGATGCCAGCCTGTGGGTGTTGCCCAATGCTAGTCATGTGACGGCAACCAACACGTGGCGCGCCAATTGTTTCTCCCTGGAAATCACTCGATTTATTCAGCGCAGGGCTTGAACCTTACGGTTTCCCATCGTGACCGCCATGGACCGACGTATTCTCAGGATTGCCGTTCCTTCCCCCTTGTACCAGAGTTTCGACTATCTGCCGCCACTGGACTGCCCGCCTTATCGTCGGCTGCAACCCGGCGTTCGGGTTCGAGTGCCTTTCGGTCGTCGTTTCCAGGTTGGCTTGCTCTTGGAAGTCCTCGAAGAGAGTGCGCTGCCCCCTGAAAAGCTTCGTCCGGCTCTGGAGATCCTCGATGACGAGCCCTTGATCCCACCCGATCTGATGGACTTGGCCGAATGGGGGCAGCGTTATTACCATCATCCGCCCGGCGAGGTCTTCGCCACGGTGCTGCCCATTCTGTTGCGCCAGGGCCACGCGTCGGGTCATTCCACTGTAATGGGGTGGCGCATCACCGCCGCTGGGTTGGCCTTATACGCCGAAGGCGAGCCCCGGCGGGCATCGCGCCAACGTCAATTGTTGGAGATCCTGGCCGAACGGCCGTCGGGCATGACGATCCAGCAGTTGCGCCAACACGTGGTGGGCGATCAGAGAAATCTCCGGATTCTCTGGCGCAAGGGGTGGATAGAAACTCTGGGCGATGCGCCGTCGATCGACCGGGTGTGCGAGGCGCCTTTGTCGTTGAATTTGGACCAGCGGGAAGCGGTTGCGGCCATCGACCAAGCGTTGGATGGTTTTCAGGCATTTCTTCTGGATGGCGTCACCGGCAGCGGCAAGACCGAAGTGTATTTGCGTATCGTGCAAACGGTATTGGCGAGGGGTCGCCAAGCACTGATTCTGGTGCCGGAAATCGGCCTGACTCCCCAGTTGCTGGCCCGTTTCCAGGAACGCTTGAACGTTCGTCTTGCAGTTCTTCATTCCGCGCTCAGCAACAAAGAGCGGCTGGTGGCTTGGCAACTCGCGAGAAACGGGAGCGCCGCCGTCGTCATCGGTACCCGTTCGGCGGTGTTCACACCGCTGTGCAATCCCGGCGTGATCATCATTGACGAAGAACACGATACCTCGTTCAAACAGCAGGAAGGGTTTCGCTACCACGCCCGTGACTTGGCCATCGTCCGCGCGCGTCAGGCGTCCGTTCCCATCGTATTGGGATCGGCCACTCCGGCCTTGGAAAGTCTTTATAACGTCCATAACGGGCGCTATCGGCACTTGCGTCTGCCGTCGCGGGTCGGCTCTTCCCAGGAACCGAGTATCGAAGTGCTCGATGTGCGTCACCAGACGCTGGATGAAGGGTTGTCCACGCCGCTAATCGAGCGTCTGCAGGCTCACCTGGCGCAACCGGATGGGCAGGTGATGCTGTTTCTCAATCGGCGGGGTTTTGCACCCACCTTGATCTGCCATGAATGTGGTTGGTTGAGTCAATGCCGGCGTTGTGACGCCCACCTGACGGTGCATTGGAAAAAACGGCGGATGATCTGCCATCACTGCGGTTTGGAACAATCCATCGAAGTTTCCTGTCCTGCTTGCGGTAGTGTCGATCTACGGGCCTTGGGACAGGGTACGGAGCGGATCGAACAGGCGCTCAAGCGCGTTTTTCCCGACTTGGGCATTGCCCGTATCGATCGCGACAGCACACGGCGCAAGGGCAGCCTGCAACAGTTGCTCAATGATATCCAACAAGGCCAACGCCGAATTTTGATTGGCACACAGATGCTGGCCAAGGGTCACCATTTTCCCAACGTGACCCTGGTAGGCATCGTGGATGGCGATCAGGGATTGTTTGGCGCCGATTTCCGCGCTGGCGAGCGCATGGCGCAACTGATCGTGCAGGTCGCGGGTCGGGCCGGTCGGGCCGATAAGCTGGGCAGCGTGGTGATTCAGACCCATCATCCCCAACATCCTTTGTTGAGGGTGCTGATCAGTGAAGGCTATGCTGCGTTTGCGACAGCGGCATTGGGCGAACGCCGACAGGCTTTGTTGCCGCCCTATACCTGGCAAGCTTTGTTGCGGGCCGAAGCCGTGTCCCGTGAGGCGCCCCATGCTTTTCTCGACGAAGCGCGGCAACTGGCCGCCACCTTGGCGGACGGCATCGAACTGTACGGTCCTGTACCCGCGCCCATGGAGCGCCGAGCCGGCCGCTATCGATCACAACTGCTAGTGCAGACGGATCAGCGGGGCCGTTTGCATCGTTTCCTCGACCAATGGGTGGGGCGTTTGGTGACGCTGAAAGCGACCCGCAAGGTTCGTTGGTCCCTGGATGTCGATCCACAGGACCTTTTTTAACCATAACGCCGATCAGGCGTGGGAAGCGCCGGTTGCGTATTGATACAGGATTCTGGGACACTCGGCGCTTGCGTTACAATGACGCTTCATTCCTTTCTACCACCGTTTTGGGACTAACGCTTGAAGAATCACCTGCAGCACTTGTTGACACAGGCCCTGCAACATTTGCATCGGACACAACAACTGGCCATCGCACCGCCATCGGATATACCCGTGGAGCGTACCCGTGACCGGGCGCACGGCGATTTCGCGTCATCGATTGCCCTGGCGCTCGCCAAAACCGCGCGTTGCAAACCCCGCGATTTGGCGCAGTCGGTCATCACTGCTTTACCGCCATCAGACAGCGTTCAACGTGTCGAGATCGCGGGACCGGGGTTCATCAACTTTTTTCTTCGCTCCACCGCGTATCATCAAGTCGTGCGGGAGATTCTGGCGCAGGGCGAGGCGTTCGGGCGTAGCCAACAGGGGGCCGGGCAGAGCGTTCAGGTCGAGTTCGTCTCGGCCAATCCCACCGGACCGCTCCATGTGGGGCATGGTCGGGGCGCGGCCTTCGGGGCAACGGTGGCCAATCTTCTGGAAGCTGTTGGCTACCGTGTGCACCGAGAATATTACGTCAACGACGCGGGCCGCCAGATGCATATTTTGGCCGCCAGCGTCTGGTTGCGATATCTGGAACTGTGCGGAGTCCCCATTACCTTTCCGACCAACGGTTACAAAGGGGCGTACGTGCGGGCTATCGCTTCCCTCCTGTTCGCCGAGCATGGGGAGGCGTACGCGATTGACTTTGCGGAAGTTTTAGCTCATCTGCCACCCGATGAACCGCAGGGCGGGAATAAGGAAATCTATATCGATGCTTTGATCGAGCGCGCCAAGAATTTATTGGGCGACAACCGCTACCGCTACGTGTTTGAATTGGGACTGAATACGATTCTGGATGATATTCGCGCCGATCTAAGCGAATTCGGCGTGCAATACGACAAGTGGTATTCGGAACGGGGGCTGCTGGAAAGCGGCGCGGTCAACAAAGCGATCGAGCAATTGCGCCAATCCGGGTACGTCCATGAACAGGATGGCGCGTTATGGTTTCGCTCCAGTGCCTTCGGAGACGAAAAGGATCGTGTGATCCAAAGGGAAAATGGCCAAACGACGTATTTTGCTTCGGACATCGCCTATCATCTCGAAAAATTCGAACGCGGTTTCGAACGGGTGATCGATATCTGGGGAGCCGATCATCACGGTTACATTCCGCGGGTGAAGGCGGCACTGCAGGCGGTTGGCGTCGATCCGACCAAGCTGGATGTGTTGCTGGTGCAGTTCGCCATTCTTTATCGCCAGGGAGTGCGCGCGCAAATGTCGACGCGTTCGGGAGAATTTGTCACCCTGCGTGATCTGCGTCAGGAAGTGGGCAACGATGCCGCGCGGTTTTTTTATGTGATGCGCAAAAGCGAACAGCATCTGGATTTCGATTTGGATCTGGCCAAGACCCAATCCAAAGACAACCCCGTTTACTATATTCAATACGCGCATGCGCGCGTTTGCAGTGTGCTGGGCAAACTCGCCGAAAAGGGCCTGTCCTGTGAAACCGCTCAAGGACTGGATCATCTCGCTTTATTGACGGAGACTCATGAAGAGACGTTGCTGGTCGCGCTGTCGCGTTATCCCGAATGCGTGGAGAGTGCGGCATTGAACCAGGAGCCCCATCAATTAGCGCAATACCTGCGGGATTTGGCCACAGCTTTCCATGTGTATTACAACGAACATCGCGTCCTGGTCGACGAAGCCGATTTGCGGTCGGCGCGTCTAGTCCTCAGTTTGGCCGTACGGCAGGTCATCCGTAACGGCTTGGCTTTGTTGGGCGTCACCGCCCCGGAGGTTATGTGAGCATCAAGCCTGACTACAAGCCAGACGCGGCTGGAAACAAGCGGCGACAGGCACGTTTCTACGGTTTGCTCGTCATTACCCTCATGTTAGTGGGCGCGTTTGGCAGTTTGCTGGCGTATATCAGCAGTCATGCTCCGGGAGATCACGAGTATGCCGCGCCGGTTTCGCAACCCTCGAACTTGGGATCGCAAACACCGGCGGCGACGATGTCGCCAGCCAGCACCCCAAGCACGCGACCCAAGCCGAAATACGAGTTCTATCAACTATTACCGGAACGGCAGCTCCATGTTGGCGAAGAGCCGAAACGCAGTGACGCTCAGCAAGCTGTGACACGACTGCTGGCCAATACCGGTTCGAATCCAGGCAACCGGGTCGCTGCTCCAGACCAACCCGCCCAGCCCGAGGCCCGGCAAAACAGTGGCGCCGATCCGCCATCGTTGGTGATCTCATCTGCCCCTGCCGTTGCTGTTGCACAGACTCCCTCCCCAAATCACTACGTTATCCAGGTCGGTTCCTACCGCGATCAGAAGGATGCCGATCAGTTGAAGGCATCGATCGCATTTTTAGGTGTCAACGCCTATATTGAAACTCAAGTCGAAGCCGGCAGGGCCTCTCTCCATCGCGTGCGCATCGGGCCGATCAGCGGAGCCGAACAGGTCGAGCAAGTGCGTCGGCGTCTTCAACAAAACAACATTCAATCCATCGCCATCAAAACGCGTTGAAAGGCATCATTGGCGCATTCCGTTCAAGCGCAATCTTCAGAAACTTTCCCTCCCTGGGTAACGGGGATCGGACAGCCATCATCTGTCGCCTGTTTTTATGCGTTTTGCTGTTCTTTATAGCAACCGCAATCAGCGCAGCCCAGATACCTTTTGTCCAGGAAGTCCTGCAAAAGGAATTGAGCGGTCTGCAATCCATTACGGCTCCCGAACCCACTGATCTGCAAGCCGATTGGTGGCGGTATTTTGACGTTAAAGGCGAGGAACTTCAGAAACGAATCGAGACTACTCTGACGAGATTGGATGCTCTGTTGAAGGAATTGCCCGCCGATACGGCTGAGTCGGCCAAACCCTTAACTGAATTGATCCGCGCTAATCTGAGTGTGCTTCCCCAAGCACGCGCGCAACCCACGCCAGAATCTCCTCCACCGCCAGCTTACCAAGAGCAATACACTCTGGCTTCTTTCCTGGATATTGCCCAGCGACTGCGTACCGCCCAGGAGGATGTTCAAGCAGAACAGGACGATATCGCGGCTACGGAAAGAAATCTTCGGACCATCAACCGGCGTATCGATACCCTGCTCGCCGCTTATTTAGGCTTGGCCACAAGCGATCCCAGCAGAGTGTTGAAAGGGTTGGAGATTATGGCGGAACGCTCGGGGCTGGCCGTTACGCAAGAGCGGTTACGGATACGCAAAGCGGCGCTTCTAAACAATCAGACCCTGATTCAGCAATTGACCGATGAACAGACCATAGCGGCCCAGCGTCTGATTGCGGATCGGATCGACCGGATCAAACTCAATACCTCCATAGAACAAGCCCGCCTGGATCTGGCCAAGGCTCAAGAACGCTTTATTAATGAGCAGTCTCGTGCCTTGGGAGTCGTCGGTGACAGTCTGGAAGACCGTGTCACGGCGCGCTATCGACAACAACGGGTGATACAGGCATCGGTCATGGAAGCGATTGCTATGGTCGACTTGCTCAAGTTGGAGGCGCAAAAAAACCTTGTGGTGTTACTGCTGGACACCCAGGATGTCGATACGCGGGGTTTACGCGAGCAATTGGCCGAATGGAGCACGCGACTTGCCAGCATTCGTCAGCAGATTGGCGATTGGACGGACAACAGTATGCGGGAACGGCAACGTGCGGGAGGTTCGCTTGCTGAGCAACCCTCGGCGGCGCCCGTAACGAATGGTGGTGATGCAGGTACGCAAGTCGCCGCGGCTACCAAGCTCATTAACGAAGACCGCCTGCGACTGGCCCAGGAAACCTTGGTCGCCTTATTGCGTTTGCGGGATGGGACCATCCAGGCCACCTTGGTTATTCAGTTGGTGGACGAGCAGTTGGCGCACCGGGAAGGATTCCTGCGTGACCGTTGGGTACGGTTGCGTCTGGCGATTCAATACGCTTGGGATGAAACCGCCGAATGGGTGAGCGCCAGCCTGTTCCGAGTCGGCGATACACCAGTGACCAGCCTGGGATTATTGCGCGTCGTGCTGATACTGACAATTGCCTGGTGGGTATCCTATTGGTTGCGTCGGGCTTTGAAGCGACTTGGAGAACGCCGTGAGGGTGCTAACCAACCGGCCTTTTACACCGTTGGGCGTCTCTCTCATTATATTTTGATTCTGATAGGCTTTTTGGTCGGCTTATCATCCATCGGCGTGGACTTCACGAATTTTGCCCTGGTGGCCGGAGCCATTGCTATCGGCATCGGCTTTGGTCTGCAATCCATCGTCAATAATTTTGTCTCCGGCCTGATCCTGCTGTTCGAACGCACGTTGAAAATTGGAGATTTCGTTGAGTTGAATTCAGGAATTGCCGGTGAGGTGCGGGAAATCAATGTGCGTAGCACCGTCATCAATACCAACGACAACATTGATATTGTCGTTCCAAATTCGGAATTCATGAGTGGCATGGTCACTAACTGGACCCTGGCGGAAGGGTATTGCCGTATACACCTTCCCTTCAAAGTGGCTTACGGAACTGACAAAGAATTGGTCCGGCAAGCGGGTCTGGAAGCGGCCGAGAAGCTACCGCACACATTGTATGGCGTCCCAGGTAAGAATCCGGGCGTGTGGCTGACTAGCTTCGGCGACAGTGGATTGAATTTCGAACTGGTCGTGTGGGTGACTCCCAGGGCCGTCAAACGGCCCGGCGCCGTGCGCGCCGCCTACATGTGGGAAATCGAAAGCGCTCTACGCAAGCATGATATTGAAATACCGATCCCGCAGCGGGATCTGAGATTACGCCACGGTTTTGGCAAGCAGGTGCAGGACCGTCTGGAACCGGAATCCTAGAAAAGCCTGCACCGACTCAACATACCGATGGAGCCCTAGCTCCACGTGCGCAACGGTCCGGTATCGACGTGTATGAAATTCGACCGAGGATAATAGCCGACGCCTCCGGCTTGCAGGGAAAGCGCCGCCCGCCGCAAATCCGCCGTACTACGGCCCGGCATGCGGATGTCCGCCGCCATGGCGCGCATGTGATAGCTGTTTTTGGCTACCTGACTGCTGCGTTTGCGTAGCATGGCATTGGTGCTGGGTGAACGATAGCCGCAGATGATGTGAAACGGTCCCTTGTAATCCATCGCCAATTGGATGGCATATAGCTGATCCAGCAGATGGGTATCAAACAACTTGAACTGATCATTGTGATGATCACGCAGTGCCCAGCTGATTTCCCTCAACGAATCGCGAACATAGCCCTGACGAGGAGCCCAATAAACGGCGCGTACAGTTTCGCCGGTGCTGGGCGCATAGAAATTCAATTGTCTTTCCTTGAAGGTCATGGCGCGAGCCAAGCCAGGTGATACTGCTAGTCCTCCCAATGCAAAAGCCGCTAACCTTAAAAACCCACGTCTGTCCAGGTAGGAAGCCTCCTGTTGCTCTTCCATGACATTTTCCGAAAGTTGCGTGGTCATTGATTTTGACATGAGAAAACTCTCCCAGGGATTAGGAACATCAAGATTTGCAACTGGAACTATCACCGCTGATGTAGGTTGGGAGTGTTTGTTGTATTTAGAGGAATTATCGCGGCACGAACCCACTTAACAAAATGGTTTAAGCATGCTCCTATGCCGCCCCCCGAAAGCGATGAAGATTTATATGTCCAGCCCGTAGTGTAGACGTTAACGGCTTAAGAAAATAGTGTTGACAGGAGCGCGACTGTTATATAAATTTATCCGTCTTGGCGATTTCTACGGGGCCATAGCTCAGATGGGAGAGCGCCTGCATGGCATGCAGGAGGTCGGCGGTTCGATCCCGCCTGGCTCCACAGATCGCGAGTTCTTTAACAAATGAGGGGAAGGGAAGGCCTTAAGTGGTAGCGGACGCTTTATTTTTTGGGCGGAAGCGGACTGCTTGGGGTTATATGGTCAAGTGAATAAGCGCACACGGGGGATGCCTAGGCGACGACAGGCGATGAAGGACGTAGTAGCTTGCGAAAAGCCTCGGGGAGCTAGCAAACGAGCGTTAATCCGAGGATCTCCGAATGGGGCAACCCGGCCGCTGCGAGGCGGTCATCCGTTACTGAATCCATAGGTAGCGGAAGCGAACCCGGGGAAGTGAAACATCTCAGTACCCGGAGGAAAAGAAATCAACCGAGATTCCGCTAGTAGTGGCGAGCGAACGCGGAGCAGCCCGGTCACTGTATCGTCATGGGGTATAGGCTAACGGTCTGGAAAGGCCGGCCATAGGAGGTGACAGCCCTGTAGCCGAAATGCCCGATGAAGTTGGTGACGAAGAGTAGGGCGGGACACGAGAAATCCTGTCTGAATATGGGGGGACCATCCTCCAAGGCTAAATACTCGTTGTCGACCGATAGTGCACCAGTACCGTGAGGGAAAGGTGAAAAGAACCCCGCAAGGGGAGTGAAATAGACTCTGAAACCGTGTGCGTACAAGCAGTGGGAGCCCCTTTGGGGGTGACTGCGTACCTTTTGTATAATGGGTCAGCGACTTACTGTCAGTGGCGAGGTTAACCGTTGAGGGGAGCCGTAGCGAAAGCGAGTCTTAATAGGGCGCTTAGTCGCTGGTAGTAGACCCGAAACCGGGCGATCTATCCATGGCCAGGCTGAAGGTCGGGTAACACCGGCTGGAGGGCCGAACCCACGTCTGTTGAAAAAGACGGGGATGAGCTGTGGATCGGAGTGAAAGGCTAATCAAGCCCGGAGATAGCTGGTTCTCCCCGAAAGCTATTGAGGTAGCGCCTTGCGTATCACTGCCAGGGGTAGAGCACTGTTTCGGCTAGGGGGCCATCCCGGCTTACCAACCCGAGGCAAACTCCGAATACTGGCAAGTGCAGCGCAGGAGACAGACGGCGGGTGCTAACGTCCGTCGTCAAGAGGGAAACAACCCAGACCGCCAGCTAAGGTCCCGAAATGATGGCTCAGTGGGAAACGAAGTGGGAAGGCATAGACAGCCAGGAGGTTGGCTTAGAAGCAGCCATCCTTTAAAGAAAGCGTAATAGCTCACTGGTCAAGTCGGCCTGCGCGGAAGATTTAACGGGGCTTAAGCCATCTACCGAAGCTGCGGATTCCCCGTAAGGGGAGTGGTAGGGGAGCGTTCGGTATGCCGGTGAAGGTTCGTCGTGAGGCGGGCTGGAGGTATCCGAAGTGCGAATGCTGACATGAGTAACGATAAAGCGGGTGTAAAGCCCGCTCGCCGAAAGCCCAAGGGTTCCTGCGCAACGTTCATCGGCGCAGGGTGAGTCGGCCCCTAAGGCGAGGCCGAAAGGCGTAGTTGATGGGAGATCGGTTAATATTCCGATACTGGAGATAACTGCGAGGGGGGGACGAAGGAGGCTAGGCCAGCCGGCGGTTGGAAGTGCCGGTTTAAGCGTGTAGGTATGCTGCATAGGTAAATCCGTGTGGCTAAGCTGAGACGCGACGACGAGGCTCCTCGGAGCCGAAGTGGTTGATGCCCAACTTCCAAGAAAAGCCTCTAAGCATCAGGTTATCACCAACCGTACCCCAAACCGACACAGGTGGGCGAGGTGAGAAGCCTCAGGCGTTTGAGATAACTCGGGTGAAGGAACTCGGCAAAATAGTACCGTAACTTCGGGATAAGGTACGCCCTGGTGTGTGACAACTCTTGCGGTTGAAGCAGACCGGGGTCGCAGTGACCAGGTGGCTGCGACTGTTTACTAAAAACACAGCACTCTGCTAACGCGTAAGCGGACGTATAGGGTGTGACGCCTGCCCGGTGCCGGAAGGTTAAGTGATGGAGTCAGCGCAAGCGAAGCTCTTGATCGAAGCCCCGGTAAACGGCGGCCGTAACTATAACGGTCCTAAGGTAGCGAAATTCCTTGTCGGGTAAGTTCCGACCTGCACGAATGGCGTAACGATGGCCACACTGTCTCCACCCGAGACTCAGTGAAATTGAAATCGCTGTGAAGATGCAGCGTACCCGCGGCAAGACGGAAAGACCCCGTGAACCTTTACTATAGCTTTGCACTGGACTCCGAGTCGGCTTGTGTAGGATAGGTGGGAGGCTGTGAAGCCGGAACGCTAGTTTCGGTGGAGCCATCCTTGAAATACCACCCTGGCTTACTGGGGGTTCTAACCTGGGCCCGTTATCCGGGTCGGGGACCGTGCATGGTGGGTAGTTTGACTGGGGCGGTCTCCTCCCAAAGTGTAACGGAGGAGTGCGAAGGTACCCTCAGCGCGGTCGGAAATCGCGCACTGAGTGCAAAGGCAAAAGGGTGCCTGACTGCGAGACTGACACGTCGAGCAGGGTCGAAAGACGGTCTTAGTGATCCGGTGGTGCTGGATGGAAAGGCCATCGCTCAACGGATAAAAGGTACTCCGGGGATAACAGGCTGATACCGCCCAAGAGTCCATATCGACGGCGGTGTTTGGCACCTCGATGTCGGCTCATCACATCCTGGGGCTGTAGTCGGTCCCAAGGGTATGGCTGTTCGCCATTTAAAGTGGTACGCGAGCTGGGTTTAGAACGTCGTGAGACAGTTCGGTCCCTATCTGCCGTGGGCGTTGGACGGTTGTGGGGAGCTGCGCCTAGTACGAGAGGACCGGCGTGGACGGACCGCTGGTGGACCGGTTGTATCGCCAGATGCATAGCCGGGTAGCTATGTCCGGACGGGATAACCGCTGAAAGCATCTAAGCGGGAAGCCCACCCCAAGATGAGCCGTCCCGCGTCGTTAAGACGCCTCAAGGTCCGTCGTAGACCACGACGTCGATAGGCGGGATGTGGACGCGCAGTAATGTGTGAAGCTAACCCGTACTAATTGACCGTGCGGCTTGACCATATAACACCTAAGCAGTTCGATGGCCCAGGCCAGGAACAAGAAAACCCTTCCCAAATTCAGGTCGGCTTGCGCTAACAACCGCTCGGGTTACCCCCGCGCCCGCGTAAGCCACCTAAACCCTTTCAGCCTGGCGGCTATAGCGAGTTGGAACCACTCGATCCCATCCCGAACTCGTCCGTGAAACAACTCAGCGCCTATGATAGTGTGGGGTCCCTCCACGCGAAAGTCGGTCACCGCCAGGCCCCTTATTTTTCTTCTACGTTTTTCTAAATCCCCGTCATGGCTAGCCGGGATTTCTCTACGCTGGTTTATCGCGAATATCCAGCAGCAGCTTTGGCAAAGCTGCTGCAATCTTCTGCTATACCTCTGTTCTTCACCGGCTGGGTTGCATTCGGCAACTTTGGCATCTGTGAACTTCTCTTCGGTATACAATAAGCTGTAGGTTGTCTTGCACGGCCAGGTTGTTCCACTCTTTGGTACGATGATTTACCAGGTCGTTTCATCTTTTGTTCTAAGCTTTACAACATCATGTTTTTGTTGTAAATATCTTGTGGTGTGGTGCATGATAAGCTTCAGATTATAAATTCCTCTATCCATTCCCACGACAGGTCGCTCGCTTCCTTACTTCGCATCTTGCCTAGAATCCAGGCTGACTGGACAATTGCCTTCAACACGCCTCGGTCAATCTCGTACAGGCTTCTTGTTTTCCTTCACTTTATGAGCCTTTTACCCTTATCATAGACTTACGCGTTTTATTGAGGGTATTTTAATGGTGAGTAGGGTTTCCGCTTTATTCTGAATTTAATGGCTTTTTACATGATTAATTAAATTATAAGGCGAGGATTTTGTAATGTGCGGTATTGTCGGTGTCGTTGGAAATAACAATTCGGTGCGAATCGCTATCGATGCACTGAAGCGTTTGGAATATCGAGGTTATGATTCTTTCGGAGTATCGGTATTACATGACCAAGAGATATTCA
Organism: Gammaproteobacteria bacterium; assembly: GCA_024235135.1. Classification (GTDB taxonomy): domain Bacteria; phylum Pseudomonadota; class Gammaproteobacteria; order Competibacterales; family Competibacteraceae; genus JACKMZ01. The sequence goes on along the minus strand of JACKMZ010000007.1, from coordinate 140,393 downwards.
CTAAGAAATCCGTTGGTTCGGCAATAGAGAAAGATAACCAAGGCTTTTTTGTCGATGTGCCACCAGCGCCTTTAGTTATTGCTCATACTCGCTGGGCCACGCACGGACGTGTGACCGAGAAGAATGCTCATCCGCATCATTCGTATGATGGTAATTTTTCGTTAGTTCATAACGGAGTCATCGAAAACTATCTGGAAATCCGTCAACAACTGCTTGAACAGGGAGTGCAATGTAAAACGGAAACAGATACTGAAGTAATCGCTCATTTATTAGCCAAGCATTACGAAGTCAGTGGGGATTTATTAAAAACAATATATCACACCATCGGCGAATTAGAGGGAGAATATGCTTTTGTGTTTTTGACGCGGCATGATCCAGATCACATCTATGCCGCTCGTTATAAAAGTCCCTTAGTATTTGGCTCCACTCCTGATTTGACAATTATTGCATCCGATCAGACGGCGATTGCTCCCTTGACCAAGAACATGACCTTCATACGGGAGGGGGATGTTGTAAAGGCTTCTTTCAATAAAGCTGTCTGCTATGAGCAGGCAGATGGTCGGTTAGTGGAGGTTCAACGAGAGAGCGTGCATATTCCCTGGGTGGATGAAGCACTAGGGCGCCATGGCCATCCGCATTACATGATTAAGGAAATTTACGAAACGCCGACGGCCGTAGAAACCGCTCTCAAGCTCAGGCGTGTGGATCTTGAACCCATCGTTAATGATTTGGTCAAGCGGCAGTTGAGCATTACAGGAGCCGGCAGCGCATTCTATGCTTCTCAAATCGGGCAATACTATTTTGCTGATTTGGCTAACAAATACACTTATGTACATCCATCGGACGAATTTCTGAATCTATTCAAGATCAGTAATAACGATCATTTAATTACCATTTCTCAATCGGGGGAAACTTTCGATACCTTGGAAGTAACGCGTCGGGCAATACAGGTTGGCGCACCCGTGACGTCCATCAGCAATATGTTCGGTTCCACCAGTCACCGCTTGGCGACTTATCCCATATTTCAAGGTGCGGGAGCCGAGGTCTGTGTCTTGACGACCAAGGCCATCGTCAGCCAGGCAATTATTCTATTTATCCTGGCGACTCTATTGGGAAAAAAGAATGGAACGCTCACCTCGTCTCAAGCGGAAGGTTTGCTAGATGATGCGCATCGCTTGCCCGAAGCCATGGGAATGATATTCGAGAAGTACCAGCCAAAAATCAAAGAGACGGCGATCAAGCACAAGGACATCACAAATTGGTTTTTCATCGGGCGGTGGATGTATTATCCGGTCGCGATGGAGTCTGCCCTAAAATATAAAGAAGTTTCCTATCTTCATGCTGAAGGGATGCCAGCAGGGTTTTTCAAACATGGGACCATTTCACTGATCGATGATGATTTCTATACTATCGCCTTTCTTCCCAAAGAGGAGAGTTATCCAGACATATTCCATTTCACAATTTCGAATATTTCAGAAATACAAGCCCGTGGCGGGAAGGTCATCGCCTTCGGTCATGAGGAAGAAGGCCATAAGGACATTAAAAGCCTCTACGATTACATTCAACTTCCCACGGTTAATAAATATCTCGATCCTATTTTACATCTCACTGCAGGCCAATTATTGGCCTATCATTGTGCCATAGCATTGGGTAGGGAAATAGACAAACCAAGAGCCTTGGCCAAGTCGGTGACCGTACGGTGATGAGGTTTATGTCACTGCTCCAGGAAGGGTTTCATCCATTGTGGTGTCAGCAAGCCAACCCTAACGGGATGCCAATATTGCTTTAATGGTTGCGCATGGGACCCTATTTCAGCCTCATAAGAGGCTTTAAATACTTTTGGTTCATATGCGGTTGATCAAAGCTTCCCATTTAATGATAGGTGTGTTGCTCTGCCTGTTGCCTGTCGCGTTTCTTCAGGCCGGGACCGTGAAAGCGTTTCTTGATCGCGACAAGATACTGGCTCGTGAAACGGTGACGCTGACCATCGAAATAGACGCTTCCGCAAATGACACTAACCCTGATCTGGAACCACTAAAGCGTGATTTTTCCATTCACGGCACTCAGGTGAATACGGAATTGCGTTTGTTGAATAGTCAGCCGTCGGCTACGACACTCTGGCGCATCGAGCTGGAGCCGAAACGCACCGGTACGTTACACATTCCGCCATTACGTGTGGGGAAGGAACAAACGGCTGCTCTCGATTTGACGGTACAGGCGCAACCATCGACCGATAGCCAAACGGACAGCGGAACAGATCTCTTCATTGAAGTCCAAACAGAGCCCGCTAAACCGTATGTGCAATCGCAGATTCGGTTTGTCGTCCGGTTGTTTTGTGCGTTGTCCCTATGGGAGGGCAACCTGACGACCCCCGAAGTACCCAATGCCGTGGTGGATAAGCTTGGGGATGACGTCTCCTATGAAACGACACGTAATGGACGACGTTATCAGGTTTTCGAACGTCGATACGCGATCTTTCCGCAGCAAAGTGGTGAACTGACGATTCCCGCGCTGCAGTTTCAAGGGTGGGTGACGAGCGACGACCGGCGTTCATTCTTTTCATCGACCCGCAGACGACCGGTATCGGTGTCCAGTGATCCGGTTGAACTGACTGTCCGGCCCCGCCCTGAGAGCTTTAAAGCGTCTCACTGGTTGCCTAGCGAAGATCTGAATCTAAAAGCTGACTGGTCTTCCAATCCACCCCAATTCCGGGTCGGTGAGCCAATCACACGAACGCTGACACTGGAAGCCAAGGGGTTGAGTGCTTCTCAGTTGCCGGATTTGCCCATGCCGGCCCTTTCCTGGGTGCGAAGCTATGCTGACCAACCACTCAAGGAAGACCGCAGCGATGGTGTATGGCGGCTCGGCCGTCGAGAACAGCGGGTAGCGTTAGTGCCTATGAAAGCGGGTCATTTCACACTGCCTGAAACCCGTTTGGACTGGTGGGATACCCGCCAGGATAAGGCGCGCACTGCGGTGATCCCGGCGGTTGAAATCGAGGTATTGCCGGCACCCGGTCAGGCATCGACCCCGACGCCATTGCTTCCGCAGAGTCGGCAAATACCCGAGCCCGCCGTTGGAATGACACCGACATCTTCTTCCTGGGGCTCGAATGGGGGAGTGTGGCCGTGGGCGACGGCTTTCGTACTGTTACTGTGGTTGGTGACGATAGGGGCTTGGTGGCGTTCGGCGAAATTACGGCAGCGTGGGAATGGGGAGACGGAGAATCAGCGAGAAATTTCGCTCTCCGTCAGGACTGCTAAACGCGCTTTGCGCATGGCATGTACGCAAAACGATGCTGCCGGAGCCGCCAAAGCCCTGCTGCAATGGGCGGATATGATTTGGCCATTGAAACCGCCACGCAGTCTTGGTGCATTGGCCATGCGCTTGGAGCCGGAGGCACGAAACTTTATTTACAGCCTGGATCAAGCGTTGTATGCCCCGGCTACCGATCCTTGGAACGGTGAATTTCTATGGAAAGCGGTGAAACGGGGATTTCCGGAATACCGGGAAGTAGAGCAGCCTGGAGTCTTGGCCCATTCGAGGTTGCTATAAAGCGATCAAGACGCTAGGGCAGTATAGAAGTGATCCGGAACCACATAGGCTTTTGAGACCGTGACCATGAAATTGCAAAAAGGCGGCAATATTGGCTTGAGCCAGATGGCGCCCGGCGTTGCCCGAATCTATGTGGCGTTGGGATGGGCGCCACGCAGCCCGTCCGGCATGGAGGTGGACGGCAGCGCCTTCTTGCTGGCTGGCGATGGCAAGGTGCGCGGCGATCAAGACTTGGTGTTCTACAACAATCCGGCCAGCGCGGACGGTTCGGTGTGCATCGAGAGTGATGCCGGCGTGGCTGGAGCGAACGACGTACAAGTCGTGACCCTCGATCTCGCCTCAATTCCCCAGGATGTGCAGAAAATCGCGTTCACGGTGACAATTCACGAGGGACAGGAACGGCGACAGAATTTTGGGATGCTGGAATCCGCCTGGGCGCGTGTAGTGAATGCGGCGGATCGCCAGGAACTGACACGCTTTGAGTTGCCTTTGGCCGGGACCCCGGAAACCGCCATGATCTTTTGCGAGGTTTATCGCCATAGCAGCGGCTGGAAATTCCGGGCCGTGGGTCAAGGTTACGTTGGGGGGCTGGAACCGCTGGCGATCGGCTACGGCATTGATGTCGCCGAGGAACCGACAACCGATGCCAGCACAGAGTCGGCGTCTCCAGCATCGGCAACGCCATCGATTCCGCCAGCGCCGCCGCCATCCCCGGCTCAGCCGCCTTCACCACTGCCTCCCTCCGCAATACCCGCGCCGTCACTCTCGCCACCTTTGCCACCTTCGCCACCTTCGGCGACCGTATCGCGACCTCCTTCGGCGACGGCGGGGCCAGCGGCGCCGAACGAACACGGGGTGCGTTTGCAGAAACGAGTTATCGATCTGGAGAAGAAAGATCCGGCCCTAGTCAGCTTGGTCAAAAGCGCGGGTGTGCAACTGGAGAAAGTCGGTCTGGAGCAACACCAGGCCAAGGTTGCCCTGTGCCTGGATATCTCCGGTTCCATGCACAACCTGTATCGCAAGGGGTCCATGGATACCCTGGTACGCCGCGTATTGGCACTAGGATTTCGCTTCGACGACGATGGTGAAATCGATGTCTTTCTTTTCGGCGCGAACGCCCATCATGTCGGTACGGTGAATGCCGACAATTATCAAGGTTACGTCGCCGACATGCTGCGCCGTCATCCGTTGGAGGGGGGTACGGCCTATGGCAAGGTGATTGGCCGAATCCGCGATTACTATCGTGGGCGGGCTGGCTTCGGTCAGATTCCGGTTTACGTTATGTTCGCCACCGATGGGGATACCACTGACCGGCCCCAGACCGAGCAGCAAATCCTCGACGCTTCGCGCGAGGCCATTTTCTGGCAGTTTATGGCTATCGGCACGCCGCCCGGCGAGAAAAAAGGATTCTTCAGCAAATTGCTGAGCCCGGATTTCAGCTTTCTGGAACACTTGGACAAGATGCTGAACCGCTTCGTGGACAATGCGAATTTTTTCCTGGTGCGTGATCCCGCCGAGCCTACGGATGAGCAACTCATCGCGATGATGATGGCCGAGTATCCGGCCTGGCTGAAAGCCGTTCGGGCCAAGGGCCTGTTGCGTTAATCCGGTTTTGTTCGTGGTGGGTTCCGGGACCGGTTCTCAGTCCAACGCCGCTGCCCTATCTGCCGCGGCGAGCGGGCGCGACGCCCTCGCGGGTCCGCGCAACAGGACCAGCAACGGGAGGGCGGCCAGGGTGATCCACATCATCAAACGAAAATCCTGCAAATAGGCGAGCATGGCCGCCTGCCGGTTGACCAGGACGTTGATCGCCGCAAGGCCCTGCGGTGTCGCGGTGTTCAGTGCCTGCGCATCGACCGCCCGGTGCAGAGCGAAGCTGTAGGGGTTGATGAAGTCGGCGAACGCCGCGTGATTGATCTGCGTGCGTTGTGACAAATAGGTAATCACCAGGGAAATACCGATGCTGCTACCGATATTGCGCATCAGACTGAAAAGCCCCGTGCCCTCGTTGCGATAGCGTGGCGCGAGCGTGGAAAAGGTCAGCGTCGACAACGGCACGAACACGAAGCCCAGTCCCAAACCTTGGGTGACGCCCGTCCGTATGATAATCCAACGGGTCGCGTCCAGGGTGAAGCGCGTCATTTCCCATAACGAGAAACTGGTGACGATCAGGCCGAACAGAATCATATAGCGTGGATCGACCTTTCCCGACAGCCGACCCACCGTAAACATGGCGATCATGGTGCCGATCCCGCGCGGCGCGAGCAGCAGGCCAACATCAAGGATCGGATAGTTCATCAGCCCCTGCATCATCGGCGGCAGTAGCGCCATTGTAGCGAGCAGCACGATACCGACGACGAAAATCAGCACCAGTCCGATGCTGAAATTGCGGTCAGCGAACAGACGCGGTTCGATGAAGGGGTGCTTGTCGGTGAAGATGTGCGCAAGAAACAGATAGAACGCAAAAGCGCACACTAACGCTTCGATGACGATCTCCCGGCTGCTGAACCAGTCCAACGATTCGCCACGGTCGAGCATCATTTGCAACGCGCCGATGGCCAGACTCAGAAACGCAAAGCCCAGCAGATCGAATCGCCGGCTGCGGTCGATGGGTGTTTCCCGCACGAAGGCCGCGAGCCCGAACCAGGCCAACAGGCCGAACGGCAGATTGATGTAGAACACCCAACGCCAACTGTAGTATTCGGTGAGCCAGCCACCCAGCGTTGGACCGAGAATCGGCCCGACCATGACCCCGATGCCCCACATCGCCATCGCCGAACCGTGCTTCTCGCGTGGAAAGGTATCGAGCATCACGGCCTGCGATAGCGGCACCAGCGAAGCACCGAAAATGCCTTGCAACAAGCGAAACAAAACGATCTGTTCCAGACTCTGGGCCGCGCCGCAGAGCATGGAGGCTACCGTGAAACCCACCACCGAACTCATGAACACGCGCTTGCGGCCCAGACGCCCGCTCAAATAGCCGGTCATCGGCATGAAGATCGCGGCGGCCACGATATAAGAGGTCAGCACCCAAGAAATTTGATCCTGGGTTGCGCTCATCGAACCCTGCATGTGCGGCAACGCCACGTTGGCGATCGTGGTGTCCAGCGCCTGCATGATGGTGGTGAGCATCACCGAGACGGTGACGAAACCACGATGGGCGCGCTCTGGCAGCGCCGTCAGGGCCTTCATCGTGGACGGCTCAAAGCGACAGCCCCAGAATTTGCCGACGGTGCTGCGTATCGATCTTGACCTCGGTGCTCAACCCCGCGCGCAACTTCGGCAGGTCCGGCGCCGGATCAAGGGCGATACGCACGGGCACGCGCTGGGCGATCTTCACCCAATTGCCCGTGGTGTTTTGCGCCGGCAATAGCGAGAATTCCGCTCCGGTGGCGGGACTGAGACTATCCACGTGACCGTGCCAGGTGACGCCGGGATAGGTGTCCACCTGCACCGTTGCGGATTGGCCAGGATGCACATAAGTCAGGTCGGTCTCAATGAAATTGGCCTCGACCCAAAGATTACCGCTGGCCACCAGCGCCATCACGGAATCGCCCGCATCGACATGCTGGCCCGCCTTCGGCGGTTCGTTCACCGTACCGGGCAGCGAGGCACGCACCTCGACGCGAGCCAGGTCGAGTTTGGCCTGATCCAGTTCGGCCAACGCCGCGCGATAGTTGGGATACTGTTCGATGGGACCATTGATGTTGCCGCCCAAAGCTTCGGCGATACGCTTCAGATCCTTCTCCGACGCCGTGATCTCCTGCGCGGCAAGCTCAGCCGCCTGTTGCGCGTTATCGTAGCTGGATTTGGAAACGTAGTGGCGGCTGACCAGATCAGCTTGGCGCGTTTCCTCTTTCTCGGCGAAGTCGTACCGTGTACGCGCTAGAGCGACTTCGGCCTGCTTTTCCACATATTGCGCCTTGAGCACATCGAGATCGGTCTTCGCCTGTGCCATCTTAGCTTCGGCCTTGGCCACGGCGAGTTGAAAGGGCGCGGGATCGAGACGGAACAGCACCTGTCCGGCCGTGACCTGCTGATTCTCCTGAATGTTCACCTCCACGACCTTGCCGGAGACCTCGGCGCTGACCGGCACCATCTCGGCCTTGACATAGGCGTTATCGGTTTCCACATAGCGGCCGCCCAGCAGATAGACCACCGCCACGACCGGCAATGCCAGCATCGGGACTACGCCCAGCAGCAGGATACGCAATCTTCGCCGTCGTGGTGAGGCGTCAGAGACCTCAGGCGGATCAGTCTTATCGACCGCCTTGAGTTCAATGGAAGGATTAGCACTCATGGGGGAACAGCTCCAGGTGTAAACGGTGCGGCGGTAATCAGCGAGCGGTGAGGTTTTCCCGCATCCGCGCGAGGGCATCCATCATCCCGGATACCTGCTGCTGATCGATGCCGCGCAGCATTTCGTCGCGGACCGTGGCCGTCACTTGTTCGATGAGTTCCAGATGCGGCGCCGCCTTATCGGTCAGATGGAGCTGAAACGCGCGCCGATCGTTCGGATCGGATCGGCGTTCCACCAACCCCGTCTCGGCCAACTGATCGATCAGCCGCGCCAGCGTAATGGGCTGTATTTCCAACATGTCCGCCAGCTCGACCTGGCGGACGCCTTCGTTGCGCGACAAATAGACCAGCGCCCGTGCCTTGGCCAGGGTCAGGTCGCTTTGCCGTGCCTGCAGATGCGCCTGAAACGCGCGCCGCATCAGCCGCGTTACATCGACCAGGAAAAAGCCGAGAGTGTGTTGGCGGGTGCTCATCGATTAACAGTATATCAACCATATAATAAGTAATGCTTACTATATGTGTAGCATGCTATCGTTTCAAGTGCCTGGACTGAAAATCCGTGGGCACCTCGTCAAGTTAGTCCGATAGTGTTTGGAACCGGGCGATACGATGGGCGGTTAGGCGATTGACGAGCAGGATCGCTGGTACGGAAGAGGGCCGGCATCCGCCCCGATCCGCACGCGTACCGCGACGGCGGCGTGATCGATTGGAATGGAAATAAGCATCGGCGGCCAGGAGGATTGGAGATGACCGCCGTGGGACGGCTAGGGGGAGTCGGAGCGGTCGACCGTGCGCGGGGCGAACTACGTCAACGGTAATCGTTCCAGACGCCGGCCGTCCGAATCGCAAATCAGCACGCTTCCTTGTTCATACCAATCGCCCAACACGATGCGCTGAGCGGGTTCCCCATCCAACATGAAATCATGAATGGCCGGACGATGGGTGTGACCATGCAGCAGATGCCGCACGCCATGCTGATTCAAGGCATCCAACACGGCTTGTTGATTGACATCCATGATTTCCGGTGGTTTGTCGGCCACGGCTTGTTGACTTTCGTCACGTAGTTGTCGGGCCAGCAGGCGGCGCAAGGTCAGCGGTTTGTCCAGCATGTTTTCTTGCCATTCCGGTGAACGGACCTTGGCCCGAAAAGCCTGGTATTTGACGTCGTCCGTACACAAGGTATCGCCGTGCATGATCAATATCGGCGTGCCGTACAGGTCGATTACCTGACTTTCCGGCAATAGCTGGATTCCGCTGGCGGCGGCGTAATCCCGTCCCAGCAGAAAATCCCGATTGCCATGCTGGAAATAGACGGGGATGCCCTGCTCGGCCACGGCCCGCAGAGCGCCGGCAACGGTTTTACCGAGTTCCCCGTCATCGTCATCGCCGATCCACACCTCGAACAGATCGCCCAGGATATACAATGCCTGGGTTTCTGATGACCGCGTTTTCAGCCAATCCAGAAACAACCGGGTGATGGCCGGGCGCCGTTCATCCAGATGCAGATCGGAGATGAACATAATGGCCATGCCTAGTCCTCGGTGACTTCCGTGTTTTCGATCAGCACGTCTTCGACCGGCACGTCCTGATGGCCGCGCCGGGAGGTCGTGGGCACGCTGACGATCTGATTGACCACGTCCATGCCTTCCACGACCTTGCCGAACACCGCGTAACCCCAGCCGTCACGGCCCGGATAATCAAGGAAATCGTTGTCGCTGACATTGATGAAAAACTGCGCGGTTGCTGAGTGCGGGTCGCTGGTCCGCGCCATGGACAGGGTGCCGATCTTGTTCTTCAGGCCGTTGGCCGCTTCGTTCTTGATGGGCGCGCGGGTCGGTTTGTTGACCATCCCCGGTTCGAGACCGCCGCCTTGAATCATGAAATTCGGAATCACCCGATGGAACAAGGTGCCGTTGAAAAAACCTTCCTGTGCGTATTGCAGGAAATTGGCGGCGGTGAGGGGCGCTTGCTCGTGATCCAGCTCGATGCCGATCACGCCATAATTGGTGTGGAATTTGATCATGGTGTCATTCACTTAGGTAGGCTGGATTTACTCGGGAGTGGAGGGGGTTTCGACATCGACTTTCTCGATGACCACCGGCGTTTGTGGAACGTCGCTGGAAAACGGACCGGAGGAGCCCGTAGGCGTCCGGCCTATTTGATCCACCACATCCATCCCTTCCACGACCCGGCCGAACACGGCGTATCCCCAACCGTCCTGAGCGGGATAATCCAAAAAGGCATTGTCCTTGAGATTGATAAAAAACTGCGCGGTCGCCGAGTTCGGGTCGGGGGTGCGGGCCATGGCAATGCTGCCGCGAGCATTTTTGAGGCCGTTGCTCGCTTCGTTAGGTATGGGCGGGCGGGTGTCCTTTTCCTGAAAATCCGGAGTGAAGCCACCGCCTTGAATCATGAAATCGGGGATGACCCGATGGAATACGGTGCCTTGATAAAAGCCGCTCTTGGCGTATTGCACGAAATTCGCCACGGTTTGCGGCGCTTTGTCCGGGTCCAACTCCAGTACGATAACGCCCAGGGAGGTGTTCATCGTGACCTTAATGCCGGCGGCCCATACCGGCGCTGTCGTCAGCAACAGGGTCAAACCTGCAAGGAGTAATCTGAACATGGCATTCCTTCTCAATCGACTAACAATCGATTTGCATGATAATAAGGCTTTTCCCAATAGCCAAACTGACCGCGATTGGTGACAGCCCGCGCTTTTCGGTACCATCGACAACATTATGAACGATTCCACCCTGAAAACCCGTTTCGCGCCCAGCCCAACGGGACATATTCATCTGGGCAACGCCCGCACCGCGTTGTTCAATGCCTTGCTCGCGCGCAAAAACGCGGGAGTATTCCTGCTGCGTATAGAGGATACCGATCGGGAGCGCAGCCAGGACAGCCTGATGCGGGATTTGCTCGACGATCTGCGCTGGTTGGGCCTGGACTGGCAGGAAGGTCCGGAAACGGGTGGCGACCACGGCCCGTATCTGCAATCGGCCCGTGACGAGGTGTATCGCCGCTATTATCAGGTGTTGGAGAGTCAAGACCGGGTTTATCCGTGTTTCTGTTCGCCCACCGAGTTGGCCCTGTCGCGCAAGGCGCAACTCGCCGCCGGCCGGCCGCCGCGTTATCCTGGCGCTTGCGCGCACCTGAGCGAAACCGAGCGCGCCCTACGCCGGGAACGGGGCATCCAACCGACCTTGCGCTTTCGCGTGCCCACCGGGCGAGACGTCGTTTTCGACGATCTGGTGCGTGGGCCGCAAAGGCATGCGAGCGACGACATCGGGGATTTCATCATCCGCCGGGCCGATGGCAGCGCGCAGTTTTTCTTCACCAATGCCGTGGACGATGCGCTGATGGGGGTGACCCATGTTTTGCGCGGCGAGGATCATCTGACCAACACGCCAAGGCAGTTGCTGTTGCTCGAAGCCCTGGGTCTGAAAGCTCCGTGCTACGGGCATATCTCGCTGTTGCTGGGCGCCGACGGCAGCCCGCTGTCCAAACGCCATGGCAGCCGTAGCGTGCGGCAGTTGCGGGAAGCCGGTTATCTGCCCGATGCCCTGAATAATTATCTGGCCCGGTTGGGTCATACCTATGCGCAGGATGCTTGGATGGATCGGGAAGAATTGGCGGCTCATTTCGCCATCGACCGCTTGAACCGCGCCCCCGCCCGATACGACGAAGCGCAATTGCTGCACTGGCAGAGCGAAACCGTGGCGCGCACTCCGGTGGATCGACTATGGGATTGGTTGGGAGAAGCGGTCCGGCAGGCCGTTCCGGAGCAGGTCCAGGGAGAATTTCTCGAAGCGGTCAGGCCCAACGTCCGCTTTCCCGAAGACGCCCGCGATTGGGCGGCGCGGCTGTTCAGCGACGTTTTGCCTTTGGACGAAGAAGCCCGTGCCCTGACCACCGCCGCGGGAGCGGCTTTCTTCGCTCATGCCCTGGCCGCCTATGAACGGCACGGGGCATCGTACAAAGCCTTGGTCGATGATCTCAAGCAGCGCAGCGGCGCCAAGGGCAAAGCGTTGTTCATGCCCTTGCGGGCGGCGTTGACGGGTATGACGCACGGCCCGGAGTTGGCGCACATTCTGTCTCTTGTCCCGCCCGCTCTGGTCAGGCAGCGCCTGCAAGCCTGCTGTTGACGCCCGAGCGTCGCCGTCTCACGCCGCTTTCCCGAACGCTACCGGATAACGCCCTACCATGCTGCAAATCTATAACAGTCTGTCTGGCCAGAAAGAAATCTTCGTCCCCATCGAACCGGGCACGGTGCGGATGTACGTCTGCGGCATCACCGTGTACGACTTCTGTCACGTCGGCAATGCGCGGGCCATCGTGGTTTTCGACGTGGTGGTGCGCTATCTGCGCTCGCTGGGCTATGCCGTGACCTATGTCCGCAACATTACCGATATCGACGACAAAATCATCCGCCGTGCGCAGGAGAACGGGGAAACCTCGGACGCGTTGGCGCAACGCTTCATCCGGGCCATGCACGAAGACATGGACGCGCTCAAGGTGCTGCGTCCCGACATCGAGCCGCAAGCCACTCATGGCGGGTCCGTGGAAGCCATGCTGTCCTTGATCCAGACGTTGGTGGACAAGGGCTATGCCTATGTCGGTGGCAACGGCGACGTGTATTACGACGTGAGCCGTTTCCAGCGTTACGGGGAACTGGCCAACAAGAAACTCGACGATCTGCGCGCCGGCAGCCGGGTGGAAGTCGATGAGATCAAAGACGATCCGTTGGACTTCGTATTGTGGAAAGCCGCCAAGCCCGGCGAGCCGCAATGGAACAGTCCGTGGGGACCCGGCCGTCCCGGCTGGCATATCGAATGCTCCGCCATGTCCATGAAGTGCCTGGGGACGCATTTCGACATCCACGGCGGCGGCATGGACCTGAAATTTCCCCATCACGAAAACGAGATTGCCCAATCGGAAGCGGCGACCGAGGAAAAATTCGCCAATTACTGGATGCACAACGGCTTCGTGCAAATCAATGAAGAAAAGATGTCTAAATCGCTGGGCAATTTCTTTACCGTGCGTGAAGTGTTGGAGCGTTATCCGGCGGAAGCCGTGCGCTTTTTCATCGTCTCCAGCCAATACCGTAGCCCGCTGAATTATTCCGATGAAAACCTCGATCAGGCGAAAACCGCGCTGACTCGTCTGTACACGGCATTGCGGGATTTGCCGCGCGTGGACGAACCGGTCGACGAAGCTTATTTGAGCCGCTTCCGGGCCGCCATGGACGACGATTTCAATACGCCGGAAGCGATGGCCGTGTTGTTCGACCTGGCGCGCGAGATCAATCGATTGCGCGGCGACAACCGGGAACAGGCCGCTCGTCTGGGCAACACGTTGCTTCAACTCGGTGGGGTTTTGGGTCTGTTGCAAGACAATCCTGAAATCTTCCTGCGTGGCGCGGACGACGCAAGCCAGTCGGATATCCAGGCATTGATCGACCAGCGAACCGCCGCCCGCCAAGCCAAGAACTGGGCGGAAGCGGATCGCCTTCGCGATGTCCTAAAAGAACAGGGCATCGTTCTGGAAGACAAGCCCGAGGGTACGATTTGGCGGCGTGAGTAATGCCGGTTGCCCGTCGAAACCCAGTGAGGCAGGACATTGCCCAGCCCCAGTTTTCAGGAGCAACTTCGGGAAACGACGCCCCGGCTATACGTCACCCCGTTGCTGATAGGCGTCAACGTGGCGGTATTCGCGGTCATCGGCTACTGGGGCGCGGGTTTGTTCGAAGCCGATGGCTGGCTGTATGTGAAATGGGGCGCGAATTACGGACCCTTGACGGCCAGCGGTCAGTGGCAGCGTTTGCTGACCCATGCGTTTTTGCATTTCGGCATCGTTCATTTGGCGCTCAATATGTGGGTGCTGTTCGAAGTGGGCCGTTTGGTGGAAAGGCTGTACGGCCCCGTGTTTTTTGCGCTGATTTATCTCGGCGCGGCGATTACCGGCGGTTTTGCCAGCCTGCTCTGGCATGAGCATCCGCACATCAGCGTCGGCGCATCGGGCGCCATTTTCGGCGTTTACGGGGCGTTGTTGGCGTATTTGCTGATTCGCGGCGATACCTTGCCGCGCGCCGTGATCAAGCACTTGGCGCTGATCGCGTTGGTCTTCGTGGGAGTATCCATGGCCTACGGCCTGCTGCAATCCGGCATCGACAATGCGGCGCACATCGGCGGTCTGGCGGGCGGGTGCGCGCTGGGTTTGATCTGCGCGCGTCCCCTGGGGGCGGCGGTTCGTCGCCGACGCGATCCCGTCCGATTGCTTTTGGGATTGGCCGGGCTGAGCGTACTGTCCGTGATCCTGGCGAGTCTGACACCCAAACCCGTCTACGATGTCGCCAGGGAATTGGATTTCAACATCACGGTGGATTGGTTTCGCGATCAGGAACGAGCGGCCAATACCGCTTTCAATCATTGGGTCAGGCAGGCGAAAAGCGGCAAGCTTGAGGCGATCGATTTCGCTCGGCAATTGGAACGGCAACCCCTGGCGTATTGGCAGGCGATCTACCAGCGTCTGCAACCCATCGATCTGACCCGCGGTTCGCCTTCATACGTCAGTTACCGGCTGTTGCTGGAATTTTCCAAAGCCCGGCGGGATGCTTTGCTGGCCCTGATCGACGGATTGCGTCATAACGATTCGCAGCGTCTTCAGCAATTCCACGCTCTGCAACGGCGGGCCGAGGACATTCTTGACGAAATCAACCGGTCGCCGCCCAACGCGGCGCCGTGAGCCGTCAGCGGCGTGACCGAAATGAACGGAGGATAGGCCGACGATGATCATCCATCTGGACCGGGAGTGGCGAATACAGGCGCCGACACTGGCCTTGGGTTGCCTTGCCGCGACCGTAAGCGTCGCTGGACAGGACGAATCGCTTTGGCGGGAAATCGAACAGCGGATCGCCGCATTGGCGAAACGGGACGTGGGACAGATCGCCGGTCTACCGGAAGTCGCGGCGCAGCGCAGCGCCTATAAGTCCTGCGGCAAGGACCCTGGCCGATATCGCGGCTCCGCCGAGGCGTTATTGCGCCGGATCGCGCAGGGGAAAGGCTTGTACCGGGTCAATACGCTGGTGGACATCAACAACCTGCTGTCCCTGGAAACGCATCATCCGCTGGGTTCTTACGATTGCGCGCGGCTGCAACCGCCGATCGTATTCAGGCGAGGCCGGACTGGGGAAACCTACAAAGGCATAGGCAAGGGCGAGATCAATTTGGAGAATCTGCCGCTACTTGCGGATCAAGCCGGTCCATTCGGCAGTCCGACCAGCGATTCGGAACGGGCGCCGATCACCACCCAAACCCGTCAGGCGCTGATGGTGATCATGGGATTTTCCGGCGAGGTCGGCTTGGAAGCCGGCCTGGAACGAGGCCGGGATTTGTTGACGCGTTTCACCGCGGGTACGGATATACGAACCTGGATTGTGCGGCAGGATTAATCGTACCCGAGTGTCCAAACAGGACATCGGGCTTGAACAATAGCGGGAGAACACATGAGCGCGCACCCCTACTCATTCACGAGCATCGATCACAAGCCGCTGTCTCTACAGGATTTCCAGGGCCATCCGGTGCTGATAGTCAATACCGCGTCGGAATGCGGCTATACGCCGCAATACGCGGGACTGCAAAAGCTGTGGCAACGATACCGGGATCGGGGGCTGATCGTGTTGGGCGTTCCGTCCAACGATTTCGGCCAGCAGGAACCCGCTGCCGAGGAGACCATCCAGGCATTCTGCACCGCCCGTTTCGGGGTGGATTTCCCGATGACCGCCAAACAGCGCGTCATCGGGCAGGATGCCCATCCTTTCTACCGTTGGATAGTCGAGCAGGTCGGCGAGGACGCAGCGCCGCGCTGGAATTTTCACAAATATCTCATCGACGCGGACGGCCATCTCGTCGATATGTGGCCGTCGAAAGTCGAGCCGCTAGCCAGGGAAATTACCGACGCGATAGACGGCTTATTGTGATCTTGGATCGATAGGAGCGAGAAAAACCGTCCTTCCAAACCCGCGTCCCACCGAATGCGGGACGAGGATTGGAAAAATCCGTCAACCGCCTTTGGGGCGTTTGTCGATCACTCTTTTCGCTTTGCCTTCGGAACGCACGATGTCGCCGATGTCCACCGGTTTGATGGTCGTGGAAATGCCGATGTACGTCTTGATGTCGTGCTGCAATTGCTTGGCCGCCGCCGCCTGATCTTCCTTGCTGACGCCCGGTTTGGGCTCGACCAGCACATCGACCGAGTCCATGTGGCCATCCTTGTAGACCTCGATGAAATAATGCGGCGCCAGTTGGGGGCTTTTGCAGATCAGTTCCTCGATCTGGGTCGGGAATACGTTGACGCCACGGATGATCAGCATATCGTCGCTGCGCCCGGTAATCTTCGCCATGCGCCGCATGGTCCGCGCCGTGCCCGGCAACAGGGTGGTCAAATCACGGGTTCGGTAACGGAGCATGGGAATCCCTTCCTTGGCCAGGGTGGTGAAGACCAGTTCGCCTTCCTGGCCATCCGGCAACACCTCGCCGGTTTCGGGATTGATGATTTCCGGATAGAAATAGTCTTCCCAGATGGTCGGACCGTCCTTGGTCTCCAGGCACTCCTGGGCGACCGCCGGACCCTGAATTTCCGATAGGCCGTAGATGTCGGTGGCATCGATACCCATGCGCTCCTCGATTTCCACGCGCATGGCTTGGGTCCAGGGCTCCGCGCCGAAAATGCCGATACGCAGCGAGGTTTCCCGCGGGTTGATGCCCTGCCGTTCGATTTCGTCGATGATGTTCAGCAGATAGGACGGGGTGACCATGATCACGTCGGGCTGGAAATCCCGAATCAGTTGTACCTGTTTCTCGGTTTGCCCGCCGCCCATGGGGATGACCGCCGCTCCCAGCCGTTCCGCTCCGTAATGCGCGCCCAGACCGCCGGTGAACAGGCCATAGCCATAGGAGATATGGATCTTGTCGCTGCGTCGTCCGCCAGCCGCGCGGATGGATCGCTTCATCAGATTGGCCCAGTTGTCGATGTCGTTCCGGGTGTAGCCAACCACCGTCGGTTTGCCGGTCGTGCCGCTGGAAGCGTGGATACGCACGATGTCTTCCATGGGAACGCCGAACAGTCCGAAGGGATAATTGTCACGCATGTCCTTCTTGACGGTGAACGGAAACTTGGCCAAATCCTCCAGGGATTTCAGATCGGAGGGATGGACGCCGTGACTGTCGTAGTGATTCTTGTAGAAGGGAATGTTGCTATAGGCGTGATTCAGTGACCATCGCAGCCGTTCCAACTGAACAGCGGCCAGCTCCTCCCGGCTAGCGGTCTCGATCGGTTCCAGCTCGCTCTTCGCGGGGGGGCGGTTGGCCGGGTTGTTTATCATGTGTCATTTCCTCCTCAGATCATTGGTTTATGATTTAGCGTTACAACAGGCAGGCCGCCGCAGTGGCCCGCCGGAGAGGGAAGGCGGCGATTCGCTCAGACCCGCTCGATGATCAAGGCGATGCCCTGACCGACTCCGATACACATGGTGCACAGCGCGTAACGCCCGCCGCTGCGCCGAAGTTGATACAGGGCCGTGGTTACCAGCCGAGCGCCGCTCATGCCCAAGGGGTGCCCCAAAGCGATGGCGCCGCCATTGGGATTGACCTGGGGCGCATCGTCGGGAAGGCCCAGTTCGCGGAGCACCGCCAGGGCCTGTGCGGCAAAGGCTTCGTTCAGTTCGATCACGTCCATGTCCTCGATCCGCAGGCCGGTCTTGGCCATCAGTCGGCGTGTGGCGGGGGCCGGGCCAAAGCCCATGATGCGGGGCGCCACCCCGATCGTCGCACTGGCGACGATGCGCGCCTGGGGAGTCAAACCATGCTGTTTGGCGGCTTCCTCGGAAGCGATGATGAGCGCGCAGGCGCCGTCGTTGACGCCCGAGGCATTGCCGGCCGTAACCGAGCCCCCCTGGCGGAACGGGGTCGGCAGCTTGGCCAGCATCTCCCATGTCGTGTCCGCACGCGGATGTTCGTCGCAATCGACACTCAGGGCCTGGCCGCGCTTCTGGGGAATCACCACCGGGGTGATCTCCTCCGCCAGAATGCCCGCTTTCTGGGCGGCGGCCGTGCGCTGTTGACTGCGTAAGGCAAAGGCGTCCTGATCCTCGCGGGAAATCCGAAAGTCTTCCGCGACGTTTTCGGCCGTTTCCGGCATGGAATCCACGCCGTATTGCTTTTTCAGCAAGGGATTGATGAAACGCCAGCCGATCGTGGTGTCGTAGATTTCCGCCTTGCGGCTGAAGGCGGATTCCGCTTTGCCCATGACGAATGGGGCGCGCGACATGGACTCCACCCCGCCGGCGATCATCAGTTCCGCTTCCCCGGCCTTGATGGCGCGCGCTGACATGCCGACCGCATCCATGCCCGAGCCGCACAGCCGGTTGACCGTGGTGCCGGATACGCACATCGGCAGGCCCGCGAGCAGCACGGCCATGCGCGCCACATCGCGGTTATCCTCGCCCGCCTGATTGGCGCAGCCATAAATCACATCGTCCACCTGCGACCAGTCCAGGTTCGGATTCCGCTCGATAAGCGCTTTGATGGGAATGGCCGCCAGGTCGTCCGCGCGCACCGCGGCTAAAGCGCCGCCATAACGGCCAATGGGGGTGCGGATGGCATCGCAGATGTACGCGTTTTTCATAACTCGATCTCCAGCCCCGGTACGACCTGCCCCTGGATGCGATGGGAACGACCCCGGAAGTGCGCGATGACGGTATCGTTCTGATTGGTCACCGTAATGTCGTAGATTCCGGTGCGCCCGCTGAGCGAACGTTCGTGAGCCACCGCGGTCAGACAATCGCCCAACTGGCCGGGATTGACGAAGTCGATACTGCATCCCGAGGCGACGGTCACCAGATTGCGGCTGTTGCAGGAATAAGCGAAAGTGGTGTCGGCGAGTGTGAAGATGATGCCGCCATGGCAGATGTCGTGGCCGTTGACCATGTCCTTGCGCACGTTCATGTGCATGCGGGCGTATCCCGGACCCACCTCGTCCAGAACGATGCCCAACATCTGGGCGGCGTAGTCCCGCTCGTACAGGATGGCGCTACAGGTTTCGGCCAATTTTTTCTGCGCCACCGCCGCGCTGTTCTCAACCATGGAAAGTGCTTCCCCCGAATACCTTGCGTCGCAATAGCGGCGAGGCGCGGTACCGGTCCTCGCCGTAGGTGCGGGCCAGATTATCCAGAACGCTCAGCACCGTGGGCAGTCCGATGGCCTCGGCCCAGGCCAGGGGGCCACGGGGATAATTGACCCCGTTGCGCATCCCCAGATCGACGGCTTCGGCCGTGCAGACGCCTTGGTTGACCGCGTCCGCGCCTTCGTTGGCCAACATGCAGACGGTGCGCATCACCATCAGACCGGGAATGTCGTCGATCACGGAAACCGTTTTGCCCAGCGCCTGGAACAAGCCCGCGGCGATGGCGGCCGTTTCCGGCGCGGCCTGATCGGCCGTGGTCAAGGCGATGCGTCCGGCCTTGACGTAGTCCAGGGCCAGATCGAACAGAGCCAAATTGGCGCAGCCCGTGGCGGCCGCGCGTTCCGTGGCGAGCCGGCCGTCGCTGAGATACAGGCGCGTCCCAGCGACTTGCAGATATCCGTCTCCGTCCGCGCGAGTCACCGTGATGCCCGCTTGGCTTAGGCGATCCACCAAGGGTTCGGCCACCCCCAGGTGGCCATGCACGGTCACGGCGCCGGGACGGGGGCCGGGCTCGGTGGTTGCCGGCAAAGTAGGCGACCGGCCATCTTCATGTTCGTAGAAGTGAAAGCCGCGCCCGGTCTTGCGGCCCAGATAGCCGGCGCTGACCAGTTCCTGCTGCAGCAGCGAAGGCTGAAATCGCTGGTCGTTGAAATAGGCGGTGAACACCGAACCGGTCACGGCGAAGTTGACATCGTGGCCGATGAGGTCCATCAACTCGAACGGACCCATGGGGAAACCGCCGGACTCGCGCAGAATGGCGTCAAGGGTGGCCGCGTCCGCGCCGCCCTCTTGCAGGACACGCATGCCCTCGGCGTAAAAGGGCCGAGCCACGCGATTGACGATGAAGCCTGGCGTGGATTTGACGTGTACCGCGATCTTGCCCCATGCCTGGGCGGTGTCGTAGATGGTCGCGGCGATGCCGGGATCGGTGTCGATGCCGCTGACCACTTCGACCAGCTTCATGACCGGCGCGGGATTGAAAAAGTGCATCCCGACCAAATTTTGCGGCCGTTTGAGTTTTGCGCCGATGGCGGTGATCGACAGCGAGGAGGTGTTCGTCGCGGGAATCACCTCATCCCCGCAGATGGTCTCGATCTGCGCGAACAGATTGCGCTTGACCTCCAAATCCTCGACGATCGCCTCCAGCACCAGCTTGGCGGGGGCCAGGGCCTCCAGGCTGTGCACCGGGCTGATCCGCCACAGGATCACGTCCCGCTCCGGGGAGGTCAGTTTGCCGCGTTTCACCAGGCGCTCCAGATCCTGGGTGATCCGCTGCAAGCCCTTTTCCACCGCGCCGACCATGGCGTCGAACAACAATACTTGGTAACCGGCGCGGGCGGCGACCTGCGCGATGCCCGCACCCATGGTGCCGGCCCCGATGATGCCGATTTTTGCGGAACTGGGTAGGGCAGCCATGTTCAACGCCCCCTGAATTGCGGCTGGCGTTTCTCCATGAACGCCTTGACGCCTTCGCGGTAATCTTCGCTGCGCCCGCCTAGCCGCATGAAATCGCGTTCCAGTTCCAACTGCTGTTCGAGCGTATGGGTGTAGGACGCGTTGATCGCGCGTTTGATCAAGGAGAGGCCGAAGGTGGGTTGGGTCGCCAGATGGCGGGCGACCTGTCCGGCCTCTTCCATGAGCTTGTCGTCATCGACGCACTTCCAGATCAAGCCCCATTGTTCGGCTTGTTCGGCGCTCAGTTTGTCGCCCAGCAAGGCCAGACCCATCGCGCGGGCATGGCCCAGCAGCCGAGGTAGGTGCCAGGTGCCGCCGGAATCGGGAATCAGACCCAGCCGGCAGAAGGATTGGATGAAGCTAGCGGATCGCGCCGCGTACACCAGATCGCAGGCCAGCGCCAGATTGGCGCCCGCGCCCGCCGCCACGCCGTTGACCGCACACACGACCGGCATTTCCAGCGTTTTTATTATACGGATCAACGGGTTGTAATTGTTTTCCACGGAAGCGCCGAGATCGGGCATCTGCTCGCCGGGGGCCACGTTCCGGTCGCTGAGATCCTGTCCCGCGCAAAAGCCGCGACCCGCGCCAGTCAGCAACAGGCAGCGGATGGCCGCGTCGGCCTTGATCTGTTTGAAGGCTTCCCGCAACTCGGCAAACATAGCCGTATTGAAACTATTGAGACGATCGGGCCGATTCAGGGTCAGCGTCGCGACCCCATCGGCAAGGTTCAGTTGAATGGTTTGATAGCTCATATTGCTTGTTCGGTTAGCGTCCCACGAAGCGGGGACGGCGTTTTTCCAGGAATGCGGCGATTCCTTCCCGGCGGTCCTCGGTCGCGGCCAGTAAATTGTAGGCTTTGCGTTCCATATCGAGGCCGGTTTCCAGGGGGGTTTCCAACGCCTTGAGTAGGGCTTCCTTGGCCAGACGCACCGCCAGCGGCGGCTTGGCCGCGATCGCCTTGGCCAAGGCGATCGCGCGTTCGAGGGTCAGTTCCGGCGGCGTGATCTCGGCGACCAGGCCCGCGTTCAAGGCCGTATGGGCGTCGATCATCTCGCCGGCCAGGACCATTTTCATGGCCAGGGATTTGCCGACGGCGCGTATCAGTCGCTGCGTGCCACCCGCGCCGGGCATGATGCCCAGATTGATTTCCGGTTGCCCGAAACGGGCGTTATCGCCAGCGATGATGATGTCGCACTGCATGGCCAATTCACAGCCGCCGCCCAAGGCGAATCCGTTCACGGCGGCCAGCAGCGGTTTGGGAAAGCGGCTGATGCGGTTGCGATAACTCTGGCGTGGGTCGTTCAGCGTCGCGATCAAATCCAGTTCCGCCATCTCCTTGAGATCCGCGCCCGCCGCGAAAACCACGGGACCGCCGGTGAGCACCACGGCGCGTACGTTCTCGTTGGCGGCCATCTCGTCCAGGGTTGCCGCCAGCTCCTCCAGGGTTTGCGTGCGCAGTGCGTTGCGCGCCGCCGGCCGATTCAGGGTGATCAGATGGACACTCTCAGCGACGGCGTCGACGCGAATATCGGAATCAAACGGCATGAGGTGGGAGGCGAACCTTTTGTGAAAAGGGATACATGAAAGTGGATTATAGACGATAATTTAGTATCAAAAAATACATGATTTGACGGTTGTCAAGGACCTGACGTATTGTCGGCCGCGCATGATATACAAATGTATACCTATAACCGAAAATAGATTCATCGCGGGAAACGCAAAACATTCCGGTGCTCTCCCCAGTCTGAAATAAAGGATACAAGACTTAATATGTCAACCGATCTTTCGGTATCAATAAGATTGGTGTATCTTTTAATGACTAGGCATCCTGCCAGGTCGGCGTGTGGTCGTCGGCCGGGAGGGCGGCGTCGAGGCGCGCCGCGAAGACCTCGATAAGCCGATGAACGGCTCGGAACATCGTGTCACGGGCGTCCCTCCTGTCCCCCTGCCCGTGTACCCACTCGAACAAGCGAACTGGAGGCTGGAATCATAATGAGCGAGAACCTTTTCGAAAGGCACCGGGCTACCCTCGACAAAGCCCTGCAAGTCATCCATGACCGGAGTTATTGGAGCGCCTATCCGGAAATGCCGAGCGGCAAGATCTACGGCGAGACCGCCAATGACGACGGCAAGGCGGCCTTCGAGGGTTATCTGAACCATTCCTTCGCGATTGATCAGCCTGGATCGATCGGTGAGGTGGGTCAGGAAGAATCGCCGTTTCTCGGCGAGCCCCTGGGTATTCGCTATCCCAAGGCCGATATCGATATCTTGATTCCGGCCATGCAGGCCGCCATGCCGGCCTGGGTCAAGGCGGGTCCCGATGCGCGCGCCGGGGCCTGTCTGGAAATCCTGCATCGTTTGAACAAACGCAGTTACGAAATGGCCTACACGGTGATGCAAACCACCGGACAGGCTTTCATGATGGCGTTTCAGGCCGGCGGTCCGCATGCCCAGGATCGCGGTCTGGAAGCGGTGGCCTACGCCTATCGGGAAATGACCGCAACCGCCCCCAGCGGGCTGTGGGAAAAGCCGCAAGGCAAGAATCCGCCGCTCAAAATGCTCAAGAAGTTCAACATCATGCCGCGGGGCATCGGCTTGGTGATCGGTTGTTGCACCTTCCCGACCTGGAACGGCTATCCGGGTCTGTTCGCCAGTCTGGTCACCGGTAACGCCGTGCTGGTCAAACCGCATCCCGGCGCTATCCTGCCGCTGGCGCTCACCGTGCGGATCTGCCGGGAAGTGCTCGCGGAAGCGGGCTTCGATCCCAATCTGGTCGCCCTGGCGGCCAACGATCCCGGCCAGCATCTGGCCTCCGTTTTGGCCATGCGCCCGGAAGTGAAGATCATCGATTTCACCGGCAGCACCGCCAACGGCGATTGGCTGGAGAACAACGCGCGCCATGCCCAGGTGTATACCGAAAAGGCCGGCGTCAACACCATCGTCATCGATTCGGCGGACGATTTCAAAGCGGCGGCTCGTAATATCGCCTTCTCGCTCAGCCTGTATTCGGGGCAGATGTGCACCGCTCCCCAGGATATTTTCGTGCCGCGCGGCGGTATTCAGGCCGGCGATCAGCACTTGAGCTTCGACGAAGTGGCCACAGCCATCGCCACCGGGGTGAGCAAATTCCTGTCCGATCCGGCGCGGGCGGTGGAAGTGCTGGGCGCGATTCAGAACGAAAGCGTGCAGCGGCGGGTCGAGGCGGCGCACGATTTGGGCGAAGTGCTGTTGGCTTCGCAAGCCATCACCCATCCGCAGTTCCCGAAAGCGCGGGTGCGTACCCCGGTCATCGTCAAGCTCGATGCCAAGGACGAGAAGGTCTACATGCACGAGCATTTCGGACCTATCGCCTTCATCATCGCCACCGACGACACCGAGCACAGTATTGCCCTGGCGGCCAAGGCGACCCGCGAACAAGGCGCGCTGACCTGCTCGGTTTATTCCTCCGACGAGGCGGTATTGACGCGGATGGAAGAGGCGGCGGCCGAGGCTGGCGTGGCGTTATCCGTCAATCTGACCGGCGGGGTGTTCGTCAATCAATCGGCGGCTTTCAGTGATTTTCACGCCACCGGAGCCAATCCGGCGGCCAACGCCACGTTGACCGACAGCGCCTTTGTAGCCAGCCGTTTCCGGGTGATTCAAAGCCGGCGGCACACGGATTAGGAATTAATCGCGCCATGCCTGTTTACGCCATCGACGGGGTCGTCCCGGTCGTCGATCCCAGCGCCTTCGTGCATCCCACGGCCGTGCTGATCGGCGATGTGATCGTCGGCCCCGGTTGCTATGTCGGCCCGTGCGCCTCGTTGCGCGGCGATTTCGGTCGATTGATCCTGGAAGCCGGATCGAATCTGCAGGATACCTGCGTGATGCACGGTTTTCCGGGCACCGACACGGTGGTCGAAGAAGAGGGCCATATCGGGCATGGCGCGGTGTTGCACGGATGCCGGGTGGGCAAGAACGTTCTGATCGGCATGAACGCCGTGCTCATGGACAATGTGGTGATCGGCGAATCCAGCATCGTCGCCGCCATGACCTTCGTCAAGGCTGATGTCACGATGCCGGCGCGTAGTCTGATCGCCGGCGTGCCGGGACGTGTTATCCGTGCCCTCAGCGACGAGGAAATCGCCTGGAAGGGAGAGGGCACCGCGACCTATCAGGAACTGACCCGCCGTTGTCTGGCCAGTCTCGAAGAAACCCAACCGCTCACAGCCGTAGAACCTGACCGCAAGCGTATTGACGTGGCTTGCGTTCAGCCCCTCTATAAAATCCGCTAATATTTAGTTGATTCCGCGCCAGTGTGCCCCGAGTGGGCGCATGGCGGTGCGCCCATTCCTGTGAGTCGGAGGTCGACGAATGAGTTACGAGAATATTCTGGTTGAAACACACGGCGCGGTCGGGTTGGTCCGCTTGAATCGCCCCAAGGCCCTCAATGCCCTGTCCAACGGTCTGGTTCAGGATTTGGGCAAGGCCCTGGATGCCTTCGAAGCGGATGACGCCATCGGCTGCGTGGTGCTGACCGGTAGCGATCGGGCATTTGCCGCGGGCGCCGACATCACTGAAATGAAGGATGCCGGATACATCGATCTGTTTCTGGCCGATTTCCCGCACGCTCCAGGGTTCGGCTGGCGCACCCTTTACACCATGCGTAAGCCGATCATCGCGGCGGTCGCGGGCTTTTGTCTGGGCGGCGGTTGCGAGATGGCGATGGCTTGCGATTTCATCATCGCGGCCGACAACGCCAAGTTCGGGCAACCGGAAATCACCCTGGGCACCATGCCGGGTGCGGGTGGTACGCAACGCCTGACGCGGGCGGTGGGCAAGTCCAAGGCTATGGAATTGTGCCTGACGGGACGTTTGATGGATGCGGCCGAAGCGGAACGCTCCGGCTTGGTCAGCCGTATCGTGCCGGTCGCCGATCTGGTGGAAGACGCGCTGAAAACCGCGGCGACGATCGCCAAGTTATCGCGGCCGGTCGTGCTGTCGGTCAAGGAGTCCGTGAATGTCGCTTTCAGCAGCACGCTGCAGGAAGGTCTGCGTTTCGAAAGCCGGGCGTTTCACGCCACCTTCGCCACGGAAGATCGCAAGGAAGGCATGACCGCGTTCGTCGAGAAACGCCCACCGCAATTCAAGAATCGCTGATTGCGGCATTCCGTTCAGTGACCTGATTAGCGTCAAAGGCTCGGCCGAATGGCCGAGCCTTTTTTATGGGCGCTGCTCGTCCAGCGGATCGACTTTTGGACTCAGGGATGAAGAGAAATAACGTCGGCTTTTACCACATACTCCCGCTTTTCCCCTGACCTGAAGCAAGGCGATAGGACTTTTTGACAGTCCATAGGGTGTACATACAATGTAAATATGATCGAGTTCGAATGGAATCCTTCCGAAGCGGCCTCAAATCTCAAGAAACATGGAGTTTCTTTCGAAGAAGCGAAGTCTGTGTTTTACGATGATTTTGCTATTCAGTTTTATGATGATGACGCTTCCGACTCGGAAGATCGCTTTCTTATGTTGGGCTTCAGCATTGAAGCACGGTTGCTCATAGTGTGCTATTGCGAGAGGCAACAAGGTGGCGTCATCAGAATCATATCGGCGAGAAGGGCTACGAAGAACGAAAGTCGGTTTTATCGAGGTGCGTCAAGATGAAATCAGAATATGATTTATCGAAAATGAAATCACGTAAAAATCCGTACGCTGCAAAGCTAAAGAAGTCGGTGACCATGCGTTTAAGCGAAGATGTCATTGGCTATTTTAAGGAAATGGCTGAAGAGGCGGGTGTGCCTTACCAAAGCCTCATTAATTTGTATCTGCGTGATTGTGTCCAGAATCACAGGAAAATCGATATATCGTGGCAAAGCACGCCCTGATCAGGCGTTCAATTGGATGCTAAAAGCCCCGTAGTTTTGCGCAATGGGCTTCGCATCATTATCGAGTTATCGCGCAAAACCCGTTCTGCCGCGGACACCCGTTTGGGTGATATGTCAGAGCTTCGCGTCGTTGTTTCGGCACGAATGGGCGGGGATTGAAAATCATGCGAAGCGGAAACTATCGATCCGAATCGAACGAACATCCAGCGGGCGCCGCGCATTCGGGCCGTTGGGCGTTTAGAACAGTCTTCGAGGGAAGCGTCGATGCCCTATATACGTCTAGCGATCTTGACGATACTGACGCTCACGGCATTTGCCGGGAATTCGTTGCTATGCCGTGCGGCACTCGCGCACGCGCACATTGATGCGGTCAGTTTCACGGCGATTCGGCTTTTATCCGGCGCGGTCGTGCTGTGGATATTGGTTCGAATCCGTGGCGGGGGCAGTTTCGGCGGCGGCAACTGGCTGTCGGCCTTGGCTTTGTTCATGTATGCGGCCGGCTTCTCGTTCTCTTACCTGCATCTAACGGCGGCGGCGGGCGCACTCATCCTTTTCGGGGCCGTACAGACCACCATGATTGGTTATGGCCTCTGGTCCGGCGAGCGAATGCGTCCGCTGCAAGTCGTGGGCCTCGTCATGGCTTGCGGTGGATTGGTCGGATTGTTGTTGCCCGGTTTATCCGCCCCGCCGTTGGTGGGTGCGTTGCTCATGCTGGGCGCCGGTGTGGCCTGGGGTGTTTATTCCTTGCGTGGCAAGGGCGCCGGCGATCCGCTGCGGGTTACGGGCGGGAATTTCCTTCGGGCCGCCCCGCTGGCGTTGGTGCTGGGCGTGGCGTTATCGAGCCAGGCTTCTTGGGATTATGCGGGTGTCGGGTACGCATTTATCTCGGGTGCGTTGGCGTCGGGAATGGGGTATGCCATTTGGTATACGGTGTTGCCTTTTTTGAAATCGACCACGGCGGCAACGGTACAGCTTAGCGTTCCCGTGATTGCCGCGCTGGGCGGCGTGATCTTCTTGCGGGAACCGTTGACGTTGCGCTTGCTGGCGGCATCGGCGGCTATTGTCGGCGGCATCGCGTTGGTGGTCTGGGTGGGTTACCGCAAGGAGACGCCCAATCACTCGTTGAAAGCGGATGTCCCTGCCGGGCCACGCTCTTGACCTGAGCGTAACGGCCTGAATGCGCGGGGATTGACGACCCGCGAAGCGTGGCAAAGGTACTCCCTGCGGGGGTTGCCGTTCGTTGGAGCCATTATCCCCCCAGTACTCTTGACATGGCGTACGCTATAACGTACGTTGTCGGTGTTTTGGGAGGTATTCGTATGACTATATTAAATGCAACAGAAGCCCGAGCTAAGTTATATAGCTTAATTGATGAGGCTGCCACGACTCATCAACCGATAGTGATTAAGGGAAAAAGAACGAATGCGGTACTCCTGTCGGAGGATGACTGGAATGCTATCAATGAGACGCTTTACTTGGTCTCGATTCCAGGTATGCGTGAGTCCATTATCGAAGGGATCAACACCGATGTGGATGAATGCAGTAAGGACCTGGATTGGTAATGTGGGAACTTCGGTATACCCATCAAGCCAAGAAAGATGCGCGGAAATTGGCTGCATCTGGCCTTAAAAGCAAAGCGCAAGAATTACTTGAAATCATCAGTGATAATCCTTATCAAAATCCTCCCCCTTACGAGAGGCTAGTGGGTGATCTAACGGGTGCATACTCGCGCAGAATCAACATTCGGCACCGGCTTGTGTACCAAGTGCTGGAGCAAGAGAAAATGATTAAAGTTTTACGTCTGTGGACCCACTACGAGTAACGGCATAACAAGTCCTTCAAGTGGACACGGTGTGAGTCGTCGCTTAACTCCGGCGTAAGCCGGTTCTTCATGCTGGCGTATCGGCCCGAATAAGAGAAGCTTTGAGTGTCGACGCCAAATCCGCCCGCTTCTTATCCCATTTTGAGCATGTGAGGTTATTCAATGGCACGAATTGAACTTGAATCCGACGAAGCGACCAATCCTCAGGTCAGGGATGTTTTCGACGAGATTATCGAGCGTGTGGGCCGAGTCCCGGCCGCCTATCGCGCCTTTGCTCGCCATCCCCATATTCTGCAGGCGAATTGGAATCGGACGAAGAATATTCTCGGGCAGGGCAATCTCCCCATTGTCGTCAAGGAAGCGATTGCGACGCGCGTTTCAAAAGTTAACGGTTGTCATTTTTGTTTGCTGATACATCGAAGCAATCTTGAAAAACTAGAGATACCGGTGAGTCAGATCAACGAAATCGAAGCGGGCACAACTCAGGATACGCGGCTTAACTTCGTGCTTGAGTTCGTGAGTCTGGCCACCCAGCACCCTGAAAAAATAACCGACGATCATTTTCAGAGGTTGAAAGAATTAGACTATTCCGAGGAAGATATTTTGGAAATATTGACCGTTATGGAAATGTATACGGGTTACAATAAGATTATCGTTGCTTTAGGGCTGCGGCCCGATGATTAGTGGTAAGAGAACGAAGCGGATCGATTAGGGATAAACCCGTTCCGTCTTTCAACTATTAACCCGGCAACGGAATACCCGTCAGGGTCTTACGGTTCCGTATTCGGCGAAATTGAGGTGCCGGGTTACTCTCTATCTGAGAGTGAACGAGTATTTTCTTATGAATTGGTCGAGCCCTTGATGCAGAGGAATCGATTCCAGCCGCCCATGACATTGAACATTTTCTCATCTTGACGCGATCTCACCGCATTTTTTGAAATATTCAATATTTATCCGGGTCCTCAACACCTCCGCCGCGGTATCTCATCCAGTCCTTCAGACCGCCCCACCCGGTGTTCCAGGCGTAACCTTAGCAAGGCGCGGAATGTCCGCTGTAACAAACCTGTAACACGACGAGGATACTCTCGAAATATTACTTCGGGACAATTTTGCACGCGTCGGCGTTTTGTCGACGCCTTGATCCTATCCGTCGGAGGACGTTGTTAAATGAAGATTGCTTCTTTACTGAAATCAGTAATTATTTCGGGTTGCTTGACGGCCGTCGTCTTTGCTCCCGCCGCTTTCGCTGAAGTCAAGTTGAACGGTTCCGGCGCGAGCTTCCCGTTCCCGATCTACTCCAAGTGGTTCAAGGACTTCAGCAAGGAAAACAAGGCCGCCCGGGTTGACTATCAGTCCAAGGGTAGCGGCGCTGGCATCCAGGACTTCCTGAACGAAGTCGTCGACTTCGCGGCCAGCGATGCGGCCATGAACGACGACGAAATCAGCAAGGCGAAGAATGGCGTGGTCCTGCTGCCCATGACGGCCGGCGAAATTGTCCTGACTTACAATCTGAAGGGCGTCAAGGAGCTGAAACTGCCGCGCGCAGTCTACCCCGAGATCTTCACGGGCAAGATTACCAAGTGGAACGACCCCAAGATCGTTGCCGCCAATCCGGGCGTCAAGCTGCCCGATGAGAGCATCACGGTTGTCGTCCGCTCCGATTCTTCGGGTACGAGTTATGTGTTCAGCGGCCACCTCTCCGTCATTAGCGAGGATTTCAAGAGCACAGTCGGCCAAGAAAAATCACCGCAGTGGCCGAACAGCGACAAGTTCGTCAAAGCGCCCAAGAATGATGGCGTCACGGCCACTGTCAAGCAGACGCCGGGCGCCATCGGCTATATCGAATACGGCTATGCCAAGCTGACCAAGGCTCCGATCGCCGAGCTGGAAAACAAAGAAGGAAAATTCGTGGCCGCCGGTCCTGAGTCGGGCGCCGCCGCTCTGGCCAGTGCCGAGTTCCCCGCGGATAATTTGCCGGGGTCGGACGTGCCGGATCTGCGCGCTTGGATTTATGATCCGGCCGGCGAGTCATCCTACCCCATCGCCACCTTCACCTGGATGCTGTTCCCGACGAAGATGGGCGCGGAGAAAGCCAAGATCGCGCATGAGCTTATCGAGTATTGCCTGACCAAGGGCCAGAAGATCGCCGATTCGATGGGCTACATTCCACTTCCGAAGAATGTGGTCGAAAAGAATCGCGAAGTCGCCCAGAAAATTCAGTAGCGTTTTTTTACGGTCGCATCCCGCTGGCGCCTTCGGCATTTCGTGCTGAAGCGCCCGCGGGATTGACTATTTGTTGGACCCGCTAGCATCCTCCTATCAGACTCAAATATATGGCTTCGAACCATTTCCAGAACAACGCCAGCGCGAGCACATTGTCCGGCCCCCCTTCGACCGGAGACTACATCACTGATTCCGTTTTCCGGGCCGTCGCCCTCACGTGCGCGTCGCTTCTCATCCTATTGCTTGCCTATATCCTGTGGGAAATCGGCGGCAAAGCACTGCCCGCCTTTAAGGAACAGGGTCTGGGTTTTATTACCGGCACGACTTGGAACGTCAATGAAGGGCAGTTCGGTGTCCTGCCGGAAATCTGGGGCACCCTCTACAGTTCCCTGTTGGCCCTGATCATTGGCGGTATTTTCGGCGTCACCATCGCCATCTTTCTAACCCAAGATTTCCTGGGCAACCGCTTCGCGGCGGTCTTCCGCACCATCGTCGAGTTACTCGCGGCCATTCCTTCCGTCGTCTTCGGACTGTGGGGCATCTATGTGCTGATTCCGCTGCTCAGACCCGCGGCCGACTGGCTGCACGAACACTTGGGCTTTATTCCCCTGTTCGGTACGGAACTCAGCGGACCCGGCCTGGCCCCCGCTGCCCTGGTCTTGGCGATCATGATCCTTCCCACGGTGGCGGCCATCTCGGTAGACGCCTTCCGGCGCATTCCCTACAAGGTCAAGGAAGCGGCCTTCGGTATGGGCACCACCCGTTGGGAGGCCATCCTCAAGGTCATGCTGCCGACCGCCTCGTCCGGTCTGCTCGCCGCATTGGTGCTGGGTTTTGGCCGTGCGCTTGGAGAAACCATGGCCTTGGCGATGCTGATCGGCAACAACAATCAGATCAGTTTGTCGCTGTTTGCCCCGGCCGACACACTGGCCTCGTTGCTGGCGTCGAATTTCCCCGAAGCGGGCGCCGTCGAGGTGCAAGCCTTGATGTACGCCGCCATGGTGCTTTTGGTCATCACCTTCGTTGTTAACGTCATCGGCTTGGCGGTTCAGCAATATACGATGCGCAAATTCGAGGGCAAAAAATGAGTGAGATCGATTTGACCCTGCTCGCGAACAAACAGACCGCTCTACCCAGCCTGCATCGCCAGTTCCTTGAACCGCGGGCCATGAAAAGCGGGTTCCTGACCGCCCTGACCTGGACCATTGCCGCTCTGGGCAGCATTCCCCTGTTTTCGGTCATTTACATGCTGATCATCCAAGGTGGGGCACGGTTGGATTTCGAGGCGCTGACGGCTTTGCCCCCGGCTGGATTCGAGGACGGTGGCGGCTTCGGCAACGCGCTGGTCGGCACCCTGGTCATGGTGGGCATCGGTGGCGTCATCAGCATTCCGGTCGGCATTCTCGCGGCGGTTTACCTGGCCGTGCTGGGTCCCCACAGTAAGCTGGCCAAGACGGCGCGATTCGTCGCCAAGACGCTGACCGGCTTTCCCTCGATTCTGGCCGGCGTTTTTACCTACGCCATACTCGTCATCACCTTCGGCTATTCCGCGCTGGCCGGCGGCGTTTCCCTGGCGGTGTTGATGCTGCCCACGGTCGTTCTGGCCGCCGAAGAGGCCATGAGGCAAGTGCCCCAGAAGATGACGGATGCGGCCTACGGTATGGGTTGCACACGCACTCAGGTGATTTTGAAAGTCGTTCTGCCGACCGCTCTTCCCGGCATCCTGACGGGTGTCATGCTGGCGGTGGCCGGGGCGGCCGGGGAGTCGGCCCCGTTACTTTTCACGGCGCTGTTCAGCAATTACTACATCTCCGAGTTGATGGAGCCGACGGCTTCCCTGTCGATCCTGATCTACAACTTCTCGGCCATGCCCTTCGATAACCAGATCGAGTTGGCCTGGGCCGCATCGTTGGTACTGGTCCTTATCGTGCTCGTCTTCAATATCCTGGCGCGCCTGCTTGGGCGACCCAAATATTAGAAGGCCGGCATGGATCAAGAAACTTTCATCGAGGTATCTTTTTATGAATGCAATGCCTGAAGCGATTGCGTCGGACGCGGCGGTGTTCTCTCCCGCTGGCGATGTCGTCATCGACTGCAATCTGAGCAAGGTTTTCTATGGCGATTTTCTTGCCGTGCGTAACAGCAGCGTACCGATTGAAAAAGGCAAGATCACGGGTTTCATCGGTCCGTCGGGATGCGGAAAAAGCACGGTGTTGCGCAGCCTCAATCGGATGAACGATTTGATCCCGATCTTCCGTTTCGAAGGCCACGTCAAGTACCACGGTCAGGACATCTACGGCAAGAAAGTGGACCCGGTGGTGGTGCGCCGCTATATCGGCATGGTCTTCCAGCAGCCCAATCCTTTCTCGATGAGCATCTACGATAACGTGGCCTTCGGGTTGCGGCTCAATCGCTTCAAGGGCGACATGGACGAGCGCGTTCAGAGGGCGCTGGAGCGGGCCGCGATTTGGAAAGAGGTCAAAGACAAGCTCAAGAACAGCGGCCTTTCCCTCTCCGGCGGTCAGCAGCAGCGTTTGTGCATCGCACGCGCCATCGCCACCGAGCCCGACGTTCTCTTGATGGACGAACCCTGTTCGGCGCTGGACCCGATCGCGACGCGGCAGATTGAAGAACTGATGCTGGAGCTCAAGGAGAGCTACACGGTCGCGCTGGTTACCCATAACATGCAGCAGGCCACGCGCGTGGCCGATACCACGGCTTTTTTCGGGGTGGATATTTCCCAAGGCGGTCGTACCGGTTATCTGGTGGAGATGGGTGTGACCCGGCAGATCTTCGAGGACCCCCAAGAAGAACTCACCAAACAGTACGTCGCCGGCGAGTTCAGTTGATCCCCGCTTTCATCGCCCACTCTTTCGGGTGGGCAGCTGTGCACGCGCGCCTACGGCGCGCTTTTTGTTTCCGGCTTTCGATGGCGATCGCGCGTCGAAACTTTCGCCGGTTGCGGGAACTGTCCCTCGGCGAAAGCTAAAATACGGGTGCCGCCGCACTGATTGTTGTCGTGGATTTTTCACCTCCGCCGCGACGGGCGGCGGATCGAATGGACGCCCCTGTCCGATGAATCCCTTGGATACATGGGGCGTCCGCCGCTTTGTCAGGCTTCACCCAGCCTTCCACACTGAACCGAGCGTTCGAGAGTCCGATGATCAATAAGCTCGTTGTTAACCGTTTCCTCACCATCCCGGTCTTCGACCAATCGCCGCCTTCCCCCGATCCGACCTTCCCGGCCGACTTCGTCCGGGCCCTCGGCCGCATATACAACATCGAGGAGTCCGAAACCTCCGGTCCGCTTTACAACCGGGCGAAGACCAGTCAGATCAGCGTCGGCGGGCACGCCACCAAGGCTCACCGCACTTTCCGTTGGTTGCCGTGGGTGCTAGGCAAGGTCAGCTGTGTGCCGTTGGCCGGGGCGGATATCCTCACCGGCACCATGTCCGGGTGCTGGCTGGTTATTTTCCAGTACAACGGAAAGAGCTATGCGGGCCACATTGGCACCGATACCTCGGCCACGTCGGCGAACACTCTTCAGGCTCGGGCGGCTTGGCGAAACGCGGTGAACGGCAACGTGATCACGCCGGTGAAAGCGTTCAACCCGGTGGGAAACAGTCTGCCGGCGCTAGGCACGCTCAACATAAAGACCGATTCCCCCGAATTTTACGGGGCGTTCACAGCCAATGGCGATGTGTATACCGTCGTTTTCGGCGCGCCCGGCCACGGCGGTAGCAAACGCAGGATCGCGCGGGTCGTGAAAATGCCCACGACGCAGGATGTGACCGCGTTCTGATGAAGGAATGGACCCGGCCCGAGGGTTTGACGATCGAGGATGCGCCAACGACGGAAGTGCGCCATGGACGACGCGCTTTCGTCGTCGGCGCATGCTGCGCGGGCGGGGTTTTTCGTTGGGTTTCCAGATGAGGTTAAGCAAATGAAAATTGGATTAGGTGCGGACCCTTTCGGTTTTGAACTCAAGGAGGTGTTGAAACAGCATTTGTTGGCCGTGGGCCATGAGTGCGTGGATTGGGGGGAACGGCGGATGAACCGCGCCCCTACTATGAGGTCGCCCATGAACTGGCCGGAAAAGTCGGTTCAAGCGAATGCGATCGGGGCATCCTGGTTTGCGGCGCCAGGGTGGGGATGGCCATTATCGCGAACAAACATCCCCAGGTATTCGCGGCGGTGTGCGAGGACCCATCGGCGGCCGCCAAGGCCCGCTCGATCAATAATGCCAACATCGTGACGTTGGGCGGCATGAACACGGCGCCTTACAAGGCCAAGGAAATTGTCGACGCGTTTTTAACGACCGAATTCAAGAGCGGGTGGGATGCGGAAATCCAAGCCTTCTTGGATCAGTCCATGGTGGATATCCGGCGGATCGAGGCGCAAGAGTTCAAGCCGTAGGTGGCGTTTCAAATACCCAACATCCCGTACCGCCCGACTGCGCGGTAATCGGGACCATGGCGGATGACCGAAAGGCCGGTCGGATGGGTAGCGAAGCCCGAATATCCTCGGTCGATGGCCTGATCGTCCGTTGCCGCCTCCCGCACTTCCCCGAACTCCCGCCGGTTCCAACTGTCCCAAATGCGGCTGGCGCCTTGTTCTTCAAACCGAGGCCATCGTCCTAACGGCAACCTTCACGACCCAGGGTTCCCAAGCCATGATCGCCGGCCGAATCGCCGCTCCGACCCCATTCCTGCTTGCCTTGTTCTGTCTTGCCGTTGTTCCGCATCCGGCTCGCAGCGCGCCACCGCCAACGCCGGTCATCGTCGCCGAAGTTCGCACGCAACCCATGGAAGACCGCGTCGAGGCGCTCGGCACCTTGCGGGCCAACGAATCGGTCAATGTGACCGCTTCCGTAACCGAAGCCGTGACCGCGATTCATTTCGACGACGGCGATACCGTACCCGCCGGCAAGGTGCTCGTGGAGATGACCAGCGCCGAAGAGCACGCGCTGTTGGAGGAGGCTCGCGCCCTGGTCGAGGAGGCGAGCAGCCAGTACCAGCGCGTGAAATCGTTGGCGAATCAGGGCACGGCCTCGCGCTCCCTGTTGGATGAACGGCGGCGGGAATGGGAAACGGCGCGGGCGCGTTTGACGGCTATCGAATCCCGTCTGGCTGATCGTCTGGTGCGTGCGCCATTCGCTGGCGTGCTGGGGTTGCGTTCGATCAGCGTGGGCGCCTTGGTCGAACCCGGCGATCTCATCACCACGCTCGACGACATCGACCCGATGAAATTGGAGTTTCCGGTACCCAGCACCTATTTGGGTACGCTGGAAACGGGACTGTCCGTTACGGCCAAGGCGCCGGCTTACGGCGGACGGGAATTTTCCGGCAAGGTCACGAGCATCGACAGCCGCGTGGACCCCGTCACACGGTCCATCCTGGTGCGGGCGGTGTTGCCGAATCCCGATCGTGCGCTCAAGCCGGGACTGCTGATGCGGGTGGAATTGCTGAAGAATCCTCGCGATGCGCTGGTCATTCCGGAAACCGCGCTGGTGCCGCTTGGGCAAGCTCAGTATGTGCTGGTGGTGGACGAATCGCAGGACAATAAAGTCGAAAAGCGGGAAATTCAGACGGGCGCGCGGCAGCCTGGCTGGGTCGAGGTGACGAGCGGGCTACGAGCCGGCGAGAAGGTGATCACGCATGGCACGATCCGCGTGCGGCCGGGCCAGACTGTCCGCATCCAGGCCGTGGATGACGGCAGTCAGGACTTGCAGGCCATGCTGAACGACAAGCCGGCGGGCAAGACCTCGCCATGATCCTCTCCGATCTTTCGGTACACCGCCCCGTTTTCGCTTCCGTTCTATCCCTGTTGCTCGTGGCCTTCGGCCTGGTGGCCTTCGAGCGTTTGCCGTTGCGCGAATATCCCGACATCGATCCCCCGGTGGTTTCCATCGACACCGCCTATCCCGGTGCGTCCGCCAACGTGGTCGAGACCCGCATCACGCAAGTGATCGAAGATCGTATCGCCGGGGTGGAGGGCATTCGCTACATCTCCTCGGAAAGCGAGGACGGCCGCTCGCGCATCAACGTGGAATTCACGGTCGGTCGCGACATCGAAGCGGCGGCCAACGATATTCGCGACCGCGTCGCGCGGGTGGCCGACGATCTGCCCGACGAGGCCGATCCGCCGGAGATCCAGAAAGTCGACAGTAACGAAGACGCGATCATGTGGCTCAATCTGGTGAGCGATCGCTTGACCGTTCCCGAATTGACCGATTACGCCGACCGCTACCTGGTGGACCGCTTCTCGGTATTGGATGGCGTGGCGCGGGTGCGGGTAGGCGGCGCCCAGACTTACGCCATGCGCATCTGGATCGAGCGCGGCAATCTGGCCGCCCGCAACCTCACCGTATCCGACGTGGAAAACGCCCTGCGCGCCGAGAATGTGGAATTGCCGGCGGGTAGCATCGAATCCCGCGACCGGCAGTTCACCGTGCGGGTGCCGCGCTCTTTCCGCAATGCCGACGATTTCGCGCAACTCGTGCTGGCTCGGGGCGCGGATGGCTATCTGGTGCGTCTGGGCGACGTCGCCCGAGTGGAGCGCAGTCCCGCGGAAAATCGCACTTTTTTCCGAGGCAACAGCGTGCCGATGGTAGGCATCGGCATCATCAAGCAATCCACCGCCAACACCCTGACGGTCGCCGAGGCGGCCAAGGCGGAAGCGGCCCGTCTCAATCCCACCCTGCCGGAAGGCATGTCGATCAAGCAGAGCTTCGACGCGTCGGTGTTCGTCGAAAGCGCCGTCAACGAAGTCTACAAAACGTTGTTCATCGCCGTCGGCTTGGTGGTCCTGGTGATCTACCTGTTCCTGGGCAGCATCCGCGCGACGCTGGTGCCCGCCGTGGCCGTACCGGTCTCGTTGATAGCCACCTTCATCGTGCTGCTGATGCTGGGCTTCACCATCAATTTGCTGACGCTGTTGGCTCTGGTGCTGGCTATCGGTCTGGTGGTGGACGACGCCATCGTGGTGTTGGAAAACATCCATCGGCGTATGGAAACCTACGGCGAATCGCGTTTGGTGGCGGCCTTCAAGGGCAGCCGGCAGGTTGGCTTCGCGGTGGTCGCCACGACCCTGGTGCTGGTGGCGGTGTTCGTCCCGCTGGCTTTTCTGCAGGGCGATTTGGGCCGGCTGTTCTCCGAATTCGCCTTGACGATGGCGGCGGCGGTGGGTTTTTCCAGCTTCGTCGCGCTGTCCCTGTCGCCCATGTTGGCCTCGAAGGTGTTGCCCGACAGTGCCCACGGTTCCCTCGTCAGTCGCGCCGTGGACGGCCTTTTCAACCGAGTGCGACAGGGGTACGGCGTGTTGTTGCGTGCTTCCCTGGCGCATGCCTGGGTAGTCGTGGTGTTGTTTTTCGCCATTCTGGCGGGGGCTTTATGGTTGTTCAAAGCCCTGCCCAGCGAATACACGCCCAAGGAAGACCGAGGGGTTTTCTTCGTGCTGGTCAACGGCCCGGAAGGCGCTTCCCACGCTTATATGCGCGAGTACATGGACGAAATCGAACGCCGGTTGATGCCTCTGGTGGACAGCGGAGAAGTCACCCGGTTGCTGATACGTTCACCGCGTTCCTTCGGCAATCTGACCAGCTTCAACAGCGGCATCGCCGTGCTGGTGCTCGACGATTGGGGCAAACGTCGTTCGGGGTGGGAAATCATGGACGACGTGCGCAAACGCATGGCGGATCTGCCCGGAGTCCGGGCTTTCCCGGTGATGCGTCAGGGATTCGGTTCCCGCACCCAGAAACCGGTGCAGTTCGTCATCGGCGGCGGTACTTATCAGGAACTCACCGAATGGCGCGATATTCTTTTGCGGGAAATCGAACGGAGCAATCCGGGCCTGAGCGAAATCGACTGGGATTACAAGGAAACCAAGCCACAGTTGGAGGTGGCCATCGACTACGATCGCGCGGCGGAACTGGGCGTTACGATCAGTGCTATCGGACGCACGCTGGAAACCATGTTGGGGTCGCGGCGGGTGACCACCTATATCGAAGCCGGCGAGGAATACGACGTGATCGTCGAAGGCGAGCGGGACGCCCAGCGCACCCCGGCCAGTCTGGAAAACATCTACGTGCGTTCCGAACGTAGTGGCCGGCTGATCCCCTTATCCAATCTGGTGAAGGTGAACGAATCGGCGGATTCGGTGCAACTGAACCGCTACAACCGGGTCCGCGCCATTACCCTGGAAGCCAATCTGGCGGACGAACTGACCCTGGGCGCGGCCTTGGATTATCTGGAAAAAATCGCCCATGAAAAACTGCCTGGTAACGTCATTATCGACTACAAGGGACAGTCCCAGGATTTCCGCAGCGCCGGCGGTTCCATCGTGTTCGTCTTCGCCTTGGGTTTGGTGGTGGTGTTTCTGGTGTTGGCCGCGCAGTTCGAAAGCTACCTCCATCCGTTCGTCATCATGCTCACCGTACCGCTGGCGATGGGCGGCGCGTTATTGGGGTTGTACCTATCCGGTCAGTCCCTGAATCTCTACAGTCAGATCGGCTTGATCATGCTGGTGGGACTGGCCGCCAAGAACGGCATTCTCATCGTGGAATTCGCCAATCAATTGCGGGACGCCGGCCGGCCTTTCGCGGAAGCTCTGCAGGAAGCCGCCGAAGTGCGGCTGCGGCCCATCGTCATGACGGGCATTACCACGGTGGCGGGTTCGGTCCCGCTGCTGCTCTCGACCGGGGCGGGTTCGGAAACGCGGGCGGTGCTCGGCAACGTGATTCTGTGGGGGGTGTTGGCCGCGACTTTCTTCACGATCTTCGTCGTTCCCGTGGCCTATCATCTGCTGGCGCGGCATACCGGATCGCCGGGGGATGTGCGGCGTCGACTGGAAATGGAAATGGACCGGGAGACGACGAATTAACGGGCCATTCCGACGACTGGGCGATATTCGCGTACCGAAGTGTCGATGAAGAACCATTGAGGAATGGCGCCCCGAACACGACTCGAACGTGTGACCTTCCCCTTAGGAGGGGGACGCTCTATCCACCTGAGCTACCGGGGCATGCAGAAGAATCGCGCGGCGAAGGACGCACGACTTGCGCGGTATCGTAGAATGATGATTTGCCGGGGCATTCTAGCACCCTGGCTTGCGCTGGTGCTACCCTGGAACCCGCCTGTAAAATGCCTATCGACCCGAGCCCTTGGCGGCGGGTCGAAGTTCGTTAGCTAAATCTTGAGGAGATGTTGGATGATCACGCTCACCATCGGCAAACGCGCCGTCTGCGCTCTTGTGGGAGCGATGTGGCTGCTGGCCGGCACGGGTTGCAGCATCGTACAAGGCAATTATTTTCCATTGAACAAAGGCGCTGCCAGCCGAGAAAAACCCGCCGATGTGACCGACTTGACCGCGAACGAGTTGGAAGCCCAGGGCTACGAACTCATCGGCTACATTACCCGACTGTGGAATGTCAAACAGAACAAGCCGTTTTGGGATTTCCGCGCCAATGCCGACGGTTTGCCCTCGACCGACCCCTTTCACGCAAGCTTTCTTAGTGAGTTGAGGGCGCAGGCCGGTAAAGCCGGAGGCGATCTGCTAAGGCGCGAGGATGATCGTTTTTATCAAAATGACGTGCCCGTGCTGATCGTCAGCGAAGAAGGGTCCCATTGGACGGAGGCCGAGAGAACGCTGGAATACAAACGCCTGACCTGGTCCGTCTGGCGGCGCAAGGAGGCGCCCTCCAACCCTGATGGCGGTAAGGATGCCTGATTCGGGCGCCGGTCATTTCGTACTCAGTCTGTAGGCCCGGATGATCGGGCTCGGGGTCGATAAGGCGCTTCGCGCAAGTCGGGAAAGCATCGAAAATTGCACGGGATTCGAACCCGCTACCGATGGTTCCTAAAAACCATTGCTCTACCCAATGAGCTAGCATGTAAGCTTTTCCAGTTGGGGCGCGAAGCTTGAAAAGGTTCCCGTGCAAGTCGGCAAGGCAAAAGCACGCCAAGTGCTCTGGCCACTGAGCTACCGGCCCATGGGACCGGGAGGGATTCGAACCCTCGACCACTGGATTGTCAGTCCAACGTATGTAAGCCTTGCCCGTGGGGGCACGGGAATTTAAACCGTGTCGTCCTTAACCGCTTAAAGTGAGAGGGCATCCCGGCCCTCTCGCAACGAGTCAAGCCGCCTTGCGATCCAGCCGTTGCGGCAACGGCGTATCCATGATTTCCAGCAGCAATTCCAACCGTGACGGCCTTGTCAGCAAGGGCGCCAGATTCGGCAGCGCGTAATAATCGCCATCGAAGGTAAAGGTCTCCACCCCGGCCTGCTTGTCCTTCAGCCGGCGTTCCAGATAATCGCAGGCGTGACCGATCTTGACGATGACCACGTTCGGCGTCACCAGCAAAGTCCGCTGGTAATTTTCCAACACCTCGGCGAAGTACGGCGGGTTGTTCTCGCCCTCGTCGGTGACGATCACCACCTGCTCCACCTCGATCTTGGCCAGCCGCAGGGCTTCCAGGCCGCAACCGATACTGGTTCCGCCGCCGGCCCGCAGGCGCCGGAACGCCTTCTCCCAGGCGTTGAGTGAGCTTCCCTGAGCCTGGACCGGATACGGCATCGTATCGAAGGCGTACACGGTCAATTCGGCTTCGCAAACCCCTGAAATCAGGGCCGCGATACGCTTACCGACTTCCAACGCTTCTTCCATGGAGCCGGACTTATCCACCAGCAAGGCCGTCGGTTTACTGATCCGGCCACGCCGTTTGAGCTGCGCATCGGCCACTTCGGCCAACTGTTGCGCCGTGTCCGCGTCCAGTCCCGCCGCCGCGGTTTCCGCGACTCGCGTCTTGAAGGCGGCAACCCGCGGGTCTTGCTTGGCCTGCTCCAGCTTGCCTTCAATTAGCGCCTTGACCTGCGGATGGTCGAAGGCCCCGCGAGCTTTCAACGCCTTCAGGTGATTGATCACTTCCTGTGGCGTCATGGCGTCGATCAAGGCCACCAGCACCGCCGGCGTTACCCGCGTCAGCGCACCGACCGCGATGGTGTAGGGAATCTGGTGCGCCACGATCAAACGTGCCTGCTCCGCCGGGTCCGTGGCCTTGGCCAGCACTTTCAGCTTGTACGCCAGGCTGTCCTCCGGCGGCGTGTTCTTGAACAGAATCGCATCGG
The DNA here is from genome assembly GCA_024235135.1 of Gammaproteobacteria bacterium. Taxonomy (GTDB): domain Bacteria; phylum Pseudomonadota; class Gammaproteobacteria; order Competibacterales; family Competibacteraceae; genus JACKMZ01. Next base: position 98,804 of record JACKMZ010000007.1, on the reverse strand, counting down.
CCCGCTCGGACGGCTTGATATGCAAGCCCGCGTACAGCCGCTTCATCGCCTTGCGGCTACGCAGCGCCGCCCGGTCGAACTGGGTCGGCTGGGCTTCCCGCTGACGCAGGTAACGGCCTACCGCCGTACGTGCCGAACGGGGCAGCTTGGCTTTGCTCCCCTTCAGGAAATCCACCACCCGCGCGACCTGATAAGGCGGCAGACTCTGCAACAGGACGAAGCCGGCTTCGCGGTGTTCCGCCAAGGCACTGATCAGCAGATGGGCGATGAAGACTTCCTTGTGGTCACGCACGTCGCCTTCCCGCTGATACCAGACCGCCAGATGGCCGTAGAACAGGGGATCGCATTCCAGCGTTTCGTCGTGCACCGCCGCCACGGCATCCAGCTCGCGGTGCGGCGTGGTCAGCAGGCTGTTCAGCAGCATCAGCCGCCAGTCTCGTTCCGTATCGCTCATGATCATGCGTGTTCTCCTTGGGTAAAAGGCCGCGTCGGTCGGAAAGGCGTTGGACGCCTGCTTTCAGGGTTCAGGCCAGCGGCCCGTTCGCCGTTACGCACCCGTGGATAGGAAGCGTAGGCGCGCTTTTCCAGTGATGACGCGGTATTAAAAAGGCAATAATAAATCCCTAATAGCAGGCTAATTCAGAGCGTAATTATCCCTTAATCCCTAGCTAATAGCCGGGACTGGAATTAGCCTATCCACAGTCCAATGGAACCGGTGTTCTTCCAGTGAATCAACCGTAGACCGCTTCCGGACGAATAATCAAATGACCATTCGAACCGCGATCGATCACATAACAATCGAAGCGATTGGGTGCGACATCAAAATGCCGCGCCAACTGTTCCTTTATTTCATGATCCGTCATCCGGGTATCGATTCCCAGGGCGTTCGCGGTTAAGTCATAGGAACGTCCGTCGAACCTTACGTGAATCATGATGTTCTCCAACTCATTGTCTATAAGACAAATTTTAGCCAACAAAAAACCCGCCGCTGGGTGGATCAGGGGCGGGTCTTGCCACAACAGCCAGCATAAATCGCTATTGTGGAGGCCCACCTCCATTTCCTTCGACCAGGAAATAACTCGTCCGACAACCTCGAATGAGGTCGGCTGACGGCCTGGGTGCGGATAAGTGATGGTCTATCGGTTTCATTAAACGGGATTGACTCTAATAGGTTTCACGAATGTGGCTAAATATAAAAATGCATTTTGCAAAAGTCAATAGTTTTTCCGGATTTTATTCTCAAATAATTCCACCGATAAAACGGCGCGCTTATCTTCACTTGGCCTAAAGAGTGTGACTATAATGAAATGGTTCAGCAGCCCTAAAGAGTTTTTGTGAGAAACCCGGCGAATCGACACGGAGTGTCCGGCTCGCGACACGGCCAGCGAGCTCTCGCACCGGTTGTCGCGGGCGCTGGAAAGCCCGTGGATTCCGGAGCGGCGATGCCGGCGGGCGCTGGCCTTCGTTCAGTCGTCCCGCCGGAAGACAGCCAGTATGTCGGTAGAAAACAAATATTTTCAATAGCATGGAAAACATGGCATGCGCCATGCTGAAATATCTCTATTCAGTCGCAGTTAAGTTACTACAGCTTATAAATGAGTACGAGCCTAGCAACCTGAGAGTCGTCCTTTATGAAACCGTTCATGCTTTCCAGCTTGTTGACCCTGCTCGTTGCGTGCGGCGCCAGCGCCGGTGTGCCTCTCACCGATCAAGCTCGCTGCGCCCGGCAGGCCAGCACCGAGAATCTTGTCGCTTATCATGCCCGCGCCCGTATGTTGGTCACCATGGGTTGGCAACCGTTGGTCGCGCCCGCCATCATGACGACCCAAGACAGCCGAGTCGTTTCCAGCGTGCGCGCCAACCCGTCCGGTAGTTGAGCGCGGCCTGTCATCGGAACGCTGGCCTGGGCCTTTCCTTGGCGCCCAACGCCGGCCTAAAGAAGCTAATTATGGCCGTTGACACACTCGCGGTCTGTTTCGCTGTCTTGACGGCGATAGCGTTTACCGGGCGATCCGGTGGCATAGTCTGATTGTCATTGCCGGCATGTTACCCCTGGCTGATGCCTTACAGCGAACGGGCGGAATTCAACTGCTGGTCAAGCTGTTGGTGTCCGGGCTTGGGCATCTGGGACCGCATACCATGCTAGCCAGCCTGTTTCTGCTGACCGCGGGTCTGAGCATGGTCATGTCAAACACGGCGACGACCGTGCTGATCGCGCCGGTGGCCATTGCCACCGCGCAGCAATTGGGGGTTTCGCCCTATCCCTTCGCGATGACGGTCGCCATCGCCGCCTCCGCCGCATTCGTCACCCCGGTGGCCTCGCCGGTCAATACCCTGGTGCTCGGTCCGGGCCAGTACCGCTTCATCGACTTTGTTCGCGTCGGCTTACCATTATTGTTGCTGGTCATGGTAGTTGCTGTTTTCATCATTCCCCTGCTCTATCCCTGGTAAACTCCGGTAAGGTAATGCGTTGGCGAAGTAAAAACTGTTCTTTACCCCCGCAGGGCGGGGCGAACCCTATATGATCCCTTTTCACTGTGAGCCTTTCCTTGGCGCCCGTTTCGCTTGCCTTATGAAATTCATCGGCGTGTGTTGGCTGGTCCTGAGCTGCGTGCTGATGCCGTTATATGGCTTTGCCGGCTGTGTGGCGGATGCCGGCGCCATCGTTCAAGCATCGCCGCCGCACGACTGCGGCGGTGGGCGCCAGTCGGGTATGATCTGCCCCCAGCCATGTAAACATTGTCTGAACTGCGTCGACCATCGTGGCGAACCGCCGCTGAATACGCACGCTTTGTCCGCCATTCCCTCCCGCCAGCGACCCGCCACGCCGGACATAGCATCGTTTCTCCCCTCCCAACCGTATTTCGAATTGCTACGCCCGCCTCGGGCCTGACCGCGACGCATCATTTCCGCGCGGCATTCCGATGTCGCGGTCAACATGAATTCGTATTCATTGGGAGGTATTCCATGTCATCGAAAATTCTCGGTGGCGCGCTGCTGGCCGTCATGGTGGCGCTGCTGCCCGCTTGCAAACCCTCGGCGTCCAACGCCGCCACCCCCAGCGAAAGTCTGGAACAAGCCCAGGATGATTCGGTCATCGAGCATGCGCGCAAGCACGCCGATCCGACTTATGTCTGTCCCATGCACCCGACGATCGTGCGCGATGCGCCCGGCAATTGCCCGATTTGCGGCATGACCTTGGTCAAACAGGAAAACCCGATCAAGGCGCCCGATAAAGCACCGAATAAGACATCCGGGGACTCCACCCCGCCTATCGTGACCGTGCGCCCGGAAACCCAGCAAAACATGGGTTTGCGCAGTGCGCTCGTCGAACGGGGCACGCTCGCCAAGACTTTGGAGAGCGTGGGTTACGTGACTTATGACGAAGACCGCATGGCCCATGTCCATCCCCGCGCCGCGGGATGGGTGGAACGCCTGCAGGTCCGCGCCGAGGGCGACGAGGTCACGCGTGGTCAGGTGTTGATGGATCTCTACTCCCCGGAGATCGTCACCGCTCAGGAAGAATACCTGCTGGCCCTGGAAGGCATCGCGGTAGCCGGCCGCCGCCAGCAAAGCCTGGTGGAAGGTTCTCGGCGCCGTCTGCGCCTGTTGGAGGTGCCGGACTCGGTGATCGCGGCCATCGGTAAAACCCGCGAAGTTCAGGAAACCGTACCGGTTCTGGCACCCATGGCAGGGGTGATCACGCGCCTGGGGCTGCGCGAGGGCATGTACGTCAAACCGGATATGGAGCTGTTCACGATCAGCGACGTATCGTCCGTCTGGGTCCAGGTCGATGTGTTCGAGCATCAGGCGGATCAGGTCCACCAGGGCAGTCCGGCCCGCATCGATATTCCCGCCTTGCCGGGCCGGATTTGGGAGGCGGAAGTCGACTACATCTATCCGGAACTGAACCCGATGACCCGTACCCTGCGCATCCGCCTGCGCTTCAAGAATCCGGGGGGTCTGCTCAAGCCGAATATGTTCGCCCACGCCCAAATCCAGGGCCGCGAAACGCCCAATGCGCTGATGATTCCACGTGAAGCCCTGATCATGACTGGCAGCCAGGACCGAGTGATTCAGGATCTCGGCGATGGCCATTTCCAGCCCAAGGTCGTGGTCGTGGGTAATCAGGCCCAGGGTCGGGTGGAAATCCTCGAAGGGCTGAAGGAAGGCGACCGCGTAGTGGTCTCCGGGCAGTTCCTGATCGATTCGGAAAGCAATCTGCAAGCGAGTTTCCAACGCATGCAATCGCCGTCCGAACCCGCATCCCCGACTTCGCCGCACACGGAGAACTGAAGCCATGTTACGCGGTGTAATTTATGGGTCGATCAAAAACCGTTTTCTGGTGCTGGTGGCGACGGCGCTGCTCATGGGCTGGGGCTGGCTGGCGGTCAAGGAAACGCCTTTGGACGCTATTCCGGATCTGTCCGACGTGCAGGTCATCATTAAGACCAGCTATCCCGGCCAGTCGCCCCGAGTCATGGAGGATCAGGTCACCTATCCGATTACCACCACCATGCTGGCCGTGCCTGGCGCGACGGCGGTGCGTGGCTTTTCCTTTTTCGGCGATTCCTATGTCTACGTGATTTTCCAGGACGGCACCGATTTGTACTGGGCGCGCTCGCGGGTGCTGGAATACCTGAATCAGGCCGCCGCCCTGCTGCCGGAGGGCGTGCAACCCCGCCTGGGACCGGATGCCTCGGGCGTCGGCTGGGTCTATCAATACGCTCTGATCGATCGCAGCGGCCAACATGATCTGGCGCAACTGCGTTCTCTGCAGGACTGGTTTCTGAAATTCGAATTGCAGACGGTGCCCGGCGTGGCCGAAGTCGCCACGGTCGGCGGCATGGTGCGCCAGTATCAGGTGGTCGTGGACCCCAACCGGCTGCGTTTCTACGGCATTCCCCTGCGCCAGGTCAACGAGGCGATCCGCCGCGCCAATCAGGAAGCCGGTGGGTCGGTGGTCGAGAAAGGCGAAGCGGAATACATGATCCGCAGCCGCGGTTATCTGCAATCCGTGGCCGATATCGAGACGATTCCCATCGGAGTGTTGGGGACTCAGGGTACGCCCTTGTTGTTGCGCGACGTGGCCCATGTCGATCTGGGACCGCAAATACGCCGGGGAATCGCCGAACTGGACGGCGAGGGCGAAGTCACCGGCGGCATCATCGTCATGCGTTATGGAGAGAACGCGATGGCCACCATCGCCCGGGTCAAGGAGAAACTGGCCGCCCTCAAGACGGGCTTGCCGGCAGGCGTGGAAGTGGTCGAAGTCTACGACCGTTCGGCGCTCATTCAACGGGCCGTGGATAATCTGCGGGTCAAACTCATCGAGGAGTTCATCGTCGTGGCCTTGGTCTGCGCGGTATTCCTGTTCCATCTGCGCTCGGCGTTCGTGGCCATCGTCACGCTGCCCCTGGGTATCCTGGCGGCTTTCGTCATCATGCGTTATCAGGGCGTTAACGCCAATCTGATGTCGCTGGGTGGCATCGCGATCGCCATCGGCGCGATGGTGGATGCCGCCATCGTCATGATCGAGAACGCGCACAAGCATCTGGAAAGCTGGAAGCATCATCACCCGGATCGCCCTCCGAGCCGCCACGAGCATTGGCAACTCATCGCGCAGGCCGCCGCCGAGGTCGGGCCCGCCCTGTTCATTTCACTGTTGATCATCACGCTCAGTTTTCTGCCGGTGTTCACCCTGGAAGCGCAGGAAGGCCGCTTGTTCGCCCCGCTGGCTTATACCAAGACCTACGCCATGGCCGCCTCGGCGGTTTTGGCGGTGACGTTGGTGCCGGTGTTGATGGGTTATTTCATCCGCGGCCGCATTCCCGACGAAAACCGAAATCCGCTCAACCGGCTGTTGATCCGAATCTATCGACCGTTGTTGCAAGCCGTTTTGGCCAGCCCGCGCGCGACCGTGCTCGGCGCCGTGTTGTTGATGTTCTCCACGGCTTTGCCGATCGGCGGTATCGCCGGTCTCATGGCGCCCTTGCAATGGCCGGCGCGTCTGCTCGCCGGGTTGCCGGGCCAGATGCAAGCGGACAGTCTGGCGCAACGTTGGCAAGGCGCGGTGCGCTCCTGGAGCGAGGACTGGGCTCGGGATTGGCGGAATGCCTTTTCTGACTACCCCCTGTTGGCGGGTTTGGCGGACGGCATCGGCTCGGAGTTCATGCCGGCGCTGGAGGAAGGCGACCTATTGTTCATGCCCACCACCCTGCCCGGTGTATCGGCGGGCAAGGCGCAGGAACTGCTGCAACAGACCGATCGCTTGATTCGCACCTTTCCTGAAGTGAAAAGCGTCTTCGGTAAGATCGGCCGGGCCGATTCCGCCACCGATCCCGCGCCGTTGACCATGTTGGAAACCACCATTCAGTTGAAACCGCATGGCGAATGGCGTTCCGGCATGACGCTGGATCGGCTTATCGAAGAACTGGACCGCACGGTCAAATTTCCCGGCCTGACCAATGCCTGGGTTCAACCCATCAAGACTCGCATCGACATGTTGGCCACCGGCATCAAGACGCCGGTGGGCATCAAGATCGCCGGCGCCGATATCAAAGTCATCGAGGACATCGGCCAGCAAGTCGAGCAGGCGCTGATGCGCGTGCCGGGCACGGTTTCGGCCTATTCCGAACGGGTGGCCGGCGGCCGCTACATCGAGGTCAATCCGAACCGGGTCAACGCCGCCCGATACGGTTTGAATATCGCCGACATCAACGACATCGTGCGCGCCGCCTTGGGCGGGGTCAACATCACCCAAACCGTGGAGGGCCTGGAGCGTTATCCGGTGAATCTGCGCTTTCCCAGGGAATTACGGGACGATCTGGAGAAACTGCGCGATCTGCCCATCATTACCCCGACCGGCGCGCATATTCCGCTGCAACAGGTGGCCGACATCGCCATCGTCGATGGTCCGCCGATGCTAAAAAGCGAGAACGCCCGGCTGAACGGTTGGACTTTCGTGGACATTCGCGGCGTGGATCTGGGCAGTTACGTGCAACAGGCGCAGCGACAGGTACGGGAACAGGTGCGCGTGCCGCCGGGTTACTCAATCACCTGGGCCGGTCAGTACGAATACATGCTGCGGGCGCAGGAACGTTTGAGCCAGGTGGTGCCGGTTACCCTGGTGATCATTTTCGTGCTGTTGTATATCGCCTTTCGCAACGGCGTCGAGGCGTTGATCGTGATGACCAGCCTGCCTTTTGCGTTGATCGGCGGCTTCTGGCTGCTCTGGGCCTTGGGTTACAACCTGTCGGTGGCGGTCGGCGTGGGCTTCATCGCCTTGGCCGGGGTGGCGGCGGAGTTCGGGGTGGTGATGTTGGTGTATCTCGACAACGCGCTGGCCGCCCGCCGTGAGCGCCATCGCTTGCGCACGGAATCCGATCTCAAGGCGGCCATCATGGAAGGCGCGGTCCTGCGCATCCGGCCCAAGGCCATGACCGTGGCGACACTGATGGTGGGCTTGATTCCCATTATGCTGGGCGGCGGTACCGGTTCCGAAGTCATGAAGCGCATCGCGGCGCCGATGGTGGGCGGTATCGTCACCGCGCCGTTGCTGTCGCTGTTCGTGATTCCCGCCGTCTATCTGATTTGGCAGCGGCGACAACTCCCGCAGGACGCGGTACAAAGTGGAAAGGAGGATTTGGCGCCGGCGGTCAGTACCGGCCAATAGGCGGGGTGTGGGAAGGAATCGTCGAAACGGTTTGGACAGCGGGCGGGTTGGGCTTGGCCAACCCGCCCCCTGAATCAGGAATCGTCGTTACCGCCGACCAAGCGATAAACTATTCCGCCAAGCGCGCCGCCGAGGATTGGGGCGACCCAGAACAGCCACAACTGCGACAAGGCCCAGCCGCCGACCACCAGCGCCGGTCCCGTGCTGCGCGCCGGATTCACGGAAGTGTTGGTCACCGGAATGCTGATCAAGTGAATCAGGGTGAGCGCCAAGCCAATCGCGATCGGAGCGAAGCCCGCCGGAGCCCGTTTGTCGGTTGCGCCCATGATGATGAACAAAAACATGAAGGTCATGACCACTTCGGTGATGAAGCCAGACATCATGTCATAGCCGCCGGGCGAGTGCTCGCCGAAACCATTGGCCGCCAGGCCGCCGGCCAGATCGTAGCCGCCGGCTTTGCCACTGGCGATCAGATATAATAAGAAGGCCGCCCCGATGGCTCCCACGACTTGCGCGATAATATAGGGAATGGCATCCGCGGCGCTGAAGCGTCCGCCGGCCACCAATCCGACCGTCACCGCGGGATTGAGATGGCAGCCCGAAATGCCGCCGATGGCAAAGGCCATGGTGAGCACCGTCAGACCGAACGCCAATGCCACGCCCAGCAGACCGATTCCCACCTGCGGGAAAGCCGCCGCCAGGACGGCGCTGCCGCACCCTCCCAGGACCAGCCAGAAGGTGCCGATCAACTCCGCCGCCAATCGATTAACTAAAGGCATCTTGAAATTTCCTCTGTTATGTAAATGCTTCGCGATGACGACCGGCAGAAAACGTGCGTCATCGCTTCCTCTTGGCCCGGCACGGGATCAGCCGGACTCCAGAGTCCATACCACCGACCACGAGGGCAATACCTGGTATCCCAGGGACGCCAGCACGGTTTGGCCGTTGACGTATAGCACAGCGCCAGGGAGAGTTTCCACATTGGCGAGCGCGTCGTCGCTCAAATTGGCCAGCAAATGCAGCACCGTACCTTCGGCCAGCGGCCAGCGGGCGTTCAGACCACCCGCCCCGAAAGTCCTGAAGCTCGCCTGACCGGCCGGAGCGGCGGCCAGCCGGGGCATGATTTCGCGCTGGCGGATGGCCAGCAATTCCCGATAGAGCATGAGAAAATCCGCGTGGCGCTTGCGCGGCGGACTGTCCCAGTCCAACTGGCTTCGCCGGAAGGTGTCGACGTCGTTGGGGTCGGGAATGCGAGCCTGCGCCTCGGGCGTGCCGAAGGTCTCGAACTTGGCGAATTCCTTGCGCCGGCCTTCGGTCACGGCATTGGCCAGTTCCGGTCCGAATTGGCAGAAGAATAAAAAGGGTTGGGCGGCGGCGAATTCCTCGCCCATGAACAGCAGCGGAATAGAGGGAGCCAGCAGCAGAATCGGGATGGCGCTCATCAGCGCGCGGGGTCGGGTCAGTTGCGCGATGCGCTCTCCAAAGGCCCGATTGCCGATCTGGTCGTGGTTCTGCATGAAGTTGACGAAGGCTGTGGACGGCAGATGCTTGCTGATTTCGCCGCGTACCCCGCCGTCCCGGTAGGGCGACCGATCGGCTTGATAGGCAAAGCCCTCGGTCAGACAACGCCCCAGGTGATGAATCGGTTTATCGGCGTAGTCCTCGTAATAGCCATCGGCTTCGCCGGTCAACAGCACGTGGAAGGCGTGATGAATATCGTCGTTCCACTGGGCGTTGTAGAAACGCGGCTTGCCGCTGCCGTCGCGTTTCAGGTAACGGGCTTTGTTGAGATCGTTTTCCAGCACCAGATGGCAGTGCCGGTTCTTGCCCGGACCCTGGCGCACGGTCTCGGCCAGTTCTTCGAGCACGTCGGGGGATGAGTCATCCAGAATGGCGTGCACGGCGTCCAGACGCAGCCCGTCCACATGGAACTCCTCCAGCCAGTAGAGCGCGTTGTGGATGAAGAAATCCCGCACCGCGCGGCTGCCCGGTCCATCGAAGTTGATTGCCGCGCCCCAGGGCGTGTGATGGGTCTCGCTGAAAAAACGTTTGGCGTAGACGTAAAGGTAATTGCCTTCCGGGCCGAAGTGGTTGTAGACCACGTCCACGAACACCATCAAACCCTTGGCGTGAGCGGTCTGGATCAGATCCTTGAGATCGTCCGGCGTTCCGTAGCTGGCGTCCGGCGCGAAGGGCAAGACGCCGTCGTAGCCCCAGTTGCGTTGGCCGGGAAAATCCGCCAATGGCATCAATTCGATGGCGGTGACGCCCAGTTCCAGAAAATAATCGAGTTTGTTCTTTAGGGCCTGGAAAGTGCCTTCGGGAGTGAACGTGCCGACATGCAGTTCGTACAGGACGACTTCCGACCAGGGGCGACCGCGCCACTGCCGATCTTTCCAGGAGAACGCGGTGGGATCGACGATTTCGCTGGGACCGTGCGCGTCCTGCGGGTTGTAGCGCGAGGCCGGGTCCGGTACGGCCAGATCGTCATCGATGCGGAACCGGTAGCGATCGCCCGCCTGGGCCCAGTCGGTGATGTGGTCGAACCAGCCATCCTCCAGGGCGGTCATGGGCAGACTCGCCTGGGCGCCTTGCCGGGTTTCCAGCAGCAAATCCACTTTTTTCGCCGTCGGCGCCCAGAGGCGGAAGCGGATTTCCCCCGTGTCGAGGAAGAGGGGTCCAAAAGGCATGGCGTGATGGCGCGTCATGGTCTTCTCGTCCGGTCGCGGGGCCGCCCGTTTGCGTGTCAATAAAGCCAGGGAGCGGCCTTGCAGGGGATAGGGCAGATTGGCCCGATGGCGTTTCTGCAGAACGTAGGGCGCCACACTGGTGTCGATCAATACGTCGATCACATCGTCCGGGTGGCAGGGGAAAATGAAGTTGATGGCCTCGTGATGCGCGTTGAACAAGACCAGGAAATCATCGTCCGTCAAAGCGCGGCCCCGCGAATCCTGATCCGGCAGAGCCCGTCCCGACAGATACATGCCCAGGCAACGGGCGAAGGATTGATGCCATTGCGCGTTGCTCATCTCCTTGCCGTCCGGGTTGAGCCAGACCACGTCCCGCTCCGCCGCGTCCTTGATGAGCCGTCCCTGAAAGAAGTGACGGCGGCGGAAGACCGGGTGTTCCTTGCGCAGTTGCAACAGAAAGCGAGTGAATTCCAGCAATTCCTGGCCTTCTTCCGTGGGGGTCCAGTTCAACCAACTGATTTCGTTGTCCTGGCAATAGGCGTTGTTGTTACCTTGCTGCGTGCGGCAGAACTCGTCGCCGGCCACTAGCATGGGCACGCCCTGCGACAGCAGCAGGGTCGCCAGGAAATTGCGTCGTTGCCGGGCGCGCAGGCTCAGTACCGCGGCATCCTGGGTCGGCCCTTCCACGCCGCAGTTCCAGCTTCGGTTGTGCGAATCGCCGTCGCGGTTGTCCTCGCCGTTGGCTTGATTGTGTTTGTGGTTGTAGCTGACCAGATCGTTCAGCGTGAAACCGTCATGCGCGGTAATGAAATTGATGCTGGCATAGGGGCGGCGGCCATTGTGCAGATACAGATCGCTGGAGCCCGTCAGCCGGTAGGCCAGATCGCCGATCAGCCCGCCTTCGCCACGCCAGTAATCGCGCACCACGTCGCGGTACTTGCCGTTCCATTCCGTCCAGCCCACCGGGAAGTTGCCGACCTGATAACCGCCTTCCCCGAGATCCCAGGGTTCGGCGATCAGTTTGACCTGAGACAGCACCGGATCTTGATGAATGATGTCCAGGAAAGCGCCCAGTTGATCCACGTCGTGCAGTTCCCGCGCCAGCGCCGAGGCCAGATCGAAGCGGAAGCCGTCCACGTGCATTTCGATCACCCAATAGCGCAGACTGTCCATGATCAACTGCAGGACCCTGGGATGCATCATGTTCAGGGTGTTGCCACAGCCGGTGTAATCCATGTAGAAACGCGACTTGCCGGGCACCAGTCGATAATAGGAGGCATTGTCGATGCCGCGAAAGGACAGGGTCGGTCCCAGATGATTGCCTTCGGCCGTGTGGTTGTAGACCACGTCGAGGATCACCTCGATACCGGCCGAGTGCAGGGTCTTGACCATGGTCTTGAATTCGTTAATGTGACCGCTGGACAGATAGCGTCGCTCGGGGGCGAAATAGCCGATGGAACTGTAGCCCCAGTAGTTGCGCAGTTTCCGAGTCACCAGGAAGCGGTCGTCCACGAAGCTGTGGATGGGCAGCAGTTCCACCGCCGTTACGCCGAGCTGCTGCAAATAGTCGATGACCGGCGCGGTGGCGATGCCCGCGTAGGTGCCGCGCAGTTGCGGGGGTATTCCGGGATGCAATTCCGTGAAACCCCGGACGTGCATTTCGTAGATCACCGTCTCGTGCCAGGGAACGCGTGGCGGTCGGTCATCGCCCCAACTGAACGCGGGATCGATGACCTGGCATTTGGGTACGCCGAAGGCGCTGTCGTGATGATTGATGCTCAAATCTTCCTTGCCACTGGCGACCCGGTAGCTGAAATGCGCGTCGCTCCATTTCAGGTCGCCGACCAGGGATTTGGCGTAGGGATCGATCAGCAGCTTGAAGGGATTGAAGCGATGGCCAAGTTCCGGTGCGTAGGCGCCATGAACTCGATAACCGTAGAGTTGTCCGGGACGGGCTTCGGGCAAATATACATGCCAGACGCGGTCGGTCTGTTCGCGCATTTCGATACGCTGCAGCTCGCGCCGGCCCTTGGCGTCGAACAAACACAATTCGACCTTCTCGGCATGTTCCGAGAACAAGGCGAAGTTGACACCTCCGCCATCCCAAGTAGCGCCAAGCGGATAGGGGCTGCCTGGCCAAATTTCGTTGATCAATTTGCCCATGTGAATGATTGAAAATTGTTTTCGCAAGCCATGATTCGTTGTCGTCGCCGAATACATGCAAAGTGTCAACCACCCCGTTAGGCGGCATGACTTATGATGGCTTCCAGAGGAAGAGGTGTTGGTGCCGACCGGCAGCCGCATAATAGCCCATTTCGCCGTTAGCGGCGACCATGGATTGCCAGGCCGGGAACCGTAGGGTGTTATTGGACAGGGAATTTTCGTCGCTCGCGGAACGCCGGGGATTTGGGCAATCCAAAGTGACAAGGTAAAGCCGTTGCTGGGGAGTTTATCCGTAGGGCTCGGGTCGGCCGCAAAGGTGGGCGCTCGGGGTTCGACGCGTATCCGACGACCTGGCGAAACTATAAAATCCGTGAAGCCGGAGGCAAAACCCCATGAGCATCATTCCTTCCAAAACCCTCATCGACGCCATCGTCACAGGTGAACACGGCGATCCATTCGCGGTGCTGGGCATGCACCCGGCGGGACCCGGTGGAACCTGGGTCGTCCGCGCCTTTTTGCCCAGCGTCGATCGGGTTCAGGTATTGCACCACGATACCGGCGCCGTGGCCGGCGATCTGGAACGAATTCATCCGGAAGGCTTGTTCGCGGGCGCACTGGATAGCCAGTACCGGGAACGTTTCGCCTATCGCCTGCGGGTTACACGGGATGGCCATACTTGGGACATGGACGATCCCTATGGTTTTCTGACGGTGCTGGGCGATCTCGATGTCCACCTGATGGGGGAGGGGGCCCACCTGCGGCCTTATGAAAAGCTCGGGTCGCATCTGACGGAACTGGGCGGCGTCAGCGGCGCGACCTTCGCGGTATGGGCGCCCAACGCCAAGCGGGTCGCGGTGGTGGGGGATTTCAATGACTGGGATGGCCGTCGGCATCCCATGCGTCTGCGGGGCGGCGTGGGCATCTGGGAGATCTTCATTCCCGCCGTGGGGCCCGGAGCCAAGTACAAGTTCGAAGTCAAGGACGCCAACGGCGCCCGTCTGCCGCTGAAGATGGACCCCTACAGTTTCGCCACCGAAATGCGGCCGCAAACGGCCTCGCTCGTCTACGCGGAAAACGATTACTCGTGGGGCGACGACGAATGGCTGATCGGGCGCAAGCGACACAGCCACCGGCGCGCGCCCATCACGATCTACGAGGTGCATTTGGGCTCCTGGAAACGCGTGGCGGGCCAAGGCGACCGTTTCATGACCTACCGCGAATTGGCCGAGGAATTGATTCCCTATGTGCGGGACATAGGTTTCACGCACATCGAACTGCTGCCGATCAGCGAACACCCCTTCGACGGTTCCTGGGGCTATCAACCCATCGGTCTATACGCGCCGACCAGCCGCTTCGGGTCTCCCTCCGATTTCAAATACTTCGTGGATCGCTGCCATCAAGCCGGCATCGGAGTGTTGCTGGACTGGGTACCCGCGCATTTTCCCAGTGATCCGCATGGTCTCGGCCGTTTCGATGGCACCGCGCTCTACGAACATGCCGATCCGCGCCAGGGCTTTCATCACGATTGGAATACCCTGATCTACAATTTCGGGCGCCGCGAGGTGGCCAATTTTCTCTTGGGGAACGCGCTGTTCTGGTTGGAACGGTATCACATCGACGGATTGAGGGTGGACGCGGTGGCATCCATGCTGTATCTGGATTACAGCCGTCGCGAGGGGGAATGGATACCGAACCAATACGGCGGACGGGAAAACCTGGAAGCCATCGGGTTGCTGCGCCGCATGAACGAACTGGCCTATACCGAACTGTCGGGCGCCATTACGGTGGCCGAGGAATCCACGGCGTGGCCGGCCGTGACGCTGCCGGTCTATCTGGGTGGGCTGGGTTTCGGCTTCAAATGGAACATGGGTTGGATGCACGACAGCCTGCGATATATCGCCCGTGATCCGATCCATCGACGCTATCATCACAACGAGTTGACCTTCAGCCTGGTCTACGCGTTCAACGAGAATTTCGTACTGTCCCTGAGCCATGACGAAGTGGTGCATGGCAAGGGCTCCATCCTGGCCCGGATGCCCGGCGACGCCTGGCGGCAATTCGCCAATCTGCGGGCGTATTACGGTTTCATGTGGACTCATCCCGGCAAGAAGCTGTTGTTCATGGGGTGTGAATTCGCCCAGGGTCGGGAATGGAACCACGACGCCGGTCTGGATTGGCATCTCCTGGACATCTCCTGGCACGTCGGCGTGCAGCGTCTGGTGCGCGATTTGAATCGGCTGTACCGGACTCTGCCGGCATTGTACGAGCGGGACAGCGAAGCCGAGGGCTTCCGCTGGATTCAGGCCGACGATTCGGAAAATTCGGTCGTCGCCTTCCTGCGCCAGGGTGGTCCGGATACTTTGCCGGTGGTGGTGGTGTGCAATCTGACGCCCAATGTGCGTGCGGCCTATCAACTCGGCGTGCCCGGCCTGGGCTTCTACGCGGAATTGCTCAATACCGACGCGGAATACTATGGCGGCAGCAACGTGGGCAACCGTGGCGGGGTGCGGGCGGAACCGGAACCGTGGCTGGGCCAGCCCTGTTCGTTGTTCGTCACGCTGCCACCGTTGAGCACCGTGGTCTTTCAACGGCGGGTCGAGGATGAACCGGAAGCACCGCCGAAGGCTTGATCGTCTCACGGCATTTCAGTTTGCGCAGACTATGCTTGTGGCGGAGGCAGATGCCTCTCCAGTACTTTAAGCGAGACGCACATGACGCAGACTGTTGTGTTCACACCCTCTGGGCCTGGGTATGGCCGATCCCGGCGTGGCGGAATCGGCTTCACCACGCTCAGTGTGTTCATTGCCACTGTGTCCGGCTTGGCCGCCATCGGTCAACCCGCTGCCGGCGCGACGCCGGCCGGTGACGATTTGGCGAAGCGCGGTGCCTACTTGGCAGCCATTTCCGATTGCAATGGCTGCCATACGCCGTTCATACCCGGTCCCAATGGCGCCGAGCCGGATTTCTCCCGGCTTTTGTCGGGTCATCCGCAAACCCTGAAGTTGCCGCCGCCGCCACCGCTCGGCGAGGGTGGTTGGGGGTGGATAGGCTCGGCCACCAATACGGCTTTCGCCGGTCCGTGGGGCATCAGCTATACGGCCAATCTGACCCCGGACCCGGAAACCGGTCTCGGTACTTGGACGGAAGCGATGTTTATCGATACGATCAGAATGGGTAAACACCGCGGCACGGGGCGACCCCTTTTGCCGCCCATGCCGTGGCCATCCTATTCGCACATGACGGACGATGATTTGCGCGCCATATTCGCTTATCTGCGCACCATCACCCCCATAGCCAACCGGGTGCCGGCCCCCGCATCGCCACCGGCTAAACCATGATCGATGCCAGAGGCGCCACCCGCGATAGACATGGATCACGGTAGTCCATGAGCTTTTTCTCCAAACGCTACCATGTCCCTGGCACCGCGCCGGGGACTTTGCGCGAACCACCCGCCCCACCGCGATTTGCGCCGCGCATCGGCGTGATCGAATACGATACAGGATACCTGGAAGAATTTCCCGACGTCGCCATCGACGAGTGCCGCCGCTTTCTGGAAAGTCCCACGATCACTTGGATACATGTGCAGGGTCAGCCCAGTGCGGATATTCTGCGAACGCTGGCGGAATGCTTTGCGATCCACCCCCTGGCCCTGGAAGATATTCTCAATACGGGGCAACGGCCCAAGCTGGAAATGTACGAGGATCAGTACTTCCTGGTGCTAGGGCTACCCTGTTTGGCCGACGCCCGTGTCTGTGTGGAGCAGGTGAGCCTGTTTCTCGGTGAAAACTACGTGGTGAGTTTTCACGCCGGCGAGAATGATCCTTTCGAACCGGTCCGCAAACGGTTGCGCGAATCCAAGAACAGAATCCGCACACGACAGGCGGATTACCTGCTTTATGCCCTGGTGGACCGGATCATCGATCAGGGTTTTCCGGTGCTGGAGGACATCAGCGAACGGATTGAAAATCTGGAAGTGGAATTATTGGAACACCCCGGTCGCCAGACGCTGAACAGCATTCACCAGTTACGCCGCGATCTGTTGTTGCTCAGGCGTTTGTTTTGGCCGCAACGGGAAGTCGTCAACCTGCTGATGCGCGAAGGCGGAGCGCCGATCCGGGAGGAGACCCAGTTGTATCTACGCGATTGCTACGACCACGGCGTTCAGATCCTGGATTTACTGGAATCCTACCGCGACTTGAGCGCCGGTATGTTGGACGTGTACCTTTCCAGCACCAGCCATCGGCTCAACGAAATCATGCGGTTGTTGACGGTGATTTCCACGATATTCATTCCCCTGACCTTCATCGTGGGGCTGTACGGAATGAATTTCGGTCGGGACCTGCCCCGTAGTCCCTGGGCCATGCCGGAACTGGACTGGTATTACGGCTATCCCCTGGTGTGGTTGATCATGATCGGGGTGGCGGTGGCCATGGTGGTGTACTTTAAATACCGGCGGTGGTTTTGAGGGGTAGCCTCGTCCCCCCGCTCCCAGGGCTGCGATAGGGCAACGCGGGCGGTATCGCCCGCGTCATCCCAATCCTATACGATCCGCTCGATCAGTTTTCGGCGGCGCTCAGTACCTGCCGCAACCAGGCGCCAATGGCCTGAATCTCTTCCATGTTGACTTCGTGACCCATGGGATATTCATACCGCTGTGGCTGATACCCCAGTTTTTCCAATTGTTCGCCGGTAGCGCGTCCATAATCGATGGGGATGACCTCGTCGTAACGGCCGTGGGCAAGGAATATCGGCGCATCCTGATTGGCGGCGTGGCGTTCATCGGCCAGCGTGGCGGCCAGCGGAATATAACAGGACAAGGCGAGCAGGCCAGCCAGACGTTCGGGATAGCGCAATCCGGTATACAAGGCGATCGCGCCGCCCTGCGAAAAACCTGCGAGCACGATGTGATCGGCCGGTACGCCGCGTTCTTTTTCGCGCTCGATCAGCGCCAGCAGCCGTTGTTCGGAATCGTGCACACCGTTCGGGTCTTCGACTCGGGGTATGTCCATGCCGAGTATGTCGTACCAGGCGCGCATGGCCATGCCCCCGTTGACGGTGACGGGGCGGATCGGCGCATTGGGGAAGACGAAGCGCAGGCCGAGTTCCTCGGGCACCTTCAGATAAGGGACGATGGGTTCGAAATCGTGGGCGTCGGCCCCCAGGCCATGCAGCCAGATGATTGTGGAACGGGTGGGACCCTTGGGATCGATTTCAAGCGTGTCGAATTCAGCACTCATGAGGTTTTCCGTTGGCAGGCTCGATAACAGGAGCGATACGAGGAGAAAGGCGGAAAGAACCCGGACGCTGGCCACGCCAAGGCGCGAAACCGATTCCGGCGCCGATGAAGGGCGGGTCGGCTGCCCGGTAGAAAGTCGATGCGACATGGAAGGGTTACAACCGCTGGCGATAGGCATGACATCCTGTCGCCTACTGTAAAACCCACGGTCGCGTTTGAACAGGACCATGACACCGACCGGTTCCATCATTGGAGCTGATTCTTGCCGGGAGTTGCGAGCGGTGCAATAGGTTCAAGGGTTAACCCGCGCTATACTGGGCGCCGAAATTTCACCGGACAATTTCATGGCCCGCTACCCTTGCCGCAAAATCCTGCTTTCCCTTGTCGTCGTCCTGCTGCTGGGCGCCTTGTTCGGCTGCGGCCAGAAGGGCGATCTGTATCTGCCGGACGATACTCACAAGAGCACCAGTAAAGACAAGAAACAACCCTGATTCGAGCACGTCGGCAATGGATCACTTCGAATACCGCAACGGGCGTCTGTGCGCCGAGGACGTCGAGGTCAGCGCGATCGCGCAAGCCTACGGCACGCCCTGTTACATCTATTCCCGCGCCACCATAGAACGGCACTGGCGGGCTTTCGACAACGCCTTCGGCGATCATCCCCATCGGGTCTGTTACGCGGTGAAAGCGAACAGCAATCTAGCCGTGTTGAACGTCATGGCCCGGCTGGGGTCGGGTTTCGACATCGTCTCGGTCGGCGAACTGGAAAGGGTGCTGGCGGCTGGCGGCGATCCGGGCAAGGTGGTGTTTTCCGGCGTGGCCAAGCGCCGCGATGAAATCAGCCGGGCCTTGCAAGTGGGTATTTCCTGCTTCAATGTCGAGTCGGATTCGGAACTGCGCACGCTCGACGAAATAGCCGGACGACTGGGCAAGCGGGCGCCCGTATCGTTGCGCGTGAATCCGGATGTCGACCCTGAAACCCACCCGTATATTTCCACCGGACTCAAGGACAACAAATTCGGCATCGCCATCCAGGATGCGCCGGCACTTTATGGCGAAGCCGCGACGTTGCCACATATCGAGGTGGTCGGGGTGGACTGCCATATCGGTTCGCAACTGACTCGTCTGGACCCGTTCGTGGACGCTTTGACGCGGGTGCTGGAGCTGGTCCGGCAATTGGAGGTTCGGGGGGTGCGTATTCGCCATCTGGACGTGGGGGGCGGTTTGGGCATTCGTTATCGCGATGAAACCCCGCCGCTACCCGCCGAGCAGGCCGCCGCGCTCCTGGGAGTGTTGCAGGGTTTGCCTTATGAGATCGTGATTGAGCCGGGCCGAGCCATCGTCGGCAACGCCGGGATTCTGGTGACCCGCGTGGAATTGCTCAAGCACAACGAGCATAAGAATTTCGCCGTCGTCGATGCGGCCATGAACGATATGCTGCGCCCGGCCCTGTATTCGGCCTATTTGAACGTCATTCCCGTCCAGCCGCGCGATGACGGTGAAGCTCGCCTTTACGACGTAGTGGGTCCGGTGTGCGAAACGGGGGACTTTCTCGGCAAGCAGCGGGATTTGAATCTGCAACCGGGTGATTTGTTGGCGGTACGTTCCGCCGGCGCCTATGGCATGGCGATGAGTTCCAACTACAATACTCGCCCCCGCGCGGCCGAAGTGATGGTCGATGGATCGCGCGTGCATTTGATCCGGCGTCGGGAAACGCTGGCCGAACTCTATGCCGGCGAGTCACTGCTGCCCTGAAGCGACCGCATTAGAACACGTCCAGCGTTTCCACCCAAACCAGTTCGCAAGCGCCGTTGCCGGTATCGTTCCGGGTCAGGGAACTGCGCCAATGCCAGCCGTCGTCACGGTTGACTTCCACGAGATAGCCGGAGAATCGGACCAGATTGCCGTTGCGGATGGACTTGAGTCGTTTTTCGATGGTCCGCGTGGCGGGAATCATGTGCATATTGGCGCTCTGGGTTTCCACGTCGTGCCGGGGAATGGGGAACTCCGGCGTGCTCCAGTAATAAAAACGGCCGCTCTGGCTGATTTCGAAATGACTCAACACGTCGGTGTCGGACATTTTATCCCAGCCCAAGGCCAAATCGACCGGAGCCAGGGCCGCGCCTTCGTCGAAGCTGTAATCTTCCTTCGAGAGCACGCGGGCTTCGACTTCGAACGTCGCCAGCGGCTTGATCGTGTAGCCTGCCTTGTCCAGCGCCGGTAGACTGCCGGATATCGGTTTCTGCACGGGCGCGCTGGAGGCCAAAATCCCCGGCGGCCGCTTGATCGGCCGGTCGCTCCAAGTGATATAAGCCCCGATCGCACAGATCAACAACAGTGCGATGAAAAATCTCACATTGTTCCTCCCGTAGCCGTCTGGCCGAACCAGGCCAGGTCTCGATTCAGTTTCACCACTTCCCCCACGATCAGCAGACAAGGAGGTTGAACGTTGGCTGTCTCGATGTGACGCGGCAAGTCGGCGAGTGTCGCTTTGTGTACCCGCTGCTCGGGCAAGGTGCCATGTTCCACCAAAGCCGCCGGCATGGTGGCCGCCATGCCATGTTCCATCAGACCGGTACAAATCGCCTCCAGGCTGTTCAGTCCCATGTAAAACACCAGGGTTTGCCGGGGTTGGATCAGGCTCGGCCAATTCAATGACAAGCTGCCATCATGCAGGTGACCGCTGACGAACACGCAGGTGTGGGCATAATCCCGGTGAGTCAGCGGAATTCCGGCATAGGCCGCGCAGCCTGAAGCGGCCGTGACGCCGGGCACGACCTGGAACGGAATGCCTGCCTGCGCCAAAGTTTCCAGCTCCTCTCCGCCCCGCCCAAAGATGAACGGATCGCCCCCCTTGAGGCGCAGCACGCGTTGGCCGGCTCTGGCCAGTTCCAGCAGCAACCGGTTGATCTCGGTCTGCGACAACGTATGATCGCCGCGTGCCTTGCCGGCGTAGATGCGTTGTGCGTCGCGCCGCGTCAGATCCAGCACGGCTTGGGAAACCAGCCGATCGTAGACCACCACGTCGGCTTGCTGCATCAGCCGCAATGCCCGGAAGGTCAGCAGATCCGGATCGCCGGGACCGCCGCCGACCAAATACACTTCGCCGGTCATGGTCGGCCGCTCGGCCGCTTGCCGCAGGGTTTCCTCCAAGCGTGCGTCGGCTTCCGCCTCACGCCCTGTCAGCACGAGCTCCGTAATGGAACTTTGCAATATCTGTTCCCAGAAGGCTCGCCGTCGCTCAAAGGGGAGCCGTTGCTTCACCGTTGGGCGGAAGCGGGCGGCGAAACGGGCCAAGCGGCCGTAGGTGGCCGGGATCAGCGATTCCAGCCGGCCGCGCAACAAACGGCTCAGCACGGGCGCTGCTCCTCCGCTGGAGATCGCGATCATCAGCGGCGAGCGATCGATAATGGCGGGCATGATGAAACTGCACAGTTCCGCTTGATCGACCACATTGACCGGCAGCGATCGCGCCTGGCAGAGCGTAGATATCTCACGATTGATGGCCTCTTCGCCGGTCGCGGCGATGACCAGAACGCAATCGTCCAGATCGGGAGGTGCGAAGGGCCGGGGGCAATACGTGAATCCTTGCTCGTCGCGCAGTGTTTGGAGGCTCTCCGTTAGAGACGGGGCGACCACCGTCACCCGTGCGCCGGCTTGCAACAACAAGTCCACCTTGCGCGTCGCCACCTCGCCGCCGCCTGCCACCAGGCAGTGGCGGCCACGGAGGTTCATGAAGACTGGTAAATAATTCATGCTGAGATTAACGGTACGGGGTAGTTCGTGTCGGTGGGGCGGCTTTCGCCTGCGGTGTGTAGGGTTCGAAAAATAGCTCCAGCAGATTGGCGTCGTCGAAATGGCGGCGTCCGACGAAGGCCGTGGCGTGATGGCCGCGTTCGCGCATGGCGCCCGGCGACGGTATACCCATGGGCCAGAGAAGAAAACGCTCCCGCCGTTCCGTACCAGGGACCAGTCCAGTGGGTCCAAACAGGCTGCGCGCTGGCTGACGGGCCGCCGGTATGGCGTACAGTTCCCGGTAATCGCGCCAGGCATAGGCTCGGCCGTCCGCCGGGGCGGCATAAACCCGTTGTATGTAATGCGTTCCGGATTGCAGACGGATGACCAGCCGTTCACCGGGTCGCAGGGGAGGAGCGTATTGCGGTAGCAGAGGCGGTTCGGGCAAGCGCAGGGCGGCTGGACGTAAGCTCAGGCCCAGGGTGGGAAACAACTGATGATAGCAGCCGCAAGCGTGAATACTGTCGTAGAGCAGGGGTTGGCCCTGCGTATTCAGCGTGACCCGCCAGATCAAGCCGTCCAGCGGACCGCCGAGTATATCCCAAGGCCCGGTGCGCGGACGTTCGGCGAACCAGACGAGATAGTTTAATTGCGGCAGGACATGGCCTTGCCATTGGGTATAGGACAGATAGCGATAAACGATCGGTACACGGGATTCGACCGTAGGCACTCCGTCCGCTTGCCAGCGGGGAGCGCCGGGAAGGTCGAAAGCACCGGTCACGTCGATTTCCCAAACCGGGGCATAGCGCTGATAAAGGTCATCGATTTGCCGCGCACTCAGCTGCGGAATGCCCAAGGCATCCCCTGCCCATGGGGTGGCGATGGGTTCGCGCCCGGTATTTTCCGGCGGCTGGAAGCGTTGTAACCGTCCCTGCACCGGCAGGGCCTTTAACGGCGTGTCGAACATTCGGTGGGCCTCGCCATGCCAGCGTGCCACACCCTGACTCACCGGCAAGGCCGTCAGCGGGTATACACCCAAGATCTGGTTCAGAGTCAGGTAGTCATCGGGTACGACGGCCCGTTGTCGGATCAGGGCCAGCCGTCGAGGATGGCTCAGATCGTAGTCCCGCAAATTCTGTGAGCAGTCCGCCAGGGCTTGTGACAGAGGGCCATCCGGAGCGTAGCGGGTGCTCAATCGGTCCGTCGCCACCGTTGGCAGGGAACTTAGTTCGATGGAGCGGCTGGCCCGATCCTGTTCGGCCAGCCGTGCCAGCCATGCTTTTTCCTCAGCCGGATCGAGGGCCTGATTGCGGAACTGGGCGAGAAATCGATCGACCCGCAGATAGGGAAAACCGGTGATGCGGCGGGGTGAGTAGGGCGTTGTTCCCTGTTCGGCAACCGTACGGTCGAGTTCCCGATAGAGGTTCAGGCAGCGATCCAGCGGGGGGTTCGGCGGGGGCGCCACGGCGCAGGAGGCTAGGTACAAGGCACCGAGCAGTAGAGCGAAACGCTTGCTCATGAGCGATTGATCGGTGAACGTATAGGCGTTCCCAGCCTTCCGGGATGCCCACGCCTGGCTGTTGAAGCCGTTGGGAACGGTTAACTGTTCACACTTTCACGGCCAGCACGCCGGAGAGCCGCGCCAGGCGTTTATCGAAGGTATGAAGTTCCAGCCCTTCGCGTTGTGCCTGGGCCAGCACGATGGCGTCGGCGAATTCGGCGTTGCCGGCGCGATATAAATCCAATGCCTTCAGGACGATCGATTCGTCCTGAAGGACGAAGGCGCTGTTGGTTTGCAGGTGAGTCAATGCCGTGACGATCGCTGTCCGTTCCAGGCAATAGGCGTTTTCCAACACCGACACGCACTCCACGAGCACCAGCAGCGGCACGTAGACTTCGCCGATACGACTAGCCAGGGTGCGCGCCAACTTGATTTGCTCCAATTGCCCGGCGTCGTCGATGAGCAAACGGACCAAGACCGTGGCATCGACGGCGATCATCGTCCCGCCTGTTCTCTTACGATGCGCTTCATGTCATCGCTGCCTATCGACAGATCCGCCTTGATGATGCCAAAGGCCGCCTCTATCCGATCTTCGCTGCGGACAACGGTTACACGGCCGTCTTCCAGAACGAAAGCGATCTGGTCCCCCGGTTTCAAATTAAGAAACCGACGTACTTCGGCAGGAATGGTGACTTGACCTTTAGCGGTCAAAGTTGAGGTCTGCATAATGCGCTACCCCCAAGAGGTAATACTCATAAGCTTAGCGTAATACACTTATTACGCCTTGACCAGTCGTTACGTCCCGTCATGCCTGGCAATTTCTCGGTGTCAACACCTGGGTTCGCAAGGGTTAATCACCGATTTGCCGCTGCATGCCACGGTTCGTATCCGGTGAATGGGTCATTAAAGAATGGATCGTTATTGGCTGTTGTTCGGTATTTTTTTGCACTTCCCGAACGCACAGGACGCGAAATCACAAACTCGGGTTTCGCCGAATTGCCGGCCGGATTTGATGTTTCGGATGGGAAATAGAGGCCGCATCCGGCCCGTCTCAACGGGCCGGGAGGGATTTTTTCAGCTTCCGGATGGCGCTGTTTTCGATTTGGCGAATCCGCTCGGCGGATACATTGTATTCGGCGGCCAACTCATGCAGGGTCGGCTTGTTTTCGCTCAACCACCGGCGATTCACGATGTCCCGGCTTCGTCCGTCGAGGCTATCCAGCGCCGCGGCGAGCTTTTCACTGGCCTGATCGTCCCAGTCTTCCCGTTCCAGCAATTCGGCCGGGTCCGCATTGGGGTCTTGCAGATAACCCGCGGGCGCCGTGCTTTCCCATTCCTCATCGCCATCGGCCAGAGGCGATGGGTCGAACGAAACATCATGGCCGCTCAAACGGGACTCCATCTCCACCACGCTTTCGGCGGAGACGCCCAGATTCTCGGCTACGGCGTCGATTTCATCCCGGCTGAACCACCCCAGGCGCTTCTTGGCGCTACGCAGATTGAAGAAGAGTTTGCGTTGCCCCTTGGTGGTGGCGACTTTGACGATGCGCCAGTTGCGCAGGATGAATTCGTGAATTTCCGCGCGAATCCAGTGAATGGCGAAGGCCGCCAGACGCACCCCGTGCGAGGGGTCGAAACGCTTGACCGCTTTCATCAGGCCGACGTTGCCTTCCTGGACGAGATCGCCCAAGGGCAGGCCATAGCCCATGTAAGCTCTGGCAATACGGACCACCAGGCGCAAATGCGCCAAAATCAAGTGACGAGCCGCCTCCAGGTCGTTCTGTTCCCGGAGCCTCAAGGCCAGATTCTGTTCTTCTTCCGCGCTGAGCAGCGGTATCGAATTGACCGCCTGAACGTAGCTGTCCAGGCTATCTATAGGTGCTGGCAAATTCATGGATTTAGGAACCAGCGCAACACTCATTTATTATCCTCCCGCGATTTAATCGCATGGCTTATGTTAGCACTCTGGTCATGAGAGTGCCAAGAAGGGAGGAAGTTCCCTAGACGTTATCGTCGGCAGGCTCAAAATGTAGGGGACTGAGCGGCTGTCAACCGTGCGGGCGCCATTAGTTCAGCGGGCGTCGTTTTCGTCGTCACTGAGCAGGGCGCTGACGAATTCCTCGGCGTTGAAGGCGCGCAGATCCTCCAGGTCTTCACCCACGCCGATAAAACGAATGGGCAGGCCCAAGCGTTTGGCGATGGCCAGGATAATGCCGCCCTTGGCGGTGCCATCCAGTTTGGTCAGAGTGATCCCGGTCAGGCCGATCGTCTCGTGGAACTGGATAGCCTGATTGAGGGCGTTTTGACCCGTCCCCGCGTCGACTACCAGCATGGTTTCGTGCGGGGCGCTGGCGTCGATTTTGGCTATGACCCGTTTGACCTTTTTCAGTTCATCCATGAGATTGGATTGGGTGTGCAGTCGCCCTGCCGTATCCGCGATCAAGACATCGATTTTGCGGGCCTTTGCCGATTCGATCGCGTCGTAAATCACCGAAGCCGAATCAGCGCCTATCTGTTGGGCGATCACGGGAATGCGATTGCGTTCTCCCCAAGCTTGCAGTTGCTCCACGGCCGCCGCGCGAAAGGTATCGCCCGCGGCCAGCATCACGGAACGTCCTTCGGCTTGCAGGCGCTTGGCCAGTTTACCGATGGTGGTGGTTTTCCCCGCGCCGTTCACGCCCACCATGAGTAGGACGAAGGGTTTATGTTCGTCGGCGAGCTGCAATGGCTGGTTGCAGGGCGCCAGTACTTCCAGCATTTGCGTGTGCAACGCGCTGAGCAGCGTTTCGACATCGACGGGTTGTTGGCGGGGAAGGCAGGCGGTCAATGCCTGGATGACGTCTTGCGTGACCTCCACGCCGATATCGGCCAACAGCAGCCGAGTTTCCAATTCTTCCAGCACCTCGTCGTCGACGGCCTTTCCACCACGTAGAAAATCGCCAAGACCGCTGAACAGACCCGTGCGGGTGCGTTTCAGACGGCTTTTCAATCGTTTGAACAACGCCGGCTTGGTAGCGCCCGCTTCCACCTGACCGGAACCCGGTTCAGGCGCTTGGGCCGTTTTGGATCGAAAAGAAAACGTTATCGGTTTGTTGAGATACTCGAACAGACCCGACTTCTTGCTGTCTACGGACTCGGGATTTTGCTCGTCGGGCGGCGATTTTCGGTTGCGATCGGAAGACATGGGGAATCAAAGGGAATTAACGGTGGCGTGGACTACGCCTTATTCATCCTACTATCAATCCGGCCCGCAGTTAAACGGGCGGTTAGACAAAGATGCACACCATGCGCAAAACATTGCTATTTCTGCTGTTGTTGAGCTTGCACGGCGTGGTGTCGGCGACGACATCCACGACTCACGAGTTCACGCTGGATAATGGTTTGAAGCTGTTGGTGCGCGAGGATCATCGCGCACCCGTGGTGGTTTCGCAAGTCTGGTACAAGGTGGGCTCCAGTTACGAGCCCGACGGCATTACCGGCATTTCCCACATGCTGGAACACATGATGTTCAAGGGCACCCCGACACTGGGACCGGGCGAGTTCTCGCGTTTGATCGCGGCTCAAGGCGGCGAGGAAAATGCCTTCACCAGTCGCGACTACACGGCGTATTTTCAGAAGTTGGAGAAGGAGCGATTGGAAATCAGCTTCCGTCTGGAAGCCGACCGCATGCGTCATCTGTCGTTGAACAGCGAGGATTTCACCAAGGAAGCCCAGGTGGTGGCCGAGGAACGGCGTCTGCGCACGGAGGACGACCCCGAGAGCCAGACCTCCGAACAGTTCAGCGCCATCAGTTTCGTCACCAGTCCCTACCATCATCCGATCATCGGCTGGATGCACGATATCAAAGCCTTGCAGGTCCAGGACTTGCGCGCCTGGTATGAACGCTGGTACGCGCCTAACAATGCGGTATTGGTCGTGGTGGGCGATGTCGATCCGCAACACGTGCTGAAACTGGCCAAAACCTATTTCGGTCCTTTGCAGCCCAGTCCGGTGCAAGCCGTGAAATACACTCCGGAAATTCCACAAAAGGGGGGACGGCGCGTTGTCGTCAAGGCCCCGGCCAAACTGCCTTACTTGATCATGGGCTACAAGACGCCCTCCTTGGTGACGGCCGAGCAAGATTGGGAACCGTACGCCCTGGAAGTGTTGGAAGGGATTTTGGATGGCGGAGACAGCGCCCGGTTGAGTCACGATCTCGTGCGAGGCAGCGAGGTGGCCGCTTCCGCCAATGCCGGTTACAGTCTGGTTTCGCGCCTGGAGGATCAGTTCGTGCTGTCGGGCAATCCGGCCCCTGGACACGACGTGGCCGAGTTGGAGCAGGCTCTGCGTGGTCAAGTGAAACGGTTGCGTGAGGATTTGGTGAGTCGTGACGAGTTGGATCGGGTGATCGCCCAGGTGATCGCCGCCGAAGTCTATCAACGGGATTCGATGTTTTATCAGGGCATGCGTATGGGCATTTTGGAGACGGTGGGTTTGGGGTGGGGCGCGTTGGACGATTACGTGCAGCGAGTCAAGTCCGTAACGCCGGAACAAATTCGCGCGGTGGCGCAGAAATATCTCAGTGACGATAACCTGACCGTCGCCATTCTCGACCCCCTGCCATTGGCGGAAGGTCAAGCCGTGCCGACGGGCGCGGGCCCGCAAGGCGCGCTCGTGCATTGAATCACGGCACAGGCCGTGCGAAATCGATCACTTCTGAGAGCATCATGAACAGACAATCCAAATGGCTGCTGGGCGCGTTCCTGGCTGTGCTGAGTGCGTTGCCCGGAATGGTCTGGGCCATTCCCCCTATACAACATTGGAATACGGACAACGGCGTGCGCGTGTATTTCGTGGCGTCCCCCGGCTTGCCGATGGTCGATCTCCAACTCGTATTCGACGCCGGTTCCGCCCGTGATGGGGACAAACCTGGGCTGGCGCAGTTGGTGAATATTCTGATGGATAGCGGCACGAAAACCTTATCGGCCGATGCCGTAGCCGAACGCTTCGATAATGTCGGGGCGCAACTGGGTAGCGGCGCCGAACGCGACATGGCCTGGATAACCTTGCGCAGCCTGTCCGCGGCGGAATACCTGGAGCCGGCCGTCGATACCCTGGCCAGCCTGCTGAAGGAACCCGCGTTCGCCCAGGAATCCCTGGAACGCGAACGCAATCGACTCATCGCGGCGGTACAGCAGGGCGAGCAGTCACCCGCCACGATTGCCGAACGCGCCTTTTACAAGGCGTTGTATGGCGATCACCCTTACGCATCCCCACCCGAAGGCACTGAAGCCAGCCTGCGGTCCTTGACTCGCGAGGATATTCAGGCTTTCCACGCGCGTTACTATGTGGCGGCCAATGCCGTATTGGCGATTGTCGGCGATCTCGATCGCAGTCAAGCCGAATCCCTGGCCAATAAACTGGTCGGTGAATTGCCGAAAGGCGAACCCGCTCCCGCCTTGCCTGAAGTCAAACCACTCACGCAAGCTCGGGTGGCGCGCATCCCCTATCCTTCCAGCCAGGCTCATGTGTTGATCGGCCAAGTGGGCATCCGGCGCGGTGATCCGGATTATTTCAGTCTTTATCTGGGCAATCACGTTTTGGGCGGCAATGGTCTGGTTTCCCGTTTGGCGGACGAAGTTCGGGAGAAACGCGGGCTTTCCTACAGCACTTACAGCTATTTCGCCCTCATGCGCCAGGCGGGACCCTTCGTCATCGGGTTGCAGACCCGTGTCGATCAGGTTGATCAAGCCGTGCAGGTGGCCACCGACACGCTGCGGGGTCTCGTGGCCAACGGCCCTAAGCCCGAAAGTCTGGAGGAGGCCCGCCAGAACATAACGGGGGGCTTCGCCTTGCGTTTGGATAGCAATGGCAAGATCGTTCAGTATCTGGCCATGATCGGTTTTTACGACCTGCCCTTGGATTATCTGCAGACCTTTCCGGGCCAGATCGAAGCCGTAACGCAAGCACAGGTGGACGACGCCCTGAAACGGCGGATCGATCCCGATAAACTGCTGACGGTGATTGTCGGCGGCTGAGTCATGGCGCCTCGTTCGCCATCTGCCAGCGGCCGGTTACGGGTCATAGGCGGTCGTTGGCGGGGTCGCCGGTTGAGTTTTCCCGCAATCGAGGGTTTGCGTCCGACGCCGGATCGGGTCCGCGAAACGCTCTTCAATTGGCTGGCGCCCATCATCTCCGGAGCCCGCTGTCTGGATTTGTTCGCCGGCAGTGGCGCCTTGGGCATCGAGGCGCTGTCTCGCGGCGCGGGCGAGGTCGTGTTCGTCGAGCATCATCCTTTGGCCGCCCGCTGCCTGCGCGATAACTTAGCCAGTTTGGGTCTGCAGGAGCCGAACGTGAAGCAGGTGGATGCCCTGGTGTGGTTGCAGGGAGTGGCCACGGCTTTCGATGTGGTCCTGCTGGACCCTCCCTTTGGAAAGGGATTGCTCGGCCCCATATGCCAAGCGTTGGAACAGGGTCACTGGCTGGCTCCCGAGGCGCGTATTTACGTGGAAGCCGAACGTGCGCCGAAGACTCCGGACCTGCCCAGCACCTGGCGGGTACTGCGGGAAAACAAAGCAGGCCAGGTAAGGTATGCACTATTATGTAGGGACTCGGCAACGCAGCGGATAAACGCCTTGCGAGAATAACGATGCCGTGATAACGATACAGGGGGGGGTGTACCGCCCCTTTTTCCGAATTACGCCTACTGTGTGGTCCCCATGAGAGTTGTTGCCCTTTACCCCGGAACCTTCGATCCCATTACCAGCGGACATGCCGATCTGATTGAACGTGGCGCGCGCATGTTCGACAACTTGATCATCGCTGTCGCGGCCAATCCGGGTAAACGCCCCTTGTTTAGCCTTGACGAACGTGTCGAACTGGTGCGCGAAGTGTTCGCGCATCTCGATAAAGTCGAAGTTCGGGGCTTTGATACGTTGCTGGTCAGTTTTGTCAAACAGGTGGGTGCGCAGGTGATAGTCCGGGGTTTGCGGGCTGTTTCCGATTTCGAGTACGAATTTCAGTTGGCGAGCATGAATCGCCGTCTGAATTCCGGTATCGAAACCATATTCCTGACACCCGCCGAGCAATACGCTTTCATCTCCTCCACCCTGGTGCGTGAAGTGGCCAGACTGGGAGGGGACGTCTCCGCGTTCGTGCATCCCAAGGTGCAAGAAGCGTTGGCGCGAAAATTCAATCTGCCGGGATAGCGATCAGGGCAGACCGCAGGTTCAGCCCGATCAGCCCAACGAGGTGATGTATGGCTTTGTTGATCACCGATGAATGCATCAACTGCGATGTCTGTGAACCGGAATGTCCCAATGGCGCCATATCGATGGGGGATGAGATTTACACTATCGATCCCGCGCTATGCACGGAATGCGTGGGCCATTTCGACAAGCCGCAATGTGTCGAGATTTGTCCTGTCGAGTGCATTCTGGTCGATCCTCGGCATCAGGAAAGCCCGGAACAATTGTTGAATAAGTATCAGCGACTGACCGGTGAAAAGGTTTAGCGCCTTTCGATAGGATATCCCGGCTGATCAGAAGGTGCCGAACAACCGCAACAAGCCCCGCTTGGCCTGCTCATCCTTGGCCCACTCCAACAGCGCATCGGTCAGAGCGTCTTCCCAAGTCGTCCGTGCCGTTTCCAGATTAATCTGACCTGAATGGACCATCCCGCACAAGGCGGTGCGGACGGCGGACAATTTGAGCAACAGCGGGTCCTTGGGATATTTACTCAGCGCGTCGTTCCATTGCTGATTTAATTCGGAGTCGTCACAGAAATTTCTGGGCTCGGCGGCAAAGGAGGGCAAGGCGGCGAGTAGCGACAACAGAAATGGAATCAGCCAATGGGCGACATTGCGAAACATAGCGCGTTCCTGGAAAAAAAGGGAAATTCAGCCTGAGCCGAATTTCCCTATAAGGTTGAAATGGCTGGGTTTGAATTTAGAAGGTATAGGAAATCCCGGCACGGAAGTTTATCTGGGTTTCCTTGACATCCGAGACGCCTTTCTCGTCGGCGCTGAAATCGTATTGGTAGCCATTGATGCCCAGAGAATAGGTTAGACCTTCCACCGGCGTAAAACCTTTCCAGCCCACGCCGAAGGTAAACCCGACCGTGTCCCCTTTGAATGGACTGATACTTTGATCTTCAAAAGGCACTTGCACGCCATCCAGTTCAGCGACAGCATTTTTCACCTTTTGATCTTTGATTTCGCCGTCCAGGAACGCTACGGCGATATTCGCTGACAGCAAACCTTTCATGGCGCCTTGATTGATTTGCCAACCGTAGGTCGTTCCGATGAAGGGTCCATCTTGCTTGAAGGCAAACTCGAACTCGTCGCTGTAGGTTGCCAACGTGGGGCCAACGGGCTGAAAGAGATCAATTGTGCCAACGCGATCCACGTCGAATTTGGATTTGGCGTATTTATAGCCGGCGAATACTGACCAACTGTCAGTCACCGCGTAACCCGCAGAAATGGCGTATTCATATCGATCGAAGTCCGCATCCAGATTGAGCGAGGTGTCCAATACCGGGATTAGCGAGTTTCCGGTGCCGAATATAAAAGAATTAAAGTCGTCGCTATCGGAACCGTTGAAAGCTTTTTGCCCTGATATATCAAAAAAGAACCGATCGGCGAACACGGTGAAGCCCGCTCCGAGCATAGGCATGACATCATTGAATTTGAAACCGCTGACGGAGCTGCTGGACGCGACCAGACCATTATTATCGAAAACGGTCAAAGTGGCGGGCTGCGATTCAAACTCGTAGTACATGAATCCACCTTCCAGCCGGGGTTGAAAGGCAAAATCCACTGCCCCGGCCAGACTGGGGGCTAACAAAGCGGCTACGGATAACGAGGAAGCGAAAGGGGTAACGATTTTTCTATTCATCGGCTTCACCTTGAAGACATGCGGGTCAAAAGTGTCATTGGATGCAGATTGGGCTATGTTGCATTTTTACAAACCATTGTAACCGAACAGCTCTACCCGCTGTGGCTGGAGCCGAACGTCGTTTGCTTAACGCCTAGTCTGCGTATAAAGAAACGTTTAGCATCAATAAGTTGGTTTGTCAATGGACAATGTTGTAATATTACAACATTTACATACGATTAGCAACAGGCTTCTTGCTGAGTCCTGAGTTTTCCGTGCTGCTTCTAGCGTTGAATATTGGGGGAAATCTCCTCGGCAGTGGCGGTCGTGACCATCCGATCAATTGACGCTGGACAGCCAGCGAACCAGCAGTGCCGCGCCAAGGGTTACCGACAATAGGATCATCAGCCATAACCCGGTGGCTGCCGTCGAAGACATCTTATGATCCGGTTCGCGTGGTTGTTGGGATGGGATCGCTCTTTCGATAGTGTCGGTTCGCAACGGATCATTTTGGTCCATCGGCAATGGACCATTTTGGGCCGTGATCAAGAGCACCGTTACATTATCCTTGCCGCCGTTATTCAATGCGGCCTGGATCAGCCGATCCACTTTTCCCTGAACATCCAGTGGCTGTTCGAGAATGGCGGCGATTTCGTCGTCTTTTACTTCGGAGGTCAAGCCGTCGCTGCACAATAGGATTTGTTCCCCGGGCTTGAGTGTGCCTTGGGTGACTTCCACATCGACCCCGACGATTTCCGTGGAGCCCAAAGCCTGCAACAGACTGCTGCGGTGCGGGTGGTCGCGTGCGTCTTCAGGGCTGAGGGCGCCGGCTTCCACCAAGCGTTGAACGACCGTGTGATCCCGTGTCAAGGGGAGTAAATCGCCGTTCCATAAGTAGGCGCGGCTGTCACCCACCCAACCAATCTCGTAATGGTTTCCCTTGAGTTGTAAAACGACCGCGGTACTGCCCATGCCCGCGGCGCCTTTGCCTTCGGCCAGGACATTGATGACGGCCTGGTGCGAGTGAGCGACGGCATCCAGAACCGACGATCCCTCCCTGAGCGCGGAGGGTATGAAATCGGCGATGATGCCGCTGGCCACGTCGCCCGCCTGCCGCCCCCCCATCCCGTCCGCAACCACCCAGATACCCGCTTCCGGGTCAGCGTGGTAGTGATCTTCGTTGCGTTGCCTGATATTGCCGACGTGGGTGCCAGCCCCGTATTCCCAACTCATCAATGACAACCTCTTCTCATATCGTGCTGGGGCGATGCACCGGACATTGGCCACGCTAGCACGGCGGTGAGTCCTCTTTAATGGCCTATAAGTTGCTTAAGACCAATAAGTTCGCTTGTATTTGAATTGGCGGACAGTATACGCATATTCCCGCCACAAACATTGCTATACAACTCTAAACAGGCTCCGTTATCTCAGTCCGGAGGCGGTTTCAAATCAAGGTGTTTGGTGAAATACTGTCGAGATGGACATACCGGGTTATAAAATAGAACACGAATTGGGTCGAGGTGGGATGGCTACGGTGTATTTAGCCACTCAGGAGGCCCTATCCCGGCTTGTTGCCTTGAAAGTCGTCGCTCCAGCTCTTGCGGCGGATAGTCAGTTCGCTCAACGCTTTCTCAATGAAGGCAAATACGTCGCGCAGTTGAGCCATCAGAATATTATTACGATATTCGATTGTGGCTCCTTCGGTAATTACTATTACCTTTCCATGGAATATCTTCCTGGGGGTACCCTGGAAGACCGCATTGACCAAGGATTGCCTCTGCCAGAGGCTCTGGAGGTCGCCAAGGCGATTGCCAGCGCCCTGGGTTACGCCCACATCAAGGGCTTCGTTCACCGTGATGTCAAGCCGTTGAATATCCTTTTCCGGAAGGAAGGGACGCCGGTGTTGACCGATTTCGGTGTCGCCAAATTCATGGAAAGCAGCGGACAGTTGACCGCCCCCGGCATGGCGTTGGGAAGCCTGCGCTTCATGAGCCCCGAGCAGGTAACCGGTCAGGAGATCGACAGCCGTTCCGACCTGTACAGTCTGGGTATCGTATTCCACAAGATGTTGACCGGCCGGTTGCCTTACGAGGCCGAAGACCCCCTGGTCGTGGCGGTGATGCACAGTACCGCGCCGTTGCCGATACTCACTCCGGAATATGCCAAGTTTCAGCCGGTGCTGGATAAATTGTTGGCGAAGGACAGGGAAGAACGTTTCCAAAAGGCCGAAGAGTTCATTCAGGCCATCACCCGCATACAACGGGGGCAACCGCCATTCGAGGAGAATCTCAGCAAGGCCTTATCCGTCAGGGAGAACCTGAAAAAGGCCAAGCAACGGGAGGAAATCGATGCAACCCGTGAATATCATGAACCGGGCAGCCCGACACACCGTAACCGATGGCTGGGCTGGGCGGTGGGCGGCTTGGTTTTGGCGGCGATGGCGGGGGGTTATCTGGCGCTGGATCTGCCCTTACCGGGGTCCGGACCCGGTACGTCCTCGACCTCGCCCATTCCGGATGGGGAAAACAGTCTGCAGAAAATCGCTGGCTATTATCAGCAGCAGGCCGAGCAGCTTTTTCAACAAGGCAAGGTCAGCGACAGTCTGATCCAGATCGACAATGGTCTGAGGGTACAACCTAATCATCCCGGACTGCTGGCCTTGCGCGACCGTATTCGCAAGGAACTGGCGCAAAAGAGCGCACAACAGGTGGAAGTCGCGCGTCGTGCCAGTGAACTCAAGCAGTTGTTGGCCGAGGCGGAGCAGCATCTGGGCAATTCACGGTTCACCGAGCCGGCTGACGACAATGCCTATCAGTTGTATCAGCGGGTGCTGGCCATGGACCCCGGCAATCAACAGGCCCGCGATGGGTTGAGGCGGATAGCCGATCATTTTCAGCAAGAAGCCCAGCAGGCGCTGGAACGCAAACAATGGCGGGAAGGGTTGGCCCGTGTCGAGGAAGGGCTGAAAATCGTACCCGAACATCCGGGTTTGATGGCCGTGCGCGGCGAAATTCAGAAGGCACAAGAACAGGCCCAGATACAGACCCAAATCGAAGGTTTGTTGGCCGAGGCCGCGCGTCATTGGAACGAGAATCAATTGACTCAGCCGCCGGGCGGCAATGCCTACGAGAACTACCAGCAGGTGCTGCGCCTCGATCCACAGAACGCCGCCGCTAATCAGGGGGTGGACCGTTTGGCG
The DNA here is from genome assembly GCA_024235135.1 of Gammaproteobacteria bacterium. Taxonomy (GTDB): domain Bacteria; phylum Pseudomonadota; class Gammaproteobacteria; order Competibacterales; family Competibacteraceae; genus JACKMZ01. The sequence goes on along the minus strand of JACKMZ010000007.1, from coordinate 63,753 downwards.
AATTTCTTCCTGACTCAAGCCCGGCAGCTTCAGCAGGAAGGCCAGTTGAATAAGAGCATGACGCAAATTGAGGAAGGCTTGCGGGTCAGACCGCAAGCCGAGGCTTTGATGGCATTGCGCGAACAGGTCGGAAAAGGGATTCTGGATGAACAAAGTCAAAGGGCGGAGGCGCAGCGGCGGCAGGCGAACATCCAACAACTGTTGATGCAAGCGCAGCAGTATCGGCAGCAATCCCAATTCATCCAACCGCCGGGCAGTAACGCCTATGACGCCTACCAGGAAGTTCTTAAGCTGGACTCAAGCAACGCTCAAGCCCGGCAGGGGATCGCCTGGCTGGCCCAGCAGTTTCAGGAACAGGCGCGGCAACTGCAGCAACAGGGGCAGTTGGAACAGAGTCTGGATCAGTTACAGCAGGGGCTGAAGGTCGAGCCAGAGAATCAGGAGATGCTGGCTCTGCACGATCAAATACAAGGGGAGTTGGATCAGCGCCGTGCGGCCTCGGCCGAGACCGAGCGACGTCACCAGGAAATCGACCGGTTGCTGGGACAGGCGGAACAGCAATTGAAAGCCCAGCCCTTGACCTTGTCCGCCGTGGACGGTAGCTACGCCAGTTATCAGGCAGTGCTGAAGCTGGACCCGAACAATGATTCGGCCCAGCGCGGAGTCAAGCAACTGGGCGACGCCTACCGGCAAGTGGCGGAACAACAGCGGCAACAGGGCGACTTTCAGGCCAGTCTGGCCAGTATTGACAAAGGTCTGGGCATGGCGCCGGGGCAAAGCGCCTTGCAGGCACTGCGACAGGCGGTTGAAGCGCAGTTCGCCGAGGCTCAGAAACGGGCCCTGGAGGACAGCCAGCAGCAAAAGATCACGCAACTTCTGGAGCAAGCCGGGCAACAACTCCAACAAACCAAGCTGACGCTGCCGGTGCACGACAACGCCTTTGAATCTTATCAGCAGGTGTTGCAACTTGATCCCCAGAACGAGCAAGCCAAGCAGGGATTCGACAAGATCGCGGATCGTTATCAGGTTTTGGCCGAGTCGTACCAGCAACGAGGCGATTTTACCACCAGCTTGAGCAACATCGAGAAAGGTTTGAGCGTTGCGCCGAACCATGCCGGGTTACTGGCTTTGCGTGAGAAGGTCCAGGCCAGCTTGGCTGAAGCGGAAAAGCAGAGGAAGGAAGACGAACGTCAACGGGCGGAAGACGAACGCCGTCGTCAGGCTGACGCGGCGCGCCAACAGGCGGAAGACGCACGTCGTCGCCAAGCCGACCGCGACCGTCAGGAAGATCAGCGCCGGCAAGCCGTCATCGAGCAACAGAAAAAGGATGCCGAGGCCCGCCGCCAAGCTGATATCGAAACTCAGAAAAGGGCAGCCGAAGAAGCCCGCCGGAATGAGCAGGCGGAACAACGTCGGCAGGCGGAATTGGCGCGCCGGCGGGCGGAAGAAGCCGCACGGCAAGCTGAACTGGAACGCCGGCGCGCGGAAGAAAAACAGCGTATGCAGGAGCAGGAACAAGACAAGCCGAGCAAGCCCCGTTTAATCGGCACCTTCTGAACCGGGGAAACAAAGACCTACTCGGTCGCCACTGGGCGGCGTCATCAAGGAAGCGGCTCACGCTGCTGGTTTTAGACTCTATTCCGAATAGACCGAAAGCGCCCTGCGAGGTGCCTGATCATCCCGCAGCCGAAGGAGCGCCGTGGAAAAACCGTCATCACGGCAGGCGGATGATGAGGGCGTGCCGGTCCCTGGCTAACGAAATCCTCAGTAATAGGCGTTGACCGAGCTTGCGCCCAGAGGGAGACGGGGGATCGCTCCGTAATCCCAACGGGCGTATCTCAACGCTCCTTGACCAATCCTTTCTTGAAGGCGTGCAGCAATTCCTTGAGTTCGTCGATTTGGCGCTGAATGGTCTGGCCCAGGTTCGTGTCCCTGACATGTTTACGGGTCGGGCATTCTTCGAGAACTTCGGCGCGCGGCGCGGCGTCCAGTTCCCTTTCAATCGCATCCTGGGCCGATTCGAAAGGCTCATGGGCGACCAACACCAGGCCATGGGAGTTGGAGACCAGCGTGAAACCGCCGATGCCGGTCGTCTTCTGGTAAGCCTTGGATAGCCCGCCATCGATGACGATGAGTTTGCCGCCCGCCTTGACCGGGCTTTCGCCTTTGCCGGTCCGGACCGGAACGTGGCCGTTGACGATATGGCCGGTCTCGTCGTTCACCCCGAACTCCCGCAGGATTTTGCGGGCGGTGGCTTCGTCGTTGCGCAGATCGTAATAGGGATTGCGCTTCTCCTTGTGCGTTTCCTTGTCGGCCAGGAAGTAACGCTCGAAAGTGGCCATTTTCGCCTTGCCGAACAAGGGCGACTGCTCGCCGCTCCACATATACCACATGGCGTCCATCCCGTATTGCTTCCGCGGCGGGTCGTCGGTCGCGAAATAGCCCTGCCGCGCCAGCCGATCCACCCGATCCACGAACGCCTTGCCCGCGTACTCTTCACCATCCACCTTGAAGGCTTTGAACGAACCGTCCTCGTTCAAGGCGATGCAGCCGTGATACAGCAGATTGCCGTTATGCGCCAGATACATGCTGCCGTTGGAAAACAGGAAACGTACATGCTTCTGCAGGCGTGCGCTGTTGACGAAGGACAGCCTCAGCTTGTCGATGACGGCTTGTTCCCGTTCGCTCAAATCGTAGGGACGCTGTGGGTCGACCGTCGGGAAACGCAGATCGAGCAGCGGATAGACCTTGCCGTCAAGACGGATCGTGCCTTGCGCGTAGTCGATCTTGTCCAGCAACAAGCGGTCGTCCATCTGGTATTGCGGGCGACGCTGGATGACCTGCCCTTCCAGTTTGAGCTGGATCAGGGTGATCGCCTTGTGCATGCGGGCCATGAGCTGGCGTTCGTGATCGGTGAGTTCCTGTTCGCCGCTCGAACGGGGTAGGAAGTGCTCGCAGGGATCGTCGCCGTAGAACTCCATGGCCAGGGACGCCAGAGGCAACAGGCTGATGGCGTAGCCATTTTCCAGGGTGTCCATGTTAGCGTAGCGCAGGCAGATGCGAATGACATTGGCGATGCAGGCTTCGCTGCCGGCGGCGGCGCCCATCCAGACGATGTCGTGATTGCCCCATTGGATATCGACGGTGTGGTAGTCGATCAACGTATCCATGATCAAATGGGCGCCCGGTCCGCGGTCGTAAATATCGCCGATGATGTGCAACCGAGCGATGACCAGCCGTTGAATCAACTCGGCCAGGGCGACGACGAGATCATCCACCATGCCGGTCTCGATGACGGTCTCGACGAGACGGCTGTAATACTCGGCTTTGTCCGCGCCTGCTTCGGGTTTTTGCAGCAGTTCTTCTATGATCGGCGCGAATCGAGGCGGCAGAACGGAGCGGACCCTGGCCAGCGGATATTTTGCGGCGACTACCGTCGCGACGCTGACCAACTGCGCCAAAGTGGTCCGGTACCAGCTTGCATCGCCGGCACAGGCTTCCGGAATGAGGGGGAGTTTTTCCTCGGGGTAATAGATGAGCAGGGCGAGATTACGTTTGTCCTGTTCGGTGAGTTGGTCGCTGAAGATTTGCTCGATCTTGCGTCGTATGGAGCCGGAGCCGGTTTTGAGCGCATGGCGGAAGGCTTCGTATTCGCCGTGAATATCGGAGAGAAAATGTTCGGTGCCCTTGGCCAGATCCAGTTGCGCGGTCAATTCGACGATTTTCGCCGAAGCCGCCTGGAGGGACGGATACTCGTCAGCCAAGAGTTCCAGATAACGCATATGAGGGTCTTGTGGGTAGTCTTGCTTAGGCATGGATGGAGGCTCACAAAGCAACGGAAAGCGAATCACTGAGATAGTTTAGAAGCTGTTGATTAGACCAGGTTGACCTGAATCCATTTTCATCGTGGCCGGGAGAAATGGGGAGGGGTGGATTTCGCCGATACGGGGCCGGTCGTCGCGGTTTGCGTTTCGTTGCGAGGAATCGGCGGGGACTACGCGGGTAAGCCGAGTGCGTTAGTTATTCACCCGGCAACTGGGTTTCGTGCTCCATCCGTGTGGATTGGTGCTGTCAATGAGCCCCGCCGGCCAATGACCCCGCCGCTTTTCTGGTCGCCGGTCGGCTTAGCCAGACCACCGCCGTAAGCACCAGGAATAGCACGCCGGCCAGCCAGGACAAGTCGATGGCCGAGAGCATGTAGGCTTGCCGGGTCACCTCGCGTTCCAGAACGCCCCAGCTCTGCTCGGGAGACAGGCCCAGGGCCGCCATGCCTTGCAAGGCATGGGTCGTGCCCGGATCGTAGACGCTGATGTGTTCCATCAAATGAGCGTGATGCAAGGCGGCTCGATCGTCCCATGCGGTAGTGGAGATGGAAGCGCCCATCCCACCGGCCATGATCCGCAGGAAATTCGAAAGCCCGGCGGCGGCCGGGATGCGCTCCGGTGCAAGACCGGATAGCGTCACGGCGGTCAGGGGGATGAAGAACGTCGCCATGGCTATCCCCTGGATAACCTGAGGCAGTACTACCGCCAGCATGTCCACCTGGGTGTTGAAGCGGGCGCGCATGAAGGCGGTAATAGCGAAGACGACGAACGCGAAGCTCGCCAGCAGACGCGGGTCCGTGCGGGGTAGGATGCGGCCGACCAGGGGCGATAGAAGCAAGGCCAGAAAGCCAACCGGCGCGGTGGCGATACCCGCCCAGGTCGCCGTATACCCCATATATTGCTGCAACCACAGGGGCAACACCACCACGGTGCTGAAGAACAGCCCGTAACCTAGGGAAATGGATAATGCGCCAGTCGCGAAATTACGGTTTTTGAAAAGGGTGAGATCCACGACGGGATGGCGCTCGGTCAGTTCCCAGGCCACGAAAAAGGTCAAGGCGACCACCGCCACGGCTCCCAGGAGTACGATCTGACCCGAAGCGAACCAGTCCAGATCCTTACCCTTGTCGAGCATGACCTGAAGCGATCCAACGCCAGTCACCAACAGACCCAGCCCGACCCCATCGATCGGCAGCTTGCGGGTCGCCGACTCGCGGCTCTTGAGGAGACGCCAAGTGAGCCAAGCCGAGGCCAAGCCGACGGGCACGTTGATGTAGAAGATCCAGGGCCAAGAGTAATTGTCCGAAATCCAGCCGCCGAGGATGGGTCCCAATACCGGCGCCACGAGGGTGGTCATGGACCACATGGCGAGCGCCATGCCCGACTTGGCTTGCGGATAACTTTGCAACAGCAGAGCCTGGGACAGCGGAATCATCGGCCCGGCCACCGCACCCTGGAAAACGCGCATGGCGATCAGCATTTCCAGACTGGAGGACAGGCCGCATAGCAGCGAGGCAATGACGAACAGCAGTATCGAACTGATGAAAAGACGCACCTGACCGATTCGCTGAGTCAGCCAGCCGGTCAGGGGCACGCTGATGGCGTTGGCGACGGCGAAAGAGGTGATGACCCAGGTTCCCTGGCTGGGGCTGACCCCCACGTCGCCCGAGATAGTGGGGATGGACACGTTGGCGATCGTCGTGTCCAGCACGTTCATGAAGGTGGCGAGCGACAGGGCCACAGTGGCGAGGGCGAGATTGCCGCCGGTCAAGGGCGGCAATGCCGGGTGGGTCTGAGCCATGGCTAAGTCTCCGGGGAAGCCCCAAAGTTAGCGGACGCGCTTGGCCAGCGACTCGTTCAGTGCGACGTTATCGCCGTGTAGCCGGGCGGATTTGGGCATGTCACTGGCGCACGCGACCTGGGTTCCGTCCTTGTCGCCTTCCCCCTGAAGATTGGCGGCGATGACATGCTCGACGAGTTGCTCGACCCCCTGGCCTTGCTGATCGAAAACACCGGTGCTGGCCACCGGTTGGGGTCGCTGACGTCCGTCGGCAAGTGGTTCGCCGCTTTGGTCGTGTACATCCACCTTGACCTGCATCGACAGACCGATGCGCAGGGGATGGGCCGCAAGCTCATCGGGTGACAGAGTAATCCTCACCGGTAGACGCTGCACGACCTTGATCCAGTTGCCGGTGGCGTTCTGGGCCGGCAACAGCGCGAACGCCGCCCCAGTCCCCGCGGCGAGGCCCACCACGTTGCCGTGATACTCGACGGCGCTACCGTAGATATCCGAGGTCAGCGTCACCGGCTGGCCAATGCGCATGTGTTGCAATTGCCCTTCCTTGAAGTTCGCATCGACCCAGACTTCATTCAGGGGGATGACCGCCATCAGCGGCGCTCCGGACGCCACCCGCTGCCCCACCTGCACCGCGCGTTTGGCCACGTAGCCGGAGACCGGCGCCGGAATCGAGGTGCGTTCCAAGGCGAGCCAAGCTTCTCGCACGCGGGTGGCGGCGAGTTCCACGTCGGGATGACGGGCCACGCAGGTGTTTTCGATCAAGACACGGTTGGACGAGAATTGCTCGCGCGCGGTGGCCACGGCGGCTTCGGCGGCGAGCAGGCTGGTACGGGCATGCTGAAGCTCTTCCGATGACACGGCGCCGCTGCGGGCCAGAGCTTGGCGCCGCGTCAGATCCTCCTTGGCCTTGTTCACGTCGGCTTGGCGCAACTCGATCGTGGCCGCCAGGGCTTTGCCGGTGGCATACAACGTCCGCACCTGCCGCACGGTCTGGGCGAGCTGCGCTTCGGCCTGCTCCAGCGCCAACTTGGCGTCAGCCCGGTCCAGTTGCACCAAGGGGTCGCCGGCGTGGACGAAATCGGTGTCGTCGGCCTGGATGGCCAGCACGGTTCCCGCCGTGCGTGGGGTGATCTGCACCACGTTGCCGGCTACGTAGGCGTCATCGGTATTTTCGGCGTATCGGCCGACCTTTTGCCACCAGACCCAATAGCCTGCGCCGATGCTGACAAAGAACAAAGCGATCGCCAACATCAGCCAGCGACGCCGGTTGGGAGGGGGCGCGCCGGTTTCCGTCGGGATACCCGCTGGGGTTTCGTTGGGTTTCATGACTCTCTCCTTTGGGAACCTTTCGGTGGTTGAATCGGTTTAGGCCGCGGGCGTCGCGGGTTAAGACGGGTTGCAAACTTCGGCCATCACACTGGGTTTACCGACCAAGCCCCTGGTCGCTCATCTGCCTTGGCTGTTTCTGGGTGTGGCAGATACTGTCTAGGCAGCTATCTAAACAAAAATTTTTGGCGATCCGTCACGCCCTGTCGGCATTGTCCATGATGCGTCGCAAGTAGCCTTTCATCGTCTCCAGCTCCTCGCGACTGAAACCGCGGAGCATGCGATTGAGCACCTTGACGGCCACCGGCGGCAACTGTGGATAGAGCGCCTTACCAGCTTCGGTTAAACGCAGGTAAACGACCCGACGATCTTCCGCGCTGCGCTCCCGCCGGAGAAACCCCTTCTGTTCGAGGCGGTCGAGCATGCGCGTCATGGAGCCCGTGTCGCAGGCGCTGTTACGGCATAAATCGGAGGCCGTGTCCGCCCTGCCATTGGCGATTTGCACCAGAGTCACCCATTGGGGACCGGTAATGCCCAAGGGGGCCAGTTCCGCGTCGATAGCCGTGGCGAGCCGTCCCTTCACTTGGGCGATGAGGTGACCGAGACTTTCGTCCAAGCTCCAGTTGTCGACGGTGTAGAGTTCGTCTTCGGCGCGGCCGTACTCGCTGGAAGTCGCGTCAGCGGGGGCCTGAGAAGTTTTGTTCGCCATGAGCCTTTTTTGGGACAAGGTTTTTATATCTGCTTAGGCAGCTATATTACTGCCTAAGCAGATACTGTCAAGAGTTATTCCTCGGACTCGCGCACCTTTGGCTCAGCCGTCGCCGCAACCCGGACTCCCGCTACATTCGCACTGGTTTCAAGCACCCTCGGCCGTGTGCGCGTGCCTTCTCGGTCATCTCTTCGTGCTCGCGTCCTTATCAACAGGGTGCTTGAGGCGACGACCCGCGAGCAGGCGCGTGATGATCTGATCGACCGCTCGGATCGCAACCGGCAGGCTGAACCAGAGCGCAGCAGGATTATCCTCATGCATACCAATGCCGAGGTGCACGCCCGGAGCGAAGGCGCGCGGGAACGGATGCGGGATGTTGGCGATCTAGGCGAGGGTGTGCGCATCACGGATTTGAGAAGGGAGACATTGCCGTGACCGTGCCTTCAGCGCGCTGTGCTCTATTAGCGTGTTTCGAGGCGCGTCAGGCCGAGCATGATATTTCCATTCCCGACGCCGTGACCCTCTCCGTGCGCTTGCACAGCGCGCCGAGGTCGATACTGGCGAGGTCAGGACGTGGGATCGAAGTTCCGGCTGTTCAGGCGTGAACTCATTGCCCACGCACGGACTGAAGTGGCGGAGAGGGAGGGATTCGAACCCCCGGTGGGTCGCCCCACAACGGTTTTCAAGACCGCCGCTTTAAACCACTCAGCCACCTCTCCACGCGGAACAATTTTATCAATCCATTGAATTTGCAGCAATTGACACACAATAATGAAAAAACTGATGAGTTTTTGTGTGTCCCAGTGTCCCAATTTGGCCCATTGGGACTTGGGACAGTGACCCAAACGACGGGGAAACGTCGCTGGGCCCCATCACAATCTGACTGCTGAAGAGTCGCAATAATAATAGCGCGTAAAGATAGCCTATTGGGCCGAACCAGGCAAAGCGTTAATGTGGATCAAGTCGCGACTACCACACATGATGGGCGCGTTAGGCGCTTCTGCGTCTCTCCCGTGAAGAACAGGAAACAGCACCGAGTATGGAACAGTTCGACACCTTCGTTCGCCAGCCTTTCGCGGCGCTATTTCGCTTGTGCTTTATATGGATCATCGCCAACCTCGCTTGGCGCTACTATCGCCAGCGCAAGCGTGGAATTGTCTTCCCCCCGCTGGAGTCTTTTCACCATGCCTTTCACGGCAGAAATTCAAGAAGGGGCGGAATCGGCGCTTCTATCGAGGATCTTGAAATGAAGAAGATAATTCTTGTCACGCTTTGCTTGTTCGCGAGCTTTCAAGTTGCAGCTCAGGACAAGGCTGCCGCTGAAGCCGTAATGCTGCAGTATGCGGCGGCAACCAAGTCTTACGACACTGTGGCCATGACACGTCTCATGCATCCCGAAGCATTGCAGGTCGTTCACACCACGTTCGATGCCGCGTTGCATGGGCCCAAGAGCGACTTGGCAAAGAAGCAACTCCTACCGATGTTCGCTGTGACCTCAGTAGACGCATTCTCTGCTCTATCCGATGCTGAGACATTCAAGCGCATGAACGATACGATCGCCAAGGGTGCACCGGAATTGATCGACTTGATGTCAACGGCTACCTACGAAATTGTCGGTAGCTTTGTGAAGGATGACACCGCCTACGTTACATACAATCTCACGTTGACGGTTGACGGAAGGACTGTAACTACACAGGTCGTGCAAACACTAAAGGTGCACGATGGGCAATGGCTCCTAATGCTTTCGTCGACCTCAGAAGCGGCGATCGCTGGGGTCAAGGCGCAGTTCGAATAGATCCTGGCTCACCGATGCAATGCTTGCATGCTTCGCGAGTCCTTCCAAGATCAGCGTCGGCGAGCCGGCCGGCGCTGATCTCAGCCGTTAGGCTTTCATTCTCGCAATAAACTGAACGACTGAAGCCATCCCTGTATGCCCTTCCCCCCTCGGAAACCTTCCGATCCACTTCACGCAAAAGAACTGACTTCAGGTTCAGAAATTCTTGATGGAGCTTGTTGAATGTCATGAGCATGTCGGCAACCTTCGGGCCGCCCGTATCTCACGATAGTTGATTCCGTCAGGTTTGAGCGACCGTTCTATTAGCGGATAAAGCCTATTTCTAACTACACTTGGAAGACTCGCCGATTACGAACGATACCGTGCGAAAGCGGCTGAAGATCCGGCGTTCAGTTTTTGAATAATGCCTTAACTACGGCTTGCAGTGGAGCGATCCCTACGGTCGCGCCCGCTGAAGCTTGGTGTTGGACCTCGCGGAGGCATGATGGAGGCGCTTGATATCGTCAATGGCTATGTCCCAGGCTCGCTCGGCAGAGTAGCGTCGCTGCACGGGATTTACTACGCAAAGCATTGGGGCTTCGGTGTGTTCTTCGAGTTAAAGGTGGCGACCGAACTTGCCGCGTTCCTCTCCGCCTTCAACCCGGCTCGCGACGGCTTCTGGACCGTGTCGATCGAGGGTGAGATCGAAGGTTCGATCACGATCGACGGCTCGCATGGCATGACCGAAGGTGCGCACCTGCGCTGGTTCATCACATCGGATGCCTTGCGCGGCCAGGGTGAGGGTGATCGGCTGCTCCTGACCGCCATGGAGTTTTGTCGAGCATGCGGCTACCCACGGGTCTACCTCTGGACGTTCGCCGGTCTCGGCGCCGCGCGCCATCTCTACGAGCGACATGGGTTCGTCGTCACCGAGGAGCATCGAGGAACGCAATGGGGCGCTGAGGTGCTTGAGCAGCGGATGGAGTGTGATCTGACCTCTGTCCAACCATGACGTTAAGTCGGATGGCAATTCCACTGCGCTTCATCGCAACCGCTTTTTATGAACGCCTGGGCAATCGCCGCTTCGATACCCAAACCACCCACGCTTATGTCCGTCTGGCCGCTATGAATACCATGACGCGGCTGGGTGGGCCCGATACCGTCGTGGCTTGCTAAACCTTATACTCCATCAGGGTTCATTTCATCCCTCATTCGATTTATGCAACAAAGCCGCGGCGAAGATAAACGAAATACCCAGCAAGCACTGTGGAGAATAGGATGAAAAACAGAATCAGCGCCATCATAGCGAGTAATCCCTGTGTTTATCTGTTGAAGCTGTCGGACTCATCTACGACTTTAAAAGCAACGAAGCCTCAGCGTAGAAGACGCCAGGGCTCCAATTGAAAAGGCAATCGACGGAGATCGTCAATAATTGATATAGCGCAAGCACCATCATGTTTATGCGACTTCACACCCGATCGTTAAAGCAATAGAAGTGAATTGAAAAACTTGGTACGGTCGCATCTACCGCGATCCACCGAGATAATGTCTTATCCACCGGAATGGTTACGACAATCACGCGGTTTTCCGGCAACTCGCTGTTTGGGATTGAATCCAGGCGTGCCAAGCCTTTATTCGAAATGCAATCAAATTTGGCGAGGCACATTAAGCTCAGAAACCACATTCATGAATATTGGGACTTCCGCAGAGGAAAAGATAACTAACGCCGCGACCGGACTGGCCTTGGCTCGTGAAATCGTGAGCGACGAATCACTGACGATAACGGAGAGAACGCGGGATGTTTATCGTTAACTCACCGGATATGCGTCTGATTGAATATCTGATCGGCCAGGGAATCCCAGTTGCCGGGCGCCGGTAAAGAAGTGTCGAATGTGGGAGAGCGTTCCGTACGCAGACGGAACTGCCGTATCCACTGATGTAAATCCGCCAGATCCGCATCGGGTACGCGGCGGATTTCTTCGATAATCAGATTGCGCAATACGATGGCGTTCATGGATCAATACCTTAAGGTCGAGTCCGTCATGGGAATCCCTTCGAAGGTCCGGCTAAGCGAGCGTGCGCGCTACGGCCAGCAAACTCCATAAACGGTTCCAGTCGAAGGCCGGTCCCGGATCGGTTTTTCGGCCAGGGGCAATGTCGGCATGACCGACGATCCGTTCCGGCGTGATGGCCGGATAAACGGCTTGCAAGGCCGCGGCGAGCGCGGCCAGCGTTTCGTATTGGATATCCGTGTAAGGCCGGGTATCGGTTCCTTCCAATTCGATGCCGATACTGAAATCGTTGCAACGCTCCCGGCCCTGAAAACGGGAAAATCCCGCGTGCCAGGCCCGCAGCGGAAACGGCGCGTACTGGACCACTTCGCCCGTACGGCGGATCAGGGCATGGGCTGAAACACGCAGTCCCGCAATCTCCTGAAAATACGCATGGGCCGAAGGGTCTAGCGTGTTGGTGAACAAAGCGTCGATCCAAGGTCCGCCGAACTGTCCCGGTGGCAGGCTGATTCCGTGCACCACCAGCAAATCGATGGCGGTGCCGGGCGGCCGCTCGTCACAATTCGGGGAAGGCGTTTGCCGGGCTTCCAGCAAGTGCCCTGTGGCCTTATCGATGCGCATGGGCGATCAAGCCTGTGCGAATTCCTTGTGGTAAGAAACCACGCGCTCGACTTCGTTCTTGGAACCCATGATCACCGGGCAGCGTTGATGCAGATCATGCGGCTGTATCTCCAGAATGCGCTCCGTGCCGGTCGATGCGGCGCCGCCCGCCTGTTCGACGATGAAGCCCATCGGGTTGGCTTCGTAGAGCAGTCGCAGCTTGCCGGTGGCGCCCTTGGCGCGCATTTTCCGATCCATGGGATACATGAAGATGCCGCCACGACTCAACACACGATGCACGTCGGCAATCATGGCGCCCGCCCAACGCATGTTGAAATCCTTGTCGCGCGGTCCTTCCTTACCCGCCAGGCACTCGTCCATGTAGCGTTTCATCGGAGGGTCCCAAAACCGCGTATAGGCCGCGTTGATGGCGAACTCGTTGGTGTCCTCTGGAATGCGCATATCGGGATGGCTGAGTATGAATTCGCCGATACGCTGATCCAGGGTAAAACCATTGACGCCGAAACCGCTGGTCAACACCATCATGGTGGAAGGTCCATACAGCGCGTAGCCGGCGCAAATCTGCTGGGTGCCGGGTTGCATGAACTCCTTGGCATCGGGCTCGCCCTCAGCGTTTCCCGGCCGCCGCAGAATCGAGAAAATCGTCCCGATGGCGCCGTTGACTTCGGTATTCGAGGAGCCATCCAGGGGATCGTAAACCAGCAGGTACTTGCCGCGAGGAAACTGCTTGGGCAGGTGATAAACCCCATCCATTTCCTCGGACGCCATGGCGGCTACATAGCCGGACCACTCGTTGCGCTTGATAAAAAGATCGTTGGAAATGACATCCAGCTTCTTCTGCTTTTCGCCTTGAACATTTTCCGTGTCCGTGCTTCCCAATACATCCATCGCCGAAAGCTTGCCGTATTTGACGGCGCTGGCGATGGTTTTGCAGGCGATGACGATGTCATTGATCAACGACGTGAAATCCCCGGTCGCTCCAGCGAAGCGACGCTGCTCCGCGATAATGAACTCGGTAATCGTCGTGCCTATCGTTCCTATCATGGTTATTCGCCCTTTTGTGGAGGTTTCTTTAACTATCAGGCGGCTTTAGGCCGCATCAGACAGGGATTATCGTACCACAAACAGGGGGTCCGGCCTTGCCGTGGGACAGTGTCTTGGCGGGGCCGCCGAGCAATGTGAACGGGCAGGCCAGGCCGGTTTAGGGGTGGGCGGCGCCGTGCTGATGATGATGAGCGTCATGCGCGGAAGGTTCGGGCGGCGCGGCATAGCCCCGCAACGTCTCGTAGGCTTGGCGTTGTTCGGCCGTCAGCAGTTCCCGCATCCGCAAATGAGCGTGCAGATGCAGGTAACGCAATTGGCCCTGTAGGGCACTGATTTCCTGAGTCAGACGCCGCAGGGATTCGTCGGTGACGGTCTGCGTTGCGAACAGTTGATCCAGTTCTTTTTCCTTTGTGATCAGCGCGTTGCCCAAAGGTTGGGTCTGTGCCCGCATTTCGTCGAAAAGCCGCTGGGCGGCATCGCGTTGTTGCGGGTCAAGATGGAGATCATCGGCCAAATCCAGGACGTGCCGGGGACCGGGGTAGTGATTGAGTTCCGCCGCCAAGGCCATCCCCATGCCCTCGCCGGCCCGATAGCCCGCGATTTCCTGGTCGGACAACGCTTTAGGCGACTGTCCCGACTGTTCGGCGATAACGGGGGATTCGGCGTTGGCCCAGGGCGAGACCAACAGGAGACTCGTCAAGCAGACTATTCCGGTCCGCGGTAACCATGGGGTCATTCGTGTCACGCTTATCTATCCGACTCGATTAAATGGCACACGCTCTGGCTATCCGGCGCCCCATCGGGAAGATCGTTCCAGGTCGCCAAAGCCTGCTCCATACGCTCCTGCAAGGCGACCAGTTCGTCCAAACGTCGTCGGTTTTCCTCGATGCGCTGGCGGATGATGTCCCGAACCCTGGGGCAAGGTGAGCGTCCTTGCGAGGCTTCTCCCAGTATCTCGGCGATTTCCGAGAGACGATAACCCAGGCTGCGGGCCTTGCGGATGAAGCTCAGCCGCTTGACGTCTTGGTCGCTGAACAGCTTGTAGCCGTTTTGCTTGTCGCGTGTCGGGTGGAGCAGACCGATGCGCGCGTAATAACGGATGACATCCGGCGTCACCGCGGCACGACGAGCCAGCGTGGCGACCGTCATTGCCAGCCCGGTTGGACGCACCGGCTGAGATGGTCGCCTAACGTAGTGTTCGGTCATCGGTTGGGCTCCCTGTTTCCAGCAAAAGTAAGGAAGTAAATCAGTTGGTTCGGCGACGCAGGGGTTACGAGCCACTGGCCGGACGGCATCCCGGTCAGGGCGCCAGATTTATCACAGACTTATCCGATCGATGCCCGATTCAGCCGCAGCGCGTTGACCACCACCGAAACCGAACTGAAACTCATGGCGGCGGCCGCAAGGACCGGCGATAGCAAAATGCCGAAGAAAGGGTACAGCACGCCGGCGGCTATCGGGACACCCAACGCATTATAAATGAAAGCGAAAAACAGATTCTGGCGGATATTGCGCAGGGTGGCTCGGCTGAGCTGCCGGGCGCGGACAATGCCGGTCAAATCGCCCTTGACCAGTGTGACACCGGCGCTTTCCATGGCCACGTCGGCGCCCGTGCCCATGGCGATGCCCACTTGGGCTTGCGCTAGGGCCGGCGCATCGTTAACTCCATCGCCGGCCATCGCCACTTGCCGGCCTTCCTGTTGCAGCGCTTTGATTTTCTTCGCCTTCTGCTCGGGCAACACCCCGGCTATGACCTGATCCAATCCCAGACGTCGAGCCACCGCCCGCGCCGTGGTTTCGCTATCGCCAGTCAGCATGACGATATTCACGCCTTCGCCATGGAGCGCCCGGATGGCGTCCGCCGTCGTGGGTTTGATGGGATCGGCGACGCCGATCAAACCGGCGGCTTGTCCGTCCACGGCGACAAACATGACGGTTTGACCGTCGCCACGCCGCTGTTCGGCTTCATCCAGTAACGGCCCTGGATCGACGTGCAAATGTTGCAGCAAGGCGTGATTGCCCAAGGCAACCCGATGCCCATCCACTTCGCCCGTGACGCCTTTGCCGGTCACGGATTCGAATCCTTCGACGTTGCCCAGCGGGATGTTGCGTTCCCGCGCTCCATCGGTAATAGCGGCCGCCAGCGGGTGTTCGCTGCCCTTTTCCAAAGTGGCGGCCAACCGCAGCAAGGTGGTTTCGTTCACAGCCGCGCTGGGAATGACCGAGGTCAAACGAGGTTTGCCTTCGGTTAGCGTGCCGGTTTTATCCACTACCAGGGTATCGATCTGGCGCATGATTTCGATGGCTTCGGCGTTTTTGAACAAGACTCCCAGCGTGGCCCCCTTGCCGGTGGCGGTCATGACCGACATGGGGGTGGCCAGACCCAGCGCGCAGGGGCAGGCGATGATCAGCACCGCCACGGCGTTGATGAGGGCGTAGCTCAAAGCGGGAGGCGGTCCGAGGAGGGCCCAAACGACGAAGGTGAGCAAGGCGATTATCACGACGGTCGGGACGAAATAGCCCGCCACGCGATCGGCGAGCTTCTGGATCGGCGCCCGGCTGCGTTGCGCTTGCGTCACCATCTGCACGATTTGGGACAACAGGGTGTCGGCGCCAACCCGTTGCGCTTCCATCACCAAGCCGCCGGTGCCGTTCACCGTGGCGCCGATGACCGGGTCTCCGGGATTTTTCTCCACCGGCACCGGTTCGCCGGTGACCATGGATTCGTCCACTGCGCTATGGCCTTCCCGCACGATTCCATCGACCGGCACTTTTTCACCCGGCCGGATACGCAGCCGGTCGCCGGCTTGAATGTCATCCAGCGGCACCGCTTCGTCATCGCCATCAGGCTTGACGCGGCGGGCGGTTTTGGGCGCCAGGCCCAATAAAGCCTGGATGGCGGCTCCGGTGCGATGGCGGGCCCGGAGTTCCATCACTTGGCCGAGCAGTACCAACGTCACGATCATGGCGGCGGCTTCGAAATAGACGGCGACCGTACCGTGGTCGTCGCGGAACGAAGCGGGAAACAGCGATGGGAAAAGTACGGCGATGAGGCTGTAAACATAGGCCACGGCCACACCCAGACTGATCAAGGTAAACATATTCAGACTGCGATGGCGCACCGATTGCCCACCCTTGACGAAAAAGGGCCAACCACCCCACAACACGATGGGTGTGGCCAACAGAAATTCCAACCCGTGCAAGGTGCGCGACGAGCCCAGCCAGGCGAATGAAACACCGGGAATGTGTTGGCCCATGGCGACGATCATCAGCGGAACGGTCAATGTCAGGCTGATCCAGAAACGCCGGAGCATATCCTTGAGTTCGGGATTCTCTTCGTCTTCCAAGGTCACGCGGCGGGGCTCCAACGCCATGCCGCATATCGGGCAGTCGCCGGGTTCATCCCGAACGATCTCCGGATGCATCGGGCAGATGTATTCCGTCTTCCGAATCCCGGTGGACAACCTCTCCGGTTCCAGGGCCATGCCGCATATCCGGCAACTGCCTGGCTTTGGCTGGCGGATCTCGGGATGCATGGGACAGGTGTAAATCGTGTCCTGCGCGGCAGGGACGGCGGGGACCGGAATACCGTCCGCGTATCGCTCGGGTTCGCCTTTGAACTTATCCAGACAATACTGACCGCAAAAATGATAGGTCCTGCCGGCGTGGCTGTGTGTGATCCCTGCGCCGGGCGCGACGGTCATGCCACAGACAGGGTCCTTGATCACGGCCTGTCGATCGATGTCCGGGGACTGGCCCCCCGCCGAGGACACGAATCGATTCAGGCAGCGTTCGCTGCAAAAGTAGTAGGTTTTCCCCGACGATTCGTGCTGGAAGGGGCTTCTTGGGGTGACTCGCATGCCGCAGACGGGGTCTTTCAACTGCCGCTCGTCGACGGGGCCAGAACAACAATGGGTTTGAGTTTCGTTCATCGTCCACACTCCGGAAAGGTCAAGTGCTGGAATCCAAGCCGGGGGGTTTACTCCCAGGATGGTGGCGACCATCTTAGGCGCTGTGTGTCGCTCACAGGTCAAGCCTTAGCTGAGGGGACGTATCATTGACGGCGGTTGCGGGTTGGCAATAGTCCGTCCCCGATCGTGGAAAGGAGTTGCTTCGACACGGATCGCGGAGTACGCCTTCCTACGATCGTCCAGAGGATCGTCAATCGCGCGTTCTAGGGAATGATCAAATCCCCGCCTTCCATCTGCACGACTTCCACGTCATTGCCGACCATGATCAACCGGCCCGTGCGGCGTGTGGAACCGGTATCGGTGAATTCGAAAAGGTAGATGCGTTCCAGTTGCCAGCGGCCGCTTCGGTCCCGGCGTGGCCACAGGCTATCCAGGGCGACGGTATCGTCCAGAAGTTGTACGGCACTGGTGCGGCAGGCGCGGGTTGCCGCGGCCCGCGCCGTTTCCCACGCACGCAGGCTGGCTTGCCACACCCACAGCAGCACACCCAGCAAGATCAGTAATATCAACAGGGTCTCCATCGCGATCCGGTGACGCCGTTGCCAAGCGTGCTCAGACCATGACCGAGCCGTCCCGAACGAGGGCTAGAAAATCCTCGGGTACGGGGCGCACCCGTCGGCTTTGATAATCGAAGAACACCATGCCGGTCTTGGCCCGCGCGATTTCCCGGCTACTGGCTTTGTCATTGACTCGGTAAACGATGTCGCACCCGTATTGGTTGAACTCGGTGGCGGCGACTTCGAATCGCAGCGTCTCGCCGTAAAACGCCTCGGATTTATAGACGACGGCGGAGTCGGCGATGATCAATCCCGCGCCGAATACCTTCATGCCCGACGGGTCCAATCCAAGGCTGGCCAGGAATCGCGCCCGCGCTTCTTGCAGCAGGGCGATCAACTTGTCGTTGCCGAGATGCCCGGCGAAGTTGATGTCGTTCACTTGCAAGGGGATTTCGGTCGAGAAAGCGAATTGGGAAGGTAGATCGAGTTGTACACGAGCCATGGTCATCTCTCCAGGGATCGGCTGCGTGGGCGCCGGTCAGGTTTTGAAAATCATGAAGGTCGCCAAACCGTGCGCGTAAAGGACATGCTGATCGTCCAGCACCTTGCCTTCGGCGGTGACGATGCGGCTGCCGGCGTGCACGGTTTTGGCTTCGCAACGGACCGGCGGGCTGCTCCCACGCAGCGGACGGGTGAAGTTCGTTTTCATTTCCAGGGTCGCGTAGGCGACTCCCGCCGCCAGGGTGGCCTGTACCGCGCAACCCATCGCGGAATCGAGCAAGGTGCTCAAGACGCCGCCATGGACCGTACCGGTAGGATTGCAATGAAACTCCTGGGGTTCCAATTCCAGCCGCGCATGGCCAGGACGGACTTCGACGATCCGGTAATCCAGCAGCCTGCCGAAGGGTGAAACCGGAATCGAGCCGTTCTGAACGCCGAGCAGATAATCCAGGCCACTCAGCGCCCGGCCGGCCTGGGTGGCGAGGGCGGGATTCTGCCAAGTGACCAGGCGGGAACGGCGTGGCTCGTCGTCATTAGCCATGGTGGCTTTCCCTTAGTTTGAATTCGAAATTGACTACACCGGATTCGATCGTCTTGCGCACCGTAAAGCCCTGCCCTTCGAAAAAATGCCGCAACAAGATCAGGGCGGGCTGATTTTCCAGCAGGATTTCGGCGCTGAAACTCAGCAACCCGCGCTTTCTGGCCAGATCGGTGAGATAGGCCAGTATCTCGCGTCCTATGCCCTGTTTTTGACAATCGTCCCGTACCACCAGATACAGTTCGGCGCTATGGGTCTGCTTGTCCACATAATAACGGCCCACGCCCAGCAACACTTCCTGCCCCTGATCTTGACGGGTGGCGAGAATGGCCATTTTCTGCGTGTAATCGATCACCACCAGCCGTTGCAGAAACTCGTGCGGAAAATCGGTGCGGCTGGAGAAGAAGCGGAAATAAAGGCTTTGGTCGGATAGCGCGTGGGCGAGTTCCTTGAATAACGGCTCGTCGCTGATCTTGATGGGGCGAAGCAAGATCTCCAGGCCGCCACGGGTGACCCGATAGGTTTCCAGATCGGCGGGATATTCGCCCCGTTTGCCGGGGATGAACAACTGGTCGCGATAGATCAGGTTGGCTTTTTTCGCTTCCTCGATCAGCCAGGGCTGGAATTTCGGGTGAGCGATGGCGATCAGCTCCATGGCCCGCTCGCGGATGTTCTTGCCCTGTAGATAGGCGATGCCGTATTCCGTCACCACATAATGAATATCGCCGCGGTTCAGGGTGACGCCTATCCCCTTGTCGAGAAAGGGCACGATGCGCGAGGCGGTTTCGTCCTCGGTGGTCGAGGGCAGGGTCAGGATGGCCTTGCCCTTGGGCGCCAGCATGGCGCCGCGCATGAAATCCACCAAGCCGCCGATGCCGTTGCAGAAGATTTCGCCGGTCATGGATTCCGCCGTCGCCTGTCCGGTCAGGTCGATGCTCAGCGCGCGATTGATGGCGACCATGCGTTCCTGGCGGGCGATCACCAGCGGATTGTTGGTGTAGTCGATGGGCCGGAATGCCATGGCCGGATTGTCGTGGAGAAACGCGTAACTGGCCTGCGTGCCCATGCAAAAGCTGGCGACGGTTTTGCCACGATCCAGGGATTTGCGGGTATTGTCGATCACGCCGGTGCGCAGCAATTCGACGGCGCTGTCGGTCAGCAGCTCCGTGTGCAGGCCCAGATGCCGTTTGTTACGCAGATTGGCCAGGATGGCGCTGGGTATGTTGCCATAGCCGACCTGCAGTGTGTCGCCGTCCTCGACGATGCGGGCCACGTACTCGCCGATCCGCTGTGCGATGGCGTCGGGGGCCTGGGGCGCGTATTCCAGAATCGGCTCATCGTGGCCGACGAGATAGTCCACGTCCTCCAGATGGACGAAGCTGTCGCCATGCACGCGCGGCATCCGCGCATTCACTTGAGCGATGACCAGACGGGCGCTGGCCACCGCCTGACGGGTAATATCGACGCTGACTCCCAGGCTCAGAAAGCCGTGGGGATCGGGCGGCGATACCTGGATCAAGGCGACGTCCAGCGGCAATAAACGGCGTTGGAACAGTTCCGGCACCTGCGATAGCAAGACCGGTGTGTAATCGGCGAATCCCCGGTTGACGGCGGCCCGGTCGTTATTGCCGATGAACAACGCGTTCGCGCGGAAATTACCGTGGTAACGCGGCTCGATGTAGCGGGGAGGCGTCAAGGTCCAGGCATGGAATATTTCGGTGTCGTAGAAAGCGTCCGGGTTCGCCGTGACGTAATCCACCAGGGCGTTTACCAGATAGTGGGGTTCGCCGCAGGCGGTGCCGATGAATATCCGGTCGCCCCGACGGATGCGGGCAAAGGCCGTGTTGGCCGGCGCCCATTGGCCTGTCCGGGCCGAATCGGGTTCAGTCATGGCGTTGTCGGCCACGGGCGGGTTCGGCCAAACGGCGCAGGCCGCGCTGGGTGAGGAACACCATCCCAACCAGCGACAACAGGGCTAAGCCGGCCCAGAGCGCGGCGATGCCGGCGAATAGGTCCGGCGCCTTCATCAGCAGGGTCATGAGCGAATCTTGATAATAGAAAAACCAGGGATGGCCGGGGGGAAATATCCAGGTATGCAGCCTGTAGAAGACCTTGACCGGCCCCGCCAGCAGGACCGCCAAGGTGATAGCCGTCGCGGTCAGCCCCGTCCCGATCAGCAAACCGCGCACGGAAGGCATGGGCGGCCTGCGTGTTAGTATAATCAGGGTCAGCGTCAGCCAAGCCAGCGTGGCGGCCCAGCCGGTTACCGTCCAAACCCGCACCAATCGCGCCACATCCTGAAGATGAACGATTTCCGGATGGGTCAGCAACGATGCGACGGACCGGCCACCGGGGTCGTGATAGCGTAACGTTTCCCAGGCCGTGTCCTGACGTTGTATGCCGTCCACGATCGCCCCGAACAGGCGGATGCGTTCGGCCCGCGTGGTGCTTTCGAAGGCGCTGCGATTACGGTTTTGTGGGCCGTAGCGGGCAATGGTCTGGTCAATGTGCATCTCGTCGTACCACAGGGGATACAGAAAATCGACGCTGAGGAACGCACGCCACGCCAGAAACAGGGCGCTGACGATCGCGAGGGCTAGCCAGGGACCCCACCACAGCCAGCCACCGGCGCGGCGTGCATTACGGATTCCGAGGTTAGGAAACAGGATCATTCGGCCCACAGCAGCAATTCGTCAAAACCAAACATGCTTACTCTAGCGACTTTCAATCTATGCAATCTGGGTATCGATGCGTCGGACGAACGGTACTCGCGTCTGGCCGGTCACATCACACGTGACCTCGACGCACCGAATATCATCGCCGTGCAGGAAATCAAGGCCGTGGTCGATGCCACGGAACGTGGTCCGGTACCCGCCGATGCCGTCTATCGACGGCTGATCAAGGCTATCATCGAACAAGGTGGACCGCAGTACTCATATTGCGAGATTCCGCCACTGGCCCAGCAGGACGGGGGGCAGGCAGGCTTCAATATTCGGGTGGGTCTGCTGTTCGATCAGCAAAGCGTGGCCTTCCACGAACGGGGTCGCGGTGGACCGCAAGACGCCACCACGGTCGAAATCGGGGAAGGGCCGCCGCGATTGAGCCTCAATCCAGGCCGTATCGAACCCCGACACCCGGCTTTTACGGGCGATCTCACGCACCATTGGGCGCCAGCCCGCAAGGCCCTGGCCGTGGAATTCCGGGTCGCCGGTAAACCGCTGTTCGTGATCGTCTGCCATTTGAAATCCATGCGCGCCAGCAACCGGCGGGAACGGGAATATACCAAGAAGCAACGCCACACGCAGGCTACGGTGATCCACGAATTCGTTCAACGGTTGCTGGACCGCGATCCCGACGGTTACGTGGTGGTGCTGGGGGATATGAATGACAGCACGGGTTCCAAGACGCTGGAATTACTGCAAGGCCGGTCGTTGCGCAACCTGTTGGAGAAAATTCCCAAGAAGAAACGGTACAGCTTTCGGGCGGGAGGGCGTGGCCTGACCTTGGATCACGTACTGGTCAGTCGGTCCCTATGGCTCAAAGGCGTGGCGCGGATTCCGCACGTCAACAGCGATGTTCCCATGGAAGAGCAGGCCAGCGATCACGATCCGGTTTGGGCGGGCCTGCCGATCCACCGGAGCCCGACCGAATACAATGCGTTGGAAGGCCGTGACGAGGTCGGCTAAGTGAGTAGCAGCCCAACTCTCGCAGCCCGAGTTCGCCGCCAGGGGCAAACGGCGTGGAGAACCCCACCCTATCCAGCGGGGCCGCGATGATGATCGCTGAGCGAACCGCTCGAATGCCCAGGATTCTGATAACCTGCGCCGGTGGGTGGATAATCTTCGCTGTTCGCGTCCGGCCGCTACCGACCGCCGTGCGAAATAACGCCATGGCCATGGCGACGGCGCCGTGACGCCGCGCGTCTCCGGGTCTGTTGGCGATACGTGGAACCAATCCCGTATTGTCTACTCCCTTGATAACACCCAGCAGTGCGAGTCCCAAGTCCCATGAAGACCGATACGCCCAAAACCATTTATCTCAAGGACTACACCCCGCCCGAATACCGAATCGACCGCGTCGAATTACGCTTCGAACTGGGCGAGGACGCGACGATCGTGCATTCCCGGCTGACGATGCGCCGCAATCTGGAACAGGCCAGTCTAGACCAGCGGCCGCTGGTATTGGACGGCCAACAGCTTGAGTTGCTGGAGTTGCGTTTGGACGGTCAGCTTGTGCTTCCCGAGGCTTACACCGTCGACGACGAACATCTGACTTTGCACCGCGTGCCGGACGCCTTTCATCTGGAAGTCACCACCCGGATCTATCCGCAACGCAACACGGCGCTCGAAGGGCTGTATCAATCCAGCGGAAATTTTTGCACGCAATGCGAGGCGGAAGGTTTCCGTAAGATCACCTATTTTCTGGACCGGCCGGACGTGATGGCCGTCTATACCACCACCCTGATCGCCGACCGGACGCGCTATCCGGTGCTGCTTTCCAACGGCAACCTCATCAACAGCGGGGCGGCGGACAACAACCGGCATTGGGCCACCTGGCACGATCCCTACAAGAAACCGGCCTATTTGTTCGCGCTGGTGGCCGGCCATCTGCAACGGCTGGAAGACAGCTTCGAGACTTGCTCCGGACGTAAAGTGACCCTGCATATCTACGTCGAGCCGGAAAATGTCGATCAGTGCGATCACGCCATGGCCTCCCTGAAAAACGCCATGCGCTGGGACGAGGAAGTATTCGGCCGGGAATACGATCTGGACATCTACATGATCGTGGCGGTCGGGGATTTCAACATGGGGGCCATGGAGAACAAGGGCCTCAACGTGTTCAATACCAAGTACGTGCTGGCCAAGCAGGAAACCGCCACCGACGCCGATTTCCAGGGCATCGAAGGAGTGATCGGCCACGAATATTTCCACAACTGGACCGGCAATCGCATCACCTGCCGGGACTGGTTCCAGTTGAGCCTCAAGGAAGGATTGACGGTGTTTCGCGATCAGGAGTTTTCCGCGGACCGGCACTCGCGCACCGTCAAGCGCATCGACGACGTGCGCATCCTGCGTTCCACTCAGTTTCCGCAGGATGCCGGCCCCATGGCGCATCCGGTGCGACCGGCTTCCTTCATCGAAATCAACAACTTCTACACCGTGACCGTGTACAACAAGGGCGCGGAAGTCATTCGCATGCTGCATACCCTGCTGGGCAAGGTGGGATTCCGGCAAGGCATGGACCTGTATTTCGCGCGGCATGACGGTCAGGCCGTCACCACCGATGATTTCGTCAACGCCATGGCGGACGCCAATGCGGTGGATCTGGAACAGTTCCGCAACTGGTACAGTCAGGCCGGCACCCCGGAGGTGGCCGTCCAGGGCGCTTACGATCCGCAGGCGCGGACTTATACCCTCACCCTGCGTCAATCCTGTCCGCCCACGCCCGGTCAGCCACTCAAAAAGCCCTTTCACATTCCCGTGACGGTGGGTCTGGTGGATGACGCTGGCCGGGATTTGCCGCTGCAGTTGGCCGGCGAAAGCAAACCCTTGAGCACGCATCGGGTACTGGAACTGCGCGAGAGCGAACAGCGTTTTCAGTTCGTCAACGTGCCCAGTCAGCCGATTCCTTCGCTGTTACGGGGCTTCTCCGCGCCGGTCAAACTGCTGTACGAATACAGCGATGCCGATCTGCTGTTCCTCCTGGCCCATGACGGCGATGAATTCAACCGTTGGGAGGCCGGTCAGCAATTGGCCTGCCGAACCATCCTGGGTTTGATCGAAGACCGCCGGCAGGGGCGTCCCTGGGCCTTGGCGAAGGAATTCAGCGCCGCTTTCGGCGAGGTATTGAGCGACCCGACCCTGGATTACGCGCTGTCCGCCCGCTTATTGGCCTTGCCGGACGAGAGTTATCTCGCCGAGCAGATGGAAGTCGTGGATGTGGAGGGCATTCATGAAGCCCGTCTGTTCCTGCAACGCACCTTGGCCTTCCGCCTGCGCGATACGTTGCTCGCGACTTATCAAACGCATCATGAACGCGGGGAATTCAGTATCGACGCCAAGGCCATCGGCAAACGCAGTCTGAAAAACCGTTGCTTGGACTATCTGGTGCAGTTGGACGACCCGAAATTGCGGGCGCTGTGTCTGAAGCAACTGGACCAGGCGGACAACATGACGGACGAACTCGGCGCTCTTAGCTTGTTAGTGAACTGCGATTTCGTGGAGCGTTCGATCGCCTTGACGAATTTCGAGAAGCGTTGGCGACGGGAACCGCTGGTCATGGATAAATGGTTCACGTTGCAGGCCATGTCCTATCTCCC
Organism: Gammaproteobacteria bacterium; assembly: GCA_024235135.1. Classification (GTDB taxonomy): domain Bacteria; phylum Pseudomonadota; class Gammaproteobacteria; order Competibacterales; family Competibacteraceae; genus JACKMZ01. The sequence goes on along the minus strand of JACKMZ010000007.1, from coordinate 38,819 downwards.
AGGCGCCCTGGTGGAAGTGAAAAGCCTGATGCGGCATCCGCTGTTCAACCTCAAGAATCCCAATAAGGTACGGGCGTTGATCGGGGCTTTTTGCCACAGCAACCCGGTGCGTTTTCATGCCGGCGATGGGTCGGGCTATGCTTTTCTCGGCGACCAGGTCGTGGCGCTGAACGGCCTGAATCCGCAGATCGCGGCGCGCTTGATGGGGGCCTTGACGCGCTGGCGCAAATACGACGCCAACCGCCAGGAGCTGATGCAGGCGCAGTTGGAGCGGATTCTGAAGACGCCGGATTTGTCCTCCGACGTTTATGAAATCGCTTCCAAGACCCTGGCTCCGGCTAAATGATCCCGGTCGGAAAATCGCAAAAGGCCGAAAAAAAAGAGCCCCGCGCAGGCGGGGCTAAAGTTTCTATCCACTCCTTGGAAGTCTGTGTCGACATGGAAACTTCATTCGCTTCGAGTTCGGCCCTTGAGTAAGGGGCGCCATGATCCTCCGGTACCGCAATCCGGTCCTTGCATTTCAGCGATAGCGACATTGGCCGGGTCGCCTGGAGATGAAACGCAATTCAAGTGGCGTATTCCGTCGGTACGGGCGAAGGGGGTGCGGAGCGAGCGCCGTTCCCCTCCACGGCGGTTTTACCCGCGTCCTTTGGTGCTGAGCCGAACAACCGGTTGATCGTCTTGTTAAGGCGCTCGGCCTCCTCGTGGACGATCCGCAAAAATCGTTGCCGGGACTCACCGTCGTCTATCGGATAGCTGAGCAGGATCTCGGTAAACGAACGGATACTGGTCAAAGGGGTGCGCAACTCGTGCTGCACAAGAGAGATCACCTCACGGTCGAGGCGCAGCGGTAACAGGGCGCCACCCACCGGCTTGCTGGTATGCCGTCGTTGAGGCCCTTCCCGAGCCGTCCTATCGTCTTGGAGGAGTGTGCGTGCCGCTAATTCCCGGTACTTGCCGCAATCCTCGAACCGTGAGGTGCAATGACGGACGATGACTTCCACGTGATAGGGGGAGATATAGCCAGAGCCTACGTCACACTGCTCAACGCGCCTTCCATAAAATGGGCAAATCCGCTGGCAGTTCATGATGGCTTCGCTTTTCCCCTTCAGGCTTCAGTCAAGGACCGCGCGCACTGATAGTGATCTCTCAATCGGTAGACGGATTTGCCGTCTTCGCTATCCTACGGAGCAGAACCCGTGCCATACCGAGTGTCGTTATGTAACATGATATAAATCAGTATGTTATATGTTTTTATGGATGACGGAAAAGGTGCGGATCGGCAAGGAAATTCGCAATCCTGCGATTGGCGAGCGCCAAGGCGCGGGTCGATGGGTTGGGGCGATACGAATTAGCTAATGTAAATCAAGGTCTTGATGACGAATGAGGCGATTTGCGTGGCTGCGTAAGGGGTTTCGCACGAATGCCAGAGGCGGGATGGCGGAGGGAGGAGGACTCAGGTTTCGTCTTCCCAGTAATCCACGGCGTTCGCCAGCCGGCCGAAAAAAGCGAAATTGCGTTGCTTGCTGACGCCACCCGGCGCACTGCCGGCGAATACGCCGAATTTTCCGGAATCGGGATAACTCATGACATCCGGCTCTTCCATGGTGCTGACGGCCAGGTATTTCAATTCAGCCGCCGAGGTATTGAGTAGTTGATGGGCGTGTTCCGGTCCCGGCGGCGCGGCGATCACATCGCCGGCGCGCACGGGATATTCCCGGTCGGCGAAACGCAATGTGCCGTTGCCTTCCAAAATGAAGAACATCTCCTCGTTCGCGTAATGGCTGTGATAAGGCCAAGCCTTCTTGCCGGGCGGCACGACGACGACCCGATAGCCGAGTTTGCGAGCGCCGATATGCCGGGCGATGGCGCCCAGTTGGGCGGCGAAGTGCTCGCCATGAGCGTGGTCGATATACTCGACGTCGGCAATATTCAGAATCGGTGAGGGTTGATCTTTCATAACGGTTCCTGGCCATGCCGAGGGTTGAGAGAAGGGCTGTCTACGTTCTGTGCTGCAGCAACCATTCGTACAACCCAGGCAGGGCATAGGCGTGTTCCCAGGTCTGCACATGATCGAGCGCCCGATAACGGGTATACGTCACCGTGGCGTTACACTGCTGCAGTGCCGCGAACAGGCGATCCGACTCCGCGACGGGGACTACCTGATCGCCCGCGCTGTGGAACATCCAGATCGGCAGGTTCTGCAGGCGGGCGGCGCGTTCCGTATCGCCGCCACCGCAGATCGGACAGAGCGCGGCGAAACGTTCCGGTTGTTCCTGGGCCAGACTCCAGGCGCCATAACCGCCCATGCTGATGCCGGTTAGATAAATGCGGCGCCGATCGATGCGCCAGTTGGTCACTACCTCGTCCAACAGCCGCAGCAGGCGGCTGGCCGACCAAGTCTGGTCCGCGGGACAATGCGGAGCCAGCACGACGAACGGTTCAAGCGCAGCCGGCCGTTGCGCGCCGCTCACCTGCTTCGGCGGGCCGTGTACGGTAAGCTGGTTCGGATCGTCGCCCCGCTCGCCCATGCCATGCAGAAACAGCAACAGCGGATAAGCCTCGGAACCCTCCGTGTAACGGGCGGGTAGCCAGATCTGGAAGCGATAGTGCGAATCCGCAGGCATGGTCGGCTCGTGGGGTCGTTGTGTGGACTGGGGATCGATCGGCGACGGGTCAGCGATAATGGTATCGCACGTCCGAGACCCGGTTGCGGCGGGTATTCACCTCGCAGCTATAGCCGATTTCGTCCTGGCCGCGCTTGTTACGAATGTTGGCCCGGCCACGCACGGACTGGCGATCGCGATCGATCTGGGAGACGCGGGGCGTATCGAAATTCACGCGTGGCCGGTAGCCGACCTCCTGGGCGATTTTGTCCAACACCGCAGATTGACAGCGTTGCGTGGCTTCATCCTCGCCACCGGCTGGCCGCCGGTCGTCGAACCGGTAATTCACATCCGACACTTTGTTCTGGCGGCGGTCGATCGTGCAATCGTAGTCGAAACGCTGGCGATCGCGCCCGTCGCGCAAAACACCCTCGCCTTCGACGGTCTGCTCGTTTCTGGAGATATTGCGGCTACGGCCCGAGGAAAAGCTCACTTCCGAACGGTTGCCGTATTCCTTACCGATTTGCCAGCGCACCATTTTCTGACACAAGGGAACATAGTCATCGTCGTGAACGTAGTTTCCGTCATCGCCCCCCTTGTTGTAGCCGAACGTCGCCTGGCAACCTTTGTCCACCCAGACGCTACGCTCATCGTAATCCCAGGTCCGCCCTTGGACGCAGGGTGTATCGGACAATTGCCGTACCAGGCGGACCCGCGAGTTTTTGATGGGCGCCACACAGTATTTGCGCCGGTAATCCTTGCTCTCGCAAGTCACGGTACTGTCGTAGCGGTCGCCGTCATAGCCCCTTTGCGCGAGTTGGAGATGATCGCTTGGCGCGGAGCGGTATTCCCCGGAATGGGCGGCCATGGCTAGGGGGGATACGGCCAGCGGCATCGCCAGCAGGATCAGTCCTGAAACCCAGTGTTTTCGTGACATAGAGACCTCCTCGTTCATTGTTAGCGTTATAACCAGTTTGTATCGGATTGTATGAATGTCACGTGAACGGCGCCAATGGGATTCACGATGGGATTAAGGCGTCCGGCCTGATCGAGTGATGGATGCCGATGCGGCCTTCGGGGTGCGGGCGTCCTGAGGCTCGGCGGCGTCGGGTCGATTTTCTTCATGCCGCAGCAGAAACGCGGTGAAGTCGTCCGTCGTCATGGGCTGGCCATACAGATAGCCTTGCGCTTCGTCGCAGCCGTGCGAGCGGAGGAACGACTGTTGCGCATCCGTTTCCACGCCTTCGGCGATCACTTTCAAACCCAAGGTATGCGCCAGGGTGATGATGGTGCTGGTGATGGCGGCGTTGTCCGCGCTGTACGGTACTTTCTTGATGAAGGATTGATCGATCTTCAGTTTGTTCAGGCGGAAACGTTTGAGATACCGCAGAGATGAATAACCGGTGCCGAAATCATCCACCGACAGGCTGACGCCCATGCCGCTCAAACGGGACAAAATATCCAGATTGTCCTCGGCATTGGCCATCAGGCTCTGTTCCGTCAATTCCAATTCCAAGTCTGAGGCCCGCAGGCCGGTTTCCTCCAGCAGACGTTCGATAAAGGACGCCAGATCGCTTTGCCGCAATTGCAAGCCACCGAGATTGACGGCCAGGCGCAGCGGTTTCGAATACTGCGTTTCCCAGATCTTTTTTTGACGGCAGGCCAGTTGCAGCACCCAGTTGCCAATGGGCACGATCAAGCCGGTTTCTTCGGCCAAGGGAATGAAATCCTCCGGAGCGACCCACCCCAGACTGGGGTTGTGCCAACGTAACAAGGCCTCGACGCCGACGAGCGCGCCGGTGCTTAAATCCACCTGGGGCTGGTAATACAAGGACAGCTCGTCATTTTCCAGCGCCTGCCGTAGCTTGTGCTCCAGGTCCAGCCGCTGCAGGGCACGGGCGTTCATGGATTCATTGTAAAACCGGTAGGTGTTCTTGCCCGTTTCCTTGGCCTGATACATGGCCATGTCGGCGTTTCTGAGCAAGTGGTCGACATCCTGACCGTCATGCGGATAAATGGAAATACCGATGCTGGGCGTCACGGCGACTTCGTATTCGCCGACCTGGACCGGCTGATTCAACAGATTCAGCAGGCGTTCCGCGACGGTGGCGGCCACTTCGATACTTTCCATGTCGGTCAACATCAGCACGAATTCGTCGCCGCCCAGACGCGCTACTCGGCCTCGGTCTTCTTGTGCGTCGTTTTGCGAGCGCGCCAGGAAGTCGAATTTGCGGACATTCCTCTGCAAACGATCCGCCACGACCTTGAGCAACGCATCGCCCATGGCGTGGCCTAGCGTGTCGTTGATACGCTTGAAATTGTCCAGGTCCACGAACAGTACGCCGATCATACCGTCGTGGCGATCGGCGAAATACAGGGAACGCTGCAATTCCTGCTGGAAGGCTTGGCGGTTCAACAGGCCGGTCAGCGAATCGTAGAAGGCCAGATAGCGTATTCTTTCCTGGGCCTGTCTGAGTTCGGTCACGTCCTGGATGGTGGCGCGCAGCACCATGGCCCGCCCCGAAACCGGGTTCAGGATGACCTCCGCCTGTTCCCGTATTACTCTTTGTACGCCGTCGGGGCGAATGATGCGATACTCGACCGCGAAGGCTTGCTTGCTCTTCAACGCCTCGATGTGTGTCTCGCAAACGTGCGCTCTATCGCCGGGATGCACATGGATCAGAAAACCTTCATGCGTCGTTTCGATGGTGTGTTCCGGCAGCCCGAAAATCTGCCGTCCGAGCGAGGACCATTCCACTCGGTTGTGCTGGAGTTCCCAACGCCAACTGCCCAAGTGCGCGGAACGCTGGATTTCGGCGACTTCCACGATCCGGGCCGTCTCGCGGGTCGCGTTGGCGTGCGCGCGATAACGTACTCGGTAACCCAGTATCTCCAGTTGGATGGGCTTGATTTCGAAATTCGTGGCTCCGGCCTCATAACCTTTTTTCAGAGACTGAGGATCGTCCGGGTCGATCATCAGCAGGATGGGAACCCGCGCGCCTTGTGGGTGCCGGCGCAGGTTCTCGCATACGGCGTATCCATCCATTTTCGGCAACGAGGCGTCCAGCAGGACAAGCTGCGGGCAGGCATCGGAGAATGCTTCCAAGGCCTTCAACCCGTCCGCGGCTTCTCTGACACGATAACCGATCTGCATCAGCATGCTTTTGATCCGTTCTCGGACTGTATCGTCAGAGTCCGCTACCAGGGCCAGGCATTGGTTCGGGTCCGCTGCGGTTTCGCTCATCTGGATTCGCTCCGATTTATTTTTCTTAGGTCGCCTCCGTTGCTTTAGATCGTCTGTAAGGTGCCAATTTTTATGCTGATTTTATCCCGATCCGGGCCTGCTCAGCTAGGTGGAAAGTATCCTGGTCAAGGATTTGCCACCCTTGCACGGTGTCTGCGCCTGTGCCTGCTGGCGGTTTGGCTGCCGGCACAGGCCGTATCCGCCGATTCCGCTCGGATGCCAGCCCCGCCTGTTCCTCTCGATCAACAGGTTTTGGCGGATTTCGACAGTTCGGATTGGTTGCGTGCGCACGCCGAGGAGTGGGAACGTTATCCGCGGCAGTTGGGCAACACCGTGCGCTTCAGTTTGGATACCCGCGAACGACGGGGAACTCAGGGTTCCTCTCTTCATTTAGATTATAGTTTCGCCTCGGAAAAATCCGCAGAAATCGGTGTGCGTCTGCAGTTGCCGGATCTCGACGCCTCGAATTTCGATCACTTGGCGTTTTGGATCAAAGGCGATGCCCGTACCCAATACGCGAAGACGATCAAAGTCGTCTTCAGGGGGCTTTCCGGCGATCAAGCGGGCTGGGAGGAACGCGGCAGCCAGTTGATAGACGGCATCGGCGATACCTGGAAGCAGATTTTGGCGCCCTTGAACCGCATGACCGGCTTGCGGGATTGGACCGACTTGAATGCGTTCCTGATCGCCTTTCACGAACGGCGGGCGCCTGCCGCCCACGGCGCCTACTACATCGACGACGTCCGGTTGGTCAAGACGGGCCATCCTGGACCCAGTATCGACGATCCCGTTCCCACGCCCCGCAAAAAGGCGTGGGAAAACGCCTACGGAGGTCGGGAGGCGGCTCAGCCGCAACGGCGGGCGCGCTTGGTCGGCTGGCCACGGCATTTGCTGGTCGACGGTTCGACCCTGCCCGGAGACGATGCCGCATTTCTGCGCCGGCTCGCCCAGGATACCTGGAACGGTTTGACGGCATTGAACGATCGGGAACACGGCTTGCCGCTGGATACGGTGCGTTTCGATGGCAAGGACACCGATTTCCAGCGCGCCCGCATCGGTGACTACACCAGCGTAACCAATATCGGTTTGTATATGGTCTCCGTCGTGGCGGCCTGGAATTTAGGGTTCATCGATCACGTCGAGGCCCTGACGGCCTTGAACACCACCCTGACCACCTTGGAGCGCCTGGAGACCTACCAGGGGTTTTTCTACAACTATTACGACACCACCAGCCTGGAGCGGACCACTAATTTCGTTTCCTTCGTGGATTCATCCTGGCTGACCACGGGGTTGCTCATCGTGCGTGGGGCGTTTCCCGAACTGTACGCCCGCTGCACCCGGCTCGTGGATCAGGGCGACTATGGCTTTTTCTACGATCCCGTGGAGCAGCAGATGTCCCATGGTTACTACGTTAATCTGCCCGGACCTTCGGAGTTCAACTACGGGGTTTTGATCAGCGAAGCGCGTCTGGGCAGCCTGATCGCCATCGGCAAAGGCGATGTGCCGGAGGAGCACTGGTTTCGCATGGCGCGGATTCTGCCGCCGCAGTACGACTGGCAATCCCTGCCGCCCGACGATTACCGCGAGCAAATCGTACACGGCTTTCGCCTGTGGAGCGGGTTTTATCGCTGGCGGGATTTCGCCTACGTACCGTCCTGGGGCGGCAGTCTGTTCGAGGTGCTGATGCCTGAACTGGTGCTGGACGAAAACCGTTACGCGCCGGCCAGCCTAGGTCGCAACGCGCAGATGCATGTCGCCGTGCAACGCGAATTCGCCTTGCAGGATCTGGGCTATCCGGTGTGGGGCCTGTCTCCCAGTTCCACGCCCGTGGGCGATGATTATCACGAATACGGCGTCAAGGTGTTGGGCATGCGCGGCTATGGACCGGGCGCGGTCACGCCGCACGCCAGCGCCCTGGCCTTGCTGGTCGCGCCGGAAGCGGCGATCGCCAATCTGCGCGCCTTGGTGAAACGCTACCCGCTGTATGGTGAGTATGGACTGTACGATGCGGTCGATCCCTACAGCGGCCAAGTGGCCTATAAATATCTCGCCTTGAATCAGGGGATGTTGTTCATCGCGCTCGCCAACTATCTGGGCGATCATGGCATTCAACGCCTTTTTGCCGCCGATCCCATGGTCAGCCGAGTCCTGCCGCTGCTCGCCGCCGAGCGTTTTTTCGAGTGATCGCGTATCGTCGTCTTTCTCAATCCTCCCTGTTTCCCTGTTAAGGAGCCCACAGGTGGCCAGTGTCGAGTTCGAGCAAGTGGACAAGATCTATCCCGACGGCACGCAGGCCGTGCGGGAATTCGATCTGCGGGTGGCGGATGGGGAAATGCTGGTGATGGTCGGCCCGTCGGGTTGCGGCAAATCCACCGTGCTGCGTTTATTGGCCGGTCTGGAGGAGATCACGCGCGGCACCTTGCGTATCGCCGGCGGGATCGTCAATGGCTTGCGGCCTCAGGATCGTAACGTGGCCATGGTATTTCAGGATTACGCGCTGTATCCCTATCTGTCGGTACGCGGGAATCTGGAGTTTCCCTTGAAAATGCGGAGCATCCCGCCCGCCGAACGGCAACGGCGGATTGCCTGGGTGACGCAGATGCTGAGCCTGGACGGTCTGCTGGAACGGTTGCCCAAGGAGTTATCCGGCGGCCAGCGGCAACGGGTGGCCATGGGCCGGGCGCTGGTGCGTGAACCCACCGTCTTTCTGCTCGACGAACCGCTATCCAATCTGGATGCCAAGCTGCGTGGGCAGGTGCGCGCGGAGATCGGCGATTTGCAGCGGCGTACGGGTACGACCATGCTGTACGTCACCCACGATCAGGTGGAAGCCATGACCTTGGGCGATCGGGTCGCGGTGCTGGATCGGGGGCGCTTACAGCAGGTCGCGCCGCCGCGAATACTGTACGAATGCCCGGCCAATGCCTTCGTGGCGGGTTTTATCGGCAATCCGCCGATGAACCTATTCCCCAGCCGGGTGTGTGACGGGGCCCAGGGGCGTGCGTCGCTGGCCGTTGGCGATCAATGGGTCGATTGGGGCCGGCCTGATTGCGCGGCGCCGCCCTGGCGGACTCTGTGGAATCGACCCGTCACGGCGGGGCTTAGGCCCGAGGCGATGAGCCTGGTCGACTCGGGCGGCCTGGTGGCCGAGGTGCTGGACGTGGAATACCTCGGTCACGAAGCCTTGCTGCGCGTCGGTTTGGCGGCCACGCCTCCGGCCGCCAGCGTCAGTCTGATCGTCCGCCTCGGGGGCATGCGGCGTTTCGAGCGTGGCGCGACACTGCGCCTGGAACTCGATCCACGTCAGATCTATCTATTCGATTCGGACCACGGTGCATTGCTAATCGGACCTTTCCATGACGACCACGCCTGAATTTCCCGCGAATTTTTTATGGGGCGCCGCGACTTCGGCCTATCAGATCGAAGGTTCGCCCCTGGCGGACGGCGCCGGACCCAGTATCTGGCATCCGTTTTCCCATACCCCCGGCCATACCCGTGACGGCGATACCGGGGACGTGGCTTGCGATCATTACCGGCGTTATGCCCAGGACGTGCGTCTGATGCGTTCCTTGGGCCTGAACGCCTATCGCTTCAGCCTATCCTGGAGTCGGGTGTTTCCGAATGGGCGGGGCCGTTTGAACGCTGCGGGGCTGGCATTCTACGAGCGGCTGGTGGATACCCTGCTGGCGCACGACCTACAGCCTTTCGCGACCCTGTATCACTGGGATTTGCCCCTGGCCCTGCAGGAGCGCGGCGGCTGGTTGAACCGCGGTACGGCGGGCTGGTTCGCCGATTACGCTCAGCAAATGTTCAAGGCGCTGGGTGACCGGGTGCTCTACTGGACCACCTTGAACGAGCCCTGGGTGGTCGTCGATGCCGCCTATCTCCACGCTGCCCACCCGCCGGCGCTGGGCGATTGGCGCCAAGCGCCGTGGGCCGCCCATCATCTGCTGCTGGCGCACGGCCTGGCGGTGCAGGCCGGTCGCGCGGAAGGCCGCCAGCAGATCGGCATCGTGATCAACCTGGAGCCGCAATACCCGGTATCCGACTCCACCGCCGACCAGGAAGCGGCTTGGCGGGCGCATGTCTACATGAACCGCTTTTATCTGGATGCGCTGCGGCTCGGCCGTTATCCCCGCGCGCTGCAATCGCTGTTCGCGGACGCCTGGCCGGATTTCCCGGAGGAGGATCTGCGGATCATCAGCCAGCCGGTCGATTATCTGGGCATCAATTATTACGCCCGCTCCAGGGTCCGCCACGACCCCCAAGCGCCGTTGACGCAGGCCAGTCGGGTCATCGAACCGGGCCGCCGCTACACGGATCTGGATTGGGAGGTCTATCCCCAGGGGTTGACGGAAACCCTGTGCTGGGTGAAGCGTCGTTATGGCGAAATGCCTTTGTATATCACGGAAAACGGCGCGGCTTTCGCCGACCCCCCGGTCCAGGGAGACCGTCTGGACGATCCGTTACGGGTCGCCTATCTGCGCGAGCATCTGCGGGCCGCGTACGCCGCCCTGGAACAGGGCGTCGATCTGCGCGGTTATTTCGTCTGGTCGTTGCTGGACAATTTTGAATGGGCGCAGGGTTACAGCAAACGCTTTGGCATCGTGCACGTCGATTACGCGACTCAACGACGCATTCCCAAGGCCAGCGCCCAATTCTACGCGGATGTCATCCGCGGCCGGGGTGGGGAGGCGCTTAGGGATTCGGGATAGGAAATAGTCGCCGGGATGGGCGGGCCGCGCCCCGTCAGGCCGACTGCGCGCGCGCCTCGTACAAACGGTGCAGCGTGATTTTCTTGACTTCGGCCTTGCTGATTTCGATATGCGTCTTCAACAACAGGGTGGCCTGGTCCTGTTTGCGGGAAAGAATGCTTTTCAGAATCCGCGCATGTTCCTCGTAGGTTTGGTCGATGCGGGCGGGTTGCGTGAAATCGAGCCGGCGGATGATGCGGATGCGTTCTGTAATGTCGTGAAAAATCCGCACCATTTCGGGATTGCCCGTAGCGGCGATCAGGGCCTCGTGGAAGGCTTCGTCCAGGCCGGCCACCGGGGTTCCATCCCGTAGGCGTTGGTCGCGTGGCGCCAGCCAGATGGCCTCCAGTTCGTCCAGGGCCGGGGTTTCCACCATCTTGCAGATTCGGTCGATGGCGGCCAGTTCCAGCACGATGCGCACGTCGTACAAATGATCGAACAGCGTGAAGTCCAAGGGCTTCACATGCCAGCCGTTGCGCGACACCACCTCGATATGTCCCTCTCTAGCCAGGCGGAACAAGGCTTCCCGCACCGGCGTCCGCGATACGCCGGTGCGCAGGGCCACTTCGGTTTCGGTGAAGCGGTCGCCGGGCAGCAGGCGAAATTCGAAAATGTCCTCCTTCAACCGCGTGTAAACCGTTCCCGCTAGGTTCCGCTTCTGGCTCTGTTTCATTGAGATAGGCGTTATCCAGGTCGGCATGGCTCCGGAGCCCTTGAGAATAGCATGATCGCTCCGGCCGCATTCAAAATGCACCATGTGGTTTCTCGGGGCCGATGGCATGCTCCGTTCTAGTGCGCGAAGGCTTGTCCCGGTCGTTCCCTTATTCGCTAAATAGTTATCCGATTCAACGGAATACCCTATTCCGGCGGGCGGGCATAGCTCTTGCACATTGATGAATACCATCTTGTATACAAGACCGTGACCATGCTTCCTAGCGCGATGACTTTGCCGGCCCTGCGCCAATGCTATCTCGAAGGCCGCCTTCGGGTGCGCGACGTGGTCGCCGCCTTGCTAGCCCGCCAGGCTGAGTTTGAGGATCACGGCATCTGGATTTACCGTCCGGAACCCGATCGAGTGCTGGCGCGCGCCGACGAACTGGATCGACTCGGTCCCGAAACCCTGCCCTTGTATGGCATCCCCTTCGTGGTCAAGGACAACATCGACGTGGCGGGCTGGCCGACGACCGCCGCCTATCCACGGGCTTTGTACACGGCCGAGCAGGATGCCTACGTGGTGGGCCGGCTGTTGCAAGCGGGCGCCGTGTTGCTGGGCAAGACCAATCTCGACCAGTTCGCGACCGGGTTGAACGGCACCCGCTCGCCTTACGGGGTCTGCGTCAACGCATTCGACCGCCGTTATATCAGCGGCGGTTCCAGTTCCGGTTCGGCGGTCGCCGTCGCCGCCAATCTCGCCAGTTTCGCCTTGGGCACGGACACCGCCGGTTCGGGGCGGGTGCCGGCGGCCTTCAACAATCTGGTCGGCGTCAAACCCAGTGGCGGTTTGCTCAGCACGCGGGGGGTGGTGCCCGCCTGCCGTTCCCTGGATTGTGTATCGGTCTTCGCCCTCACCGTGGAAGACGGCTTGGCCGTGACCCGGCTTGCCGCCGGTTACGACGCCGACGATCCCTTCGCCCGCGCGGGCGCGGTCAACCTGACGTTGTATGCCGCCCCGGAGCGATTTCGTTTTGCCGTCCCGGCGATGGAGCGCCTTCAGTTTTTCGGCAACGACGAGGGAAGCCGGCTCTTCGCGGCCGCCGTCGAACGTCTGCGCATGTTGGGCGGCGTGGATGTGGCGGTCGATTTCGAGGCGTTTCTACAAACCGCGCAACTGCTCTACCAGGGGCCGTGGGTAAGCGAACGCGCCTGGGCGATCGCTTCCCTGCTGGGCACGCAGGATGGCGACCTATTGCCCGTCATAAGGCGCATCGTCGAGACTGCCAGCGGCTTTTCCGCCGCGGATGCCTTCTCCGCCTATTACCGGCTGAAAGCCCTGAAACGCCGGATCGAACCTCTTTGGCGCGACGTGGATTTCCTGCTCACTCCGACGGCTCCGACGATTTACCGCATCGAAGACGTGCAGGCCGATCCCATCGAGTTGAACAACGCGTTGGGCTATTACACCAATTTCGTCAACCTGTTGGGGTTGTGCGCGCTGGCGGTGCCGGCGGGTTTCCAGGGCGATGGCCTGCCTTTCGGCGTCACCCTGATCGCCCCGAACGGCGGGGATGCCCGCTTGGCGGCTTATGGGGCTCAGTTCCAGGCCGCGCATGGCGTGCCCTTGGGCAGTACGCGGGAATCCGCGCCGCCTCATCGCTTCGATCCAGCGCCCCGGGAATACGTCGATTTGTTCGTATGCGGCGCGCACATGGGCGGATTGGCGCTGAATCACGAGTTATTGCAACGGGGCGCCCGGTTCGTCGCCGAGTGCGCCACTAGCCCCTGCTACCGGCTGTATGCCCTGGAGCAATTCGCGCCGGCGCGGCCGGGCTTGATACGCGGCGAGGAAGGGCAGGCTATCCAGGGGGAACTGTGGCGCGTTCCCCTGAAAGAGTTCGGCGGTTTCGTCGTCGCGATTCCGCCGCCCCTGGCCATCGGTTCGGTCCAGCTCGGCGATGGCGGATGGACGACGGGTTTTGTCTGTGAAGGCCATGCCGCGAAGCAGGGCCGCGATATTTCCGATCTGGGCAGTTGGCGGGTTTATCTGCAACGTCAATCCGCTTCCCAGCCACGCACTTGACGAGGGTCAGACGATGACGGTGTCCACCTTTGCGGCACAACCCTATCCTCTCGAATACGACGCGGCGCGAACCGCGTTGATCATTATCGACATGCAGAGGGATTTTCTGGAGCCCGGCGGCTTCGGCGAGATGCTGGGCAACGATGTCAGCCTGCTGCGCAGCGCCATCGAGCCCTGTCGGTCGCTATTGGAAGTCGCCCGCGCGAACGGATTGTTGATTATCCACACCCGCGAGGGCCATCGCCCGGATTTGACCGATGCCCCACCCAGCAAACTCGCGCGCGGCCGTTCCGCCAAACGGATCGGCGACCACGGACCCATGGGCCGTATCCTGATCCGCGGCGAACCGGGCCACGACATCATTCCGGAGCTGTATCCCCGCGCCGGGGAAGCGGTACTGGACAAACCGGGCAAGGGCGCGTTCTACCAAACCGATCTGTACCTCATGCTGCACAACCGGGCCATCAAAACCCTCATCGTCTGCGGCGTCACTACCGAAGTCTGCGTTCACACCACGGTGCGGGAAGCCAACGACCGGGGCTACGAGTGCATCGTCCCCGCCGACTGCGTCGGTTCGTATTTTCCGCACTTCCACGCCACCGCTCTGGACATGATCAAGGCCCAAGGCGGCATTTTCGGTTGGGTGTCGGACTCCGCTTCGGTGATCGACGCGTTGGCCGCCTAAAGCCGGGTAATCCTGTCAACCCTGTTTATCGATCAGGAGTTCACCATGAAGAAAGACTCCGTATCCCTATGGACGCCCGGCGATTGGAACGCGCTGTTCGGTTTGGGCACCAACGTGCTGGTCAATCTGCTGGTCATGACCGGTTTGCTGAAATTCGTGTTGCAGATGCCGGACGCAATCACCTTCGGCCGCATCCTGCCCGCTGTCGGGCTGATGCTGTTCATGGGCAATCTGTATTACGCCTTCATGGCTTACCGCCTGGCGCGCAAGACTGGGCGGGCCGACGTCTGCGCCTTGCCTTCCGGTCCCAGCGTGCCGCATATGTTCATCGTCGTCATGGTGATCATGTTGCCGATCCTTAGCCAGACTGGCGATCCGGTCAAAGCTTGGGAGGCGGGCATGGCCTGGGTCTTCATGCAGGGCTTCATTTTGATCGGCGGCGGTTTCATCGCGCCGATCATCCGCAAGATTACGCCGCGCGCCGCTCTGCTGGGAACGCTGGCCGGGGTGTCCATCGCCTTCATCTCCATGCGCCCGGCCATGGAGATCTACATGACGCCGGCCATCGGGCTATTGTCCCTGGCCATCATTCTGGTCAGTTGGTTTGGCGGCGTGCGTTATCCGCGCAGTATTCCCGCCGGTCTGGTGGCGATCGGGGTCGGCACGATCATCGCCTGGATCAGCACCGCCATGGGTTGGGGTTGGGGCGGGATGGACCCGCAGAAACTGCTGCAATCCTTCACGCATTTCGGTTTCACCGTGCCGTTGCCGGCGGTCGATCATGTGTTTTCCGGCTTCCAGTTCCTGGGCTTTATCCTGGTGACGGCGATTCCCTTCGGCGTCTACGATCTGGTCGAGGCCATGGACAATGTGGAAAGCGCGGAAGCGGCCGGCGACACCTACAGCACCACCGAAGCCTTGGCCGCCGAAGGGACTATCAGCCTGATCGGCACGCTCATGGGCAGCCCCTTCGCCAACGCCGTTTATATCGGCCATCCCGGCTGGAAGGAAATGGGCGGCCGCATCGGGTATTCCATCGGCACCGGCGTGCTGGTGCTGAGCTTGACCTGGTTGAACATTACGTCCCTGTTGCTCAATCTGATCCCGGTCGTCGCCATCCTGCCGATCCTGTTATATATCGGCGCACTGATCGGCGCGCAGGCGTTTCAGAGCACGCCAACGGCCCATGCCCCGGCGATCATCTTCGCCCTGGTGCCGCATCTGGCGGCCTGGGCCAAGGTCATGGTCGATGGCGCATTGGGCGCGGCGGGAACCTCCGCCCAACAGGTCGGCCTGGATCAATTGGCCAATGTGGGCGTGCTTTATCAGGGCCTCAGTCTGCTTGGCGGGGGAGCTATCTTGACGGGTTTGGTGCTGGGCGCCACCGTGGTGTTCGTCATCGAACGGCAGTTGCGCACGGCGGCCGCGTTTGCCCTGGCCGGCGCGGTGCTTACCTATTTCGGTTTCATGCACGGACCCGCCGTCGGCTTCGGGGAAAATGGTCTGGGCGTCACGCCCATGGTGACCCTGGGTTATCTGTTGATGTCCGCGTTCTTCATGCTCTGCGCCAGCTTCGCCGAGAAGCCGGCGTCGGAACAGGAGCCGACGCGGCTGCCCGGTGGCGATGCGCTGGCCGAAGCGCCGGGCGTGCCGGAATGAGTAGGAGACGCCCATGACCCCGGAGTTTCTTGCGCCGCCACCCGGTTTCGATGCGCAGGCCGTACTCGATACCGTCGCCCCGGCGTTGGGTCTGTCCATCGCGCCCGAGCACCGACCGGGAACCCTGTTGTTTCTGGATTTGTCCGCGCGCATGGCTCAGTTCGTCATGGAGTTCGAACTGGCCGACGATCTGGAGCCCGCGCCGGTATTCCGGCCTTGAGCGGCGTGTCGAGCCCTTGAACGGCGAATGGATGGAGGCGGATATGATCGGCCTGACGGCACAAAACCTGGTCGCGAGCATCAAGCGCCGGGAAATCAGCGCCACTGAACTTACCCAGCGGGCGCTGAAGCGTATCGAAGCCAGCGACCCCGTGCTGAATGCCTTTACCGACGTCACCACGGAGCGGGCGCTGCGGGAAGCGGCGGCGGTCGATCGGAAGCTGGCGGCCGGAGACGATCCCGGTCCGCTGGCGGGTGTGCCTTACGCGGTCAAGAATCTGTTCGACATCCAGGGGCTGCCGACCTTGGCCGGGTCCAAGATCAATCGCGGGTATCCGCCGGCCCGACGGGACGCCACCCTGATCCAACGCTTGCAGGCCGCGGGCGCGGTGTTATTGGGCGGCTTGAATATGGGCGAATACGCCTATGACTTCACGGGTGAGAATAGCCATTACGGACCCACCCGGAATCCGCACGATCCTCGCTACATGGCGGGCGGTTCATCCGGCGGTTGCGGCGCGGCGGTGGCCGCCGCCCAGGTGGCCCTGGCGTTGGGTTCCGACACCAACGGTTCGATCCGCGTGCCGTCTTCCTTTTGCGGTCTGTTCGGGTTGAAACCGACTTACGGGCGGCTGAGCCGGGCCGGCGCCTTTCCATTTTGCACGAGTCTGGACCACCTGGGACCGTTCGCCCGTTCCGCCTACGATTTGGCCTTGGCCTACGACGCCATGCAGGGGTCGGACCCGCTGGACCCGGCTTGTACGACTCCGCCGCCGCAACCGGTTTTTCCCCAGTTGGGTACGGGGCTGAAGGATTTGCGTATCGCGGTCGCCAACGATTATTTCGCCCACGGCGGTACGCCACAGGCTTATGCCGCCGTGGCGCAAGTGGCCTCGGCTTTGCGCGCGACCCACGTGGTCAGCCTGCCGGAGGCCGCGCGGGCGCGGGCCGCCGCCTTCGTCGTGACCAACTGCGAAGGGGCGCATTTGCATCTCGACCGGTTGCGCCAGCGGGCCGCCGATTTCGATCCCGATGTGCGCGACCGCTTGCTGGCCGGGGCCTTGATGCCGGCGAACTGGTATCTCCAGGCCCAGCGTTTCAGGCATTGGTACCACCGGGAAGTGTTGAAGGTGTTCGAGCAGGTCGATGTCGTTTTGGCGCCCGCGACGCCGTGCAGCGCCCCGGAAATCGGCCAGAAACAACTGGTGATCGAAGGCGTGACCGTGATGCTGCGACCCAATATCGGGATCTATACCCAGCCGCTGTCGTTCATCGGCCTGCCGATCGTGGCCGCGCCGATCCAGGAAGCGGGCGGGCTGCCCATTGCGGTACAGGTCATCGCGGCCCCGTGGCGCGAGGATCGGGTCTTGCGCGTCGCGGCGGAATTGGAAAATCAGGGCGTCGCCGCCAGTCCGGCCGTTCTGAGAGACTTTTGAGCCGCCACGAATCGGGGTTCCGCGGCGGGCGTGGAGGGATCATGGTTGCTTATGTGATTGTCGAGATACGGGTCACCAATTCCCATGCTTACGAGGAGTATAAAGCCCAGGTTCCGGCGTCCATCGAAGCGTATGGAGGGCGGTATCTGGTCCGTGGCGGTCACAGCGAAACCCTGGAGGGCGCTTGGTCGCCGCAGCGGTTGGTGGTTCTGGAGTTCGCCAGTCTCGAACAGGCCAAAGCCTGGCACCGCGCGCAGGAGTATCGGGCGGTGCATGAAATGCGCCGGCGCTACGCGGTTTCCAATATGGTGGTGGTCGAGGGCATGCCGTAAAGCAACGGATTTGGGTCCCATGGCGGCCATTGGGCCGCTATCCTCCTGGAGTTGAATAAACGGGCTTCTCCCCCTTGTTTAATCAACGACTTCCTGTTTCTCTCTTTGCAAAATCCGACGTAATAGGTCAGTAGCTGACGCAGCATCGCATGCCCACCGGGGCGGCGAGCGGTCGGCCCAGGGCGCCGCCGAGTTCCGTAAAACGGGATATTCCGGCCGAAATGGCCGCGATACGGCCCGTACAGTCGGGAGCGGCGACCTGGGCACGATCTTTGCCAAATCGTACGATCACGACAGGATGGCGCTATCAGGCCCGACGTATGGCGGCGGTTCCGCTATCCGAGTCAATGGTGGATCGAAGAATCCAATCTCTCCCACTCTAAAAAAATACAAGTAAAAATCATGTCCGAAACGACCCTGTCCGAAACCATTGATGTCGAGGTTGCGACCCTAGTATTTGGCGGAGCCGCCGCGCTTCCTCCGATTGAGCCCGTGACCGTCTGCTTTGCCACGGAGACCGTATTGATCCGTGAACTTATCGCCCGGACCGTCGCGGAACAAATTCAGGTACTGTTGGAATCGCGGAAAGAATTGGCCGCGCATACGCAGGACATTCTCAGTCGCCAGTATCTTTCCGACGAGGAGATCGAACAGCAGGCGCGGCAAGGCCGCGTTCACTTCCCGACACCGCAGGAGGAACGAACGATCGAGGTCCAGACGGAAATCGACAAGGCGTTGCGCGGGTTCGGCGAGCAGCGGTTTTTCATCAGCATCGACGGGCAACAGCCGCAATCGCTGGACGATAAAGTCTTGCTGTCGCGGTACAGCCAGATCGTCTTCATCCGGCTCATGCCGCTGGTGGGAGGATAAACCATGTGGGAACCGACACCGCTCCAGCGGCAACACGTCACGGAAGCCGCGCAATGGTTCAGGGATACGCTGCCCGAGCTTTGGTCGCTGGATACGCGCATCGCCGGCCGATCGTTGAATAGCACGTTGCGCATCCAACGCCGGGACAGCGAAGACTATGCGCTTTACCGAAAAACCATGGAGCAGGGCCGCGAACACTTCGGGAAGGCAAGGATGCGCGAGTACTTCGCCGACTTCTTCTGCTTTCCCGCCGACCATGACCTGTCCAAGCTGTGGGATGGCGAGCGCTTCCACGACTACTACGTCTGGCTGATCGCCTACGAGTGCTTGTCCTGTTACTTCGCGGAACACCTCGACGACTACGCCGCCCGCCTGATGCTCTCGCGCTTGCGCCATATCCTGCTGCACCTCGATAACGAGGGCGAGCGCCCGTTGAATGGCGCATCCGGCTACCATCAGCATGACAATTACGGTTACTACCCGCCGGGACTGAACAATTTGTCCCATCTGTTACGTACCGGCATTCGCATCGCCGATTACGAGGAAGAATTCCGCGCCATGCTCGCCGGCGAATGGTGCGCCAAGAACAGCTATCAACGCTATGCCTACAAGGTCAGCCGGCTGTTTCACAGGGCTTTGCGGCATTTTGCCGATCAGGGAAAACTGGACTACCCGCAATTTCGCCATCTCATGCGCTTGGCGCCGAGCCTGCTCGACGCCGATCTGCTCCAGCCGGCGTCAGCCGATGACGCGGAGGACGGCGTTGGACAGTCCGCCTTGCTGCGCGAATACACCGGCCGCCTGGCCTGGGACGAATTTCAGGCGGTCGACGAGGAAGCGATGGGGGTATTGCACGAATTCCGTTACAGCCATCCGACGGGCGGACGTTGGCTGTGCAAAGCCTGCGAGCATATCGATCGGCGCCAATACACGGCCAGCGTGGTGAACGACAGCTACGACGACCTCTCCCGCGTCCTGACGGGCTTTCTCGGCATCGCCAAGCTGGACCCCGAGGAAACCGAGGATTCCCTGGTCGAGCGGCTGCGCGGCTTTACACCGCAAACGCTGTGGGTGGCCCTGCCGTTCTCGGGCGCGGGGCAACGTGCGGTGCTCAAGGCCCTGGGTTGCGCCGGTCTGATACCGTTGCACGAGCAGGTATTCCGACTGGCCGGAGCCAAACCGTATCAGCCTTCGCCGTCCACCAACGATGTGCCCAACAGCGAGAATACGGAAAGCGGCGTCATCAATCAGGCCGAATGGGCTGCGTCGCTGGAAGGTTTGAGCGACAAGCCACTGAATGCCTATTTCAAGGCGCTCAAGGGTTCCGGCCTGGGTTTCAAGAACACGGTGCTGCTGATCGAGGCATTTCGCGGCAAGAACCGCCCGGCCCTGGAACGCGCTCTGGCCAAACACGGGCAGGCGGCGATGAAGGCTTTTGGGTTGTTGCCCGTCGAATCCAAGGAGGATGTGCTCGCCCGTTATCTGGCCTTGAAAAAAGCCTGGAAGGAATGCGCCAAATACGGCGCCGAACGTCAAGCCAACACACGGGCGGCCGTCACGGTCGGTCTGAAGAATCTCGCCGTGCGTGCGGGTTATCGCGATGCCGCCCGCATGGAATGGGACTTGGAGGCGGAAATCAGTCAGGAGTCCGCCAATCTGGAAGAACCCCGCACCATCGAGCAATGGGACGTGATCGTAAGCTTCGAGGGCGTCAAGCCGATTTTGTCGGTATCCAAGCAGGGCAAGGGGTTGAAATCGGTGCCGCCGGGTTTGCGGAAAACGGCGGAATACGCCGCACTGCGGGAGACGCTGAACCGTTTGAAGGATCAGGCCAGTCGCTTTCGGAAGTCCCTGGAAACCATGATGATCGACGGGGAAGTCATCCCACTGGAGGAATTGGGCAAGCTGGTTCGGATTCCGGCCGTCGGTTTTCTATTGAGCAATCTGGTCGCGATCAACGAAAGCGACGACATCGGCCTGGTGGACCCGGCGTCGCTGACGCTGGTGGATGGCGAGCGACGGCATCCCATCCGGGAAACGCTGCGTCTGGCCCATGTCTACGACTTGTTTTCCCGCAATGTCCTGTCCCATTGGCAACAGGTCATCGTCGGTCAGCAGCGGATACAGCCGTTCAAGCAGGTGTTCCGTGAGCTTTACATTCTCACGCCGGCGGAGCAGGAAACCGGTGATTTTTCCAATCGCTTTGCCGGGCATACGATCGATTCAGCGATTGCCTATCGTTTGTTGCAAGCGCGGGGTTGGAGTTCCTCCAGCGATGACGTTCCGGATGTTTTCAAGCGTTTCCCGGAGTATCGCTTCAGGGCGCACTGGGAATTTCCGGATGCACGACATTATTTCGTCGAGGAACCGCAACTAAACAGCGACAAGATCGTCTTTCGTCGCGGCTGGGACGCCTTGCCCCTATCGGAAATTCCACCGGTGGTGTTTTCCGAGGTCATGCGCGACGCCGATCTGGTGGTATCGGTGGCGAATATTGCCGACCAAGGTGAATACTGGTCGAGCGAAGCCAGTCAACACCGGCTGTCGG
Organism: Gammaproteobacteria bacterium; assembly: GCA_024235135.1. Lineage (GTDB taxonomy): Bacteria > Pseudomonadota > Gammaproteobacteria > Competibacterales > Competibacteraceae > JACKMZ01. Next base: position 17,729 of record JACKMZ010000007.1, on the reverse strand, counting down.
TCGTGCGTACCATCGCCCAGCATCTGGGTCTGGGAAACCTGCATTTCGACGGTAATTTCGTCTTCATCAAGGGGCGGCTGGCCGAATACCGTATTCATCTGGGCAGTGGCAATATTCACGTCATGCCGGGCAATTACCTGTGCATCGTGCCCGATCATACTCAGAAAAAATCCGAGCGCCTTTATCTGCCATTCGCCGACGCGGACTCCAAAACGGCGGAGATTATTTCCAAGATCCTAATGCTGCATAACGATCATCGGATAAAAGACGAAAGTATTCTTTCGCAGATACGTCGATGTGCTTGATGAAGGATTTCGTTGTTGGAGTGATTGGGTACATTATCTATTAATAATTCGCCAAGGAAGTCTATTCAATATTTGGTTTATGCGTGTGAGAGTATTTCAGCTCCGTAGGGTGGGCGACAAGTTGCCCACCCTACAAAACGACAATACTGAAAAAGGACATTTATTAGCCATGATCACATGCTATTTGCGCTACATTATTGATCCTTTCAAGCTGAAAGAATTCGAGACCTACGGGAGGATGTGGATTCCTTTGGTAGAGAAATTCGGCGGCAAACACCACGGCTATTTCTTGCCTCATGAGGGACCGAACAATATCGCGCTTGCGATGTTCTCTTTTCCGTCTCTCGCGGCCTACGAAGCCTATCGCGCATCCGCCGCCAAGGACCCTGATTGCCAAGCCGCAATGCGCTACTATGAGGAAACCAAGTGCTTCCTTAGCTTTGAGCGATCTTTTATGCGGCCGGTCTTCGAATAACGGGTTGTCGACCCGCACGGGATGGCGTGGGAGCATTTTTTGACGCTGGCCGACGCCGTAGTTTTCGGTGAAGACACAGCCACCCAGACCGGAGCCTGGCGCATACCGCTGCACGCTGACTTTCACCGTATTTCTTCATCTCATTGTGGTAAGCGGTGTGATGAGCAATGCGCATAACCGGTCATTCCGGCAGATCACCTTCGGTGGCCGCTGAATTCCAACGTTCGGCGCCACGGGGCGCTACACGGCGTCCAGCGGGTCAAAATGCTTGAAGTTGGATGCCGCGGGACGGCGACCCTCGTCGTTACTGGCGCGGACTTGGCAGGCGTACTAAACCAGACGCCCGACGATGCCTTTCCGCCAGTCTACGCAACGAGCAAGATGATCGGTTTAATGGAACTTGCGGCAGCACGCGCTATGCGTCCGGCGTTGCAAGCGGGTGAGCTTTCCGTGGGCGTTAGTTTGGACATCCAGCACACGGCAGCGACACCGTTGGGAGTTGCGGTTGTTGCCGAAGCCAGATTTCTCGGATTGGAAGGCAAATTGTACGTATTCGAAATTGTTGCCCGGGGCGCAGGAGGAGAGATCGGGCGCGGTACACACAAACGGGCAGTCGTCGCAGGAGACCGGCTGCTCCAGGGCGCACTCAAGCGAACGGCGACAGGCGGCGCCTAACCCCCCCATCAACCGGACATGCGCGGCAGGCAACGGCCGGCTTCGGCCGCCGTTGCCTGCCGCTCGTTCGGGCTGTTGGCCAGCGAGAAGAAAATGGCATTACCTTTGGAGTACGAAATGTCAGACTTCACCTTCCCGATTAGCTTCAAGATTAAAGAGATTTCCACCAACGGCGTCACCCTCCATACTCGTGTTGGCGGCGCGGGTCCGGCGGTAATGCTGCTGCACGGTTATGGCGAGACCGGCGACATGTGGGCGCCTCTGGCCGTTGATCTCGCCCAGGACCACACAGTCATTGTTCCTGATCTCAGGGGTTTAGGGCGTTCCTCCAAGCCCACCGGCGGATTCGACAAGAAGACCCAGGCTGACGACATGGCGGGCGTGCTGGCCGCGTTGGGGATCGAACGAATCGATCTGGTTGCGCACGACATCGGCAACATGGTTGGCTACGCTTTTACCGCTCGGTACCCCGAATACGTCAAGCGTTTCGTGCTGATCGACGCGCCGTTGCCAGGGGTCGGCCCGTGGGAGGAGATTCTGAAGAACCCGTTGCTATGGCATTTCCGCTTCGGCGGTCCGGACATGGAACGCTTGGTCGCCGGGCGCGAGCGCATTTATCTCGATCGCTTCTGGAACGAATTCTCCGCTGACCCGAGCCGCTTCAGCGAAGCCGCGCGCGAGCACTATGCGGCACTCTACGCGCTGCCGGGCGCCATGCGCTCCGGCTTCGCGCAGTTTGCCGCGTTCGATCAGGACGCGATCGACAATCAGGCGTTTTTGGCGAAGGGGAAACTCACCCTACCGGTGTTGGCAGTGGGCGGGGAGAAGTCGTTCGGCGCGACGATGGCCGCGGTGATGCGTTTCGCCGCGAGTGACGTCCAGGAGGCTATCGTTCCCGACTCCGGCCATTGGATCATGGAAGAGAATCCTCAAGCGACGATCCAGTTGGTACGCAGCTTTTTGAACGCCTCAAAATGAGTGGCCAGGGTAAACTCGAATAGCGCCGTCATGAAGCGACGTTTGGTCGTCGCTGGTCGCCGAGGTGGATTCACGGAGCCGCCCGACGACAAACTGCGGCGAATGGCGCGAAGCACCACCGGTGATGCAGGGCGTTAGGCCACGGAACACGCGGTGCGCACCATTGCAATCACAATTCCGTTAACACGGCGCCGAACATAACCACGGGTTATGTTCGGCGCGATTTGCGGCGAATGAATACACGTATCACGCTAGTGATCGATTACGTTACCGAGGGAGAGAATTCTATGCCGACAACCTCCATTAGCCCCACAGTCCTCATCATCGGAGCGTCACGCGGTCTGGGGCATGCCATGGCCGCCGAGTTCTTGAAGAAAGGATGGAATGTCGTTGGCACCGCTCGCGGAGGAACGACTCGGACGTTACTGCACGACTTGGCCGACGAGTGCCCCGGTCGGGTCGAGATCGAGGTGTTAGACATCTGCGAGCCGGATCAGCTTGCCGAGTTGAGTCGCCGCCTATCGGGAAGGGTGTTCGATATCTTGTTCGTAAACGCCGGGACGACCAATCGCGATCCGACACAGACGATCGGTGAGGTGTCGACCGAAGAGTTTATACAAGTCATGATCACCAACTCGCTCAGCCCGATGCGTGTCATTGAAAATCTTGAGCAGTACGTGTCCTCGACGGGGATGATCGGCGTCATGTCGTCTGGGCAAGGGAGCATCGGCAACAACGAGAAGGGCGGGCGCGAACTGTACCGGGGCAGCAAGGCAGCCCTGAATATGTTTATGCGCAGCTTCGCGGCGCGCCACGCCGGTTCGTCGCGCGCGTTGGTTTTGATGGCGCCGGGTTGGATTCGCACTGCCTTGGGTGGCTCGGACGCACCGTTCACCATCGAAGAGAACGTGCCCAGCTTGGTGAACAATCTGCTCGCGAAGCAGGGCGCTCCTGGATTGCAGTATATTGATTATCTCGGCCGCACTGTTCCCTGGTAGCCTGCTTGTGCGCGAGGGCGAACAGCTAGTGCACACACTGCGGTGGCCCGATTCGCTCGAAGGTAAGCGCAATTCATACGGATAGTGTCAAATATCGCTACGCAGCGGAGACTATCCCCGCGATAGCGGCCATTGCATTGACAGTTGCTTAAATGATCCGAGTCCTATACGAGTGGCAGGTCCGACCTGAAAATCTCTCTGCCTTTCGCGAAGCATGGAAGCGAACGACGACGATGATCCATGAATCCGTCGAAGGAGCTAGAGGTAGTTTCCTATTGCAAGAGAAGGCTAATCCCGGCAAAGTCTTGACGATAGCGCGGTGGGATTCGCTTGAGGCTTGGCAGGCTTTCTGGAAAGCCGATAATCCTCCGCAAATGCTGGAAATGCGGGACTTGGGAGAGCGCATTTCGGTAACAGTGTATGACGAGTTCGCAGACTATACCGTTTAATGTGGGCCGTTGATCGCGTTAAATTAAACCCCATGAAGCTGGCGTACTTCGCGCGGGGAATGTTTCGCCCATTAGCGAGGAAATAATAGAACGTGTATATCCCTAAGCAATTTGCCGAGCCGAGAGTCGAGGTCATGCACGAGCTTGTTCGTGCCTCTCCATTGGCGACTCTGGTTACCCATCCTTCAAGTGGGCTAAACGCCAATCATATTCCGCTGCATTTGTCCGAGTCACCTGCTCCTTATGGCACATTGCAAGGCCATATCGCTCGCGCCAATCCATTGTTTGGCGAGATGGCCGGAGGCATTGAGGCCCTGGCGATTTTCCACGGCCCCCAGGCCTATATCACGCCTTCGTGGTATGCCACCAAAAGCGAAACCGGGCGAGTGGTTCCAACCTGGAACTATGCGGTAGTGCATGCTTATGGAGTTCTACGCGCCGTAGACAATCCAGCGTGGTTACGTGAACAACTCAATGCCCTTACCCACCATAATGAAGCGTCCTTTCCCGAACCGTGGTCGGTTTCCGATGCGCCGCCAGACCACACTGAGCGAATCATGACCGCCATCGTCGGCATTGAAATGGTTATCGCAAAGTTGCTGGGTAAATGGAAAATCAGCCAGAATCAACCGGCAAGAAATCAAACCCGCGTCATCGCCGGTTTGAGGGCAAGGGGTGTTCCAGAATCGGAAGCCATGGCAGATCTAGTGGAAGCTGGAACCAAAACGGCTGACTAACAACACTATCGACGCTGATTGGTAATGTGCGTGTAGGATGCGCTGACGAAGGAAGCGCATCGAGGTGGGCTGATCGGCGCAATCCCGTCAGCCTGACCCAATCAAAATTGTTGCAGGAGAAGGCTAATCCAGCGCGAAGCACAACTTATCAAACCAACTCGAACAGACATCCCCTCCAGAGATTGCCGCTCGTTTGGGCCGTTAGTCGGCGCCAGTCGTAGGAAATATATCTCATGAACCAAATCAAGACCTTTCAAGATAAAAGCTACCAGCGACACTTGGAGCACTTTAGGGAATATACAAAGAATGGCGCGAAAGCCGCGCACGCGAGAATATGGTTTGATAAAGATTCGGTTGATGCATGGCGTCACCAACGAATGTATCAAACTCTTAATCCATTATTGGTCACAGAACCACAAGCCAAGTGGCTTACTGTGGGTGATGGCAGATACGGGAAGGATGCGAAGTATATTGAGGAGAATGGATGTAATGCTCTAGCAACGGACATATCTGAGTATTTGTTGAAAGAGGCAAAAGATATCGGTTATATTACAAATTACAAGATTGAGAATGCTGAATCGTTATCTTTTCAAGACTCAACATTTGATTATGTTTTTTGCAAAGAATCTTATCATCATTTTCCAAGGCCTATGCTTGCGCTTTATGAGATGATGCGAGTGGCAAAAAAGGGCGTCGTGCTCATTGAGCCAAATGATCCATATATTGTAGGTCGTTACTCAGTAGTTCTTTTTAAAAATTTAAAAGATATAATTAAAAAAGTTTTGAAAAAAGATATCAATAAACATGGTTTTGAAGAGTCTGGTAATTATGTTTATAGTATTTCCAGGCGGGAAGTAGAAAAAGCTGCATTAGGGCTTAACTATAAAACAGTAGCCTTTAAGGGAATTAATGATGCCTATATTTCAGGAGTGGAGCATGAAAAGATCTTAGATAACGGTCCTTTGCAAAAGAAAGTAAAGAGGTTGATTGCTATCAGGAATTTTTTATGTAAATTAGGATTTTTCGATTATGGTCTCCTTGCATCAATTATCTTCAAGAAGGAACCATCTCCTAAATTGCTTCAGCAACTTGTAGTTGAAGGATATGAAATTGTCCAGCTACCGAACAATCCATACATTTCAGACTAACAAATCGCTCTAGCTGGCCCTGGCTCCGCTATCTATCCACCGGGTCGGCTGATCTTGTCGTTAAATGCCATGAGTTCTTCAACTTCAGTCCGTCTGACCCTGGCCGTGCCAGAGGATGTTGCACAGTTCGCCGCAATGGAACAAGAATCTGGCACTGCCGTATATGCTATCAGAGCGTAGCGACGGGCTTCGCAACTTATCTAAAAATCCCTGAGGCGGAGGAGACAGTTTGTAGGATGTTCTGACGAAGGAAGCGTATCAAGGCGGATTGATTCCAGTTGCTCGCCTGGAACAGCGTGTAGGATGCGCTGACATAGGAAGCGCATCAGCTTGTCGGTCGCTTATCGTGATTCGAGTTCTTGGTAAATGGATCATCAACAAGGAAGGTCAATAATTTATTGTTCTTCATTTTGTATGGTTCCTGGTAATTCCTTAAAGAAGTTGCCCATTCAGATTTCTGATATTGGTTCCCTTGGTTAGACGGAAACTCTATAATTATATTCCGTAATATACATTGTGCGAACGGAAACAAGGTGGCTGACGAAATTGGATGTTGCCGGCAAGAAATTCTATTCTATTCGGGTGTGATGAGTATCTATCGCCCTGATCGAGAAAATAGCAACCCAGCATGAAAGAACCTATACAAGCGATAATTACAGTGCTTGCACTCGTGAATCCCGTGATGTGCATGGCCATATTTGCGGATTGTGTGAAGGATATTCCCCGCGGTGAGAAAGAAAAAATCGCATTTAAGGCCATTGCGGCGATTGGGGTCGTATTGCTGGTGGCGGCAATTGCTGGAACCACAATCCTGGGAGCTTTCGGAATTTCCCTGAATGCTTTCTCCTGTGCCGGTGGTGGCATTCTCGTATGGATTGGAGCGGGCATGTTGAAATCCACTCAGCAGACTTCCAATACGGTATCCCCACAATCAATGGGGTCAAATATCTCGCTGGCTCCTTTGATCCTGTTTGCCGCCAGTCCAGGAACCATTACGGGAGTCATTACGATAGCGGCTGCCCATAAGAAGCATATTTTACCGCTAACGGCCATAATCGGTGTGGTCGCAACCCTTGTTATTCTTGCAGTGGCTCTTTTAATCTCAACCCGAATGACAGGCACACTCCGGAAAGTCGGATTGGTTAAGGAAATGATAACGAGTTATATGGGTGTGATTGTCATTGCTATGGGAGTGCAATTTACGCTCACTGGAATACGGGGATTTTTTTCCTAGACGCGAGTTGCTATCGATGCTTTGAGAATAGAGATTTTCTCGCCCGCGTGATGGCAGCTAACCACCATGGGTATAAAGATACAAGGGTGGGGGGTAAACAGAGGGACATTGGCTACTCCTCACTGAAATAATCGGAGTCGATGCGTTTTATCTCGTAATTCGCCTTTGGTGTTACGCCAAGATTCAGATCGAGCATGTACTCCGCAAGCTCGCGTCCATCAATCAGGACGATGCGTGGATCGATGTGCGACACGTAATCCCTGGCTTCGCTGGAAAAACCGCTTGTGGTGATGAACACTCCTTTTCGTGCCCTTTTCCCGTGCAGTGCTCCGACAAATTTCTGTACCTCTGGCCGGCCCACGGTGCCCGACCATCGCTTAGCTTGAATGTAAATGGTTTCCAGGCCAAGGCGATCCTCACTGATGATTCCGTCTATCCCTTCATCACCGGTACGCCCGATTGTACGTCCCGCTTCTTTTTTGTTGCGGCCATAACCCATTTTCAAAAGAAGCTCCACAACCAATTCTTCAAAGAACTGAGGCGAACTTGCTTTGACGCGAAGCAAAAGTTCGGACGCCAATTCAGCACGAATGCTTTGATACGCTTGCTCCAGCGTTTCTTCAGGAGTCGCTCCATGGGCCTCAGTTGATAACTTCGTGGCCGAGTCCGCGCCGTCTGATTTTTTCGACGCGGCTCGAAACTCCTGAAACTTTGGATAGTTTTCCAGCAATGGAATATCAATACGGCTAACATCGCGGGCTAGCAGTTCTAGCCCATCCGTAGCAATGACAAAGTGGGCTCTGCGAGAACTCGTCAACAGACCCGCTTGTTCCAAGTTAAACTTTTGCCCAGGCAACCCGGTTGTTGAATCGGCGTTGTCTTCCGCTGGGCAACATTTCAGACCGTTCTTCATCGGATAAGCCAAAATGGGTCGCCAGAACCTCACGGCTCTCCGAAAGCGAATGTTCCATTCCATCCGCCGCTAGCTTGAGGATCGGGAGCATGAAGGACTGGAAATCAGGGATTGCCATGTGATTTCTTTTTCGAGTTCGCGGGCATTGAGGCAGACAGAGTATAGGATCGGCGAAAACGATAGGTAGTCCGATCCGTCAGTCCACATCACCCAACACGACCTCCACCGTGTGATCGATCCCATCCCGTGCCAAGGGCAACGCAACCATCCCCTTTTCCACGGTTAACGACGCCGCGTCGCAGGTCGCCACCAGCACGGCCCGCGCCCGTCTGTCGGGATTGCGGACGGTGATGTGGTAGCGGGTCCGGCCGTCGGTCAGGCGATAAGTCACGCTGAATCCCGGCCAGGTATCGGGTATGCACGGCTTGATCCGCAAAATATCGCCACCGCTCAGACGCAGCCCCAGAATCGATTCCAGGGCTACCCGGTACATCCAGCCCGCGGAGCCCGTATACCAGGTCCAGCCGCCCTTGCCGCGATGCGGCTCCACGCCGTAAATGTCGGCGGCGATGACGTACGGTTCGACCTGGTAACAGGCGACCTGCTCCGGTGTGGCGGCATGACTGATCGGACTGAGCATTTCCAGCACGGCGGCGGCCCGATTGTTCCGGCCCAGTTCAGCCAGCGCCCGCACGACCCATAAGGCCGCGTGGGTGTATTGCCCTCCGTTTTCCCGCACACCCGGCACGTAACCTTTGATATAGCCGGGGTCCTTGGGCGTCTTGTCGAACGGTGGGGCGAGCAAGCGGACCAGTCCCTCGGAGGCGTCGATCAGTTCGCGCTCGACGACATTCATGGCTTGAACGGCGCGTTCCGCCGGGGCGGCCCCGGAAATCACCGCCCAGGCTTGAGCCAGCGCGTCGATGCGGCATTCGTCGCTTTGCGCCGAACCCAAGGGCGTGCCGTCGTCGTAATAAGCACGCCGATACCAGGCGCCGTCCCAACCGCCTTCGTTGAGGGCGTTTTGTAAGCGTCTTCGGTAATTGCGATAGCGTTGCGCGCGCCCTTTATCGCCGCGTTTTTTGCACAGCGGAATAAAATCGTTCAGCACGGCGTAAATGAAAAAACCCAACCATACGCTTTCGCCACGCCCTTCGCGGCCAACCCGATTCATGCCGTCGTTCCAGTCTCCGGAACCCATCAACGGCAGGCCGTGCTTGCCCTTAGTCAGCGAACGATCCAAGGCGCGGCAACAGTGCTCGTACAGGGTGGCCGTCTTGCCCGTCTCCCAGATCGGCAAATACGCCTCATCCTCGCCCGCATCCAATTCACGGGCGGTGACGAACGGAACGGTTTCTTCCAGGATTCCGGCGTCCCCGGTGACTTGCAGGTAAAAGGCCGTCACATACGGCAACCACAGCAGATCGTCCGAGAAACGGGTGCGTAGGCCGCGGGCGATGGGCGCCGGGTGCCACCAGTGAAAGACATCGCCGGTGTCGAACTGATGGGCGGCGTGTAACAGGATTTGCTGGCGGGTGAGATCGGGCCGGCTGTAAACCAGCGCGGCGGCATCCTGCAGTTGATCGCGAAAACCGAAAGCTCCGCCGGACTGATAAGCAGCCGATCGCCCCCACAACCGGCAACTCAGGTTCTGATAGATCAGCCAGGTATTGACCATCAGATCGATGGCCGGGGCCGGTGTCTTGATCTGTACGGCCGCGGCCGTTTCCCACCAGAAAGCTTGAACCTCCAGGAGCGCGGCTTCCAGCGCGCCGGGTTGCCGGTACCGATGCAGCAGCGTGCGGATGGCGGCTTCATCCGACAACTCGCCTAGTACGAAAGCGCAATTTGAGGTGGCATTCGGCTCCAGCGTCACCGTCATCTGCAAGGCGGCGCAGGGCTGCAGCCCCTGCCCCGTTCTTCCGTCCAGCGTCTCCACGGTGCGCACGGCGGCGGGTTCCGCCGGATTGCCGTAATGACCGAGAAACGCCAGGCGGTCGCCACTGTAGTGAACCGTGCCGCCCTGCGGTACGATCGCGGCGGCGAAGGCGATGCCGTCATTGAAAACGCCGGCGGACGGATTGCGGGCCAGCAGAGCCTGGGCGGACTCGTCCCAGTGGGTTTCGATGGGGGCGGCGTCTTCCGGCAGCACGCCCAGCACCAACCGATAGTAGCCGAACAAAGACAGCCGACGCGCCTGCCCGGTCCGATTGGTCAAACGCAAGCGGGCGATCTTGAGCGGTTCGTCACGCGCGACGAATAGCGTCGTATCGTGTTCCAAATCCTGGCGGACGTGACGAAAACGTGTATAGCCCAAGCCGTGCCGCACCGTGTAGTGAGCCGCTTGCGGCAGCGGTCCAGGCAGGGGCGACCAATACGACTTGGCGTCCTCGTCGCGGATATACAGGGCCTCACCGTGCGGGTCGAGCAGGGGATCGTTGTACCAGGGCGTTAGCCGGTGCTCGCGGCTATTGCGGCTCCAGGTATAACCCGCCCCGCTTTCGCTGATCAGAAATCCCAGTTTTTCATTGGCGATGACGTTGATCCAGGGTTTCGGTGGCCAATAGGATTGACCCGTCGCGCCGGCGCGTACCTGAATCACGTATTCCAGACCGTCCTCGCTGAAACCTCCAAGGCCATTGGCATAGCGCAGGGGTTCGTCACGGGCTAGACCGTACTCGTCGACGTGCGGGGCTGGAGAGTAGGACGGCGCGTCCTGTTCAGCCGCCGCGCGGAAGGGAATATCCCAGGGTATCTCCTGCACGGTGTTCAAGCGTCCGAGGACCCCGGCGATCGCGGAAGCATTCCCGTAGCGATTCAGCAAACTGAGCGTCGTGTCGCGCGTGTCGGCGGCGGCCAGCAGAAAGCTCAGTTCGATTTCCGCTCCAGGTTGCAGATCGACTACCCGCCGCAGGCTGAAAATCGGTTCCAGAACGGGACCCACCACGCCCGCCAGCGAGGTATTGCCCGTCAAGGCCCTGGGGGAGGCCAGACTGCGGTTGCGTCCCACGAAGCCGGATCGTTCGGTGGTGTATTGCAAGGTCCCGATGCCCACCAAGCGGTGTCCCATCCATATCCGCCGTTCCGTTGCACCGCGCGGCCGGCGGGTCGCCAACAAAATCGCCTGTTCGGGAATGGCTTCGGTTTCCACGAACAATTTGGCGAAGGCTGGATGCGCCGCATCGGCGGCCGCCGACGCCAGCACCACTTCAAGATAGCCGGTGACTTCCAAACGGCGCGGATGGTCGCTGTCATTGCGCAGCGTAATCCGGCGAATCTCTACATCCGCCGTGGGAACGACGGTGGCCATCAGGCGGGATTCGATGCCCCGGTCATGTCGTTCAAGCAGAAACCGCCCTTTCGTACCGTGGACTCGATACCGTTCGGCGGTCTGGCGTAGGGGTTGATGGCCTAGAGACCACCGCTCGCCGTTGGCCAAGTCACGCAGATAAATGAAGAAACCGGCGTTGTCCTCGACGGGGTCATCGGTCCAGCGGCTGAGCGCGATATCCCGCCAACTGGAATAGCCCGTGCCCGCCGGGCCGATGTGCATTGTGTAGGTGCCGTTGGAGATCTGATACATCAGCGCGTGCCCGCCGCTGTGAGGGAGAAGGACAGCCGCCGGATTTATTCCGGTTTCGGCTGGCTGGTTGGATCATCGGCGAAGCTGGATTCCAGCAGCCGGGCCAGTCGGTCCATGGCGGTCAGGCGGCCGCTGGTCTGGCCGGTACCCAGCGGAATTTCATTCAAACGGGACCAGTCGGGGTTGGCCCTGGCCTGTTTGAGCACTTCGGGTAGTCGCCAGCCTTTCCAGGCTTGATCGGCCTCCGCCGCCTTGGCGTTGAGCTGGATTTTGTCCTGGCTGGCGTGGCCGCGCCGCAGCAGAGCGCGTATCAACTCGATCTGGCGTAATGCCAGCAGTTTCATCGTCGCGTCGTTGACCCGCAGCTCGGTATAACCTCGCAGCCGATCCGTCAGGCGTTTGCCGTGCGTACGCGAGCCACTGACCAATGCGCCCAAGGCCGCGCCCAAGGCGGCCGCCGCGCCCAGCGTCAGGCCCCCGGTCATGGCGTCCACCGCCAAACCGGCCATGCCGCCGGCCGCCGCCGCGCCGCCGGCCTTGACGCCGAACTGCTTGAGCGATTCGGGATTGAACAAATCCAGACCCCACTCGCCATCGAGGATGGGCAGATCCTGCGCCATATAATCGTCGGGGCGGAAGCGGTGCAGTTCCAACAGGGCGGTCACGCAGCGTTGTTCGCGTTGCCGCACGGATTGCCGCAGTTTCTCCATCGCTTTGGTCTGTTGTCCGTCGGAGGGCGTGATGGCCAGATAGGAAGCGACGTCGATCAACAGATCGGCCAACAGATCGGCGGAGGCGCGAATCAGATTGGCGCGCATCCGGATGCGGTCCTGTATCACTGCGTCCAGCGTGGGCCGGAAGGAATCCAATAAGGTGCGGGTTTTCTCGAAAAGATGTTGCTCGCTGGTTTCGTTGATCACCACAGTATCGAATTCGACCACGGCGTGCATGTTGACCCGCGCCAAATGTTCCCGCCAACGGGCGGTTTTGGCCTCGGGGCTGGCCACGAAATTGAGCACCGGCACCACCGGTTTGGCGCTGCGCCCGAGAATCTCCAGTTCATCCCGATGCTTGCCCAGCACCCGGTCGCGCGCATCGATGACATACCAGGCGACGTCGCTGCCGAGGACCTGACGCAATACCTTGGCCTCCTGCTCGAATCGGGTCTGGGCCGCCGGGCTTTCCAGAAACCGACGGATGATCTTGATCCATTCGCTTTGGCGATTCTGGCGCAGCGATTCCAGGTGCTCCAGTAAACCGATGGAATCTTCCATGCCGGGTGTGTCGTAGAGTTCGATCAGCGGCTTGCCGTCGATCAGCAAGGCCGTGCCTTCCACGTGACGGGTGGTGGCCGGTCGGTTGGACACTTCGCCGAAGGTCATGTCGCGAGTCAGCGTGCGCAGCAACGAGGTCTTCCCGGTATTGGTATGGCCGACCACGGCCACTTTGAGTTTGGCCAGCTTCACGCTCCGCCCTCCGCCGCCACGGCTTCATCGAAGCGGCGTTTAAGATCATCCAGCCAGGTGGCGGCCGCTTCGGCGTCTTCGATGACCGGTTCGCCCGCTTCGACGATCCGGTCCAGCAGGCGGGAAATCGCCGTTTCGTCCCGTCCTTGCAGTTCCAGCAACAGGGCGAACAGGGCCGCGCTACAGACCGCGGTACCGAAGTCGATCGAGGGTTGGGGTGCGGTATCCGGTTGCGTCGTGCCGGGCCGCACCAGCGTGGACAAGGCGGCGCCCAGCCCAGCCCAGGCTGGGAGGGCGGCGATGGCGGCCGGCGCCACCAGGGTGGCCGCCGCTACGCAACTCAGCGCGCCGGCCGCCGCACCCGCCGCCAGCCAGCGAGGACTGACGCGCAAACGGGCCGGCAGCAGATCGACCATGCGTTCCGCGCTGGTCTTCATCTGCTGCAACTGGGATTGCCCGTCGCGCCATCGCGTTTGCAGCAGGTTCTGCCAGGTGTGGCCGCCGCCCTGATAGAGTTGCGCGATGGCGCGATGCAGTTCCGCTTGGGTTTCTGGCGTTGGCGTCGCGGTCCAGGATTTCGCCTGCTGTTTGATCAAGTCCAGGGCTTGCGGTAGCCGGCCCGGTCCGCGTGGCGCAGCCGTCCTGCCGAGTACCAGCGTGGTTAACCGCGAGCGGCTGGTGTCCGTGAGATGATCGAGATCGATTTCCACCACCCGGTGGCCGGCGACTTGCGCGCCGCTGGCCAGATCACGCCAATCATTGATGCGCTGTTCCAATTGCTCGGTGTCGCCGCGTTCCCGTAAACGTTGGCCCTCGGTCAGGGCAAGGGCGACCGGTATCCGCGTCGTCTGTTGCAGTTCGTGGACAAAGGCCCGCGTCCCTCGATCCGGGGTGACGGTCAAGGAACAAACCAACACGATCACGCGCGGTGGAGTAGGAGACGAGCCTACGGTCGTCAACACCCGTTGCCGACCCGCCCGGTCGTCGACGAAACCCAAGTCCAGCCAATCCACCCCGTCGATCGCGGGTGGCCAGCCCGAAACGGGCGCATCGATCTCGAACCCCACGATGGCGGCGGGACCGCCGCCACCGAAGTCCAAGGGTTGCTCCAGTGGCGCGGGAACCCGATTGGCGGCCGGCGCCGTGTCCGCATCGACCACGCCCAGGGTATGGGCGACCGGCACCAACCGGGTTTGCAGGCGGGCATAGCCCCGCTTGTTCAAATCCAGCCGGAAGTGGCGACTGGCGCGGCGCCAGGAGAACAGACTGAACGCCAGCAACAAAAGCCGCGGCAGCAGACCATAGGCGATCAGACTACCGACCAGCAGGCCCGACCAGGCTTCTCGGGCTTCACCGGGAAACTGGCTGCGTTTATCCCAGTGACTGGCGGCGATCTGTTCGCTGCTGGGCGTGGTGAAACCTAAGGCGTCCGGTCCCACGGCGATCACGCGAGTCAGCGTCGTGTAGGTTCTGTCCGAGAGGATCGTGGTCTCCCAGGCGAAGGAATATTGCTTGACGCTGAGAATCAGCAGCACCAGCACGATGCAGCCGGTGAGATACGCCGACCACAGGGCGTGGCTGATAGTACTAAGCGTCCAGCGCCCAAGCTGGCCACCGCCGTAGACCAAACCGCCGGCTCGGATGGCGGCCATCGGCAGGGGACCGCGATGCAGCCAATGCGTTACGCGCCGGCCGATGGCGAAGGCCAATCCACCCAGCGAACCGGTCGCCGCCACGTTGGGCAGGAAGCACATCAAACCGACCCACAGCAGCAAGGCAAGGCTGTGTAGGCCGAGCATGGCGCCCAGCACCCAGAAGAAATTGACGGGTCCGTCCGCCGTCGCCCCCAGGGTCAATTGGGCCAGACTGGCTCCGGCGACGGTGACGAAGATCAGCGCGACGATCACCACCACGGTGGAAGCGCCGCGCAATTGATGGAGAGCCTGAGTGAGGGCGGGGGCGACGGACAGCGCGTGCGCGCGCACGATGATCCGGTGCTGCAGATCGCCGCCCGCCGCCCGCGCCGCCGCTTCGGCGTCGGGCTCGTCGAGATATCCTTGCCCTTCTTCGTGCAGGCGCACGGCTTCGGCAAGCAGGCATTGCTCCAAATCCGGCGGTCCGTCCGTTGGAATGGACGAAAACTCGACGACGGAATCGGTAGGCTTGAATTCTGATGTCATCCCCAATCCAGCGAAGTATCATGGCGAGCGGTTCTGCGGCCGTTACGCCGAACTCGCGAAGGCTTTGTCTTATGATTTAATTTCGCGTGCTTTTGCGAATAATAATGCCACGATTGAGCCGCGTGGTCGCGGTCTTGTCTCGACCGGTTGAACGCCCCTCGACAATCGTCGAGGCCGCCGGGCGGATGAAAGCGGCTGGCGCCCAGTGACTTTCGGGGAGCCTTTGGGACCTCGAAAAAATCCAACCGGATTGGCTCATAGGATAGCCAGAGGATAAGACGTTATCTTGGGTTTTTCCGTCATAAACATTATAATATTCTAATATAGACGGTCTGTTGGGGAATGCCGTATGCGGCCATATCATCGAATCGCGCTGGTTTTGTTGGGATATTGCGCTGTCCTGGCCAATGTCTGGGGGGCGGAACTGCCTTTCGCGGTGGCGACCGCCGAAACCCGCCGTCTGCCGCGCGAACAGATCCTGGAAGGCGTGACCGAGGCGGTCAATCGCAGCACCGTATCGGCTCAGACAGCGGGTCGGGTTCAGGAAATCCTGTTCGATGTGAACGATGTCGTGCCTCAGGGCGCGGTCATCATCCGTCTGCGGGATACCGAGCAACGGGCGAGCCTGACGCGCGCCGAGGCGGGTGTCCGGGAAGCCGATGCGCGCTTCAACGAGGCGCAGGCGGAATACAATCGGGTCAAGGGCATTTTCGCCCGCAATCTGGTGGCCAAGGCCGATATGGACGCCGCCACCGCCGCCCTGGATGCCGCCAGGGCGCGCCTGGAAGCGGCGCAGGCGGCGGTTGCCAGTGCGCGGGAGGAACTGGATAACACGGTGATCAAGGCGCCCTACGGTGGGGTGGTGCTCGAACGGCATGTGTCGCTCGGCGAGAGCGTGCAACCGGGACAAGCCCTGATGACGGGGTTTTCATTGGATGACTTGCGGGTTGTCACCGGAGTGCCGCAGCGTTCCATCGAGGTGGTGCGTCAGCACAGCCAGGCCCATGTCCTGCTGGACGATGGCCGCCGCATGGCGGCTACCCGTTTGACCTTTTTCCCCTACGCCGATCCGACTAGCAATGTCTTCAAGGTGCGTGTCTATCTGCCGCGCGATACGCCGGGGTTGTATCCGGGCATGTTCGTCAAGACGGCTTTCGCCATCGGCAGTGTCCAGCGATTGCTGGTGCCGTCGCAGGCCGTGGTGCATCGGGGCGAAGTCAGCGCGGTCTATGTGGTGGCCGATCATCGGGTCAGCCTGCGGCAAATCAGGATCGGGGACGCCGCGGACGACGGTAGGGTGGAAGTCTTGGCCGGTCTGGAAGCCGGCGAACAGGTCGCCCTGGACCCTATCGCCGCGGGGATCTATTTGAAGGAACGGCAGGCGGAGCAGTGAGATGACGGCAGCCCATTCGGAAGAGCGCCTCGGTGTTTCCGGGGCCATCGCCCGACGTTTTCTGCATTCCGAAATCACGCCGCTGCTGGCGCTGGTCGGTCTGTTGATGGGCGTTTTCTCGGTGCTGGTGACGCCGCGCGAGGAAGAGCCACAGATCAACGTGACCTTCGCCAACGTGTTCGTGCCTTTCCCTGGCGCGACCGCCGCCGAAGTGGAGCAATTGGTCAGCACGCCGGCGGAACAGGTGCTGTCCGAAATCGAAGGAATAAAGCACGTCTATTCCGTATCGCGGCCCGGACTGGCCATACTCACGGTCCAGTTCGAGGTGGGCGAGCCGCGAACCGACGCCATTGTGCGGCTGTACAACAAGATCTATTCCAATCAGGATTGGCTGCCCTCGAACCTGGGCGTGGGCCAGCCCTTGATCAAGCCCAAGGGCATCGACGATGTGCCCATCGTCGCCCTGACGCTGTGGAACGCCGATCCGCAGCACGGTTCCTACGATCTGGTGCAGGTTGCCCACGCCCTGGAAGCGGAATTGAAACGGGTGCCCGGCACGCGTGACATCTATACCATCGGTGGTCCCGAGCGAGTGGTGCGGGTGTTGCTGGACCCGGTGAAGTTGGCCGGTTACGGCCTGTCCCTGGATGATCTGCGCCAGGCGCTGACGGCCGCCAACACATCGTATGACGCCGGCGCGCTGGTGGGCGACAACCGGGAAATTCCCGTGCAGGCCGGCAGCTTTTTGCTGGAACCGGAACAGGTCTCGGAACTGGTGGTGGGGTTGCACGAGGGAGAACCGGTGTATCTGGCCGACGTGGCGGAAGTGCGTTTGCAGCCGGACTCGCCGAAAAGCTATGTCTGGCTGGGCAGCGGCCCGGCGGCGGCGCAAAAGGGCATCGCCACGCCCGGTGAGTTTCCCGCCGTGACGATGGCCATCGCCAAGAAGCCCGGCGAGAACGCGGTGGACATCGCTCGCGCCCTTATCGAGCGTGTCGAGCAACTCAAGGGTATCGTCATTCCGGACGGGGTCAACGTGACGGTGACCCGCGATTACGGCATCACCGCTAACGACAAGGCCATGACGCTGATCGGCAAGCTGATCTTCGCCACCGGCTTCGTGATTCTCCTGGTGCTGGTCGCCCTGGGCTGGCGAGAAGCCCTGATCGTCGGCGCGGCCGTGATCATCACCCTG
>JACKMZ010000006.1 GCA_024235135.1 Gammaproteobacteria bacterium | reverse complement strand
ACAATCCCGGTCGATTTCGCCGCCGTCACCGTTCCAGGCGAATACCTTGAAAACCATATCCAATTCAAAGCGCGCTCCCGCAGGAACCCGTTCAGTTCGCCGCAGTCCCCCATCTTTAGCTTTGCCCTGAATACGGTCGATGGTGACTTCCATCTTTTCCTCAGTGAAAGGCAATCCTTGTTCGCGAATAGAATCCGCCCAAGCTTTCTCCAAATAGGCATCGCGCACCAGCAACCGAGTAGGACCGCCACTCCATTGTTTATGGGTAGTACCGAAGGCACGCAGGATAGGATCGTTGGCATCGTATTGACTGCTTTTATTACTTCCCCACACGCTGCCGTCGTCCTCGACCTGATTGAGCGCCCATTCCAGCAGTGAACGCAGCTTGCCCTTGAGGCTGGAGCCGGGAATGTAGGGTTCCTGGGTGAAGGGTTGTTTGACCACGGGTAAATCCAGGCCGCCGATCTCGATAGCGTCCTTGCCCGCACCGATGTGCAAGCCACTGCGTAGAATCAGTGTCGCGCTGATACGATGAGTAGAAAGCAGGCTATGCGTCATATCGTTGTCTCCCGGCTCGGTTAATTCTTTTCGCCATAGAATTTGTGAAAAGCCACTACGGCCTGAAAATGCTTGCAGAACGCCTCAAAATCACGGGCGTTATTCACTGCTGCAACGTGATCAATAAAAAACTGTAGCAATGGAAGGGGCACGGTTTTCTGATTACGTCCGTGCGCATAAACCGCCTTGGCTTTTAGCATCTTGAAGTCGGCGCGTAGGTTATTGAAGACGGATTCCTTGTCATGCCCTTGGCGTTGTTCCGCCGCCAGCCGCTGTCGCAAGGTCAATACGTCATCGTAAAAACGCCGTAGTTGAGTCGTGGTGACCTGACTCAGGCTTTGCGCCAAGTCCTCGGCTTGACTGTCCATCAAAGTCGGAACCAGGGAGCCATCCGGTTGAAAATAAACGACAGGCTGAGGAGTCGGCAGGCTTTTGGGTTCCGTTGAATTGCCGCCGAAACCACCTCCTCCTGGCCCACGCCCACCCTGGCCGCCGTGTTGGGATCGATAAGGTTGTTGTGCCACTTTGAAATCTCCCATGTAATCAACGATTGCGATATAAGGCGATGCTGACCGGGATGCGCGGCGAGGCCCATTCCGCTTGAGTGCGAATGTCGGCGTCCAGTCCCAAAAGCTGATTCAGCACGGTCATCACCGTTTTCTTTTCCGGGTCGGGAATAACCCGACTATCGCGGACATTCCGCGCCAAGTGGTAAGCCCAGCGCGCGCGCCAGTCGGCATGAGCCAGACTGAACCGACCTTGCTCGTCGGGTTGCTCGGCCCGGCGGCGTTCCTCGGCGAAGTAGAGCACCTTGTACACCAGCGCTGTATTCAGCCAGCCGGTACGTAGCCACTCGTTCAAGGTTTCAGCACGCCGCAGTAAGGTGGGCAATTGTTCCCAGGTGACCGGCTCCTCATCCAGCAGACCAACCCGGTCTCGTCCGGCATCCTTGGCCTGTTCCAACCGTTCTTCCGCTTCCAAAACCGTGCGATTGAGCGGCTGGTTGGCTTTGCACAATGCCAGCCCGGCGGACAGGGTGATGTTGGGATTACCGCCGACATAGCGACGGAATTGCTCGTGAAGATCACTCACCAGGCAGACCATTTGCCACCAAGGCCCGATCAACAGCAAGTCGTCGCCACCGGCGTAAACGGTGTAGGTCTGCGGATAATTTCGCCGTAATCGCTCTTGCAAATAGCCGGTAAAGAACAGATCCAGCATGCGCGACAGGGAGGCGTAGCGACTGAGTGTGGCGCGATCCTTCTTGGAATCGTTCGGGTCACGCAACCCGAAGCCAAACAGAAACCCCAGTCGGTCCACATCCGCTTTCAGCACCGCCAGAAACGGTTTGCCTAATGGAGAACCATGGCTATCCAGTTCCAGCGCATCCTGGGCCAGATGTTCGAAGGTCTTGAGTTCACCGACCGCCACTTCTTGAGCCTCATCGCTTAAGTGGGCGTAGAGCGGATGATCGGCCTCGCCCTCGTTGAGACGCGGAACGTAGGCAGCCACAAAGCGCAATGGCCACGGTCCGGTGGGTGTGTCTTGCTCGCCCCGGTAAAGGCGAAACCCGCCCAATAATGCTTCAGTTGAATGAGGTGGTTTCTCATGCAGGGTTAACCACAGATGACCGGGTAGTTCCACGGTCCAGTTTCCCGATCGTGGTTGCGTCATCTGCCAACTGACCGCGCCTACCTTGGGCAGCCAGCCCCCCACTCGGTGTGCGTCATGACAAACATCACAGCGGCGGGTGTCATTCTCTCGATGTCGGGCCGGGCGCTTACCACAGGCAGTGCATTCTTCCTGTTCATAATCCGCCATCAATATTCCGGTGGGGTAGTAGCGTAAAGCCTGTTGTTTCGCAGTATCCAACGCCCGACTCAGCGCCGCCTGCACCTTGGAAAACTGGCTCGCCTGCAAAGCCTGACCTCCGAACGGTGGTGATAGCGCCAGGTTCAATGCCAATTCACCCAGATAGCGTTCGCCCAGCCAGTGATCCAACTCGGTTTGTAGCACGGCGACCCTTTCCCTGACTTCCGGCAATGCCGGTAACAACAATACAAAGCGTCCACCCGCGTTCTGGATCAGGTTGAACACGGGCAAATCGAATCCGTGGCGGCAGCGCAACGCAGCGGCTTCAACCATCATCCCCAGCAGGAACGAGCGGGCGCGGAGAATTTTGTTGACGCCCTTGACCTGCTGATTGGCCAGCAAAAACAAAGTGTGTTGAATCCCAGATAGATCACCGGCCAGCAGATAAAACTTTTCAGCCGAGCGATCACGAATTGCTTTTTCGTCGCCGAGCGTGCCGTTAGCTGCGTGCCAGCGGTATAAGCATGCGGCGATGGCAGCGACAGTGCGGTTGTGATCGTGTAGCGACACGTCGGGCACGTCGACCGTGGAAGAAGGAATAGCAAAGGTAAACCGCTCGGACAGCGACAATAGACCCTCGCTGAATAAAGCCACGTTATCCAGCCCGCACAATACCTTGAATTCGGTGGCGAAATGGTCCCACAGATGCCGATAGCGTATCGGGTAGTCACGGGTATCTAGTTTTGACTCCGGTAACAGATGGTCGTCGGGGATGAGTTCCGTAAGCAGTTGATGGCATTGCGGCGGATCGCCCAAACCCAAATCCACTGAACCGAAGATGCTTCGCAGGGGGGTTTTGATAAAGGCATCCCACCCCTTGTACTCGGCCTCGGTTTCCGATGCCTCGTAATCGCGCGGCTTGCGGTCCATACCGGAGGAAAGCCGGTCGGCCTCCGCGGCTAGCCAGCCCAACGATCCGAACGCCTCTGGCTTGTGGTGAAACACTGCCATGTCACGCACCCGGTCGCGGTTTATGCCAGGCGGAAAAAATAGGCCCTCCTGTTCCATCCAATGGAAAAAGGCTTCGGTCCATAAGACGTGCTTATGGGTGTATCCACCATGCCCATCAGTCGGCAAAATCACTGATTCACGTGCTCTAGGTCGTGGGTCCATTTGTGACACCGCGCCATAAGCGCGCTGCATGAATTTGCCAATATCTTGGAAAAATCCCCCGAGTGCGGTTTCTAATAGGTTGGGTTGTTCGCTCATGGGTACAGTCCCGTTACCAATCGTTGATTGAATCTCGAAGAAATATTTTGCGTGGTCTCAGCACGGCTTGTCATGCTCGACAAGCTTGCCAATCCCCGGTAAACGAATCAAAAAATAGGTATAGTAGTGAACTAAGTTATAGACCCTATTCACGACCATGATCATCCTCAACATCCACGAAGCAAAGACCCACCTCTCCCGTTACCTCGAAGCCCTTCAGCAAGGGGAAACGATTCTTCTATGCAAGCGCAACCGGCCCATCGCGGAAATCCGCCCGTTGCCGACGCCCGCTACAACGCCGCGACCGATCGGTTTGGGCAAGGATGAATTCAAGGTTCCCGCCAGCTTCTTCGATCCACTACCCGATGACGTGATCGATTCGTTTATTGGCCTGGAGCCATGAAGCTGCTGTTGGATACCTGCACGTTTCTGTGGATCGTGGGAGACGACCCAACGCTTTCGGAACGTGCGCGGACGCTGTTTTCCAAAGCCGAAAACGAAGTCTTCCTGAGCGCGGTTTCCGTGTGGGAAATTGTCGTCAAGCATCAGTTGGGGCGGCTTCCGTTACCCGATTCTCCACGGGCTTTCGTTTCAGGCCATCGGGACCGTCATGGCATTGCCGCCTTGCCCTTGGAAGAAGAAGCTATCTTCCAGCTCCCGGCACTTCCGGACCGACACAAGGACCCTTTCGATAGAATGCTGGTTTGCCAGGCGATTCATCATGGACTGACGTTGCTGACCCCCGATCCGCTGATCCATCAGTATCCCGTGTCCCATACCTGGTGAACTAATCCCGCTCCACCACGCCAAACCGAATCCGATCCCGAGGCAAATCCAGGGCGTAGCCCTCCAGGCTGCGTCCCTTCGTTCGGACCGCATATTGCTCGGCGATTTTGCTACCCAGCTTGCTGCTCAACTCCCTTTTGAGTTTGCTATTGCGCTGTTCGAGAAATTCCTTGGTGATCCCTTTCTGCCTGATTGTCACGATCTTGGAATGCTCATCGTCGGCCAGCGGATCGTTGAGCGCCGCTTTGTATTCGCCGAGGAAACCTTCGATGTCCGCGTGGCTGACTCCCTTCCAATGCAAGGGCGGCAGCCCGTCCAGAACGCGCCGGGCGAACCAAGCCAGCCAAGCAAAACTGATGGGCGTCAGTCGCAAGGCCGTTTCACCGCAACGCACCCAACCCTTGCCGGCATCCAGCACCAATTCAGGAATCGCCAGACTCGACTGAGCACGCCGCACGGTTTCGCTGAAACTGGCCTCGCCACTCAACAACGCCTCGTCCAGCCCGTCGCGCAGGCGCACGAAGGGGATTTCCGCCAGCGTCACTTGCGCGTCGCGGGTGTCCAGCGGACGCTGTTCCGGCGGCGGGGTATAGATCACCCGCGATTCACGGGTCGGGTAGAAGAACTGCTGGTTAAATTCGAAAGGGCTGGAAACCAGCACGTGGGACAACCGGTCTTGCGCGCGCCCGAACAGCGACATGGCGTAGCCCAGATAAAAACCCATGGTCTTGCGGCCCCCGGCGATGGAGGCATGCACCGCGCTGTCGGGTTCGGCGGTCAATTTCCGCACGACAGCGGTGATTTGATCGGCCGCCCTTTGATTGTCGGAAGGAATTCGGATGTCCTTCAGGGCCGCGCCATGGCCATCGTCCAGGATATGAATCGTGTCGTCCGCGAACCGGATTCCGGTCAATTCATAATCGCGGCACAGCCGGTGAAACCATCCCGTATCGCCGTGCAGCAGGGTCAATCGCGCACGTTCCGCGCCTTCCGCCGTGGTGATCAGGTGGGTTTCGCTGGGAATGAAAGGCGGCTGCCGTGCTACCGCCAAGGCATACAGTGTTTCGGTAATAATCTGCGGCGACAGACCGGAAACGCAAAGCAGAATACGACACGGATAGTCGGTCGGGTCCATTGCTTCTCTCCTTGTGTTCATCGGCGGCGGGGAACGAACACCTTGGCCTCCTTTTCGCAAAGTGTAGCCGCCGTTTGATAAATCGGTAGTGCTAAAGCATTTCAGGAAACGGAGCGCCTGTCAGACTTGGCAAGCTTGCCGACCGCGAATAGTTAGTGAAGGCGCCAACGGAGGTGTAACATGAACTTTCCAATCGCGGATTCGTCAGCGATAAGCGAACGTTGAGGAATACAATGCAAAACAAAGATTATTCACCGGACGAAAACCAAGAGAACCCATTAGCGACGACACCCTCTCCCGCCACCCCTGCTTTAGCGATTTCCCGCCGACGCTGGCTGCAAGCGACCGGCGGTTCCGGCATGGCCGCCATGCTGGGCGGACTGGGCAACCTGTTCATCGCCCCAACGGCCAGCGCCGAGGAACTCGGACCGCTCACCCCCGACCGCCGCCGCTACGAGGAATATTGGTTGCGCAGCCGTTGCGCGCGCAGTCATTTCGAGGAACGGCGGCCGCCGCAGGAGAGCAATGGCGACGAAGAACTCTATGACGATAAGCGGGGCAACTTTTCCAAATGCCTACCACATAACGAGTTCGGCGAGGTCGATCAGGCCGCCTATCAGTCCTTGCGCAACGCCTTGGCAAGCGGCGATCCCCAGGATTTCGAAGCCATCGTACTCGCGCCCGACGCGGGCTTGGGTACCGGACGCCGCTTGGCCAACCCACAGGCGGCTTACGCCTTCGAGATGACCGGCATCGGCACGCACGCCACGCGCATCGCCCCGCCGCCAGCCTTTGCCAGCGCGGCGATGGCGGCGGAAATGGCCGAGGTCTACTGGCAGGCGCTGACCCGTGACATCCCCTTCGAGCGTTACGAGTCCGATGCCCTGGTCAATGCCGCCGTCGAGGATCTGAACCGCTTGTCGGTGCAAGCGGGGCCGACCGAATCCGGCCGCGTCACGCCCCGCACCCTGTTTCGGGGTTCCACGGCCGGCGATCTCGTGGGGCCTTACCTCAGCCAGTTTTTGTGGTTGCCGATTCCGTACGGCATGGCGACTATCGACCAACGCTATCGTTTTCCCGTGGCGGACGAGGACTTCGGTACCGATTACGCGGAATGGCTCGCCTTACAGCGTGGCGCTATTCCCACCCGTGCTCTGAGTTTCGATTCGGACACCCGCTACATCGCCAGCAATCGGGATCTCGGGCAATACGTCCATGTCGATTTCCCCTTCCAGGCTTTTTTCAATGCCGGACTGATCATGATGGGCTTCGGAGTGGAGGCGCTGGCTCCGGAGAATCCCTATCGGGATTCGTTCACCCAGGAGGGTTTCGTGACCTTCGGCGTGGCCGATATCAATCATCTGGTCACCAAGGCCGCAGATACGGCGATGAAAAGCGCCTGGTATCAAAAATGGCTGGTGCATCGGCGGGTTCGCCCCGAAGTGTACGCGGGACGCATCGAAAATCAGCGGCGCGGGCGGGACTACGGTTTGCCCGACGAACTGCTGCTGTCGGACGCAGTCGCCCGGTTGGTCGCACGCAACGGCAACGCCCTGTTACCCTTGGCCTATCCGGAAGGATCGCCGACCCATCCGTCTTATCCGGCTGGCCATGCCACGTTTTCCGGGGCCTGCGCCACCGTTCTCAAAGCCCTGTTCAACGAGGACTACCTGATCGATGCCGTGCAGCCCAGTGCGGACGGAACCGGCCTGGAAGCGATTCCGTCCACGACGGAATTGACTTTGGGCGGAGAGATCAACAAGCTGGCCCACAACATCGCCCTGGCGCGCGACGCCGCCGGCGTCCACTACCGCGCCGACGGCGCCCAGGGACTGCTGGCCGGCGAACAGCAGGCGCTTGGCCTGCTGCAAGATTACAGCAAAACCTATAACGAGGATTTTCCGGGCTTTTTCCTGACGCGCTTCGACGGTACCCCCGTTCAAATCGTCGATGGCCGGATAGTGACCTAAGCCGGGCTCAATCCCATTGGAAGCACCATGACTCAAAAACAACGCCGGATTCCCTGGCGTAAAAACGATCCTTTTTTCCAAAGAGAACAGGAGAAATACGAACGAGCCGTCCCCAGTCGCGAGTTCCTTCAGGCGTTTCTGGAAGAACGCGGGGTGTTGATGACGCTGGAAGAGCTGTGCGACGCCCTGCAGGTCAAGGACCCGAACGATGTCGAAGCCTTGCGGCGCCGGCTCCGGGCCATGGAACGGGATGGGCAACTGATCTGCAATCGCCGTCAGGGCTATGGCCTGGTTTCCAAGATGGATCTGATTACCGGTCGGGTGATCGGTCATCCCGAAGGCTACGGCTTTTTGATACCCGACGAGGGCGGCGACGATCTGTTCATTTCGCCCCGTCAGATGCGCTCATTGTTGCACGGCGACCGGGCCGTGATGCGTCTGGCCGGCATCGACCAGCGGGGTCGCCGGGAAGGCGCGCTGGTCGAGGTGCTGGAACGCAACACCCTGCGCGTGGTCGGGCGGTTTTTCCAGGAACGCGGACTGGGTTTCGTGCTGCCGGATAATCGGCGTATCCACCAGGATATCCTGATACCGCCGGAATATCAGAACGATGCCCAGCCCGGCCAGATCGTGATCGCGGAAATCATCGAGCAGCCCAGCAAGAAAAGCCGTCCGATCGGACGCGTCAAGGAGGTTCTGGGGGATCACATGGCCCCCGGCATGGAAGTGGAAATCGCCATCGCCGGTTACGATATTCCCACGGAGTGGCCCGCCGCCGTCCTCGCCGAGACCGAATGCTTCGCACCCGAAGTTCCGGAATCGGCGACGCGGGATCGTTGGGATGTGCGGGGCCTGCCGCTGGTAACGATCGACGGCGTCACCGCCCGCGATTTCGACGATGCCGTGTATTGCGAACGGCGTGGGCAGAACTGGCGTCTGCTGGTCGCCATCGCCGATGTCTCCCACTACGTGCATCCCGGCGCCGCTCTTGACGAAGAAGCTCAACGGCGCGGTAACTCGGTGTATTTCCCCGATCGGGTCATACCCATGTTGCCGGAGGTTCTGTCCAACGGTTTATGCTCCCTGAATCCACGGGTCGACCGCCTGTGCATGATCTGCGACATGACCCTCAACGACGAAGGGCGGGTGTTGCGATCGCGTTTCGTGGAGGCGGTGATGCGGTCCCATGCGCGGCTGACCTACGATGCCGTGGCCGCCATGCTGGTCGAGCGCAATACCCCTGTCCGCGAGGAATACGGCGAACTGCTGCCGCATCTGGACAATCTTTACGGTCTTTTCAGGATTCTGTTACGGGCCCGCGAGGCGCGGGGAACGATTGATTTCGAGACTCAGGAAACGGTCATCGAATACGGGGCGGATCGCAAGATCGAGCGCATCGTTCCCACGGAACGCAACGACGCCCACCGGCTGATCGAGGAATGCATGATCGCCGCCAACGTGGCGGCCGCCCGCTTTCTGCGGCGCCATCGCATGCCCACCCTGTACCGTATCCATGCCGGGCCGAGCCGCGAGAAGTTGGAACGCTTGCGGGGATTTCTCGGGGAACTGGGCTTGCGTCTTGGGGGCGGAGACGAACCCACCCCCAAGGATTACGCACAGCTACTGGAGCGCGTGAGGGAACGCCCGGATGCGCATCTCGTGCAAACCGTGTTGCTGCGCTCGCTGGCGCAAGCCGTCTACAGCCCGGCCAAGGAAGCGCATTTCGGCCTGGCCCACGAACAATACACCCATTTCACGTCGCCGATCCGCCGTTATCCCGATCTGCTGGTGCACCGAGCGATTCGTCATGTACTGCGCGGTGGCAAACCCGCCGGTTTTTTCTATACCCCGGTGCAGATGCTCAGTCTGGGCGAACACTGTTCGATGACCGAGCGGCGCGCCGACGAAGCCACGCGGGATGCCGTGGAATGGCTGAAATGCGAGTTCATGCTGGACAAGATCGGCGATGTCTTCGAGGGCACGGTGTCCAGCGTCACGGCCTTTGGGTTGTTCGTCGAGTTGCGGGAATTTTTCGTGGAAGGACTGGTGCATGTCACCGCCTTGAGCAACGATTATTACCACTTCGATCCGGTGGGCCATCGGCTACGCGGTAAAAATACCGGCCAAACCTATCGCTTGGGCGATACCCTTCAGGTGCGGGTCATCCGGGTCGATCTCGACGACCGCAAAATCGATTTCGAACTGGTGGCGCCGCCACGCGCCGCGCCCAAGCGCGCGCCACGCCCCAAATCCCGCAAGCGTCGGCGGAGCTGATCATGCCAGCCGACGAACACTATCTTTATGGACTGCATGCCGTATTGTCCGCCTTGCGCCGCAATGCCGGGTCGATTCAAACCATCTGGGCGGAGCAGCGGCGCCGTGACCAACGCTTGCGTCAATTGCTTGACGAAGCCGAACGCCAGCAGGTGCGGGTCGAGTGGGCGGAACGGGACACCCTGGATCGGCTCAGCCAAGGCGCCCGCCATCAGGGGGTCGTCGCGCAATACGCCGGCTCGACGGCCCCGTCGTGGGATGAGCGCGATTTGCCGGCGCTGCTCGCCGAAGTCGATGGTCCACCGCTGTTGTTGGTGCTGGATGGGGTGCAAGACCCGCATAATCTGGGGGCCTGTCTGCGCTCGGCCGACGCCGCCGGCGTTCATGCCGTCATCGCGCCCGCGGATCGGGCCGTCGGCCTGACTCCGGCGGTGCGCAAGGTCGCCTGTGGCGCGGCCGAGGTCGTGCCGTTCATTCAGGTCACCAATCTGGCGCGCACGCTGCGCCAACTTCAGGAACTGGGACTATGGATGATTGGAGCGGCCGGAGAAGCGGAACAAAGCCTGTATCAAACGGATTTGAGTGGCCCGCTAGCCATCGTGGTCGGCGCCGAAGAAAAGGGATTGCGCCGTTTGACGCGGGAAACCTGCGATGGACTGGCGCACATTCCGATGTTGGGTAGTGTCGAAAGCCTCAATGTCTCGGTCGCGACCGGAATTTTCCTGTTCGAGGCCCTGCGCCAGCGGCGACGGTAAAGAGCGACGAGACGACCGCCGCAATGGTTTTCCTCTTAATATTCACCACGGCCAACGACCGCTGAGGGTCCGTAGTTTTCGCTGTTCAACTTTCAGATCTTTTAAAGAGAAGTCCTCGCCGAGATAAACTTTTTTCACGTACGCCATGAACCACCTTATCTGGTTCACGTAGGCTTTATTGATATAGCGTTCGAAATGCTCTATCGCGCCTTCGGCATTCGTTGGCCAGTTCCCATCGTAATCGCCACCCACGCGGAATGGTTTTTCGAGATCGCTCGGACAGAAAACAAAACCCTCCGCTTTCTCGTAAACGATCACGATAAAATCGATGCCTCTTTCCAAGGCTTCTTTGTGCCAGGTCGGAATGGTTTCTTTCATCTCTAACGCCAGTTGACGAATGAAACTTCGGACAGGGCAGCGGGCTAGGCGATAGCTTGCGGGCGATCGATTAGGACTAATCAGACCGCTACCGTACGTAAAAACCCTTCGATTTCCTTAACCCGTCCCTCGACATCGGGCAGATTCTTGTTGATGCGCAATTTGTCCTGGCCGTCCAGTTTGTAGCGTGGATGCTGTTTCTGAACCAGCGCCAGCAGTTTACCGACATCGATATTCGGTTCCGACGTGAAAACGATGCGCCCACCCTGGGGACCGATTTCGATTTTACGGATGCCAACCGGTTGGGCGAGTAGTTTGAGCGAGGTGACGCTAAACAGCGTCTTGGTAGGATCGGGCAGCAGGCCGAAGCGATCGATCATTTCCACCTGCAATTCGCGGAGTTCCTCGGCGTTGCGCGCGCTGGCGATGCGCTTGTACAGAATCAACCGGGTGTGCACATCCGGCAGATAATCATCGGGAATCAAGGCCGGGCTGTGCAGACTGATTTCCGGGCCGTGGTCGGCCTTGTCTTCCAAGTTCGGCGTGCGGCCGTCGCGCAGGGACTGGACCGCTCGTTCCAGCAATTCCATGTATAAAGTAAAACCGATTTCCTGAATCTGGCCGCTCTGCTCTTCACCCAGCAATTCACCCGCGCCGCGGATCTCCAGATCATGCGTGGCCAGCATGAAGCCCGCGCCCAAATCCTCCAGCGATTCTATGGCTTCGATGCGTTTGACCGCGTCCGTGGTCATCGCCTCGCGCGGCGGTACGACCAGATAAGCATAGGCGCGATGATGGGAGCGTCCGACCCGACCGCGCAGTTGATGCAGTTGCGCCAAACCCAATTTATCCGCGCGATTGATGATGATGGTGTTGGCCGTGGGCACATCGATACCGCTTTCGATAATGGTGGTGCAGAGCAGGATATGCGAGCGGCGATGATAGAAATCCAGCATCACCTGTTCCAGATCCCGTTCCCGCATCTGGCCGTGGGCGACGGCGATGCGCGCCTCGGGCGCCAAGGCTTGCAGCGTCTTGGCCTGGCGTTCGATGGTTTCCACCTCGTTGTGCAGGAAATACACTTGCCCACCGCGTTTCATCTCGCGCTGGCAGGCTTCCTGTAATAACACGTCGTTCCATTGGCCGACGAAGGTCTTCACCGCCAGTCGCTGGGCCGGCGGCGTGGCGATAATGGACAGATCGCGCAGGCTGGCCATGGCCATGTTCAAGGTGCGGGGGATGGGTGTCGCGGTCAGGGTCAGAATGTCGACTTCGGCGCGCAGGGCTTTCAGTCGTTCCTTCTGGCGTACGCCGAACCGATGCTCCTCGTCGATGATGAGCAGACCGAGATTCTTGAATTTGACGGCGCCCTGCAACAGCTTGTGCGTGCCGATGACGATGTCCACCGTGCCATTCTGCAAGCCGGGCAACACGGCATCCTGCTGTTTCTTGGTGTTGAAGCGGGACAGCACGGCAATCCGAATCGGCCAATCGGCGAACCGATCCAGGAAGTTCTGATAATGCTGCTGGGCCAGCAACGTGGTGGGCACCAGCATGGCGACCTGGCGGCCATCCTGCACGGCGGCGAAGGCGGCCCGCATGGCGACTTCGGTCTTGCCGAAACCGACGTCGCCGCAGACCAACCGGTCCATCGGTTTGCCCGAACCGAGATCGTCCAGCACCGCTTCGATGGCGGCCTGCTGATCGGGCGTTTCCTCGAAGGGGAAACCCGCCGCGAACGCGGCGTAATCGGCTTCGTTCAACCGGCAGATCTGCCCCGGCCGGGACTGGCGGCGGGCGTACAGATCCAGCAGTTCCGCCGCGACATCCCGGACACGTTCCGCCGCCTTTTGTTTGGCGCGCGCCCACTGTTCGGTCCCCAGCTTGTGCAGCGGCGCCGAATCCGGCGCCGAACCCGTATAGCGGCCGAGCAGATGCAGCGACGCGACGGGCACGTAGAGCGTGCCGTCCTCGGCATATTTCAGGACCACGTACTCGGCTTCGATACCGGCCGCCGTCAGCCGTTGCAAACCCGCGTAGCGGCCCACGCCGTGTTCTTCGTGTACGACCGGCGCGCCGATGGCCAGATCCGTGAGATTGCGGATGATCGTCTCGGGATCGCGGTTGGGGGTGCGACGACGAGCCTGTCCGGCGCGTTCCCCATACAACTGGGCTTCCGTTACGATCGCCAGCGCCGGCGTTTCCAGCATCAGCCCCTGTTCCAGGGGAGCTAGGGTGATGGCCAGTCTTAAGTCGGATTGCAGAAAATCCTGCCACCCTACGCAAGTCTGGGGTTTGAGACCGGTCGTGCGTAAGGTGTCCAACAACACTTCGCGGCGACCGGGGGATTCCACCGTCACCAGCACCCGCCCGGCATAATCCTGTACGAAAGTCTGCAACGTCGCGCCGGGCGCGTCGGCCCGTGATGGCGTCGACAACACCGGTGGGTCCAAGGCGCCGAAGTTGGCGGTTTGGCCATCCTGGGCTTGGCGCCGCAAAACGATCTGCGGATAGCCGCTCAGCATCCGGCGGAACAGACCGTTATCCAGAAATAAGGCGGCGGGAGGCAGCAGGGGACGCTCGATGTCGTGGCGGCGTTGTTCGTAGCGTTCCAGCAAACGGGCTTGGAATGCCGTCAATGCTTCGTCCACGGCTTCCAATGTGATGACCAGGGTGGTCGCCGGCAGGTAGTCGAACAACGTCTCGGTGGTTTGAAAAAACAGGGGCAAGTAGTACTCGATGCCCGCGGGTGGGTTGCCGTTGCTGACTTCCCGATAGATCAGGCTGCGCTGCGGGTCGCCTTCGAAGCGGCTGCGGAATCCCTGGCGAAAGCGGGTAATCCCGTCCTTGTCCAGCGGGAACTCCCGTGCCGGCAACAGTTCTATGGCGTCGACCTTGGCGATGGAACGTTGCGACTCCGCCTCGAATGTGCGGATGCTCTCGATCTCGTCGTCGAACAAGTCGACGCGGTAAGGCAGTTCGCTGCCCATGGGGAAAAGGTCGATCAGCGAGCCACGCACCGCGAATTCCCCGTGCTCCAGCACCTGTGATACGCAGGTGTAACCGGCCGCTTCCAGACGTTGGCGGAATGACGCCTGATCCAGCCGTTCGCCGACGCTCAGCAGCAGCGAGTGTTGGTCCAGAAAGGCGCGGGGAGCCAGGCGCTGCAACAGCGTGGCCAGTGGCACGATCAGTACCCCTTGGCGTTGCGCGGGCAAGCGGTACAGGGTCGACAGACGTTGGGAGACGATATCCTGATGCGGAGAGAAAATGTCGTAGGGCAGCGTTTCCCAATCCGGGAAAATCCGTACATCCGTTTCGCCGCCGGTGAAAAAGCGGAGTTCTTCCGCCAACCGAGCCGCGCCTTGACTGTCCGGCGCGATGACCAGGACCATCCCCGCGTGGCGGGCAAGGACCGAAGCGATCAACAAGGCATGGCTGCTGCCTAGCAACCCACCCCAAGTCAGTTTGGCGCCCGCTTGGGTGGGCAGAGGCGGTTCGAAGAGATTCAGCGGGGCAGAAGCGACACCAGGCATGGAGGGGCGAAGCGATACATAAAATGGTGGCGGTGAGGGTAACGGCGCTGAACCGGGCGTGTCGAAGGCGAACCGGAGCGCCGTTGCCGGGGAAACTGCACTAGGAGTCTAAGAGTCAGAAATAGTCGTCGTTCGCGCCGCGGAGGGTTTCGTTACGGCAACCGTCGCGGGTTGTGATTCAGTTTGGGTTTCGGCCGTGGTCTCGGGCTTGGACTCGGACTCGGGCTTGGACTCGGGCTTGGACTCGGACTCGGGCTTGGACTCGGGCTTGGTCATGGTCCGCGCGGATGCCTGGGGTGTGGTTGCCTCGGGGGGCAGAGTCACTACAACGCGATCGCCGAGCAGCGCCCGAGCTTCGCCCAGGTGCCAGGCGGCGTCATCCAGATCCTGATGGGTTTTGTAGACCCACGCTTCGCCCCAGTAGATATTGCAACTGGTCTCGGCGCGCAACAGATGCCAATGCGCTTCATGGAGCACACGGTTCAGTTCGCCTTCGGTCCGCGGGAGAGTCGACGCGGCCGTGGCCAGCCGATGATATTCGCCGCTGATTTGGTAAATGCGCTTCAAGGCGTCGCGCTGTGTCTGGGAGCCTTGCCATTGATGAAAATCCCAGCCGTGATGCGCGTCCGTGTTCCAGGCGCCACGGCGAACCGTGACTCGCCCCACGGCGCCGAATCGGTCGAGATAGTCGCTGATGAACGTCGGTCGCATCAATGAGCGTCCGGCGCGGATCTCGTCTAGCGCATGGGCGTAGAAATAAGTCCAGAAATTGGCCTGTGGATTGACGTTGCGGAACCAGCCTCCGTTGTCACCGTCGGTGGCCGTGGTGACCAGCGGCGGGAAACCGCACCATTTGGTTCGCTCTTGCAACTCGTTATAGAACCAGTCGTAATCCATGCCCGCCAGTTGCGCATCGGACAATTCCCGATCGCGCACGATGATGATCATCTCGGCGCCGCCGTATTCGGCGATATGCGGCCGATAACGCAGTTCCTGCCAGCTCATCTTATCGACGGGATCGATGTATTCGCTATCGACCATCACGTAGCGATAGCCGGCCCGCTTCAGATGAGGAATCATCTGCATGTCGAAGCCCATTTCCGGTGGCCAGAACCCGTTGAACTGGCTGCGCCAGAATAGATGACGCGCCAAGCCCTGCCAACGGGCGATCTGCTCGTCCCAGTCGGCTTCCGGAATCAACGCCAGCACCGGGTGGTAATACCCTGTCCCGAGCAGTTCGAAGATTTTCTGGTTCTGCAAATACCAGATCAGCGAACCGCAATCGACCATGCCATAGGTGCGGGATTGAAAATCGGCGTTGGAAAGCGTTTCCAGTAGGGTGCCGGACAACGACAAATGGACTCGGGCGATATCCTCATAGCCCCAGAGCACTCGCGGCATACGGTCGTAGGCGAAAAGGATTTCCTTGGCTTCCCATTCGTTGGTTGCCAGCAAATGATCAAGATTGCTCGGAGGCTGATGCATGTTCAACACCAGCGCGTGATGGATTTCTTTCATTGCCTCCCTCGGAAGCGGTTAGGTCTGATGCCAGGGCGACGTATGCTCCCACTCGATACGACTCTGCCAGTGAGCGGTAGATGGGTGGAAATCATATCAGCGGCTGATTATAGCAAGCCATTAAGGCTAGCGGGTTTTGTTGCCAGTGTCGTGAGCCCTTCGTTCAAACAGGGGCGATGTGAGGATAACCCGGCTGGCCGACGTCTTTCCGACTATTTTCCGGATGGGCGTCGGTTGGATCGAGATCCGTGCTTCAGGGTCTGCCCTTCGGAGGTCGTTGGGCGACGGGGACGGACCGCGTCGAAGGCGAACCCGGTTGACGCAGGCTAGGAAAGGCATGCCGGGGAATTTTCGCGATGCGGACGCGTCCGCGAAAGCAGTCGGGGCGGTCGATTGGAACCCGCTGCCGGTGGCAAACGACAGGCGGTTTGCCACCGACGCCGAGTCCGGCGATCAGTACGTATCCCGGCGGCCTTTCATATTGCCGACCACGCCACCCATGGCGCCTCCCACGATAGCGCCGATTCCGGCGTCGCCACCGGCGATGGCGCTGATCCCCGCTCCGGCCGCCGCGCCGATGGCCACTCCGCTCAGTGTGCCTTGCTGTTCGGGGGTCATGTTCGTGCATCCCACGCTGCTAGTCAGCAGCACGACGGTGAATACGGCAAACGTCTTTTTCATGGTCGTTATCCTTTATCGGGATGCGAGATTGGGCAATGTCAGCTCGAACCAGATCACTTCGAGAACCGGGCGTTTGACCTTATCGGGATTCTTGGCATAGTAGGCATCGATGGCCTGCATCGCCGTGGTGATCGTATATTGGCTCAGGCCCTTGACCAGATCGGGAATGAAACTGCGCTCTCTGATCTCAGGTCCGGGATTGGAACCCTGAAGTTCCTGCTCGACTTTGATGATGGTTTCCATGCCGAGTAGAAAGGCTTTTTTCTCCCGCTCCGTGGCGGTCGTCCAGTGCTCGCCGGTGACGATCGGCAATTCGCGGGCGCTGGCTGTCGCCCAGGTGACCACAAGCAGTAGACAACTCAATAATAAAATTATACTTCTCTGAAGTTTTGGCATTGTCATATGCTCCTCAATTCACATCCGAAGGGGTGGGACGCAGTTTTCGCGTCACGGCGGTTAGGTCATCTTTGTCGTGCTGGAAGGTGTGCATTGCGCTTTATCGATAGGGAAGCGACTCTCACTCTCAGCACTCATTTTCGCATTTCCCGTATCTGTTGGATTAGCATACCTGTGCTCGGCGGTGTTGGCCAATACACTGAATGAATTGGTACAGTGAAGTATCGA
Source organism: Gammaproteobacteria bacterium (assembly GCA_024235135.1). Lineage (GTDB taxonomy): Bacteria > Pseudomonadota > Gammaproteobacteria > Competibacterales > Competibacteraceae > JACKMZ01. Next base: position 196,379 of record JACKMZ010000006.1, on the reverse strand, counting down.
TTGAACGGGCCTTGCCCGGTTCAGAACCCGATCAAAGGATTTACGCGATAGAACGAACACGGTCGCCATGAATGTCGAAAGTCAAATCATGCCCTATAAGGCCGTCACGCGGCTGGGCGAGGGTCCGGCCCTGGTGCTGGCGCCCCATCCCGATGATGAAGTACTGGGTTGCGCGGGCGCCATCATGCGCCATCTGGAAGCGGGTGATCCTGTTCGGGTCATCGTACTCACCGATGGCGGCGGTTGGTTAGCCGCGGCGGATGCGCCACGGCGGGCGGCCTATATTGCCCGGCGTCGTGAAGAAAGCCGGGCCGCCGCGCGGATTCTGGGCTATGGAGAGCCGCTGTTTTGGGATTATCGGGATCGGGAATTGCCGTGCGACGAGTCATTGGCGCAACGCTTGGTCGGGGCGTGTCGTGAGTTCGGAACGCATTGGCTTTATGCGCCGTCTCTCGTGGAAATGCATCCCGATCATCGGGCCCTGGCGCTGACCGCCGTGGAGGCCGTCCGTCGTATTGGGGCGCCAGTGCGGCTAGCCATGTACGAGATAGGCATTCCCCTGTCTCCGAATCGTTTGTTGGACATATCGAATCTCGTCGAACGCAAACAACGAGCGATTCAGTGCTTTGCCAGTCAACTGGCCGAGCAGGATTATGACCGCCATATCGAGGCGCTCAATCGCTATCGCACGTATACTTTGCCGCGTACGGTCCAGGCGGCGGAAGCCTATTGGGTGGTGGCGGGCGGAGCGGTTCCGCACAAGGTCATCGATCCGGCCCGAAGAAGGCGGTATCTGCAATGGGCCATCGAAGGTTTCCAGGACGAGGATGATTTCGCGCGTGACGAGAATGATGCGACCAGGGAGCCGGAGTGCGCCGAACAGGATTGGCGGGCGCGCTACGCGGCTATCGTGGCTTCCCGCTCCTGGCGGCTGACGGAACCTCTGCGGAGGGTCGGCCGGTATTGGCGGGCGTTGGCGCGGTGCTCCCGCCCGTCTTGAGCAGACCGCAATACAAACTGCCCACGCAGGACGCGATATGGGCTTCCGAATGGCTGGCTTCGATCCGTTCCCGAGCGGCCAGCCCCATTTGCTGGCGGACGTCCGGATGCAGCGCCAAATAGCGGATGGCTCGCGCCAGCGCCGGGGCGTCGCCGGGGGGAACCAGCAGGCCATTGTGGCCATCTTCCACGAAGTCGCGACAGCCCGGTACCAGGGTGGTAATCAAAGGTCTGGCGCAGGCGGCGGCTTCCAGTAGGACGCGGGGCAGTCCTTCTCCGCCGCGCGAAGGCAACAAGGCGATATCCGCTTCGCGCCAGGTTTCCCTGACGTCTTCTTGATAACCCAGCCAGCGTATGCCGGGGGTGGCGTCCCATTGGCCGAGTTGCTGTCGAGAAAAGGCTTGGGGATTGTCCGGGTCGGTGGTGCCGACCAACCATAGTTGCACGGCCAACCCCTCGTCGCGCAATTGTTGAACCGCGGCCACGGCCAGGTCGATGCCCTTGCTCCAAAGCATGCGGCTGACCAGTCCGACCGTAATGTCCGTATCCCGGTGCGGTGGAGTTAGGGAATGAAAGTGCTCCAGATTGACGCCGGCTCCGCCGACGACAAGATACCGATATTGTTGCTGTTCCAGGTGGGGGCCTAGCAGCATCGCGGCATCGTCACGATTCTCGAAGATGAATCGATATCCGGGGTTCCGTTCGAGGGTGATCAGCCGCACCACGGCGGGAACCATTTTGCCGAGAATCGCGCCGCGCCATCCCGTGGCCACGGTGGAATATCCCCAGCCCGTGATCGCGTTGACCACATTCCGTATGCCGGCCAGTTTCGCGGCCAGCGTGCCCAGGATGACGGGCTTCAGGGAAATGTGATGCACGATGTCGGGTCGTTCCGATTGGTAGAGATGCGCCAATTCCCTGATCAAAAGGAAATTGTGCAGAGCGGAGAGGCTTCTTCGCCGGAATAGGATCGGCACCACCCGAAAGCCTTCGGCTTCCAGCAGCGCCTTGTGGTATCCGATGCGCGTGGCGATGACCACCTCGCAGCCCAGATCGCGCGCCGCGCGTCCCATAGGCAAGAAATGGGATGCAAAAAACCAATCTTCGGTGACGAGATAAAGCAGTTTCATGGGGCGAATCGTAAAAGGCCGTCCCTAGTCGACAATAGCGGTTCCTCTGCCGATTGCCCCAACCCGAGGCTGGCTTGACGGATGATCCATCGTTTCCTTATCGACGCAATAGGGTAATCAAGACTCTTAAAACGTATTTTGCCAGTGACCAGGGGATCAGCAATAGTTGCCAGAAGCGGTGGATGAGTCTTTTCTCGGACAGTTGCCTATAGGTATCGATCTCCCCTAGCTCCATCTCCCACAAACGGGCGCTCAGGCCCCCTTCGCCATAGGCTGCCTTGTATTTGAGGGCCAGCGGCGCATCGATGATAACCCCCTTGTAGTCACCGCAGATTAATTCAAGCCAAAGCAAATAATCCTCGGAAACTCTTTTTTCGCTATCGAAGCGCAGAGGTAATTCGCGTTTAAGCATCACCGTCGAGGTCGGCAAGCGATTCGAGAGCAGTAAAACACCACGGGAAATAGGCTTGTCCCGGTGTGGTCTTCCCGCATGGAAGTCTTGTGGCGGGTCCCGATAGCCGATAGAGCGGTGGGCTGTTATATCGACATCCGGGCGAGTCTTCATGTATCGATATTGAACTTCCAGTTTCCGTGGATGCCAACTGTCGTCCGCGTCCAAAAATGCGATATAGGGTTGCGTGGCCACGGACCAGCCCAGATTACGCGCTAGCGACGGACCGCCATTTTCCGGCCTGACGATGATCTTCAGCCAGTCCGACCCCTGGGATTGCGACAACTCATTCACTATTTCCGCTGTTCCATCGGTACTGCCATCGTCGACGACGATAGTCTCCCTGGGCAAACAGGTTTGCGCGAATACGGAGTTAATGGCTCTCGTTATCGTGTCACGGCACTGATAAGCTGGAATGACGACGCTGACGGGAACGACAGGGGAACGATCCGCCGTTTCATCACTGGACATGTTCCGGCCTAACGGAATTTCTGGGGGCGCCGTGCACGAGGTCCGAGTAAAAAGCATCGTATTCCTTCTGCATGCGCGTAATGTCGAAAAACTCTCGGCAACGTCGCCGACTGTCGATGCCCATGGTCTCGCGCAATATCGGATCATGATAAAGCCTTTCCAGGGCATGGACGTACTGTTCGACGTCTTCCCGGTCGTCGATGACGACGCCGCACCCATCCCTCATCAGCTCCTCGATGCCTCCGACATTGGGCGCCACGCACGGTAAACCCATGGCCATGGCCTCGTATAATACGATGGGTATTCCCTCCCATGCCGAAGTCATCAGCACGATGTCGCCAATCTTGTACCAACTCATGATTCTGTCTTGGGACTGAACGCCATGCAGAATAATCTGATCGGCTAGATCGTGGGCCCTAATATAGTTTTGAAGGTCTTTATGTTGGGATTCGATGTTACCCTCGCCCAGCACGTGTATCACGAAGGAAATTCCGCGTTCTTTCAAAGCCAATGCCACTTGCGCCATCACCAGCGGTTGCTTCTGCCGGTCCAGACGGCCGATAAACAGTAGATTCAGGCAATCCGGTCGTTTTAGAGCCAGTATTTCCGGATCGCACTCCACCCGCTCGGGATCGAATTTATGGGTGTCTATGCAGCAATAGATGACCTTGAACTTGGCTTCGTCGATAGGGGAATAAGATTCCAGTATTTCTCGCTGCAAGGCCAAAGATACGACATTATAAAAATCGATATAGGCGTCGTATTTCATGGGAATGTCATGAGGATAACCGGCTCTTTGTCCATTGTCCAAATAGTCGAAACAGTGAAATTGAGCAACGGTCACGATCTCGTGAAATTTTTGTTTGATCGCCGGCAGCAGATCGTAACCTATACGGCTATTCATGACATGGACAATCCGTATGTCCTTCAAGGCAATTAAATCAAGCACAAAATCCCGAATTTTCTGTGGATCGCTGTAACCCAGCGCCGGTAGCTCATAGATCTCCCGAGCATAGCCTTTGAGGTTGAAAATCCACGCATTATTTTTAGGTTCCGTCGTGACGAAGTATTTGTTGAAACGGGCATTGTCCAAACCTTTAAACCAATCGATGGTGACGATGTCCGCTCCTCCGGGCACCATCCAAGGCGCTATGTACAAGATATTGATGCTTTGGGAGTCTCGGGGCGCGGTTGATTGAGAGGGCAATCGGTCGACGTCGAGTCGTGAAATTCTGTAAGCGCAATCGAAATATTCCAAGGTGACCGCTGCATTACCGTAAGGATGATAGTGTTCAGGAAAATAAGCGAATAGCTCATCTCTCGCATTCAAATGGAAGAATCGCATCCATCGCGGTGCGCAGGTGAGCAAACTCTTTTTATCCAACCCTCCCGGAAGATTGAGTATACGCGCCAATTGTTCCGGCGTTACCGATCGATGACCTATCTCGATCAGTAAACGATCTTCCCGGCCGGCCGCTTGCTTTCGGCTAAGGTTGATCAAGGGGTTGGTGACTATCTGATTTAAGCGGCCGGCTTTTTTCAGGTTCGACTCGTGTGCGTATAGGTAATCCGCGTGCAGCTTCCTGATCAGCTCTTTGAGTTGCTCATGCCGGGCCTTGGCGAAAAAATTTCTTGAACCTTGTTTTACGTTGTAATGATACAAAGGTTCTGGAATAGCCTTTCCAACATATCCCGATCGGACCAGATTGACCACCAGCTCCCAGTCTTCGTAACCTTCACGCATCGCGGGATTATAACCATTGACCTGGAACAGTGCCTCCCGCGGTGCGATGATGAAACCGGCACGATTTTCATTCAGCACATCTAAGGGGTTCGTGTCGTAAGTTTCCCAGATGAAGTGGCTTTCTCCGGTCGAATAGGTCCAGGAATAAACAAAATAATGAGAGGGAGAAGATTCGAGGTATAACAGGCATTTTTCCAGAAATGTCGGGTCGATAACATCATCCGGGTCCAAGGGAAAGATGTATTTGCCTTTGGCCGCATTGATGGCATTGTTTCTTGCGGCGATCACGCCTTGATTGTTCTGCCGGACGATGCGGAGATAATCCAGATGCCGTTCTTCAATTTCGCGGATTTTATCGATTGTGCTGATGTCGGTCGAGCCGTCGTCGATCAGTATGACTTCGTAGTCCGAAAAGGTTTGTTTTTGCAAACAATCGATGAACGAGTCCAAATAAGCGCCGTAGTTGTAACAAGGGGATATGATGCTGACCAGAGGTCCGTAATATTCGGCTTGTTCGATTTTAATGGGAGGATACAGTTTTCTGTATAACGCGGAATAAGCGTTGGCTAAAAATCGCCGGTATCGAGAGAGGGAGATGTTACGTTGCCTGAAATGTTTGAGCCGTTGCTTCCATCCCAAGGGTAAAAGCAGTTTCAGTATGGCCAGACTGTTGTACTTAAGATTCCTTCGCAGCGTGATGTCTCGGATATGCGAGAATAAGCGGAACCGTTTGGAGTTCAGAATACGTTCGAACTGGCTTTGAAACCAGAGTCGTTCTTTCCAGATCGTTTCATTCTTGCGCTGGAGTATTGCAAACTCATCGGTTAAATCGGCCACCCGTTGCGCTTGCAGTGAATTTTCCCGTTTAAGTTGCTCGATGCGTTTCTGCAGTGACGGCGCTTGTTGGGCATGTAGATCTCTGAGTTCGACTAATCGATTTACGTATTCGACGTGAGCGATTTTCTGGTTGATAATCTCTATCAGCGTGCTCTTGCCATCTTCCTCTTGCAACAGTTGTTGTCTGTTTCCCAGTTTCTTGAAGTAAAGATGCATGAATAGAATGGCGTCGATATTATTGCGGTGGGCCTCCAATAAGCCGCTTATCAGTCGTTCGATATCGACCCGCTGATAGAGAGCAGGGTTTTCCATGAGGGACGCGATGACCCATGACAGCTCGAAAATGAATTCGGCTTTGTTCGCGGCATTTTTTTCCTTGATCGTATTGGTGCGATGAACGCGATAGGAAAGCAGTTCCTGATCGACATGGATGATCTCACCCGACAGGATGGAGCGCAGGAGAAAATCAAGATCATGGACATAACGTAGGTCGCTAAATGCGCCGATTTTTTCTATCAACGATTTTCTGAACAGGAAATTCGATGTCGTACAGGTGAAATTATCGATCAAAACACTCAAAAGCAAGTCATGGGTATTTTGATATCGATCCTGACTCTTTTTAAGCCAAGCGAAATCCGCTCCGTCGGTAATGGGGTTATTCGCTTCGTCGATCAAGCGAACCTTCGAGACAGCCAATTGGCAATCCGGCCGAGCCTCCAAGGCTTCTATCAATGTCGATAAACGGTTCGGATGATACAGGTCATCGGAGTTCAGGATGGCGATATAAGCGCCTCGGGCCAAACTCAGGCCGCGGTTTAGCGTGAAGGCGGCGCCTTGATTGGGTTGCGAGAAAACTTGAATGGCCGCGTCTTTCTGATCCAAGAGGAGGGCCAGGCTATCGTCGGTGGAACCGTCGTCGATGATCAGCAGTTCGATGGCTATACCCTCCGTGCGTTGGGCAAGGGCGCTTTGGAGGGTATCGACGACGAACCGTCCATGGTTGTAGGAAGGAATGATGATGCTGACCAAAATCGGATCTTTCGTCATGATTCAAATAATTGGATTGGAAACCATATGACCGAGTCTTTGGTATCGGCGATGTGCACGCGGATCGGTTAATCCTGTCGGGTGCGTTGCAGCAGCCAACGCCTTTTCTCCAATATTCTATCCACGTCCTTGTTCAAGGCGGTGAGCGCCTCCTCGCTGGTCAGGGAACCGCGAATCGTGCTCTCCGCGTATTGAGCGATTTTCTGGGCGATGCGCTCCCATTCCGGAATCCTGGGCAAGGGTTGCACGCGTTGCAATTGTAACCAGAACGCCCGCGCGTATTCGTCGTCAATCAATCCGCCCTCTTTCCAGGCGGATTGGCGTGCCGGGAGGTCGCCAGTCAATTGATAAAAAATGATTTGTTGGGCCGGTTCGGACAGAAACTCGATGAACTGCCAGGCTTCGGCTTTGTGCGGGGAGTCCCGAAACAGGGCCAGACTCGCCCCCCCCGCCAGGGACGGGCCGGGATAATTTCCCGGTTGACCGGGCAGGGGCGCCGTGGCCCATTGCCCATCAAGAGAGGCGGGCATCCGCCGTTTGAATTCCCCGATATTCCAGGGGCCGGTCAGGTAGAAACAGAAATAGCCGTTGGCGAATTCCTGATACAGATTGGCGATTTGCGACTCGCCCCGAGTCGGAGCCAGTTCTGAATCGAACAGCTCCAGATAGTCGGCGAACGCGGCGCGGAAGCGATCGCTGAGGAAATCCCCGTACTGATCGTGGTCTCGCAATAAGCCGGCTTGACGTTGCAAGGCGAGAATGACCGGAAATTCCCATTCGTTCAGCGGCAACAAAATGGCGTAACGGTCCGCGCCGCCTCGTTGTTTGATGCGTCGCATGGCCGACAGCCATTCGCTCCAGGTCCGGGGCGGCTCATTCCAGCCGGCTGCCTGCAACTCATCCTTCCGATAGAACAACAGGCGGGTGTCCACGTACCAGGGCAGACCGTACAGGCCGCCGTCGATGAGGTTGGTTTCCAGAATGCCGGAAAAATAGTCCGCCTCTTGCACGGGTTTCGAATGGGCAATCCAGGCGCGCAAATCCTCCAAGGCGTGCAGGGCGACGAATTCCGGGACCCAGGTGTTGCCCAACTGGAACACATCCGGCATGACATCGCCCGCATAGGCCGTCAGCAGTTTCTCGTGGGCGGCTCCCCAAGGAATCTGTTGTACCCGCACTTGAATCTGCGGGTGACGTTCGGTGAATTTTGGCAACAATTGCTGCACCCATTCCCCTTCCCGGCCCATGGCCCAGAATTCGACGACCACCGGCCGGGGCGAGTCACTGTGACAACCCGCGATGCCGGCCAAAGCGCCCAACAGCAGCAATACTTCGGTCATGATGGCGAACGGATCGAGTGGTGCTAGGACAGTTGTGTGGTTTCGGGGAGCCGATCCCTGCCGTGAAGCGCCGGTCAGCCGGAGGACTGGGAGCGTGGATCGAGCGCGTCCTGCAGACCGTCGCCGAGAAAATTGCAGGCCATGACGGTGATGAAGATCAGCGCGCCGGGATAAATAGCCAACCAAGGCGCGGACCAGAGCATTTCCTGCGCATGGCTCAACATATTACCCCAACTCGGCAGAGGGGGTTGTATCCCCAGTCCGAGAAAGCTCAGCACCGACTCCAGCAAGATAATATGGCCGACCGACAAGGAGGTGGCGATGATGATCGGCGAGGTTACGTTGGGCAGGATGTGCACGGCCATGATGCGTAGCGGCCCCGCGCCGATACTCCGGGCCGCCAGGATGAAGTCGCGTTCGCGCACGCTCAGGGTCGCCCCTCGGACCAAACGGGCGACCTGGGTCCAGCCGAACAGCGCGACGATGATGATGATTCGATACAGGCTGACGGTTTCGGCTTGAATCAGATTCGCGGGCAATCCCAGTTTTTGCAGGTCCACCGCGGCCAGCACGATCAGCAAAGGCAACAGCGGTAAGGCGATCACGCCGTCCGTTATCCGCATCAGCAGAGTATCCCAGCGGCCGCCCAGATAGCCCGCCAACAAGCCGATGCCGGTGCCGATGATCGCCGCCACCACGGCGCCGACCAGCCCGACCAATAAGGATACGCGCCCGCCGTACAGAAGACGCAACAGCACGTCCCGACCCAGTTCGTCGGTACCCAGCCAATGGTGGGCGGAAGGCTCCTGCAGACGCTGGAGCAGATTAACCTGGTCGCCGTCCAATCCCAGTAGCGTTTCGCCTAGCGGCGCGCTCAGGGACAGCAAGCCCAGCACCAGCAGAACCAGCCCGCCGCCCAATACCAGACGATGACGCAGAAAGCGCCAGCGAATCGCTGGGCGACCCATGGGAACCTTCATCGGTATTGAATGCGCGGGTCCAGCCAGGCGTAGGCCAGATCCGCCAGCAGATTGCCCAATAAGGTCATGGCGGTGGCCAACAGCAGGGCCAGCAGGGCTAGATTGAAATCGTTGCCCAGGATGGCGTCGTAAATCAGCTTGCCGACACCCGGCCAGGCAAAGACGGTTTCGGTGACCAGGGCGCCGGAAAACAGGGCGCCGAACTCCAGGGCCAATACGGTGACGACGGGAATCAAGGCATTGCGCAGCGCATGTTTGAATACGATACGCCGGGTACTCGCCCCTTTGGCCCGCGCGGTGCGGATGTAATCCTGGCGCAGGACTTCCAACATGGCTCCGCGTAGAAAGCGGGTGTGGCTGGCCAGATTGGCGATGGTCAGGGTCACGACCGGCAACACCAGATAGTCCAGGCGGTCCCACCAGTCGGCGGCTTGCAAACGGCCGGTTCCTCCCGCCGGCAACCAGCCCAGGGTGACCGCGAACAGGGCGATCAGCATCAGTCCCAGCCAGAAAGTCGGAATCGCGACGCCGGCAAAAGCCAGGCTGTTGATGCAGTAATCACGCATCGAGGCCGGTTTGAGCGCGGCAAAGACGCCGGCCGGCAGGGCGATGGCCAGAGACAGCAGAAAACTGCCGCCCAGCAACAGAAGGCTGTTGCCCAGGGCCGGCTGCAATATTTCCCAGACCGGCGCGGCATACAGCCGGGAGTAGCCGAGATTCCCCGACAGGCTGCTGATCAGCCAATGAAACCAGCGTTCGACGATGGGCTGGTCCAAACCATATAAAGCCTTCAAGTGCTGGGCGTCGGCGCTGCTCAGGGAAGGGTCCGCGCTGATCATGAGATCGATGGGATCGCCTGGCATCAGCCCCATCAGCCCGTAGACGGCGAAGGACATCAGCAACAGCACGATCAGCGCCTGCAGCAGGCGGTTGAACACCAGCCTTACCATGTCGGTTCCGGGAAATGGCAGGCCACCTGGTGTTCCGCCGCTTGCGGATTGTGGGCCCGCAAGCCGGGAAGCTCTTTACGGCACAACGCTTGGGCCTTGGGGCAACGCGGCTGATAGGGGCAGCCGCCGGATGGCGCTTGCGAAATCGCCGACTCGTCGGGAATTCCCGCCGAACGCCGTTTGCCTTTGGGCCGGAGTGTGGGCGCCGCGGCCAGCAGGGCGCGGCTGTAGGGGTGGGACGGCGCGCGGAACAACCGGTGTCGTGGCGCGCTTTCCACGATTCGACCGCGATACATGACCGCGACCCGATCCGCCAGATAATTCACCACCGCCAAGTCGTGACTGATGAACAGATAGGCAATGCCCAGCCTTTCCTTGAGATCGGCCAGTAGATTGAGAATTTGACTCTGCACGGACACATCCAATGCGGATAAGGGCTCGTCGGCGATCAGCAGGGCGGGTTCCAACGCCAATGCCCGAGCGATGGCGATGCGCTGGCGCTGGCCGCCACTGAATTCGTGCGGATAATAATCCATTTGCGTCGCATCCAGACCCACGAGTTCCAACAAATCCGCGCAGCGTTCCCGCTGCTCGCGGCGAGTGCCCATGCCATGGACCCGCCACGGTTCGGCCACGATGGCCGATACCGGCAATCGAGGATTAAGCGAGGCGAAGGGGTCCTGAAACACCATCTGCACCTGCCGCCGCAGCGACCGCCAATGGCGCGGGGGCAAAGCCGTCACCTCGGTATCGCCCAGCCAGATCCGCCCCGCGTCCGGGATTTCCAACAGGCCCAGCAGCCGGGCCAGCGTGGATTTCCCGCAACCGCTTTCGCCCACCAGTCCCAGTGTCTCGCCGGGGTGGATCGCGATGTCAATATCGTTAACCGCCAAGATCATGGACGGCGTAGGGGAACCCGGATGACGCAAGGGGTACCGTTTGACCAGTTGGCGTGCGGTTAACAGCGGTGGCATGAAGGGCGGCTGAGGTTTCAGGGGCTGTTCAGGATAATCAGCACCACTCCGGCGAAGACCAACAATCCCCCCAAAGCGACTTTGGGGTCGATATGGATTTCCCGAAACAACAGATAGGCGAACAAAGCCACGAATACCGGGTAGGAAATCTCGATCAGACTGGCGAGCGTGGCGTTTTTGCTGCCTATGGATAGGAACAGCAGCACGCAGGCCAAAAGATTGGTCAAGGCGGGGGTCAGGAGCAAAATCCGTCGATCCCAGTCAAGGCTGCTCAGGATATGGCAGTCCGCCGCCAGGGTGCGCCAAAAGACGGGCGCCAACAACAGCATGGGCAGGGCATTGAGCAACAGCAGCGAAACCAGGGAAACACGCTTGAGGGCGTGGTCCAGCAAGGGATAATGCACGCCCCACACCAGGGCCGCGCCCAATGCCGTCACATACCAAGGAAGGGGACCCATCAGACACGGTCCCGCGTCAGGCGGTGTAAATCATTCAGCACTTGATGCGCTGCCGCGTATAGGAATCCAGCGGCTGTGCCACGGCCTGTCCAAGCACCCTTTCACGGGCGTGCTCCTCGCCGAAATCCAGGGCCAAACGAAATCCGAAGCGATCGAAAAACCGATCGAACAAAGCGCCGCCGTAGACGCCGGTGGCATACAATCGGTCATCCTCGGTCTGCAAGGCGATGGCGGCCAAGGGTTGCGGGGCCGGCCCCGACAGGACGCGCGCGCCCTGGGCGGGATCGTAGAGGCTTTGTTCGGAACAGCACTGGATGACGCCGGTTGTCCGTTCGATTTTGTTGTCCTTGCCCAGATAGCCGATGGTATCCGGGCGGTAGCCGATGAAGCTGACCTGAGCGGCGGGATAGGACATGCGATGGGCGCAGATCGCGGAAAAGGCCACGATGGTGCGCTCCGGCCCGACACCCCCCGACCATTGATAAGCGTGTCCGTCCTCCGTCTGCAAATCCACGCTCGACGGGGTGGATTGAGCCAGTTTCAGGATAAAGCAGGGTGTGCTGGCATAGGGGTAGAAGAATACGAACTCGCGTCCTACGGGCAGGTCGCCACAGGTCAGGGGGGCGCCCTGGGGATTGGTCAACAGGACTCGCTCGAAAGTCGCCAGCGGTTGCTGCTGGGCGGAGACACGCGCGGCTTCGCTGGCCAGCAGAGCCGCGGCGCCGCAAATCTGCATGAAACCTCGGCGGGAACAGGGGTTGTCGGTCATGCGTATCCCAGGGCGGTTGCCCTCTCGCCGGCCTCTTCCGGAACCTGACGCAGGGCCGCCAGGACGACTTCCGTACCGGCGCCGCGCCGGTGCGCGTTTTCGCTAAGATGGCGACGCCAGGCGCGCGCGCCGACCTGATTCTGGAACAGTCCCAGCATAGGCCGAATCATCGTCTGCAAAGGGACGCCTAGCGTCAATTGACTTTCCAGGTAAGGCAACAGGCGGCGCACGACGGCGTGGCGGCCCGGTACCGGCGACGAGGAGCCAAACAGCCGCGCATCCACTTCGGCCAGCCGGTAAGGAGTTTGATAAGCGGCACGCCCGAACATCACGCCATCCACCGTGCGCAAGTGCTCCGCCGCTTGCTCCAAGTTGTCGAGCCCGCCGTTGAGTACGATGGCAAGATCGGAAAAATCCCGCTTGAGTCGTTGCACGATCTCGTAGCGGAGCGGGGGTATTTCACGGTTCTGGCGCGGACTGAGCCCCTGTAGCCAGGCTTTACGGGCATGCACGATGAAGGTGCGGCAACCGGCGGCGATACAGCATTCGACGAAATCCGTCAGCTCCTCGTAAGAATCGTGATCATCCACGCCGATACGGGTTTTGACGGTCACCGGCACATTGACCGCCGCGGTCATGGCGGCCAGACAGTCGGCGACCCGTTGCGGTTCAAGCATCAGGCAGGCGCCGAAGCGGCCCGATTGCACGCGGTCCGAAGGACAGCCGATATTGAGATTGATTTCGTCGTAGCCCCAATCAGCGCCGATCCGGGAGCTTTCCGCGAGTTCTCCGGGATCGCTGCCGCCCAGTTGCAGCGCGACGGGATGTTCGCTGACATCGAAACCCAACAGGCGATCACGATCCCCCTGCAGAACGGCCCCGGTGGTGACCATCTCGGTATACAAACGGGCTTGGCTCGACAGCAGGCGGTGGAAATACCGGCAATGCCGGTCGGTCCAGTCCATCATCGGGGCGACGCAGAAACGATGCGAGCGGGTTATCTTAGAATTTTCAAAATCAAACAAAGTTATATCGTTTGTTCTCGGTCGCGATTAGGGTCCCAATGGTTGCCCAACGCGGCCTATTCCGTAGTTTGAGTGGCTACAAAATCGCCATGATGCAATCCGCTGTGCCAACGCCGGCCGACCATTGCGAAGCGTTACGTCGCGCCGTCGCGGAAGCGGCGGTTTCGGCCCCGCGGCCCAGGCTAGAATACGTCGAAATGGCGAACTCGTACACTGAGGCGCCGTATCCAATACGGACGTGCATCGAGCACCCTTCGTTCATAGGAACGTAATGTAATTGCGATAAGGAATGCCATGCAAGACGTCCGGTACAGCGTCATACTGGAACCGGCTTAGACATTGAAAGGGAGGCACGACAACATGGCCACGATTCAACGCACATTTTCCATTTCCGCCCCGTTTCCGATCGGCCTCGTCGAACTGCGGCAGGCGGCGGATGGTCTGGACAATCGTTTGCGCGCACGGCGCCGCTCCAAGATGTATTGGGCGTTGGGACTGGTACTGCTGGCTGTGGTATTCGGCATTTTCGGCTGGTATGTGCTGACGGCCATGCTGGGTATTGGCGCGTTCGGCGTGTTCATGTATGCGATAAGCTACAAAACCTCCCGGGATATCGAGCAGATCCGGGAAGCCGCCGACACCGCCCAACGCTGGCGCTGGGACGCGCACTCGAACAGCCCGCTGTACGCCGATGTGGACCTCAGTTGTCCGGATAAATGCGAACCTAAGAAAACCCGCAGAAGCGCCAAGAAGCTGAAAAAATACTATCGCTATGTGCCCCTGGAATTAAAGTTCGCCCTGGCCGATGGCAATCTGCTGGCCTTCAAGATCATCACTCACTTGAAGACCAAGGCCAATCAGGAAGTGCGCCGGGCCATCCAGGTACGTGGTCGACTCAAGTTGAACAGCGCGCGTTATCCGGCTCAGGCCAGGCGCATTCCCTCGCGCATCGGCAATCTGTCGCTCCGTTGTTTGACCGTGGCCAATCAGGAGCATGTGTGTTTCTGGGGGCCGATCGATAGCGCCATCGAAGTGGAGCAGGGTATTACGCAGTTGTATCAAGCGTTGACGCCGGTCGCTTGATCGTCGAGCAGCGATTCAAGGCGTTGCGCGCAGCGCAGCGCCCCGTTGCCCTGGTCGGCGGGCAACGGGGCCGGGGTGGGTCGATCCAGGGATTGCGCCATCAACGTCGCCAGTTGCTGGGGATCGATGGTCAGTTCGAAACGAATCTGGTCCGGCAGCAAACGTCCCCATTGGTCGTCGTGGGAGCGGCCGAAGGGACAGAACAAGGCGCGCCGACCGAAACAGCCCAGTTCGGCATGGGTATTGTAACCGGCGGCGGCGATGACCAGATCGGCGCCGGGAAGGATTTCGGCGGCGGGGAACAGGTGCGCCCGCTCCGGCCAATGACCGTCGGTCACTGGCAACGGCGTAATCAGGCGAAGATGATGAGGCCGTCCTAATTGCTCGGCCGCCAGCCGCACCAGCCAGAACAGACTGGCGACCTCGCCCGGATCGCCGGCGTGCAGGGCGACGATGACAGGCGCCTCCGAATCCTCGGACACACCGAGATGACTTCGCGCCTGACGTGGGGAAAAGGCTTCGTCGGGACGGCGGATCAGGATGGCGCCGAGAGCTTCGGTGTCCGCACGCGGGGCGTGGGGATAGGGGGCGAATCTGCGCTGGTACAGCGGCCAGGCCGGGGAGCGATCGGGATCGGTCCCCCCCAGGCGGAATATCAGCGCCCGCCGGCGGGCCAATTGCAGAACATCGGCTGTCAGTTCGCCCCACATCCCGTCGGCAAAGGTATCGACCACCAGTAGATCGAAAGGACCCAGCGCGTGGAGCAGGGCCCGCGCTGCATCGGCGGCTTTGTCCGCGAATCCGCCGCCGTGCCACTCGAAGCCCGAAGGCAGGCGCAGCACGCTCACGCCCTGCATGACTGCGCTGGAAATATACGGCGTGGTCACTACCAGCAACAGCGCGGCATCGGGGAAACGCGGTCGCAAATGGCGCAACACCGCCAAGGCTCGCGTGGCATGCCCTAAACCCCCGCCGGGGGCATACCAGAGAATGATCGGCGCGGACAAGGCTCAGGTGAAATCGGTGAACGGGTCGTTGCCCCATTCGGGCGGGTTGGCCGCGCCATGTTCCGGGGACAGAACGACGCCGAACTGTTCCAGTTCCTCGTTGCTGAAGGAAAGCTCGACCCGTGCGGAGCCACTGTCATAATCCGTGATTCGATCGTTGGCCAAGGCGCCGCAACGTTGGCAGCGGCCTTGGACGATTTCCCCGCCGCACGTCAAGCGGGTCCAGTTTCCTACCAATTGTTTGCAGGTTGCCATGCGATGTCTCTCGTATCACCCGTTGCGATTCTGACGCCGGCCTATCCACCCGACCGGGGTGGCCTGGGGTTGGCTTTGGGGCGGCTGGCGCGCCGCTTGAGTGTTCGGGTGCCGGTGGAAGTGATCGTGATCCAAAGGTCGCGATCTGCGAGCTTATGTGCTGATCGGCAGGATGACGTCAATGTCATTGTCATCAGGATCACCGGGCCGCGTTGGGACGCGCTCCAACAACGTGCTTTCCGCTTGTTGTCGGAGCGCGGTCCCTATCGCTTGGTGCATGGGGTTTATCCCAGTCGCACCGGATTTTTGGCCACCCTCGCCGCACGTTATTTTTCCATCCCGGTCCTGTTGGCGGCAAGGGGAAATGACCTGGAAAAGGACATCTTCCGCGACCCATGGCAATCCGGCGTGCTGCACGCCTTGCGCCAGGCGGATCTGACGGTCGGCGTTTCCAGGGATCTATGCCGCATCGCTCAAGCCCTTGGCGCGCGAGCCACACGCTGGTTGCCCAACGGCGTGGATTGCCAGCACTTCCAGCCCGGCGCGGCCGATGCGTCCCTGTATGAAAAATGGTCGTTGCAAGACGCTTTCCCGCTCATCGGGTTTTCCGGGGAAGCCCGCCGCAAGAAAGGTCTGGATGCCCTGTTGCGGGCCTTCGGCCTGCTCCGGTTGCGCTATCCCCAGGCCCGCCTGCTGTTGTTGGGGGGAGTACGCGAAGATGACCGGGAGGAATACGAACACTTGCTGGATAGCTTGCCGGGGATTCGTGCCGGAATCATGGCAATCGACTGGCTCTCCCAAGAAGATCTAGCCTCTTATTACCGTCTGCTCGATCTGGTTTGGCATCCGTCCAGTCACGATGGCATGCCTAACGCCGTATTGGAGGCCCTGGCTTGTGGAATACCCGTGGTGGCCGCCAGAGTGGGCGGCATTGTGGATGTACTGGAGGGCTCAGTATGGGAGCCTTGGATGATACCGCCTTCCTCGCCACTCGATCTGGCGGAGAGCAGTCTCAAGTTGTTGGCGTTACCTCGGGAGGAACGCGCCCGGTTGGGAGCCGCCGGGCGCCTGTATGTGGGCCGGCATTTCAGCGCCGGCGGGGAAGTGGACGCCTATCTGGCCGTCTATGAGCAACTGACGACGGGCGATGAATACACCCGTTCGTCTTCCAGCACGTCTCCGTAGCGCCTGTCCGGGGAAACAGACGATCAGCCCGTGTATCGCTCGAAAACCAGAGCCGCGTTGCTGCCGCCGAAGCCAAAGCTGTTGGACAGCACCGTGTTCAGTTTCACGTTATCCCGGCGTTCCCGTACGATGGGCAAGTCGGTCGCCTGGGGATCGAGGTTTTGGATATTGGCGGAAGCGGCGATGAAATCATGCTTCTGCATCAGCAAACAATAGATGGCCTCATGCACGCCGGCCGCGCCCAGGGCGTGACCGGTCAGTGACTTGGTCGAGCTGAATGGCGGAATTTCGGAGCCGAACATCTCGCGTACCGCCGCCAGTTCCTGTACATCGCCGACCGGCGTGCTGGTGCCGTGGGTGTTGATGTAATCAATCGGCTTTTTCACGGTTTCCAAAGCCTGTTGCATGCAACGCACCGCGCCTTCGCCGGAAGGCTGCACCATGTCCTCGCCGTCTGAGGTCGCTCCGTAACCGGTGACTTCCGCGTAAATCGAAGCGCCCCGCCGCAAAGCATGTTCCAATTCTTCCAGGACGACCACGCCACCACCGCCGGAAATCACGAAACCATCGCGGTCCTTGTCGTAAGGCCGCGAGGCCAGTGTCGGCGTATCATTGAATTTGGAGGACAACGCGCCCATGGCGTCGAACAAGGCCGCCATGCTCCAATGAACTTCCTCGCCACCGCCCGCGAACATGACGTCCTGTTTTCCCCACTGGATCAATTCACAGGCGTTGCCGATGCAATGCGCGCTGGAGGCGCAGGCGGAACTGATGGAGTAATTGATTCCCTTGATTCCGTAGGGCACCGCCAGGCAGGCCGCCGTGGTGCTGGACATGGTGCGGGTCACTAGATACGGACCCATGCGCCGCACGCCACGGCTGCGCAGAGTATCGGCTCCCCCGACGATGTTGGCGGGACTCGCGCCGCCAGTCCCCATGATCAGACCGGTACGGGGCTGAGAAACCAGTGTCTCCGGCAGCCGCGCATCGGCTATGGCCTCACGCATGGCTAGGTAATTGAACGCCGCCGCGTCGCCCATGAAGCGCAAGACTTTACGATCGATCAATTCATCCAATTTCAGGTTAATCGCACCGTGCACCCGCGAGCGCAATCCCACCTCCGCGTAGCTGGGTGAGAATTCGATGCCACTACGTCCGGCGCGTAAAGCGTCCGCCACTTCCTGTTGGTTGTTCCCGATACTGGAAACGATACCGATGCCTGTGACAACTACCCGTCTTGTCATAATGGGACCTCAAAACCGCTCAGTCGAGGTAAACAAACCCACCCGCAGGTCTTGGCCGGCGTAGATTTCCCGACCGTCGACCGCCATGGTGGCGTTAGCGATACCCATGACCAGTTTACGTAACACTACCCGCTTCATGTGAACATGGTATGTCACCTTGGAGGCGGTGGGTAGCACCTGTCCGGTGAAGCGGATTTCACCCGCGCCCAAGGCGCGACCTCGGCCCTGACCGCCTTTCCAACCCAGGAAGAAGCCGACCAACTGCCACATGGCGTCCAGGCCCAAACAGCCGGGCATGACGGGATCGCCTTCGAAGTGACAGCCGAAGAACCAGAGATCGGGCCGTAAATCCAATTCCGCGATGATCTCGCCGCGCCCGAAGGAGCCGCCATTCTCGTTGATGGACACGATACGGTCGAACATCAGCAGCGGGGGCATCGGCAATTGGGCATTGCCGGGACCGAACAGTTCACCCCGCGCGCAGGCGATGAGGGCATCGTAGTCGAAACTGGACGGTTTGGCCTGAGCCGGGATTTGTTCAGAGGTTGCAGGATTATTCATCACCCCATCACCAATAGCTTATATAATTTCTGATCGTCGTGCTGGGAATGTGCACGGAAGACCGCACGCAAAAATCGTGGGCCGGTAATACCTTACTCTTTAGAAATTCGAAACGGTGAACCCGATCACCAGATCGGTCGCTACGGTAGCCTGGCCATCCGAACCGGCGTGGCGAATCAAGCGGAATCCCCGGAAAGCTCTTGGGGCAGCAGCCAATTCAGTAACACACCCAGTAGCGCCGCCAGACCGATGCCTTTCAGGGCCAGTGACGCCGTACCGATGGTCATGCCGCCTACCCCGAATACCAGAATCAGCGACACGATGCTCAGTTTGCGCGGATTGAGCAAATCCTCGCCGGCGTTGATCAAGGTTTGCACTCCTATCGAGGTAATGGCGCCGAACAACAATACCATAATACCCCCCATGACTGGAGTGGGCACAGTATTGAGCAAAACCCCCAGCTTGCCCAGGAAGGCCAGGGCAATGGCGCAAAGCGCCGCCCAAGTCATGATGGCGGGATTGAACACGCGGGTCAGGGCGACGGCGCCGCTGACTTCGGAGTAGGTGGTGTTGGGGGGGCCGCCGAGCAGGGCCGCCAGAGTCGTCGCTAAACCGTCCCCCAACAGGGTGCGATGGATGCCGGGTTTGGTCAGATAATCCTGACCGGTGATCGAACCGATGGCCAGGATGTCGCCCAAGTGTTCGATGGCGGGGGCGATGGCGACCGGTACGATGAAAAGAACCGCGGGCCAATGCCATTCCGGCAGGGTAAAGTGCGGTACCGCAAACCACGGGGCGCTGGCCAACGGAGCGAAGTCCACCAGGCCCATGATCAGGGCGATGAGATAGCCCACCGCGACGCCGCAAAGTATCGGGACCAGCCGCAACAAGCCCTTGCCCAGCAGGGAGACGAGAATGGTCGTCACCAGGGAGGTCAGCGAAAGTATCAGGGCCGTGTTCTTGGGATAAAGTTCCAGGGAGCCGTCGCCGCTTCTGCCCATGGCCATATTCACCGCCACGGGAGCCAGTATCAGACCGATGACCATGATCACGGGACCGATCACGATAGGCGGCAGCAGACGCTGTAGCCACGCCACGCCACGCCAACGCACCAGCAGGCTGAGCACGACATAGACCAGACCGGCCGCCGCGAGACCGGACAACGTGGCGGGCAGGCCCCAGGTCTGCACGCCATACAGAATCGGCGCGATGAAGGCAAAGGACGATGCCAGGAAGATGGGCACCTGGCCGCCGGTAATGATCTGGAATAACAGGGTTCCCACCCCGGCCGTGAACAAGGCCACATTGGGGTCCAGGCCGGTCAGCAGGGGTACCAGGACCAGGGCGCCGAAGGCGACGAACAACATTTGCGCGCCGAGTAAGGCGTCCTTCGGGCGCAAACGATAAACCGGAGTGGAGATTTCGGAAGGCATAGGATGGGATTTCTTGCGATTCAAAGGATAAGCCGGTGGAGGGGTTATTTTGTGCCGAAAATCTTATCGCCCGCGTCACCCAGGCCGGGCAGAATGTAGCCCACGTCATTGAGCCGCTCGTCGATAGCGGCTGTATAGATTTCCAGGTCCGGATGTTGTTGTTCCATTAGGCGTAAGCCTTCGGGCGCGGCGACTAGAAACAACCCTTTGATGCGCTGGCAGCCGCTGTCCTTGAGCAACTGGACGGTGGCGCTCAGCGTGCCGCCCGTGGCCAGCATGGGGTCGACAATCAGGGCGATTCGTTCATCCAACTGGCTGGTGAGCTTGGCGTAATAGCTGACGGGCTGCAGGGTTTTCTCGTCGCGGTACAAGCCCACCACGCTGACGCGGGCGCTGGGAATCAGCTCCAGTACCCCGTTCAACATGCCCAGTCCCGCTCGAAGAATCGGAACCACCGTAATTTTTTTGCCCTTGATGCGCTGGACGGTAACCGGTCCGGCCCAACCCGGTAGGGTCACCGTCTCGGTTTCCAGATCCTGGGTGGCTTCGTAGGTCAGTAAACAGGCGATTTCGGAGGCCAGCTCACGAAAGCTCTTGATGCTGAGATCGGCTTGACGCAACAAACCCAGTTTGTGTTGGACTAAGGGGTGAGTAACGTGGAATAGGGGCATGTTGCGCTTTCTCCGGAACGAAACCCGTGTTTTGGGTGTGACTCGACAAAACCTTGATTCCCAGACTTTCGTCAGGGGGTTGGGAAAAATGTGCTGGATACCCCGCGAACCGGTTGGGATTACTGATAAGCTTAACCAAAAGCGCCGGTTTACCGGTACCGATGACGACCTGAAAAGTCCGGCAAAGCCTACCCGAGTGTATGAACGAACCTTCCTTCACAACCCCTAAAGAGGCGGAAGCCGCATTCTACGCCGCATTCGAGGCGACTAATCTGGAAGCCATGATGTTGGTCTGGGAGGCCGGGAACGGCATCGTATGCGTTCATCCCCTGGGGCCGCCCTTGCAGGGCATGAGTCAAGTACGGGCCAGTTGGCAACAGATATTCGCCAATCCCGCCCGCTTGCGATTCCAGATCAGTACACTCAGCACCCACGTCCAGGGCGGTTTGGCCGTCAATACCGTGTTTGAGCACATCACCGTGCTGGGGGCCGCCGAGCAGCCCAGGCAGCCCGTGCTGTCCACCAATGTTTATCGCCAGGATGAAAAAGGGGACTGGCGCATGATATTACATCATGCCACGCCAACTCCCCCCATTGGCGATGCGCCCTCCGCCAAGCACATGCACTGAGGTTGCGCGAAGGGGTCGTGTCGCCTCAGGCCCCCGTCAGTCGATCGCCGTTCCAGGCGCGAGCCAAGCGTTGATCGCGTTGGTAGATGTCCTCGCGGAACTGCACGGTGCCATCCTCGTCGACCCAGGCGGTCCAATAGAGCAGGTAGACGGGGATTTTCTCGGGCAGATTGACGGTCCGTTGGCCGCTACCCTGGGTGGCGGAAATGATGGCCTTGCGGGTCCAACGTTTGTCGTGTTGCAACAGGTACTCCGCCAGCTCAATGGGCTCAGCGACGCGGATGCACCCGGAACTGAAGGCTCGCTCACTGTGTTGGAACAGGCTGCGCGACGGTGTGTCGTGCAGATACACATTGTAGGGATTGGGGAACATGAACTTGATCTTGCCCAGCGCATTGCGCGGGCCGGGGTCCTGACGCAACTGATAAGGAAAATTTCCGGCTCCGACCTGCTGCCAGTTGACGGAGCCGGGATCGATCTCTCTCCCACCCGCGTAAACCTTGATGCGCTGTCCAGCCAGAGCGTAGGCATTGCGCCGTAGTTTCGGCAATTTGTCCTTGACCGCGATGGAACTGGGCACATACCAGGCTGGATTGAGCACGAGATAGCTCATGTCGGCGCTGAACACCGGCGTGGGACGTTTGAGCTGGCCGACGATAACCTTGGTGCCGAAGACTTCCTCGCCCTGTTCGATGACGCTCATCGTGTAATTGGTGATGTTGACCTGAATGTGCCGGGCTCCCAACTCCTGCGGCAGCCAGCGCCAACGTTCCAGATTCAATTCAAGCTGGGTCAGCCGCTGTTCCACGGGCACATTCATCTCGGCCAATGTGGTGGGACCGACCACGCCGTCGGCGGCCAAGCCATGGCGGAGTTGGAAGTGTTTCACCGCTTGGGCCAGATCCTCGTCGAACAGATTATCCTTGCCGGCGGTCGCGGGAAGGTCGCCCGAGGCCGTTAGACGCGCCTTCACCTGTTGCACGCGGGCCTGACGGGCGCCTTTGCCCAACTTGGGACCGGGCGCGATTTGTCCCCAGCCGCCGGCTTTCGCTACAGTGCGATAGGCGTTAAGTGTTTTCAGCAAACGGGCGTAGGCCGGGTCTGGGGGAGACAACGTGGCTAATACTGCGATGGGTTGTTGTTGTTCCAGAGCCTGCTGTAACACCACGGCCAAATCCGGCCCGGAGTCCTTGATGCCCCATTGCTTATCGATGCGGCGGGGGTTGAGTCGTCCGAACAGCATGTGGGAGGCGTAGGTGACCCACGCATCGGTCAGATGCAGTTCCAAATCCGCCCATTGTTCGACGGGATACGCAGCGCCCCCGTTGGCGGCCGCGTGGAGCAAGCGTCGCAACTCCTTGACGGGATAATCGGTGGCGCGTAGACCCACCTCATCGGCTTGGGACAGTGTGTCCAACAGCTCGGCGGCCCACGGACTGGGTCCATCGGCTTCCACCCAAGCGGGCTGATAATCACGGTAGGTGTAAAACTGACTGATCGTGACCGGCGACTGTAAACGCGAGGTGCCGGCACGCAGTGTGTCCATCGTCATCCCCGTTTCGAAACGCCGGCGTAAGTCTTCGGCGATCTTCTGCGGAAGGGTAACAGGGGCGGCGGGTGGGGCCGTTTTAGTCTCTGCAGCGAGGGTTGTTGCCGGGGCCTTTTGAGTGTCGACGACCGTCGTTGCGGGCGGTGCGGCGTTTTGCGCCTCGACCGCCGGGGCTGGAGGCGGGGCTTGCTGTGCTTCGGCCGGGGATGGCGAGGTTGGGACACCCGCTGTCTCGGCCGGGGAAACCGGGGATGAAATATTCTGTGTTTCGACAGGAGGTGTCGAGGGCGTGGCGGTGGCAGTTTCTGTGGACGGCGGCGTGGCTTGCGCCACACCCGCCCATATGACTACACACAATGGACAAAAAAGCCATCGGGGAAATGTGGGAGCCATCGGATCTGCACCTCTATGCTTATAGTATCTATTATCCAACAATGTATCATGATGGACACCTGACGCCTAGATCCTGAACGAAACATTCCCTAACTAATGATTTGGCTTGAGCAATTAGAGAGTGTGGTGACCGAGCAATGGATCTTACCGCTCGGCGTCAATGGACCAAGGACGTGGAATCAGATGCTACCAGCGTGCCACTTCCTGCATTTCCTCCAGGATTTCGTTCAACCTGCCTTCGTCGTTATCCACGATACAGACGATGTTGGCCACGCAGCACGCCGACTGACGCTGGCCTCTGACCACCCAACCACGTGGCGGGGTCCATCCTCGCATGCCGGTGAACATGGACAGTTGATCGGCGTTGCCTTGCACCATGCGCCGGTAGTGGTGGGCGAATTTGGCGAGTTGTACCATTTCGTGATGTTGTAACAAGCCATACCCTTCGGCCAGCGAGCCGTCATCTCGGAAATGGCAGACCACATTGACGCCGTCCAGGGCCAGCATGCGTTTGATCAAGGCCATGGTCAAGCCTCCTCCAATCCCGTGAAAGTGGCCTGGTAATCGGCGGATTCATTGGTGACCACGACGCCCATGAAGGGCGGTAACGCGGCTTCTCCGGCGCTTTTCTTGGCCTCCCTGCGTAGACCGCTGACAATCACCGACCAATCGAAACCGATCAACGTGAATTGCCGGACCGGGTAAAAACCGTGCATTTCCGTCAATGCCTCCCAGCCTCGGGCCTGCATGGTGGCGATGCTGATATTGGCGGCGCACATATGAGCCAGGAGATCCAGTACCGCCTTGTCGATGATATCTTGGTGACCGATGCGATGATCGACCAGTTCCCCGCTGCCGCGAAATTCGAAAGCGGCCAGGGCGCCAGGCAGGGTCATTAACTTTTCCAGGGTTGCCATAGGTTCAGTGCTCCTCAACGTAAAGCCATGTTCCGGTCGCCGCCGGAGTTAGATCAGATCCATGGGATCGTGGGCCAGTGCCCGACGCATGAAGTCCAAAGTGGAATTGATGGCTCCCGTCTGATTGTCGAGCAAGCAAAACACGTTGGCGACCACGCAAATCGTATGGGCCGGGCCGCGCATCGCCCATCCACGGAAGGTCTGGAGCGTCTTGGGTGATATGGCGGCGACAATTTCACCCTGCATATGGGTGCTCATGGTCGTGGCGCGGCACATGATGGAGGCGACGCGGGCATGGGATTCGCTGAGATTCCCGCGATAGGAGAATCGGTCGCCGCGATAGGCGTATTCACCGGCTGCCAGCACTCCCGGCTGGTTCAGCAATTCGGCCACAATGCTCATCCGAAGATTCCTCTGAGGTCAAGGGGTGATGGGTCGATGGATTGGGAATGAATAAAAAAATAGTTGAGAAGCCGTCATAATGCATTCGCGCGCGGGACAGTCGCCAGCGCCAACGCCCCCGCGAGCCCATGGCTGAAGTTAGATTCTACCCTCCTCCACCTGTCGAAAAATGAACGAAACAAGCAACATACGCACAAATGCGACGGAAGTCGGATTATTACGCCGCTTGGGCGCCATGGTCTATGACCTCCTGTTACTTTGCGCTGTCCTGTTCATCGCCACGGCCGCGTTGTTGCCTTTTACCGGCGGTCACGCGATTGCAAGAGGCAACTCACTGTATTCCAGCTATTTACTGCTCATTTGGTTTGTTTTCTACGGCTGGTTCTGGACACACGGCGGACAGACGCTGGGCATGCGGGCTTGGAAAATGCGCCTTTTGCAAAGCGATGGTCGCGCGGTGACTTGGCAGGCGGCTGGCGTGCGCTTCCTGCTCGCGGGCATTTGGCTTCTGCCGGTGATCTATCTGCGGCAAATCGTGGGCCTGCGCTGGTGGATCTGTTTGGCCGTAGGGCTTTGCTTCCTGGGCATTACGCTGGTGCTGCGCCTGCATGACCGTTACTCGGATACCGTGCTGGTGCGCTACAACCACAAAAAGAACCCATGAATGCCCCCACCATTGCCGCCATCGCCACGCCAAGAGGCCGTGGCGGTGTCGGAATCGTCCGTGTGTCGGGGAAACTGACCGGCGCGATCGCCACGGGCTTGCTGGGCGATATTCCGCCGCCCCGACAAGCCGTGTTGCGGCGTTTCCAGGATGGTTTCGGGGGGGCTATCGACGTGGGCATCGCCTTGTTTTTTCCCGCGCCGCACTCCTTCACCGGGGAAGACGTGCTGGAATTGCATGGCCACGGCGGTCCGGTTGTCATGGATTTGCTGTTGGCGCGGGTTTTGGAGCTCGGCGCGCGAACGGCCCGGCCCGGCGAATTCTCCGAACGCGCGTTCCTGAACGACAAGCTGGACCTGGCCCAGGCCGAGGCTATCGCCGACTTGATCGACAGCCAGACGGCGGCGGCGGCGCGCGCCGCCATGCGTTCGCTACAGGGCGAGTTCTCGCAACAGGTACAAGCCTTGGTGGAAGCCTTGATACAGTTGCGAATTTACGTGGAGGCCGCTATCGACTTTCCCGAAGAGGAGATCGACTTTCTGGCCGATGGTCCTGTTGGCGAATCCCTGAGCCGGATTATCGACCAACTGTCCGTCCTGAGAGCCGGCGCGGCGCAAGGACAACTGTTGCGGGACGGCATGACCGTGGTGATCGCCGGCCGCCCGAACGCGGGGAAATCCAGTTTGCTCAATCATCTGGCCGGGCGCGAAGCGGCCATCGTAACGGATGTCCCCGGTACGACGCGCGACGTGTTGCGGGAACAGATCAATCTCGACGGCATGCCCTTGCACGTGATCGACACGGCGGGACTGCGTGACAGTGACGATCCCGTCGAACGGGAAGGCATCAAGCGGGCGTGGCGCGAAATCGAAACGGCCGACCGCATTCTCCTGATGGTGGACGATACGCGAGGCGTGACCCCGGAAGACCGGCAATTGCACGATCGGCTGCCGCCCGGCTCGCCGTTCACCTTGATCCGCAACAAAATCGACTTGACCGAGCGCCAGCCCGGTATCGAACAAGGCTCCTGGGGAATGGAGATATTGCTGTCGGTAAAAACCGGGGCGGGCCTGGATATCTTGCGTCGGCATCTCAAGGACAGCATGGGGTATCAAGGCGAAGGGACGTTCATGGCCCGTCGGCGTCACCTGGAAGCGTTGGATCAGGCGGGCCACGGCTTGCAACAGGCGCGATTTCAATTGGAGACCGCGCGTGCCGGCGAATTGGTCGCGGAGGAATTGCGCGGGGCGCAGAACGCCCTGGCGGAAATTACCGGCGAGTTTACCAGCGACGACTTGCTAGGCCGGATATTCACTTCCTTTTGCATTGGAAAATAGCGAACGTTCCGAAACGTTCCGAAGCCTTCCAAAAACATTCTTGATCATTCGATCGATACCGACATTCCATTCCGTAGCGTTCCGTTGTAATCCTCGCCGACAGCGGCGCGGCTTGCTGCCGCCACCTGGACGACCGTCTGGGGTGATTCCGTTCCGGAATGGCCTGCTCAGCCTATCTGACCGGACCCTATCATGGGCAACTCAAGGTTCCGCGTTGGATTGGGCGCTGCCGCATGACTACACACCGTCGGTCACCTGTCCGAGGATTCAAGCGTGGTTGTTGCGTTCGGTTGAGGGGGACGAGGACACCGTTCAGTTGCAGCAGGAACCCACCGAAGCGACTCCGGGCGGCTCAAGGCCGCGCCGGAGCGCCGTAGGAATCTTCGGCCTTCAGGCCGGAGAGGATGTCAAGACCCTCAGCCCGGACGTGGCGACCCAGGCGCGGCATAGCCTATCCGGCAATTCCTCAAGCCATGCCGCGTCACCGGAAATGGTCAGCTACCGGGCGCCCACGGGTGCGTAACTGGCCGGTAGAAAGAGTAGCCATTCAGGCCGCGTTCTTACGCGGCCGTCCACCCTGCTTTCCGTTCGCTCGGCTGGCGGCCGTTTTCGCCGCACTGCGAGACTTCCCGCCTTGCTTACCCATCCGTGCGGCTATCCACTGCTTTGACCCAAGCAGCCCTTCCAGCATTGCCGGGAGGTAAAGATCGGCATCGAGCATTGGGAAATGTAAACCGAGGCCCGAGGGGCTGATTTCAATAGTGGACACGTCAGCGGGTTTGGCATTCTCCAACCCTTGCGCCAGGCGCGGGGGAAACGCTAACTCAAGGCCACTGTTCAACGTCACCACGATACGGGCAATACGGCGGTCATAGCGAGCCGAGACAGCGATAGGGCCAGTTTCACGCCGGGACTGCGCGCGGGCATTGGCTTGTTCAAATTCATCTTGGGTCGCCATGGATATTCCCCCATTCATCGCACAAAGCGGTTAATTCACCGACTAGGGAAGCCTTAAGGCGGGCCACCTCGCTACGCGAAAATCCGTAATTCTCGCGCAGTTCTGGCGGGCCATCCGGGCAATGAAGATTAAATACCGCTTCGCATCCAGCGCCTATAACGTGGACATGGGCCGGTCGATGATCGTTAGGGTAGATCACAACTCGGAAGCCCCCGAAGCGCAGAACCGTTGGCATACACTTTAATTAACCTAATCGAATTAACCTAATCGATTAGGTTAATTGTACGACATACTCAATCACAAAGTGTTCCCAGGAACAAACCCAAGTAAAAGCTTGGGTAAGGATCACCGTGGAAGCAGGGCGGATGTTTGGGGCGATTGTGTATGCGACTGGTCAACAAACTAGTCCACTTCGAAATGGAGGTTAGTTCACATAAACGCACCCATTAATGCGCCCATTGTAGAAATCCAATCAGAAAAACTCGTTTCTTAACAAACGTATCCACTCACTCGCTACGTTCTGTATTGTTCCGGGGCGTTCCGACGTCGTCCACGAATCTGCTTGGACACCCGAGCTGTGCCTGTCCAAGCGTGAAATTATTCGCCCGGCGCTGAAAAGGCCGTTGCCTTGCCGCGCTTATTCGCCGGAGCATGGGACAGTCGGTTATAAACCTGCTCGCCCAGCCACTGGGAAACGACTTCCTGCATTTCCGGCTTGCTCATATAGTCCGTAAAGAGTTCCTCGTTGAGTTCCATGCGTTCGATGAATAGGGACTCCAACACCTGCCGAAAGACCAGTTGAAACTTATCCAGTGAATTGACCCCGGCGGCTTTTCGCAGGCTCTCGTTCTGGCTGGCGGCCTCGGCGATCTGATCGAAGAAAAATTGATCGGCCTCGGTCAATTCGCTCCCGAACCGCTGGTTGATCAAATCGATCAATCGGGATAGGTAAATGTGCTCTTCCCGCACCATTCCCGATCCCACTTCGCGTGGTCCATCAAGCGGTTTGGCGTCGCCCTCGGCCAAATTAATCGACCCTTCGCTGATTTTTTGCAGCCGGTAATAGTCGAGTTCGACCTCTTCCTCGAATTGGTACGCCGGTCCGTTTTTGCGCGTGGGCAGTTTCCGGGCGAGGTGACGCAGGTAGGTGAAAAGTTTTTCCAGGTCGCTGTCCTGATAGGGGATGACCTGACTCAAGAAGCTGTAAAGATTGCGGAACGCCTGGGCTTTTCCACGCCAAAGCTCGGCCTCTTCTTCCTCATCGCGTTGCAACTGGGCGAAACGGGAAACCGCTAGATCCAGCAAAGCATTCATGTTTTTATGATCAGCCGGGCTCTGGCGTCGTTTAGGCGCGAAGAAGATGCGCGAAAAATCCTCTACCTCGTCGTGCCGGTAGATACCCGATTCGTCCAACTCGCCTTTCACCACGTACAAACGATCCGGGTCCACTTCCTCACCCATGACCGAACCGTCGTAATACTGACGAAACGCTTCCTGAATCTCCGCCGGATCGTTGACGAAGTCCAACACGAAAGTGCCATCCTTCAACGGGTGCGTGCGGTTCAAACGGGACAGGGTCTGCACCGCCTGAATGCCGGCCAGACGCTTATCCACGTACATCGTGTGCAACAACGGCTGATCGAATCCGGTCTGGTACTTCTCGGCCACCAGCAACACCCGATAATCGGGCTTGGCGAATGCCTCGGGCAGTTCCTTTTCCTTCAAGCCCCGGTTCATCTCGACCTCGGTATAAGTCTTCTCTGGCGCCCTGTCGTCCTCCACCGTGCCGGAGAAGGCCACCAGACTTTTGATCGGGTAGCCTTTCTCACCGATGTAGCGGTCGAACGCCTGTTTGTAGCGCACCGCCTCAAGCCGCGACCCGGTGACCACCATCGCCTTGGCGCGGCCGCCGATCCTGTGACGGGTATGTTGCTGGAAGTGTTCGACCATCACCTCGGTCTTCTGGCCGATGTTATGCGGGTGCAGGCGCATGAAGCGCACCAGAGCGCGGGCCGCTTTCTTGCGCTCGACGTTGGGATCGTCCTCGGCTTTTTTGATCAGCCGGTAATAGGTTTTGTAGGTGACGTAGTTTTTCAGCACATCCTCGATGAATCCCTCTTCGATGGCCTGACGCATGGTGTGGCGGTGAAAGGGTTCGCCACCCCGGCCGAAAATCGCCAGGGTCTTATGCTTGGGCGTGGCGGTGAAGGCGAAAAAACTCATATTGGGCTGGCGGCCGCGCTGGGCCATGGCGCGGAACAGGCGTTCCAGTTCTTCCTCGCCTTCTTCCCGCGCCGCTTCCCGCGCCTTGCGGAGCAATTCGGCCCCGCCCAGCACGCCTTTGAGTTCGGTTGCCGTTTCCCCCGACTGCGAGCTGTGCGCTTCGTCGATGATTACCGCATAGTGGCGCGTGGGCAGATGACTGCCGGGCGTTGGCTAGTCACCCAGCCGCTGACCCTGCTAAATTGCGCCACGGTCGCGGTGTCGGTCTTAAGAAACAGGCCATCGCCATTGTCGCGCATCCAGTCGGTTAGCTCGTCCGCCCCGGCGTTTATCTCGTCCAACACCTTGTCGATGCTAAATACCTTGCCGGCCGTGTTGTTGTCGAGCAGCCATTGCCAAAAGGCGGGGCAAAAGTCGAGGCCGTAATGCAGGTTTTTCGCCTGAATGAACACGTTGGCGTCCAGCAGGTAGCTCACAACATCGCCCCCAGCTCACGCGCCGCCTCGTAGAAGGTGGATACCTTACGCACGCCCAACAGGCGGAAAGCATCCTGAAACAAAGTCTGTCCTTCCAAGGTGCTGGCGAGCACCGCACGGGCAAAGCGTTTGCCAGTGCGTACGCCCAGAGTTCGATAAAAATCGCCGCCGCCACTGCCTCCGCGATCCAGCGAACGAATGCGCTCCAGCTCCGCGCAATAGCTTCGCCACAGGGTCGCCTGATCGATAAAACCGCCATCGAAGAGGCGGCGCAGCGCCACCAGCGTGCTGACTTTGTAAAGGCGGGCCAGCCGTTGAATCTCTGCTGGAATTGCGGCTTGCTGATCGTGGATGTTGGACAGTTGATCCAGTGGCATCAACGACTCGGCAGCCACCTGGTTGCACCAGCGTTCGATTCCCTGTTCCGGTATGCGGCCTGCCTCCGGATCGGAAACACCGCTTTCACCTAACCAGATATGCGCTAGCTCGTGGGCCAGCGTGAACATCTGCGCGGCTTTGCTATCGGCGGCATTGAGAAATACCAACGGCGCTAGCTCGTCCGCCAACGCGAAGCCGCGAAATTCCTCGACGCGCAACTTGCGATGGCTGTTGCTACCGACTATGGAACTGGCCATCACCAGCACGCCGGCTTCGTCGGCCTTGGCAATCATTTGACGCAAGGCGTCGGTCCAGGTAGACAACCGCTGGCGTTCGGCTATCGAGAGTTCCAGCGTCTCGCGGATGGTTTGAGCGACGGTTTCGGGAGCATCCTGCACGGTGACGCTGCCGAAAAAGTCCAGACGCGGCAGACCGTACAGGCGGGCGTGTTCGCGGTACCACTCCTGCCGCTGCTGGCAGAGATAGAGCGTATCCAGCAGATCGCCGCTCGGCTCGGTCAGGGTCACGTCACGCAGCGTGCGAAAATCCGGTACCGGCAAGGTCAGTTCCGGGGGCTCGGGCAAAAAGAAATATCCGATGGGCGTATGGGTCAAGCGGGCAAAATCTTCCAGTTGCCGCAAGGTCGGCCGCGCTTCACCGGAAAGCCACTGCGGCCACTTGCGAAACCGCCGCGCGATGGCCAGTTCGTCCAGCCGCGCCCTCCTCATAGCCCAGCGCAACACCGGGATGGAAGCGGGGACGTTGTTCATTCGCGCATCTCATCAATGGGAATCTGGCCGGTCACGGCGGCGGTGATTAAGGCGGTACGGCGTTCTTTGAGCAAATCAATGGAGTGCTGCGTTTCAAATTGAACTGACGCGATCTTCTTCGTGAAGTCTCCAATGTAATTCTTTATGCGGGTCCGTCCATTTTCGGGAGGCATAGGAACCGGCAGCTCTTTAATGTTCGTGCCTGAGATAGATGCCAGATTGGTCGATCTTTTTGCACGCTGTGCGAAGTATCGCTTGGCCTGGAGTGTGGAACTCCAAAATGCAATCCACTCGGGATCGACATGGTGTAACCGAACTGAAAAAACATGGTTCTGGTGAAGGCACGGATTTACCTCTTCTCGCCAAACACAACCACGACCTAATTTATCGATATCGCCGCCTTCGTTCATTAGAACATCGCCATACTGAAGCAGGTAGTTTTCAGCTTCTTCCGGAGTAACTTCGACTGTCTGCATATCACCTAGCTTCAGGTAGCCGTCCTGCACATTGGCAACCCTTAGATATGCCATTTCAACAAGGTCATTTCTTGAATACTTCTTGCCCAGTGTCAGCCCACCGCGAACATCTGCTAGGTATTTAAGACGCCAAATCTCCCAATGCGCCGGAATATCCCCCAACCAGTCAAGGCCGGACGGCTTGGTGGGAACGTTGGGGTCGAGACCTCGGGTGACGGCGCGGCTGATGAGAGCGGCGCGCTTTTCTTCCAGCAGGGCCAGCATCTTTTCCTTTTCTGCCACCAGCGCGTCGACGCGCGCGGTTTCTCGGTCGAGGTAGTCGGCTATGACTTTCTGTTCCGCAGCAGGAGGCACAGGTATTGGAATATTTTCAATAACTTCAACGTGCCTCATCCCACACACGATTCCAGTTGTAATGCGGATCGCCGCCCAGCGTTTCCCCGATCGCCAGCACGGCGTCCAACAGGTTGGGGAAAGCGTCGAGGTAGCGTTCCTTGGCTTCCCAGGTAATCTGGAATCGGAGCCGCAGCGGACGCAGGATGGTGACGCGGCGATAACCGAAGTCGGCATTGTCGAACAGCTTGCTGGTTTTGGATTCGGCCAATGCGCCGTGTTCTCGGGTGATTCCGTCGATGGCCGATTGATCCAACCAGCGACGCTTGTTGCCGAGACTGCGTTTTATCGGCGTCCAACTTTCGCGGGCGTCGATCAACTGAATCGTGCCCTTGCGGTGGGCCTCCTTGCGGTTACTCAGCACCCAGATAAAGGTGCCGATGCCGGTGTTGTAAAACATCTGCTCCGGCAGGGCGACGATGGCTTCCAGCCAGTCGTGTTCGATGATCCAGCGGCGGATTTCGCTTTCGCCGCTGCCCGCGCCACCAGTAAAAAGCGGCGAACCATTGAAGACGATGGCCAGGCGCGAGCCCGGTTTGTCGCGGCTACCTTTTCCCCCATGTGAATCAGGAAAAGCAGCGCGCCGTCATTGACTCGGGGTAGTTTGCCGCCGTAACCCCGAAAACGGGGCCAGCGGTCGATTTCCCTCTTTTCCCCTTTCCAATCCACGCCGAAGGGTGGATTGGCCAACAGGTAGTCGAAGTGCATATCGGGAAACCGATCGTCGGTCAGCGTGTTGCCGTATTCGATACGGCTGTCGCGGCGCCCCTTGATCAGCAGGTCGGACGCCGCGACGGCGTAGGAACGCGGGTTGTAATCCTGGCCGAACACCTTGACCGTGGCGTGTTCGTTGTGGGCGCGAATCCAGTTCTGGCTTTCGGCCAACATGCCCCCCGTACCGCAAGCCGGATCGCAGATGGTGACAATGATGCCTTCCTGGGTAAGCACCTGGGTATCCGGCTCCAGCAGCAGATTGACCATCAGCCGGATAACCTCGCGGGGCGTGAAGTGATCGCCGGCCGTTTCGTTGGCCGCCTCGTTGAAGCGCCGGATCAGATCCTCGAATACCAGCCCCATGGTGATGTTGTCGACCCGACTGGGATGTAGGTCAATTTCGGCGAATTGCGAAACCACCTGATAATTGCGGGTCTTTATCCTTCAATGTCTCGTGGTGTTTAAGCACAGCGTCCTTGGTCGGCGCCAGCACGGCGTCGAAGCGGCGCAGCACCGTCAGCGGCAGCATGACCCGTTCGTACTGCGGCGGCCGGTAGGGTCCACGCAGCAGGTCGGCCACGGACCAGATGAAGTTGGAAAGCTGCTGAAAGTGGATAGGCGTCATTGGCAAGTCTTCGTCCTTTTCGTTGTTCAACGGCCCAGATTCGGGGCCTTGGATAGCCACGCCGGATCAGCCGCGATAGTCGCCTGTCGTCGCTTCAACCAGGGTAGCCGGAGCGACCCTCGTCCAGCACTGCGACGACCGCTGTGATCCGGTTCGCCACGACATCGCCTATTGGAGGAACCGGTAAGCGGATGTCCCAATTCGTTGCGCGAGGCAGGGGCAAGAAAAGCGGATTTTCAAGAATCGGCGATGACGGTGCAGACGATGCAACGCTCTTCGCGGGGGCCATCGAATTCGCAGAGAAAGACATTCTGCCAGCGGGACAATCCCAGTCGTCCCTCGATAAGCGGGATAGTCTCCGAAGGGCCGACCAGGCCGGCTTTTAGGTGGGCATCGCCATTGCCGTCCTGCTGATCGTGCAGCCATACACCGCGTGGAATCACCTTTTGCAACAAATGAATCACATCGGTTTGCACGCTGTCGTCCCAATTCTCCTGGATCATGATGGCGGCGGTGGCGCCTTGCGCGTATACGGACACCAGCCCGTCGCGTATGCCGCTGGCTCGGACTACGGCGGTCACGGCCTGGGTGATATCGATCAATTCCTCCCGCCGGCGACTCGCGATACGGATGATGTCCCGCATGAGATGGCTAGTCCTCCGATGCGGATGTCCGCCCGGTTTTGAACAGCGGCTTGGTGGGCGGCATGGCGTCCATTTCGAGTTGTTCGATGCCATTGAAGACCAGGAAGTGCTTGCCCTTGGCGCGTCCAATCAGCGTCACGCCGACCTTCTGACCCATTTCCAGGCCCATGCGGGTGATACCGGAACGGGACAACAACAGGGGAATACCCATTTGGGCGACCTTGATGACCATCTCGGAGGTCAGCCGGCCTGTGGTGTAGAAAATCTTATCCTCACCGGCAATGCCGTCCAACCACATCTGCCCGGCAATGGCGTCCACCGCGTTGTGTCGTCCCACGTCCTCCACGAAATACAGGATCTCGGTAGCCCGACACAGCGCGCAGCCATGCACGGCCCCGGCTTTTTTGTAAATTTCGTTGTAGGCGCTGATATTCTCAAGAAGCTTGTAGATCAGCGATTGCTTGAAGGTCAGGCACGGCAGTTTCACCGTGTCGAGTTTGTCCATGATTTCCCCGAACAGGGTGCCTTGTCCGCAACCCGTGGTGACGGTGCGCTTGTCCAAACGCGACGACTCACCGGCCCGACCGTCATGGGTGGTCACCGCCACGGCTTCGCTGTCCCAGTCCACCTGCACGGATTTGATTTGGCGTATGTCCCGGATGAAATCCTGGTTGCGCAAATAGCCGATCGCCAGTGCTTCCGGGTGGCTCCCTAACGTCATCAAAGTGACGATTTCCCGTTTGTCCAGATAAAGGGTCAAGGGGCGTTCCCCGGCGATCTCGACCGGTCGCAATACGGCGTATTCGTCCATGGCCGTAACGGCATGGGTGGGATACAGACCCGCCTGTGTCATTTCGGGTCGATAGGGGGTAGTACTGTCACGCATGATCGGAATCTCAATGCCGTTTAGGTCAGCACCAATCCTGCACGGCGAGTGTACGTTGCACAACGATAAGGTTGACCATTGAAAAATTATAGTTGGCGGCGCCGTGGATTGAGCCGGGATTTCGACGATACCCGATGTCCCGCGACGGTTTCGCCTCGCGAGGTGGCGACGGGGAAGCTTGAGGGTATCCCGTCGGGTACGTCGGTCACATATACGCTATGCTAATGTGCTTCGAGTAAAAGAACCAAACGCTGTGAGGTGTGCAATGAGTCAAGATCTGCATGGTTACTATATTCAGGATATTTCGGTCGGCATGAGCGCGTCCTACGCCAAGACCGTGACCGACGCGGATATTATGCTGTTCGCCGGCATTTCCGGAGACGACAACCCGGTGCATATCAACGAGGAGTTCGCTGCCGAGACCCCGTTCAAGGGACGCATCGCGCACGGCATGCTTTCCGCCGCCTTCGTTTCCACGGTGCTCGGTACGCGGTTGCCGGGTCCGGGCTGTATCTACGTCAGCCAAAAATTGAAATTCAAGGCCCCGGTGCGCAGTGGCGATACCGTAACCGCGACCGCCACCGTCACCGATGTGAACGTGGAGAAACGTCGGGTGACGCTGGACACCGTTTGCACGGTCAAAGGTAAGACAGTACTGGAAGGCGAAGCGACCTTGATGGTGGACTCGCGCCCCTAAAAGGCTAGCGCCCGGGAGAAAGTCCCGGGCAGCTCGATGTGGGCCGGCGTAACGGGGTTGCTATCGCCAGGGACCGGCGAGATCGGCGGCCGGTTCAGCCAGGGATTGGAAACGCGCCAGGCGCGCGGCATTGCGATTGCGATAACTGAGCAACGGCATGATCCCACGCTGCAGGATAGCCTGCGTGGCTCGTTCTCCCAAAAGCACCTCCGCGCAAGGTTGCATGCAGCGTTCCCCAGCGGCGGAGAAGGTGTAGGCCGGCAGGTCTTCGATATCCAGGCAATCGCCGGGTTGCATTTCCCATCCGTTTTCCATGAACGCCATGCCCAGCAGTTGCGCGCAAGCAAAAGCCGGATTGCCCCAGAGATACGCATCGTGCTGTTCGCTAGAGGGCAGTTCCTCGAAGTCGAAGGATTCGATGGGATCGCTACGCTCGGCGTAGGGCAGGCGCAGTAACATCCGGGGCAACGCCAAGCCCAGCCAACGCGACAACTCATGGGTTCGTAACCTCTGCCAATGCTGCGCCGATTCACCGGTGAGGGAATGCCACCGACTGGGATCGGTCAGATCCGCCGTCGTTTCGCAACCCAGTAGCTCGATTCTGGCCCCTGCCAGGAACGGTCCGCCCGCTTGAGCACCCAATGCGCCCAAGGCGGCCAGCAAGGCGATGTCTTCCGCCGTGGCGCCGAAATAATAATCGCCGACCAGCAATGACCAGGGTTCGCCTCCCGGCGTCCGGGCCGACTCGACCAAGACGCGATATAACCCCGACTGCCGCAGATCCGCAGCCGCGGCGCGTACATCGGCCACCAGTTCCTGTTGGGTGACGTCGAGCAGGTGCACGGTGAGTTCGTCCGTTTCCAGCCCCGTCACCAGATTGTTCACGCCACGCCAGGTGGCTTCCAGGGCCTGAAAAGCCGGTTGGTGCAGCAGCCCGCGCATTTGTTCGCCAATGGCGGCGTCAACCCCCGCTAACAATTCCGGCAGGCGGGTATTGGCGTCCGCAACGATGTGAGGTTGGATGACGCGTTTGATGAACTGCTCGATACCGGGATGAGTGGCGGGCGTGCTGGGGGTGGTCGCGGTCATCGGTTTGCCGAGCAGCCGATCCAGCATCTGGCCTTCGCTTTCCGCTTGGGTGGATGCGGGCTTGGCCTCAGCCGGGGCCGGCGTGGACGGCAACAATTCGGCCGCCGCCTCGGCGCAGGTCGCCGGATTGGCCAGACGCGCGCGGGTGTTACGCAGGCCTTGCAAGAGTTCCGCCCGGCCGTATAGGGCATCCGGATGAAAATCGTCCAACTGCCGGAATGCTATCGTCGTCGTCGCGCCCTCCACGTCGCCCAGTGGGAGTTGCGCACACGGTGCGAATCGAGCCAGGACGGTATCGAAATTATCGATGTCGATGGCAATGGGGCGTCGTTCACCCAGCGGGGCGGCAGGGGTCGGGGATACTTGCCTGGCGCGTCCACTGAAATCGCCCATGATCAGAATGCGCAACGCCGATTCAGAGCGTCGCCGGGTGGGTTCTTGGGGGCGGCCGAAGCCGAATTCAAATTCCAATTTACCGGGCATCGTCTTATCACCTGTGAGGTTAATCGCTTGTGATGAGCCATCCGCAGCGAGCGGAGTGTGGACCGAGCCAAAATGAACTAGCCGGACCATTTTGAACTGTTTCACGGGACTGATACGGCGAGCAATAACCGCTTGACGCCGGTATTTGATGTAAACTTAGACCGCAAAACACGTTTGTAAACGATTGGCACGAAGAATGCCAAAATAGCTAATTACGAAGATAAAGGAACGTGTTCCGGGCTTACCGGTACGTGTCACTCATCATGACTACTTCAGCGAAATCCAAGAGTTGAAGGGATGGCCAATACAACGCAAAAGCATCGGCACATAGCGATTAATACGTCGCTTGGCGAAGACAAGCTGCTGTTTCGCCGTATGACAACGACGGAACAGCTCGGGCAGCTATTCGAATTCCACCTCGAATTGTTAAGCGAGGACAACGAGATCCAGCTGAACAGCATGCTCGGCACCAACGCCACTGTTCGCGTGGAGTTGCCGCTGGAATACGGCACCCGCTATTTCAATGGCTATGTGACGCAATTTTCGCATGCTGGAATTGCCGGTCGTTACGCGCTTTATCATGCCACGATGCGGCCCTGGCTGTGGTTTCTGACGCGCACGGCCGATTGCCGTATTTTTCAGAAGAAGAAAGTGCCGGATATTATCAAGCAAGTCTTCAACGATCACGGTTTCTCGGATTTCAAACTGCGTCTTTCAGGCGCTTATCGGGAATGGGATTATTGTGTGCAATACCGGGAAACGGATTTCGATTTTATCAGCCGCCTCATGCAACAAGAGGGTATTTATTATTATTTCACGCATGATAACGGAAAGCATTTGTTGGTATTGGCCGATGATATCGGCTCACACGACACCGTGCCTAATTATGACAAGGTGCCGTATTATCCCCCCGATGCCCAGCAGGCCCCACAACGTGATTATATTTACGACTGGTCGATCAGCCAGCAGGTGCAACCGGGAAAAATCTATTTGAATGATTTCGACTTCGAGGTGCCCGGCAAGAACTTGCGGTGTCTGTTGAGTCAGCCCAAAAGCCATGCGCTGTCCGGTTTCGAGATGTACGATTATCCTGGCGAATATGTCGAGAGCAAGGATGGGAATCAGTATGCGAAGATGCGCCTGGAAGAGGCTCACGCCCAATACGAAACCGCCTCCGGCAAAGGCAGTGCGCGTGGCCTGCTGAGTGGCGCGCTATTTAGTTTGGAGAACTATCCGAGAGGCGATCAAGATCGAAAGTATTTGATCGTGTCGACTCATCATGCCATGCATGTCAATGAATACGTGACCGGGCAAGACGGTGAGGGGACCACCTTCGAATGCAGCTTCACCGTCATGGATTCCAAGGTGCCCTTCCGCTCCCCGCGCGTGACGCCCAAACCGATGATCCGCGGACCGCAAACGGCCATTGTGTCGGGACCCAAGGGGGAGGAAATCTATACCGATCAATACGGTCGCGTCAAATGCCAGTTCCACTGGGATCGTTACGGCAAGGCCGACGAGAACAGTTCGTGCTGGATTCGCGTCTCACAGAATTGGGCCGGCAAGAAATGGGGAGCCATGTTCATTCCCCGCATTGGCCAGGAAGTCATCGTCGAACACGAGGAGGGTGATCCAGACCGGCCGATCATCACGGGGCGGGTATATAACGGCACCAATATGCCGCCTTACGAATTACCCGCCAATATGACGCGGTCTTCCCTGAAAAGCCTTTCCAGCAAAGGCGGGGGTGGGTTCAACGAACTGCGTTTCGAGGACAAAAAGGGCGAGGAACAGATTTTTATCCACGGCGAGCGTAATCAGGATACCCGCATCAAGAACGACGCCTTCGAGTGGATTGGTCACGATCGGCATTTGATCGTCAAGAACGATCAGTTTGAGAAGGTCGAGGCGAATAAGCACTTGATCGTCACCGCCGATCAGAAAGAAAAGGTCAGCGGCGACAAGCATCAGGCGGTTCAGGGTAATCACAATCAGAAGGTGACTGGAACGCTGTCGATCGACGTGGCTCAGGACATCCAGGAAAAGGCTGGCGCCAACTACGCTTTGCAGGCGACATCGGGGGAAATCCATCTCAAGGCGGGCCAGAAGGTCGTGATCGAAGCCGGCATGGAACTGACGATCAAAGCCGGCAGTAACTTCATCAAGATCGATATGACCGGCGTGACCATCTATGGCGCGATGGTCAACATCAACAGCGGCGGTTCGCCGGGTTCCGGCTCGGGGAGTTCACCGGAATCTCCCCAGGACCCGACCGAGGCGCAAGAAGCGGCGGACGACGAAGCCGGTCAGGTGACCAGCGCCAGCGCCAATCCCGAGCAGAAGCAGGGAGAATCGACGGACTCCGAGGCGGTTGGCTCATTCGAATTGTCGGCCGCCCAGGCCCAGGCGTTGTCGAATGCCGCACGCAGTGGAGCGCCGTTCTGCGAGAAATGCGAGGAAGCTCGAAAGGCCCGCGAGCAGCAAAGCTCGACTTCGCCCAACACGCCCTCGCCCTCGCCGTCGCCATCCCCGGGTTCCGGTCAAGCGTGATCGCCGAGCTGGCGAAGGGTTTGGAGAGCGATCGTATGCGCCGCCTAGCGCCGCGCATCGCGCGTCGCCGCATTCATCTCGTCGAGGAAACCATGTCGAATCATTTGCCGATCTCATGGAGTATGGATCATGACGAATAAGGCGCCGCTCGAAGCCTTGTACGAGCGTCTGTTCGAAGTGCCGGACGCGACCGTCTACGCGATTTTGGATGGCGCATCGGCGCCCAACCTGCCGCAGACCTTGGCTCGGCTGGGTGTGGAATCGGTGTGTTTGTTTCGCGGTGAGTTGCAGCCCGATGTCGCCCAGATGGCGCCCTACCTGGCCGTGATGCAGCCGGAGACGCCGTTCGCGGAGTGGGTTCTGGGGGAAGGTTGGGGCCGCCATTGGGGGATCTTCGCGATCAGTTCCGCGGATTTTCGCAGTATGCGTAAGCACTTGCGTACCTTTTTGATGGTCTACGACCCCAGTCTCAAGCCCTTGTATTTTCGCTATTACGATCCGCGGGTGTTGCGTGTGTATCTCCCGACCTGCAATGCCGAGGAATTGCGTACCGTGTTCGGGCCGATAAGACGCTACATCGTGGAGGACGAAGACCCGCAGGTGCTGCTGAAATTCCAGACCGACGGCGAAAATCTCGGCCGCGAGTCGGTGATGCTGGGATAAGGGGCTATGTTCGCCGATGAGTTCATGATGCGAGTGCGTATCGCAAGAGTGGGAAGGAACGACGCATGTTAGTGATTCGTGAAGCACAGATGGCCGCCTTTGAGCAAGGCGTCATGCGCAATTTCGAACTTCGGGTGCTGGAGCACGTCAAGCAATTTTTTCCTAAGCAATGCGCGATTCTAGGCGATGAACAGGCACGCCAGGTCATCCGCCTGGGAATCGATCGGGCGCGGACCTATGGGCTGGTATCCGAACGCGATATCCATTTGTACGTGGGCTTGATGTTCATGCTCGGCAGTCATTTCGACCGTGATCCCCAGCTACCTTGGGCGGCTCGAATCCTGACCAGCGAGGCCATCAGCGATCCCGGCCTGCGGGCCGATCGCGTGTACGACACGGCCATGCGTTATCTGAATCGGGTCGCGGGCAAGAATAACGAGCATCTGCAACGCGCCCTGCTCAAGGCGCAGGAGTTGCCGGCCGCCACACTGGCGCGTTCCAGGGAAGCCAAGCAGCAGAATCAGAGTTTCGGTGAGCATATGATGAAACTGCTCAATGCCCTGTTTCCCGAGAAATGCGATGCCGTGGGAGAAAGGGCGGTGCAGCAGGTCGTTCGCGATGGCTATGAAAAGGCGCGTCGTTACAATCTCATCACGGAAGCGGGTGCGGCGGTGTATACCGGGGTGATGTTTTTGCTCGGCAGCGGGTTCGATGGCGATCCGCAATATCCCTGGGCGGAGGCCATTTTGCGGGATGCCGCGTTGGATGATCCGGCGCAGAAAGGTGAGCGTTTGTATCAAGGCGCCATGACCCATTTGCAAAAGTGGCTGGCTTGAGAAACGGGAGGGTGAATCGATGTGCATAGCCGGGTGTACGCCGCGTGAAGAGCAGGGTGAGGCTGCCAAGAAACAGCCGACGACCGAAGCTAAAAAGACGACCGAGCCCTGTCCTTTGCAGGTAGAGGAAAACCTTAAGAAGTGCGATGAAGGCGCGGCTATCTTCGAAAAGGCCAAGAAAGCCAATGGCGGAAAGGACCCGAATATTGTGGTCGGCACCCCTTCCAGTGGGTTTGGCGCGGAAACGGATACGGCCACCGGCACCATTACCTTAAGCAAGAATTCCGATCCTTGTTTGGCGACGCAGGATGCGAGTTTCGAGTTGGCCAATCTTTCCCGCAAAAAGGACTTTGACAAATTGGATGAGCAACTGGCCACATGCACCATCAGTCGGGACGATTATATAAAGTCCAATGAACGCATAGAATATGAAAACATAAAAACGGCCCTGAAAGCGTTCGATTCCTGTAAAGACAAGTGGGGCTGCACGGGCAAGACGGCGGATTTCGAGTGGGCGCGAGGCGTAAAAAACTTTGACGATTATTTCAAGAATTTTCTTTCGAACGATCACAAAGAGCATTATGGAAAAGCTTGGGATAGCAATTGCAAAAAGTAATTCCAATGGATTTCGACAGTCCCTTGTTGCGGGCTGTTGATTTTCTCGATGGCCTTTCCATTTAAGAACCGAGAGGATAAGCACGATGGCGGCCGAACAGATTAAGGAAGCAATGGCGAACGGCGCCGAGGAAATCAACTTTGATGTGGCCTCGGTGGTTTTTGAGCTGGTACGTATTCCCGAGGGAACGTTTTTTATGGGATCGCCTTTGCAGGAGGAAGGACGCCAACCGATTGAAGGCCCCATGCGTGCGATCAATCTGTCCAAACCGTTTTATATGGGGCGCTATGCCATTACCCAAGCCCAATACCAAGTGGTGACGGGTATGAACCCCAGTAGTTTTCGCGGTGAAACCTTGGCTATGGACCAAGTGTT
The DNA here is from genome assembly GCA_024235135.1 of Gammaproteobacteria bacterium. GTDB lineage: Bacteria > Pseudomonadota > Gammaproteobacteria > Competibacterales > Competibacteraceae > JACKMZ01. Next base: position 154,022 of record JACKMZ010000006.1, on the reverse strand, counting down.
GTACTCGGATGCCCTGGAATTCTGCAGTCGGTTATCCCAGTTGTCTGGAATCAAGGTGACCTTGCCGACTGAAGCGCAGTGGGAATATGCCTGCCGCGCGGGAGCGCAAACCCGGTTTTATTCCGGCGACAGCATTGCGGACCTCGACGCAATCGGTTGGTACGTGGACAATTCCGGAGAGCGGGTTCATGAAGTCGGACAGAAAGATCCCAATGCCTGGGGACTTTACGATATGAGCGGCAATGTCTGGGAACCCACGCTGGATTGGCTGCCTTCCTACGAGACCATGGCCAATACCGACCCCGTCGGGAGTATCACGGAGCGAGGCGGCGCAATGCGTGGGGGCGGTCGCATGCACGAGGCCCAGTATTGCCGATCCGCCAGCCGCCTGCGCTGCAGTAACATGTTCGGTGGCATGGGTATCCGTATCGTGATCAATCCTGATGGCTGACTTTTCTGGCGGCCCTTGTTGAATGCTCAGGGTGCGCCGAGTTCGGTCGGGAGATGCCGATAGGCTTGGTTGCAGACTGCGCGCGGCCGATTTGCGCGAGATAGCGGCCGCATCGGGGGACGACCCGCTGATCGTACTGCAACAGTGCGTCGTATGGTCCGATCCCTGTTATGCCATAGTCGATGAATGCGTCGACGACATTCCCCTCGCTCTGTTCGGAGCCTCGCCCGATCCCGTGAAAGCCGGTATGGGCCGCGTCTGGTTGCTGGGTTCCGACGATTTAGCGCATTATTCAGCGACGTTCTTGCGCCACAGCCGGGAATGGGTGGAGAAACTGCACGAACCCTACCCGGTACTCTGGAATTACATCGATGCCCGCAATGAACTTCATCTGCGCTGGTTGAACTGGTGCGGGTTTCGGATAATCAGAAGAATCGAGTGCTACGGTCCGGAAAAACGGCCGTTCTATGAATTCGAAAAAGTCAGGGAGGGCGCCGATTAAACTGTTGACGCCACTATGCTATTCCATTACGACATGCCGCTGTACCGCCCTCCTTCCGAGGGCAACAACCTGATTTTCCAAGTCACGCTGGGGTGCAGCTTCAATCGCTGCAGTTTCTGCTCCATGTACCGCAGCAAGGAATTTTCCATACGTCCCCTGTCGGAGGTGCTGACCGAAATTCGCGATGTGGGACGGGTCTACCCTTCCGTGCAACGGGTATTCCTGGCCGACGGCGATGCCTTGGCGGCGACCACCGACCATTTGCTGACCATTCTGGATGCCTTGCAGGTTGCCTTTCCTCGCTTGGAACGAGTCTCCAGTTACGCGCTTCCGGCCAATTTGCGCAAGAAATCCCTGGAGGAATTGATCACGCTGCGCGAGCACAAGTTGAGCCAGATCTACTACGGCATAGAAACCGGGTCGGCGGACTTGTTGAAACGCATCACCAAGGGCGCGACGCCCACTAGCATGGTCGAGGGATTGCAGAAGGCGAAGCAGGCGGGGCTGAGTATTTCAGCGACCGTGATTTTGGGGCTGGGGGGACAGAACCATTGGCAGGAGCATATCGATGCCACGGCGAATTTGGCGAATCAAGTGGCCCTGGATTATCTATCCACTCTGCAACTGGGCCTGGACCCTGTGATTCGCGACGAATTCCATCGAAAGTTCAAAGAGCCGTTCCTGGCGCAGGACGATTACGGCATTCTGGAAGAACAAGCGCGCTTGGTGGAACGGTTGAACCCGCCCGCCCCGCTGGTGTTTCGCTCCAATCATGCCTCCAATGCGCTGGCCTTGGCGGGGACGCTGCCCGAGGATAAAAACGAACTGTTGGCCGCGGTCGCCTTGGCGCGTTCCGGCCGATTGGGATTACGGCCTAGCCATCTGCGCGGCTACTAATGCAGTTCCACACCTTCGGATTTCTGTTGGTTGACGGCGGCGATCAACCGATCTTCCAATTCGATCCGTGTCGCCAACTGTTCTCCTAGAACCGATAAGTCCTCTCGGAAGGAGTCCAGTGATAATTGTGGGGTGTCGTAGTGGTCGTTGAACGCGATCGTCTGATGGGTGGTTTCGGCGATGCGGGGATACAGTTGACAGGCCAGTTTTTTGATCTTTTTACAGCGCGACGTGTCCGAGTGAATTTCCTCGAAGCACTGATAAACTTCGAAGTGACCCAACGCCACATAATCGACCAGCATCTGGCAGAAGTGGCGTAGCAGTGGGTCGATCTCTTGAAGGGACATCTCGGGCTTGGTCGTTGCCAAACGGTTCAGAAGCACCAACACATCCTGACGTTTCTTCAACAGTTTGCTGATTAGGTCAGGAATCGCTTTACTGTGGATTGAATCGATTGTCATTGCGGTGGCCATATACACTTCTCCCGGTGTTGTCCGGCGCTTTTATTTTCCGCTTAATGGTAACACGTCCGTAACAATTGCGGCAGTGACCTGAAGTAAGCCTTGGGCCGGCTATACCGGCGGTTTGTGGGCGACCTCGTCACGCAGATAAATGGGTAATGCCTGTTCGGCCGGGACCATCTGTCCTCGTTGCCAGACCAGCGAGGCGAGCAGAGCTATATCGCCCGCGCGCGGGTAACATTCGCCCCACCAATCACTGACGGTGGGCAAGCGTTGGACGAGTATGTCGTGGTAGGCGGTCCAACCACTGCCCGCACCAAACCAGTCGCCGGTAGTCAGCGGCGGCGCATCGGCGGGACGACACACCCGCTCCCTGTCTAGGAGCACCATATCGCCTTCGGTCGTGGCCATGTAGGCGCCCCAATAGATTTCGCTCATACGGGCGTCCAGGGCGACCGCTACCTGCTGCACACCGCGTTCGTAGCAGGCGTTGTGAGCCATGGCGGCCAACGTGGAAATCGGTGCGATTGGCAGATCGGCGGCGAAGGCGATCCCCTGCGCCACGCCGGTAGCGATACGCAGCCCGGTGAACGCGCCCGGCCCGCGACCGAAGGCCAAACCGTCCAATTGCCGGATGGAGAGCCCGGCATCGGCGAGCAAGGCGTCGAGCATGGGCAGAATCAGTTCCGCGTGACGGCGTGGGGCCAATTCGTAGCGCTCGATGACTTCGTCATCGACCAACACGGCGGCTGAACAAGCGTCGGTAGCCGTATCCAAAGCCAGTAGTTTCATGGCATGTCGGGCTGGGTGAGTGCTTCGGTCGATTCGCTGCGCGCGAAAAAGTCCCTAACCTGGGCCAATTGCCGGGTGCGGCGCATGGGGGGCAAGCTGTTTAGGAACAACTGACCGTAGGAACGGGAAAGCAGGCGGGGATCGCAAAGCATGAGCACGCCCCGGTCGGAGACGTCGCGAATCAATCGGCCCGCACCCTGTTTCAAGGCGATGACCGCCTGAGGAACCTGATATTCCAAAAAGGGATCGCCCCCGCGACGCTTGATCGCGTCGATACGACCCCGCACCAGCGGATCGTTGGGCGCGGCGAACGGTAGCTTGTCGATGATGACGCAAGATAGCGCATCGCCCCGCACGTCCACGCCTTCCCAGAAACTCGCCGTGCCGAGCAACACGGCATGCCCCAATTCACGAAAGCGCGTCAGCAATTCGTTTTTGGGTAGACTGCCTTGCAGGAGCAGCGGATAGGGCAAACGTCCTTCCAGCCGGGCGAAGGCGGCATGCAAGGCGCGATAGCTGGTGAACAAAAGGAAAGCCCGCGCCTGACTGGCTTCCAGGACTGGCAACGCGGCGTCCACCAAGGCGTCGATATAGGCGGGCGAAGCCGGGTCGGGTAGGCCGGGTGGGTGGTAGAGCAACGCGTTATGCGCGAAGTCGAAAGGGCTGTCCAGCCTCAAGGTCGAGGGTGCGTCCAGGCCCAACCGCTGGGCAAAGTGCTGAAAACTGTCGCCGACGGCCAAGGTGGCGGAGGTGAAGATCCAGGCGCCGGGATAGGCGGCGCGGTGTGCGCGGAAATGCGGGGCGATGTCCAGCGGCGTCAAATGCAGGGTAAAGCTCCGGCTATGGGTTTCGAACCAGGCGATGTCCTTCTGCTCGGCGACGTGTTCGGTCAACAGGCCCCAGCGTTCCAGCAGGGTCTGGCAGCGTTTGTGGCAATGGTCCAAACCTTTGCCCCGGACGGCCGCCGGCTCCAGGGCGGTTTGCAAGGACTCCAGAGCGGCCCTGAGCCGCTGTCGGGCCTCGATCAGGGTCGGCGCGTCACTGACGGCGGACCAAGGCGCACGGCGCAGTTCCGGTCCCAGAGCGAGCCGCGCATCGGTAACGGCCAGTTCCAAATGCTGCGCGCACTCCTTCAAATCGGTGAAATCCGGGGCATCGCGCAATTGCTCGGCCACCGTGTCCTGAGCCAACGCGGTCAATTGACGGCTGCTCAAGGCAAGTCCGAAGAAGTGACTGGCTATTTCCGGCAGTTGATGGGCTTCATCGACGATAAAGGCATCGGCGTCCGGCAGCAACTCGCCGAAGCCTTCTTCCTTGATCAGACGGTCGGCGAAAAACAGATGATGATTGACCACCAGGACGTCCGCGTCGAGCGCCTTGCGGCGTGCTTTGACGACATGGCAGGACGACCAATGCGGACATTCCTGACCGAGACAGTTGTCGGTGGTGGAAGTCACCTGAAACCACAACGGCGCGTCTTCGGGCAGCGCGTCCACCTCCGCGATGTCGCCGCTTTGCGTGACGCGCGCCCAGGCGCTGATATGGGCCAGTTCGGTCGCCTGCCCCGGACTGGATAGCCGCGCGTTCCCGAGCAGTCGCTCCAGGCGTTGCAAGCAAAGATAATTGCTTCGCCCCTTGAGCATGGCCAGGCGAGGGGTCAACCCCAGGGCTTGGCAGACCACCGGCAAATCCTTGTTAAAGAGCTGATCCTGTAGATTGCGGGTGCCGGTGGAGATGACGACCCGGCCGCCACGTAGCAGAGCGGGCGCCAGATAGGCGTAGGTCTTGCCGGTGCCGGTGCCCGCCTCCGCCAGTAAGGTTCCGTCGCTTGCCAATGTGTCGGCGACGGCCTGGGCCATCCGCTGTTGCGGCCATCGCGGAGCGAACCCCGGCAGATGACGGGCCAGGGGTCCATCGAAACCGAGCAGGGCGGCGGCCTGCATAGGGATGGGTCGGAACCAGGCTCAGTGTTCCAACAGGGTGGCCTGCGCTTCGGCTGCGTCGGCCCCCGAAGTATTGCCGGCAGCGCGACGGGAAACGGCGATCAGTTTCCAGTTGCGAATTTTGATGTCCTTGTTGCTGCCGGCCAAGCTATTCGATTTGGCTGCCAGCGACTCCGCCTGCTGATACTGACGTTGTTGCAGACGGACCTGGGCCAGATCATGCCAGATGCCGGCATTGCGCGGTTCGATGCGCAACGCCCGTTCCAACGAGGCGGCAGCCTTGTCCCATTCCCCCTTGCCGACATATCCGGCGGCGCTGTCCAGGAGCGCGACGACCGGTGGATTGCCTTCCCGATTGATCGTCGCCGGTGGCGGGCTAGCCGGTTGGGCTGGGCGTGGAGCGGGTGTGGGTTGTTGCACGGGCGCGGGTTCCACGGGCGTGGCCGTGGCCTGTTGGTTCGCCGCGGGTGTTGGGGTCGGCGTCGGTGTCCGAACCGGCGCGGGTGTCGGATACGAGGAGGTCGTTGTCGGCTGCTGGGAATACCTTGACGGCGGCGGATAGCTTTCGGGCTGAATGGGTTCCGGGCGGGACAAGGGCCGAACTTCGACGGGCGGCGTGTAAGGTTGCGGAGTGGGCGCCGTATTAACCTGTCTGGGGGATGTTTGCGGACGGAGGCTACGATCCACGACCGGTGCGCCACCCGGTGGCGAGGGGGGCACGACTACGCAGCCCGTCAGACCGAGGATGGCGGAGACGACGGTGAATAGATAAGCGGATCGGTTAATAATTTTGCTCATTATTTATACAACCTTACGATGCTAGTCCAATAACTTTCTAAAAAAATCGCCCACGGGATCGCTCGATCGGGGCTTGCTATCCCGTGGTGCTGGAGGTGGAGGTTGATAGTTGGAGGTTCCTCCCTGATTGGCCACGTAATCGCTGTCGGAGGGCTTCGGGCTGGACCGGGCGTAACTGGAGCCGCAGGAGGAATTCCGACCCGGCGCGGAGCCGGCCAGAAAGGGTATGGGCTGCGCGCCGGGACAACCGCGACCGGCGCGTAAGCCATTACGCGGGTCGATCGAGACCGTCTCGACATCGGGGGGCGGCTCAAGCTCCAAGGGCTGGAGGTTAAGATTATCCATGATCGCTAGCCAGACCGGCAACGCACCGGTTGCGCCGCTCAGCCCCGTGGGCTTGTTGTCGTCGCGGCCGACCCAGACCACGGCCAGACGATTGCCGCTGAAGCCCGCGAACCAGCTGTCGCGATAATCGTCGGTGGTGCCGGTCTTGCCGGCCAAGCCCAAGTCCGTGCCGAATTTTTTGCGCGCGGCGACCGCCGTCCCGGCCTGCACGACGCGCTGCATGGCGTTGATGATCAAATACGCGGGGCCGGGAGCGACCACGGTTTTTACATCCAAGGGATAACGTTGCAGGGGTTTGCCGTAGGCGGTCGTGACCTCCCGAATCGCGCGCAGGGGAATTTGATAACCGCCACTGGCGAACGTGCTGTACATCTGCGCCACTTCCACCGGCGACAGGTCGAGCGCACCCAGCAGGAGCGCGGGATAGGGCTTCATTTCCCGCTTGATGCCCAATCGCTTCAACGTATCGATGACCTGAATCACGTCCAGATCCAGGCCGAGGCGGACGGTCGAGACGTTGTAGGATTTTGCCAGGGAGTCCCTCAGCATGACACGGCCGTGATAGCGGTGATCGTAATTTTTGGGCGTCCAACGCTTGCCGCCCTGGGTCAAGACGATCGGTCGACTGTCGTCCAGCAGAGTGGCGAGCGTATATTCAGTCGGATATTCCAGGGCTGTCAAATAAATGGCTGGCTTGATCAGCGATCCGATCGCGCGGCGGGCGTCCACGGCCCGATTGAAACCGTCACGATGCAGATCTCGGTCTCCCACCACGGCCAGCACCTCGCCGTTCTGGGTATTGGTCACCACGGCCGCGCTTTGCAACAGGTCCGTGCGGCGTCGTTTCTTTTCCAGCGTCGGTAGGACCTTGGTCAGAGCCTTGCCCGTCGATTCCTGGACCAGGGGGTCCAACGTGGTGAAGATTTGCAGGCCATCCGACTCCAGATCTTCCTTTTGGTAGTGCTCCGTGAGTTGTTGCTTGACCAGACGGAGAAAACTGGGATAGCGCGTCACGCCACTGGCGGGTTCGGCGGAAACGTCCAAGGGCATTTTTTTGGCGATTTCGGCGTCTTCCTGGCTGATCAGGCCGCGTTCCACCATGACGTCCAGCACCAGCGCCCGTCGTTGCAAGGCACGTTCGGGGAACCGGCGGGGATCGTATTGGGAGGGGCCGCGGATCATCCCAACCAGCAGGGCGATGTGGTGTAGATCCAATTCCGCCAGCGGCCGGTCGAAGTAAAAGCGGCTGGCCAGACCAATGCCGTGCACCGCTCGCCCGCCGTCCTGGCCCAGATAAATCTCGTTGCAATAGGCTTCCAGGATCTCGTCCTTGGTGTAATGCCATTCCAGCAATAAGGCCATCAAGGCTTCATTGATCTTGCGCCGCAGGGATCGCTCACTGGATAGAAAATAATTCTTCACCAGTTGCTGGGTCAGCGTACTGGCGCCCTGTACGGCTTTACCGGCTTTGAAATTGGCCATCATGGCGCGGACGATGCCCTTGGGATCGACGCCGAAATGATCGTAGAAAGTCCGGTCTTCCATGGCGATCAAGGTATCCACCAGGACGGGGGGAATTTCGGAACGCCGCACCAATACCCTATCCTCGTGTTGAGCGGGGTAAATAGCGGCGAATTCAGTGGGTTCCATGCGGACCAGGAACGGATTTTCCTGGGAATCCAGACTGGTGAGTTCGGTCAGTTTTTGGTCTTCGAATTTCACCCGAATCTGGCGGGGCGGTTCGGCCCCGTCCCAGAAGGCGAAGCCGCGCAAAAACACGTCGAATTCGTTGTCATGGTGGACGAAGACCCCGGGACCGTCGAGACGTTGCGCCTCCCGGTACCGCAGTAATTCCAGTTCACGGGACAGTTCGTCGGCGTTCAGGGGCATGCCGGGAAAGAGTTCCAGCGGGCGGGCGTACACCCGCGCCGGGACGGACCATCGCTTGCCTTCGAACTTCTCCCGCAGCACGCCGTCCAGGTGCACCATGTAGGCGCCCAGGGCCAGGGTGCCCAGCATGAATAGGCTGAGGAGACCGAAACCGATCAGCGATAGCAGACCCTTGAAAAATCCGGGACGCGACCGTGGGCGGTCGTTGGTTTTACGACGCGGACTTGCGGCGGATTGCCGATTCCGTTCAGGATGAGTATTAGGACGCTTGGGTTTGGTCATAATGTTTTCGCCGTGTCGCCGTCGGAGCGGTAGGCAGCGCGGCGACTTTCCGATTCCGTTGCGCGAACCCAGGCATCAACTTCAGGCCACAGGAAAAAAATTGTGGAAGCAAACTCACACTCGAATATTCAACGTCAGATTCAACTGTTGAGGGCGCTCGGCGACCCCGAGCGATACCCGCATCCCGTGTCTGCCGTCGAACATAGGGAAACACATATTTCCCATATTTTGCTGGCAGGCGATTACGCATACAAAATCAAAAAACCGCTGGATTTAGGGTTTCTGGATTTTACCAGCCTGGCGCGTAGAAAGCTTTTTTGCGAAGAGGAGTTGCGCCTCAATCGGCGACTGGCTCCCAAACTATATCTGGATTGTATCGCGATTTGCGGCACGGTGGAAAATCCCCTGTTGGGCGGCGATCCAGACCAGGCTTTGGAATACGCCGTAAAAATGCGCCGCTTTCCGCAAGCGGCGTTATTGGACCACTGTTGGGCCTCGGGCGTTCTCCAAACCCGACACATGGACAATCTGGCGCGGCAACTGGCCGGATTCCACGAGCGGATCGCCCGTGCCGGCGCCGACCAACCGTGGGGTGCGCCGGATATCGTACAACGGCCGGTGATGGACAATTTTACGCAAACCCGTCCCTTGCTGAAGGATGGAGAGGATCTCCGGATGCTGGACGAATTGCAAGACTGGACGTTGGCGGCTTATGCCAGACTGCGACCGGCGCTGGCGGAACGCAAGGCGGGTGGGTTTATCCGGGAATGCCACGGTGATTTGCATCTGGGCAACATGCTGATGTTGGAAGAAGGACAGATCACGGTATTCGATTGCATCGAGTTCAACGACGAATTCCGCTGGATCGACGTCATGAGCGACCTGGGATTTCTGCTCATGGATCTTCACAAGCGAGAGGCGCACGCGCTGGCCTGGCGCTTGTTGAATACTTATCTGGAAGACAGCGGCGATTACGCGGGCCTGGCCGTATTACCGTACTACCAGGTGTATCGCGCGTTGGTGCGGGCGAAGATTGCGGCCATCCGCGCTTCCCAGGATGACCTGGATGACGGGCAACGCGATGTCGTGCGGGCCGAATGCCGGGCCTATCTGCGGCTGGCCGGGACCTTCACGCAACGACCCGCGCCCTTTCTGGCGATTACCCACGGCGTTTCCGGATCGGGTAAATCGCATATCACCGCCCACGTGCTGGAAACCCTGGGCGCCATCCGTATCCGTTCCGACGTGGAACGCAAGCGATTGCATGGTCTGGCGGCGTTGGCCTCAAGTGGTTCGGCCATCAACCAGGGTTTATATACGGCCGCTTCCAGCGCCCGTACCTATCAACGCCTGGCAGAATTGGCGCAATCCATACTCGCGGCGGGCTACGCTACGCTGGTGGACGCCGCCTTTCTGCAAGCCGGGCAGCGTCAGCCGTTCAGATTGCTGGCCGAGCGCCGCGGCCTACCGTTCATTGTCCTGGCCTGCAGCGCCGATCCCGCCACCCTGAAAGCCCGCATCGTCCACCGTCGCGAACAGGGCGACGATGCGGCCGAGGCCGATCTCGATGTGCTGGAACAGCAATTGCGCTCCTATGCGTCACCGGCGAGCGAGGAAGATCCGATCTGGGTGACCCCGGAAACCGTCGCCCGCGTACTGACGGAAATCGCCGCACGGGTACAGCGGGTAGGCAACGAGCCTACCGAGCCGCCACGCCAGGATAATGGACGGGAGGAGATTCATGGGCAGAAAACTGATCGTGTTGCTCGACGGCGCCTGGAATAATCAAGAAGACCGCACCAACGTCACGCGCATGAAAGAATCGATCGTTTCCACGGGCGAGAACGATCCACTGCAGCCTTTTTTCTACCATCCCGGAGTCGGCCAGCATTGGTACGATAGAATGACGGGCGGGGCTTTCGGGCGCGGGTTGTCGAGAAATATCCAGGAAGGCTATCAGTGGCTGGCCCAACGGATGCGGGCCGATGACGAACTGTTCGTGTTCGGTTTCAGCCGGGGTGCGTACACGGCGCGCAGCCTGGTCGGCCTGATCCGCAAATGCGGTTTGCTCAGAACCGCCGACGATGCGATGGTCCGACAAGCCTATGATCTGTACCGGGATAAGACGGTCGCCCCCGATGACCCGACGGCGGTGGCCTTCCGCTCCAGCTTCGCGCACGAGCCGCGGGTGCGTTTCATCGGTGTCTGGGATACCGTGGGCTCGCTGGGAATCCCCCTGTCTTACGTACCCTTCGGCAAGGACTACTACAGTTGGCACGACACGGAGCTGAGCAAGATCGTCGACTATGCTGATAACGCCATCGCCGTCGATGAACACCGCAAGGACTTTCAAGTGGCGGTTTGGACCAAGACCAAGGAGAAAAACGAGGATGTCGAACAACGTTGGTTCGTCGGCGCGCATGGCAACGTCGGGGGCGGTTATCATAGGAGCCCACCCGATCTGTTGCCCGACATCACCTTGCGCTGGATGCAGGACAAGGCCGCCGCCGTCGGTCTCGCCCTTCACGCCAAGGTGGAAGTCGCCGCGGCGGCTCCCATGAGGCCAGTCGACGATTCCTACGGAGCTTTCATGTTCGGCGTTTATAAAAGGTTTAAACATCCCTTCCAACGTTCCTTCGGCCGGGGCGTCAACGAAAAGGTGGACGACAGCGTATGGTTACGCTGGCGGCAGGACGAGAACTATCGACCCGCCACTTTACTAGGCCATCCGGACAGACCGCAGAGGTGAGGATTGACTGAAATTTCCATCGGGCCGGCGGCCATCGTCCGGCATCCTGTGTCGTCACCGGCCTTGCTGGTAAGGCCGGGTGAAGACGGTTGGCCTGTTCTCTCGCAGTCGCTTGATGGGAAGTTCCTCACGGTGGTCGGGCCTTTCGCCATGGGGGCGGCCTGAACGCGGAATCGCGCCGCGCCACCGATGTGGGGCCTTCGGCGGCGACACCCCACCCTCCCCACCCCACCGCCAGAACCGGCATACTCTGCGCCCTGGGTGGGTTCACCCTATGGGGGCTGTTCCCGATTTATTTCAAGGCGCTGGCCGCGGTGCCGGCGATGGAGGTCTTGGCTCATCGCATCGTCGGTTCGGTCGGTCTGTTGGCGATACTGCTATCGCTGACCGGAGGCTGGTCAGGTTGGTGGCTGGAACTGAACAACTGGCGCAAGACCGGTTATTATCTGGCGACCACGCTGCTGATCGCCGGCAACTGGCTGGTTTACATCTGGGCGGTGCAGAACGGACACGTATTGGGCGCTAGCCTGGGGTATTACATCAATCCATTGGTCAGCGTGCTGCTTGGCGTCGTTTTTTTGCGGGAAAAGCTGAGTCGCTGGCAGGGACTGGCGGTGTTGCTGGCCGCCGCCGGCGTATCGTTTCTGGTGTTTCGGCAGGGCTCCGTGCCTTGGATTTCCCTGGTGCTGGCCGCTAGCTTCGGCAGTTATGGCCTGCTGCGCAAACGGGCGGGAGTCAATCCCTTGCTCAGCCTGTTTCTGGAAACGCTGTTGCTGTCCCCGTTCGCGTTGACCTGGCTGATTGTCCTGGCGGTCCAGGGGCAAGGCGCATTGGGAACCGTCGATATGCGCACGAATCTGCTGTTGCTGTCGGCGGGCGTGATCACCGTGGTGCCGCTGATGCTGTTCCTGGAATCCATGCGGCATCTGCGTTTGGCCACTGTGGGTTTGTTGCAATATTTGACACCCACATTACAGTTTTTGCTGGCTGTGGCCCTCTACCACGAGCCTTTCAGCGCCACGCATCTGGTAACCTTCAGCTTTATCTGGATCGCCTTGGGAATCTACAGCGCGGATGCTTTCGCCCAGCTCCGGGCCTCGACCCGCGACCGATCCGTGGAACTACCCCCCTGATACCGTAAAGGAGAGCATTTATGCCCTGGTCTATGCCCCTGGCCGAACCCCTGGGTTCGGTGGCTGGCTTCGTGGCCGGCGAAGTGGTTCATCGCTTTGCCCATCGCATCGCGGAAAACCTGGATCTGAACGAGACACAGGTTAAGTTCATCGGTACGGCGGCCGCCCATTTTATGGTCGCTACCGTCACCAAGGGCGTGGCGAATATCGCCTGCGGCGACCCGATTGGCTTCGGAATCAACCCAATCACCAGCTTTGCCACGGCGCTGGCGCATGGCGCCTTGCGCGTGGGCGTGGATCGGCTGGAACTGATTTGGGAAGGAGATGAGATCGTTATGGGGACACCGCCGGCCACCATCGGCTGACGGGTTCAGTCCAGGCCATCCTCCGCCGCTCCGGCGGGCAGGGTGACGGTCACGGCCAGACCACCGAGTTCGTTGGAGCGCGTCAATTCCAGATACCCGCCGTATTGATCGACAATGTCGGTGACGATGGCCAGACCCAGACCGTGACCGGCGCGTGATTCGTCCACTCTCACGCCGCGTTGGGTCAGCAGTGTCAATAGCTCGGGTGGACAGCCGGGGCCGTCGTCTTCGATGTGCAGAATCAGCCAATCCGCCGAAGGGCGCACGGTCAAGCGCACCCGTCCGGCGGCCCATTGGCAGGCGTTGTCGAGCAGGTTGCCGAGCAACTCCAAAAGGTCGTCGCGATCGCCCGGAAACAGCGTGTTGCCCGGTATGTGGCAGTCGATGAGCAACGGTTTGTCGCGATGGACCTTTTTCAGCGTGTCCACCAGATCATCGACCTCGGTATTCAACACCACCCGTTGTCCCGGCGTGGCGGCGCCGGCAATGCGCGCGCGGCGTAATTCCCGATCGACTAACTGACGTATCTGTCGGGTTTGCCGCGCGACTTCTCCGGCCCATTCCGATGGTTGGGATTGGTCCTGTGGGTCGGTCAAATGCGTCAGCACCGTCAAGGGAGCTTTCAAGGCATGAGCCAGATTGCCTACCGCGTGACGGGAGCGTTGTAAGCGTTGTTCCATGATCGCCAGCAGCCGGTTGATTTCGTTGACCAGCGGCTGGATCTCGATCGGTGCATCCTGACGCAAATGGCGAATTTCGCCGCGTCCCAGGCGCAGCATGTCCAGGCGGATGTCTTCCAGGGGTTGCAGTCCCCGGCGCACCAACAGACGTTGCACGTAAATGAGCGCGCCCAGCAGGATTCCGGCGATGGTTAGAAACCCCAGCATCAGTCGTCGCAGACCGGCGGCTAGGGGGGTGAAATCCTCGGTGACGGCCAGCACCACGGAACGTTGTTGAACGCGGAAGCGGCGGGCCAGAACCAGCAGTTCCTCGTTCTCGGGACCGCGTGTGAAATAGCGGGTGACGGCGTCAGTGGTGGTCGGGGGGAGGGGTAAGTCGAAATCCCAAAGAGAACGCGAACGCAATTCCCCCCCTTTGGTGATGATTTTGTAATAGTGACCGGAGTAGGGCTGGTGAAAAACCGGGTTGAAACGGTTGGGGTTGAGGACGGGCCGACCGTCAGAATCGAAACTGAGCGCCACCAACAAGGCGTCCATGTCGTGTACGAGCCGGGAGGCGACGAATTCCTCGGCCAGATGCCGTAAGGAATAGCCGGCGACGAGCACGCCCAGTCCGACCAGGACGAACAGCGCGACGATCAGACCGGTGGACAGCCGGGCCTGCAGGGAACGCATCAGTGGCCGCCGCCGAACACATAGCCCTGCCCTCGCCGAGTGGCGATCAGATCATGGCCCAGTTTGCGCCGCAGCCGATTGATGTAAACCTCCAACACATTGCTGTCCTTGTCCGAGTCGAAGTTGTAGACGTGCTCGGACAACTGACTTTTCGAAAGGATTTTCCCTGGGTTAAGCATCAGCACCCGCAGCAGCCGGAATTCGGTGCCGGTCAGGGCGTGGCTCTCACCGGTTGCCGTCGTGACGACTTGGGTATCCTCGTCCAGGGCCAGTCCCGCGACCTGAAGCAAGGGACCTGTGTTTTGAGCGTGACTGCGGCGAATCAATGCCTGCAGGCGCGCCAACAACTCCTCGACGTGAAAGGGTTTGCCCAGATAATCGTCGGCGCCGGCTTTGAAGCCGTCCACCCGTTCATGCCAGGCGTCTCGCGCGGTCAGAATCAACACCGGCACGTTGTTGCCGGAAGCGCGCCATTGACGCAGCACGTCCAGGCCCGGTCGTCCCGGTAAACCCAGATCCAATACGACGACGCCATAAGGTTCCTGGTCCGCCATGAATGCGCCGTCGATGCCGTTGTCCGCCGTATCGACGGCGAAACCCGCCTGTTCCAAACGGGCCTTCAAGCGGGCGGACAAGGTGGCATCGTCCTCGACCAGTAACAGGCGCATCGGCTTTCCGCTATCCGAGACCGTCACCACCCGCCGTCGTGGGCGGAATTCCATTCCACCCGGACGGCCTTATCCGGCTTCATCGGATGGGTCCAGGCGATAAACAGGCTGATCCCCGCATCCGGCGCCGGAATGGCCATCGGTCGGACCCCGCGGATCACTGTTGCGGAACGCTGGCCAAGGCGTCATAGCCCACCTCATGGGTCCACACGGTGAATCGCTCCAGCCGGCTGGGGCCGAAGGAGGTCAGCAGCGCCACGTCGGCGGCGTCATGACCGTGCGCCATGAGAATCCGGCCGATACGGGGCATGTGATTGCGGGGATCGAAGGGATACCAGCGTCCCCCCAGATACGCCTCGAACCAGGCGCTGAAATCCATCGGCTCGTTTACGGGTACCCCGATGTCGCCCAGATAGCCGGTACAGTAGCGAGCGGGAATATTCAGACAACGGCAGAGCGTGATACCCAGATGCGTGAAGTCCCGGCACACGCCCACTTTTTCCTGATAGGCTTCGAAAGCCGTGCGGGTTTTGCGGGCCTGCATGTAATCGAAATGGACATGGTGGTGGACGAAATCGCAGACTGCCTGCACCCGGCTCCAGCCCGGCGGAATGGCGCCGAAGAGTTGCCAGGCCAGGTCGACCATCCGGTCCACTTCGCAATAGCGGCTGGGTAGCAGGAAGGTGAGTATCTCATCCGGCAACTCATGGATTTCCAGTTGGCGCGCGGTGTGATCCTGTAAGTCCGGCTGACCGTTGTCCTCAACCACGGCGTCGTTCCAAAAACGAATCGGCCCGGCCGGCGCGATCAGGCGTCCACAACGGTTGCCGAAGGCATCGATGTATTCGCTGATTGGCGTAGGCGGATCGGCTAACAGGAATTCACCCCGGCGGATCGAGGATTGGCGTGAGGGATGCAGATAAAGCATGGCGATAATCGGCGTCTTCACCGGATGCTCGAAAACAATATCGTAGCCGACTTGAATTAGCATGAAATTCTCCCCAATCCCCCGTGTGGGACAGTCGTGCGCTGGACACCGTCACTATACAGGGTTTCCCGCGCCGGCCGGCTTCAACGCGGGCATTCACTGGGGCGATTGACGGGCGGGGTGGGTTTGCGCGGAGCGTGGCGGGTCGGGCGCCACGCCGGAGCCGTGTTACCGTTCAGTGATCGTCGCTCTCCCGCTGCCAGAATTTACCCGTGTGCGCGTCGTATTCCAGTTCTTCCACCGTGCCGTCTTCCTCAAGAATCATCAACTCGTAAACATAACGGTTGTGTTCGTATTCCAGCTCGACTTCCAATAGCCGGCCTTCGGGTTGTTGTTCCCGGAATCGCTCCAGGATCGATTCCAGCGGTACGATTTCGCCATTTTCCATCATGCGTTTGATTTCATCGTGGCCCAGGCGACGGCCATCGGGATCGGCGCCGGCCGTGCTCAGAACCAGCAGCACGGCGATCAAGAGCCAGAATCTAATGATCAGAGGCACGGGATAACCTACGGGCTCGATAGGGAGGTAGGCGAATCAAGCGCGTTTGCGGCCATTGACCATGGCAACGATCAGATTCTCCTGATGCAACCAACTTTCGAACGCGACTCCACAGACATGGACAGCGGCCAGGAGGATGGTGAAGTTGGCGGCGATTTCGTGGGTTTCTTTCAGGACGTCGATCCAGAAGTCATCGGTGTTCTGCATGATGCCGGCCAGCGGACCCAACCATCGATCCGCGCCATAAAAGGCGACACCGCTGAATGTGGTCACTGTCAGGGATAGCAGCAGGGCGACGATCATTGCGCCACCTGCGGGGTTATGACCTATAAAGCGGGCGGCTGTTCCCTTG
This sequence comes from Gammaproteobacteria bacterium, assembly GCA_024235135.1. Classification (GTDB taxonomy): domain Bacteria; phylum Pseudomonadota; class Gammaproteobacteria; order Competibacterales; family Competibacteraceae; genus JACKMZ01. Next base: position 137,552 of record JACKMZ010000006.1, on the reverse strand, counting down.
GGCAGATCTTTGAGGTAAGTCCATACCACGCGCGGGGCGAAGACGAAATCGACAAATCGGGCATGGCGCGTTCCGGCGAAACCCCAGATCAGGCGAAAGGCGATCAGTCCCAGCACGGTATAACCCGCCGCGACGTGCAGATCCAGTTGATCGCCTTCGGTGAAATAAGCGGTGAGGACCGCGACAACCAGTGTCCAATGGAACACTCGAATCAGCGGGTCCCAAACTCGTAATTGGGTCGTGGAATTCATCAGTGATACCGCTAATCGACCGACTCATTATCCATGAGACGGCCGATTGAAAGGGCGAATTATTCGGATTCTTCTTTGACTAATTTGCCGGCCATGCTGTAGTAAATTTCCCATTTCTTGCCGTCGTCGCCCTTGACTTGTACTTCCCAGACTTCCTCTCCGCGCCGGGTTTCCTTATAGGCTTTAATGAGTTCGCCGGGATGGGCTTCCAGGGCCATTTTTGTCGCATCGTCTTTCGATAGCATTGAGTCGGCGGCGAAACCGATCGAAGCGGCCAAGAGACCTAATGAAAGTACGGCGATACGGAAATGCTTGATATTTTTCATGAGAATTGATCATTCAATGGGTTTTTCGGGAGCGATAACGCATTCGGCCGCATGAGCGTGGCGGATGCTTTCGGGAGGCTAATCTAACGACGGGGGATGAAATAAAACTTAAAAGACTATCGTGAGGACCACGTTGGTAAATTGCATGGTGATTTCAAGAACGCAAATGATTCTGTGCTTTTCCGCCAGAGAAGGTTACCGGAATGAAAGGAATAGAGCGGCAGTCCGATTTCTGAAACGATGAGACCTAACTCTTCGATGGCGCCATCGGAAAGAGTGGGATTAGCGTCGTTATCCAATCAGGCAAAGGTGTTGGGAACGGATTGTGTTCACAAACAAATTGACCGTACCGGTTCCAGGACCCGAACCGGAGAAGGAGGCGAAATAGGTTATCTTGGATTCAGCCGCATTATGGGCCAGGGCCGTTCAAGTCCCGATAAACCGTATGGGCCACGCGAGCCAGGGTTTCCTTGTCCACGTCGCCGATCAGGGCGTATCCCAGATCCCGGTCTACCCAATAGAACCCCCGGATGTCGCCGGCTTGCGCGAAACGAAAAGCCGTATCGCCGCTATGCTGGGCATTGCGACGCAGAAACAAGGTCAAACGACGGCCATGGGCATCCTGATACATGAATTGCGCGGCCGGACCCGATTCGGCCGGCAGCAGGCGCCCACCGAGCAATTCGTAACCATCATCGCCGAGGTTGGGAATATGGATGTCCGTGCCCATCCGTTTCGTCAACCAGGTCGTCAAGTGCTGTTCTTGACTGGCGGCCACCTCCACCGGATGGCGCACTTCGGGTACGTAGACGGCATGGGCGATCATGGCCTGCTGTACCAGGGTGGCGTCGGCAAGAGCCCGATTTCCGGTGTAACCGTGAATCGTCCAGCCCAACACGCCGCCCAGCGTCAGCCATCCGCCGATCGCCGCGACCCTGAGCCACGGACGCCACTCGCGTTGGCTTCTGGAATGGAAAGTGAGCCGGGCCGGCAGAGGCTCGTCAAGAATGGCATCGAACAAATCGTGCAGACCCTGATTGATGGCTTGATAATCAGCACAGCGTTGGGCTTCGTCGGGATGCGCCCGCAGATAGGCCAGTACGGCGGGGTGGCGGGCGGGGTCCAATCGGCCATCGATATAGGCGTGCAGTTCGGCTTCGTCGACCGTGTCGGGTTCGTGGCTCATTTAACCCTCCTCAGCCGGCGTTCTTGGTTGCCCTGCAGAAATGAGCGCAGTTGTTCCCGGCCTCGTGACAAGCGGGACATCACCGTGCCGATGGGAATTCCCAGAATATGGGCGGTCTCCTCGTAACTCAGTTGTTCCAGACAGACCAGTAGCAGCACCGCGCGTTGTTCCTCCGGCAACTGTTTCAAGGCGGTCTGCAAGTCTCTCAGATCCAGCGCCGTTTCGTGCTCCGCCGGCCGGTCCATGGGGGTATCTTCATCGATCAGCGGCACCCAGGCCGGTTCGCGGGAATGCCGCCGCGCGTGGTTGGCGAACAAGTTATGCATGATGGTGAACAACCACGGACGCATGTCACCGCCCCGCCAGAGATGAATTCGACTCCAAGCCCGTTCCAGGGAATCCTGGACCAAATCGTCCGCGCGCTCGCGATCCCCGGTCAACGCACGAGCATAGCGGCGCAGCCGGGGTATCTGTTGCGCGATCAGTTCCGCGAGCCCGCCGGTGGTCTGGGACAAGCGGGGCTATCCTTGCGTGCGGCCGCTCATGTGGCCTTATCGAGCGGGCAGGTATTGAGTCCGAAGAGGGAATACGCCGGACACCAATTGACGAGGCCAGTGAGCAGAGGCGCCAGTCCTATCCAGCCCCAGGGGGTCTGAGGACCGATAAAGACCAAGCTGAGCAAAATCAAGCCGACGACGATGCGTAGGCTTTTGTCAAGATAACCGACGTTTTTGGTCATAGGACGCTCCTTCAACGGATTCGGGATGGCTTCAGTGAAATGAACACCGGATCGTCGTTTTTATTCCACGAACGCGCTGGAAAATATCCGGGCCGATAGCTTGTCTCGTGCGCGAATTTCCCGCCATTCTCCGTGATCCGCCGGGGATGGTTCATTTCGAACCGTTGCCGGTTCATCTTGAACCAGCCAATTTGGCCTGCCGCGTTCCATCGGTTGATCCTGTCGGGAATAAAGTGAGTTGCGCCTCCCCGTTGCCTTCGACACTGGCATATAACCTGCTCTGATCAACGCTGTAACGTTCATTCCTATCCGATGCAACACCACCAAGAAACAGTCGTGGAAACCATCATGGCCTGGAAGCCTTGTTCTAGGACAATAACTTGAGGAATACATTATGGGCGATGCCGGCGCGCCAATAGTAGAGAATCAGTGGAATCAACCCGTTGAGTTCAAGGGACCGGAACCCTGGTTACGGTTGGAATTTCGTGGGCAGGGAAGCGAGTATTTTCGTGTCTGGATCGTCAACGTCTTATTGTCGGTGGTGACGCTGGGCATTTATTCGGCCTGGGCCACCGTGCGCAATCGCCGTTATTTTTGCGGCAATACCTTTCTCGACGACAGTCATTTCGACTTTCATGGCGACCCCCGGGCTATCCTGGTGGGTCGAGTCATCGCCATTTTCCTGTTGGCGGGTTACGCGGGCGGCGGGTATCTTCATCCGGCGGCGCCGGCGGTCACCTTGTTGCTGATAGCCGTGATGATGCCCTGGTTGATAGTCCGTTCCCTGCGCTTCCGCTATCGCAATACCAGCTACCGCAATCTGCGCTTCAATTTCGTCGGCGACGCACGGCAAGCTTATGGGATTTTCGGAACGTATTTCGTCGTCGCGCTGCTCGCCGTGGCGGTTCCGGCTGGTTTGGGCTGGCTGATCGCTCAGGAAAAGCTGGCCGGAATCGGCCTGTTTTTGGGGATGATCATGGTTTATTTTCTGATCTATCCGGCTTTCATTCATCGATTGACCACGTTTACCACCTCGCATAGCGCCTACGGCGACACTTATTTCGCGCCCGATCTGAAGCGGCCGGCTTATTTCGGATTCTTTCTCGGTAGCTTGGGCGTGGGACTGGTGGCGGTCATGGCGGCGGGCATAGGCGTCGCGATTATCGGCGCGCTGACCGGCGCCTTCGCGGGTTACTCGCCGGGAGGATCAGCGCCGAAATTCGCGGCTCCGCTGATCGCTTTGATTATTCTGCCCGCCTATATGCTGCCGTATGCGTTCTGGCAGGTACTGACGAGTAATTACCTGTTCAACAATACGCAACTGGGGCCGGTGCGCTTCCGCTCCAACATGACCGTTTTCGGCTATTGGGGCATTCTGATCACGAACACGCTACTGGTGGTGACGACCCTGGGACTGGCGTTTCCCTGGGCCAAGGTGAGAATGGCGCGGTATCGGGTCGAGAGCCTGGCCTATCAGGGCGATCTTGAGGGCTTCGAGGGTTCCCTCGTGCGGGATCGCGGCGCGGCGGGCGACGAAATCGGCGATGCCTTCGATATCGATCTCGTCGGCATTTGATGGAGCTGAGCGGGCATTATTTCCCGCCCGGCCGTTCGCAGCGGCTCGACGGGATATTGTGCGTCGATGCCGCCGGCAGTTGGATCGTCATGGGTGATCGACGGCTGGCTTGCGATCTGCGCGCGGCGGAGGTATCGGAGCGCGTGGCACGGATGCCGCGCAGTCTGACCTTCGCCGACGGAGGGCGCTTCGATACCCAGGATGAACGTCTGGATGAGGCGCTGATCGTCGCCGGCCACGCGCGCGCCAGCGGCCTGGTCCATCGCCTGGAGAACCGCTGGTTGTGGGCGCTGCTGGCGCTGGCGCTGACCCCGGCTTTGGTGTTCGGACTGATGCATTACGGCTTTCCGCTGATCGCCAAACCCTTGTCCGCGGTAGTGCCGCCCGCCGCCGTATCCGCTCTGGATGCCCACATCCTGGAAATCCTGGACGATCATCTTCTGACCCCCTCGGAATTGGACGACAGCCACCGCGAGCGGGCCGCGCGCGTGTTGGCGCAGATCGATTCCCAAGGCGAATACCGGTTGTTGATCCGCAAGGGCGGTGCATTGGGCGCCAACGCGCTGGCCTTGCCGGCCGGCGCCCTGATCGTGACCGACGAACTATTGGAGCAGGTCGAGCAGGATGGCGAATTGCTGGCGGTGCTGGCTCATGAAATCGGCCACGTCCGGGAACGCCACAGCGTCCGGCAGATTCTTCAGACGGCAGGCGTGGCGCTGACGCTGAGCGGATTGTTCGGGGATTTGAATGGGGTGACCGACACCTTGCTGGTCAGCTTGCCGACCGTATTGCAGCAACTGGCCTATTCACGGGATTTCGAGCGCGAAGCGGACGCCCACGCCCTGCGGGTTTTAGCTGAGCAAGGCGTGTCCGCCGGCTGTTATGCATCGATTCTGGGCAAACTGGAAGCCAGTCAATCGGGCGCGAAGGAAACGGACGGATCGTACGCTTTTTTGTCCAGCCATCCGGGAACCGCCGAGCGGGTCGGGGCGACCGGCTCGGCGGCCCAGGAGTGCGGGCGTGTCGCCAAGCCGGATTGAGGTTTCCGGCAGGCCAAATTCCGGATGCCGCGATGCGCCGGCCGATCAAGAATCCGATGTTTCCCCGTCCCGGCCGTCGCTTTCGGGATGCAGCACGAGTATCAGCGTGGGATCGATGGCCGTCAGTTTCATGGCCGTTTCCCGTGGGAGCAGTGGAAAGTCGTATTCGTCGTCCGTATTGCGGGCGATGCCGATACGCCCGGCCGCCAACTGGTTCTGCTGTTGGGAGGTGACGCGTACGCGGCGGATAAAGCGCCCATCGGCGAGAAAGTTGTAAGCCAGTTCCGCGCCAGGATCGTTCAACCGCTGGCTTTCGATCAATTGCCGGATGCGGGCTTGCTCTTCACGGCGCTGTTTCTCCTGCTCACGCTCGCGGTTCAACTGCCGGTCGCGTTCCCGTTTGCGTTCCGCCGCTTGTTCCTGATGGCGACGTTCTTGCGCCTGTCGCGCCGCTTCCGCAGCGCCCACGGTTTTGTCCTTTTTCGCGCGATGCGCCTGCTTGCGCGCATCCGCTTCGATCTGGCGGGCTTTGTCCTGAGTGACCAAGCCCGCTTTTAGCAATTGATCGCGTAGCGACATGCCCTGCCCTCTTGAAAAAATACGCGGATTCCGACGCTCGCCGGTTCGAGCGGGGGTCAGTATAGGATACGCGAACGGATGGTGCCCTTGATCTCCCGCAGCCTTTTCAAGGCCATCTGGCCGAATTCCGCGTTGGCGTCCACGTCGATCACCACATAACCGATTTGCCCGCTGGTCTGCAGATACTGCGCGGCGATGTTCATCTGACTGCTGGAAAAAACCTCGTTGATCTGAGACAACAGGCCCGGTTCGTTGCGATGGATATGCAGCAGGCGACGCTTGCCGGGATGTTCCGGCAGGGATACCTCGGGGAAATTGACCGAGGATAGCGTCGAGCCGTTGTTGCTGTATTTGATCAACTTCTCGGTGACTTCCCGGCCGATGTTTTCCTGGGCTTCCACGGTGCTGCCGCCGATGTGCGGGGTGAGTATCACGTTGTCGAAGCGGCGCAGGGGCGATACGAATTCGTCGTCGTTGCCTTTCGGTTCGCTGGGGAATACGTCGAAGGCGGCTCCCGCCAGATGGCCGCTCTCCAAAGCCTGCGCCACGGCTTCCACATCCACTACCGTGCCGCGGGCGGCGTTGATGAACAGAGCGCCCGGCCGCATGCGTTGCAATTGGGCGGCGCCGATCATGTTGCGGGTCTGCGGGGTTTCCGGTACGTGCAGGGAGACGATGTCGGCCAGTTTCAGCAATTCGTCGAGCGACTTGACCGGTACGGCGTTGCCCAGCGCCAACTTGGTTTCGATGTCGTAGTAATACACCCGCATACCCAGGGCTTCGGCGAGCAGGCCGACCTGGGTGCCAATGTGGCCGTAGCCGACGATACCGAGTTTCTTGCCGCGCGCCTCGAACGAGCCATCGGCGGACTTCAACCAGCCGCCCCGATGCGCCAAGGCATTTCGTTCGGGAATGCCGCGCAACATCAGCACGGCTTCGGCCACGACGAGTTCCGCCACGCTGCGGGTGTTGGAGAACGGCGCGTTGAACACCGGAATACCCTGTGTCTGCGCGTAGTCCAAATCCACCTGGTTGGTGCCGATGCAATAACAGCCGATCGCGATCAACTTCTTGGCGTGTTTCAGGATTTCCGGCCGCAACTGGGTGCGCGAGCGAATACCGAGCAGATGCGCGTTCTTGATGCTGGCGATCAGTTGGTCCTGCGGCAGGGCTTGGGCGTGGGACTCGATGCTGCTGTAACCGTCCGCCTCGAAACTCTCCACCGCGCTCGGGTGTAGACCTTCCAACAGCAGGATTTTGATATTGCGCTTGGGAAAAGAGGTTTTATTCGCCATCACCGTTTCGAATTTTCGTTGAGCTATCATGTCGGTTCGCCAAGGCAGGCAACATACCGTGTCTACATCCGACAAACAATGTTTGCGAGAGCCAACCGAGACGGCCAGCCATGAATGCAGTGATTTCCGATACCCTGCTCGCGGATTTGCGGGCTTTTCTCGACCCCGCCCAGATCGCCAGCGACCCCGACAGCCGGCAATATTATGGACGGGATTGGACGCGCTTGTATCCGCCCGAGCCCCTGGCCGTGGTTTTCCCCGGCACGACGGAGCAGGTGCAGCAACTGGTCGCCTACGCCAACCGGCAAGGACTGGCGCTGGTGCCTTCGGGCGGCCGCACCGGTTTGAGTGGCGCGGCGGTGGCCAGCCACGGCGAACTGGTGGTGTCCTTCGAGCGCATGAACCGGATACTGGCCTTCAATGCCATCGACCGGTACGTGACCTGCCAACCGGGTGTCGTCACCGAAGTCCTGCAACAATACGCCCGCGCTCAGGGCTTGTTCTATCCGGTCGATTTCGCGGCGCGCGGCTCCAGTCACATCGGCGGCAATATCGCGACCAATGCGGGCGGCATCAAGGTGATTCGCTACGGCCTGACCCGCGATTGGGTGATGGGCCTCAAGGTGGTCACCGGCAAGGGCGATCTGCTGAATCTGAACAAGGGACTGGTGAAAAACGCCAGCGGTTACGATCTGCGGCATTTGTTCATCGGCAGCGAGGGCACGCTGGGTTTCATCGTCGAAGCCACGCTCAAGCTGACGACGACGCCGCGTTCGCCGAGCGTCATGCTGTTCGGGGTGCCGGCCTTGGATGGCATCATGGCGATATTCGACGCTTGCCAGAACCGGTTGTCGCTGAACGCCTTTGAGTTCTTTTCGGAAAAGGCGTTGCGCCACGTGCTGGCCAAGAACGGCCTGCAACGGCCTTTTGAAACGGCGACCCCGTATTACGTGCTGGTGGAGTTCGAGAATACCTCGCAAGAAACCCTGGATGCGGCGCTGGCGGTATTCGAGCAGGGCGGGGAGGAAGGCTGGCTGGCCGATGGCGTCATCAGTCAGAGCGAAAGTCAGGCGGCCGAGTTGTGGGCGCTGCGTGAACGCATCAGTGAGTCCATTTCCTCGCATACGCCCTATAAAAACGATCTGTCGGTCAGGGTTTCGCAGGTGCCGGCCTTTCTAAGCGAGGTGGACGCTGTGTTGTCCCGCCATTATCCGGATTTCGAAGTGGTCTGGTTCGGCCATATCGGCGACGGCAACCTGCATGTCAACGTCCTCAAGCCGCCGGCGCTGGATATGGACAGCTTCGTGGGCAAGTGCCAGACCGTCAACCAGTTGCTGTTCGACGCCATCGCGCATTACGAAGGCAGTATTTCCGCCGAACATGGCGTGGGTTTGACCAAGAAACCGTATTTGGGCTACACGCGGGACGCGGCTGAAATCGCTTATATGCGGGCCATGAAGCAGGTCTTCGACCCCAATGGCATCATGAATCCCGGCAAGATTTTCGATTGATCGCGTCTTGCCGGGCGCTCCTCTGGCCGTGGGGCCAGGGTGGTTTATACTTCAGAAAAACATAAAACCATCCGGCGGAGGAGTAACAATATCATGCGGTTATCCAGTCCCAGCTTTCCGGATCAGGGCGTCATACCGGTGGAATACGCGCTGTGCATGCCCGATCCGGAGGCGCATTTGACCCTGGCCCCCAACCGCAATCCCACCCTGGTTTGGGAGGGTTTGCCCAAGGATACGCAGTCGTTGGCCTTGATCTGCCATGACGAGGACGCTCCCACCCAGCAACTGGGTGACATCAACCGGGAAGGCATTGTGCTGTCGGCCGAGCAGCCACGGGGCCGGTTCTATCATTGGGTGATGGTGGATATCGATCCGGGATTGGGCGCCATCCAGGCCGGGGAATTCTCGGAAGGGCTGAGCCGCCACGACAAACAAAGCCCGCAGACTCGGCACGGGGCCCGCCAGGGACTCAATCACTTCACCGATTGGTTCGCCAAGGACCCGGAAATGGCTGGCAAATATTTCGGTTACGACGGCCCTTGTCCACCTTGGAACGACTCGATTCCCCATCGTTACGTGTTTACCCTTTACGCTCTGGATATCCCGCGTTGCCCGGTCGAGGGCGAGTTCCGGGCCTACGACGTTCTGCACGCCATCGAGGGGCAGGTGTTGGCTACGGCCACCTTGGTCGGGGTGTATAGCATGAACCCCAAGCTCACGGTGTGGCGACGCTCGCTTAGGGTGTCGCAAACGGGTTAAAATGTTGTTCAAATTAAGCTCAACCTAGCGAGGGAGAAACCTGACCATGCGCCTGACCAGTTCAGCCCTTCAGAACGATCAGCCTATTCCAGCCGAGTTCGCTTTTGGCGCCCCCGATCCGTCCCAACACGTCACGCTCAGCGCCAATCGCAATCCTCCCCTGGGGTGGGGTGAACTGCCCGAGGGAACGCAATCGTTGGCGCTGATCTGTCATGACCCGGATGTGCCCAGCAAACCCGATGATGTCAATCAGGAAGGCCGCGCGGTGCCCGCCGATCTGCCTCGGGTCGATTTCTTCCACTGGGTGGTGGTCGATCTGCCGCCTTCGGCGGCGCAGATCGCCGCTGGCGAATTCTCCGACGGCGTGACGGCGCGCGGCAAACCGGGACCGAGCGGGCCCAGGGGTACGCGGCAGGGCATCAACAATTACACGGACTGGTTCGCCGGCGACGAACAGATGGGCGGAAAATACTTCGGCTACGACGGTCCCTGCCCGCCTTGGAACGATTCCATCGTGCATCACTACGTGTTCACGCTGTACGCTTTGGATGTGGCCCGTTGTCCCGTGGAAGGCGAATTCACCGGCCCGGATGTCCTCCAGGCCATGGCCGGGCATATCCTCGCCCAAGCCACGCTGACCGGCGCCTACAGCCTGAATCCCGCCGTCCCGGCGTAATCTGGACCCTGGCCACGGCCGGGACGGGGCGTGGCCGCCAACTGCGTGGTTGCGCGCGGGCTGATAAAATGTGGCCCGCGGGTTCCCCTCGACCGGATCGCCTATGACTGCCGTATCCTCCCAACCGCCGTCCCCCTGCATCGACGTCTGCGAGCTGGATCAGCGTACGGGGCTGTGCGCCGGCTGTTTTCGCACCCTGGACGAGATCGCCGGCTGGTCCGGTTTTTCCGTAGAGGAAAAACAACGAGTCCTAGATCAGCTTGAAGTTCGCTGCGAACGCATTCTGGACGGCGTCGAGCCCATAGCATGAGTACCCCCCGGCCCAAGCCCCTGCAGGGGCTGAAAGTATTGGATCTCACGCGTTTGCTACCCGGTCCGGTCGCGACCCTGCACCTGGCGGACATGGGGGCGGACGTCATCAAGATCGAGGACACCGACCGCGGTGATTATGCCCGTACCCTGGGCGATCGGCGGGGCGCCAACGCCTGGTTGTTTCTGCTGGTCAATCGCAATAAGCGGGCCCTGCGCTTGGATCTCAAACAGAGCGCCGGGCGTGAGGTGTTCCTGGAACTGGCCGCGAAGGCCGATGTGATCGTGGAAAGTTTCCGGCCCGGTGTGGTCGCGAAGCTGGGCATCGATTACGCAACCGTGCAAGCCTTGAATCCGCGCATCGTCTATTGCGCCATTACCGGTTATGGACAGACCGGACCCTACCGGGACCGTGCCGGCCACGATCTCAATTACTGTGGTTATGCCGGGGTGACGGACCAGATCGGCGAAGCCGGCGGGGCTCCAGCCATACCCAACATTCAGTTGGGCGATCTTTTGGGAGGATCGATGGGGGCCGTGATGGGGATATTGGCCGCGGTAATCGACGCTCAGCGCAGTGGTCAGGGGCGTTACGTGGATGTGGCCATGACCGATTGTCTGTTGGCTCACGCGATCTTTCCTCTGATCGCGCAGCTCGCCGATGGCCGGAGTCGGCCACGGGGCGAGGATTTTCTATCGGGTGTGTTGCCATGTTACAGCGTGTATGAAACCGCCGATGGTCGGTACATGGCCGTGGCCGCTCTGGAACGAAAATTCTGGGTGTTGTGTTGTCAGACGCTGGGACGGCCCGATCTGATCGAGCATCATTGGGTCTTCGGCGCAACGGCCGAGACTATCCGCGCCGAAGTCGCGGCCCTTTTCAAAAGCCAACCTCAAGCTCACTGGGTGGCTCTGTTCGATGGAGTGGATTGTTGCGTGACCCCGGTATTGACCCTGGCGGAGTCCATGGGCAATGAGCAGATCGAAGCGCGCGGCCTGTTCGTGGAGGCCGAACACCCCCAGGATGGAGCCCTCACCCAATTCGCTTTCCCACTGCGATTCAGCGAGTTCGAATTTGCCGTCGAACGTCCCGCCCCGGCGCCCGGCGAGCATAGCGAAGAGATTCTGACGCAGGCCGGTTTCAGCGCCGAAAGAATTGCGCAACTACGGCAGATCGGAGCGATCTGACACCGCTTCGCAACGGCTGTTGCGGACTGCAACAATCCTGATCGAAGTCGCTGGCCGGCGTCCTGGCCGTGTTCATCGTTTCTTCCCACAAGGGGCGACGCAAAGATCTTGCTTTAACCCCTTAAATCGTAAAAAAACTGCGCTATAACAATACGATCCTCAGGATTACATCACATCGGAAAAAGCCATGGCTGTCATTGATCTCGAAAAACTCCTGCAACCCGTATCCGAGGAATCCCCTTGTGGCGAAGATCTGGAATACGATCCGGCCTTCCAAGAACTGGAAACAGCGATTCAAGGCAAGCCCGAACAACAATTCGGCGCCACCATCATTCCGGCCGAGGAGCCGGATTGGCGTGACATCCAGAAAAAGACGCTGCCGTTGTTGGGGCGCAGCAAGGATATGCGGCTGGCTGTCTACCTGGTACGTGCCTTGCTAGGAACCCAGGGTTTTGCGGGGTTCAACGAGGGTCTGGAATTGTTGCAAGGATGGTTGCAGAACTATTGGGAGGGACTCCATCCGCTCCTGGACCCGGATGACAACAACGATCCAACCATGCGCGCCAACATCCTGGGGTCATTGTGTGATTGGGACACCGCGTTGCGGAGGATTCGCGAGACCCCGCTGGTGAGCGTCCGAACGTTCGGGAGGATTTCCCTGCGGGACATCGATATCGCTTCTGGAACCCAGCCGGCGCCGACGGGATCGGATGAACCCGTGCCGGAAATGGGCGCGATCGATGGAGCGTTCATGGAATGCGATGGCGAGGAGTTGAAGGCGGTCGCCTTGGCGGTGCGCTCGGCTTTGGGCCATGTGCAGGCTATAGACGCCTATTTCACCGATCAGGTGGGCGCGGCTCAAGCACCGGATATGGGTGAATTGATCCGCGCGCTCAAGGAAGTGCAGCAAGTGCTGATGGAACGCCTGTCCCGACGTGGCTTAAGCCTGGATTCGAGTGTGGGGGAGGATGAAGCCTTGGTGGAAGAAGGAATGCCGGGCGAAGTCGCCGCTCAAGCGCAAGGCGGCGTGGTGATGGCCCCGGTGCGTGTCGGTGAGATCACGACTCGTGAAGATGTGGTGCGTATGCTGGATAAGATCTGTGATTACTACGCCAAATACGAACCGTCCAGTCCCGTCCCGTTGCTGTTGCAACGAGCCAAGCGGCTGGCATCGAAGCATTTCCTGGAAATCCTGCGTGATCTGGCTCCCGATGCCGTCGCGCAGGCCGAGATGCTGCGGGGTCCCGATGGCGAATAATCAGGTGAGTTGATTTTGGTCATTGTTGCTCTTCGCAATTCATGCCTTGGGGTATAGAGTATTTTCCCCACATTACATCATCAATCAGTAACCGCAATGAGCGGAGCTGTTTAACGAGAGGATGTGTCCATGGCTAAAGAAAGCAGTCAGAAATTCATCGCCCGGAATCGGGCGCCACGCGTGCAAATCGAATACGACGTCGAGGTCTACGGTTCCGAAAAGAAAATTCAGCTACCGTTCATCATGGGCGTCATGGCCGATTTGTCCGGAAAGCCGACCGATCCGCTGCCGCCGGTGGCGGATCGCAAGTTTCTGGAGTTCGATATCGATAACTTCGATGATCGCATGAAGGCTATGAAGCCGCGTGTTGCGTTCCGCGTGCCCAATACCATCACGGGGGAAGGGCAGTTGGGCGTCGACCTCACCTTCGAAAGTATGGACGATTTCTCCCCCGCCGCCGTGGCCAGCCGGGTCGAGGGCGTCAAGGAACTGCTACAGGCCCGCCAGCAGTTGTCCAATCTGTTGACCTATATGGATGGCAAGACGGGAGCCGAGGAACTGATTACCAAAGTGCTCAACGACCCTGCCTTATTGCAGGCATTGGCTGCCGCGCCCAAACCGCAAGCCGATGAGTCCGAAAAGCCCGCCGAGGAGTAATTAGCCATGGCCGATGAAGCAACGACTGCTGAAGCTCAATCCCAACCCGCCGCTGAAACGATCGAAGTCAACGATTTCGGTTCGCTGCTGCAGAAGGAATTCAGACCGCGTACCGATCAGTTGCGCGAGGCCATCGAGGGTTCCGTGAAGACCCTTGCCGCACAGGCATTGGAGAATGCCGCGTTGGTCTCCAACGATGCGTTACGTTCCATCGAAGGGATGATTGCCGCGATCGACAAGAAGCTCACCGATCAGGTCAACCAGGTCCTGCACCACCCGGACTTTCAGAAATTGGAAGGTGCTTGGCGGGGTCTCAATTATCTGGTCTACAACACGGAGACCGACGAGCAGCTCAAGATTCGGGTCATGAATGTCTCCAAGAACGAGTTGAGCAAGACCCTGAAGAAATATAAGGGCGTGGCGTGGGATCAAAGCCCGCTGTTCAAGAAGGTGTACGAAGAGGAATATGGCCAATTCGGTGGCGAACCCTTCGGCTGCCTGGTGGGCGATTACCATTTCGACCACAGCCCGCCGGACGTCGAATTGCTGCAGAACATGTCCAAGATTTGCGCGGCGGCTCACGCGCCTTTCATTACCGGCGCTTCGCCCACCGTTTGTTTAATGGATTCCTGGCAGGAACTGAGCAATCCCCGCGACATTACCAAAATCTTTCAAACGCCGGAACACAGTGGCTGGCGCGGACTGCGGGATTCGGAGGATTCCCGTTATCTCGGCCTCACCATGCCCCGGTTCCTGGCGCGAGTCCCTTATGGTTCGAAAACCGATCCGGTCGAGGAATTCGATTTCGAGGAGGATACCGAAGGGGCGGATCATGACAAATACACTTGGGCGAATTCCGCCTATGCCATGGCGGTGAACATCAATCGCGCCTTCAAGCTGTACGGTTGGTGTACCCGTATTCGTGGCATCGAGTCCGGTGGCGCGGTGGATGGCCTGCCGACCCACACATTCCCCACCGACGATGGCGGCTACGACATGAAGTGTCCCACGGAAATCGCCATCAGCGACAGACGGGAAGCCGAACTGGCGAAAAATGGCTTTATGCCGCTGATTCACCAGAAGAATTCTGATTTCGCCGCATTCATCGGTGCGCAGTCCTTGCAAAAACCCGCGGAATACGACGATCCCGACGCCACCGCCAATGCCAATTTAGCGGCGCGTTTGCCCTATTTGTTCGCCACTTGTCGCTTCGCCCACTATTTGAAGTGCATCGTGCGCGACAAGATCGGTTCGTTCAAGGAACGCGACGACATGCAGAAATGGCTGCAGAAATGGATAAGGAACTATGTCGATGGCGATCCGCTGCATTCCACGGAGTCGATGAAGTCACGCAAGCCGCTGGCGGCGGCGGAAGTGGTTGTCGAACCGGTGGAAGGCAATCCCGGTTACTACACCTCCAAGTTCTTCCTGCGGCCGCATTATCAGTTGGAAGGATTGACGGTATCGTTGCGCCTGGTCTCCAAGTTGCCCTCGGAGAAAGGCGCGGCCGGTTAAGGTTCAGTTCGGACCGGTCCAGATTGAACCGCTCATTTCTATCTGGACTGGTCAAATTGTTGGGCATTCATTTTAAGTAATTGATAATAAGGATAAAATAAGACTGGCATGGGAGATGCTAATAACTAAGTACCTGCAAGTTCTCAAACGACCGTACCGATTACGGTAAGCAGGTTCGGAAGCTGGCCACCGTTATCAATGTGACCGGCGGCAAAGTGAGAAATTGACTGTCAACAATTTAGAGAGGCAAATACCATGGCCGTTAGCATTTACATGAAGATTGACGATATCGAAGGCGAATCCACTGTCGATGGTTACGAGAAGTGGAGTGCGTTGCAATCCTTGACCTTCGGCGGCAGCCAATCCGGCACCATGCAGATCGGCACCGGCGGTGGCGGCGGCAAATGCAGCATCCAGGACCTGTTCGGCACCAAGTATGTGGATAAGGCTTCTTCCACCATGTTCCAGTACATGTGTTCCGGCCAGCACTTCAAGAAGTGCGAAATCCACGTGACCAAGGCCGGTGGTAACGACGAAACGATGGTTCCTTATGTAAAGTACATCGCCGAGGAAGTGATCGTAAGCAGCATGACGCAGACTCCTTCGGACGGTACGGAACTGGTGACCGAGAGCTTTTCGCTCAACTTTGCCAAGATCACCTATATCTACACTCCGCAGACGGCCGACGGTGCGTCCGATACGGAAATCCCCAAGATCTTCAATATCCGCAACAACAAGGTGGAATAATCGCGCCAGCGCCAGCCTGGAACCTTGTGTGCCAGGCTGGCTTCCAACCGATCCACTACCAAGCCCACGGTCTTGTGGCCGTAGGCTTGGTTTATTTACGGGAGTTCCTTCATGTCAGCCGCCGAGGACAGTCTGCGGGCGGGCGATTTGCCAGCCGCTCTGAAGCAACTACAGGATCAAGTGCGCAAGCAACCGGCCAACGTGGAATATCGGGTTTTCCTGTTTCAACTGTTGGCGGTGCTGGGACAGTGGGAACGGGCGTTGACCCAACTCAACGTCCTGGGCGACCTGGATGCCGCCACCCTGCCCATGGTCCAGACTTATCGTGAAGCCGTGCAGTGCGAGGCCCTACGCAGCCAGGTCTTCAACGGGCAACGTTCTCCCTTGATCTTCGGCGACCCGGAACACTGGCTGGCCTTGCTGATTGAGGCTCTGCGCCTGACCGCCGACGGCCATTATGTCGAAGCGCAACGCGTGCGCGAGGAGGCGTTCGACTTGGCGCCCACCACCAGCGGTACGCTGGACGCCCAACCCTTTGCCTGGATCGCCGATGCCGATCCCCGCTTGGGACCGGTGCTCGAAGCGGTCGTCAACGGGCGTTATTACTGGATACCCTTTTATCGTATCCGTTCGATTCGCTTCGATCCTCCCGAGGATCTGCGTGATATGGTCTGGACCCCGGCTCAGTTTACCTGGTCCAACGGGGGAACGGCGGTGGGCTTGCTTCCCACCCGTTACGCGGGTTCGCATGACAGCGCGGATGCTCAGATACAACTGGCGCGCAAAACCGACTGGAGCGAACACGAAGGCGAAACGTTCCTCGGTTTGGGTCAACGCATTCTAGCCACCGATGGCGGAGAGTTCCCGCTCATGGATATCCGGCTCATCGAACTGGATACCGCCGAGCCACCGCAGGACGCTGAAACAGCACCGGCCGATGGCTGATCTGACGCCACAAGAGCGCCTGCAGCCCTGCCTGCTGGATCGCCTGGCCGATGACGAGCCTGAGGAAAAGCAGGAATCCCGCGAGCGACGGGTGGTATCCGTGCGCAAGCTGCGTGAATCGGTGCTGCGCGATCTGGGCTGGTTGCTCAATTCAGCGGCCTTGCCGTTACGGGAAGAGGTCGAACGATACTCCGAAGTGCCGCGCTCGGTGCTGAACTTCGGCATGCCCGCCCTGGCGGGCAACACGGCGAACAACATGGATATGGGCGAAGTCGAGCGCATGCTGCGTCAAGTCATACGGGATTTCGAGCCTCGCATTATCGGCAGCACCGTGCGCGTACACGCCACGCTCGACGAGGCGGCCATGAGCCACAATGCCCTGACATTCGAAATCGAAGGGGAACTGTGGGCGCAACCCTTGCCGGAGCATTTGTATCTGAAAACGATCATCGACCTTGAGGGCGGCAAGGTTTCCCTGCTCGAAGCCAATGGTTCGGATCTGAGCTGATGGACCCGCGACTCTTACAGTACTACAACCGCGAATTGCAGCATCTGCGCGAAATCGGCGGTGAATTCGCCAGCGAATTTCCCAAGATCGCGGGACGACTCGGCTTGGACAGTTTCGAATGCGCCGATCCCTATGTGGAACGGCTGCTGGAAGGTTTTGCCTTTCTGGCGGCGCGAGTCCAACTCAAGATCGATTCGGAGTTCCCGCAATTTACCCAGCATATGCTGGAAATCGTGTATCCGCATTATCTGGCGCCCACCCCCTCCATGGCCGTCGTGCAGTTTCAGCCGGAACCGAGCGAAGGCAGTCTGGAAGCCGGTTTTCTGGTGCCACGGGGAACCGTTATGCGCAGCCAGTTAGGCAAGGACGAGCAAACCCCCTGCGAATACCGCAGCGCCCATGATGTCATGCTGTGGCCTATCGAAGTCTCGGAGGCCGAGTATTTCACCGGCAAGGAACCGGTGGCCTTTCTGGAAATACCGCAATTGAACAGGGTACGGGCCGGCATCCGCATTCAGTTGCGCACGACGATTCCCGGTATGGCTTTCGAACGGTTGCCGTTGGACAGCCTGCCGTTTTTTTTGCATGGCGGCGATGAGTTGCCGATGCATCTCTATGAACAATTGTTCGCCCATGTGCTCGCGATGGTGATCCGTCCCACCCAGCGCCCCGCCGCCTGGGATGACGTGGTATACGAGCGGCCGCGTATTGGCCGCTTGGGATTCTCCGACGAGCAGGCTTTGCTGCCCTACACGGCCCCTTCTTTTCAAGGCTACCGTCTGTTGCACGAATATTTCGCCTTTCCCTCCCGCTATCTGTTCGCTGAACTGACCGATCTGAACCGGGCCTTCGAACAGTGCGAGGACGGCGAGCTGGATATTTTGCTGCTGCTGAGCGAGATCGACCCGCTTTTGGAAAACTCGCTGAACGCCTCCCATTTTTCGCTGTACTGTTCGCCGGCTATCAATTTGTTTCCGAAACGCATGGACCGTATTCACTTGACGGATCGGGTAGCCGAGCATCACGTGGTGCCGGACCGCACCCGGCCCATGGATTTCGAGATATATCAGCTCAACCGGGTCGCCGGCATCGGCGCCGACGCGGATAAGGAGCAGGAGTTTCGGCCATTCTACGCGGCCGACGATCTCACCTATCCCGACGAGAACAAAGCCTATTACACCGTGAACCGCATGCCGCGGTTGCTGTCGGCGAAACAACGGCGGCGCGGTCCCCGTTCCAGTTACCTGGGCAGTGAGACCTATCTGGCGTTGGTGGATGGTAATCAAGCGCCCTATCGGGGCGAATTGCGGCAATTGTCCCTGGCCGCTCTGTGCACCAACCGGGATTTGCCCTTGCAGATTCCGATCGGCCTGGGCGAAACCGATTTCACGCTGGAATCCGGCGCACCGGTGCGCGCCATACGCTGTCTGGCGGGGTTGACCAAACCCAAGCATTCCCATGCCCAGGCCGAGACCGCTTGGCGCATCATTAGTCATCTGTCGCTCAATTATCTTTCGTTGCTGGATCAGGACGAAAGACAAGGAGCGGTGGCGCTGCGCGAATTGTTGTCACTGTATGGCGATCTGGCCGACGCGCCGGTGCGTAAACAGATCGAGGGCGTCTTGTCCGTGGTTTCCAAACCCATCACCCGGCGGGCGCCGGCGCCGGGCCCGATCGCCTTCGCGCGAGGTTTGGAAGTCACGGTCACTCTGGATGAAAACAGTTTCGAGGGCAGCGGTATCTTTTTGCTGGGCGCCGTATTGGAACAGTTCTTCGCCAAATACGTGTCGCTCAATTCATTCACCGAAACGGTGATCAAGTCCAACGAACGGGGCGAGGTGATCCGGTGGCCACCGAGGATCGGCAGACGTCATCTGCTGTAGGCTTAGAACAGCAACTGACGCAGGAAGCCTATCATTTCGATTTCTTCCAGGCATTGCGCCGCTTGGAGTGCGTCTATCGAAACAAGCCGCGCATCGGTGAATCCCGCAGGCCAAGCGACGATCCGGTGCGCTTGGCGCTGGAGCCGAGCATGGCTTTCGCGCCGGCGACCTTCGCCAAACTCACGCCGGGCAAGGACGGTCGTCCGCCACGCTTGACCCAGTATTTTCTGGGACTGCTGGGACCCAATGCGCCGTTGCCTTTGCATCTGACGGAATATGGCCGTCAGCGATTGCATAATTTTCACGATCCCACTTTCGTTCGTTTCCTGGATATTTTTCATCACCGCATTCTCTCCCTCTTCTATCGGGCGTGGGCGGATGCGCAACCCACGGCCAACTTCGATCGGCCGCAGACCGACCGTTTCGCCTTGTACATCGGCGCCCTGTTCGGTCTGGGTATGCCCTCGCTACATGATCGGGACGCGGTGTGGGACTTGGCCAAATATCATTACTCGGGTCATCTGTCCTGTCAGAACCGACATGCCGAGGGCTTGGAGTCCATACTCAAGGACTTCTTTCGGCTGCCGGTCAGAGTGGAGCCTTTCGTCGGTCGCTGGCTGTTGCTATCCGCCGCCAGTCAGTGCCGACTCGGCGAGTCTCGCGCCACGGGTGTCTTGGGCGAGACCGTCGTGATCGGCGAGCGGTTGTGGGATTGCCAACACAGTTTCCGCATCGTCATGGGTCCGCTGCGTTTTCGCGAATATCAGCGCCTGCTGCCGGGAGGCGACAGTCTGAAGCGTCTGGTCAGCTGGGTCCGCAACTATGTGGGCGATGAACTGGTGTGGGATGTCAATCTGATTCTCCACAAGGATGACGTACCGCCGCTAAAAATGGAGGCCTCGCTGGAAGGCACGGGCATGGCCTGCCTGGGATGGACGACCTGGTTGACCACCGGCGGATTGGACAGACACGCCGACGATCTCAAACTGGATGCCCTGAGCTATGAGCATTGAGCGACCCGTTCCGCCATCGACGGGTTAGTTCCACCGGTGTTCCTTCCGGTTCCGGCCTTTGATCTGGCGCGTGGCAGGGCTGAATGCAGCGGCTGGAAAGCGGGGCGGGGCGGGGCGACGGTCACCAAGCTATAAACAAAACGAGGAGTCAGAAATGGCCGAAATCAGTCGTGTCGCGCTGTTTGGCAAGCTGAACAGTCTGGGCTACAAAGCCATCGAGAGCGCCACCGTGTTTTGCAAGATGCGGGGCAATCCCTATGTGGAACTGGTGCACTGGTTCAACCAGATCCTGCAGTTACAGGATTCGGATCTGCACCGCATCATCCGCGAGTTCAATATCGAGCCCGCCCGGCTGGCCAAGGACTTCACCGAAGCGTTGGATCGTCTGCCGCGCGGCGCCACTTCGATTTCCGACCTGTCCTCCTTCGTCTGCGATGCGGTCGAGCGGGGTTGGGTGTACAGCACCCTGATGTTCAAGGAAGCCCATATCCGCACGGGTCATCTGATGATCGGCATTCTCAAAACGCCGAGTCTGCGCGGCGCCTTGCTGGGTATTTCCAAGGAATTCGACAAAATAAAGCCGGACACCTTGACCGATCGCTTCGACGAGATCGTCGGCGGTTCGACGGAAACCGCTCTGAGCGCCAGCGATGGTTCCCAGGTGGGTGGCGGTGCCGTGCCAGGCGAAGCCAGTGGCGCCATAGCCCCGGCGCAAATGGGCAAGCAAGAGGCCCTGCAGCGTTTTTCGGTGGATTTGACCGAACGGGCACGCAAGGGGGAACTCGATCCGGTCATCGGTCGGGACGAGGAAATACGTCAGGTGGTGGATATTCTCATGCGCCGCCGCCAGAACAACCCGATTCTGACCGGCGAAGCCGGCGTCGGTAAAACAGCCGTGGTGGAAGGTTTCGCGCTGCGCATCGCGGCGGGGGACGTCCCTCCCATGCTCAAGGATGTCAGCCTGCGCACGTTGGATGTTGGCCTGCTGCAAGCCGGCGCGAGCATGAAGGGTGAGTTCGAGCAACGCCTGCGGCAGGTCATCGACGAAGTCCAGGCGTCACCCAAGCCCATCATTCTGTTCATAGACGAAGCCCATACCCTGATCGGGGCGGGTGGCGCGGCCGGTACCGGCGATGCCGCCAATCTGCTAAAGCCGGCCCTGGCGCGGGGCACTTTGCGTACGATCGCGGCCACCACCTGGTCCGAATACAAAAAATACATTGAAAAGGACCCGGCCCTGACCCGCCGTTTCCAAGTGGTTCAGGTCGGTGAACCCAGCGAGGAAAAAGCCATCCTCATGATGCGCGCCATCGCTTCCACGATGGAGAAGCACCATCAGGTGCAAATTCTCGACGAATCGCTGGAAGCCGCGGTGCGTCTGGCCCATCGCTATATACCGGCACGCCAACTGCCGGACAAGTCGGTCAGTCTGTTGGATACCGCCAGCGCCCGCGTGGCGGTGAGCTTGCACGCCGTACCCGCCGAGGTGGAGGACAGCCGCCGGCGCATCGAAGCGTTGAATACCGAACTGGAAATCATCGGCCGTGAAAAGGCCATCGGCATCGAAACCGCGCAACGGGAGCAGGAAGCACGCAGCAATCTGGACACCGAACATTCCCGTTTGCAGGAGTTGGAACAGCGTTGGGAAACGGAGAAGGGCTTGGTCGACCAAATCCTGGAATTGCGGGGCAAGCTGCGCGGGCATGTCGGAAAGGTGGAGGGCGCCGGCAGCGATCTGGAAAAGACGGCCGATGCCACGCCGGTCAGCGTGGATACCGGTAGCGGTGCCGATGCCACCCCGGCCGAGGGCGGCCTGGACGAAGCCCAGCGTCAGGAAAGCTTGCAAACCCTGAAAGCGTTACAGACCCAATTGCATGAGTTGCAGGGCGATCATCCTCTGATTCTACCGACCGTCGACGGTCAGGCCGTGGCGTCCGTGGTCGGCGATTGGACCGGTATTCCGGTCGGCCGCATGGTCAAGAACGAGATCGAGGCGGTCCTGAAACTGGCCGAGACCCTGAATCAACGGGTGCTGGGCCAGCGCCATGCCCTGGAGACCATCGCCCGGCGCATTCAGACCTCCCGCGCGAAATTGGACAATCCCAACAAACCGATCGGCGTGTTCATGCTCGTCGGGCCATCCGGCGTGGGTAAGACGGAAACGGCATTGGCCCTGTCCGAAGCCCTGTATGGCGGCGAACACAATCTCATCACCATCAACATGAGCGAGTTTCAGGAAGCGCACACCGTTTCCACTCTGAAAGGCGCGCCGCCGGGTTACGTGGGCTATGGCGAAGGTGGCGTGCTGACCGAGGCCGTGCGTCGCAAGCCCTACAGCGTGGTGTTGCTCGACGAAGTCGAAAAAGCGCACCATGACGTGCACGAGATTTTCTTCCAGGTTTTCGATAAGGGCTGGATGGAAGACGGCGAAGGGCGTTTGATCGACTTCAAGAATACCTTGATTCTGCTGACGTCCAACGTCGGCACCGATCTGGTCATGAACATGTGCAAGGACCCGGATCTGATGCCGGAGCCGGAAGGCATCGCCCAGGCTCTGCGTGAGCCGCTGCTCAAGGTCTTTCCCCCCGCCTTGCTCGGTCGCTTGGTGGTCATTCCCTATTACCCGCTCAGCGACGAGATGGTTTCCAGCATCGTGCGCCTGCAACTCGGGCGCATCAGCCGGCGGATCGCGGAGAATCACAAGATTCCCTTCGAGTACGATGACGAGGTGGTCAAACTCATCGCCAGTCGTTGTACGGAACTGGAAAGCGGTGCGCGCATGGTGGACGCCATTCTCACCAATACCGTATTGCCGACCGTCAGCCAGGAATTCTTGTCCCGCCTGATGGAAGGCAAACCGGTGCAGCGGGTGAGGGTCAACGTGAGCGAAGGCGAATTCGGTTATTCGTTCGAATAGCATCGATTTCACGTCAGGCGGATCGGATGCCGGGCAACCGCGTTATCGGCGCCTGCTCGCGTTCGGGATCAATCCAGCGCGCGCGGTCGGGTGATGCCCACCAGTTGCGCCGAACCCGGAGCCAGCTCGGTCCAGTTCTCGGGCATTTGTAGTTGGGCCGCGGCCGCGGTGGGCAGCAGTTTGCCATCCGGCGGTACCGTGACGGACCCGCACAGATAAATCAGCAAATCTTCCAGTCCGGGATTATGGCCGACCAGCAACACCCGACGGGTGTCGGCCGGGCAGGCGGCCAGGGCTTGGCAGAGTGTCTCGCGGGTGGCGGCATAGACATCCGGGTTCCAATGAATATCGGATTCGACGATGCCCAGTTCCTCGCAGGCCAAGAGGACAGTCTGCCGGGCCCGTTTGGCCGGGGAACTGAGCACATAGTCCGGAATCAAGCCTTGTTCACGCAGCCATTGGCCCATGCGCGGCGCGTCGTGGTGGCCGCGTTTGGCCAAGGGCCGGTCGAAATCCATCAGAGTTTTGCCGCTCCAGTCGGATTTGGCGTGACGCAGGATGATCAATTGACGTGAGGGCATGGTGTGGCTCCTTAACTGATTTTGGATGGGCGTTACCCATCCGCTTGATGATGTTCCCGTAATGCCTGCAGCCGTTCCAGCGCGGGTTTGATCAGCACCTGCTGTATCCGATTGTGGGTGGCTTTGGCCACGGTGACTTCCAATCCGTCCAACTCCAGCTTCTCGCCGCTTTCCGGGATGCGTTCGGCGTGATCCAGAATCCAGAAACTGACGGTATCCGTCGGTTTGCCCGGCAGACTGAGATTGAAAAAGTTTTCGACGACACGCAACTCCGCCGTGCCGCTCACGGCGATGAGATCGTCGCCCAATACCTGCAGTTCCTGGGGAGCGACGTCGGTCTCGTCATAGATTTCTCCCACCAGTTCTTCCAGTAAATCCTCCAGGGTGACCAAACCCTGCACCGCTCCGTACTCGTCCACCACGATGGCCATATGCTGCTTGCCGCGCCGCAGGGTCGCGAACAATTGGTCTATGGGCTGATTCTTGGCCACGTACAGCGGTTCCTGGGCAAGTGCGCTCAGCGGTGTGTCTATCTGCCCCTTGGCCACGGCCGCCAGGATGTCGCGCGAATACACCAGACTGCGGATATCGTCGGGGTGTTGATCGTACAAGGGGATGCGGGAATAGGCTTCCTCCAGAATCTCGGGCAGGGCGTCGCGGATGCTGCGATGGGCGTCCAAGGCGAAGATTTGGCGGCGGTGGGTCATGACATCGCGCACTTGGAGATTGCCGAACTCGAAGATGCGTTCGATCAACTGGCGCTCCCCACGATCGATCGTGCCTTCCCGCTCGCCGCTCAGGACCAGGTTGATCAGTTCCGCGCTGGTCACGGTGGGATCGCCGCTCAGTTGAGTCAATCGCTGGACTTGGGTGATGAAGTGTTCCAGCGCCCAGACCAGGGGGAACGACAACCAGCGGAAGCCCAGCATGATCGGTGCGACGCCCAGGGAAATGCGCTCGGCGTAACGAATGGCCAGGGTTTTGGGAGTCACCTCGCCGAACAGCAGAATAAACAGGGTGAGTACGCCCACCGCCACGCCTGGTCCCAGATGTCCCAGGTGTTGGACGGCAATCACGGTGGCCATCGCGGAGGCCCCGATGTTGACCAGATTGTTACCGATCAACAGCGTGATCAGCATGCGCGTGGGATTGCTTTTCAGTTGGAACAGGGCCTTGGAACCCCGGCGACCCTCCTTGAACAGTCCCTCGGCGCGCGCCATGGACAGGGTGGTGAGGGCTGTCTCGGAGCCGGAGAATAAGCCGGATAGTATTAACATTAAAAATAGGATCAACAAATCAGTCATATCGAGACCGTGGCGTTCGGGCTGGACAAGGGGCGCTCAGCCCTTGGACGCCTTGGCTAACCTGCTCTCCAATTGTTTGCATAGGGTTTTGAGAACCTTGATTCGGGCAAAGTACTTGTCGTTGCCTTCGACCAGGGTCCAGGGCGCGGTGCGCGTGCTGGTATTTTGCACCATATCGTGCACCGCCTGCTCGTAGGCGGGCCATTTCTCCCGATTGCGCCAGTCCTCGTCGGTCAATTTCCAGCGTTTGTGCGGGGTCTGTTCCCGTGCCTTGAAACGGGCCAGTTGTTCCTCCTGGGTGACATGCAGCCAGTATTTCATCAGGACGATGCCGTGATCGATCAATTGCGCCTCAAAGTCGTTGATTTCCGCATAGGCCCTCGTCCACTCCGCCTGAGTGGCGAATCCTTCTACGCGTTCCACCAGGACTCTTCCGTACCAACTGCGATCGAAGATGGTGAAGCGTCCGCCCCGCGCCAGGTGGCGCCAGAAACGCCAAAAATAATGATGGGCGCGTTCCTCGTCGGTGGGCGAAGCAAACGGCAGAACTTGGTAGTTGGAGGCTTCCAGAGCGCCGGTGATGCGGTGGATGGTGCCTCCCTTGCCGGCGGCGTCCGGCCCCTCGAACACCAGGATCGTGGAGATTTTCCGAGCCCGCGCCTCGTGATGCAGCAGATTGAGCTTGGCCTGGTACTTCTTGAGTTCTTCCTTGAAGGTCGCCTTGTCCATTTGCTGGTTCATATCCAACTGACTCAGAATGCTGGGCACGGTGGTTCGCACCGCCGGCGAGGCGCTGGTCGGAATGATCTCGGGTACCGGGATTGGCGGCGGATTTTCCCCGTTGCCGTTCCCGGCCAGGCGGGTTGCCTTCAATTGATCCTCCAATTCAACGTCTTCCAGGCGTTTGCGGATGGCGTCGCGAATGATGGCTCCCACGGTCAAGCTACGGTAATAGATATCCACCCCTTCCACGATGGTGAAGGGCGCCTTGCCGTTGCTGGTGCGCATGATGGTGTGCTCGGCGGTTTCCAGAAAGCGATCGTACATGCGCCAATGCTCCCAACTGGTGGCCTTGATTTTCCAGCGGGTCAAGGGGTCCTTTTCCAGGCTTTGCAGACGTTGCTTTTGCGCATCCTGACTGAGATGCATCCAAAACTTCAGGATTACGGCTCCGTCATCCGCCAGCGCGTTTTCGAAGGCAATGATACGATCCAGCCGCCGGTCGAACTCCGCCATGTCGATACGCTTGTAGACTTTGTCCAACAGCGGCTGCGAATACCAGGAACGCAGGAATAAGCCGATCCGTCCCTTGGGCGGCAGATCCCGCCAGAATCGCCAATATTCGGGGCGTTCCCGTTCCTCGTCGGACGGCTCGTCGTAGGCGCGGCTGACCAGCCAACGGGGGTCCATCCATTTGCTGAGACGATTGACCAGTTCGCCCTTGCCCCCACCATCGACGCCCGCGAATGCGATGATCACCGGAAATTGTCCGGAAGACCGGAGGGCTTGCTGGACATCCAGCAACTCCTGGCTAAGTAGGGGCTCGCGTTGTTTGTAATCGCTTTTGGAAATTCTGCGGCCGACTTCTGCTGTTCTGAACATGGTGCTATCGCTACTCGGTACGGACGAGATCCACCCGTCAGCTGATTGGATATGAGTGGTTAATGAAGCAAAGTCTACACCACGCAATACCCGCTTGCCGGGAGCCGCTCGCGCGGGGTCTTGCCGAGTGGGCCAAGGTTCGCTAGGGTTGGCCGGTAACGCGCCGAGTCAGGAAACCGACATCATGAACTGGCAAACCTTACAAAAATCACTTCGGGATTATCCCATCACGCCGTATCTGAGCGATTACCCGCAAAGCTGCCGGGACTTTTCCTGGAACGCCATCCGGGACCACTTGCAGGGTCTGCCGGACGGCAACGGGTTGAATATCGCTCATGAAGCCGTGGACCGTCATGCGGATAGCCCGCGGGGCGGCTATCTGGCCTTGCGCTGGTTGGGCAGGAGCGGTCAAGTGCGCGATTACACTTACCGGCAACTGCGCGAGTTCAGCAACCGTTTCGCCAACGTGCTGAGAAATCTGGGTGTCGCCAAGGGGGATCGCGTCTACGCTATGACCGGCCGGATACCGGAGTTGTATTTCACGGCGTTGGGGGCTTTGAAGATCGGTGCGGTGTTCTGTCCTCTGTTTTCCGCATTCGGCCCCGAGCCGATACGGGCGCGCTTGGAGATCGGCGAGGGTAAAGTGCTGGTCACGACGGCGCGCTTGTTTCAGCGTCGCAAGATTGCCGAACTGCGCGCGGCGCTGCCCGCTTTGCAACACATTCTGATCATCGACGAGGACGATACAGGCGCGGCCATTCCCGGAACCCAGGATTTTCGCGCCTTGCTGGAAGCCGCTTCGCCCGAATTCGTCATACCGCCCACTCACCCCGAGGACATGGCGCTGCTGCATTTCACCAGCGGCACCACCGGCAGACCCAAGGGCGCGGTGCATGTGCATGCCGCCGCCGCCATGCATTACTACACGGGGCGCGCGGTACTGGACATACAAGCTCACGACACGTTCTGGTGCACGGCCGATCCGGGCTGGGTCACCGGGACGACCTACGGTATTCTCGCGCCCTGGCTGTGCGGCGCCGCCAATCTGGTCGACGAGGACGAATTCAACGCCGAACGCTGGTACCGGACTTTGCAGGATCAACAGGTCAGCGTCTGGTACACGGCGCCAACCGCCATCCGCCTGTTGATGAAATACGGCGACGAACTGCCGCGCCAGTTCGATCTCAGCCGATTGCGCTTCCTGGCCAGTGTCGGCGAACCGCTGAATCCGGAAGCGGTCGTGTGGGGACAGAATGTGTTGGGACGGCCGTTTCACGATACCTGGTGGCAGACGGAAACCGGCGGCATCATGATCGCCAATCTTCCGGCTCTGGATATCAAGCCCGGCTCCATGGGCCGTCCATTGCCCGGCGTGGAAGCCGCCATCGTAAGACGCACCCGTTTCGGCGGCATTGAGCCCATCACCCAGGCGGGGGAGGAAGGCGAATTGGCCCTACGGGTCGGTTGGCCGTCCCTGTGCCGGACTTATCTGAACGAGGACCGGCGCTATCGCGAATGTTTCGCTGATGGCTATTATCTGAGCGGCGATTTAGCCCGGCGCGACGAGGACGGTTATTACTGGTTCGTCGGACGCGCCGA
Source organism: Gammaproteobacteria bacterium (assembly GCA_024235135.1). Lineage (GTDB taxonomy): Bacteria > Pseudomonadota > Gammaproteobacteria > Competibacterales > Competibacteraceae > JACKMZ01. The sequence continues at coordinate 109,588 of JACKMZ010000006.1, read as the reverse complement.
TGACGTGATCAAATCCGCGGGCCATTTGATCAGCCCCTTCGAGGTGGAAAGCGTGTTACTGGAACATCCCGCGGTCGCGGAGGCCGGCGTGATCGGCAAACCCGATCCCGTGGCCATGACGTTGGTCAAGGCGTTCGTATCCCTCAAGCCGGGCCATGAACCCAGCGAGGAATTGCGCCGGGCCATTCTCGGTTTGGCGCGACAGCGGCTCGGTCCCGCCGTCGCGCCCAGGGAACTGGAATTCCAGGCCAATCTGCCGAAAACCCGCAGCGGCAAGATCATGCGCCGCTTGCTCAAGGCGCGGGAACTGGGCTTGCCGGAAGGCGATCTGTCAACGCTGGAAGGCAATGAAGGATAACCGTCGGCGTCCAGGCGAACGGCGGCTCGGACCGTCGGGTGGAACGCTCACGCGGCGGCGGTGTTGCGTATCCGTACATAGGAACCCGGCGCGTCCTCGATGACGGCCAATTGTCCGTCGCCAGGAATCCTGGCCGGTATCCGGTCGCCGCCGTACTGGCCGAGCCAGTTGCCCCAATCCGGCCACCAGGAACCTTCCAGGCGCTCCGCGTTGGCGAACCATTCTTTCCAGGTGGGCGGATTTTCCGCATTGAGCCAATAGCAGTACTTGCTGGTGGCCGGCGGGTTGATGACGCCCGCGATATGGCCGGAGCTGCTCAGCACGAAACGCCGGGGACCGGACAACTGATGGCAGCCCATGTAGATCGATTTCCACGGGGCGATGTGATCCTCCACCGCCGCCAGGAAATAGGCCGCCACCTTGGATTTGCGAAGGTCGATGGGCTGTCCCGCCAGTTCGATGCCACCGGGTTGGGGCAGAGCGTTCTTCTGGTACATGTTGCGCAGGTAGTAACTGTGCATCGTGGCTGGCATACGGGTGGAATCGGCGTTCCAATACAGTAGGTCGAAGGGAAACGGCTCCTTGCCCAGCAAATAATTGTTGATGAAAAATGCCCAGATCAGATCGTTGGCCCGTAACAGGCTGAAGGTCATCGCCATTTCGCTGCCGTCCAGAAAGCCCCGCCGCTCCATGCGTTTCTCCAGGGACTGCAACTGTTCTTCGTCGATGAAGATCTCCAGTTCGCCGGGTTCGGCGAAATCCAGCAAGGTCGTCAGAAACGTGCAGGCTTTGAAGCGTTGTTTGCGCTTGCCGGCCAGGTAGGCCGTGGCGATCGCCAGCAACGTGCCGCCCAGGCAATAACCGACGCCGTTGACCTGGCGTTCGCCGGTGGCTTTTTCGATGGCCTCCAACGCCTGCAACGGTCCCAATAACAGGTAATCCTCGAAGTTTTTGTCGGCCAGTTCACGGCCGGGGTTGATCCAGGAAATCACGAACACCGTAAGACCCTGATCGACCAGCCACTTGATCAGGGAATTCTTGGGCCGCAGATCCATCACATAAAACTTATTGATCCATGGCGGCACGATGAGCAGCGGCGTTTTGTAGACTGTCTCGGTGCTGGGCTGATATTGGATCAGTTGCATCAACTCGTTCTGATAGATGATCTTGCCTGGGGTGACGGCGATGTTGGCCCCCAGATCGAAGGCATTCGAATCCGTCATGCGGATTTTGAGCTTGCCTTTGCCGCGTTCCAGATCGTCCAGCAGATTGCTGAAGCCATGCAGTAGGTTTTCTCCCCCGGATTCGACGGTGGCGCGCAGCACTTCCGGGTTGGTCATGGGAAAGTTGGTAGGGGCCAGGGTATCCATGAACTGGCGGGTATAGAAATCGATTTTCTTGTGAGTATGCTCGTCCAGACCATCGATGTCGGCGACGAGGCGTTGCAACCAGCGGGTGGTCAAAAGATAGCTTTGCTTGATGTAATCGAACCAGAAGTAATCCTGCCAGTCGTCATGCTTGAAGCGTCGGTCATCCTGGGCGGGTTCCACCAGGGGTTCCTGTTTCTGGCCCCAGAAGGACAGCATGCCGCGTTGCCAAAGCGTCACAGAGTCCTGCCATAGCGACCATTGCGCCTGGGCCAGCTTGGCAGGGTCGGCCATCATACGTTGCGTGGCCATCATGAAGTCCTTGGTAAGACTCAGGCTCATGTCCCAATCCAGGGTGCCGTCGGACACCTGGCGTTGTACGAATTGGTCCAGCAAACGTTGTGTCTTGCCCGCGATATCCGTGATCAACCGGGCCATGTGAGCGGGATCGGGCACCGTGATGGTCAGGCTTTGAGGTTGCGCCATGAGAATCTCCTCCGCAAATTCGGTGATTGGGTGACCGGCCTTGTTATGATTGATTTATTCGGTGGAGGTGTATATCCGCTTAACTATATACCCGGAAAAGCTTGTTTTCAGTGCGGCTAACGGAGTGGCGCGGGACAGGGACGCCGGCGAACGCGATCACGCGATGGAAAAATAACTTGTTGAATACCTATTTAAATTAGAGAGGCGTTATGGAATTTCGAGACTATCTCAAAGTATTGGCGCAATACGACGGCTCCGATTTGTATTTGGCGACCGGGGCGCCGCCGTGCGCCAAATTCAGCGGTAAATTGAAACGCGTCGAAAAAGATCCCCTGCCGTCGGGCCGAGTCAAGGAAATCGCCTACACGGTGATGGATCAGGAACAAATCCGCGAATTCGAGCGAGCGTTGGAGATGAATTTGGCCCTCAGCGAGCACAATATCGGTCGCTTCCGCGTCAATATCTTCAAGCAGCGTGGCGAAGTGTCGATGGTGGTGCGCAACATCAAAACGGAAATCCCCAAGATGGAAGCGTTGGGGTTACCCCCGATTCTGACCGAAACCATCATGGCTAAACGCGGCCTGGTGTTGTTCGTCGGCGGTACCGGGTCCGGTAAATCGACGTCGCTGGCCGCCCTGATCGATCATCGCAATACGCACAGTGGCGGCCATATCGTCACGATCGAGGACCCCATCGAATATGTGCATTCCCATAAACGATCGATCATCAACCAGCGGGAAATCGGCGTCGATACCCTGAGCTACGGCGATGCTCTGAAGAACACCTTGCGTCAGGCGCCGGATGTCATTCTCATCGGTGAAATACGTGACCGGGAAACCATGGAACATGCTTTGACCTTCGCCGAAACCGGTCATCTGGCCATTTCCACCTTGCACGCCAACAGCGCCAATCAAGCCTTGGACCGGATCATCAACTTTTTCCCGGAAGAACGTCGACCGCAATTATTGCTCGACCTGTCGTCCAATCTGCGGGCATTTATCTGCCAGAGACTGATTCCCACCGTGGATGGCAAGCGTGCGGCCGCCGTGGAGGTGTTGCTGCATTCGCCTACCGTGGAGGCGCTCATCCGCCGCAACGAGATCGCCGGGCTGAAGGAAATCATGGAAAAATCCGAGAATCAGGGCATGCAAACCATGGATACCGCGCTCCTCAAGCTCTATCGGGCGGGTCGGATATCGGTGGACGAAGCCCTCAAGAATGCGGATTCGCCCAATAACCTCAGACTACGCATCAATCTTTCGACCCAAGCGCCGATGAAAGCCTCCGGTCTCGATTTGAGCCTGATGGAAATCAAGGAGGAAAAGGAGGAAAAAAAGGAAGAGAAAGAAGAGCAGAAACTCAAACAGCCCACCCCACCCGCCGGGGGTTCGATGGATAGCCTGGGTTGAGGTCCGGGAGCGCCGGGGCTGGGTCTCAGGCGCTCCACACCCGCGGCGGGATCGCGTCTTTACCCAGGACGGCCGCGCGCAGAACTTGCCAGACGCGACTCATAATCCGCTTAGCGCGTTCCGTGGAATCACCCGCATAGCGGCCGATCAGTACATCGTCTACTTGAGTGAGGCCGAACAGTTCCTCGCCTTGCGCGGTTGGCAAGGCCGCGCGGGCGGCTTCCAAGCCGCCTGGCGCCGGCGGCGTGCAATACAGGTTGGCGAATACCGGGCGTCCTCCCAAGCCCCAGGACGCTCGTAACAATTCCCCGGCATACAGCCCCTTCTCCCAATACAAGGGCAGACCCGCGCGGCGGATTTCCAAGCGTTGACGGAATTGGCCCTGTAAAAAGCGTTCGTCGGCGGCCGGCCGCCCCAGGCAGACGACCTCCCAACCGATGAAGCGGGCATCTCCGTGCAATTCGACATAGGTCCGGGTGTCGACTTGGGCGTTCTCGAAGACGATGGTTTCCTGCGGCAGCCATTCCAGACAGGCGCCCTCGGCGACCTGCAAGTGCTGGGTCTGCCGGGCCGTGGCGCCGAGGCTGCGATAGAATTTGCCGGCCGCCGGGGTAGTCACCAGGGCCTGCGCTCCGGTATCCAACTCGATGTGGACCCGCAACTCGTCGCCACCGACCACGCCGCCGGGCGGATGGAGGAGATAAATATGGCAAGTGCCGTCGATTTCCGGATAGAACGGTTTCTGAACCAGCAGGGGGCCTTGATGGCGATAATGGCGGAGTCGAGTCCGGGAGCCATCCGAATGGAAGCCGAGTTCCAGATCAGCCCGCCAGCCTGTGCGGGTGTTGGCCGTGTTGGACAAGGGCATGGGAACTTCCTAATGCATGGCGCACAAACGATTCAGCAGCGGACGCAGCGCGCCGGCCAGATAGACCGACCCGGCGACGCAGAGTAAATCGTCGGCCGTCAGGCAGGCGTGGAGTGTCTGCGCCGCCAAACACGGGTCCGCGATAGCCCGAATGCGCGAAGAGCCGGCGGGGGACGAAGCCGGCAGGCTACGCAGTGCGTCCGCCAGGCTTTCCGGCGGCCAGGCGCGTGGGCTATCGGCGCGGGTGACGGTGATCGAATCGAAAGCCGCGAGCAGGGCGGGACCCAACAGCGCCGGTCGCTTGTCTTGGCATAGCCCGAGAAGCAGGTGTTTACGCTGGGCCGGCAGGCGATTCACCACGTCGGCCAGCGCCCGCACCGATTGACGGGTATGCGCCGCGTCCACCAAAACCCAAGGCTGGCGGCAGAGGATTTCACTGCGTCCGGGCAGTCGTGCGTGGGCCAGGGCGGGTGGGATCGCTTGTCGCAAGGCGTCAGGTTCGAAACCGAGTTGCTGTACGCAAGCGATGGCCAGGGCGGCGTTTCTAGCCAAATGCCGGCCCGGCATGGGCAAGCGGGCGTGAATTTCGAGGTCGACGCCGTTAAACCACAAATCGGTACCGAGATCGCGCCGTATCTGAGTCCGCAGGCGCACGGTTCGGTTCAGTCTGACCAAGGGGGCCTGCACGCGCGCCGCCTGGTCGGTGATGACTTGGGTGGCGGAGGGTGGCAGCGCGCCGACGATCACGGGCACCCCCGGTTTGATGATGCCGGCCTTGTGCCGGGCGATCGCCGCGATCGTATGGCCCAGTTGCTCGGTATGCTCCAGATCCACTTGAGTGATGCAGGTGACGCACGGTTGAACGATATTGGTGGCGTCCAGCAGCCCGCCCAGACCCGCTTCGACGATGGCGTAATCGACCCCGGCTTCCTTGAACAACAGCAGGGCTGCCGCGGTCGCGACGTCGAAGAATCCCAGCGGCGTATCCGGATGGCGCATCTGGAGATCGCCGACCTCGGGGCGTAGCCGCTCGAACGCGGCGACGAAGCGAGGTTCGTCCACAGTCCGGCCGTCCAAACGAAAACGCTCGCGCCAGTCTTGCAGATGGGGGGAAGTGAAGGTTCCCACCCGTCGGCCGGTCTGGGTCAGGATGGCTTCCGTCAACAGCGCGGTGGTGCCTTTGCCCTTGGAACCGGCGATGTGGATGATCTTCAGATCTTGCTGGGGATTGCCGATGCGTTCGAGCAAACGCCGGATGGCGACTTGGGCCGGGCGCAGCCGATAAGGCCGGCCCCGGTCGGGATGGATCAACTGGTTGAGAAAATCCCCCACCTGCGCCGCATTCGCGATAACGGTGATGCGGTCGGGCGGTTCCGCCGACGCCCCCGCTTGGTCAGGGAATGAGTTCATTGAGAGCCTGTGGCAGGGGCCAATTCATTTGACTGTAAGTGGCGGCCAACGTGTTGAGCAACAGACAGGCGATGGTCATGGGGCCGACGCCGCCGGGTACGGGAGTGATCGCATGGGCAATGGATTGCAGCGCGGGAAAATCGACGTCGCCCACCAAGCGGGTTGCGCCGCTGTCCGTGACGATGCGGTTCATCCCGACGTCGATGATCGTGGCCCCCGGTTTGATCCAGTCGCGTTTGACCAGTTGCGGGCGTCCGACGGCGGCCACGACGATGTCGGCGCGCCGGCATTCCTCCGCCAGATGGCGGGTCTGCGAATGGGCGATGGTCACGGTGCAGTTTTGCCGTAACAATAACAATGCCATCGGTTTGCCGACGATATTGGAACGGCCTATCACAATCGCGTGCTGTCCCGCCAGATCGCCCAGACAATCCTTGAGCAACAGGAGGCAGCCCATGGGCGTGCACGGTAGGCGCGCGTTCCCGCCCACGCTGAGCCGTCCGACATTGAGTGGATGAAAGCCATCGACATCCTTGGCCGGATCGATCGCTTCGATAACCGCTTGCGGGTCGATCGCGGCCGGCAGCGGCAGTTGCACGAGAATGCCGTGGACGGCGGGATTTCGGTTCAGTTGATCGATCAGGCGCAACAATTCGGCTTGCGAAATCTGCGCCGACAAGTAGCGGGTTTCCGAATGGATGCCGGCTGCCTCCGCTTGCCGCGCTTTGTTGCGCACGTAGACCTGGCTGGCGGGATTGTCCCCTACCAGCACCACGGTCAAACCCGGCGTAATGCCAAAGGTGGATTGCATTTGGCTTGTCAGTTGGGAAATGGTGACGTGCAAACGGGCGGCGAAACCTTTGCCGTCGATGATCTTGGCCATGCTGTTCTCAACGATTGGTTACACTTAATAGCAAGCCGCATTGTCGGCAAGTCAGGCAGTCGGCACAAGAGCTTGCAGGCTAGCGGAGAGATCCGTCGTGGTGGCGGTCTCAAGATAAATCCGGGCACGCCTGTAAGACGAGCCATTCCAGGAGTAGTCGATCATGAGCGAACCTTCGCCAACCCCCAAACTCGTTCACGCCTATGAGCGGATGATGGAACGGGTGAAAACGCTGCTCGAAAATTTCGAACAGGCCGAGCAGGAAACCCTGCCCCGATTACAGCAAAGTATCGAACACGCCGCCGAGAAGGCCGTGGAACTCGGAGAACTGACCCGCGATGAAGCGCGTCAGGTGGGTTATTATCTGAAACGGGATTTGCAGGATGCCGGTCACCACTTGGCGGACAGCGGTCACGATCTGAGCGCCTGGTTGCGTTTCGATCTGGAATTGATCGAAGACCGCATGCTGGATTTTCTGAGTTCCGCCGCCGATCAAACCCGGTTGGAAATGCTGACCTTCGCCGAATCGGTGGAGCGCGCCACCCATTACTATCAGGGCGAGATTACCGGCCCCGGCACGCTGCAATGCGATCAATGCGCAGAGCGATTGGCTTTTTATAAAACCAGTCTGATTCCGGCTTGTCCCCGTTGTGGCGCCACCACTTTCAGCCGCGTGGCCGACGATGGCCCCGACAAGGAAGATTAGGCCGTCAGCCGACGGTAAGCACTAATCCGGAAATTCCGGCGGGCGTTTTTCCATCGCCGCCAGCACGGCTTCCTGACAGTCCGCCGACAACAACAGGGCGCTGTTCAAGGCCGCGACATAGCGTAGGCCGTCGGCGACGCTATGATCGCGGTTGTAATTCATCACTTCCTTGATGCCCCGCACCGTCAGCGGAGATTTAGCGGCAATGGTCCGGGCCAGGGCGCGTACCCCGGCCAGCAATTCCTGGGGGTTGTCGAAAACGCGGTTGACCAACCCCAGGCTTTGCGCTTCGCCGGCTTCCATCTCGCGACCGGTGAAAGCCAGCTCCCGAACCAGACCTTCGCCCATCAAGCGGGGCAACCGTTGCAGACTACCCACGTCGGCGACAATGCCCAGATCCACTTCCTTGAGAGAAAACTTCGCTTCCCGCGAGGCATAGCGCATATCGCAGGCGGCGATCAGATCGAGGCCGGCTCCCAGACACAGTCCGTGTACGGCGGCCAGCACCGGTTTACGGCAGGCTTCCAGCGCCGTGAACGCTTCCTGCAGATCCACGATGAGCTGGCGCAGACGTTCCTCCTTGCGTCCGGGGGCGAGGGCGTTGACCTCCTCGAAAACCGTGCCGATCAGTTCGAAATCGATGCCGGCGCAGAAATATTTGCCGGCGCCGCTCAACAGGATGACCCGTACCTCCGGGTTCCGGTCCGCCCAGACAAACACTTGGCGGATTTCATGCCAGAGCACGCCGTTCAGGGCATTGGCTTTCTGCGGCCGATACAACTGGATATGCAGGATATGCCCCTCGACCGCCGAGGTCAGGCAAGTGAAATCCGCCATGGATCACGCCTCCAACACGGGAATCTTGCCGATCTTGACGCGCCATTCCGCCGGGCCGGTCTTATGGACCGAATCCCCATTGACGTCCACGGCCACGGTCACCGGCATGTCCTCCACCTCGAACTCGTAAACCGCTTCCATGCCGAGTTCCGGGAAGGCGACCACACGGGATTTGCGGATGGCCTTGGAAACCAGATAGGCCGCGCCGCCCACCGCCATCAGATATACGGCCCGGTGTTTCTTGATCGCGTCCAACGCCATCGGTCCTCGTTCGGCCTTGCCGACCATGCCAAGCAGGCCGGTCTTGGCCAGCATCATCTCGGTGAACTTGTCCATGCGAGTCGCCGTGGTTGGGCCGGCGGGCCCCACGACCTCGTCGCGCACGGGATCGACGGGACCGACGTAATAAATGAAGCGGCCGTTGAAATCCAACCCTTCAGGCAATCCTTCGCCCTTGGCGAACAAATCCGCGATACGCTTGTGGGCGGCGTCGCGTCCGGTCAACAACTTGCCGTTCAGCAGCACGATGTCACCGGGCTTCCAGGTGGCGATTTCTTCATGCGTCACGGTGTCGAGATTGACTCTCCGCGAGCCGGGGCCGCCGGCTTCCCAGGCGATTTCCGGCCAATCCTCCAGGCGCGGAACCGGCAATTCGGCCGCGCCCGAGCCATCCAGGACGAAATGCGCATGGCGGGTGGCGGCGCAGTTGGGAATCATCGCGATCGGCAAGGACGCGGCATGCGTCGGATAATCCTTGATCTTGACGTCCAGCACCGTGGTCAAGCCGCCCAGTCCCTGCGCGCCGATGCCCAAAGCGTTGACCTTGTCGTACAACTCCAGCCGCAGTTCCTCGATGCGGTTGCTGGGGCCGCGCGCCATCAGTTGCTGAATGTCGATGGGGTCCATCAAGGCTTCCTTGGCCATCACCATGGCTTTCTCGGCGGTGCCGCCGATGCCCATGCCCAACATGCCGGGCGGACACCAGCCGGCGCCCATGGTGGGAACGGTCTTGAGCACCCAATCCACGATGCTGTCCGAGGGATTGAGCATGATGAATTTGGATTTGTTCTCGGAACCGCCACCCTTGGCGGCCACGGTCACATCCACCGTATCGCCGGGAACCAGCGTCATATGAATGACCGCGGGGGTATTGTCCTTGGTGTTCTTCCGCCCGCCGGCCGGATCGTCGAGAATCGACGCACGCAGTTTATTGTCGGGATTCAGGTATGCCTGCCGTACGCCTTCGTTGATCATGTCCTCGACGCTCAGGCTGGCATCCCATTGGACATTCATACCGATTTTCAGGAACACCGTGACGATCCCGGTGTCCTGACAAATTGGTCTGTGGCCTTCGGCGCACATCCGGGAATTGACCAGGATTTGCGCCATCGCGTCCTTGGCCGCCGGAGATTGTTCCAGTTCGTAGGCTTGGGCCAAGGCATCGATATAGTCCTTGGGATGGTAGTAGGAGATGTATTGCAGCGCGTCAGCGACGCTTTGGATCAGGTCGTCTTGACGAATGACGGTCATGGTGGGCAAGCCTCCGAAGCAGGTAATTCGATAGCGAGGGGTACAGCGGTCGTTGCCGATCCTTTGGGGTATAGCACAGCGTCCGCCCGGATCAAATGGCGATACGGAAGTTTATCATCTCTGGAAGACGACCGAGTGGGCTTGGTCGCCGCTGAAGGATTGGGGTGATATGCTTAATTTGCGTTTATTCAATATATGGCATGAAAGAGAATAACTAATGTCCGACGATTTATACGACCAGGCGTTGCACTATCACCGTTTCCCGACCGCTGGAAAAATTGAAGTGGTTTCCAGCAAACCCCTGGCCAATCAACGCGATCTGGCCTTCGCCTACACACCCGGAGTAGCGGCGGCCTGCAACGCAATCGTCGACGATCCCGAACAAGCCGCGCTGTATACCACTCGTGGCAATCTGGTTGCCGTCGTAACCAATGGCACGGCCGTGTTGGGGTTGGGCGCCATCGGTCCCCTGGCCTCCAAGCCGGTCATGGAAGGCAAGGGCGTACTGTTCAAGAAGTTCGCCGGCATCAACGTCTTCGACATCGAAATCAACGAGCGTGACCCGGATAAGCTGGTGGACATCATCGCCAGCCTGGAGCCGAGTTTCGGTGGCATCAATCTGGAGGACATCAAGGCGCCGGAATGCTTCGAAATCGAACGCAAGCTGCGCGAACGGATGGCCATTCCCGTATTCCACGACGATCAGCACGGCACCGCCATCATCGCCGCCGCCGCCGTGTTGAACGGACTGCGGTTGGTCGGCAAGTCCCTGGACACTGTCCGCCTGGTGGCCTCGGGCGCGGGAGCCGCCGGCATGGCCTGCCTGGACATGCTGGTCAGCCTGGGTTTGAACCGCCATAACATCGTTGTCTGCGACAGCCGTGGCGTAATTCGCGCCGGTCGACCGGATCTGAATGGGCGCAAGGCCGACTACGCCTCCGACACGTCCGCTCGGACGCTGGCCGAAGCGATGGTGGACGCCGATGTGTTCCTGGGCGTATCCGCACCCGGTGTGTTGACTCAGGACATGGTCAAGACCATGGCGCCTAAGCCGTTGATTCTGGCGCTGGCCAATCCCACACCGGAAATCATGCCGGAACAGGTGCAGGAAGTTCGCCCGGATGCCGTGATGGCCACCGGTCGTTCGGATTATCCCAACCAAGTCAACAATGCCTTGTGTTTTCCCTACATTTTTCGCGGCGCGTTGGATGTCGGCGCGACGCACATCAACGAGGAAATGAAGAAAGCCTGCGTGTACGCCCTGGCGGATATGGCGATGACTCCGCCTTCCGACGAAGACGACGTGATGGCTTTCTACGGCAATCAGCCGCTGCGGCTGAATCCGGATTATCTGATACCCAAGCCCTTCGATCCGCGTTTGATCATCGAACTGCCCATCGCCGTGGCGCGCTCGGCCATGGCCAGCGGCGTGGCGACCCGGCCTATTCATGATCTCAAGGCATACCATGACCGGCTCAGCCATTTCGTTTCCCGCACCGGCATGATCATGCGCCCGATCATCGAGCGCGCCAAGAACGATCCGAAACGGGTGATCTTCGCTCAGGGCGAGGAATTACGGGTATTACGGGCGGTGCAGGTGGTAATCGACGATGGCCTGGTCGAGCGGCCGATACTCGTGGGTCGACCGCAGCGCGTCGCGGAGCGCATCAAGGAATTGGGTTTGCATATTCGGCCCGACCGGGATTTCGAATTGATCGATCCGCAAAACAATCCCTATTACCACGAATGCTGGAATGAATATCATCGGCTGCGGGAACGTTACGGGGTCGACCCGAGTGCGGCGCGTATCCGCGTCAATACTCGCGCGACGGTTCTGGGGGCGTTGCTGTTGCGGTTGGGTTATGGGGACGTACTGCTGTGCGGGATCACCGGCAGTTACCGCCGGCATGTGGAGCATATCAACGACGTGTTGGGGCTGGCCGAAGGTGTGAAGAAGCTAGCGACCATGAATTTGTTGCTCAGCCCCCGCCATAACGTGTTTATTTGCGACACCGAAGTCAACCAGGACCCGAATGCCGAGGAGATCGCCGACATGACCTTGATCGCGGCGGAAGGGGTCAGGCGCTTTGGCATCGTTCCCAGGGTCGCCTTGCTGTCGCATTCCAATTTCGGTACGCAACGCGGGCCTCAGTCCCGGAAAATGGCCGAAGCCCTACAGATTATCCGCGGCCGAGCGCCGGAACTCGAAGTCGAGGGAGAGATGCAGGCCGATCTGGCCTTGTCGGAAACCCTGCGGCAACGGGTTTTTCCCAACTCCAGGCTGCATGGCTCGGCCAATCTGTTGATCATGCCCAATCTCGATGCCGCCAACATCGCCTTCAATCTATTGAAGATGATGACGGAAGCCGTCGCCATCGGGCCGTTGATGCTGGGTCTGGGTAAGCCGGCGCATGTCCTGGACAAATCCGTCACCGTGCGGCGCATCGTGAACATGACCGCCGTGGCGGTCGTGGACGCGCAAATGACCCAGCGTGCTGCCGAGCAGCGCGTAGAACTCAACTAACCCGGAAAGCGGTGCCCGGCGGCTTAGGGCTTGGCGCCGCCATGTTCGATGGCCCACTCCAGATCGGCGAAGGTCGTGGCCCGTTGCGAGGGTTCGATCTGCAGTCCGAGCTGCTGACCGATCTGCGACAGCGAGAAGATGCCACGCACGGCCAGTTCTCCCTTGTAGGGGTCATGATCGACTACGATGGCATGCTGGCGGTTGACCTGCTTGAGGGTGACGATGATGTCTCCTACCTGGGCATGCAAAACATCCTTCATCATGAGCACTTCCAGCTTGTTCTTGAGGGTCATGATATCCCCCACCATCAAGTCCTTTTGGGTTCCGCCCGTCTTTTCCAGAATCTTGGCGGGCTTTTCTCCCTGAATATCGCGGCTGGTGATCAAGCCCTGGACCTTGCCGTCCGCGTCGGTGACCAGCAGCATCCGTACGCCGCCTTTAATCATGCGTTCCAGGGCCATGCTCAGGGGCGTGGTCAGGGACACCATCAACACCGTGACTTGACGCAGGTCGGTCATGACGTCGACCGCTGGGCTGGTCTCCTTGACGCGGTCGGGTAGATCCTGGCGCGGTTTGAAATAGCTTATGTTGGTTTCCAGGGTGTGAAACCGCAGAGCTTCGAAAGTGTCGTTCATTTATGCTGTCTCCAATCGTGGCTTCCCTACCTGTAAAGAAACGAAAAGCGTACCGGGCTCGCCCGTTGTGGGCCGGTCGCGCGGGCCGGAATTTCGGCTGGGGTAGTCAGTTCTGTTGAGCCGGGACATTGCGCAGCACTTCGTCCGCCCATCCCAACACCGCCCGTACACGGGGGGTGAGCAGCCGCCAAGCCGCCGCCCGGCTGACCCATCGGTAATCACTGTGCTCCGGTCGTCCCAGCGATGGATTGACCGGGAGCGAAATCAGGGTGGTGCTCGCCTCAGCGATATAATAGCGCGCCATCTTGCGGCCATGGTTGTAGGGTTGCGTTTCGCAATAGACATCGCCCCAGCGAAAGTGCAAATCTCCATCCTGGATGTCGGTTTCCTCTCTGACTTCGCGTACGGCGGCCTGCAGGGGGGTTTCACCGGGTTCCACCACGCCTTTAGGGAAATCCCAGTAGTTATAGGCGCGCAACAGCAGGTATCGATAATAATCTCGGTAGCTGCTCAGCACGACAATACCCGCCGATAGAATTTTAACGGCCATCGTTCAGGTCTTTGCTCGGTTGTGAGTGACGGCATTGACTGACCGGTTTTATGAAACTGTACTCCGTGTGGCCCGGATTCGGGAAGTCCCTTCACTCTTTAAAATCCCTCCCTGGGTAGCTGGAAGGGCGGATGTCGGATGCGCGAACGGGTTCGGCGCAACGCGAAACAATCCTTAAAACGCCGTTCTGCCTACGACAAGAGATACAGGTTGGCGAATCGCCGGGCACGGCGTCAAAACGCCGTTCTACCTACGACAAGAGATACAGGTTGGCGAATCGCCGGGCACGGCGTCCTTAGTCGACTGGCTCCAGACGGGCGATGACACCGTTAAAATCATCGGTGAGCAAATAAATGAACCCGTCGGGACCGTTGCGCACATCGCGAATACGGCCTAGCACACCTTTCAGGAGGCGTTCCTCGTGCACCTTGCGTTCCCCCTCGAAACTCAATCTCACCAGCATTTCATCGCGTAGCGCACCGACGAACAGATCGCCGCGCCATTTCGGGAAGCGGTTACCGGTGTAGAAGGCCATTCCCGAAGGGGCTATCGATGGTACCCAGTAATGCAGCGGTTGTTCCATGCCGGCCTTGTGGGCGCCTTCGCCGATTGGGGCGCCGGTGCCGTAATTCACGCCGTAAGTGATAACCGGCCAGCCGTAATTGCGGCCAGCGCGAATCACGTTGATCTCATCCCCACCTTGTGGCCCGTGTTCATGCGCCCATAACTCGCCTGTCTCCGGGTTCAGCGCCGCACCCTGCACGTTCCGGTTGCCGTACGAGAAAATTTCGGGCCGTGCGCCCGCACGATGAACGAAGGGATTGTCGGCGGGGATTCGGCCATCGTCGTGCAATCTGACGATCTTTCCCGCCAGATCGTCGAGTTTCTGCGCTCTTTCCATTTCGCCTCGATCACCCTGGGTGATGTACAGATAACCTTGTCGATCGAATACCAGGCGCGAACCGAAATGCCGGCCCGTGCTCGACTTCGGTTGCTGGGTGTACAGCACTTGCACGTTTTCCAGCCGGTCGTTCAGCCATTGGCCACGGGCCACTTCGGTACCGATGCCGCCATCGCCACGGGCCGCATAGGACAGATAAATCCAGCGGGTTTCAGGAAACCGTGGATGCAACGCAACGTCCAGCAAGCCGCCCTGGCCATGCTGCGCGATCGGTGGTAGACCCGCTATGGGTTGTTCTTGCAAATGGCCGGTGGAGTCCACCAGGCGCAAACGACCGGGTCGTTCCGTCACCAGCATTCGCCCGTCGGGAAGGAAAGCAAGCCCCCAGGGGTGATCCAAGCCCTGGACGAGGGTGACCACCCGGAACCGGTGTTCCTCGGATGTAAACTCCGGCTCGACAGTCTGGCAGCCGAGTGAGAACGGAATCAATAAAAATATCAAGCACCGGTGCATGTGTTGCATAAACCCTATCCCGTAAGCGCGCGAGGATAACGGCGTCTGGTTGACCCACACTCATTGGGCCCCGGCGCTACGAGCGAGGTTCGCCACGCGCTCCGCTCAATCTTCGTCCTCGGCCCGGCTTTCATTCTTTGGCTAGACACAATTTTCCATCCTGTACCGCCAGACGAGCGTCCCCCTGGCGCAACGCCTGCACTTGACGACCCGCCAGGGCCGCGCGCCAACCGTGCAGCAAGGGAATGTCCTGCTCGTCGAGCACCCATTGTTCCAATTCCTTGCGGCTGGCCAGGGATTGAGGGCTGATTCCATGCTCCACGCCGCACAATCGCACGACGGCCATCAAGGCATCCAGTAAAGCCTCCTGTTCCGCGCTGATGCGCCGATGGACCCGCACGTGTGGCCAAGTGTCCCGGGGTTCGCTCTGCGCCGCGCGAATCAGGCTAAGTAACTTTTCGCCCTGGCGTTTCAGGGTATTGGCTTCCAGGGAGCGTATCCGTTGCAACCCGTTGAGGTCACTGGGCATGTGGCGTGCGAGTTCCAACAGCACATCATCCCCGATGATCCATTTGCGTGGCTTGTTTAAGGCCATCGCCTGCTCTTCACGCCAGCCCGCTAACGCCCGCAATGCGGCGAGCTGCATCGGACGCAATTGATGATGGCTGCGGATGCGGCGCCACATTTCACTGGGTTTGGACTGGTAGCGTTCAGGATCACACAAGGTTTCAAGGTCATTGTTCAACCAACCTAAACGGCCCAGACGCTCCAACTCCGCCACCTGTTTTTCATAAACCGGGCGCAGAAAGCGCACATCATCGGCGGCGTAAACCAATTGGGCATGATCCAGGGGGCGTTGGCTCCAATCCGTGCGGGTCTGGGACTTGTCCAGTTCCACGCCCAATAAGGCGCTGACGAGAGCGGCGTACCCAATCTGTTCCCCGTGACCCAGGAGGGCTGCTGCGATTTGGGTATCGAAAACGGGGGTGGGTACTCGGCCCTGCTGGTGGAAGAAAATTTCCAGATCTTGCGAGGCCGAATGCAGCACTTTGGTGATGGCCGAGTCATTCAGCACCACCCACAGGGGTTCCAGATCCTGCAGAGCCAGGGGGTCGATACAGGCCACTTGGTGTTCGTCGGCGATCTGGATCAGGCATAGTTGGGGATAATAGGTGCGCTCGCGAATGAATTCCGTATCCACGGCGATCCATGCGCTATGACGCAATTGCTGGCAAAACGGATGCAACGCCTGAGGCGTGTCGATATACAAATCACGCATGAGCTGTATCAGGCCGGATCGGATTGCAGACGCCAATGTCCGGAACGGCCGCCGGTTTTCTCCAGCAGACGGACACCCTCTATGGACATGCCTCGATCGACGGCCTTGCACATGTCGTAAATCGTCAATAAGGCGATCTGTACCGCTGTCAGGGCTTCCATTTCCACCCCCGTGCGCCCTCGCGTGCGCACCGTGGCCTGACAGCGTATGGCCTCGTCCCGAGAACGGGGCTCCAAGGCGATGTCGACATGCGTCAGGGCGAGGGGATGACACAGCGGGATCAGTTCGGCTGTTTTCTTGGCGCCCATGATGCCGGCGATACGTGCGATGCCCAACACGTCGCCCTTGTCATGGGTTCCGGCCAATACCCGTTCCAGCGTTTCCGCACGCATCCGAATGATCCCTTCGGCGATCGCCTGGCGTAGTGTGCCGTCCTTGTCGCCCACATCGACCATATGGGCCTCGCCTTGCTGGTTGAAATGCGTGAAGTCAGCCATGCTCGGAAGGTGTACGTGGTTTGATGGGAATTTTCTTGCCGCTGGCGACAACTTCCTGCAAGCGGGGAATGCGAATGGTCAGGACGCCGTCGTTGAACTCGGCCTGCGTGGCATCCTCGTCCAGGCCATAGGGTAGATTGATGGAGCGGCGAAATGTACCGAACGCGCGCTCGGCCAGATACCGACTGCGTTCCCATTCTTCCTTGTCATGGGGGTGTTTCTCGCCATAGACGGTCAGTACGCCGTTATGTAGGGAGAGTTGAATATCCTGTTCTTTAACTCCCGCCAATTCCATGGCGATCATGATTTCCTTATCGTTTTCGAGAACATCCACATGAGGCGAAATGGCCCCGGAAGTCCACTGACTGGGGCCGAAACCGGTCGACCCACCCCACAGGTCTCTGCTCATGACGATTCCCCCGCGCTATTGATGAATGGGCGCACGCTCTGACGGCGTGCCTACCGGCTTATTTTACGTGGGAAAAGCGGTCCTAGCGAGACCTTAACGTTTACGTAAAGGTGATATGATGGAGCCTATAAGCCTTTTTTGGAGACGTTTGATGCCGCTAGTCAATCGCAGGCTGACGCCAACCCACTACACCATCACCGACCTAGCCAAGGATTTCAACGTCACGACGCGTACGATCCGATTTTACGAGGACCAAGGACTATTAAGCCCGCAACGCGAGGGTCGCAAGCGGATTTACAGCCACCGCGACCGCACCCGCTTGAAGCTGATTTTGCGCGGCAAACGCCTGAGTTTCACGCTGAGCGAAATCCGGGAATTGTTCGAATTATTCGACAGCGCGGGTGGAGAGGAAAAACAACTCCGCCGCTTCATCAAAATTCTTCGCGAAAGACGGGCCATACTCAAACAACAGCAACGGGACATCGAGGCGGTGTTGCACGAGATCGACGGTGCGGAAGCGGAATGCGCCAAGCGTTTGGTCGAATTGGAAAAACCCGCTCCAGAGCTGTTCGCCCGGCGCGAGCAGAAAATCCGCGAGTTGGACCCCTAAGCGCAGGTGGGTCGGTTTTCCCGTTTGCCTGACGTTTCCCGTGAAATCCCGAGCAAGCCGCACGGGAATACCGATTGTGGGCGCGTTTTCTTAGCGAATATTATTGACGTTTACGTAAACGTAATATAAAGTATACTAATATCAAGGTCTTTCCAATCATCCGAGCCGGGCGCCCTCTTTACATCCACTACCTGGGAGATATCCATGGTGCACTTCCCATCCCTGAATTTCGCCTTGGGCGATACTATCGATACCCTGCGCCATTCGGTACAGGTCTTTGCCGAGAAGGAAATCGCACCGCGCGCCGCCGCGATCGATCGTAACGACGCATTCCCCATGGATTTGTGGCAAAAGTTCGGCGATATGGGCTTGTTAGGCATGACCGTGGAGGAAGAATACGGCGGCACGGGCCTGGGTTATCTTGCTCATATCGTGGCCATGGAGGAAATCAGCCGTGCCTCCGCTTCCGTCGGCCTGTCTTATGGCGCCCATTCCAATCTCTGTGTCAATCAATTGCGGCGCAACGGAACGGAAGACCAAAAAAACCGCTACCTACCTCCCCTCATTACCGGCGAACACGTAGGCTCTTTGGCCATGAGCGAGCCGGGTTCCGGTTCCGACGTGGTGAGCATGCGCTTGCGGGCCGACAAAAAAGGCGATCGCTATCTGCTTAACGGCAACAAAATGTGGATCACCAACGGTCCCGATGCCGATACCCTGATCGTTTACGCTAAAACTGAACCTTCCGCTGGCCCACGGGGCATAACGGCCTTCATCATCGAAAAGAATTTCAAGGGTTTTTCCACCGCGCAGAAGCTGGACAAACTCGGCATGCGCGGTTCCAACACCTGCGAATTGGTTTTTCATGACTGCGAAGTGCCCGAGGACAATGTGCTCGGGGCCGTCAACGAAGGCGTCAAGGTCCTGATGAGCGGCCTGGATTACGAACGGGCGGTGCTCGCTGGCGGGCCGCTGGGCATCATGCAGGCTTGCATGGATGCCGTGCTGCCCTATGTGCATGAACGCCGTCAGTTCGGCCAGCCCATCGGAGAGTTTCAGTTGATGCAGGGCAAACTGGCCGATATGTACTCCACGATGAATGCCTGCAAAGCCTATGTCTATGCCGTGGGGGCGGCCTGCGACCGGGGTGAGACCACCCGTAAGGACGCCGCCGGCGCGATTCTCTACGCAGCCGAAAAAGCGACCTGGATGGCGCTGGAAGCGATCCAGTGCCTGGGTGGGAACGGCTATATCAACGATTATCCGACCGGCCGTTTGTTGCGCGACGCCAAGCTTTACGAAATCGGCGCCGGCACTTCGGAAATTCGCCGCATGTTGATCGGCCGGGAACTGTTCATCGAAACTCGCTGAGGGAACCGCCATGACCACTGATCCTATCGTCATCGTCAGCGCCGCCCGCACCCCCATGGGTGATTTTCAGGGCGCCTTCGCCGGAGCACCCGCCACGGTGTTGGGCTCCACCGCTATCAGCGCCGCCATCGAACGAGCGCGTTTGACTCCCGATGCCGTGCAGGAAGTGTTCATGGGTTGCGTATTGCCGGCTGGCCTAAGACAGGCGCCAGCCCGGCAGGCCAGCTTGGGCGCGGGTATTCCCGTCGCTGCGCCGTGCACGACCGTCAACAAGGTCTGTGGGTCGGCGATGAAATCCATCATTCTGGCCCATGATTCCCTGTTGCTGGGTAATGCCGACATCATGGTGGCCGGCGGTATGGAAAGCATGAGCAACGCGCCGTACCTGCTGTTGAAGGGCCGCGATGGCTATCGCCTGGGGCACGACCGGGTGCTCGATCACCTATTTTTCGATGGCCTGGAGGATGCCTACGAAAAAGGCAAGCTGATGGGCGAATTCGCTGAAGACTGCGTCGCCCAATACGGCTTTACCCGCGAGGCCCAGGACGACTATGCCCGGAACTCTCTGAGCCGCGCCCAACAAGCGACCCTTGACGGTACTTTCGAGGCGGAAATCGTGCCGGTGACCGTTTCCGGCCGCAAAGGCGACACACGGGTGGAACGTGACGAGGCGCCCTTTAAGAAATCCATCGATCAATTGGCGGCTATGCGGCCCGCGTTTCGCAAAAACGGCACAGTGACGGCGGGCAATGCCAGCGCCATTTCCGACGGCGCCGCGGCGACCGTGTTGATGCGTCTGTCCGAGGCGGAGCGGCGCGGTATCGAGCCGTTGGCGAAAATTATCGGCCACGCGGGTCACGCGCAAGAGCCGGCGTTGTTCACCACGGCGCCGGTATTCGCCATACGCAAGCTGCTGGAGAAGGTGAACTGGAGTACCCGGGATGTCGATCTCTACGAGGTCAACGAAGCCTTTGCCTGTGTGGCCATGGTGGCTTTGAAGGATCTGGGGCTGGCCCATGAGAAGTACAACGTTCATGGCGGCGCCGTGGCGCTGGGTCATCCTATCGGGGCGACCGGCGCCCGCATCGTCGTGACGCTGGTGCATGCCCTGCGGAAATATGACCTGCGGCGCGGCGTGGCTTGTCTGTGTATCGGCGGAGGTGAAGCGACGGCCTTGGCGGTGGAGAGACTGTAAGCGATGGTGCTCACTAAAGAACAGGAAATGATTCGCGACGCGGTACGCGAATTTGCTCGACATCGGTTGGCGCCGTTCGCGGCGGAATGGGACCGGCAATCCCAGTTTCCCCGGCAGGCGCTACGGGAAATGGCTGAAATGGGCTTGTTCGGCATGATAGTCCCATCGGAATGGGGCGGATCGGGCGCGGATTTCGTCTCCTTCGCACTGGCCCTGGAGGAAATCGCCGCGGGGGACGGCGCCAGTTCGACGATCATCAGCGTCAACAATTCCGTGGTCTGCGGTCCCTTGTTGAAATTCGGCACTGCCGAGCAGAAACAGCGGTTTCTCAGGCCGTTAGCCAGCGGAGAACAGTTGGGGGCGTTCTGTTTGACCGAGCCGCAGGCCGGTTCCGACGCGGGCGCCATTCGTGCCCGGGCGCGGCGGGATGGCAACGACTACGTGTTGGCGGGAGAGAAACAGTTCATTACTTCGGGCAAGAACGCGCAACTGGCCATCGTCTTTGCGGTGACGGACCCCGCGGCGGGTAAGAAAGGCATCAGCGCCTTCATCGTGCCCACCGACACGCCCGGCTATGTCGTGGCGCGCATCGAGGAAAAAATGGGACAACACGGCTCGGACACGGCGCAGATCCTGCTGGATGATCTGCGCATTCCCGTGGAATTTCGTCTCGGTGCGGAAGGTGAAGGCTACAAAATCGCGCTGGCCAATCTCGAAAGCGGGCGAATCGGTATTGCCGCGCAGTGTGTCGGAATGGCCAGGGCGGCCTGTGATGCGGCGCTGGCCTATGCCAGGGAAAGGCAAAGTTTCGGCAAACCCCTGATAGAGCATCAGGTGCAGAGTTTTCGCCTGGCGGATATGGCCACCCAGATCGAAGTCGCTCGGCAGATGGTGTTGCACGCCGCCAGTCTCAAGGATGCTGGCCGTCCCTGCTTGACGGAAGCGGCCATGGCCAAGCTGTTCGCTTCGGAAATGGCCGAGCGGGTCTGTTCGGACGCCATTCAGATTCACGGTGGCTACGGCTATCTCAAGGATTTCGCGGTGGAACGGATATACCGTGATGTGCGTGTGTGTCAGATTTACGAAGGCACGTCCGATGTCCAACGGATGATCATCAGCCGGGCGATGGCCGCGGCCTGAGGCGTCCGGCGGGCCGGCATCGTACCCTGGAATGTCTGAAAAACCCTGACGGCCTGTCCGGGAAGTGGGGTGGATGGCGATCGACCTCTGGTTCGGTCGGTCGATGCGACATAGAATAAATCGCTTTCCCTGTTCACTAGCGTACCGATCATGCTCTCGTCACCCCCGGCTTTCGCCGATAGCGTGCGACGCCCGCAATCCGTGGGCGTCCACCAGCCGCCGCTGTCCATCCTGATGTACCATCAGGTCGGTGAGTTTCCCTCGCCCAAGAGCCATCGAGCCGGTTTCTGCCATATCCGGCGGTTTCGTCGGCAGATGGCCTATCTCAAACGCGGCGGATACGGCGTCCTCAGTCTGAGGCAGGCGGTTGACAGTCTGTTTTACGGCGGTGAGCCACTGCCCGAATGGGGTGTCGTGCTGACTTTCGACGATGGTTACGAAAATTTCCGGCAATACGCTTTTCCGGTCCTACAGGAGTTGGGCTTTCCCGCCGCCGTGTTTTTGGTCAGTGGTTGTGTCGGAAAAAACGCCCGGTGGCTGGAAAAGGATGGCCGATATGGCCCTCCGTTGATGGCGGCTACCGCCCTGCGCGAATTGCGTAGCCACGGCGTTACGCTGGGCTCTCATACCGTCACCCATCCTCGCCTGTCAACGCTTGATCCGATGGCTATGCGGGGGGAAGTCCTGATGAGCAAACGTCACCTTCAGGACATGCTGGGGGAAAATGTGGACTTCTTCTGTTATCCCTATGGCGATTATGACGAACGGGTCCGGGATACCGTTCAGGAAGCGGGCTACGATGCTGCGTTGACCTGCATTCGCGGCGCGGCGAACACCGCCGACAACCCTTTTGAAATTCCACGCAAGGCCATTTCTTACGGCGACAATCTGCTAGGCTATTTTTGGAAGCTGCACATGAAGCATCAGCGCAAGGACAGACCTCGTCTGTCCGAACGCGCTGATCGTTGAATACTTGACAATCGCCTCTGCGGGGTAGCTCGTGAGTCCTTTAGAAATGTTGCTTTTGGTCGTACTCGGTGTCGGCATCGGTGTCGGGGCGTCTTTCACTGGTTTGGGCGGCGGTTTTTTGATGGTGCCGCTTTTGCTGTTCATGGGCTACACGGCGCAAAAGGCCGTGGGCACCTCCTTCCTCGCCATTCTGGTGATCTCGATATCGGCCCTGTTCGCTCACAATAAGCTGGCCAACGTCGATTACAAGATGGGTCTGTTGCTGGGACTGGGCGGTATTGTCGGCGCACAGATCGGCGCCCGGCTTGTCGAGCACGTGCCCACCGCGCAATTCAAGAAAATTTTCGCATTGGTATTGGTCGGCCTCGCCTGCTATCTGTTCATCAAGAAGTAACCGTCCTAAGCCTTGACCTGACGGGTTTTTACATCGGGTGAACGTCCTCCAGTTGTCCTAGTCGGGGAACAGGTTGCGGCCACACTGTCCTATCGGGCAGCAACGGCGTATAATAGCGGCCGTATCGACCTTCCTTCCCCGCGACTAATTCCAAGGCTTGATTCATCCATGATGTCATCCCCCGATTTCGCCACCCTCGGGGTGGCTCCTGCTATTCTCCAAGCCCTGCAAGAACTCGGCTACGAGCAACCCTCCCCCATCCAGGCGCAAAGCATTCCCCTTTTGGCGCGTGGTTCCAATCTACTCGGCACGGCGCAGACTGGAACCGGCAAAACCGCCGCTTTCGCGCTGCCTCTGCTGAGCCGTCTGCGAGACGATCAGCAGACGCCACAAATATTGGTATTGACTCCGACTCGCGAACTGGCCATTCAAGTGGCTGAAGCGTTCAAGAGCTATGCCCGCTATCTTCCCGGATTCAATGTGCTTCCCATCTACGGTGGCCAGGATATGCGCACCCAGTTGCGCGCCTTGCGGCGTGGGGTACAGGTAGTGGTTGGCACGCCGGGCCGTATTCTGGATCATCTGGGGCGGCGTAGTCTCGTGCTCGACGAACTTCAGGCGATCGTTCTCGACGAAGCCGACGAGATGCTGCGCATGGGTTTCATAGACGACGTGCAGGAAATCCTCGCCGCCACGCCGGCCGAATGTCAGCGCGCCTTGTTTTCCGCGACGATGCCAGCGGCCATCCGCCAGATTGCGACGGAGTATCTGGGAAACCCCCAGGAAGTGCGTATCGCCGCCAAGACGACGACGGTGGAACGCACCGAGCAACGCTATCTGCTGGTCCACGATTCGCATAAATTGGATGCACTGACGCGAATCTTGGAGGTCGAGCCTTTCGATGCGATGATTATCTTCGTGCGCACCAAGTCCAGCACCATGGAGCTGGCGACCAAGTTGGAAGCACGAGGCTTCGCGGCGGAAGCCCTGAACGGTGATCTCAGTCAGGAACTGCGCGAGCGGACCGTGGAGCGGTTGCGGCGAGGCGAACTGGATATCCTGGTCGCTACCGATGTGGCGGCGCGTGGCTTGGACATCGAACGTATCAGCCACGTGTTCAATTACGATATCCCTTACGACACCGAAGCTTACGTGCATCGCATCGGGCGCACCGGGCGGGCGGGTCGCGAGGGGAAGGCCATCCTGTTCGTCGCGCCCAAGGAACACCGATTGTTGAAGGCCATCGAGCGCGCCACCCGGCAACCCTTGACGGCCATGGAACTGCCTTCCAGCAAGGAAATCAGCGATCAGCGAATTCGCCAATTCCGCAAGCGTTTGACCGACACGCTTTGTGCGGAAGATCTGTCCGGTATCCGTGAATTGCTGGAAAACCTGGCTGATCAGGAAGAATTGAACATGGCTGACGTGGCCGCCGCCCTGGCTTTTCAGCTCCAGAAGGAACAACCGTTGTTTCCGGTATTCGAGGAACCGGCGGCGTTTCGTAAATCCAGCCCAGAACGCCGTCCACGATCCGCACAGGACGATTCCGCGTCTCCGGTCGCCATGGTCTGTTATCAATTGGCGGTCGGTCGTCGTCACAATGTGATGCCCAAGGACATTGTCGGGGCCATTGCCAATGAAGCCGCCATAGACAGCCGGCACATCGGTCGCATCAATCTGTACGACGACCACAGCACCGTGGAATTGCCCAAGGATTTGCCCAAAGAAGCGTTACGGCATTTGCAATCGATCCGAATCCGCCAGCATCCCATTCAGGCGCGGCTGATTTCGACGCCGGCAGGGGGAGGGAAGCCGACGACTCCCCGGCGCAGTGGTGGGGAGCGGCGCAGAAAATCGGCCGCTTGACACGACTTTCACCCGCAGCGGCGCAGCATTCCTTCCGGCGCGCAATCTTGTTGCAAACCCTGCGGGTCGTCGCCGTCCGCTCGGCCCCACAGCCGGGATATCAACCGACGCAGATGTTCCACCGATCCGCTGGTCCAGAATTCCTCGGTGCCGGGCAGCCCAACGTCCTGGTTCAGTAAACCGACTTCCGCGAGTCGTCTTTGCAACTGACTGGCGACCGCCGGCCCGGTATCGACGATGCGTACGGCGGGTCCCGCCAGATCCGAGATCACGGGCAATACCCAGGGATAATGAGTGCAGCCCAGCACCAGAGTATCGACGCCCCGCCTGAGCAAGGGCGTCAGATAGTTCTCCACGAGCTGACGGGTCGTGGGGGTATCGAATTCGCCGGCCTCAATTTGTTCGACCAATCCTGGGCAGGGTTGTACGAGCACCTCGACACCGGCCGTGGAACGCGCCAGCAAGGCGGAAAAACGTTCGCTGTTGAGCGTACCGACGGTAGCCAATACTCCGATGACACGGGATTTGGAAACCATGGCAGCCGGTTTGAGCCCCGGTTCCATGCCGATCACGGGGATGGTCAATTCTTGCCGCAAGCGGGCGATGGCCTCGGCCGTTGCCGTGTTGCAGGCCACGACCAGGGCCTTGACCGGGCGTTTCACCAGAAAACCGGCTACAGCCAGGGAACGTTGTTCGATGAATGCGCCTGACTGATGGCCATAAGGCGCATACCCCGAATCGGCGACGTAGATCAGATGCTCATGCGGCAATCGGGCGCGAATGTCGCGCAACACGGACAGGCCGCCGATTCCAGAGTCGAAGATGCCGATCGGTTGATAGTGTTCCGGGGGGTTATCCACCCAGGTAAGCCTTGCGTACGTCCTCGTTGGCCAACAGCTTTTCCCCGCTGTCGGCCAGTACGATGTGGCCATTTTCCAGGACGTAGCCCCGATCCGCCAGTTGCAGCGCCTTGTGGGCGTTCTGTTCGACCAGGAAAATCGTCATCCCTTCGCGGCGGATTTCTTCCAAAATTTGAAAAATCTGGGCGATGATGATCGGCGCCAGTCCCAAGGAAGGTTCGTCTAGCAACAGTAACCGGGGTCGGCTCATCAGGGCGCGCCCGATGGCGAGCATCTGCTGCTCGCCGCCGGACAGGGTGCCGCCGCGTTGGTGACGGCGTTCCTTGAGGCGTGGGAACAGCGTGAAGACCCGTTCCATATCCTGCTCCAACTGCGGCTTGTTGGAGAAAAATCCGCCCATGTGCAAATTCTCAGTGACGGTCAGGGCCGAGAAAATCCGCCGTCCTTCGGGGACGATGGACAAGCCGCTTTGCATGATGATGTGGGTCGGGGCATGGGTGATGTCCTGCCCTTCGAAGACCACCATGCCCTTGCGGGCCTGCGGGGAACCACAGATGGTCATCAGCAAAGTGCTCTTGCCGGCTCCGTTGGCTCCGATCAGGGTCACGAGTTCGCCTTGCTCGACCGTCAGGGAAACGCCCTTGAGCGCCTCGATCGCCCCGTAGAAGGTGTGTACGCCGTCCAATGTCAACATCATTCTTCCCCCAGATAAGCCTTGATCACCTTGGGGTCGGAGCGGATTTGCGCCGGCGTGCCCAAGGCGATGGGACGGCCGTTTTCCATCACCAGAATCTGCTCGGATATTCCCATGACGAGGCTCATGTCATGTTCGATCAACAACACGGATACGCCGTGTTGCGCTCGCAGTTCGGTGATCAAGGTATTGAGTTCCCGCGTTTCCTGGGGATTGAGCCCGGCCGCCGGCTCGTCCAGGAGTAGCAAGCTGGGTTGGGTGATCATGCAGCGGGCGATTTCCAGCCGCCGCTGTTGCCCATAGGCCAGATTGCCGGCCTCACGGTTGGCATAGGGCAATAGTCCGACTTTGTCCAGCCAGAAACTGGCCTTTTCCAACGCCTGACGCTCGGAGCGGCGATAACGCGGCAGCTTGATCAACCCCGACCACAGGTTGGTCACGAGACGGGTATGCTGGGCCACCAGCAGGTTCTCCACGACGGTCATGTTCTTGAACAGACGCACGTTTTGAAAGGTGCGCACCAGACCGAGGCGGGCGATGCGATGGCTGGACAGGTTGTGAATAGGCTGCGCTTCCAACATGGCCCAGCCGGAAGTGGGTCGATAAAAACCGCTGATGCAATTGAATACCGTGGTCTTTCCCGCGCCATTGGGGCCGATGATGGCGAAGACTTGGGCGCGTTCCACGGTAAAACCGACACCATCCACCGCTTGCAGGCCACCGAAACGCATGCCCAGATCCGCAACCTCCAGTAAGGCGCTCATTGCGGCAGTTCCATGCGGGGACGCGTGGCAGGCAGCAAACCCTGCGGTCGCCAGATCATCATCAATACCATGATCAACCCGAAAATCAGCATCCGGTATTCATCGAACTGACGCGCCACTTCCGGCAACGCGGTCAGCGCCACGGCGGCGAGGATCACGCCCAGTTGGGAACCCATGCCACCGAGCACGACGATAGCCAACACGATGGCGGATTCGATGAAGGTGAACGATTCGGGATTGATAAAGCCCTGCCGGGCCGCGAAAAACGCACCGGCCATGCCGCCGAAGGAAGCGCCCAATGAAAAGGCCGATAGTTTGATCAGTGTTGGATTGAGTCCCAGGGAGCGACAGGCGATCTCGTCTTCCCGCAGTGCTTCCCAGGCTCGGCCGACCGGCATGCGCAGCAATCGGTTGCTGACGAACAAGGTGAACAGGGCGAGCAACAGCGCGATCAGGTACAAGAAGATGATGGTGTCGGCTCCGTCGTAGCGCAGTCCGAAAAAATCATGGAAGGTGACGCCGCCTTCCGTACTGGCCCGACGCGCAAACTCCAGGCCGAACAGGGTGGGTTTGGGTATGTTGCCGATGCCATCGGGACCTCCCGTCAACTCATCCAGATTGTTGAGCAACAGGCGGATGATTTCCCCGAAACCCAACGTCACGATGGCCAGATAATCGCCACGCAGGCGTAGCACCGGAAAACCGAGAAGACAGCCGGTAGCCCCCGCCAACACGATAGAGATCGGCAGGCATTCCCAAAAGGACAAGCCGAAATGCTGGTTCAGCAAGGCGTAGCTGTAGGCGCCCACGGCGTAGAAGGCGACATAACCCAGATCCAGCAGACCCGCGAAGCCGACCACGATATTCAGACCCAAACCCAACATCACGTAGATCAGCGCGAGGGTAGCGATGTCCACCGCACCGCGCGAGGCGACGAACGGCCAGATCAGGGCAAGGACGATCATGGCCGCCAACAGCCCGGTTCGGTAGCGCGTCAGCCAATCGGAGCTGGGCAGCAGGCGATCTATCCTCACCATCCCGGTGATTTGCGATAACGGCGCCCGGAACAGGCGTACCAGGAACACGACCGCCATGGCGATGTAGACCGGTGTCCCGTCCCCTTCCAGAGTGACCTGGAGATTTTCTATGTGGATGCGAACGCCGAGAATGGGAATGGTGAGCACGGCCGTCACCAGCGCCATGACCACGGATTCGGGTAGATGCCGACGCAGTAGTTCATCCATGGCTACACTTTCTCCACGTCGGGTTTACCCAGCAAGCCGGTCGGTCGGAAC
This sequence comes from Gammaproteobacteria bacterium, assembly GCA_024235135.1. Lineage (GTDB taxonomy): Bacteria > Pseudomonadota > Gammaproteobacteria > Competibacterales > Competibacteraceae > JACKMZ01. The sequence continues at coordinate 81,268 of JACKMZ010000006.1, read as the reverse complement.
AGGAGCACGAAAACCAGTAGCAGGAAGGCGACGACATCCTTGTATTCCGTGCTGAGGTAGGCCGAGGTGAAACTCTCGGCCAAGCCCAGCACCAGTCCGCCCAGCATGGCGCCGGGGATGCTGCCGATGCCGCCTAGCACGGCGGCCGTGAAGGCTTTGATGCCGGCGATGAAGCCGATGAACGGGTTGATCAGCCCGTAATAAAGCCCGACCAGTACGCCGGCCACCGCCGCCAGCCCAGCGCCCAGCACGAAGGTCAGGGAAATGACTCGGTCGGTGTCGATGCCCAGCAGGTTCGCCATATCGAGATCCTGAGCGCAGGCCCGGCAGGCCCGACCCATGCGCGAGCGCGCGATGAACAGCGTCAACAGGGTCATGAATAGGACGGTGGTGACGGCGATCAACACCTGCATGTAGGACAGATAAACCTGAAATCCATTCGCCGGCCCAAAGCGCCAGCCGCCGCTGACCAAGGGTTGCATGGCGACGTCGCGGGCGCCCTGGCCGATTTGCACGTAGTTTTGCAGGAAGATGGACATGCCGATGGCCGAAATCAGAGCCACCAGCCGGGGATTGCCGCGCAGCGGCCGATAAGCGACCCGTTCCAGGGTCCAGCCGAAGACGCTGGTCACCAGGATGCAAACGGCCAGCGTCAGCAGCAGAATCACGGGAACGGAGGTAATGCCTAACAGGCCCAGGGCGGTGATGACCAGCAGTCCGACATAGGCGCCGATCATATACACTTCGCCATGGGCGAAGTTGATCATGCCGATGATGCCATAGACCATCGTGTAGCCGATGGCAATCAGCGCATAAATGCTACCCAGCGTCAGTCCATTGATCACTTGCTGAAGAAGAACCAGGGAGGTTTCGGACATGGCGCGGGAGATCCGTAATTTCGAAGAACGGCGTTCCAGGGCCAGAGTACGAGAACGCCAAGGGTGCGAGGCCGGCAAGAGCACCGGCCTCGCGCGGCTGGATTATTGGGCGGGGGTCTTGGAGCCGTCGGCGTGCCAAGTGAACACGACGAACTCGAACTCGCTCAGATCGCCGTTCTCCTTGAACGATATTTTGCCGATCGGCGTCTCGTAGGTTCCCTTGTGCATTGCCTCGGCGACCTTTTCGGCATCGGGCGCACCGACTTCCTTGATGGCGTCGGCGATGACCTGCACGGCCGCGTAGGAAGGCATCACGAACGGTCCGCTGGGATCTTCGCCCTTGTCCTTGAACGCCTTGACCAGATCGGCGTTGGCAGGATTGGTCGAGAAATCGGCGGGCAAGGTGACCAGCAATCCTTCCGAAGCCGGTCCGGCGATCTCGCTGATGGCTTTGTTGCCGACGCCCTCGGGACCCATGAAGCCAGCATCAAAACCCTGCTCCTTGGATTGGCGCAGAATCAGGCCCAGTTCCGGATGATAGCCGCCGTAGTACACGAAATCCACGTTGGCCTGCTTCAGCTTGGTGATCAGCGCCGAGAAATCCGTTTGACCCTTGTTGACGCCCTCGAACAGGACTACGTTGACGCCGGCCGCCTCGACGGTCTTCTTCACTTCTTCGGCGATTCCCTGACCATACTGCTGTTTGTCGTGGATGATCGCCATTTGCTTGGGTTTGATGTGCTCGGCAATGTACTTGCCGGCTACCGGACCCTGTTGGTCGTCGGTGCCGATGGTGCGGAACACCATTTTCAAACCGCGCTGGGTAATGCTCGGATTGGTGGACGCCGGGGTGATCATTACCACACCCTCGTCATCGTAGATGTCCGAAGCGGGCTGCGTGGAGCCCGAACACAAATGCCCGACCACGAACTTGATGCCGTCGTTGACCACCTGATTGGCTACCGCTACGGCTTGCTTGGGTTCGCAGACGTCATCCATCGGCATGTATTCGAGCTGTTTGCCAATGACGCCGCCCTGGGCGTTGATCTGTTCAATGGCCATCTTGGCGCCGATCATCTGCATTTCGCCGTATTGGGCGACGGGCCCGGTAATCGGGCCAACTACCGCGATCTTGATGGCGTCTTCGGCCTGGGCCAGGGGACTGAGCGCCAGCGCGCCGAGAAGCATTGTTTTTAGGCTGCGGGTTGACAGGATCATGGGTTGAATCCTCCGAGTCAAATAGGAATTAAGGTATAAACCACTGAATTCTGCATAATTGCCCGACAATCCTCAAGCCGCGATCGGTGGCTTCATCCCAATTTTCCAGGATGTTCCCGACCGCTCCCTGGGCGATGACGATTGTTTCCTTGTTATCGATTTTCCCCCACAGGCTGTTGGAAGTATCCAGCACAAGCATGACTTGGGGCGATCGGCGGCCTGCGCCACGGAGAAACCGAAAAGATTGAAACACGAACTGAAAAGCCTGACGACGATAAGGCAAGCAAACTGCCGGCGCTTGGCCTCCTTGCTCCGGCGCGGCGATCATTGTCCCCGTTAATTGGGGCGATGACTAGACTTTACCTGTTGCCCACCCAGCGATCATCATAAACGCGGGTTACGAATAATCAGCTTTCCGGTAGGAGTCAACGCCATGCAAGTCATTGCCGATTTATGCGTCGTACCCTTGGGAGTCGGCGTTTCGGTTTCAGCGTACGTCACGGCCTGCGAGCGGGTACTGAGTGAAGCGGGTCTCAATACCCATTTGCATGCCTATGGCACGAATATCGAGGGCGATTGGGACACGGTGATGGCGGCGATCAAACGGTGCCACGAAGTGGTTCACGCCCTGGGCGCGCCGCGTATCACCACGACGCTGCACATCGGCACACGCACCGATCGTGCCCAAAGCATGAATGACAAAGTGGCTAGCGTCCAACGCCAATTGCAACCGTGATCAGCCTCGCTTCAAGGCCAGCGTGAGGCCATCGCCAATGGGCACCAGGCTGAGTGCGACGCGTTCGTCGTGAAGCAGATGCTTGTTGAAGGCACGAATCGCGACGGTGTCCGCTTCGTTATTCTGCGGGTCCGCTACCGCGCCGCCCCAGAGTACGTTGTCCACGGCAATCAGCCCACCGGGGCGCAGCAATTGCAGAAGGCGTTCGTAATAAGCGATGTAGTGGCTCTTGTCGGCGTCGATGAAGGCGAAATCGAAACTGCCGGCCGCGCCATCCCGCAGCAACGCATCCAAGGTTTGTTGGGCAGGCGCCAGGCGCAGTTCGATTTTCTCGGCAACGCCGGCTTCCCGCCAATAGGCTCGGGCGCGGGTAGTCCATTCCTCGTTGATGTCGCAGGCGAGTAAATAGCCGTCGGTGGGCAGGGCCAGGGCTACGGCCAAGGCGCTGTAACCGGTGAAGACCCCCACTTCGATGGCGCGCCGCGCGCCCATGAGTTGAACCAGTAGACTCATGAATTGACCTTGTTCCGGTGAAATTTGCATGCCTGAGCGGGGAAGGGCCGCGGTTTCATCCCGCAATCGGCGCAGCAGCGCCGACTCGCGCAAGGAGGCGTTCAACAGATAGGTATAACCCGCGTCGTTCAAACAGATTGTTTTATTGCTCATACAAGACTCCGACGGTAGCGATTCTGCCAGTTAAGCCCATAATCTATAGTCACGAAGTCTTGATGATAGATTTCTCTCCATGACAAAGCCCGTTACACCGTTACGGATCATCCAAATATCCGATCTCCATCTCCAGGCGCAAGCCCATGGACGTCTCTGGGAAGTCGATGTGGATTGGGGTCTGACCGCCGTTCTGGAGCAACTGACCGCCTATCGTTGGCCGCCGGATTTCTTGCTGGCGACCGGCGATTTGGTGCAGGACGACGATGCGGCCTATCCGCGGCTGCGCGACGCGCTGGAATCACTGGGGGCGCCGGTTTACTGTTTGCCCGGCAACCACGACGTACCGGAACGCATGAAAGCAATCTTGCGGGATGGCGCGGTCTGTCACAGAAGGCATATTATCGACGAATATTGGCAGTTTATCCTGTTGGACTCTACCCTTCCCGACTCGCCGGCCGGTTATTTGGCGGATACGGAATTGGATTTTCTGGACCGAACGCTGCGGGCGTATCCGCGACATCACGCTATGGTGTGTCTGCATCATCCGCCGGTTTCCATCGGCGGCGCCTGGCTGGATAGCATGGTTGGCAACGGCGAGGATTTATTCGCCGTCGTGGATCGCTATCCGCAGGTGCGCGCCATCGTGTGGGGCCATATTCATCAGGAATTCAGTACGCAACGAGGGGGTATGGCATTACTGGGCGCGCCTTCCACTTGTTTGCAGTTCAAACCCGGTGTGGCTGACGCGCAGGCCGATGATGTCCCACCGGGTTATCGCTGGTTCCGTCTGTATCCCGATGGCCGGTTGGATACGGGAGTGGAACGGGTTGGCCGGTCGAACCCGGCTTGACTGGGGATTGGCTCCATACTTGCTTGGTATGTGGGCAATACAAATACCGTGGACATCGTGCCTGTCTTCTCGGCCCCGCATGCCCCCTAGCCAAACCGCTCAGCGAATGCCCAAGTGACCCAGCGACAATCAGGAATCCACACTCACTGACTGGACCCGCTGTGCCCAGGACAATTCGTATAGATTCCCGGAATCATGAGATCGCCGTCTATTCGTCTGCGCACCTTTCTGGTGGATTTCCCGTTGCTGCCCTCCTTGCTGTTGGCCGGTATCGCCGTGTGGCTGGTTGTCTGGGGAGGTTTATGGCGTCTGGATTGGTTGTTCTACGACTGGCATCTGCGTTTCTGGGAAGAAGCCCCTCCAGATGACATCGTCATCGTCGGCGTCGATGAATACAGTCTCAAGGAACTGGGTCGCTGGCCCTGGCCGCGCAAGATCCACGCCGCGCTGGTGGATAAGCTCACCCAGGCCGGCGCCAAGGCGATCGCATTCGACATGATCTTCGCCGAGCCCAGCACGGTCGATGCCGAGGACGATGCCACGCTGGCGCGGGCGATAGCCAATAGTGGCCGAGTCATATTGCCGGTATTGCCGGAACAACTCTATGCGGACGGTCCTCTGACCGAAACCTTGCCTATCCCGTTACTACGACAGGCGGCGGCGGGATTGGGCCATGTCGATGTTGAATTGGATGCGGACGGCATCGTCCGCAGCGCCTATTTGAAAGCCGGATTGAACTCGCCTCGCTGGCCGGCGTTGGGGTTGGCCCTGTTGGAATTGACCGATGGCAAGTTGACGTCTCTACCGGGCCAACGGGCGCCCGCCCCGGCTTCGCCTGGCTCCTGGGCCCGTGATTATCGTTTTCTGGTGCACTTCGCCGGTCCGCCAGGACACCTGCATCGGATTGCCTATGTCGATGTATTGAATGGCAACTTTCCCACGGGCGCCTTCCAGGGCAAACTCGTCATGGTCGGCGCCACGGCGGCGGGGTTGGGGGATAACATGCCGACCCCGGTCTCCGGTCAGAACCGTCCCATGCCGGGGGTGGAGTTTAACGCGAATGTGCTGGGCAACCTGTTGAATTTGCCCGCTACGCCGGTGATCATCCCCTTGAGCGACAACGGGTCGATATGGTTAACCGGTCTGATCGCGCTGCTGCCCTTTTTTATCTATTCCTATCTGCCGCCGCGTTGGACATTGTGGGCGGCGGTGGCGCTGGTGACGTTCAGTGGACTGCTGAGCATCGTGTTGTTGCGTGAGTTCAGTCTGTGGTTTCCGCCGGCGGTGCTGCTCGCCACGTTGCTGTTGAGCTATCCGCTCTGGATCTGGCGGCGGCTGATAGCGACTTTACAGAATCTGTTTATCGAACGGGAGCGATCTCAGGTAACGCTGCATTCCATCGGTGATGGCGTCATTACCACCGACTCTAAGGGCATCGTCGAGTATCTGAATCCCATCGCCGAGACGCTGACCGGCTATCCACTGCGTGAAGCACTGGGCCGACCGCTGGTCGAGATCCTGCGCATCGTCAACGAGCACAGCCGTGCGCCAGTCGTCAGTCCGGTGATGCAGTGCCTGGAAGCCGGTGGTATCGTTAAGCTGGGCGAAGAAAACATCGTACTCAGCCGTTCCGGCCAGGAATACGCCATCCGCGCCTCGGCCAGCCCGATGCGCAATGAATCCGGAAGTTTGCAGGGCGTGGTGTTGGCCATCAATGACATCAGCGAAGCCCGTCTGATGGCCCAAAAAATGGCCTATCAGGCCACCCATGATGCCCTCACTGAATTGCCCAATCGCAGTCTGCTGCTGGAACGATTGGATCACGCGATGGCGCGCGCCTCGCACAGTAACGAACTGATCGCCCTGCTGGCCATCGATCTGGATCGCTTCAAGGCGGTCAACGACGCGCTGGGTTACAACGCCGGAGACGCCTTGTTGCGGGCGGTCGCCACACGCCTGGATCTGTGCTTGCAAGAGGGCGACACACTGGCTCGTCTGGAAGGGGACAAATTCGGCGTGCTGCTGGAACATGTGCCGAATGCGGAAGAGGCTGTCCTAGTGGCCCAGTATATTTTGGAGACGCTGGAAGAACCCCACTTCATCTTCGGGCATGAACTGTTCGCGAACGCCAGCATCGGCATCAGCCTGTTTCCCAAGGATGGGGAAAGCGCGGACATGCTGCTGAAAAACGCCGACATCGCCCTGTCCCGAGCCAAGGAGAACGGCCGTAACACGTTCCAGTTTTATGCCCAGGACATGAATAACTGGATGCTCGGGCGTTTGCTCATGGAGCGCGATCTGCGCCGTGCCCTGGAGCGTGGAGAACTGGAACTCTATTACCAACCGCAGTTGGAATTGAAAACAGGCCGCATCGTGTCGGCCGAAACTTTGTTGCGCTGGCGGCATCCGGAGATGGGGATGATCTCGCCAGGCCGCTTCGTGCCGCTGGCTGAAGAGACTGGGCTGATCGTGCCGATCGGGGAATGGGTGATCAGCCAGGCCTGCCGACAGGTACAGGCTTGGAAGGTCGAAGGCTTGCGGGCGCCGCGCGTGGCGATCAACCTATCGCCCCGACAATTCATGCAGCCGGGCCTATCCAATCGTATCGACAGTTTGATACGGGAATCGGGTCTGGATGTCGATCAGGTGGAGCTGGAAATCACGGAAAGCATGCTGATGAAGGATATCGATGCCGCCATAGCCATTTTGCAGACGCTCAAGGACATGGGCATTCAATTGGCGTTGGACGATTTTGGCACGGGTTATTCCAGCTTCAATTATCTCAAGCGGTTTCCCCTGGATTGGCTCAAGGTTGACCAATCCTTCGTGCGCGACATTACGACCGATTCGGACGATGCGGCGGCCATCGTAAGCGCCTTGATCGCCGTCGCTCATAGCCTGCGGCTCGGCGTCATCGCCGAAGGGGTGGAAACCGCCGAGCAACTGGAGTTTCTAAGATCTCGGGAATGCGAGTTGATCCAGGGGTTCTTCATTAGTCGACCCCTATCACTTTTTATGATGGATAAATTGGTGCGTGCCAATCAATCCTGAGATAAGTAAATTACTTTCCCACACGCGCTGATGTTAATGAAAATGTTAAATTTTCATAACAAGCCGTCTGTATGCCTGACAAGCGTTGTCGTTTAGTTAGAATATTAATAGGAACTTCTCGAAAGCGTCTGCCAGCATTCATATATAACACCTAAATGTGGGAGAAAGAGATCTATGGCGCTTTGGCATATTTTAACAAAAGCCCTGTTGCTTTCGGTGTTGATGCTACTTCAGGCCGTCATGGCCCTAAGCGCTCATGCCCAGGAATGGATTTATACCGTACGTCCCGGTGACAATCCTTGGAGCATTAGCGACAATTATCTGATCGATATGAGCTATTGGCCAAAATTGCAAGAGCGCAATGGCATCTCCAAACCGAATCAAATTCCTCCAGGAACTCGGCTTAACATTCCCATCGAATGGTTAAAGAAACAGATCCGCCCTATCACCGTACGGGTTTTGGACGCCCGCGGAAAAGTTGAAGTGACACTGGCCAACGGTCGAACCACGCCGCTGGATGCCGAAACGACTTTGCAGGCCGGGGACAGTATCCGTACCGGTCCGCAATCCAGTGTACTGCTGAAGTTTTACGACGCCTCCGAACTGCTATTGCAATCGAACAGCACCTTGTTGTTGAAAACGGTGAGCGTCGATGAGTCTTCGAATCTCGTGGATGCTCAGTTGAACTTGCAAAGCGGGCGTTTGGAAACCAAGGTCACCCACCGTGACGATCCCAGGGTGCGCTACGAGATCAGAACCCCGTCGGCGGTCGCGGCGGTGCGTGGAACGGAATTTCGCATGGCTGCCGACTCACTTACCCAGACGGCGTACACGGAAGTGACCAACGGCGCGGTTGGGGTCAACGCGCACGGCCGGATCAGCACGTTGCCGGAAAAATTCGGCAGTGTGTCGAAACCCGGCGCCGGTCGACTCGATGTCGTGGCGCTATTGCCTCCCCCGGACATTTCCGCATTGCCGGAGAATGCCAGCGACCTGCGGTTTTCCTGGCAAGCCATTCCAGGAGCCAAGGCGTATCGCATTCAGATCATGGCCTACCAGCACAAGCGATTTGAATTGTTGGTATTCAACAATGGTCGTTTAATCCACAGCGAAAAAGTCGGCGGCGGCGAACAGGTGCTGGCTCTGATCTATGAGGAAGTTCTCCAGTCGCCTGAATTCAGTGGTCCGAAGCTGCCTAACGACAACTATCTGTTACGGGTTCGTGGCATCGATGATCAGGGGTTGGAGGGCCTGAACGGCGAGCATCGATTCACGCTTTTCAGTAGCTCCAACGTAGCTTATTTACAGTAGCAGCGGGATTTTATGAACATCAAAGACGAGCTGGTTCGCTATTACAAATTCCTGCGCAAGTACGGATTGAACGATTCCCATAGCGGCAATGCTTCGATACGTGACGGCGAACAGGTTTGGATCACCCCCAGCGGTTGCTGCGCCGATACGGTAAGCAGCGGTGAATTGTTGGAATGTCGCCATGATGGTTGGATCGGTGCCGGCGCATCCTTGGATGCGCCGCTACATCTGGCCGTTTACCAGGGCAATCCGCAAGTGAATGCGATGCTTCACAGTCACGGCCCCTATTCGGTGGCGATGACGATGGATAGCAAGGAGTTTTTGCCCGCCGATTTCGAAGGTCAGCTCTATTTCAGCCGGGTTCCGGTGATCACCATCCCTTACGAACGTTATGTTGACGATGCCCCTCGGTTGGTCGCCGAGGTCTTGGCCGAATACCCGATCGCCGTGGTGCGAGGTCATGGGGTTTATGCCTGCGCGGAGAATCTCGGGCTTGCCTATAAATGGACCTGTTCTCTGGAGCTGTCGGCCAAAACCGCCTTCATTGCCCATCAGGCTGGGAAAATCTAAGTTTCTCCCTGTCTTCAGATTTCCAGCATCTCGAAATCGTCCTTGGTCGCGCCGCATTCCGGGCAGGTCCAGGTCAATGGCACATCTTCCCACCGCGTGCCCGGCGGGATACCGTCGGCGGGCCAGCCTTTTTCTTCTTCGTAGATGAAGCCACAAATGACGCACATATAGGTTTTCCAGGGGATTTCAGGCTCTTCGTTGACTGACATGCTGTGCTTATCCTCTTGTTGGGAAGCCGTTAGGAAATCCCTATAGTGTCTCATGCCGGAACGATTCCGCGCACCCCATCCGTTTAGCCCGCCGCGATGTCCGCCAGGGTTGTACAATACGGCAACGCCAACTCCTCATGGGCGTAACGAAGCAGTCTTGGGTCCGGCCGCGAAAGTCTATCTTGGGGACACGGCGTGGCCTGCGCTCCTCGGGAGTCGGCGATCGCGAACTCAAGAACGACAAGCAAGGCCAGGCCCGGCCGGTTGACCGGGTCGCGCCATCCACAGCGGAGATTAAGCCGAACATGACTCGATCCCAGATCCTGTTTGCCGAGGCCCAACGCTTTATTCCTGGCGGAGTGAATTCACCCGTACGCGCCTTCCGCGCGGTTGGAGGCGAGCCGATATTTTTCAAACGCGGCCAGGGCTCCTATCTGTATGACGAGGATGACCGGCGCTATATTGATTATGTCGGCTCCTGGGGACCGATGATCGCCGGGCACGCGCATCCCGAAATCGTACGCGCCGTCCAGGAAACGGCCGCCAACGGGCTGAGCTTCGGCGCGCCCACGGCACTGGAAACGGAATTGGCGCAACGGCTTTGCGCCCATCTGCCATCCCTGGAACTGGTGCGGATGTGCAATTCCGGCACCGAGGCCACCATGAGCGCCATTCGCTTGGCGCGGGGGTATACCGGACGGGATCGCATCATCAAATTCGAGGGGTGTTACCATGGCCATTCCGATTCCCTGCTGGTCAAGGCCGGCTCCGGCGCGTTGACACTGGGCGTGCCCACGTCGCCCGGCGTGCCGAAGGAAATCGCTTCGCATACGCTGACGCTGACCTTCAACGATGTGAGCAGTGTGAAGGAAACCTTCAAGGTATTGGGCGAGAAAATCGCTTGTGTCATCGTCGAACCGGTGGCCGGCAACATGAACTGTATACCGCCGGAACCAGGCTTTCTGGAAGGACTTAGGGAGTTTTGCGACAACTACGGTAGTCTATTGATTTTCGACGAGGTGATGACCGGGTTTCGGGTCGCTTTGGGTGGCGCTCAGCGGCGTTATGGCGTCACGCCCGATCTGACGACCTTGGGTAAAGTCATCGGCGGCGGCATGCCGGTGGGCGCCTTCGGCGGACGCCGGGAAATCATGGAACATCTGGCGCCTTTGGGAGCGATCTATCAGGCAGGCACCTTATCGGGCAATCCCGTGGCCATGGCGGCGGGATTGGCCACCCTGAAGCTGGTCGAGGAGCCGGGCTTCTATGAAGCTCTGGAACGGAAAACGCAGCAGTTCATGACGGGACTGCGCGAAGCGGCCAGGGCTGCCCGCATCCCGATGACGACCAATCAGGTGGGGGGCATGTTCGGTTTCTTTTTCACCGACGCCGCGACGGTGACCCGCTATGCCCAGGCCACCGCCTGCGACGTCGAACGCTTCAAGAGGTTTTTCCATGCCTTGTTGCGGGAAGGCGTTTATCTGGCGCCGTCCGCCTTCGAAGCGGGGTTCCTGTCCAGTGCCCACAGCGACGAGGACATCGAGGAAACCCTGGCCGCCGTGGGTCGCGTGTTACCTAAACTGTAGCATCCCGCCGCCAGTTGCGGATGACGCCGAAAAGACCCAGAGCGATAAAGGCGATCAAAGTCAGTTCGGGTATGGTCAACCCCAGAAAAGTCCACTGGATTTCGGCGCAGTCCCCCGTGCCGCGCAAAACCACGCGGATGGTTTCCCAGAGTGGGAAGGAGTCCAGCAGATATTCCAGACTGGGTCCGCAGGACGGCACTTGATCGGCGGGGAGATGTTGCAGCCAGATGTGGCGGCTGGCAATACCCGCGCCGCTTCCCGCTACCAGTCCAAGCAGCACGCTGTAGACACGGGCCCCCCAGGATGAGGGGTTATGGACGGCGGCGACCACGAAGACGGCGGCCAGACTGATCATGGCGATGCGTTGGAACACGCACAACGGGCAAGGTGTCAGCCCCAGATGTTTCTGCAGGTAAAAAACGGCGAACAACATCATCGACACACAAGCGGCAAAACCCGCAAGATTGCAGAGCCGCCGGGATGGCAGCCACGCGAAACCGGTTGATCGGGTTGTGTCGGATGCAAGTGTGGGCATGGGCGATGACCTCCTGAATGGTTAGCGATCTACGTGGCCAAGCATCCTGCCAGGGGCGATCCGGTCACGCAGACGTTGCTTGATTTCCTTGGCTTCGGGAAAGCGTCCCTGGTCCTTGCGTGACCAGATCAGTTCTCCCTCGACGCGGATTTCAAACACCCCCCCACTGCCGGGTTGCAAGGCCACCTCGCCGAGTTCGGCCGCGAAAGTGCTGAGGAGTTCCTGAGCCAGCCAAGCCGCCCGTAGCAACCACTGGCATTGCGTGCAATAGGTGATGGTGACGCGGGGTTTCATGGGGTGGCGTTCCTCACGGCGAGTTCAGGTAGCCAGGGCCGCCCAACTGGCGCATTTGCCGTAAAATCCACTGTTGCCGTTGGCGTACGTGGGCGGAGGGCTTGTCTACCCGAAAGAGGCGGGGGTTGGGTAGAACCGCCGCCAGTAGCGCGGCTTCCTGGCGATTCAACTGCGTGGCCGGTTTCCCGAAAAAATGCTGACTGGCCGCTTCCACGCCGAAGGTATGTTCGCCTAGTTCGACGATATTCAAATAGATTTCCAAAATCCGCTGTTTCGGCCACAGGGCCTCCAGCAACAGGGTAAACCAGGCTTCCAGCGCCTTGCGGAACAGGCTGCGCGCTGGCCAGAGGTAAAGATTCTTGGCGACTTGCTGGCTGATGGTGCTGGCCCCGCGCAGCGGCTTGTCGTCCTCGCGCCGAGTCCATACTTGACGGATCGCGTCGATATCGAAGCCGTTATGGGACGGAAACTTCTGATCCTCACTGGCAACGACAGCCAGCGCCATATGGGGAGAAATCCGCTCGTAGGGCACCCAAACGTAGGCGATGTGCTCATGCCCGTCCTCCGTGCCCAGCGATTGCCACTGCCGTTGCATCATAAAGCTGCTGCTCAGGGGTGGCCACCAGCGCAAGGGTAGGACCAGCAACAACGAAAGCAGGACGAAGATCACCAGTGACCAGAGCATCGACCACCCGATGCGCGCCCGCCAGGAGCGGGGCCGAGCTGCGCGTGCATGGGGTCCGCGCCACCGCGAGCGCAACCGGTCGGCAACGTAACGGACGGACAGTTGTTTTGGCAGGACTGGTAATTGCATGGTGAGTCTGGTCGGGATAACTCTCCGCGTGTGCCGGCATCGCCGGGTTCGCAGTCTAGCGTTCCCTCGTCGTTGGAAGCAAACCCCGCGCCTGTCGTTTACCTATCCCAGCATCATGATCTTGCACCAATTAAGGGAGTTCCATGCAATCCATTGATCGATTTTTTAGCATCAGCGCCCGCGGTTCCACTGTCGGCACGGAAATCCGCGCGGGAGTGACCACATTCTTGACCATGGCGTACATCCTGTTCGTCAATCCCTCGATTTTGGCGGCAACCGGCATGCCGGCCGCCGATGTCGCCATCGCGACGGCACTGGCTTCCGCCGCAGCTACGGCCATGATGGGCCTTTATGCCAATTTTCCCTTTGCCTTGGCCCCCGGCATGGGCTTGAACGCCTATTTCACCTATGGCGTGGTGCTCGGTCTGGGCGTGTCCTGGCAGGTGGCGTTGACGGCGGTATTCATTGAAGGTCTGCTATTCATGGCGTTGGCGGTCAGCGGTCTGCGTACGCGCCTGCTGGATGCCATCCCTGGCGTTCTCAAGATCGCCACCACCATCGGCATCGGTTTATTTCTGGCCATCATTGGTTTCAAGAACGCCCAATGGATCGTGGATCATCCCGCCACCCTGGTGACCTTGGGTTCGGTGCGGGAGCCTTCGGTTTACATGTCCCTGCTCGGTATCTTGGTGATCGGCGCGCTGATGGTCAGACAAATCAAAGGCGCGATTCTGGTTGGCATTTTGGTTATTACCGTGCTGGCCTGGATACTAGGGTTTGCGTCATTGCCCACCGCGTTGACCAGCGTTCCCGCTCTGCCCAGGGAAACGCTGCTGGCGCTGGATTTCAGCCAGATTTTCAACGGTGCCCTGCTCACGGTGATCATCGCCTTCTTTTTCGTGGATGTCTTCGACACCGCCGGCACCTTGGTCGGCGTGGGCCGCTTGGGGGGATTTCTCGATCAGGAGGGCCGATTGCCAGGCGCGGACAAGGCTTTTCTCGCCGACGCCACGGGCACGACGGTCGGCGCGCTGGTCGGCACCAGCACCGTGACCAGTTATATCGAATCCGCGGCGGGCATCGAGGAAGGCGGACGTACCGGTCTGACCGCCGTGGTGGTCTCTCTGTTATTTCTGTTATCGCTATTCTTCACGCCCTTGTTCACCGCCGTTCCCGCCATGGCGACCGCACCGGCCCTGATCGTGGTTGGCGTGTTCATGATGCGCAGCGCGCGGGATTTGGAGTGGCAGCGCATGGACGACGCCATCCCGGCCTTTCTGACCGCCGTCGGCATGCCGTTCACCTATTCGATAGCGCATGGGATCAGTCTGGGCATCGTCAGCTACGTATTGTTGCGAGTGGTCAGCGGCCAGTGGCGGTCCATTCATCCCGTGATGGGCGTGCTGTCCGTATTATTGATCGTCTATTACGGATTCAAGGGGTGATTATGACGACCGCGACCGACCCGAGCCTGGCTGCGTGCTGGAGGCTGATCCGCGACATCCTGGATTTTCCCAAGCCGGGCATTGTGTTCAAGGACATCACGCCGTTGCTCGCGGACGGTCCCTGTTTTCGGGTGGTGGTGGACCATATCGCCGAACACTGTGAACGAAGCGGTTGGAAACCCGATGTATTGGCCTGTCCGGAAGCCCGTGGCTTCATTTTCGGCGCCGCCTTGGCGTACCGCCTGGGGGTGGGATTCGTGCCCATCCGCAAACCCGATAAACTGCCGCATGACAAGGCGCGGGTCGACTACGCGTTGGAATACGGCTCCGATGCCGTCGAAATGCACCGCGACGCCGTTCGGCCGGGGCAGAAAGTGATTCTGGTCGACGATTTACTGGCTACGGGCGGAACCATCGGGGCTTGCGCGCGGCTGCTCGAAGACTGTGGAGCGCAGTTGCTAGGGGGCGTGTTCCTGTTGGAATTAATGGCCTTGGGCGGGCGGGCAAGACTGGCTCCCCTGCCGGTCTATGCTCTGTTGCCGGTCGACTGACGGCCCGCTCGCACCGTGTGGGTGGAGGCGAGCGGATGCCTCCTCCTTTAGAACAACAGTACCAACGAGGCGATACTGCCGCCCAGCGTAGCGCCCGCCAGGACGTCGCTGGGAAAGTGCAGCCCCAGTACCAGGCGGGACAAGGCCACCAGCAGCGTGAAGGGGATGACCAGCCAGCTCAATTGAGGATAGTAGAACACCACGATGACGCTGAATCCTACCGCGTGCAGCGTGTGGCCGGAGGGGAAACTGTATTGATCCAACGGTGGCACCGTGGTGCGGATCGAGCGATTGCAATCGCAGGGACGCGGGCGGATGGTCTTGCTCTTCAGGCCCTTGTAGAGCAATAGGCATAACGCGCCCGTTACGACCATGTGTCCGACCACTGGCAGGGCCTCGGCGCCCAGTATGAGCGGCAGGGTGAGCATCAGCGTATACCAGAACACCCCATCCCCCAGGCGGCTGACGCTGGCGAACAACCGTTCCACGATCAATCGCTCACTGGCGCGATTGAGGCGCAGACACCAATTCAGCTCACGATCCGCCAGCCATTGCCAATGGGTCGAAGCGATAAGGGATTTAGACATGCTCATCTCCTTGGGCGATGAGTTCCAGCAGGATGATTTCAAAATCCCGGTAAATGTGTTCCCAATCGAACGGTTCCACGGCCAGACGCGCGGCCTCGCCCATGCGGCTCCAGCGTTTCGGCGCGGCGACGAGATCGCAGGCCGCGGCGATGAAGGCCGCCGCGTCGGCGACCGGCGCAAGCAGGCCGCTGTGTCCTTGCTCCAGATGCTGACGGGCGGCGGCGTAATCGAAGGCGACGACGGCCAGTCCGCTGGCCATGGCTTCCAGCGTGACATTGCCGAAGGTCTCGGTCAGGCTGGGAAAAAGAAAGATATCGGCGGAGGCGTAGTGCGTGGCGAGTTCCTCGCCCAGACGCATGCCTCGGAAAATCGCCTGAGGGCACCGACTGGCCAATGCCTCGCGGAGTGGGCCATCGCCGACAAGCACCAGGCGCGCACGGGGAACCCGTGTGTGGATGGCCTGAAAGGCGCGGATCACCAGGTCCAGATTCTTTTCCGCCGCCAAACGGCCCACGTATAACAGCACGGGATCGTCGTCGGCGACGCCCCAAGTCCGCCGCAAGGCATCGCTGCGCTGCGTGGGTTTGAACAGGCGCGTATCGACCCCACGGGACAGAATGCGTGTGCGGCGAAAGCCCAGTTCTCGCAACTGCTTGGCCAATTCCTCGGTGGCGACCAGTGTGCAGGACGTGCGGTTGTGGAACCGACGCAGATAGCCAATGATGGGTTTGGCCAGCATGCCGAAACCGTAATGGCGGCTGTAACTGTGGAAATTCGTATGAAAACTGGAGGAAGCCGGTAAGTGCAGCCGTTTGGCGCTACTCAAGGCCGAGCGTCCCAGCGGTCCTTCGGTGGCGACATGCACGACATCGGGGGGATCG
Organism: Gammaproteobacteria bacterium; assembly: GCA_024235135.1. Taxonomy (GTDB): domain Bacteria; phylum Pseudomonadota; class Gammaproteobacteria; order Competibacterales; family Competibacteraceae; genus JACKMZ01. The sequence continues at coordinate 65,083 of JACKMZ010000006.1, read as the reverse complement.
GCTCGCCAACATCGCTGCAATGCCCGGCTGGCGGGAAACCCGACTTTCACCGCGCGATAGAACGGCAGGGTAAAGCCGGGCTGGGGGACGATCTGTAGATTGCCTTGGTGGGAATCGGTCTCGTTGGGGAATTGCCGGGGCCGGATCAATTGCACCCGATGGCCGCGCGCGAGCAGGCCCTTGACCATGTGTTCCATGGTCATGGCGACGCCGTTCACTTCCGGTGGGTAGGTCTCAGTGACGACACTGATCCGTAACGACCGGTCGGTGACGGGGGAAGATTCGATAGAGGCGGCCAGATTGCTTCGCATAACCCCGAATATGGGGGAGCTATGCAACAGTTTTATGACGCCCCGGTGATGAAATGATGACGTGTATGACGAAAACCGATCCTATCGGTTACGAGGATTTTTCAACGGCCCCGGTCGGGACGGATTCGGAGGCTTCTTCTTGAATCATCCAGCCGCGAAAACGGGTCAGTAGGATCAAGCCCGGCACGGCCGCCAGCGTACAGAACAGAAAAAACCCTTCCCAACCCAACCACTCGGCCAGATAGCCGGTCGGCGAGGCCAAAATCACCCGTGGAATGCCCATCAGGCTGCTCAGCAGGGCATATTGGGTGGCGGTGAATTTCTTATTGGTGAGACTGGCCATGAAGGCGACGAAGGCGCTGGTGCCCATGCCGCCGGCCAGATTCTCCCCGGCGATGACGAACGCCAATGTGGTGACGTTGTGGCCGATTTGCGCCAGGGCCACGAATCCCAAAATAGTGACCAGTTGCAGAATGCCGAACCACCACAGCGAACGATAGATACCCCAGCGTAGGATGAGCACGCCACCCAACAGGCCGCCGATGACCGTCGCCCAGAAGCCGAACAGTTTCACCACGGCGCCGACTTCGGTCATGCTGAAACCGATGTCCAGATAAAACGGCGTGGTCAGGTGGACGGCCATGGTGTCGCCGATTTTGTAGAGCAGGATAAACAGCAGAATCCATAGCGCGTCCTGGCGGCCGAAGTAATCCACGAACGGTTGAATCACGGCTTGCGTCAGGGTTTTCGGCGTGCCGGCGGCGACGGCGGGTTCGGTTGCGAACAAGGTGGTCGCCAAGCCGATCAGCATGAAGGCGGCCATGATCCAATACACGGCGGAGAAAGGAATGTGATCGGCTAGAATCAAGCCGCCGCCCGAGGCCAGCAACATGCCGACGCGGTATCCGTTTACGTACAGAGAGGCGCCCAATCCCTGTTCTTCATCGTCCAGCGATTCGCGGCGATACGCATCGATGACGATGTCCTGGGAGGCCGAAAAGAACGTCACCAGCAGGGCCGCACAGGCCACTGTAAACGGACTGACGCCGGGGTCGGTGAAGCCCAGGCCGGCGATGGCGGCGCTCAGCAACACCTGGATCAGCGCCAACCAGCCGCGCCTTCTGCCGAGGAAGGCAAGCAACGTGAAGCGGTCCAATAAAGGCGCCCAGAAAAATTTCAGGGTGTAGGGCAGACCCACCAGCGCGAACAAGCCGATGGTGCCAAGATCGACGCCTTCCTTCTCCATCCACGCCTGCAACACACCGCCGGTCAGCAACAGCGGTAGGCCGGAGGAAAATCCCATGAGCGTGGCTACCAGCATGCGACCGCTGCAGATGATTCGTAAAATCGCCTGCCAGGAACGTTTGGAAACCGCGTCGACGTGCGTCATGCTAGATTTTCGTGTGATTCTGGATGAGTCGGTTTCACGCTTAAGTGTCGGTGAATTAGGATGGCTATGGCTGCGGGGGCGATACCTATTGATCCTTCCCACCAGCCGCGACGAATCGACAAGACTGACTGCCCCAGCAAGGTTTGATGCCGGGCCAGGCCGGTTGCCCCGGTTCGAATGTACGACGCTGTCATGCGGTTGGTCGCGGCACAACACGTGGTGCACAAGACCGTCACATATCGGATGGCTGGCCTGGACGCTGCGCTCATTGACAGCCGAACCGACAACGGACAGTGAGAGTATGTGTCGATCATCGTGGCCAAATCAACCACTCTCTCAGCGTCACGACTCGCCTTTTTGAAGTCTATTGGCTTAAACGGGTAACATCCATTGGCGGCGCACAGGATCACTAAAGATGGATTTTCCAGATCCCACGAACGGAGTTGAGCAACCGAATCTCATCGCAGGCATTCCAATCCTCAATCCGTAGGACACGCTCCTTGAGCCTGCCTTGTCGAAGTAGAACGGCCCGGTAAACTCCCGCCAGCAAGCCACAGTGGATCGGCGGCGTGAACCACTCGCCAGCGCGTTTGAAAAGGACGTTGGCGATACAGGATTCCGTGATTTCACCGGCTTCGTTCCACAACAACACGTCGTCATAACCCGGACAATCCCGTTTGGCCTGCTCGTAAATCGTCCGATGCGTCGTTTTGTGGTAGAGGAACACGTTGGATGAGTCCACTGGCTGCTTGGCCAGGCATACCCGTGGCGACGCTTGCTGTCGAGGCAGATTCAGCACTTCGACGGTGACGTTTCCATCTCTTGCCACTCGCAGACGCACTTTGTGCGGGTGGGCCGGCGCACTGGCGACCGCCGCCGCCAGTCTTCGCTGGATTGCCTCGCCATCGGCGGAAAAGGCAAAGTAACGGGCGGAATTCAGCAAGCGGTCCAGATGCTCATCGAACAGCCAGAAGCCCCGTTCCGGTGTCCACAGCAGCGTTTCCAGTAGACAGAATTCCGGTTGAGTGGCGCTCAGAATTCGCGCTTTGGCATAGCACTCCTGAAATTCCGAATGGGCCGCCGAATCCCAGACGATTCCGCCCCCCACACCGTATTCCGCCTGGCGCTTCGATTTGTCTATCCAAACCGTGCGAATGGCGACATTGAACTGAGCGTATCGCTGCGGCGCCATGAAACCGATACTGCCGGTGTAGATGCCACGCGGCGTCGTTTCCAGTTCCGCGATAATCTCCATGGCCCGGCGCTTCGGCGCGCCGGTGATGGACGCTGCGGGAAACAGCGCGCACAACAGTTCCGGCAGATCCGCTCGTGTATCGCAGCCCACCGTGCTGGTCATTTGCCAGACCGTCGGATATTGCTCGACCTCGAACAAACGGGGCGTTTGCACGCTGCCGATGCCGGCGATACGCCCCAGGTCGTTGCGCATCATATCGACGATCATCACGTTCTCGGCGCGTTCCTTCTCCGAAGACTTGAGCTGGGTCGCCCGCTGCAAATCATCAGTCCGCCACAAGCCTCTGGGCGCCGTGCCTTTCATGGGTCGGGAAAGCAGGCGGTTGCCGTCGAGTTGAAAGAACAATTCGGGCGACGCGGAACAAATCGCCCAGTCCACGGTGTTCAGAAAAGCGCCGTAGGGCGTGCCCTGGGCTTGGCTCAAACGCAGGAAGACTGGCCAGGGATCGCCGTCGAAAGGCGCATGTAGTCGAAACGTGAAGTTGATTTGATACGTGTCGCCCGCTTCGATATAGGTTTTGATGCGGGCAATGGCCTGCGGGTAGGCGGACTCGCTGATCGAGGGTTTCCAATGCAAGGGCGTCGGGAAAACGGCCCTGGCCTGTTCCTCCACCGTGGTCGGAGGAATGATGAGTGGGTCATCGTATAACCCGAACCAGAGCAGGGGGCAGGCGCCGGGCGCTTTGACCGTTAGGGCGGGATCGCAGGCTGGTGCGGCTTCGTAGGCGAGGAAGCCCACGGCCCACGAGCCGTCCCGGCGCACTGCTTCATCCAGCATGGCGAGCGTGGGAACTACGTCCTCTATACGCCAAACGGTGTGAATCGAGCGGGGATTGGCGAACGATAACCAGCGCCCTCGCCGGCTGTCGTAAATCAGGGCGCTGTCGTTTCCGGGTGGGAAATGCAAGTTCGAATGGCCGTGCGCTGCGTCGATAGCCAGTCCGTTGGATTGATCCAACGGCTGTGGGAATGGGGTTGGACTTTAGCACCGCGCCCGAAATCTGCCTAGCGGTTTAGTTGTCTTGCAAAAGACTCTATCTTTATTGCCATCATCGCTTCCATGCTCGGCGATCGTTGCCGAGATCCATCCACCCAATGCTTTAACCGGACTCTGCTGCCGATGACGCAAAATCGCTGGATCACCTTGGCCCACGGTAACGGCGGGCGCTTTATGCGTGAATTGATCGACGACGTTTTCGCCCGTCACCTGGGAAATCCCGATCTGGACGTGCAGGCCGATGCCGTCTCCCTGCATTTGCAGGGTGACCTGCTGTTCACCACCGATGGCTTCACGGTGCAGCCGCTGGAATTCCCCGGCGGCGACATCGGTTGCCTAGCTGTGCATGGCACGGTGAACGACCTGGCCGTGGCCGGAGCCCTACCCCGTTATCTCAGCCTGAGCGCCGTTATCGAGGAAGGGTTGGAGTTTGACGTGTTGCAGCGGATCGTGGCGAGTCTAGCCAAGGCGGCCAAGGATGCGCAGGTCCAAATCGTCGCCGGCGACACCAAGGTCGTTCCACGCGGCCAGGGTGGCGGCTTGTATCTGACCACGACCGGGATCGGGGTTCGCGCTTCCGACAATGAATTCGGCATGAATCGTATCCAGGTTGGCGATTGTCTGCTGGTCAGTGGCCCGGTTGGCGATCATGGGATCGCCGTGATGCTGGCGCGCGAGGAGTTCGGTTTGCGGGGCGATCTGCAGTCCGATTGCGCCTGCGTGTTGCCGCTGACGCGGGCTTTGCTGGACAAGCCCGGTTTGAAATTCATGCGCGATCCCACGCGCGGTGGGCTGGCGACGGTAGCCTACGAGATCAGCCGCGCCACCGGTTGGCGGGTGCGTTTGTCCGAATCCGCCATCCCCGTCCATGATCCGGTGCGTTCCGTCTGCGAGATGTTGGGCTACGATCCCTATTATTTGGCTTGTGAAGGCCGGGTGGTCGCCGTGGTGGCTTCCGACCAGGCGGAACGTCTGCTGGCGTGCTGGCGCGATCTGCCACAAGGCGCCAGGGCGGCCTGCATTGGTCGGATCGAAGAAGGACCGTCGCCGGCCGTGGTGTTGGAAACGGAATTGGGCGGCGAACGGTTTTTGGAAGAGCTGGAAGATGACCCCCTGCCGCGAATTTGCTGACACTTGTCCGTGGCGTCGGATCATTCACGATTGTGTGATGGGTACGGCTTATGCGTTGAGACGAGTGTATCGCCCTGCCCTGAACTTTAAGATGATTGGGGCATTGCAAGAGCCATTGGCAGCAATTGTTGCTGCTGTTTGATAATTATCATCGGGTCCGTGACCTCCCTCACGACTGTAACTATCAGATGCGCCATTTAAATTTATTGCAATTTTATAATGGGTCGGGATTTCCACGGAGACCTTGGGTGAAATTTCAATGGGTGTTTTTTTGCCTTGCGCTCAGCTGGGTACTCGTTGTTTTTGCCGATCCTGTTTCCCCTCTCCAACAAGGGGTGAGCGCCTATGAAGCCGAGGATTACGATAAGGCGCTGAGTCTCTGGCGCCCTTTGGCCGAGCAAGGCGTCAGCGACGCGCAATACTACATGGGCGTACTTTACGGGAATGGCCAGGGTGTCGTAAAAGACCCGGAAATTGCTACAAACTGGTATCGACGGGCTGCCGAGGTGGGGCATGTTCGGGCGCAATACAATCTCGGACTGGCGTATCTGCAAGGAACAGGGGTTGGACAAGATTACGTACAAGCGGCGAAATGGCTGCAAAAATCCGCTGCCCAGGGTTACGCCGACGCGCAATACGCGGTCGGGCTCATGTATGCTAATGGTCAGCTAGGGTCGACCGAGGATTATGGCGCCGCGTTGATCTGGTTCAAACGGGCTGCTGAGCAAGGCCACGTTCCAGCACAATACAGCCTGGGTGTGATGTATGCGCAAGGACTCGGTACAAGTAAGGATGATTCGCAAGCTATCAATTGGCTACGGAAAGCAAGCCAAGCCGGTCATCTGGACGCTATCTATGCTCTGGCGCGGCTTAATCCCGCCCGTGACGTTGATAAAGGATCTCCCCACGCCATCGACGTTATCCGCAAAGCGGCTGAACTTGGTTACGCCCAAGCCGAATACGACCTGGGTGTAATGTATCTGAAGGGCCAAGGGGTCGATCGGAATCCTGCCGAAGGCGCCAAGTGGTTACGCAAATCCGCTGAGCAAGGTCTGCCACGCGCTCAGTTCGACTTCGGTTATCTCCTCGAAACGGGCCAGGGTGTGATCGCTGACCCAGCGGCGGCGGTGGGTTGGTATCGCAAAGCGGCCGAGGTTGGGTTTCCGCAAGCCCAATATGCACTTGGGATTGCTTATGGGGAAGGAAAAGGGGTCGAAAACAATGACGAGGAAGCTCTGCGTTGGTACTCGAAAGCGGCTTCGCAGGGATGGCTTGATGCGCAATACGCCATGGGTTTTGCTTATGCCAATGCGCGCGGTGTGGCCAGGGATGATAATAAAGCCGCGGAGTGGTTTCGCAGGGCGGCAGAGCGAAACCATGCCGCCGCGCAACTTGCGTTGGCAAACATGTACATCAATGGCGAGGGCGTTGGGCGGAGCGACACCCAAGCGGTCAAGTGGTATTGCAGAGCAGCGCAACAAGGATTCGCGGAAGCCCAAAAAATGCTGGACCATAGGGGAGGCTCGAAGATTTGTGAGACACGCCAAAGCCGAGTTGATAATTAGTGGTAACGTCGGTTGAATTGCAAATTTAAATTTATAAATTTATGCGAGTATGATGCCTTTAATAACTTCGGAGAATATTTCTGTTTTGTATAAATGTCCTAATTTAAGAAAGGTTGATGTGTACAATCGGAGGTTGAGTGATTTTTGATATTTTTGTGTCAGTGAATAGTGCTGTGAGAAATTAACGTGTTGTGGAGAAATCCAATGAGACCAATTGTGGCGCTGGTTTTTCTTGCTTCTCTCTCGCTAGGTATAGCGAACGTCAATGCCCAATCATTTGATGGAGCCGCGGCGGACGGATCCGATTCAGCGGTTGAAAACAATTCTTTTGATTCGTCGCCTGTTGAGATACGGTCAGCGGAAGATAAAGAGGACGATCTGATCACTAATCAGTTCGGTATTTCACGTACGTTTGTGCATACTACTCAAGTTATGGGGGGTTGTGGGCCAATCAGTTCTACAACCGCCTATAATTTTGGGGGGAGTCAGGGGCGTCTTAATGTCACTTCTGGATCAGCTTTTTTTGAGTGCGGATTTTATCTTCCTACAGGCTCCAAGATCGTTGGGTTCGAACTGGAGGCGTGCGATTCTAGTACCTCTGACACGGTAAACGCACGTCTCTACAGATATGCGTCAGCATCGGCTAGTCTCTCAACCCTTGCGTTCGTTGAATCTGGAACAACTTCCGCTCCGGGTTGTACTTATTTTTATACCGCGGTCTCTAATCATACTGTGGAGAACTTTAATGGAGGCTATATGATCGAGTTCTATGACGGGAGCACCTTAAACACCACAACCGTTCGAGCAGCGAGGGTCTATTGGCAACGGCAGATCAGTCCGGCGCCGGGCTCCGCGACGTTTCTTGACGTGCCAACCAGTCACCCCTTCTTCAAAGAAGTTGAGGCGCTGGCGGCTTCGGGCATCAGCGGCGGCTGTGGCGACGGCACTATTTATTGTCCCAATAACCCGGTAACGCGGGGTCAAATGGCGGCTTTCCTTGCGCGCGCATTGGGATTGTACTGGAGTCCTTGACCGAGATCATGGCTGGGTAAGACGCGGCTTCTTTATCGCGCGAGTCGCGTCTTTTTCAAAATTCATCTATTCAGGGGGCGTGGAAAGCGATTTAGTATCAGGCCAGACCGGGGAGGGCGATTTTCTCCCCATTTCTTTTCCCCGATGACTTCCCCATGAACCCGTCTGATCCGCCTTCGCTCAAGGCGCTCAATATCCGCGTTCAAGGCCGTGTACAGGGCGTTGGATTCCGGCCTTTCATTTACCGCCTGGCGCAACGGTTCGGGCTGACGGGTTGGGTTCAGAACCTCGGCGGCGAGGTGGAAATACGGTTGCAAGGCGCGCCGTCCGCGCTAGCCGCTTTCCAACAGGCGCTGACGGCTCAGGCTCCTCCGTTGGCGCGTCCCGCCATCAAATCCCTCGTCGCCGTTTCCCCGCAAGCTTTTACGGATTTCCGCATTCTCTCCAGCGCCCACCAAGACAAACCGGACATTCACGTTCCCCCCGATTACTTCACCTGTGGCGACTGCCTCCAGGAACTGCACGATCCCATCGCGCGCCGCTACCGCTATCCGTTCATCAACTGTACGCAATGCGGCCCGCGCTATACGATCATTCGGGCGCTGCCGTACGATCGCCCCAACACTACGTTGGCGGATTTCGCCTTGTGTCCGGATTGCCTGGGTGAATATCGCGATCCAGCGGATCGGCGTTTTCATGCTCAACCCCTGGCCTGCCCGGCTTGCGGCCCGCAACTTCAGTTTCGGGACGCTCACGGCGAAGCCCGCCGGGAAGCCGCGTTGGCGGCCTGCTTAGCGGCATTGCGGGCGGGTTCCATCGTCGCCGTCAAGGGCGTCGGCGGTTATCACCTGATGTGCGATGCCACCCAGGACGGCGCCGTGCAACGCCTGCGGGAAAGAAAACGGCGGCCGGATAAACCGTTGGCGGTCATGTTTCCGCCGGGCGGCGAGGACGGTTTAGCTGTTCTGCGGGAGTACGTGCAGTGGGATGACGCGGCCGCCAGCCGTTTGATCGATCCCTCGCGCCCCATCGTACTGGTCGCTCGGCGTCCCGACTCAAAGCTGGCGAAAAGCTTGGCTCCCGGTCTGGAAGAACTCGGCGTCTTCCTGCCCTATAGCCCTTTGCATCATCTGCTGTTGGGCGACTTGCAGCAGCCGCTCGTGGCCACTTCCGGCAATCTCAGCGGAGAACCGGTGATCACCGATCCAGCCGAGGCCACGGATCGCCTGAAGTCGGTCGCCGATGCCTTCCTGCATCACGACCGACCGATCGAACGGCCGGCGGACGATGCCGTTTATCGGATCATCGCCGGAACGCCGCGTCCGATCCGTTTAGGTCGCGGCGTCGCCCCGCTGGAATTGCGCCTTGAACACGCCCTCGGGGAACCGGTCCTGGCGTTGGGTGGCCACCAAAAAGTCACGCTGGCCTTGGCGTGGGATAATCGGGTGGTGGTGTCCCCGCATGTCGGCGATCTGGACTCGCCTCGCGCCCTGGCTGTTTTCGAACGAATCGGCCAGGATTTGCAGCGGCTTTACGGTGTCGGCGCGCGCCGTTTGATCTGCGATGCGCATCCGGGGTATGCCGGAACCCGTTGGGCCAAGCGTCAGAGTTTGCCCGTCTTGCCCGTGTATCACCACCATGCCCATGCCAGTGGGTTGGTGGGCGAATTTCCCGGCATCGAACCGTGGTTGATCTGCACCTGGGACGGCGTCGGCTACGGTGCGGATGGCACGCTATGGGGCGGTGAAATTCTCTGGGGAAAACCCGGCGATTGGCGGCAGGTGGCGGGCTTTCGCCGTTTCCGGCTACCGGGCGGCGATCGCGCTGGGCGCGAACCTTGGCGTGCGGCGGCGGCACTGTGTTGGGAAGCCGGTTTGGACTGGCAAAACGACGCACTGCCCGATCTGGCGCTGGCCCGGCACGCCTGGGAACGGGGTTTGAACAGCCCGTTCTCCTCGGCGGTTGGTCGCTTGTTCGACGCGGCGGCGGCATGGGTTCTGGGCCGGCAACGCACGAGTTTCGAAGGGCAGGGGCCGATGTTGCTGGAAGCCTTGGCCAGCACCGACGCGGAGTGTAGTGAATACGTCGAACTGCCTCTGGATTGGGACGAGGTCGGGGTGTTGCGCGCCGACTGGTCGCCGCTGCTACCGTTGCTGATCGATATTCGTCGGCCCGCCGCGCGGCGGGCGGCCATATTCCACAACAGCTTGGCCGAATGCCTGGCGCAGCAGGTGCTCAAATTAAGAGAGCGGTTTTCGTGCGTTGCCGTGGGTCTGACCGGCGGCGTGTTTCAGAATCGTCGGTTGGCCGAGCATGCTCTGCGGCGGTTGGAGGCCTTGGGTATACAGGCGCATTTGCCGACGTGGACGCCCGTCAACGATGGCGGTCTCAGTTTTGGACAAGTCGTGGAAGCGGCGGCCCTGCTATCGTCGAATAGTCCCGAAATCGGCCCTTCGCTCACGATCACAAATAAACCAGAGGTTTAGCAGGGTAGCCGCTTGCGGGGATTCAGTTACAATGACCAGCCATTCAATCATAACCCAGCCCTGGCGTTCCGCCTCAGGAGACTCCCCTCATGACTGAAATTTCCCGATTGCAAGTGGAAATGGCCATCAAGGAATACATCGATCCCTACCTGGAGAAAGACCTAGTAGCCGCCAAATCCATCAAGTCCATAGACATCGCGGGTGATCGAGTCACGGTCGGCGTGGAACTGGGCTTCCCGGCAGCCGGCTACAAAGACGCCCTCAGCGCCGAACTGCAGAAATTGATTGCGGCCTTGCCGGGAGTGAATTCAGCGCAGGTTGACTGCCACGTCAAGATCGTCTCCCATGAAGTTCAGAAAGGTTTGAAACCCTTGCCGGGCGTCAAAAATATCGTGGCCGTTGCTTCCGGCAAGGGCGGCGTCGGCAAATCGACCACCGCCGTCAACTTCGCCCTGGCGCTGTCGGCCGAAGGCGCGACCGTCGGCATTCTCGACGCCGATATTTACGGCCCCAGCCAGCCGCGTATGTTGGGCGCCCAACTACGTCCCGAGTCGCGTGACGGCAAGTCACTGGAACCGATCACCAGTCACGGCCTGCAATCCATGTCCATCGGCTATCTGATCGACGAGGAAACGCCGATGGTTTGGCGTGGCCCCATGGTTACCCAGGCTCTGGAGCAGCTCCTCAAGGAAACGCAATGGCGGGATTTGGATTACTTGGTCATCGACCTGCCGCCGGGCACGGGCGATACCCAACTCACCCTGTCGCAGAAAGTGCCGGTCAGCGGCGCGATCATCGTCACCACGCCTCAGGACATCGCGCTGCTGGACGCTCGCAAGGGATTGAAGATGTTCGAAAAGGTATCGGTGCCGGTGCTGGGCGTCGTGGAAAACATGAGCACGCATATCTGCAGTCACTGCGGACATGAGGAGCATATTTTCGGTGAAGGGGGCGGCAAGCGGATGGCCGAGCAATACCAGATCACTTTCCTCGGCGCCTTGCCGCTGGACATCCGTATCCGTGAGGACGCCGACAACGGCACACCCATCGTGGTCGCCGATCCGGATGGTCCGATTGCCCAAAACTATCGGGAAATCGCGCGCCACGCCGCTGCCAAGCTGGCCTTGCAATCCAAGAGCTACAGTCAGAAATTCCCCAACATCGTCATTCAGAATTCCTGAGTCGGTCGAAACAACGAGCAGGTCATAACGCGATGCGGCTGTGCGATCAAGACATCGAGGCGTGCCTGGAGTCAGGCAAGATCCGTATTGAACCGCGGCCTCCCGCGAACCGGATCAACGGAGTCAGCGTCGATTTGCGCCTGGGCAGCCGTTTTCGCGTTTTCAACGATCACGCCGCTCCCTACATTGATCTCAGCGGCCCTTCCGAGGAAGTCAACAAGGCCATAAACCGGATCATGGGCAAGGAGATCCATATCGCTCCGGAAAATGCTTTTTTTCTCCATCCCGGCGAACTGGCCTTGGCGGTCACGGCGGAAGCCGTGACGCTGCCCGACGATTTGGTCGGCTGGTTGGATGGCCGCTCCAGTCTGGCCCGCCTGGGTTTGATGGTGCATGTGACGGCGCATCGGATCGATCCTGGCTGGAGTGGGGCGATCGTTCTGGAATGTTACAATAGCGGCAAACTACCCCTGGCGTTGCGTCCAGGCATGACGATTTGCGCCATCAATTTCGAGACATTGTCCAATCCCGCCGCGCGTCCTTACAACAAACGTAGTGGGGCGAAATACCGTGGCCAGAGTGGTCCGCTTCCGAGCCGTATTGGGGCGGACGATTCGGATATGGGTAACCGTTAATCACTCAGCTACATTCCCCTGCCTAAGGTCTCTTGGATCTCGGCTCTATAAGTCCTTCGGGCAAAGTATCGTGGCAAATCGCTAATAATTTGATTATAAATTTTGTTTATTCGGTTCTGGAAATTTTGCCCAGTAGTTTTAAGTTAAGAACGTTAAGAAGTACGCGCGCGGTTCGATAGAACCGACTCGAACGGCTTGCGTGTTATTGCAACTACACAGAATATTCGAGCCATTCCATGGTGGCCAAGGAATCCCGAAACACAAATGAGCGGGTGTATGCCGGGCAGGTCGCGCTGCTCTATTCCAACGCGCCCGTGCCTTACCTGGTGGCTCTGCTCAATGCCATTCTTGTCCTGTATGTAGAAAGCCTTCAAACCTCTTTCAGGGCACTGCTCATCTGGTTCGCCTGCCTCACTTTGGTCACCCTGGGCCGATCGGCGTTGGTGTATCGGTACATGGCCAACTCCAGAACCAGCGAATCGTCCGTCTTTTGGGGCAGAAGTTATTTGCTCGGCACGTTCCTCTCCGGTATCGCTTGGGGCGCGGTGCCGCTGTTCCTGTTTCCCGATACCCTTGTGCATCAAACGGTCATCGCTTTGGTGCTCGCGGGTATGGCCTTGGGGGCCATCTCGGTGCATGCGGCGCGTATGGAAGATGTGCTGGCTTTCCTATTGCCGGTCCTGTTGCCGCTTAGTGCACAGTTCTATTTGCGAACAGGCGAATTGGGCCAGGTCATGGCGCCCCTGGTTCTGCTGTATCTCGTCGTCGTCACCATCGTGGCTTGGAATACCCACCGGATGGTCCGCAGTATGCTGTTGCTCCGTTTTGAACGACAGGATCTGCTTTCTCGCATGGAATTGGACAAGCGGAAAGCGGATCAACTGAATAGCCAGTTGTTGGCGGAGATCGAGGAACGCCGTCGCATGGAAGTCTACTTGCGTCAGGCCAAGGAGGCGGCGGAGGCGGCGAACCACGCTAAAAGCGTTTTTCTGGCTACCATGAGTCATGAAATCCGTACACCGATGAACGGTGTGCTGGGTATGCTCGAACTGCTGTTACAAACCGATCTGAGCAGCCGTCAATGGCATTTGGCGGACACCGCGCAACGTTCCGGACAAGCCTTGCTGGCCATCATCAATGACGTGCTCGATATGGCTAAGATCGAGGCTGGACGGTTGGAAATGGAAAACGCGCCGTTTGATCTGCATGCCTTGCTGGAGGACATATCCGCCCTGATGCTTGAGCAGGCGAAAATCAAGGGATTGGCCGCCAAATTCGATGTGCCGGTCGAGATGCCCCAGAGTGTGCAGGGTGATCCCGGACGGCTGCGCCAGATATTGCTGAACCTGCTGGACAACGCCATCAAGTTCACGGATCAGGGCGAAGTCCAGGTCAGTTTGCGTATCCATGAGCGTCAGAGGAAAACCATAGCCTTGTGGTTCGCTGTCGATGACACCGGAATTGGCATAGCTCCCGAAGTTCAGGCCAGGGTCTTCGAGTCGTTCACGCAAGCTGACGAGACCACCACCCGCCGCTATGGCGGTACCGGCTTGGGACTCGCCATCTGCCGGCGTCTGGTGCATTTGATGGGTGGGGAGATCGGCGTCGAAAGCCGGGTCGAAGCCGGTTCCAGATTCTGGTTCACGGTAAAGTTGGCGATCGATGCCGAGCAGACATCGGACATCGACGCGGCAACCGCCCCGGAATTGCAGCAGGACACGGCCCATGCCTTCTACGCGAAGGTATTGATAGCCGAGGATAATCCGATCAATCAGGAATTGCTGCGTTATATGCTGGAACAACTGGGTTGCCGGGTCGATGCGGTCGGCAATGGCGCGGAGGCTTTGGACGCCTTGGGTCGGGAGATGTACGACATGGTGTTGATGGATTGCCAGATGCCGGAATTGGACGGTTTATCGGCAACCCGACAAGTACGACAAAGGGAACTGGGCGCGGGGACGGAGCCGACGCCGATCATCGCGCTGACGGCCAACGCCATGGCCGGGTTCCGCGAGCAGTGCCTCGCCGCCGGTATGAATGATTATCTCACCAAGCCCTTCAGACAAACTCAACTCCAAAAGATCCTCGCGCGTTGGTTGCCCACTCAGGGATCGAGCAGCCGGATGGCGACTTGATGACCCATTGCTCATGGGATCAAGCCTAACGAACAGTTCGGTGGACCGCCGACTGTCCCGACCCCGACAAACTTGTTAAGGTGGCAGCCATTCCCTTCATTTGAACGACCGTACAGGAACCGTATATGGGGCATCGACTTTCCAAGATCTACACTCGAACTGGCGACAAGGGGACTACCGGACTCGGTGACGGCGGGCGCATCGATAAAGACAGCCTACGTATCGAAACCATCGGACAGGTGGATGAATTGAACTGCACCATCGGCATGGTCCTGGTGCATGAGGTTCGGGCCACGATTCGCGACTGCCTGAGCGAGGTCCAGCACAAACTGTTCGATCTGGGCGGCGAACTGAGTATGCCGGGCTATGAAGCCATTCGGGTGGACGATGTGACCGTTTTGGAGCGGGAATTGGACGTTTTCAACGGGGAGTTGCCGCCGTTGAAAGAATTCATCCTGCCTGGCGGCGGTCCGGCGGCCGCGCCGTGTCATCTCGCGAGGGCCGTGTGCCGGCGCGCCGAGCGGCACATGGTCAGTTTGTCCCGTCAGGACAGCCTCAACCCTTATGCCCAAGCCTATTTGAATCGGCTATCGGATTTATTGTTTGTGCTGTGCCGGATTCTGGCGCGTGACGAAGGGGGTCAGGAAGTTTTGTGGCGGCATGACCGGCAAGGCCGCAAAATCGAACCGACCGAACCCGAGCCTGGCCCGTAGAGGGTAAATAATACGGGAAGGCGGTCAGTGGCGGCCGGAATCATTCATTCCAATTCGGCGGCCGGAATCGGACCGATTTTCGGCCATTGCGCGTCCGCCTTGGTGATATTGCCGGGAATGTCCCGGTTCCAGACTCGCGCCGCATCGGCGTTGACGTTCAGGTACAGTTTACCGCCCACGATTTTCCATTGTTGGGGATCGCCATCGAATTTTCTGCCCAGCGAAACGCCCAGTGCGCAGTATCCTCCGTATTGCGGCACGTAGCGGTCGGGTGTTCGCTGAAAGGCTTCACGGTTCGCCGAGTTGGCGAAGCGGTAAGTCGCGTCGTCGAAGGTCGTTGAATACTCGGGTTTACCCATGAGCGGTTTACCCAACGTGAAGTAGGCGACCGGATCGTAACCCTGTACGGCCAGGCCGTTCGCATCCAGGTTAGTAGTATTGGGGTCGGCCGATACCGCCTGCATCCAGATCAGCGCGAGGATCGTGAACAGGACGTGGCCCCGTCCAAAGGATTCGTAGAGCATGGTCCGTCTCCTGCTCGAAGATCGTTCATCTTGTGGTTGAAAGTTGCCAGTTGAGCGCGTCGAACGTATTATCAGCCCACTGCTGGGAGTGTGTTATATCACCCTCCGTCCCATGACCTCACGTTCAGGTGGTTTTCTGGACGCTTCAGTTTCGGTTCAGTTTCGGTTCAGTCGGTTTCTTGATGATGACCTGAGTCACCCGAATTTCGTCGGCTTCGGGAAATCGGCCATTCCCTCTGGCCAGGGGGATAGCAGGAGGTTTGTTCACATTGTTTTCAGTCCACAGCCCTATCGCGGTCAGTATACCGCTCATGCTTGTCATCATTCTGGTCTGGCCGGGTTCCTCGTTAGGGGAAACCAGCGGCCATAAGCGACAACCCGACCAGATCGTCAATACAGGCGCCGCCGGGCGCGATCGAGGGGTAGAAAACGAGGCCAAGCCCGAACCCGTCGTGTTGCAACGGGTCGCACCATCGCCCGATGTCATCATTCTGTTGCGGGAAGGTCGGGCAACCGGCGTAACCCATCTGCCTGGAGGTTCGAAACATCCTGCAATCAAGACCCTCCAAGCTCATGTCAAGCCGATCGAAGCGACTGGCGGGCTGCCCGCGGCACAGTCCGCCGGAGTACCCACCAAGCCACCGATCACCAAGGTCGATCGTTCGAAGAACGTCAAATCCCTGAAGGATGGCCTCTGGGACCGCGTGCGTAAACGCCTGGTTCTCGTCGATGACGAAAATCCCCGTATCGAAGAACGCATCGCTTATATCCGCAATAACCCAGGTTATTTGAACCTTCTCGCCAATCGCTGCGCGCCATTTCTGCATTTCATCGTGGAAGAAACCGAGCGGCGCGGTTTGCCGTCCGACCTGGCTTTGCTACCCATGGTGGAAAGCGCCTTCGATCCCACGGCGATATCTCCCAAGGGAGCCGCCGGGCTCTGGCAAATTATGCCGGCTACCGGCGAGCAATACGGACTACAGATCGTTGACGGCTATGACGGACGTTACGATGTTTATTCGTCCACGCGGGCTGCGCTGACCTATCTGAGCTATCTGCACAAGCTTTTCAACGGTGATTGGCTGCTGGCGTTGGCCGCCTACAACGTGGGAGAAGGCGCCGTGCAAAAAGCGATGCAGGCCGCTCAAGAGGCAGGATTGGAGGCGAACTATTGGAATCTGGACCTGCCCGCCGAGACGAAAGCTTACGTTCCCCAGATCGCCGCTCTGTCGCGGGTCGTCTTCGACCCACAGGAGAACGGCTTGAAGTTGAAGAAGATCAATACCTTGCCGTACCTCGCCCGGATCAAGGTAGAGGCTGACAGCGAGCTTCTGAACAACGTGGCGGCTTCGGGCGTACCCATCGATGAATTCAGCCGTTTCAATCCGGCCTTCAAGGCGTATATGGACATACCGGAGCGGACCTACAACCTCATGCTGCCCTTGGATCAGGCGGAATTGTTGGCTCAGAATCTGGATGGCGCGGAACTCATTGCGGTGCGGACGCATACCGTCAAGAAAGGCGACACGCTTTCCAAAATAGCCGATCAATACGGCATTTCCTACGTCAAACTGGCGCAGTGGAATTCGCTATCGGTCAAAAGCGTTTTATTGCCGGGTCAGGAATTGCTGATCTATCCTGCTTCGCGGGGTTGACTGTTTTATTTTCGTATCCATAAAACCGCGCGGTTCGTTAGCACATGCCCAGCTAATAAGCCTTATCTATTAAAATTTGGAACTCGTTCGATAAAACAAATATTTCAATACCTAATCGATAGTCAGCGTCGCTGATTAATCGATGCCAAAAGTTCAAAATGGACCGGTCAGAATGAATCAACGAAAGATCATTTTGAACCGGTTCTTTTTGTGAGTTGAGCGTTTCTTCCAGAATTATCTGGGTCGCCAGTCAGTGGCGCGAGAAATGCACTTCATCGAGATCTGAATTACTTCGGTGGAGTTTGTCCCTATGGCGACCCCTTATACCGTAAAAGCGGGAGACACTCTTTCGGCGATAGCCAGCCGGCATGGCATGCGCTGGCAGGATATTTACAATCACCCGGATAATGCGGCTTTTCGAGCGAAACGGCCGAATCCGAATGTTATTTATCCTGGGGATGTGATTATGATTCCCGGCGGTGCGCCCGCTACCCCGGTTACCATTGAGCCCGACGATAATCAACGGGGCCAGACCGGCGATCTGGTGCCCAGCAATCGTGGCGCGGGCGGGCAAAAGCATTATGTTTCCCCCAAGGTGACGGCCTTTATGAGCACGTTTTCCCAATGGCCGTTCAATATGCAATCGATGTCGCCCTCCGTGACGCTCAAGGCTAGCGACAGTACCGATTTCGCGACGAAATTCGTATGGGATGGGGCGACCCCCGTGCCAGCCACTCCACATAAGGCGACGGTATCGCGCTCCAGCCCCGGTCATTTTCCGGTCAAGATCAAGGACAAGACCAGCGGCGCGGTAGTGGATACACTCAATGTGTGGATCGTCTGGGCGGACATCAGCGCCACGGACGCGTCCAACACCACCGGCGACAAGGGCACGTTTTTCCTCGTCAGTATGGGCTATGAATTTCACCACGCGATCAAACCGGCGACGCTCATCACCGCCGTCGATCGGCCCGATCTGAGTGGCGCTAACACCGTCCCGGTGCCGCCGTCGGGCGGATTGAATTACAAAGGGGATGCGCTCAGCGGCGGCGCGACCAAGAAATGGGATAGTTCGCGCAAGATTCGTCAGAAGACCCTCAATCCCTCTGGCGTGTCCCTGCCGGGAGATGCTTCGTTTCATGGCAATTTTCATAATTTCCCCAGTCTGACGGATGGCGATGGGCGTCCCGGTGGGGCCGGGGCGATCTCCTTTAGGGACTTGCTGGTCGCCGGCAACGACGATGCAGGCGTGGGTGACGAGGACAACGATCCGTATACCGCCCCGCACAGTGGCAAGCTCTGGGGCATCGATACGCCTTCGCGGGGTATCCTCCACTCCGCCGGAGCCAATGGCAATACCGTCGAATGGCGTATTCATTTCCTGGAATTCACGCGCTTGGAAATCGCTGGGAAATGGTATTTGATTTCCGATTTCTTTCCATGGAGAGTGCACTATAAATTAAAGAAGGAAAGCGGTAAGTGGAAAGACAACGGAAGCAATAAAGCCAAGGATAATGCCGGGTTTTAGTCTTTTTCGAGATATTTCTGATTAGGAAGTTCCCAATGCAGGAGCATCATCGAAACGGTATTTGATAGGTCTTGGCAATGAATGATTGATTAATTCAATTAAAGGTAAGTCGATGCGGCTGTTTGTAATTCTTGATGGCTGATTTAACCCGTATTGT
This sequence comes from Gammaproteobacteria bacterium, assembly GCA_024235135.1. Lineage (GTDB taxonomy): Bacteria > Pseudomonadota > Gammaproteobacteria > Competibacterales > Competibacteraceae > JACKMZ01. The sequence continues at coordinate 46,389 of JACKMZ010000006.1, read as the reverse complement.
TTTTAATAAATTACCATCATCATCCAGTCGAACCAATGGATTGATAAAGTTAAGATAGAATTTTATTTCGGTGTAAATTAGTAGGCGGTTACAACCTTATTAAGGCGGAGGCTCTCATAATGTCGACTCCTTACACTGTGAAAGCAGGCGATACTTTGTCGGCGATAGCCAGCCGTCACGGTATGCGCTGGCAGGATATTTATAATCACCCGGACAACGTGGCTTTCCGCGCCAAACGGCCAAATCCGAATCTCATCTATCCGGGCGATGTGATCATGATTCCCGGCGGCGCGCCCGCGACCCCGGTCACCATCGAACCGGACGACAATCAACGGGGTCAGACCGGTGACTTGATTCCCAGCAATCGCGGCGCTGCCGGACAAAAACACTATGTCTCACCGCGCGTGTCGCCCTTGATGAGCCTCTTCGGGTCCTGGCCCTTCGGGATGCAATCGATGTCGCCGTTCGTGACGCTCAAGGCCAGCGACAGCACCGATTTCGCGAGCAAATTCATGTGGGAAGGCGCCGTCCCGATTCCCGGCGCCGCTCACAAAGCCACGGTATCGCGTTCCGCTCCGGGCCGTTTCCGGGTCAAGATCAAGGACAAGGCCACCGGTGCGGTGGTGGCTGAACTCAATGTGTGGATCGTCTGGGCGGACATCAGCGCCACGGACGCGACGCCCGACACGGGAGATAAGGGAACGTTCTTCAGGGTCAAAATGGGCTATGAGTTTCTCCACGACATCAAACCGGCTGAAATTATCACGGCCGTCGACCGGCCCGATTTGTCGGGCGGTAACGCCAGCCCGGCACCACCCGTAGGGGGGCTGAATCACAAGGGCGATCTGCTGACGGGCGGGGCTGACAAGAAGTGGGATAGCTCAAGAAAAATTCGCAAGAAGACGCTGAATCCCGCGGGTGTCGCGCTACCCGGTGATCCCTCGTTTCACGGCAATTTTCACAATTTTCCCAGCATGAGCGATGGCGATGGGCGACCCGGCGGCGCCGGGGCCATCTCTTTCAGGGATTTGCTGGTGGTCGGCAATGACGATGCGGGCGTCGGTGACGAGGATAACGATCCTTATACGGCTCCCCACAGCGGCAAGCTTTGGGGAATCGACAGACCGACACGGAATATACGCCATGCCGATGGCGCGAATGGCAACACCGTTGAATGGCGCTTGCATTTCCTGGAATTCACGCGTTTGGAGATCAATAGTAAATGGTATCTGATTTCCAATTATTTTCCCTGGCGCGTCCATTACAAAGTCAAGAAAGAGGCCGGAAAATGGAAGAACAACGGTAGTAACAAAGCGCTCGACAACAGTGGATTCTAACGCGGCGATGCAACGCGGTGTTCTCTCGACGGAAATCGCCTGGCGCAATTGCGCCCTGACTTTGGCGTTATCCTTGAGTCGACCCGTTCAGTGACGACTATGAAAAGCGCCCATTGGATGATTCCGCTCCTCGCAGCGGTCGTCGCATTAACCTTGGAATTAGGAGTGCCACAGACCATGGCCCAGACTACCCCAAACTCCATGCTTTCCGTACTGCGCACCGAGTCCGGTTCCGAGTTGGAGAAAACGGTTGTTGATTATCGAGCCCGGCATGAGGCCGATATCCAGACCTTGATGGAGATTGTTACCGAGCAGAAGGAAAATTTGAGTGGCCGACTCAGGATAACCCCCAACAGCCGGGAATGGTTCGCCATCGCCCTGTTGGGCGACCTGAGGGTCGTGGAAGCCGCTCCACTGCTAACGCAGTTGCTCGCGGTCCGGAATTCGACGTTTTCCCTGCTTTCCGATGAGGATGATCCCCATTGGTATGCTTTCCCAGCCGCCGTCGCCTTGTCCAAGATCGGCCTGCCCGCCGTCAACCCTTTGTTGGAACTGGCCCGCGTTGCGGCGCCGGACAGTACCGCGTTTCAGCTAGGCGCCGTGACTCTGGAAGCGATCCTCAACGACGAAATTGCCCTGGCCGTTGTGGCGCAATATGCCCGGCAATACCCGGATCTCGCCCAGGAGGACCGCTTTAAGCCGCTGACCGATCTCATCAAGTCCGGCCACAAACGTTGGGACGCCGAGAAGGCGGCCGATTTTTCCATGGACTGAGCAAACGGAAATGCCGCCATCCGCAGCGAGCCAGTAACCGCGTCGAGTATCCCGTGTCCGCCTTTTTTCACGAAGAGTTGCACAGGGGACGCGAACTGCTGGATCGCTTGCGGGCGTTCGCCATCACGATTTGTGGGGCGGGTGCGTTGGGGGGCCAGATTGCCGAGAGTCTGGCCCGCACCGGTTGCGGTCGGATCAAGCTCATCGATCACGATCGGATCGAAGAACGGAATCTATCCACCCAGCCCTATCAGCGAGCCGACATCGGCGCCTTCAAGGCCAGCATCCTGGCCCACAGTCTGTATCGTGCCTTGGGCACGCGCGTTCAGGCCGAATGCAAAACCCTGGATGCGCGTACTGTCGCGCGGTTGCTCGGCGGAAGCGCGCTGGTCGTGGATGCCTTCGACAACAGCGTTTCCCGCGGATGGGTGCACGACTGGTGCGCACGTACCGACACGCCGTGCATTCACGCGGGGCTGGCTGATGCCTACGGGGAAGTGGTTTGGAACGCGGTCTATCGGGTTCCTTCTGCGGTCCAGGACGATATTTGTGATTATCCGCTGGCCCGCAATCTGGTCCTGTTGACGACGGCGGTGGCCTGCGAAGCGATTCTCTCCTTTATCGCCACGGCGCAACAGCGCAGTTATTCCATCACGCTCGACGACTTCGCCATTCGCCCCTGGGCGGATTAGCCTGCCGCATCCCGTTTAACCCCGCCTTTGCCCCTACCATCCTCGCGGAAAATTCCCGCTGAAATCGTATATGATTTATATTACAAAATTCGAACCCATCCCCGCTGATCAACTGGATGCTTGGTGATTAAGGTTCCTAAGACCAATCACAGGATACAGGACACCGAGAACCTACCGCCATGATCTTGAATCGTTTTTTTCGGCCAAAATCGCAGCAGAACGATCCCCGGTCGCGTTTGCAGGCATTGCAAAAGCTGGCCTCGGGTGATCCCGGTCTGGTCGAATATGCCCAGCGTGACGAGGACCCCACGATCCGCCGCGCGGCCGTGAACAAACTCACCAGTTTGCCACTTTTGCTACAAGTCGCCACGGCGGATAGCAGCCCGGAGGTACGGGATACCGCCAACAATCGCTATCGTGATCTGCTGGCCGGCGCGGAACCGCAGAAATCCAGCGTGCAAGAGCGTCTGGGGTTGTTGCCTTCCCTGGATGCCGGTCTGGTGGAATTTCTCGTCATGCAGGCTAAGGAGGCCGAACTGCGTCTGGCCGCTTTGGCGCGCATCGACGATGAAAACCTATTGACGCGAATCGCCATGAGCGATCCTGCGGCGAATGTGCGCTTCGCGGCCCTGGCTGGCGTGCATCAAACCGCGTTGCTTGAGGAAATCGCCAAACACAGCCGCAATCGCGACAAGCGGATATTCCGCACCACTCGCGAGCGTTTGGACGCCGTGCGCGACGAGCAATTACGCACGGCCCAGGCCGTGCACTTATGTGAGGAAATGGAAAAGCTGACCTGGGATGGCGCGGCTGGTCCCAACGCCGGGCGTTTTCCCCGTTTGGAAGCGGAGTGGCAACCGGTCCAGGATTGCGCCGACGACCTCTTGAAAACCCGCTATGCGCAGGCCAAGGCTCGTTTTCTGGACGAACGCCAGCGTAGCGCCACGCAACGGAACGCCCGCCTGGAGGCTTGCGCCATCCTGGAATCCTGCGCCGAACGCTTGCGCGGCGAAAATGAATGGACGCCGACACTGGCCGAGTCCGTGGAAGCGATTCTGGGTGAGGCCCAGCCGTCGTGGGATGGTGAGCCGGTCGTCGAAGATATCGAAGGCCGCCGCCTGGCCCAACGGCACGACGACGCACTGAACGCTATCAGGGAACGGGAGCGGGTGTTGCAGCGTAATCACGAGCGCGCCGCGCGCTTGCGGCAGGTTCTACGGCAGGCCGACGAACTGGCCAAACAACCGGGGCAGGTGCTGGCGAACGATATTACCGCGCTGAAGCACCAGTGGACCAGCCTGGAACGTCCCGAAACCGGTAGTCTGAGCACGCATTTGCAAGATGAATTCGACGCCGCCCTGGAAAAGCTGCGAGTACGCCTGCAACGGCAAGGCGAGCGCCGCGACCAGGAATGGCGGGAGTTGCAGGAGCAGGTCGACGCCGTGGAACACACGTTGGAAGCCGGGGAGTTGCAGAAAGCCATCGACTTGCATAAGCAGGCCCGCCACGATCTGAAGCGGAATATCGCCCTGTCGCGCCAGCAAATGGCCCAATTGGAGAGTCGGTTGGAAGAGTGCGCACCGCGCTTGGGAGAATTGCGGGGTTGGCGACGTTGGGGTACCCATCAAGCCCGTGAACAGCTTTGCGAGGAAGCGGAACGGTTGTTGAACGATGCCAGCGCGCCGCAGGATACCGCCCAGCGCATCAAGGATCTGCGACTTTCCTGGAAACATCTCGACGGCGCCGAGGGGGCCGCTTCCAGAAATCTGTGGAAGCGTTTCGACAAAGCCTGCGAACAGGCTTATGAACCTTGCCAGACTTATTTCCAGGAACAGAATCAGGAGCGCCAGCGGAATCTGGGGAAGAAACAGGCCCTTTGCCAGCAATTGGAAGACTACGAAGCCAACACCGACTGGCGGCAGGTGGATTGGCAGGAAACCGACCGGCTGTGGCGCGATGCGCAAAAACGCTGGCACAAGCTGGGTCCGGTCAATCGTGCCGACAAGAAAACCTTGGATCGGCGCTTCGAAACGGCGCTCAAGCGCCTGGATGGTCATTTGCAAAAGGAGCGGGACCGGGAGATCAACCGTCGCCGGCAGTTGATCAGTCAAGTGCAAGAGCTGACTAACGGTTCCGATGCCCAGGCGGCGGTCGAAGCCGCCAAACAGGCTCAAACCCAGTGGCATCCCGTCGTGCAAGCCAACCGTCGCGAGGAGCAAAACTTATGGCAACAGTTCCGCGCGGCCTGTGACGCCGCTTTCGAACGGCGCCAGGCGGAACATCAGGCGGCCGACGCCGCCCGCGAAGTGAATCTGGAGTGCAAGCAATCGTTGTGTGAAGCCGTTGAAGCGTTGGTCGGTGACGAGGATCAGCCGGACCCGGCCCGGACTGAATCACGTCTGCGCCAGATCCGTGAGGAATGGACAACCGTAGGCCAGGTGCCGAAAAGCGCTTACCGGCCGATCGAAAAGCGCATGGAAACGGCCGTGGAACGCGCCGAGGAACATATCCGCCGGTTGCGACGCGCGGAACGTCGCCAGGCGCTGAACGCCCTCCATGAGCGCGCAAGGCTCTGTGTTCGTCTCGAAGAATTGTCGTGCAACCCCACCGATGAGGCCCTGACCGTCCTGACGGCGGCCCAGGAGAAATGGCAAAGGTTGCCCAACATGGAGTCGTCGCTGGCCGATGCTATTCAGAAACGCTTCGATGTGGCCTGTCGAGCCTTGCACGAGGGCGGCGCACATCGCCAGGATTTATTGCAGAGGCTGCTGGACAATTTGGAGCAGAAGCAAAAGCTATGCTTGCGCATGGAGATCGCCGCGGGGGTCGATTCACCCCCGGAATTCGCCCAGGCGCGCATGGAGTGCCAGGTCTCCCGTTTGTCGGAAACGCTGGGACGGCGGGAAAATACCCAGGATACGAGCATGGACGATGAAATCCGCCGCATTGAGGAAGCCTGGTATGTGTTGGGCGTGCTCCCGGATCAGGAAAGCGCCTTGAGCGAACGCTTCCGGCGGGCTCTTGCCGTTCTTCAATGATCGTGCGGCGCGAGCGATCAGCCGCAGCCCGCGATTTGTTCCCAGCCGCGGCTGTGAGCTTCGGCGCGTAGCCGGCGGTTGTAGCCGACCACCACGGGATGGCCGACGGCGCTCAGTAGTCGCCTATCCGAGGGATGATCGGCATAGGCGACGACCTCACGCAAATGGGTGCCTTGCTGCACGCAGAGCTCTTGAGCGATACGCAGTTTTTCGGCGCCGTGGGGATGTATCAGCGGCGGCTGGGCCACGAACCGTCCGGCGCGCGTGGCATAGCAGGCGGCCCGATAATCGTCCGCACCGAGCCGTTCCGCCAAGGGCGCGGCCAGAAAATTGGCCGTGCCGGTCAGTAATACGACACGATCCCCTGCCTGCTTATGATCTTGCAGCCGTGCGACGACGGCTGGGCACAGTTTATGGGGAAGCTCCTGGAATACGAAGGTCCTCGCCCAGTCGGCGACCGTGGCGCTTTCCAGCCCGGATAGATAGGCTTTGTTCTTCCCGTTGACCGCGCGGCCGTAGCGCGGCAACTCACGCAGTGCGAACGCTAGCCAGGCCAGAAGCTGGGCCGGACCGATTCGTCCGTGGCGCCAAAGATTGGCCGCGAACGACAATTCAGTGCTCAGGCCCTGCACGAGCGTGCCATCCACGTCGAATAGAGCCAATTTCATGAGGACGGGGAAATAGGGGGGGCTCGCTGATCGATCCGCTGCGTGAATTCCAAAACGACAGGCAGCCCGCGCGCGATACACAGCAAGACCGCGATCAAGACCAAAGCCAGACCGATCGTATCCAGAACCCCGCTCCAGGCGGCCCACAGACTCGGCAACACCTGTGCGACGATGGGCATCAGCAGCAGCCAGGAAAATGCGATGGCCTTGACCACGGCGTAGAAAATACGCATGAACCGGCCGGCAACCAGAAAACGGCCGAAACGGCCATGGATCATGTCGAACGGCCGTCGTTGTTCGGAGGCGCCGGCGGCGCGTATCGAATCCACCAAAAGACCGCGCACCAGAAAAACCAGCGCCACCCAGATGGGAACCCGGTGTTGATGGGCCAGCACCACCCAAAGAACGTTTTCCACGACGCGGTCGGCGGCAATGTCGAACAGCGAACCGAACAACGACGTTTCGCCCCGTCGGCGCGCTACCCAGCCATCCAGGCCGTCCATGACGAAAATCAGGATGAGCAGAAAAAACGCACTGATCTGGGCGAGCAAGGATTGCGCGTAGGTCAAGCCGACCAACACGAACAACAGCACCAGTCTCCCCAGGGTGATGAGATTGGCCATCGAATTTCAGCCGTGTGGTTGAAGAATCGGGTGACTGTAGTGGCGGTGGCGAGCAGGACGGATTCGAGCGTCTGACTTCACTGCAACTTAGGCGCGCTCAGTCCGATGGTTCCGGACCAACCCTGTATGGCGGTTTCGACCCCGGTTAAGATGCGTTCCAGCACTTTCGGCCGTTGCGTGTAATCGACGATTTTTTCCGCCTTGAATTCCTCTTTGGCGACTTGGCGAATATCCGCCAGACCGTCGATCAAGCCAAGTTCCACACTTTTCTCGCCCGTCCATACCAACCCACTGAACAGGTCCGGATTGTCCTTGAGGCGATCGCCTCGCCCCGCGCGCACGGCGTCGATGAATTGCTGATGGATCTCATCGAGCATCCCTTGAATATGCGCGATGTCCTCGGGACGCGGTGGTAGAAAAGGGTCGAGAAAGCCCTTGTGGGAACCGGCGGTGTAAAGACGGCGGGAAATGCCCAGCTTGGCCATGGCATCCTCGAAGCCGAAGCCGTCGGTGCGCACGCCTATCGACCCGATGATACTGGCCTTGTTGGCGAAGATTTTCTGGGCCGCGGCGGCGACGTAGTAACCCCCCGAAGCACAAACGTCACTGGCGACCGCGTAAACCGGGATGGTCGGATGTTCTTTCCGCAGACGCATGATCTCGTCGTACATTTCACCCGCTTGTACAGGGCTGCCGCCGGGACTGTTGATGGATAGGATTACCCCGGCGACGTGTTCGTTCTTGAAAGCTTCGCGCAAGCCGGCCACCACGTTTGCCGCCGTGGCCTCCGCGTCGGCGGCGATCAAACCCTCCACATTGATCAGCGCGGTGTGCCGGTGCCCACGATCGACTTGGGTCATATCCAAAGGCAAGGTGGCCAGCACCAGAATTGCTATCAAATACAGGAGGAACAACAGCTTGAAAAAAATTCCCCAACGCCGGCTACGGCGCTGTTCCACCACGGCGGCGAAAGCCAGGCGGCTGAGCGTTTCCCGTGCCCAGGTTTCATCCCGCGAAGCCGAAGATCCATTGGGCGATTGGCCGAGTTCAGTCATGGCTTGTCCTCGTTAAGCGAAAAAATAGCGGCTGATTGCATCGGTAGGGCGGCCAGCGTCTGGGGCAACTCACTCAAACTGGCCAAGCAGGCCAGGGGCTGGTGGGCCAGCAGGCGCGTGGATTCATGGGCGCCGCCACTCACCGCCATGGACCGGACACCGGCATTGCGAGCCATAACCAAATCATACTCCGTGTCGCCCACCATGAGTGCGCGTTGCGCTTCGACCCCCAACTCTTCGAGGATTTCCAGCAGCATCAGAGGGTCGGGTTTGGAGGCGGTTTCATCGGCGCAGCGGCTGGCGTCCAGCCAACGGCCAAAGCCCGTGGCCTCCAGGTCGGATTGTAACCCCCTACGGCTTTTTCCCGTGGCCACCGCCAATAAATACCCTTGATCGCGCAGAGTGGAGGCCATGGGAATGGCGTCCGCGAACAAGCGGGACGGTTGCGGGGTTACGAAAAAATGTTTGCGATAGGCGTCGGCCAAGAGACCGGGATCGGCCAATTCTCCGTTCGGAAACAGGGCTCGACAGGCTTCCAGCAGACTCAGGCCGATGATGTTGCGAGCCGCTTCTTCCGCGGGCGGCGTGAGACCCACGTCCACCGCCGCCGCTTGCAGGCATGCCACGATGTGCGCGGTGGAATCCATTAACGTGCCGTCCCAATCGAACACCACCAAGTCGAAAGGTCGGTTCATCGCCGGTCCTCCAAACAATCCAGAACATTCTTGAGATCATCGGCCAAGGGCGCACTGACGGCGATATCACGATGACCCAGGGAAAACATGACGCTGTGTGCGTGTAGAAAAAGACGGTGCAGACCGATGGCGGCCATCTCGCGATTGAAAAGCGGGTCGCCGTATTTGTCGTCACCGGCCAAGGGATACTCCAGGTGGGCGGCGTGAACGCGGATTTGATGGGTACGGCCGGTGGCGATGCTAATTTCCAGCAAAGAGGCCCGTTTGCGGATTTCCAATGGCTTGAACGTGGTGAGAGCGGGCTTGCCATCGGCCAGCACCTCGACCCGGCGCTCGCCGCCGCGTAGTACGTTTTTGCGTAAAGGGACGTTCACCTCGCAGGCGCCTTGCCGCCAATAACCCTTGACCAGGCCAAGATAGCGTTTATCCATCCGCCCCTCGCGCAATGCTGTGTGCAGAGCTTCCAAAGCCCCCGGCGTCTTGGCCAGGATCAGGCAACCACTGGTTTCACGGTCCAGGCGGTGCGCGAGTTCCAGATAGGGGTAGGATAGCGCGGCGCGGAGTATTTCGATCACTCCGAAATCCACGCCGCTGCCCTTATGCACGGCAAATCCGGTCGGCTTGTTCAGGATCAGGACATCACCGTTTTCGAACAGGACGGCATCTTTCAGACGTTCCACCCAGTGCTGGGGTGGGGGGCGTTCGGTGGAGGACGCCTGGGGCGTGCGCAACGGGGGTATGCGTACCTGATCGCCCTGGCGTAGGCGGTAGTCCGGACGGATACGGCCACGATTGACGCGCACCTCGCCCTTGCGCAAGATGCGGTAGATCAGGCTGCGGGGTACGCCTTTCAATTCATGGAGCAGAAAATTATCGATGCGCTGGCCGTCGTGCTCCATTGGAACTTCGACGTGGCGAACGCTCGGAGAGTTATCCTTGGTGTTCATGATTTACAAACGGATGTCAGGCAGGCCGAGCAAGATGGCAAGATATCGATTTTTATTCAAGCGGGGAATTTCCTCGCATCGGTGTCGGGAAGCCGTCCGGATGGCTGGTTTGGGGATAATGTTCGTCGTCGTGAGTCGCATGGGGGGGATTGCCGGGCTGGGGTTGATGCCTCGCGATGCGAGTGAGGATTGTTTGAGCCGATTGGCGACCTATAATCAGAACAACTGAAAATGATCAAGGGAGAAGCCTATCGATCGATTGATTTAGTGAGCCATTGGATGTCGTTGCCTGCCTTCCAGGGGCGTTGATTGCTGCCTCCAATGTTGACTGATATAGTGAACGAAGTCCCCTCGCGTGGTCTCACCTATTAAATTGGCGCGAGTCGAGATGAGTACCGTTTTCTCCTTACCTGTCGTTAAGGCGACGGGTAAGTTACAAGGGTTTATCATCGCTCGACCCTCATACTGAGCGATAGTTGAGTTGCGCTCCCCCGCTCGTTGTTGAATGGTGCAGGTCGCACGTTAGGCATCAGCCGCTTTTCCGGTCCGTCGTTTGGACCGCGGCGCCAACGTCAACCCCGTCCCATGGGCCTTTTTCTGGCGACAACCGCAACGGTCGGTGGTCGAGCGCCGGAGTTTCTCATGAAAAGAATGCTGATCAACGCCACTCAGCAGGAAGAGTTGCGCGTGGCCATCGTGGATGGCCAGAAATTATACGATCTGGATATTGAAACACCTTCCAGGGAACAGAAGAAAGCGAATGTCTACAAAGGACGCATAACCCGCATAGAACCGAGCCTGGAAGCCGCTTTCGTCGATTTCGGCGCGGACCGGCATGGGTTCTTGCCCTTCAAGGAAATCAGCCGCACTTATTTCGATCCCCAGGCGAATTCGGGTGGCGGCCGTCCCGGCATCAAAGAAGCCGTTCGCGAAGGGCAGGAGATTATGATTCAGGTGGACAAGGAAGAACGCGGCACCAAGGGCGCCGCGTTGACGACGTTCATCAGCCTGGCCGGCCGGTATCTGGTGCTTATGCCCAACAACCCCAGGGCCGGCGGCGTATCGCGCCGTATCGAAGGCGAGGACCGCCAGGAAATGCGCGAAATCATGAGTAGTCTGAACATCCCCGACGGTATGGGGTTGATCGTCCGCACGGCCGGCGTCGGTCGTTCGCACGACGAACTGCAGTGGGATCTGGATTATCTCCTGCATTTATGGCGCGCCATCGAAGCGGCCCAGCAAACCCGCAAGGCGCCACTCCTGATCTACCAGGAAAGCAACATCATCATTCGCGCGTTGCGCGATTATCTGCGTGCCGACATCGGTGAAATTCTGGTTGACGACGCCAACGTCTATCAGCAGGCTCGCGATTTCATGGAGCAGGTCATGCCCCAGAATCTGGGCAAACTCAAGCTCTATCAGGATCACGTTCCCCTGTTTAGCCGTTTTCAGATCGAAAGCCAGATCGAATCGGCCTATCAGCGCGAGGTCAGCCTGCCTTCGGGCGGCGCGATCGTCATTGACTACAGTGAAGCCCTGGTGTCTATCGACATCAACTCGGGCCGTTCCACCAAGGGCAGCGACATCGAGGAAACCGCGCTGACCACCAATCTGGAGGCCGCCGACGAAATCGCCAGACAGTTGCGCCTGCGTGATTTGGGTGGCTTGATCGTCATCGATTTCATCGACATGGCTGCGGCGCGCAATCAGCGGGAGGTCGAGAACCGGTTGCGGGACGTGCTGAAGATGGATCGGGCCCGCGTGCAAGTCGGACGTATCTCGCGTTTCGGTCTCTTGGAAATGTCGCGCCAGCGTTTGCGGCCTTCGTTGGACGAAGCCAGCCATGTGATCTGCCCGCGCTGCAATGGCCAGGGCACCATCCGCAGCGTGGAATCCCTGGCCTTGTCGGTCTTGCGCTTGTTGGAAGAGGAAGCGATGAAGGAGCGCACCGTGCAGGTTATGGTGCAATTGCCGGTCAAGGTCGCCACTTTTCTGCTCAATGAAAAACGTGAGGCGGTGAGGGCTATCGAGCAACGGCACCGGGTCGGCTTGCTCCTTATACCCAACCCTTCCCTGGAAACGCCCCATTTCGAGTTGACCCGCCGCCGTCTGGACGAGAACGCGGAGATTCGGACTCCGTCCTACAATCTGGCGATGCATTGGGAGGATCAGGACGGCGAGCAGACTGGCATCCAGGTTCCGCGTGTGCGTCTCGAAGAACCCGTGGTCAAATCCGTGCAACCGACTTCGCCGGCTCCGGCGGTGATAGCGCCGAGTGCTCTGCCCAGCGCCGGGAAAGAGGCGGGTCCTGGCTTCCTCAAATGGTTGTGGCGCAACCTGTTCGATAGTAACGGCGTCCCCGTTGAAACGCCCCAAGAGGTTCCTCCGGCGGCCATTCCGACTCATTCGAAACGCGCCGAGGAGGCGCCGCGGACCGCGCCTCGTAGCGCCCCGTCGAAACCGGCGCCGACCGTCCCGGAGGAAACGTCCAAACCCGCGCCCGCGGTGGAAACGGAATCCGCGCTGACTTCGGCCCCCCGGATTCAGACCGAGGCTCGCACGGTCGATGAAGAGGCTGGCGACCCCACTCAGGAGAAACCCGCCGAGGAGACACCCACTCCGCGGGGTAACCGTCGAGGTCGCCGGGGCGGTCGCCGGCGGCGCAGACCGGAAAATGTCGACGGCGGTTCGGTCGACGCCACTTCGGCGGAGCCAGGCCAGGAGGACGTGGTCGAAACAGCGGCTCCACGCTCCGACACGGAAACTCAGGCCGTTGGCGCACAGGACGCCGAAGTGGTTGCGACCGAAACGGAACAGGGTCCGCGGCGGCGTATCCGTAATGGCCGACCAAGGCGTCCCAAGGGCGATCCGCAGTTGGCCGCCAAGGAGAGTGTGACGGGGACGGATTTCCCGGCCGAGGGTGAAACGGAATCCCAAAGCGCCGGTGCGAACGGTGCGTCGATTCGTACCGATGAGGAGCCATCGCCCGAGGACGAATGGCCTAATCCCGTTAGGCGTCCCTTCGTCCAGATCGATGATGTGCCAGTGACGAAAATAGTCGCCGAGCCACCGCAAGCCGATGATCCGGTGGCGATCACCCCAGCGGATGTATCCGAACCGATCGCCGAGACGGCAAGCCCAGTCGAGGAAGCGGCGGCGGGGTTGGAGACGGCAAGCCCAGTCGAGGAAGCGGCGGCGGGGTTGGAGACGGCGGGCTCAGTCGAGGAAGCGGCGACTGAGTCGGAGATGGCAAGCCCAGCCGAGGAAGAAGCGACGGCGTCCGACCATCCGGCGCCGCCCGAGGTCGAGGTGCCTGAAGCGGAGCCTCCGGTCGTGGCGGAGGCGGGCGCCGCCGGGGTTGCCTTGTTCGCGGTAGAGAATCCGCCTCTCGAGGAAGAAGCTCAAGGGATTACGGCGATTGCCGTGGAACCGGAGCCAGCGCCGGCGTCGGAGGTGACGGCGAACACCGTTGAAGTCCCGCCTGAGACGGTGGCATTGGCCGAGGCTGCGGGCGAATCCGTTGCCGAGACACCCGAAGCGCCGGAAACCGAGGACGACAACGCCGGAGGTAGTCACGATTTGCAAGATGCGACGGCCGAACGCGCGGCGGTGGTTGATGCGGAACCCTTGGCGGCCAAGGGGGATGGCGAAGAACAGGGGGCCATGGCCTCAGCCAAGACGGATGTCGAGGAATCTCGGGAGGTCGATAATGACCCGGACAGCATGCCTTTAACGACCCAATCCGCGCCTTCGGAATCGGAACCGCACGTCCGTCAGCCTGCGGAAATGGGTGAGCAGGCCGCGATTTCCGCCGAGCAGGAAGCCGGGGAGGCGCACAGAATGCAGCCGTAACACGCATCGGAAAGGATTGTCACGCAGGCAACCGGCTTGAGCCGGTTGCCTGTTCAATCAAGATCGATGGCGTTCGCGCAAATGCACGAGCAGACCTTGCGCCGCTTCCTCGACCAAATCCATCACGCGATCGAACCCGCTCAAACCGCCGTAATACGGGTCGGGCACTTCCCGTTGCACCGACTCCGGGGCAAATTCGAGGAATAATCGGACTTTTTCCCGATGCTCCGGCTGTCGGCAAATGAGTAGAAGGTCTTGGAGGTTCTGGCGGTCCATGGCCAGAATGTAATCGAACCGCTCAAAATCCTCCGGCATGACACGCCGCGCACGCAAGGCGCCGAGATCGACGCCCCGGCGCAGAGCCGTGGCCTGGCTGCGTTCATCTGGCGCGGCGCCGGTGTGATAGGAATGCGTGCCCGCCGAATCCACCTGAATTGTCCGAGACAGTCCACTCTCTTCCACCAGGCGGCGAAAAACGCCCTCCGCCATCGGCGAGCGGCAGATATTGCCCATGCAGACGAATAAAACGCCTATTTTCTCGTAGCCGTTCATAATTTCTAAAATACACAATAAAAGACGGTGTATACATTGTGACACCGCACCGCCGTTCTGCGAATACAAATAGTCAATCCGATCAGGAGAGTCGCCCATGTCCGAGCCGCTTTGGCAACCATCCGGCACGCGCATCGCACAAGCCAATCTGACCGCTTTTATCGGTTGGTTGGAACACCACGGTTCATTGCATCTGAGCAGCTATTCCCAGCTCTACGATTGGTCCGTCACGGAACCCGAGAATTTCTGGCGGGCGTTGTGGTCGTTTACCGGCGTTCTGGCCGAGCATCAGGGCGGGCGGACTCTGCTGGACGGCGGGAAAATGCCGGGCGCCCGGTGGTTTCCCGATGCCCGTCTGAATTTTGCCGAGAATTTGTTGCGACGGCGTGATGACGGCACGGCCATCGTGTTCTGGGGCGAGGACCGCGTGCGCCGCAAGCTGAGCTATGCCGAGTTGTACGCGCAGGTATCGCGTTTCGCTCAGGCGTTGCGCGCCAGAGGCGTGGTGGCCGGCGATCGGGTGGCGGGATTCATGCCCAATATGCCGGAGACGGTGATCGCCATGTTGGCGGCGGCCAGTATCGGCGCGGTGTGGTCCTCCTGCTCGCCGGATTTCGGCGTGCGCGGTGTGGTCGACCGCTTCGGTCAGATCGAACCCAAGGTATTGGTCAGCGCCGATGGTTACTTCTACAACGGCAAGGCTCACGATTGTCTGGCTCGGCTGGAGGAACTGCAGGCTCAGTTGCCCACGGTGCAACACTGGCTGGTCGTGCCTTACGTGACCGAACGCCCGGCGCTGGACCGATTGACGGCCGCTCAGTCGTGGGACGACTGCCTGGCGGAATATTCGCCGCGAGAGATCGACTTCGCGCAGCGGCCTTTCGACCAACCGCTGTACATCCTGTTTTCCTCCGGTACCACCGGTGTGCCCAAATGCATCGTGCACGGGGCGGGCGGCGTATTGTTGCAGCATTTGAAGGAACACCGTTTGCACGCCGACATCAAGCCGGGCGACCGGGTTTTCTACTTCACCACCTGCGGCTGGATGATGTGGAACTGGCTGGTGTCGGCTCTGGCCAGCGAGGCGACGCTGCTGCTTTATGACGGATCGCCGTTCTATCCCGACGGCAACGTGCTGTTCGATTACGCCGACGCCGAATCCATGACGGCGTTCGGCACCTCCGCCAAGTTCATCGACGCCGTGCACAAGGCGGGTTTGGAACCCGGACGCAGTCACAAGCTGGATTCGCTCGCCACCCTACTGTCCACCGGTTCGCCTTTGGCGCCGGCGAGTTTCGATTACGTCTATCGACACATCAAAGCCGATCTGTGCTTGTCGTCGATTTCCGGCGGCACCGATATCGTGTCCTGTTTCGCGCTGGGCAATCCCATTCTGCCCGTCTATCGCGGCGAACTGCAGTGTCGGGGATTAGGGATGAAGATCGAGGTCTGGAACGAAGCCGGCCAATCGGTGCGGGGTGAAAAAGGCGAACTGGTCTGTACCCGGCCGTTTCCCTCCATGCCGGTGGGGTTCTGGAACGATCCGGACGGCGCGAAATATCATGCCGCCTATTTCGATGTCTATCCCAATGTGTGGCGTCATGGCGATTATGTGGAATT
Source organism: Gammaproteobacteria bacterium (assembly GCA_024235135.1). Classification (GTDB taxonomy): domain Bacteria; phylum Pseudomonadota; class Gammaproteobacteria; order Competibacterales; family Competibacteraceae; genus JACKMZ01. Next base: position 30,536 of record JACKMZ010000006.1, on the reverse strand, counting down.
GACTGAACACGACGGCGTGATCATCTATGGCCGTTCCGACGCCGTGCTGAATCCGGGCGGGGTGCGCATCGGCACCGCCGAGATCTACCGGCAAGTCGAACAACTGCCCGAAGTGCTGGAAGCCCTAGTGATCGGCCAGGATTGGGACAACGATGTGCGGGTGGTATTGTTCGTGCGGCTACGGGAGGATGCGACGCTGGACGAAGCCTTGATCCAGCGCATCAAGCAGCAGATTCGTCGCAATGCCACGCCGCGTCACGTGCCGGCCAAGATCGTGCAGGTGAGCGATATTCCCCGCACCAAGAGCGGGAAAATCGTGGAACTGGCGGTGCGGGAAGTCGTACACGGCCGTCCGGTGAAAAATCAGGAAGCCTTGGCCAATCCCGAGGCTCTGCGCTATTTCGCGGATTTACCGAGCTTGCGGGAACCCTGAGGAAGGGTTGGCGAAAGGGGGGCACGGACTCATGCGCAATCTATTGCTGGAGCCGGTCGAATACAAAATCGAACGCACCCGCCGGGGCGCCTGGCGGCGGTTCGTCTATCCCGATGGCCGATACTTCGCCGAATTCAAGACCCATGCGACGTTTTTGGGGTGGCCCTGGCTGCACTATACGGCGGGCGTCTGTCCCGAAACCGGCCGCCGGATCATGGCCAAGGGCGTGCTGGCGATCGGCCGTTCCGCCCTGGGTGGCTTGGCCGTGGGACAGGCGGCTTTCGGCGTAATCGCCATCGGCCAGTTGGCGGTTGGCCTGGGCTTGGGTCTGGGGCAGGCGGCCAGTGGCGTGATCGCCATCGGGCAGGCTGGTATCGCCGGGTTATTCGGATTGGGGCAGATCGCCACGGGGATGGTCGCAATCGGACAACTGGGCGTGGGCCGCTATGTTTTGGCGCAATGGGGTTTCGGTGAACATGTCTGGCAACAGCATGGCGCCGATCCCCAGGCCATGGAGTTTTTTCGCAACGCTTACGAACAGGTGTCGGCATTCTTCAATTGAATCCATGGCTTTTCGCGATTTTTACCGATACAGCAACAGGGCATGAATGAACACGTTTTGATCGTCGATGACGACCAGGAGTTGCGCGAGTTGCTGGTGGATTATCTGGGCCGGAACGGATTTCGCGTCACGGGTGTGGAGGATGGCAACGGCCTGTGGGATACGTTGGAGAGAGAGAGCGTCGACCTCGTCATATTGGATCTGATGCTGCCTGGCGACGACGGCCTGACCCTGTGCCGGAATCTGCGAGCCCGTTCGCCGCTGCCGCCGGTAATCATGCTGACCGCGCGCGGTGACGATACCGATCGCATCATTGGCCTGGAAATGGGGGCGGATGACTATCTGGCCAAGCCTTTCAATCCGCGTGAACTGCTGGCACGGATCAACAGCGTGCTGCGCCGGGTCCGGGAATGGCCCGTGGAGGCCGGCGCCCTACAGCGGTATCGTTTCGCGGGTTGGACCCTGGATGTGAACACCCGCCATCTGATTTCCCCCCAGAACGTGGTGATACCGCTGGGCAGTCGTGAATATCGCTTGTTGTGCGTTTTTCTGGAACAGCCGAACCGCGTACTGACCCGCGACCAGTTGCTGGATCTGACACAGGGCCGGGAGGCGACCCCTTTCGATCGCAGCATCGATATGCAGGTCAGCCGCCTGCGGCATCGCCTGGGCGAGGACTCACGGGATGCCGAGATCATCAAGACCGTGCGTAACGAAGGCTATATGCTGGTCGGCGCCGTCACGCGCGAGGGGTAGATGTTGCCGCGTTCGTTGTTCGGTCGGTTGCTGTTGCTGTTACTGGGTGGGCTGCTGCTGACGCAGTTGTTGAGCGCCGTGATACAGTTTCATGATCGCGGCCAGATTCTGTATCAAGCCGTGGGTGGAGACATTGCCCAGCGCATCGCGGCTATCGTCGAGTTGTTGGACGAGTCTGCGCCCAGCGAGCGGCGGCGTTTGGTCGCCGCGTTGGATTTGCCCCCGACCCGTATCAGTCTGCACCTGCCTTGGCGCGAACCCGGACCCGACGGCAACGCCTCGGCGCCGCTGATAACCGCCGTGATCCGCCGTCAATTGGGCGATGAATGGCCCATGCAGGTTGCCGTGTTCAGCGGTCCCGATGATATGCCTCCGGATATGGGGCCGGACCCGTTTGGGGAACGGCGTTTTCGCCGTTACGGACACTGGTTGAACAGCCGGGCCTTCGTCGTGCAGGTGCGGCTCAAGGATGGCAGTGTGGTGACCTTCCGACATCGCGTTCCCGAGGATGTCTTCGCCTGGCCATACCGGGTGTTGTTGATTTTGGCGATACTGTTCGTGTCGGTTTGGGTGCTGTCGGCTTTGGCGGTGCGGTGGGTCACTCGCCCCCTGGCGCTGCTGGCCACGGCGGCCACGGAATTGGGCCGGAATCTGCGCCGCCCGCCTCTGGCGGAGAGTGGCCCCACGGAAGTGCGCCAGGCGGCGCAGGCGTTCAATAACATGCAAGCGCGATTGCTGCACTATATCGATGAGCGCAGCCGGGTGTTGGCAGCCGTATCGCATGACCTGAAAACCCCCATCACCCGGTTACGAGTGCGAACCGAGCTGTTGGATAAACCCGAACTGCAGGAAAAATTCCAGAACGATCTGGACGATATGGAAGCCATGGTGCAGGCGACGCTGGATTTTATGCGCGGTACGGAATTCAGTGAGGCCCTGGTGCCCATAGACATCAACGCCTTGCTCGAAAGCCTCCAGGAAGACACCGGCGATGCCGGAGGCGCCGTGACCCTGGAGGGGCAGGCCGTGGCCCCTTGGGTGGGCCGACCCTTGGCGTTGAAACGCTGTCTGACGAATCTGATCAATAACGCCGTGCAGTACGGCCAGCAGGCCACGGTGCTGGTCCAGGACAGTCCCGACCGACTGCAATTGGTGATACGCGATGCCGGGCCGGGAATGCCCGAAGCGGAACTGGAAAAGGTCTTCGAACCTTTTTACCGTCTTGAAGGTTCGCGGAATCGGCATACCGGCGGAACGGGCCTGGGCTTGAGTATCGCCCGCAATATCGCCCGCGCTCATGGCGGCGAGCTGGTTCTGCGCAATGCTCAGACAGGCGGCCTGGAAGCCGTGCTAAACTTGCCGCGATGAAAGCGATCGGCGGCACGGGCGGCGACGCAAGATTAAGAAGTCATAGGGCAGCATGCACGATCAAACCTGGCTCGATCTGCGGCACTGGTACAGTGAACCGTTGGGAAAACAGTTTGGGGAAGCGGAAGCCGCCGCGTTAGGCGATTTGTTGGCGACCTTGTCGGGTCAGCGCCTGCTGGTTTTGGGAGTGCCTGAGTGTGCTCAAGGACTGGCCAGCGATTCCTTCCATCAGCATTGGCGATTGACCTGTTTTCCGCCTATCGCAGGATGTTCCTCCGATTTGGTCGCCGACCCTGACGCTTTGCCTATCGCCAGTCGATGCGTCGATGTCGCGGTGCTTTGTCATGTCTTGGAATGCGTCGCGGACCCTTATGCGGTCTTGCGGGAGGTCGAGCGGGTCCTGCTTCCCGACGGCTATGTGCTGACTCTGGGTTTCAACCCGTTTTCTCCGGTGGGTGTATGGCGCAGCTTAGGGTTGCGTGCGGCGCCGCGCGTCGGACGGCTGGTCAACATGCCCAGGCTGCAGGATTGGCTCGCCCGTCTGGATCTGGAAAGCCTCTGTGCCCGGTATTGCTTTTATTGGCCCTGGGCCAGTCCGCCCCCAGTGCGCGAGCGACAGCCCTTGGTGCAGCGGTTGGGGCCGAAATGGTGGCCAATACTGGGGGGAGCGTATGTGGTGATGGCTAAAAAGCGGTCTATTCCCCTGACGATGATCAAACAGCATCGGCCGGTGCGTCCTTATCCCGTGCCAACGGGCTTGATCCGCCCCGTAGCGAAGGCTAAACGTGACTGAGCCCGTGGAAATGTTCACCGATGGCGCCTGTAGCGGCAATCCGGGTCCGGGCGGTTGGGGTCTGATCCTGCGCTGGAACGGCCAGGAAAAAACCTTTAGCGGCGGGGAACGGCACACCACCAATAATCGTATGGAAATGCTGGCCGCCATCGAAGGGCTGGAAAGGCTCAAACGCCCCTGCCATGTCATCGTCCACACGGATTCCCGCTATTTGCAGCAGGGAGTAAGCGAGTGGCTGGCGGGCTGGAAACGCCGCCAATGGCGCACGGCCGACAACAAGCCGGTTAAGAACCAGGATCTCTGGCAACGCCTGGATGCGGCCATGGCCCGCCATCCCAAGATCGAATGGCGCTGGGTGAAGGGCCATAGTGGCCATCCCGAAAATGAGCGCGCCGACGCCCTAGCCCGCCTGGGCATCGCGGCGGCGCTTGCCGAACAACCTTGAGGGGATCGCAGGCATGGCCTCGCGGCAAATCGTGCTGGATACGGAAACCACCGGACTCGATCCGGCGCAAGGTCACCGGATCATCGAAATCGGTTGCGTGGAATTGTTGAACCGGCGGTTGACCTCCAACCGCTTTCACTATTATCTGCAGCCGGATCGCGAGATCGATGCCGGGGCCAGCGCCGTTCACGGTATCACCAATACGTTCCTCGCCGATAAGCCGCGGTTCCCGGATATCGCACAGGAATTGCTGAGCTTCGTGGCCGATGCGGAACTGATCATCCATAACGCCGCCTTCGACCTGGGTTTTCTTGATCACGAGTTGCGCCGTTGCGACCCGCAGTGGGCCAGCCTGGAAGACTTTTGCCGGGGAGCATTGGATACGCTGCATCTGGCTCGCCGACTCCACCCAGGTCAGCGCAACACGCTGGATGCTCTGTGCAAGCGATACAGTATCGATAATACCCAACGGACTTTGCATGGCGCGTTGCTGGACGCCGAGTTACTCGCGGATGTCTATCTGGCGATGACCGGTGGGCAGGTCGCCTTGATTCTGGAAACCGAAACTCGGCCGGTCGAGCAGGGACCCGTGCAGACGGACGTGCGCGACAAGCCGGACCAACCGTTACCGGTACGGCGGGCAAACGCCGAAGAGCAGGCCGCTCACCAACGCTACCTGGAGTTGCTGGAAAAAAGTAGTGGTGGCCAGTGCTTATGGAAGCGATTGGAAGAGCCCAATGAGTGACGATTCCAGGTTGCCGGGTGGGATTTGGGACAGGGATGTGGAGAAGTCGCGAGCGGAAGCTTGTCAACTCATACAAAAAATTCTAATATAGCTGTCTCTGCTGCGGGGTGGAGCAGTCCGGTAGCTCGTCGGGCTCATAACCCGAAGGTCGCAGGTTCAAATCCTGCCCCCGCTACCACTTATGGTAAGGCAAAGCCCAGGGTTGGGCTTTTTTTATATGCGCGACGCCATAGACCGCGTGAACATGCGGAAATAGCCAGTTGCTGAACAAGTGGGCCTACGGCCCATTTTTTGTTTAGGTCTCACGAATGCGCCAGGACCCTCGATTAAAGCAGATACTAGCAACCGCAGTGCAAGCCATGGGCTGTGAGCTGGTGGGTGTGGAATATCATCCCCATCCTCGTAACGGACTGCTGCGCGTGTATATCGATACGGTCGATGGCGTCACACTGGACGACTGCCAGCGTGTCAGCGAGCAGATCAGTGGCGTCCTGGATGTTGAAGATCCGATACCCGGCCATTATACCCTGGAGGTTTCTTCTCCGGGCCTGGATCGACCGCTGTTCGAAGCCGAGCATTTCGTGCGGTTCACCGGACATAAGATTCGCGTGCACTTGAGCATACCGCTGAATGGTCGCAGTAATTTCGCCGGTCGATTGTTGGGGTTGCGCGGTGACGATGTCCTCTTGGAATGCGACGGTCAGGAATTGTCGTTGCCGCTGGAGCGCGTCGAAAAAGCTCGATTGGTTCCCGAGTTCCAGGGCGGAAACAAGGGCGAGGAAAAGCGATGAGCAAAGAAATTCTGTTGGTGGTGGATGCCGTTTCCAACGAAAAAGGCGTTGGCAAGGAAATCATTTTCGGAGCCATGGAAGCCGCCTTGGCCTCCGCCGCCAAAAAACTGTACACCGGTGATGTCGATCTGCGGGTGGCTATTAATCGCCGGACCGGTGACTACACGACCTTTCGCCGTTGGCAGGTGATCGGCGAGGACGAGGAGATGGTGAACCCGGATCGACAGATGCTGGAAGGCGAGGCCGTCCAACGTCAGCCCGATGTCCAGACCGGCGACTTCGTCGAAGAACAAGTGGATAATGCCATATTCGGCCGGATCGCCGCGCAGACCGCCAAGCAAGTGATCGTTCAGAAAGTCCGGGAAGCCGAGCGCGCGCAGGTCGTAGACGCGTTCATCAAACGCAAAGGAGAACTGCTCAGCGGCATTGTCAAACGCATTGAAAAAGGCGATGTGATATTGGACCTGGGGGGCAATGTGGAAGCCAAGATACCGCGTGAGGAAATGATCCCGCGCGAACAGGTACGCAACGGAGATCGCCTGCGGGGTTATCTCAAAGATGTGCGCTCGGAGCCTCGCGGTCCGCAGTTGTTCATCAGCCGAGTGGCTCCGGAATTGCTCACCGCCTTGTTTACTTTGGAAGTTCCGGAAATCGGCCAGGAGATCATCGAGATCATGGGCGCCGCCCGTGATCCCGGAGTCAGAGCTAAGATCGCCGTGCACAGTAAAGACCCGCGCATCGATCCGGTGGGAGCTTGTGTCGGCATGCGCGGCTCGCGGGTGCAGAGCGTGTCCAACGAACTGGCCGGGGAGCGGGTGGACATCGTATTGTGGGACGCGAATCCCGCACAATACGTGATCAAGGCCATGTCGCCAGCCGAGGTTTTGTCCATCGTGGTCGACGAGGACGCGCACAGCATGGATATCGTGGTTGCAGAAGAGAAGCTTTCGCAGGCGATCGGAAAAAGTGGCCAAAATGTGCGTTTGGCCAGTGAGTTGACCAGCTGGGACCTGAACGTACTCACCGAGGAGCAGGCGACGGCTCGAAGCGGCGAGGAAGAAGAGAATCTGCGTTCGCTTCTGGCCGAGCAACTGGGCATAGACGACGAAATCGCCGCGATCCTGGTGCGCGAAGGGTTCGTCAGTCTGGAGGAAGTCGCGTATGTGCCGATTCAGGAAATGTTGGAAGTACCGGGATTCAATGAAACCATGGTGGAGGAACTGCGCAATCGGGCGCGAGATGCGCTGTTGACGCGTGCCATCGCCGAGGAAGAACAACTGGGTGGAGCGGGTCCGGCAGACGATCTGCTACAGATGGAAGGCATGGATGAGGACCTGGCGTTTTTCCTGGCTGAACGAGGCATTCCGACGATGGAAGATCTTGCTGAATTGTCTGTCGATGACCTGACCGAGATGGCGGGTCTTGACGATGAACGCGCGGCCCGCCTGATCATGACGGCGCGTGCCCCGTGGTTCTCGGGCGAACGGCAAGGTTAGGCAATGCTGGGGGTGATTTGATGACGGATGTGACGATTAAGCAATTCGCGGCCGACGTAGGTATTCCGGTCGACCGGTTGATGGTGCAATTCGCCGAGGCGGGTATTCCCGTTTCCGATGCCGATGCCACCATAACCAACGAACAGAAGCGGGATTTGCTGGCGCATTTACGGAAAAGCCACGGCAAGAAGATGCGATTGGGATTTTCGGAACCCCGGCAGATTACCCTCAACCGTAAAACCCATAGTGAAATCAAGGTGGCAGGTAGTGGTGCCGGACAGGTTAAAACCGTGAGCGTGGAGGTGCGTAAAAAGCGTACCTATATCAAGCGCAGCGTGATCGAGGAAGAGGGCAAACGCCGCGACGTACGGCCGCAGGAGCAGATTGCCAATCGAGCCTTGCATCGCGCAGTAGAAGACGAGCGACACCGCCAGGCTGAAGAGGAAGCGCGTCGTCAGGTCGAAGAAGAGGAAGCGCGTCGTCAGGTCGAAGAAGAGGAAGCGCGTCGTCAGGCCGAAGAAGAGGAAGCGCGTCGTCAGGCCGAAGAAGAGGAAGCGCGTCGTCAGGCCGAAGAAGAGGAAGCGCGTCGTCAGGCCGAAGAAGAGGAAGCGCGTCGTCAGGCCGAAGAAGAGGAAGCGCGTCGTCAGGCCGAGCAGGCGCAAGAGCAGGAGAAGCAACGCCGCGCGGGGACGGCGGTGGCCGCCGCGGCAGAGCCGAAGAAAGCGGTTCGCGAGCAAAATCAGCCCAATAATGGAAAAATACCGGCACGGGCGAATCCGGGTGATCGCGGCGTCGGAGAGGCCAAACCGGAAGGTCGTCGCCGTCCGGAAACCGACCACAAAGGTCGGCGCAGCGAAACCCCTACGGATAGCGGACGGGGCGTCAAACGCGCGGATGAGACCAATGATAAGGGACGCCGTAAGGCCAAACCGGCGAAAGGCGCCAAGGTTACGCCCATGCCTTCCGTGCGGCATGGTTTTGCCAAGCCGACGGCGCCTATCGTGCGGGAAGTCGCTATTCCCGAAACGATCAGCGTCGCTGAACTGGCCCAGAAGATGTCCGTGAAAGCCACGGAAGTCATCAAGACCCTGATGAAGATGGGTACCATGGTCACCATCAACCAGGTGTTGGATCAGGATACCGCGGCCCTCGTCGTCGACGAGATGGGGCATACCCATAAGCTGCTCAAGGAAAACGCCCTGGAGGAAGAGCTGGTGGCGGATAACGAGGAGGCTGGACATGCCTTGCCGCGCGCCCCGGTGGTGACCATCATGGGTCATGTCGATCATGGCAAGACCTCCTTGCTCGATCATATCCGCCGGACTCGTGTGGCGGCCGCCGAAGCCGGTGGAATAACCCAACACATCGGCGCTTACAACGTGAAAACCGAGAAAGGTACGATCACCTTTCTGGACACGCCCGGCCATGCGGCTTTCACCGCCATGCGCGCCCGTGGGGCCAAGGCCACCGACATCGTGATTCTGGTGGTGGCGGCCGATGACGGCGTGATGCCTCAGACCATCGAAGCCGTACAGCATGCGCGCGCCGCCGGAGTGCCCATCGTGGTGGCGGTGAATAAGATGGATAAGGAAGACGCCGATCCTGAGCGTATCAAGAGCGAACTATCCCGCCATGAGGTGGTTTCCGAGGAATGGGGTGGCGACACTTTGTTCGCGTACGTATCGGCGAAATCCGGCATGGGCATCGACGATCTGCTCGATCAGGTGCTGGTGCAGGCCGAAATTCTCGAACTCACGGCCGTGCCCGATGGTCCGGCGCGGGGCGTGGTAATCGAATCGCGGCTGGACAAGGGCCGTGGACCGGTGGCGACCGTTCTGGTGCAAAGCGGCACCTTGAGCAAGGGCGATATGTTGCTCAGCGGTGTCGAGTATGGCCGGGTGCGCGCCATGGTGGACGAGACCGGCAAGGTCGTCAACGAAGCCGGTCCTTCATTGCCAGTGGAAGTATTGGGTTTGTCGGGTACGCCGAATGCCGGCGATGAATTCGTGGTCGTGGGTGACGAACGCAAGGCCCGTGAGATCGCGCTGTTTCGTCAGGGCAAGTTCCGCGAGGTCAAGTTGGCCAGACAGCAGAAGGCCAAGCTGGAGAACGTGTTCGAACACCTGGAAGACGGTAAAGTCAGCACCCTCAACGTGGTGCTCAAGGCGGATGTGCAGGGTTCCGTCGAGGCGTTGGCCGATGCGCTCACCCAATTGTCCACGGACGAAGTCAAGGTCAAGATCGTTGCCAGTGGCGTGGGCGGGATCAACGAATCGGACGTCAATCTGGCCCTGGCCTCCGAAGCCGTTCTGATCGGTTTCAATGTGCGCGCCGACGGCGTCGCTCGGAAGTTGATCGACGAAGAAGGCGTGGATCTGCATTACTACAGTGTGATCTACGACGTCATCGACGAGGTCAAACGGGCGCTGCAAGGCATGTTGAAGCCCGAGTTCAAGGAAAATGTGGTGGGTCTGGCCGAAGTGCGCGACGTGTTCCGCTCGTCCAAGTTCGGCGCCATCGCCGGGTGCATGGTGCTGGATGGGATGGTCAAGCGTAATAAACCCATACGGGTGTTGCGCGATAACGTGGTGGTCTTCGAAGGCGAGTTGGAATCTCTGCGCCGTTTCAAGGAGGACGTCAGCGAAGTTCGCTCCGGCACGGAATGCGGCATTGGGGTGCGCAACTACAATGACATCAAGCAGGGTGATCAGATCGAAGTCTTCGAACGGGTCGAAGTGACCCGCAAGCTGTGAGTTCGGCATGGGCCGCCCCGGCGGGTGGCCGCGTGCGGATCATGGGCCGATGGCGTTGAGGATCTGATATGCCCAAGGAATTTCCTCGCACCCGCCGCGTCAGTGAATTGCTGAGGCGTGAACTGGCGCAATTGATCCACGATGCGATCGATGATCCCCGTGGAGCGATGGTCTCCATTACCAACGTGCTCGTCAGCAAGGATCTGGGCCAGGCCAAGGTGTATGTGACCATTCTCAGCGACGACGCCGCGTCGCGCGCGGCGATAGTCACCCATCTCAATGAGATAGCCGGATTGCTGCGGCATAACCTGGCCCATCAGGTGCGCATGCGTTCAGTGCCGCGGCTGCGCTTTCTTTATGACGAGACCGTCGAACGGGGCGCCCGTTTGTCCGCGCTCATCGCTGCGGCCGTGGCCGAGGATGAGGCCCGCCACGAGTCGCAGAACGACGACGAGGCGCCCTAGCATTCCCGTTCACCCGCTGCCCGGTCACAACCGGCGGCGTCTTCTCTTCCAACACTGATTTATGGCAACGCAACGCGGAAGATCCGTCAACGGGATCGTATTACTCGATAAACCCAGCGGTATGTCCTCCAATGCGGCCTTGCAGATCGTCAAGCGCCTGTATCGGGCCCGTAAGGCGGGGCATACCGGCAGCTTGGACCCGCTCGCCAGCGGCATGCTTCCATTGTGTCTGGGGGAAGCCACCAAATTTGCCGGCGTATTGTTGAATGCCGACAAAGCGTATCGTTTCACCAGTCGCTTGGGGGAAACCACCACCACGGGCGATGCCGAAGGGGAGGTGGTGACCCGGCGACCGGTCGGAGGATTGACCCAAGCGGCGGTGGCGGCGGTTCTAGCGCGGTTTACCGGCGTAATCCAGCAGATTCCGCCCATGTATTCCGCGCTCAAGCATCAAGGCCGGCCACTGTACGAACTGGCCCGTCAGGGCCTGGAAGTGGAGCGCAAGCCCCGTAGCGTGATCATCCACGATTTGCGTCTGTTGAGTCTGACGCCCGATACCCTGGAATGCGAGGTCCGTTGCACCAAGGGCACCTATATCCGAACGTTGGCCGCCGACCTCGGTGAGGCGCTCGATTGTGGCGCGCATATCGTGGCTTTGCGGCGTACGGCGGTGGAGCCTTTCGACGCGGAACGTCTGATCACGCTGGATGCCATCAAGCAACTCGCGGAACAAGGCGAAGCGGCTTTGGACGCTATTTTGTTGGCCGTGGATTCTGCGCTGGTCGATTGCCCAAAGGTGAGTCTGCCGGATGAGGCTGCGTATTATTTGGGGCGGGGGCAATCGGTCTGGTTGCCGCACGCGCCTTGTCAGGGTGCAGTGCGTCTCTATCACGGCGAACGATTCCTCGGCGTGGGCGAAGTCCGGGAGGATGGGCGCATTGCCCCACAGCGTTTGGTGCAGACCGCGACTTGAGCTATATCAATAATGGATGCAATCACCTCACCTCTCGGAGGACGCACACGATGTTCGATCTTCAGCAAGACACCATCAAACGCATAGTCGAGGATCTTCGCCGTTCCCGGCGACTGTTGTTCGTCACCGGAGCGGGTATCTCGGCCGATTCGGGTTTGCCCACTTATAGAGGTATCGGCGGCCTTTACAACGAGGAACTGACCGAGGAGAGCCTGCCGATCGAGGTGGCCTTATCCGGCGAAATGATGGAGACGGCCCCGCACATTCCCTGGAAATACATCCATCAGATCGAACAGTCCTGCCGCGGCGCCAGTTGCAACACGGCCCATCGCATCATCGCCGAGATGCAAAATCATTTCGATGTCTGGGTGTTGACGCAGAATATCGATGGCTTCCATCGCGACGCAGGCAGTTTGAACCTGATCGAAATCCACGGTGACATCCATGATCTGCACTGCACCGCTTGTTCGTACAAGACCACGGTGCTGCATTACGCTGATCTGGATATTCCCCCTTCCTGCCCGAACTGCCGCGCCGTACTGCGGCCACGGGTGGTTTTGTTCGGGGAGTTGCTGCCGGAGCAGAGCATTACCCTGTTGTATCAGCAATTGGGCCTGGGTTTCGATATGGTGTTCAGCATCGGTACGACCAGCGTATTTCCCTACATCGCCGGACCGGTGATTGAGGCCAGCCGAGCGGGCGTACCCACGGTGGAAATCAATCCCGGACAAACCACGGTGTCGGGCTACGTGGATTACAAGGTCGCCGCGGGTGCGGCCGATACCCTCGACCGCATCTGGCAAACCTACCTCGAAGTCGCGCTCCTGCCGGAAAGATAGGCCAATAGACATTCGACCGCCGCGTCCAGCCCCGTGAGACGCGGCGGTGGTTTGCTGGGTTGATTCAGGAGAGTATCCAACGGCCCGGCCAGATCGCCCGTCTTGAGCGCCTCACGCTCGATGCAAAGACAGCGGCCGTATTCGGACAACCAGTCCACCAGATAGGATTGCTCAGGCCAGTCATTCCTTTCCACGTAAAGCACCGGTTTGCCGGCACAGGCGGCTTCGGTAAAACTGCCGTAGCCCGGCTTGGTCAGAATCACGTCGCAGGATTCCAAAAGCTCGATGAAGGGCAGATCGGCGACGCGGGACCAGTCGAGCGCGTTGCCGCGTTCGCTGTGGCCGGTACCCGGCGCCAGCCAACGAACGCCCGGTAGGATGGACCAGTCCGCCACGGGCAATGGATTGTCGATGCCGCCTAAGGCGACCAGCACCACCGTCTCGTCACCCGACAGCCCCAGACGTTGATTAATCTCGGCGCGACGGCGGCGGCCACGCAAGGCGATCGGGCCTATGGCCCGAGTGTTGCTTAAATCCGGCATGGGCATGGACGGCGCGGGACGGAGAAACACGGCGGCTTGTCGGTAGGATTCCAGCATGCGCCAACGCCAGTCGGCCAATTCCGGCGTCGCGGGGAAATAGGCGGGCACAATGTCGGCCCAGTGCAACGAGCACAGCGCCACCGCCGGAATCGCCACGTTGGCGGCGGCGGCCAGCGGCAGATAAGGCACGTTGGCCAGCAACAAATCCGGCCGAAAACGATCCAATAGCGCCTCCTGACGGGCCAAACGGCGTGCCCATTCCGCGTGGAACTGGCGGTAGGCCGCCAGACTTTGCGGTATTTGGACATCCAGGGCATCGGCCATGAGCATTCCAACGTCCACGGATTCCGGGACGTGTTCGAACGTCCCCATGATGCGCTGGCGCAAAACGGTGGCGGGCAGGGCCGATTGCAGCGTCAGACGCAAGCCGGGCAAATCCTCGCGAAGGCGGTTCAGTATCGGCGCCGTTTGGGCCAAGTGGCCGAAACCGTGACCCGAAAGGGTCACCCATAAATGGGGATTCATCGATGACATGATATGTGGCAGGAACTGTCAGGACTCATTGAGTTAGGCTTTTCACCTTATGAATTTACAGTGGCGAGGAGCCGCGATGCGACACTTGCAGATCACCCATACCACGACTTACGAATACAGTGAAATCGTCACCTTGCAGCCCCACCGGTTGCTGCTGAGACCGCGCGAGGGCCATGATCTTCGCATCGAATCGTCACAATTGGAAATCACTCCGGCCCACATGATCAAGTGGCAGCGGGATGTCTACGGCAATTCGGTCGGCATCGTGCAGTTTCTGGAACGGTCGAAGCAATTGTCGATCTTTAGCGGCATTACCCTGAAACACTATGAAGATCAGCCTCTTGATTTTTGGGTCGAGGACTACGCCGTCAATTTTCCCTTTCAATACGATCCCGTCGAACGCATTGACCTGAGCCCCTATGTCGTGCCGATTTTTTTGGATGATCAGCCGGCGATTGGCGAGTGGTTGCGGAAATTCTGGCAGCCAGGGCAGGTGGTGGAAACCTATTTATTGCTGGATTGGATCAATAAAGCGTTGGCCAACAATTTCACTTATTGCATGCGCGAGGAGCCGGGTGTGCAAACGCCGGGTGAGACCCTGAGCATCCAGGGTGGGTCCTGTCGGGATTATGCCACCTTGTTTATCGAAGCCTGCCGCTATTTCGGGTTGGCGGCGCGATTTGTCAGCGGTTATCTGTATTCACCGGAAACCGTGTTGGGCGACGGTTCCACTCATGCCTGGTCGGAAGTCTACCTGCCGGGCGCGGGCTGGAAGGGATTCGACTCCACCAGCGGTCTCGTGGTGGGCAATGATCATATCGCCGTGGCCGTCCATCGCCATCCGGAGGAAATTCCACCGGTTTCCGGGACTTTTCTGGCCGCCCACCAACTCGCACCGAATATGCGGGTGACGGTCCAAGTGGTGGAAACCGAGGTTTTTTGAAATCGTTCCCGCCGATCACGCTGTCAAGGGTGGTCCGCTACTCGCCACGTTGGAGGCGGGGAGCCCCCAGACGGGTGTGCAAGTTAATCGTTGACCTGCTCGGCGTAGTGACAAGCGACCTGACGGTTCGCCACCGTCCGTAAAGCCGGGCGGGTTTGCGCGCATTCGCCGGTGGCCAAAGGGCAACGGGTATGAAAGGCGCAGCCCGTCGGAGGATTAAGCGGCGAAGGCAGTTCACCGCCCAAGGGCAGGCGTTGCGCCCGTAATTCGGGATTAAGCCGGGGCATGGACGCCATCAGCGCGCGGGTGTAGGGATGACGGGGCTGATTGAAGATGGTGTCCCGCGATCCGTGTTCCACCGGCCGCCCCAGATACATCACCATGATCTCATTGGCGATATGCCGCACCACGCTGAGATCGTGCGAGATGAACACATAAGCCATCCCCAGTTCTTCCTGCAAATCCATCAGCAGATTCAACACCTGAGCCTGAATGGATACGTCCAGCGCGGACACGGGTTCGTCCGCCACCACCATTTGCGGATGCAGCATCAAGGCTCTGGCGATGGCGATGCGCTGTTGCTGGCCGCCCGAGAACATGTGCGGATAACGGCTATAGTGTTCCGGGCGCAGCCCGACCCGGCCCATCATCATGCGGACCTTTTCCTCGCGTTGACGGGCGTTGTCCTGGGTGTTGATCTTCAACGGTTCCTGCAACAGGGCCCCGACTTTCTTACGTGGGTTGAGCGAGGCGTAGGGATTCTGAAAAATGATCTGCACATGGCGCCGCGCCAGACGGCGCTCCTTGTCGCCGGCCTGGCTGAGGTCCTGCCCCAGCAAGCGCAGGGAACCGCCACTGGGTTTTTCGATCAGCGTCAGTTGCCGGGCCAGGGTGGATTTGCCGCAACCCGATTCGCCGACCACGGCTAGCGTGCTGCGGGAACGCAGCGTGAACGATACGCCATCCAGCGCCTTGACCGTGGCCTTATCCTTCAACCAGCCGCGCGACACGCTGTAATAGCGGGCCAGGTCCTCGGCTTCCATGACCGCTTCGCCCAATTCAGTCATGGGTCGGCCTCCCATCGGTATCCAGCGGCGTATGACAACGGACCTGACGGTCGCCCAGCCCGCGTAAACGGGGTTGCTCCCGGCGGCAGCGGTCGTCGGCGAATTGGCAACGCGGATTCAGCAGACAGCCCAACGGCCGATCGTATTGCCCCGGCACCACGCCGGGAATCGTGGCCAACCGATCCTTGCCGACGCTGCGTTCTGGCAAGGCGTCCAGCAGAGCCGCCGTGTAGGGATGCCGCGGGGCGCTGAATACGTCCCGCACCAGGCCGGTTTCCACGATTTGTCCCGCGTACATCACTACCACCCGTGCGCAGGATTCCGCCACCACCGCCAGATCGTGCGTGATCAACAGCAAGGCCATGCCGTGGCGTTGCTGCAGGTCCTTGAGCAAATCCATGATCTGCGCCTGAATGGTCACATCCAGCGCGGTGGTCGGTTCGTCGGCGATCAGTAGGCGGGGATTGCAGGCGATGGCCATGGCGATCACCACGCGTTGGCTCATGCCTCCGGACAATTGATGCGGAAAAGCCCGCAACCGGCTGGCCGGATCGGGAATCCCCACTTGCTCCAGCAGTTGCAATGCCCGCTGGCGGCGTTCGGTCCGATTGAGATTTTGATGGACCTTGAGGGTCTCCATCAACTGAAAACCCACCGTATAGCAGGGATTCAGGCTGGTCATGGGGTCCTGGAAGATCATGGCGATGTCCTTGCCGAGCAAACGGCGCCGAGCGGCGCGCGGCAAGGCCAACAAATCCCGCTCGGCGAACAGCAGCCGCTCGGCGGTGACTCGGCCGGGAAACTCGATCAACCCCATGATGGCCAAGGACATCACCGATTTGCCGGAACCGGATTCACCGACGATGCCGATGACCTCGCCCGATTCCACCTGCAGTTCGACGCCGTCCACGGCGACGAATGGCGCGCTGCGGGTGCCGAACTGCACCGATAAGCGATCGACTTCCAACAAGGCCATCAGCGTTTCAACCGAGGATCGAGGGCGTCGCGCAAACCGTCGCCCATGAGATTGAAGGCCAGCACGGTGATCAAAATCGCCAGGCCGGGAAAAGTGACTACCCACCAAGCCCGTTGGATGAACTGTCGGGCATCGGCGAGCATGGTGCCCCATTCCGGCGTGGGGGGCTGCGCGCCCAGTCCGAGAAAGCCCAGCGCCGCCGCATCCAGAATGGCCGAGGAAAATCCCAGCGTGGCCTGCACGATCAATGGCGCCATGCAATTCGGCAGCACGTTGACGAACATCTGCCGCAGCAGGCCCGCGCCCGCGACCTGACTGGCGATGACATAGTCCTTGGAGGTTTCGGTGATGACCGCCGCCCGTGTCAGTCGGACATAATGCGGCAACACCACGACGGCGATGGCGATCATGGCATTGCTCAGGCTGGGGCCGAGTATGGCGACGATGGCGATGGCCAACAGCAGACTGGGTAAGGCCAGCATGACGTCCATCAGACGCATGATGAGGTTTTCCACGAAGCCTCGGAAGAATCCGGCGGTCAACCCCAGCACGACGCCCACCGCCAGCGACAGCGTGACGACAATGCAACCGACCAGCAAGGAAACCCGCGCGCCGAATATCAGCCGCGACAGAATATCCCGGCCGACGTCGTCGGTGCCCAGCAGAAAGCGTTCCGAGCCGCCATCGCTCCAGAAGGGCGGCAGCAACAAGGCATGCCGGAATTGTTCATGGGGATCGTGCGGAGCCAGCCAGGGCGCGCACAGCGCGATTAGCACCAGGCAGACGATCACCGCCATGCCCAGCACGGCGCCCTTGTTCTTGCTGAAATATTGCCAGAACTCACGCAGCGGGCCGGGGGGCGCGAGTGGGGCGATGGTTGGCGAGGGGGTGGTTTCGGTCATGGGCGGACAGGCTCGTTCAACGGGAGTAACGAATACGGGGATTGATCAGGCCATACAGCAGATCGACCAGCAGGTTCACCAGCATGACGATGCTGGCGATCAACAGAATGCCACCCTGTACCGAAGGATAGTCACGGCGCTGGATGGAATCCACCAGCCATTTGCCGACCCCCGGCCAGGCAAAAATAGTTTCTGTGAGTATGGCCCCGGCCAGCAGCACGCCGACCTGCAGGCCGATCACCGTTATCACGGGAATCAGGGCGTTGCGCAGGGCATGGACGGTAATCACGCGCAGCGGACTCAGGCCCTTGGCGCGCGCGACCCGGATGTAATCCTCGCGTATGACTTCCATCATCGCGGATCGGGTCATGCGGGCGATAACCGCCAGCGGAATGGTGCCCAGCACGATGGCGGGCAGGATCAAATGCTGCAAGGCCGATACGAAAGCCTCGGTATCGCCGGCCAGCAAGGTATCGATGAGCATGAAGCCGGTGACCGGCTCCACCCAGAACATCACCGAAATCCGTCCGGATACCGGCGTCCAGCCGAGATTCACGGAGAACAGCAGAATCAGCAGCAAGGCCCACCAGAAAATGGGCATGGAATAACCGATCAGGGATACGCCCATGACGGTGTGATCGAATATCGAATCGCGGTTGACGGCGGCGATGATGCCGACCGGCAATCCGATGGCCACGGCGAACAGCATGGCGCAGAAGGACAACTCGATGGTGGCGGGAAACAGCGTGAGAAATTCTTTCAGCACCGGTTCGCGGGTTACGAAGGAATGCCCGAGATCTCCCCGGAGAATGTCGAAAATATAGCCGAAATACTGTTGCCACAACGGGTGATCCAGGCCGAGTTCCGCTCGCAATTGCGCATGGCGGGCGGCGTCGATGCCGCGTTCTCCGGCCATCAGTTCGATGGGATCGCCGGGAATCAAATGAATCAGGGCAAAGGCGATCAGGGTCACGCCGATGAAGGTGGGGAGCAGAAGGCCCAAGCGGCGCAGAATGAAGGCAATCATGAGCGTGGTGACCTGAAGAGGGAGATGAAGCGGCGGCTCGCCACGTCAAGGAACGAACCGCCTTGGGATGCACACCTTATTGCAAGTCGACACCGTAGAAGACGTTCCCGCCGAAGGGATCGATGCGGAAATCGACCACCTCCTTACGCACGGGTTGAAAGACCACGGAATGGGCGATGGTGACCCACGGGGCTTCTTCCTTGAAGATGACCTGCGCTTCCTTGTACAAGCGGGTGCGCTCGTTCACGTCGCTGACCCGTTTGGCCTCCTGGATCAAGTCCTCGAAGGGTTTGTAACACCAGCGTGCCCGGTTGGCGCTGCCGACCGCATCGCAGCCTAGCAGTACGGCCAGGAAGTTGTCGGGATCGCCGTTGTCCCCGGTCCAGCCCAGCAATACGGTCTGATGCTCGCCATCCTTGCTGCGCTTGAGGTATTCGCCCCATTCGAAGGAAACGATCTTGGCCTTGACGCCGACCTTGTCCCAGTCGGCCTGAATGATTTCGGCCATGCGCCGGGCATTCGGGTTATAGGGGCGTTGCACCGGCATGGCCCAGAGATCGGTCTCGAAGCCGTTGGGATAACCGGCTTCCGCCAATAGCTGTTTGGCTTTTTCCGGATCGTAGGGATAGTCCTTGACATCGTCGTTGTACGACCAGATGGTGGGCGGAATGGGATTCTTGGCGACTTTGCCCGCGCCCTGGAAAACCGCATCGATGATGGCGGCCTTGTTGATGGCCAGGTTCAACGCCTGTCGCACCCGTTTGTCGTCGAACGGCTTCTTCTCCGTGTTGAACGCCAGATACCCCACGTTCAGCCCTTCCTTTTCCAGCAGCGTGATGTCCGGGTCCTTGCGCATGGCTTCCAAATCGGCGGGATTGGGATAGGGCATGACGTGGCATTCGCCGGCTTTGAGCTTGGCGTAACGTACCGAGGCATCCGGCGTGATGGCGAACACCAGGTTGTCGATCGCGGCCTTGCCTCGCCAATAATCGGGATTGGCCTTATAGCGGATCACCGCGTCTTTCTGATAGTTCACCAATTGGAAAGGACCGGTGCCGACCGGCTTCAGATCGAACTGTTCCGGCGTGCCGGCCTTCATCATCTGGTCGGCGTATTCAGCCGAAAAAATGACGGCGAAGTCCATGCCCAGATTGGCGATGAAAGGGGCTTCCGGCCGATTCAGGACGAAACGCACGGTGTAGTCGTCGACTTTATCGATGGATTTGAGCAGGTCCTGCATGCTCATGGAATTGAAATATTCGTAGGTGCCGCCGGAAACCTTGTGATACGGATGGTCTTTCTTCCATTGCCGGTTGAAGCTGAACAACACATCGTCGGCGTTGAAGTCGCGACTGGGGGTGAAGTCCTTTGTGGTGTGGAATTTCACGCCCTTGCGTAATTTAAAGGTGTATACGGTACCGTCCTCCGAGATGTCCCAGCTTTCGGCCAGTCCGGGCGTGATGGTGGTGGTGCCTCGGTCGAATTTCACCAGGCCATCGAAAACATTGCGGGAGGTGGCGTCGAAGGTGGTGCCGGCGGTGTAGAACTGGGGGTTGAAACCTTCGGGACTGCCTTCCGAACAAAATACCAAGGTTTTGTCGGCGAAGGCCGGGCTAGCCGCGAGGGCAGCGCAAAGTCCCAGAAAAAGTGCCTTGAAGGGTTTGGACATGCCGTTTTCCTCATTCGTGATTCTTTTCGAATTCATTCAGTATAGGTGAAAGGTCCGTCTTGCAGACCGCTATTGGCGCGTGTTCTGAGTCCGCTGGACGTCGGGAAGGATAGCTCATCGCAATAACACAGAACGATCCAGGGTCGTTAAAATGAGCGGAGTTTAATCAAACGGTCATAATCCACAACCGTCTTGCCGGGTGGGGACCGCCGTGGTTGCGATACACGCCGGCTCCCGTTCGGTTGTTAGCCAGTGACATGCTTATGAACGAAAATGCCCTAAGCGCCTCACCGTCTCACCCGGTCAATTCGTTGCTCGGCGCCAACGATCCCCCGCCCTTTTCGCTGGTCAATCCGGACGGGCAATCCTCGGCGATTCTGGTCTGCGATCACGCCAGCCAGGCCATACCCGAAAAACTGGACGATCTGGGCCTGGAACCCTCGGAATTGGAACGCCACATCGCCTGGGACATCGGGGCCGCCGCAGTGACCCGCCATCTGGCCGAACGCCTGGATGCTCCCGCCGTATTATGCGGTTATAGTCGGTTGCTCATCGATTGCAACCGACCGCCGGGCGATCCAACCTCCATCGCCCAGGTGAGCGATGGCACTTTCATTCCCGGCAACCGTCATCTCAGCGACGCCGAGGCCGCGCAGCGTATGGACACCTTCTTCTGGCCGTATCATCGGGCGATTACCGAAACCCTGGCCCATTTGTGGCGGCATGGTCGGGCGCCCGCCTTGATCGCCGTGCACAGTTTTACGCCGGTATTCGGCGGGTTTCGCCGGCCCTGGCAGATTGGCATTCTGTGGAATCGCGATCCGCGCCTGGCCTCGCCCCTGCTGGAAAGACTGCGCGCCTATCCCGATTTGACCGTCGGCGACAACGAGCCCTATTCCGGACGGCAAATCGGTTACACCATGGAAACCCATGCCGGAGCCGCCGGACTGGCCCATGTGGAGATCGAAATTCGTCAGGATCTGTTGGACGATGAAGTCGGTTGCGCCCATTGGGCGGAATTGCTGGGCGATGTGCTGGTGGCCGTGTTGCGGGAACCGCAGGTGTATCAGGTGAGGCATTATTAGCCGCAGGGGCAATACTTATAGTCAAAATAGTCAAATCCGGCCAGCGATTAGGAGAGGCGCCCATGAGTCATACGACTGCCACTCATTCCGATGTCACATTCACCGTGGGCATCGAGGAGGAATACTTACTGGTTTCGCGGGAAACGCGGGATTTGGTCGCCGATCCCCCGCCGGAACTGCTGGCCGAATGCGAACGCCGACTGACCGGACGGGCCAGCCCGGAATTCCTCCGTTCGCAGATCGAGGTGGGCACCCGCATCCACCGGTCCATGTCTGAACTGCGCGCCGATCTCAGCAACCTGCGGGCCACGGTCGCGGAAGTGGCGGCGAGCTATGGCCTGGCGCCCATCGCCGCTTCGACTCACCCTTTCGCGCGCTGGTATCATCAGCGCCATACGGACAAGGATCGTTACACGATTCTCGCCCAGGATTTGCAAGGGGTGGTGCGTCGTCTGCTCATCTGCGGGATGCATGTCCATGTCGGCATCGAGGACAATCAATTGCGCATCGATCTGATGAATCAGATCGCTTATTTTCTTCCGCACCTGCTGGCTTTGAGCACGTCGTCGCCATTCTGGGGCGGGGAGGACCTCGGCCTTAAATCCTATCGTCTGAGCGTGTTCAACGAATTGCCCCGCACCGGTCTGCCGGAGGTTTTCGAGTCTTACGAGGAGTACGAACGGCATGTGCGGGTCTTGGTCCAGGCGGGCTTGATCGAGGATAGCACCAAGATCTGGTGGGATGTGCGCCCTTCCGCCCGCTATCCGACCCTGGAAATGCGCATCGCCGACGTTTGCACCCGGCTGGACGACGCCTTGACCGTCGCCGCGCTCTATCGCTGTCTGCTGCGCATGTTATACCGCCTGCGCCGCCACAATCAGCGTTGGCGTCTCTACGCCCACATGTTGATCAATGAAAACCGCTGGCGCGCGCAACGCTACGGTTTCGATTCCGGATTGGTGGATTTCGGCAAAGGTTGCGTCGTGCCCTATGCCGAACTGTTGAAGGAATTATTGGAACTGGTTAAGGAAGACGCCGAATATCTCGGCTGTCAGACGGAAGTCGGTCATGCCTGGGAAATTCTCCGCCGTGGCAGCAGCGCCCATCGCCAAGTGCGTACCTATACCGAGGCCCTGGCGGCCGGCGCGGACTCCGAGGAAGCCCTGCGGGCCGTGGTGGATCGATTGATCCGCGAAACCGTGCAGGATTGCGCCATCCATAGTGAGTTTGCCGCGAGCCAAGCTCAATGAACGCCATCACCCGTGATTGCCGCGGGTTCCCCTGGCGTGTTCGGCCAGCCGCAAGATGGCGGCTCCCAACCGCGGGTCGGCGACATTCTGCGCGGCATTCTCCAACACGCTCACGGTTTGGTCGGTGACGGTCATGCGGCGCGACGGCGGAGGCGGCGCCTCCGGTACGGCCGGGGGCGCGATGCGGATACGGGGCCGCGGCAGTTCGATGCCCAGGTGCAATTGCAAGGGCTTGCGCAATTCAGGCAGGGCATAGCGCAAGCGTGTGGCCCAAGCGGACGAATCGGTTTGCACGACCCAGCCTTCTTCATCCAGACGGGCCAGCGTGGCATGTTCCTGGAGATGGGTCGGCAGCATCGAGCGAAAGACCCGGTTTAGCTGGGCCAAATGCAAGGTTTTGTTGACGAGGTCGTTGAGTGGCTTGTTGCGCTTGCGCTTGAGCGTTGCGTCCACGGCGATCAACGGGCTTGGACGATTCTTGGTTTTGGGGCCAGCGCCGTGGGTCGGGGAGCGTTCCGGAACCGGGGCGGGAGGCTCCTGAACGGTTTTGGGTTGGCGCGCGGCCGGGAGGGGCGATTTTTCGGAGTAGTTGGCGACTTCGGCTTTGTCCACCTTGCCTTGCAGGATGGCCAGGAGTTGGCTCGTATGTTGGCGAGCCAGTCGGCGTGCGTCGGCTTTCGCTTTATCCTCCGACATCAACGCACCCCCGCTCAGGGATAGAAAGGGTTCTCGACTGCGTTATTGCTTCCTTACTGGCGCCGGGGTTGGGGTGAAATGAAGCGGATCGCAGTCGTAGCTTCAAGGATATCGCGCGTTTGTCAAGTTTAATCAGATAACTGATTAGTAACCATACCCTTTCTCTATTGTCAAGTTGCCTTGTCGCGATTTGCTCGTCAGGGGTTCGTAAAGGGCGGTATCCGACCGATGGCGGCCGGGCACTATCGGTCGGATACCCGATCTATTGGACCGTTCGGGGCGTGTTCATCATACCGGCCGCGCGGTAGTACTCGTCCGGATTCAGAACGCCGTCATGATTCGAATCGGCTTGCGAGAAATCCAGGATGCCGGCTTCACGAGCCTCTTGTGGCGTGACGCGACCGTCGCCATTGGCATCCGTTTCCTCGAACGAGTTGAAGGCATCGGGCATGGGAGCAGGTACTTGCTCAGCGCCGACCTCCTGGCCATTGATTTTGGTGATGACCGTCTTCGTTTCTTGGGCCAGTACGGTGCCGGACAGTATGGCCAGCACCGATAGTGCGAACACAGTGCTCTGCATGGTTGCGTCTCCTAAGGTTTTGTCGAATGCGGGCTCCTGGGGCTGAGCCCTGGAAGAACCCATTCTGCTTGGATGATGGACCGTTTGCAGAAGTTCTCGCGTAATTCCAAAGGCGGGTGCGCAAGGGCCAGTCGATGAGGGAACCTCGCACTCCACCGCTCGTGTCGATACAAGAGGCTGGAAACAAGCGACGATAGGGGAGCATTGAATCTCGCGCGGCCTATGCAAGAATCTAGAGAAATCTTTGATTCAAACGTGGACAGAGTCAGTCGATGCTATTTGGAAACGAATTCGAAAATCTTCGAGTCAATACCCACGGCGCCGAGATTAATCTGGTGCGGGGTGGATCGGGCCGCCCGCTCCTGTTATTGCACGGTTATCCTCAGACTCACGTGATGTGGCATAAGGTCGCCCCGAGGTTGGCGCGTCATTTTCACGTCGTCTGCCCGGATTTACGGGGTTACGGGGATAGTTCAAAACCGCCGAGCGCGGCGGATCACCAGCCTTATTCGAAACGGGCCATGGCTCGGGACATGGTCGAAGTGATGAAGGTCCTCGGGTACGACGAATTTTTTGTGGCGGGCCATGACCGTGGCGCCCGGGTCACTCACCGCATGGCGCTGGATTATCCCGAGACGATCAAAAAAGCGTGCGTGATGGATATCGCACCGACCTATCACATGTTCAAGACCACCGACCAGCATTTTGCCACCGGCTATTACCATTGGTTTTTCCTGATTCAACCCAATGGCTTGCCGGAACATATGATCAACGCGGACCCGGCTTATTTTTTACAGGAGAAAATGAAACGCTGGAGTTCTCCCACCGCCGTGTTCACCGACGAGGCCATGGCGGAATATCTGCGTTGCTTCAAGAATCCCGATACGGTCCATGCCTCCTGTGAGGATTATCGTGCGGCGGCCACCATTGACCTTGAGCACGACGAAGCGGACATGCGCCAGAGAATCGCCTGTCCGCTGCTGGTCTTATGGGGCGCGAAGGGATTCGTGAATCGAACCTACGACGTCCTGGCGACCTGGCGCGAAAGGGCCGAGCACGTCGAAGGCGGAACGCTGGATTGCGGGCATTTTCTTCCCGAGGAGGCGCCCGACGCCGTGGGCGATGAATTGCTGCGATTCTTCGGAAATCCTTAATCTCCCTTAATCCCGAAAATTGATGTATTGCAGCGGCAAACCCAGATTGGCTTCCTTGAGCAGGGCGATGGCGGCCTGCAGGTCATCGCGTTTTTTTCCGGTGACCCGTACCTGATCGCCCTGGATGGCGGCCTGCACCTTGAGCTTGCTGTTTTTCACGCGCTTGACGATATCCCGGCCCAGATCGGTGTCGATGCCCTGGCGTACGGTAATCGTCTGCCGGGTCTTCTTGCCGCTGACTTCCATATCGTCGGCTTTCAGACAGCCGAGATCGATGCCGCGTTTGGCGAGCTTCTGATACAGGATATCCGTCATCTGCTGAATCTGGAATTCGCTGTCGGCGACCAAGGACAACGTGAAGTCCGTTTGGTCGACACGGGCGTCCGATCCCTTGAAGTCATAGCGCGCGGTGATTTCGCGATTGGCCTGATCGACCGCGTTGTTGAGTTCATGGGCATTGACTTCGGAGACGACATCGAAAGAAGGCATCTGGGGCTCCGTCGGTTGAGGCGGTGTTCGATGGGTGGCGAGCGCCGGATTCATCGCTCGATGGTATACAACAAATCGGCGCCGGTATCCGTGCCGGTCGTGCTGGATTCGAAGGACAGGCTCTTGGTCAGACGGTAGCGCAGGGTGAACTTGTTTACGGCTTCCAACAGTCCGATGCCATAACTGACGTATAGATCCGGCGACAGATACTTGCCCAGCACCAAGGATGTGTCCTCGGGGTCGGACCCGGACTCGAAGGACAACTCATCCAGACCCACGTTGCTGGCGATCTTGTTGCTGAAGGTACCGCCCAGCGCCGCGGCGGCACGGGTCAGCAGGGCCTGTTCCGACCCGGAAGTCTGGTCGGAAGCGCGTCCGAACAACAGATAAGACAGGATGCTGGAGTCCGCCATGGATGGGGTGGAGATCAGCTTCAGTCGCGGTCGTTGCAGCGTGCCCGTGACTTCCGCGCCGGCCATCACGTCATCGTCGAAGTTCCGGGCAATTCGTAGATCGAGTCCCGGATTGTCGATAGGCCCGCCGCTGAACAGGACCTTGCCCCGTTGGATTTCAAGCTCCTGACCGTAGACTTTGTATTCACCGGCGGCGACTTCCACGTTACCGGTGCCTCGGGTCGCCAGCCCTGGATCTTGCTCCACCAGTAACGAACCCTTGAGTTGACCTTTGAAACCGGCCGCCGCGACCTTTACATCCTCACCCAACACCACCCGCACGTTAGCATGAATGGCGGGTCCCACCGCTTTCTTGGGCGGGTCTCCTTCTTTGTCGGCCACGATCACGACATCGGAGGACGTTCCAACCCGCGAGGCTCCTCCCGCTTCCTCGGGCGGGCTCAGGTAAGCCGTGGGGATGACGACCTCACCCTGGACGTCGGCATTTTTGAGCGTGGCCGACAGATGAAGATCCGGGCTAATTACGGCTTTGATGGCGGACGTGTCCGCTACCCGAAAATTCTCGCCTTTAACCGTCAGATCGAATTTTGGGGCTGCCGGATCACCCATACCGCTGATTTCCAATTTGCCTTTCCCAGACTGGGCTGAGCCGGTGAAGTGCAACTGACCGTCACGGGTGGCGTTGGCGGCCAGTTGGATGTCATGAATCTGGGCCGACAACTGGGGAATAGCGACGGCGGCGTTTTCCAATTTGACCGAGCCGAGCAATTCCGGTTTGGACAACGCCCCGGATACGTCGATGTCCGCCGTCAACCGGCCCTTGACTTCCTGCACTTGCGGGGCGAAGGCCGAGACGATCGCCAAATCCTTGATCTCGGCCTGTACCTTGCTGACGATTCTCGGCTTGCCGGTGAGGTCGCTCAAGCGCGCCGTGCTGGCGATCTGGCCCAAGTCGCCCAGGCTCAATTTGACTTCGGCGTTGGCATCCTTACCGGTGGCCTTGGCTTGCACGGAACCACCTCCCAGAGCGACCTTTAGCGGTTCACCGTTGGCGACCAGGTCAAGATTGCCGGGCGCCAGACGCAAGTCCGCATTGCCTTGCAAAGCGCCGTCGGGTTTCATCGCGCCGGTGATTTCACCGTTTAATTCGGTTTCGATCTTGACGTTTTCCGGCATCAGAGCCTGGAAACGATCCGGTCTCAGCTTCACCAGTTGCACGCGGCCCTGAGCGCCGTCCTTGCCGCTCCATTGCCCTTGGACGCACAGTTGTGTGGGATTGCTGACCAGACACAGCGCCTCGGCGGCCGCCTGTTCCGGGGAAGCCTGAATGGGCACGGGTTTGGCCAGTGTCCAGTCGCCGAATTGGGTCTGCGAGGCTTTCAGTTCCGTCAAACGGCCTTTCCAGGTCTGCTCGTCGAGTCCGCCCGCCAAGGCCAGATTGAAATGGCCGAGTTCACCCTGCACGTTGGCCTGTAGGCTATGTTGCGCCGGGGTGCCCGAACCCTGCAGTTTGATCTCCTGCCATTGCTGACCGGCAACGTGTAGTTCCCGACCCGCGATGTCCAAGTGGGACTGGCTGGAGCCACTGACGTCCACCGCGGCCTTCACTTGCAATTGACGGATGGCATTATCGGCGTAGGCCACTCCCTGAGCGGCTAAATCGACCGTGCCCCGAGGTTGCAGGCGAGGTCCTTCGAGTTTTCCGGAACTGCGTATCGTTCCCTTGGCGGCCGGCACCAGCCGGGTGAGATCGGGCACTTCCAGTTGCCAGCGCAAATCCCAGCGGTCGGTGAGGCTGCCACTGCTTTCCAAACGGGCGTTACCGGCTTGCAGACGTAGATTTTCGATCGTCAGATTTTGATCGTCGACTGAGATCTGGCTTTGTCCCTTCACGGTTTGTTTGTCGAAAGTGCCGGACAAATCCACCAGCCGGACCTTGGCCGCCAGCCGGCCATCGTTGATGGCGCCCTCCGATTGTAGGTTCAGGGCCAGCTTGCCTGGCGCCTGTGGCCATTGGGCTCCGGGATTGATGCCGCTGCCGGTAATTTGCGCCTGCCAGTTCACGGCGGGTTGCCAGGCCGCGCTGGCTTTGGCCTGAATCTCGCCCTCCAGCGTCTTGCCATTCACGGTCAGGGATTTCAAGGCTTGGGCCGAACCCTGGCCTTGCAGTTTCCAATCGCCCTGCGGGACATCGGGTCCCTGCACGCGGGTGTCCAGGTCAAACCGATAATCTTCCAGATTGCCGCTAGCCTGAAAGCGGCCGCGTGGACTTTGTACCTGAGGCGATCCGACCAGCGGCCAAGCCAGGGAGCGCCATTCGCCATTGGCCTTGAACGCGAGGTCTGAAAAGCCCAATTCGCCTTGGGCCGTCAAAGCCAGATCGCCTTGCGCGGCGTTCAGGGACAGTGTGTTCAAGGCGATGCGCTGATCCGTCCCTTGCGCCTCGATCAGCGCCTTGATCAGGCCCGATTCCGTGCTGGTCAGATCCGCGTTCAATTTCAGGCGATAGTCCTTGGCCGTGCCCTCGGCGGTGAATTGGCCGAGCGGGCTTTCCACCTGCGGCGGTTCGGTCAGTGGCCAGGCCAGGGCCTTCCAATCGCCCTTGGCGGTGAAAGCCAGGTCCGCGAAACTGACATGGCCCGTGGTGTTGAAGGCGAGCTTACCGGCGGGCGCACGCACCGACAGTTTGTTGATTTGCACGGCCTGATCGCTGCCCGCGGCTTGCAGCTCGGCCAGCAGATCGCCGAAGGCCGGTCCTTTCAGGTCAGCCTTGAGCGCGGCTTGGTAGTTCTGCAACGCGCCGTTTACGGATAACTCCCCCTGTGGGCTTTGCACCTGCGGTTCGCCGGTCAGCGGCCAGGCTACGGCTTTCCAACGAGCGCCGGCCGATACGGTCTGTTTAGCCAGGTCCACCTGACCCTGAGCGGTCAGGGACAAAGGGTTGTCCCGCGCGGAGACCAACAATTCCCGGATGTCGATGGCTTGGGTGCTGCCCTGTACCGTGAATCGGGCGTTGACCGGACCGACCTGCGGCAATTGGCTGTCGAACGTGCCGCTGGCTTGGAAATCGTCCAGGGAACCCTGGGTTTCCAACTTGGCCGCCAAGCCGGTTTGCAGATCGGGGCTGAAACGGGAAAGATCGGCGATCGTGACGCCCAGTTGCGCCGTCCAACGGGGCTTGTCCAGCACCTGTTGCGCTTCGCCGCTCAAGCGGACGGCCGCCAGCCCTTCGGTGGTTAACAAGAGGGACAGGGTTTTTTTCAATGCGCCCTGTACCTTGGCGTCGAGATGCAGGTTACCTAAATCAGGCAGGCTGAGATCGCCCAACAGTTTCAGATCGAGGGGAAAATCGGCGCTGGGCTGCACCGTGCCATCCAAAGCCACGTGGCCTTCCGGAGCTTGGACGGTCAGGGTCTTGACCACCACCGTCCGGTCCTCCACGCCGCCCTGTAAATGAGTTTCGTCGATGACGATGGGCTTTTCGGCGTCGGCCGGAAAAACCTGGACATCGCTGACCCGCACGTCCTCGATGGACACTTGCACGGGTAAGGGAATGTCGTTCAGTGTGAAAGGTTCGGCCGGTGGTTTTTCCTCCGGGCTGGGGGGCGGAAGATGCAGTTCGATGCCGTCGACCAGCAGGTGATCGATCTGTAACCGGGCCGTCAGCAGTTGGCTCGGTCGCCAGTCCAGTTCCGCCTTACGCAGCTTGAAATCCAGTCCGTTCAGTTGGTAATGCAGTTCTTGAATCAGTAACGGCCCGATCAAGCGCCCGCGAATCTGCTGATAGCTCAACGTACCCGGCGCGAATCGTTGCGCGAGCGCCAGACCCCAGTCCAGGCCGGTTTGCGTGGAGACCAGAAAGCCAACGGTACCCAGAACCACCAGGACCAGTATCAGTACGGTCCAGAGAAAATAACCAAGCCATCTCATAGATCGGGCCCTATGGTTAGATGTAGCCGCACGGTATCGCCGGGTTCCTCCAGCCCGGACGCCAAATCCACCCGTACTGGACCCACCGGCGATAGCCAATGCACGCCGAAACCCACGCCGGTCTTGAATTCCGGCGCGTTGTCGAAAGCGTCGCCGCTATCCACGAAGGCCGCGATGGCCCACTTCTCCAAAAAACGGTATTCGTACTCCACGCTGCCGACCAACAGATTTTTGCCACCGATGACATTGCCGTCGGAATCGGTCGGGCCGATGCTGTCCAGGCGATAGCCACGCACGCTCGTGTCACCGCCGGCGTAAAAGCGCAAGGTGGCCGGCAAGCGGTCGAAATCGGAGGTCCAGGTGGAACCGGCGTCGGCTCGGGTGAGCAGACGCCCCCGCGGGCCGAACGGCCAAATCCATTTGGTGTGTAGGGCAGCCTGCACGAAGGACATGTCCGACAGCAATCCCGAGTACGCACCGCTCAGTACGACATTGATGCGATTGCCCTGCTCGACGAACAATTGGCCAGGCGGCTGGACGCGCGATAGGTTGAGACTGGGCATGAGCAGCGCCGTCGTTTCCTCGTCATCGCCGTTGAAGTTGAATGATTCCAGCAGATAGTCCAGCGACATGATGGACAACCAGGATTTTCCCTGTTGCTTCTTGCTGATGCCGATGCGCGCCGTTTGCGATTCCTGAATGTCGTTATTCTGCGCCAGCAGGGAAGCCCGCAGGGAATACTGATCCACTCGGGGGTCTTTGCCGGGAATAATATATTCGCCGCCGAGCGAATACTGAATCTGCGAAGCTTGCAGTTCCGCTTTGTAATGATGGCCCCAGCGGTTCAGCAAACGCCCTTCG
>JACKMZ010000005.1 GCA_024235135.1 Gammaproteobacteria bacterium | reverse complement strand
TGGCAGCTCGCAGGTAAGATCCATACGCCGGGCGAGATCGGCGTGCATCCAGTGTTCAGCGGCCGCTTGTGGATTGGGTTCCTCGCTGACGTCCTGGAAGGACAGCACCGATGCCGGCCTATCCGCAAGATATTGCCGTGGTCCCTCGTCGGTTTCCACTATTCGCAGCCGCAATGCGTCATTTTCCGTGACCACTTGCCGTAAGGCCTTTTCAAAACGGACCGGGTCCATTGGCCCCAAAATCTCAACATATTCGGCAATGTAGAAGGACGCATGATTTCCATCCACTGATTGGCCATACCAGAGTCCTAATTGCGCGGTTGAGAGAGGGTGGAGTATTTGACTTTGTCCCAATCGTTGGGCTGACTTTCTCAGTCGATCATCATTCATTGAAATACTCTCGTCGTGGGCGAAGAGTTAGGCTCGCATGCCGTGGCCGGGCAACTGGCCCACCGTGTGGCAAACCAGAGGCCGACCAGAAGCCCTATCGGTGATGATTAATGAATCGATATGATGGCTAACGGCGTTCACGGACAGGCTGATAGTGATGCCGCTGTAACTGTTCACCGGGAGTGACTTGACAACCCCAAAGCACCTGAAAAACGCCATTTTTATAACCTTGTTGCCTGTGATCGCACGTTATCAAGTACGCAATAGCATTAAAATGGCGAGTTACAGAATATCAGCCTGCCGTCAACATAGTCCTGGTGAACAGTTACATGCCGCTCGCCGCACCCTGAGGTCTATCGTGGACGGGCGAATATGCCCAGTCATTTCACGTTTTCGTCCCGTAGCCGTTATTCCACTGGCTACGGGACGAAAACGTTGCCGTCAAGATAACCGCTTTCGGATAAAGCAGAATTTTGCCTATCTAACCCATGGCTTACACAAGCTGGTACAGACGCCCATCGACCTGTGTATGATGCGCCGTCAACATACCCCGAAAGGTTTTTATCAACATTACGGCGTCTGGGTCGATGCCGCGATGCGGGTATCGGACACACAATCATGGCTTCTCGGGGGATTGGGTGATGGTTACAGGCGTTCCGACTTTGCCGGCATAAAACACAAGAATTTCCGCTGGCGTATCACCCTCGTTCTTGCCGTAATGCCATGTATTGACGACTTCAACTATGGGCTCATTGGGTTCCAGATGTAATTCGTCACCGGCTTCGGTTGTAACCGAGAGTTTGCCTTTTAGCAAGACGCCTGCATTAATGACGGGATGCAGGTGTAATGGCACAAGCCCTTTCGGAGGAATGGTTATTCGGAGAATTGTAATTTCAGGTGTGCCGTCCGGATACGCTGGCAACGGCTGTCCGTTCCAGCTTGTTGTTGTTTTAATTAGCTGAGTTGATTGGATATGCTCGGAATATTCTGGAACAGCGCAGGCTGTCACCAAGAAGGATAATAGTAAGCATTGGATTAAAGTCTTCATTAGACCTCTTGCAAAAGTCGGGGTTGAGCCAATTCGAAGTTGTAGAGGCCGGCGATGAGGTTGAGGCGTAATCCGAAACGGCGGCGGCGATTACGATAGGGTCGAGCAAGAATCCAAAAGACTTTCAAGCGGCGAATCAAATGCTCAATGCGGATGCGCAGTTGTGCGTGCTCGCGATTAATGGCCCGTTGCTCGGGTTCCAGAGGGTGTTGAAGTGTTGCCTTGTAAGGAAGCAGGGTGCGGCTGTGTTCGTGTTGCAAGCCTTGATAACCGGAGTCGGCCACCCTGTAGACGGCGGTGGGTAGCCGCAGTTTGCTGTCCCGGCATAAGCGCCGATCATGGCAGCGGCCCGTTGAGGTGGCTGTCATCAGAATGCGTCCACTGGCACAATCCATCACGAGTTGGCTTTTCCAGGTGTGCCGTTTGCGCTTACCGCTGTACCAGTGGCACTGTTTTTTTTGGGGCCGTTCGCGCGGGTTTTCGCTGGCATCACTCAAGACTGCTTGCAGAGCTTCGTCAGTACCGACAAACCGCTGGTTGCGCGCCGGCAGAGCAAAGCGCTTGGCCTTGACCAACATATCGCCCTCGCTAACCCCATAGTCGTTGCCCAAGTGAAAAAGAGTACGGTATTCGCGCCAGTACGATAAGGTCATCAGCAGTTGATCCGCTAAACTCAGTCTACTGGGGCGTCCCGATTTGATCTTGCCGGCGCTGGCCGTTTGCAACTCTTCCAACATCTTCGCAAACGTGTGCCGCTTGACACCGCACTGGCGCTTGAATTCCGCCTCTCGGGGTCGGTGGGTTTGTTCATATCTCATAGCCCTTCATATCGGGACTCTTTCCGACTTTTGCAAGAGGTCTATTTCACGATCCCATTCTCATGCGTTGTCATTCTTTTCGGCTTCCGATCCAATACCTTATGAATTCCTTGTCTGCCTGAATTATCTTCATCAACCGTAATAGTCTGGGCAAGTATAATTGGTAACCTATGTTATTCGAAGACTTTTCTCAGCCTTGCTTACAGTATAAAAGCCAGAATATTTCTTGCTTCTGTCGGTTCACTGGGAAGGTTTTGACAATAGGAATGGAAGGAAAGACCAGGGTCGGACATTCTCTAGGGCATGACTAAAGTCCCAAAAACCGCTGACGAAACGGCGAAAGGTCAGTGATCTGGAAGAAGCCGAGCGGGTGATTGACGAACTGTGAGTGATTGCCCAAAAGTTGGCGGCGCGTCTGGGCTGGAACTCACGTTATACACTTTCGTGGAAGCCGGTTCGTTTTCAGCGGTGGCCAGGCGACTCCCTATCGGTCAACCGGCCGTTCTTGTGCCGCTTGTACCGGTCGATCAAGTAATCTGACAGGTGGACGCCGAATATCAAGGGTTACCTGCCGGAGGATCGTCCAACAGACTCAGGATGGCGGGCATATTCAGATGAGTTTCAACGGCATCCGCCAACCGCTCGAACTGTCTTTCGTAACGGCTTTGGAAGTCATGGATGCCTGCATTCCTAAGACCGGCCCACTGCAATAACGCCTGACAGGCGGCCGGTTTGTCGAATAGTCCATGGACGTAGGTGCCCATGATCTGATCATCGTCGCTGAATGCGCCGTCGCGACCGTGTTCCAGGGCCACGGCGGGACGTTCCAACGCCGACCCGGTAGTGACGCCCGCATGGATTTCGTAACCCCGGACGGATGGACGATCGGCGAGCAATAGCCGACCACTGACGTTACGCAACTGCTTATCCGGCGCCAGCGTGGTTTGCACGGCCAGCCAACCCAATCCCGGGCTGCTGCCAGGGATACCTTCCAGGCCGTCCGGATCGTGCACGGCCTCGCCGAGCATCTGCCATCCTCCACAGATTCCCATCAGTTTCCCGCCGTAGCGCAAATGGCGTTGCATCGCCTGCACCCATCCCTGACGGCGCAACCAATCCAGATCATTTCGCACGGATTTAGAGCCGGGCAAGATCACCCAATCGGCGTCAGGAATCGGCTCGTCGGGTCCGATAAAACGAAAATCGACCTGATCGTGCCAACGCAAGGGATCGAAATCGGTATGGTTGCTGATGCGGGGTAAAGCGGGGACGATCACCCGTAACGACGAACCCGGTACCCTGGCGGGAGCCGGGGTGCGGGGCAGAGCGTCTTCCGCTTCCAAATATAACCCGTTGAGATAGGGCAGAACGCCTAGCACGGGTTTACCGGTATAGTCTTCCAGCCAATCCAAACCCGGTTGCAACAAGGCGATATCGCCCCGAAAGCGGTTGATGACGAAACCGGCCACGCGTGCCTGCTCGCTGGTGCTGAGCAGCGCCAGGGTGCCGACCAAATGAGCGAAGACGCCACCCCGGTCGATGTCGGCAATCAAAATCACTGGGCAATCCACGGTTTCGGCGAAGCCCATGTTGGCGATATCGTTGGCGCGCAGATTGATCTCCGCCGGGGAGCCCGCGCCTTCCACCAATAGGACTGCATGACGTCGCGCCAGGCGGCGATAGGATTCCATCACGGCATCGCGGGCGATCCGCTTGTAACGATGATAGTCCTGCGCGTCCATCGCACCGATCGCCAGGCCCTGAATGATCACCTGAGCGCCGATGTCGGTATTGGGTTTGAGCAGAACCGGGTTCATGTCTCGCTCGGGAGGCAGTTTGCAAGCCCGAGCCTGGACCGCCTGAGCACGGCCAATTTCCCCGCCGTCGTCGGTGACCGCACTGTTCAACGCCATATTCTGCGGCTTGAACGGCGCGACGTCGATTCCGCGGCGGGCCAAGGCGCGACCCAATGCCGTGACCAACAGGCTCTTGCCGGCATCCGAGGTCGTGCCCTGGATCATCAAGGTGTTGCTCACGCGTGCTCCCGATGGAATTGGCCCTCGGCGAGGGCGGTCTGCAAATAGCCGCCGCTACGCGCGGGAATGTCACCGCGCCATCGCCTGCTTCGGGACGGCTGGAGGCGTGCATCGCTCACCCCGCCTTCCTATTGCCCACCGCAAAGCCATTCGGCCTCGGAATCTTCGAAAGCGATCGATCAGCGCAGCAGCCCGCCGGGCCAAAATCATCCCGTACCTCGTCAGCGAACGGGCGCCCCATTAGAATGCCATTAAGTTCACTTGCTTGTGGCCATGGCGTCTATCAGGCTTTTGGGCCGCATATCGGTCCAATGGGCTTCAATCCACTCCAGGCAGATTTGTCGCTTGCCTCGTGGGCCAACCGCATTCCAACCGGCGGGAATTTCGCGAAAGCTAGGCCACAAAGAATACTGGGCTTCTTGATTCGTCAATACAAGATATTCGCCGTTTTCATCTTCAAAGGGATTGGCCATCACGTTATCTCCAAGTAGTAGCGGGGCTGTTCGTTCATAGCCTAAGCCCCTGGTTCATTAATGACTGGCTTCCGAAACTGAAAACCGGCTAGATTGGCATTTTATCGGATTCCAATCGCTGCACTGTCCAGCCCAGATTGAATGCTGCCTCGGGTAAGTGTTGCCGGGCCACGCTGGGTTTTCCCAGGGCAAAACAACCGGCACCACGACATTCTACAAAACGAGGCACAATTTCCCTATCCACCGTGCCCGGTTAGCGAGCCGGTTCCCGTAAAAATTTGCTCGCGGTCACGATTTTCAGCTCTGTTCACTAGTGACCGTTTGAAGACCGCCTTCACTTCCCTAAGGCCGGTTAGACTTCGACGGCCCAGTGAGTGATTGCAGACCGAGCGATCAAAGCCATTCCTGCAGCCGTTTGGTTAGCACATCGCCTGGCACAGGGGGACTGAAATAGTAACCTTGCGCCAAGTCACAATTGTACTCTTTCAATTGCGCCAATTGCGCCTGTGTTTCCACTCCCTCCGCCACAACGCGCAAACCCAGACTGTGACCTAGTGCAACGACAGTTTTGACCAATACCGCGTTATTCGCATCCGTTGTCATTCCTTGGATAAAGGATTTATCGATCTTTAATTTATCCACGCGAAAGCGCCTAAGATAACTCAGAGACGAATAGCCCGTACCGAAATCGTCCACAGCCAAATGTACGCCGAGCTTGGCTAGTTCATAAAGCGTCGAGGTGGTTTGACTTAAATCGTCCATCAATAAACCTTCGGTAATCTCTAACTCCAAGTATTGTGGTTTAAGACCGCTTTCTGACAAAGTACCAAGAACAGTCCGTAATAAGGTAGTGTCATGAAACTGACGACTGGAAACATTCACGGCTATATTTAGCGGTTTTTGTAGTTGAACATGCCATTGGTTGGCTTGACGACATGCCGTGTTCAGCACCCAAGCCCCGATCGTTGCAATTAAACCCGTGTCTTCCGCCAATTTGATAAACCGTTCCGGCGACACGTCGCCCAACTCCGTGTTATGCCAGCGGAGCAAGGCTTCCATCCCGTCCAATTTGCCCGTGTCAATCGCCACGATGGGCTGATAGTGCAGCGTCAACTCACCCAGTTCGAGTGCTCGACGCAAATGGGATTCCATCCGCATCAACTGGCGGGCTTTATCATTGAGTTCTGTAGTGAAGTAGCGGAAGGTATTGCGTCCCTTGCTTTTAGCCAGATACATGGCCGTGTCAGCGTCTCTCATCAAGGTGTCGACATGATGGCTGTGGTCGGGGAAAACCGCGATACCAATGCTCGTGGTGGTATAGACTTCATGACCATCCACCACGAAATGGTGCGAAAAAGCTTCTAAAATTCTGGCGGCCACCGGTTCGGCATCGAGGGCGTCCTCGATTTCAGGGAGTATGATTGCAAACTCGTCGCCACCCAATCGAGCGACCGTATCGTCCTCGCGTAGACAATTGCGGAAACGTTGGCCCGCCTGATTTAACAATAAATCGCCGGCGGCGTGACCCAACGTATCGTTTACCTTTTTGAATTGATCCAGATCGATAAACAGCAACCCTACCTTGCAATTGTGCCGGCGCGCTCGGGCCAGCGCCGCGGACAATCGATCCATGGCCAGCGCGCGGTTGGGAAGATGGGTGATCTCGTCGAAATTGGCCATATGCAACAGACGAGTCTCATACTCCTTGCGCAGTGTGATGTCTTCCTTGACGGCCAAGTAATGGGTGATCTTGTCGTCTACCGTTTTGACGGGCGAGATCGAGGCGAACTCCCAATACAGCGTGCCGTCTTTTTTCCTGTTAAGAAATTCGCCACGCCATTCTTTGCCGCTCTTGATGGTTTCCCATAGCTCTTGGTATTCACGCGAAGGTTTGTCGCCTGATTTCAA
Source organism: Gammaproteobacteria bacterium (assembly GCA_024235135.1). Classification (GTDB taxonomy): domain Bacteria; phylum Pseudomonadota; class Gammaproteobacteria; order Competibacterales; family Competibacteraceae; genus JACKMZ01. The sequence continues at coordinate 226,578 of JACKMZ010000005.1, read as the reverse complement.
CAGGCGCGAGTTTTGTCCTATAACCTCCTCGGCGCTGTAGCCAGTGACTTCAACGAACTTGGGATTAACGTATTCAATATCGCCTTGCAGATTGGTAATCACCACGGATACCGGACTTTGTTCGACCGCTCGGAATAATTTCAACAAATGTTCTTCGGTGCGTTTGCGTTGGGTAATGTCGTTGCGAACGATTAAAGTACCCCCCTCCCGCGTGCGGTATTCCGTGATTTGAATCCAAAGGCCGTCACAATAGCGGTGCTCAATCGGACCTTGATAAGTCCGATGTTTGGCCATGCGGTCCTTTACCCATTGCTCTTCCCGGCCAACGCTTCCCAGTATTTTCCCCGCCTGGGCAATTCGTTCGATCACGGTTCGAAATGTGATGCCCGGCGCCAAAAGATTGGCTACCTCAGGGAAAGCCGCTTTGTATTTGTCGTTACAAAAAATTAACTGATCTTCTGCGTCAAACAGCGCGCACCCGTCGACGATGCTCTCAATGGCGTCTTCAAGCCACTCGTTTGACTGGTTGGCGCGCTGGGTTTCCGTCACTTGCGAACTGTAGTCGATGCCGATGCCGCGGTAGCCCAAAAAGCCGCCATCCACCGCGTACTGGGGAACGCCACTGATTTTGAGGTAGCCACATCGGCCGTCGATGTGGCTAATCGGGCATAGGAAATCCCGGACTACCTGCCGTTTGGAGAATTTCTGCAATTCGGACGATACGTTGAACGACTCAGTCTTCGCCAACGCCAACCAGTTGGAGCCGATCAGTCGTTCCGGTGGAATGCCGGTCGCCTTCTGAATGAACGGAGAAAGATAAGTAAAACACAGATCGGGTCCCGATTCCCAGAACAAGTCGAAAGCCGCCTCCGCAAATTGACGCAGTACAATATCTGAGCTCATCACTATGTTATTAACTCGGTATTAAAACTCGCCAACAGCTCGTTCATCGCGCATCCTAGCCGCCGGGTCCGGACCACCCAGGGTACGACGGCTTATCGCAGCGCCAAACGTTGTCGCCATGCTTTCACGCTTTTCGTGGAAAGCCGCCACGTTTTCAGTAGAAGGCCCTCTACAGGGGCTTACATGCTGTTCGCCCGCTCGCGAACCCATCCCATCGGTGCGGATAATTTTCAGGGGCGAGGAACGTGAGAGGATTTAGGATCGTAATAGCTCCTCATCATTCTAATGTTAGTTCGGATATTCCGGAGAGAAATATAAAAATTGACCTCGCTTGGGTGCATCCAAAGTTCAATCGGATTCGCATTGGGAAAGTAGGGTGTTCAGGGTGGGCCTGCTATCGGCTGCGCGCACCCGAACCCATCCGAATCGGTCGGCCCAATGTCCGGCCGTATTGCAATGAAATTGAAGATGCAGGAGTCCAGCGATGTCCGACCTACCGCTTTACGAGCCTCGGTTTCCAAGCACGATGCCTCCCAAAGACGACGGGGCAATCAGTTTGTATATCGCCAGTGGAATTCAAGAAAACGCCCATTTCAACCATCAACGACGGATCATTTTTATCAACGGCGTAAACAATCGGCCCAAAGATCACATGGACAGTTGTCTGGAATTATCGCTGTTGCAATTTTGCCCGGTCATGGGCGTGTATAACGCTTCCGGTAAAAATGGCACAGGTAACGGGGCAATAAATCTGGCAATGGACGTATGGGAATGCATCACCGGAAAATTTAAATCCTACGATCAATTTCGGCTGCTCCCTGAAAAGGCGCGTACCGGCTTCGTCAATGAATTGTTAGAGGCCAATCCCGCCGCACTCTCCCTGTTTCGTCTGATACGTCGTAAAAAATACGACGTCCATGCACATAGCCAGGGGAATTACATTACATCCAATACCCTGAACGCCATCCGTGCGCTGGATGGACCTTCAGCTCTAAGTGGTCGCGTGGTCTATACTTATGGTTCGCCATGTGGCGGCTGGCCGAGCGGCGTCAAGCTGGTCAACATGGAATTTAACTGGGACCCCATTCCAAACCTTTTTCAAATAATGAGTATCGACGGGGTCATCCGGTCGTTATCCGGCACGATTACCAAAGTCGATGATAAAGATACTTATGCCATGACCCATGGCAAAAAGTCACCCGCATGGATTGATGGAAAAGCGACCCACAGCTTTCTGGAGTATATGCATTACAATCCGATATTCGTACTCAAGCGTTTCGAGTATGGCGACCCACTCGGTCGAGTTCGAACATTGGACCCGAAGAGGTTGGCGCAATGGGCGGAAAAACAGGGCAATAATTTCCGCCGGATACTTCCGGTGTTTCGACTGGTTGCGCAGTTTCATCCGGTCAATGTAGCCAACGTGTGTCACCATTACATGAATGCCTATGGTAAAAATCTGAATGACCAGCTCAATCGCTCTGACGAAGGCAAAGCACTAAGACAGTTTTTGAAATTGCACGCCAATGCCTATAAGCGTAGGGAATTCGGTTTCGCTCCCTAGAGAAAATGGATACGGTCGACTTCCGCCGGCAAGGGAACCGCCGGTGGCTGACGTTGGCCATCCAGTCGATTCGGCCCGGCTTGCCACTAGACCCGCAAAATCAGACTGAAGCCATAAATCGAGCGATGTCGGCGGAGCCCATTGAGTTGTTTCGCCAACGGCTTTCGGAACCGAACGGTAGGGGGTAAGCGAATGAAGTTTTCGCCGCCGACTGCCCTATCGGCGGCTCCAGATCATGCCGAATCTTACGGGCGACTGGGCCTTACTTGAGGTATGACCGTAAGACGCTGAGCACCTGTTCGAGATCTTCCTGCCGTTCCTGTGGCGTTCGATCTTCCGCCCCCAAATGATCGCGCAAATGTTCTTCCAGCACCTGCGCCATCAGGCCGTTGACCGCGCCGCGAATCGCGGCGATCTGCTGAAGCACCGCCGAGCAGTCGCTTTCTTGTTCGAGCGCGCGCTCCAATGCGTTTACCTGACCTTGCATGCGGCGTACTCGGGCAAGCAGAGCTTTCTTGTGTTTGATCGTGTGAGGCATGGGTTTCGTCTTGCTGAGAATAGTATACCGGGGTAGGGTATATATAGACACTGCTTCGAGACTTCCGATGATGCAAGATTCCACCCTGTTTGAGAACTGGCGACATTCCCACGTCTTCGACAAGGGCAACCCCCTGGCCGAGCGGAATACGCGCTGGGTGGTCGTGTTGACGGCTACCATGATGGTCGCGGAGATCGCCGGCGGTTGGGCCTTCAATTCCATGGCGTTGCTCGCCGACGGTTGGCATATGAGTTCGCATGCTCTGGCGCTCGGGCTTTCCGTACTTGCTTATGGCGCCGCCCGCCGTTTCGCCCACGATCCCCGATTTGCCTTCGGGACCTGGAAGATCGAAATTCTAGGCGGCTATACCAGCGCCGTCTTCCTCGTCGGCGTGGCGGCACTCATGATGTTCCAGTCGGTTGAGCGGTTACTGGCGCCCACGCCGATTCACTATAACCAAGCGATCGGGATCGCCCTGCTCGGTCTCTTGGTGAATCTGGCCTGTGCCTGGTTACTGAAAGACAACGATCACCATCACGGACATCACCATGGCGAGCATGAGCATGAGCATGAGCATGAGCACCACGACCCTCATCGCGATCTGAATCTCCATGCCGCTTATCTGCATGTTCTGGCGGACGCCGCGACCTCCCTATTCGCCATCGTGGCCCTATTCGGCGGCAAACTGTGGGGCGCGTCATGGCTCGATCCGGTCATGGGCATTGTCGGAGCCGTCCTGGTCGCGATCTGGGCTTATGGGCTATTGCGCGATACGGGCCGCGTGCTCATCGATGCCGAGATGGACAGCCCGGTCGTGCCGGAGATCCGCGAAGTGGTCGGCGAGTTTTCGACCGTGGCCGAGATTGCCGATCTGCATGTGTGGCGGGTTGGCAAGGATAAATATGCCTGCATCCTGTCACTCGTCGTCACCCAGACCGTCGAGCCGGACGTCATCCGACGGGCATTGAGCATTCATGAAGAGCTGGTCCACATTACCGTGGAGGTCAATCTCCCCGTATGCTCGCCGTGACTGACGAAACAGGCCGCTCGTGTTCAGGGAGTGGAGCCGCTGCTCAGGCCGTATTTCTGTATACGATAACGCAAGGTCTCGCGCGTGCTGCCCAAGGCCCGCGCGGTGGCCGTCACGTTGTAGTCGTGCATTTCCAGGGCGGTTTTGATGATGAAGCGATCCATGTCTTCCAAGGCCATGCTGCCGTCCAGGGGAATGCAGAGTTGGTCCCCCTCGACTCGGGCCTCGGCCGCTTTCGCGGGAACGGGGGCGGATTCGGTCGGTTCGCCCAATTGCAGCCATTGAACGGGAAACACTTCGTTGTCCGCGAACAGCACGCAACGTTCCACGACGTTGCGCAATTCGCGGATGTTGCCCAGCCATTGATGCTTCATCAGACGCTGCCACACCGGCGCTGGGATGATCGAGACTCGCTTGCCCGCTTTGTGGTTGTATTCGGCCACGAACTGCGGCACCAGACTTTCCAGATCTTCCTTGCGCCGTCTTAGCGGTGGCAATTCCACCTGAAAGACATTGAGCCGGTGATAAAGATCGCCCCGAAACTGGTTTTGTTCGACCATCTCCCCTAGATTGCGGTTGGTCGCCGCAAGAATCTGCACGTCGATGTTGATCATCTGTTCGCCGCCCAGACGGCGGATCGCCCGATCCTCGATCGCCTTGAGTAGTTTGGCCTGCAGGTCCAGGTCCAATTCGCCGATTTCGTCCAGAAACAAGGTGCCGCCGTGCGCCTGTTCCAGCAAACCCCGACGACGCCCCTTGGCTCCGGTGAAGGCGCCGGCCTCGTGGCCGAACAGTTCCGATTCTAGCAGTTCGCGAGGCAGCGCCGCGCAGTTGATTTCAATCAGCGGCCCGCTGCCACGGGGGCCGCCGTGGTGCAGGATACGGGCGATCAACCCCTTGCCGGTGCCGGTTTCGCCGGTAATGACCAGCGCGCTGAAGGGCACTTTTAGCAATCGGCCCAACATGTCGCGGACCTGATAGGCGGCGGCGCTCTGACCGATGAAAGCATCCAGGTTGTACTGTTGACTGCGAGCCGCCGCTTCGTCTTGCAAACGCCGCTGCGCGCGGGCGCTGCGAGCCGCGCCGGCCATGACCATGTCGAGCCGTTCCTGATCGCAGGGCTTTTCCAGAAAATCGAAAGCGCCCAGACGCAGCGCCCGCACCGAATCCGGCACGCTGCCATAGCCGGTTAGAAAAATCCATTCCCCTCCCGTCCCTTTCTCGCGTAATTTTTCAAGCAGATCCAGTGCATTGCCATCCGCCAGGTTCATGTCGGACAGAACGACCTGGGGTTTGATCCCCGGTTGTTGCAGAACCTGACCGGCTTTTCGCAACGTGTCCGCCAAGATGACTTCCCAACCCTGACGGCGGTAATGCCGGGCTAATTCGGTACCCAGCAGCGATTCATCCTCGATGATCAACAGGGTCTCAGCCATGTTGGCCACGACACGGCAGGCGCAGCGTCACGCACGCCCCGCCCTGGGGAAGATTGCCGATATCCAGGTCTCCCCCCAGCTCATGGACGAAGCGGCGCACCATGCTCAGCCCCAGACCGGTTCCATTCTGTCGCCAACTGGCGAAAGGCCTGATCCCCCCTTCCAGCAGCTCCACGGGAAATCCCGGACCGTCGTCGCAGACCGTCAGAATTAACCGGGCGTCGCGCCGCTCGGCGCTCACCCGGATGGTGCCGGCTTGTTTGGCCAGGGCCTGGGCCGAGTTCATGATCAGGTTCAGCAACAGTTGGCGAAACCCGGCCGGCGGCAGAAAACAATGCAACGCCTCCGTGATCCGCTGTTCGAGCAGAATGCCTTCGGGCAACTGATAGCGGACCAGGCGAAACAATTCCCCGACCTGCCGCGCGATATCGACATCCTGGGCGGTCTCGGGTATCTGGCGGGCGCTGCTGAGAAGGGAGTTGAGCAATTGTGTCACGCGCTGCAATTCCTCGCCGATCACCTCCAGGCGTTCCCCGTGATCCGGGTCGGTCACGTCCTGACGCAGGTTGCGGCAGGCCATCTGCGCACCCGCGAGTGGATTACGTAAGTCATGAGCGAGGCTGGCGGCGAGTTCCCCGACGGCGGCCAAGCGTTGCGCTCTGGCCAAGGCGTTTTGTTGTTCCAGCAGGGCGCCGGTCGCGTCCTGCACGGCGGCCACCAGGGAACGCTCGCGGGTTTGATGTTCGAGTTCCAGTTCCCGCAGCCGCGTGACCATCTGGTTGTAACTCTCGAACAAGGGTTGCAACAGGGGATTGCTCTCGGGCGTGGCCAGAGTATCGTAATTCTGTTGGGTGATCGCCGTCATCAATACGCTCAAATGCCGCAGCGGCGTCAACAGGCTGCGCCGTACCGGATACACCATCAGCAACATCAACAGCGGAAATCCTATGGCCACCCCGGTGGCGATGTTGCCTTCCTGGCGGGCATCCTGCTGCACACTCGCCAGCAGTTGAGCGTACGCGCTGGTTTCGCGGGACACCACTTGCCGCAATCGATTGGCGCCTTCGACCAACGCGCGCTGCGGCGAAATATCCGGGTCGACCAACAGCTCCACGATGTCCTGTAAATTGTCGGCGGTCGACTCGACCAGATAGCTGTCCTGCGCGTTCAACCTGTCAATCTCATCGGCTAGCTTGCCCAATATCCCTTCGCCGACCAGACTGTTTTTAGCCAAACTTTCCAAGGCCAATGCATTGATTTCAAGATTGACCGTGCGCAGGCGGTCCAGTTGCGTGATGTGTTTCTGCACCGGATCGAGCCGCTGGCTATCTTGCCAGGATAGGGCAATCAACAGACCGAGCGCCATCAGCAACAGGAAACTCAGCACGGCGGCGGGCAGCCAGACAAGGCGATACAGCAGATAATCAAGCATCGGACGATCCATGGGCTGGCCAGTTGACTGGGGGATGACGACGGATTCGGTGCGGTCCGCATTCGGCTTCTCGGGGCTGCCAAGACTCGGCGATTTATCGTCGTTGACCAGCGGCTCGTTCGGATCGCCCGCTGTTATGGTATCGGCATCCCCAGCCGCCGAAACGGACACGACGAGCGCGACAAGTCGTGAGCACCTTGCCGCAAGGCCATCGTTTTCCAGTCCCGGCCGCACCGAAATCAGTTTAACCCCAATCACGTCAGTTGCTCATCAAGGACGGGATACGCAACCCGGTCTACCGCCTGCCGGGAAACGGGATTTGCCATCCTCCCAGCGCCTGATGCCTCGTTACGATGGCTGTTGTGTCGGTCTGTGCCCCTTGGGTATTGTCCGATGCGATAGTGCCGGTTCCAATCGCCAATCCAATATCGCTGTCGGAAACTGTTAACCCATTGAAGAAGTGAGAGGAGAAAGCGAATTCGTTACCGGCCGGAAACGGCCTGCCCGGATGGCTGCCAACTTCACTGGGTGTTGGCAGCCCATCGGCGCCGTTACGGCCAGATTTTCATCGGGTCCGTCCCCGCCGCGGGGACGAAGTTTCCCCGCCGGTAGGCTCGGCGGAATCCCAACCGGGCATAGTTCCGGTAAACGGAGGTATCCCGTGTGATGGACGGCCTTTCGATATCCGCCACGAAATAGCGCATGCCGCGATCGGAACAGCGGCGGATAATGCCCTGTACCAACAGGAAATCCATATCGAACAACTGGGTTGTATCACCCGGTGCCGGTGCTTCCAGACCCGACCAAACCATGCCGTTGTCACTGAGATGGACGCTGCGGACAGCCATGATTTGGGCGCCGCGCCGCAATAGGTAATGTCGCCAACCGGTTCGGTCAACCAGCGCCATGAGCCAGGGTTTGACCGGAACCCGATACTGTTCGACCAGAAAATCCGCCCATTCCGAAGCGGACCGTTGGGTTACCCGTTCCAGCGAGAATTCGTCGCACGCTTCGGATTCCGCCGTGGGTAACGGTTGACTGCCACGGAAGATGCGATCCCAACTCGCGGACTCTTCCAGGTCTCTGGCTCGCAGCCACTGTTTGAGTTCCGGTGGGTCACTGCTGGGAACGTAATTGATCAGAAAGGCGTGCTCAGCGGCTCGCTGCAGCACGGCCAATACCCTGTCCAACAGGCGCTCGTCGGCCGGGGCGAACAACCCCAATCCCAACGCCCGGTTGAACAGCGAAAAAGGGATGACTCGCGAAAGGCACAACAGGACTTCCCTGACCCAACGTATTTCCAACTGAAACTCGACGGCGTAGGACGGCGGCGCGGCCCGATACATATCCAGCCAGGCGTCGCGTTCCGCCGCTTCCAATTGCCGAGCCAACCGGGGTGGCGCGATGACCATCATCATGCCGGTGGTTTCCAGCGGAGGATTAATTGTGATCATATCACCTCGACAAAACTCCCAGGAGCTACGTAAAAGAAAAAGCGGCCGCCCGGGCTTGAATCCGAGCGGCCGCATCAGGTCGCGTTGCTACATCAAGGGTTTTCCAGTGGTCGGGTTGTAATAAAGGGTTTGCATCTTGCCGTCGGCATCCTTAATCGTCACCACCCACGCTTTATGCTCCTTGTGTTTCCCGAGCACGGCGTGTTCCACCTGGCTGCCGGGATGGTCTTTGGTCACTTCTTGGGTAATCTGTTCCTTGGTGAAAGAAGTGGCCGCCATGCTAACGCCAAACGGCACGGCGACCATCAAGGCCAGAAACGCACCCAAAATAGTTTTCTTGGAAATCGTCATGGGGTTGCCCTCGTAATCTCGATAAATGAATTAAGCAATGAATTCGGAACTGGTTCTTGGTCGTAAGGCCCGCCCGCTTGGCGCCGGTCATTTCAGAAGCTGCTGTCAAGGTGGCTTGCGAAACGGCATACTGGCCTGCCCGTATACAGTGCACCTTGTATGCCATGCTTGTATTTCATTGATTTTTAGATAAATGTCTCCGCCATTGCTCAATTTCGACCAACGACGTGGTGGGCTACAACCACGGCAATCGGTCGTCCGTGGTGGATTTCACCCACTCGGGCTTTGTTCAAGGTTTTTTTTCCAAACATTGGTCCCATGAACGCTACGCTGCAAACGCTGATAGAACATTACGGCTATCTGGCCGTGTTGCTCGGCACCTTTCTGGAAGGAGAAACGGTGCTCATCTTGGCTGGATTCGCCGCCCACCTGGGGCATCTGGAGCTGACGTGGACGATCGCGGCCGCCTTCTGCGGTAGCTGGTTCGGCGACCAGTTGTATTTCTTTCTCGGACACTTAAACGGTGACCGTTGGCTGACTCGATTCCCGAGCTGGCAACCACGGGCGCGCCAAGTCAACCAGTTGCTGCAGCGTTACGATACGCCGCTGATTCTGGGGATTCGGTTCATGTACGGCTTGCGCATCATCGGGCCGTTCGTCATGGGAATGGCCCATTTGTCGGTTACCCGCTTCGCTTTATTGAACGGCTTGGGCGCTTTCGTTTGGGCCACGCTGATCGGCAGCGCGGGTTTCTTCCTGGGCGCGGCGCTGGAAACCCTATTGGGCGATATTCAGCATCTCGAAATGCGGTTGTTACTGGGCGTTGCTTCGGTGGGCCTGATTTTGGGAATTATTCATTGGCTGCGGCGTGGTCGTCGCAAGGATATCCGTTGATACGGCCATCCGCCCGTGGTTTTTTGCCCGATTCGTTTGGACGCCCGGTTTCGTCCCGCATTTTCCCCTTCCTGGAACGATTATCATCGGATGGATCACCAAACCCCTTTTAGGCGGCTCCCCTGGGATATGCTGAAGATTGTCCCCGGAATAAACGAGTAGTAAAGCCATAGCCTCACTTCATGACTGAGCGACAACCCGGTTATCCCATGACAGAACGCACCTTGACTTCGTCTGAACCCGATCCATCGCTAACCCGTGACGGTGGCGAACAACCGGCAATGGGGACCAAATACTCGGCGGTGTTGACCCGCCGTGCGTGGCAAATCTCCGGTGTCGTCGTGATGGCGTGCCTGGTCGGACTCATTACCGCGGCTTACCTCCCAGCCCCGAAAGCCGGCGCCGCCGCACTCGCCATCTTCTGTATCGGCCTGTGGGCAACGGCCGCCGTTCCCGAATACTGGACGGCGCTGGCTTTTTTCTTGTTAGCGGTTGTCTTTGAGATCGCACCGCCCCCGATTGTATTCTCCGGCTTTTATTCGTCGACCTTTTGGCTCGTTTTCAGCGGTCTCATTCTGGGCGCCGCCATACGTTACACGGGGTTGGACGGGCGTGCCGCGACGCTGCTTTCGGGAATACTGGGCGCGCGTTATTCCAGCGTGATTCTCAGTATCGTTCTTTTCGGCCTGGCGTTGGCGTTCGTGATGCCTTCCGCGATGGGACGCATCGTGCTCCTGATCCCTATCATCGTGGCCCTCGCCGATCGTATGGGGTATGGCTCCGGTTCCAATGGCCGAATCGGTATGCTGACCGCCGCGGCCTTCGGAACCTTTGCGCCGGCTTTTACCATTCTCCCGGCCAATGTACCCAACATGATGTTGGCCGGAATGGCGGAAAACCTGTATGAGTTCCGTCTTTCCTATTGGGATTATTTGCTGCTGCATTTTCCCGTCTTGGGCGCCCTAAAAGCCGCCCTCCTGATTCTGTTGATTCTGTGGATGTTTCCCGATCACGATCCGGTGCACGAACCTGTGCCGGATCGTGGCTCCGTCCCGATGAAGGTCGAAGAACGCCGTTTGGCGGTCGTACTGGCCCTCTGTCTTGGCTTTTGGTTGACTGACGGGCTGCATCATATTTCACCGGCCTGGATCGGACTGGCGGCGGCGCTCTTCACCCTTTGGCCCGGGTCGGGACTCACCTCGAAGCAATGCCTCAATGAAGAAATCAACTACGGTACCTTATTCTTCGTCGCCGGCATCATGGGTCTGGGCGCGGTTATCTCGGCGACCGGGTTGGGCGAGTCGGTGGTGCACAGTCTGAGCACGCAGGCGGAGTTCTCCTCCGCGCGGCCCTATTGGGACGTCACGGCCCTAACAGCGATCTCCACGGTCGTTGCGATGATCACCAATTTACCGGGCGTCCCGGCGGTGATGACGCCGGTCGCGCAAGATTTGGCCCACCTGACGGGTTTGCCCCTGGCCACGGTGCTCATGACTCAAGTGTTGGCTTTTTCCAACGTTTTCCTGCCCTATCAGGCGCCGCCGTTGGTTGCCGCCATGCAGGTCGGTCGCCTGCCGACGATTGCGACAGCCAAAGTGTGTTTGGCGTTATTCGCAATCACCGGGTTGCTCTTGATTCCGTTGGATCTGATCTGGTGGCATGTGCTTGGTCTGCTTTAATCCCTCCCCAAAGGTCGCCGAAATAAAGGCCACCGTGGCTGATGCGGCGGCCAATGAGATCGGACGCGCGGGTACGGTCGCGGGAGATACCAAGGACAAGATGACCGGTAAACACTGAAAACCCGGCGGGCCGGGCGGAATCCAGCCTATCAACCGGGGAATCCGCCGGCGACTCGTCAACGCTTTTGGGAGCCCTCGCGATGGATATCTCAAGACCGATGAATAGCATCGCGCCTTCCCCCCATTCTCGACTTCAAAAATCCTTGCTTAGAATAAGACATTAACGTGGCGGAAAATCCCCGGCGCTCAATGCCCATGCGCGGCGGAGCGGAAATCTTTATCGGTCATGACACACCAGCCCTTGTCAGAATGGGCTGGAGTTTCTACGATAGATAAGATGAATAAGACTTCACGTACCCTCTCGCCGCCGTTCGAACGCTTAACCGGGGCCGTCTTGGCGGCCCAGCGGGACAGCTTTCGGGCGCCCGCCGACTGGCCGCATCTTTACGGGCTGCCGCGCAGCCGGCTGAAACGGATCATCGCGGGCCAGGACCCCATTACCCCGACCATCGAGCTGATTTATCAGTTGGCCAGCCGGTATCCCGAACTCTTGGAAGCTCCGCCCGATATCGAGGCGTATCTGGATGCCTTGGCGCAAGTGGGGGTCTTGAACAAGGGCCGGGCGAGTCGTTTGCTCGGCCGCCAGCGATTGAGTCTGCTCGATTATCGGCGGGGCGTGCGGATCTCTCAGTTGGTCGGCGGCTTGATGGCGCAGATCCTGCGCGTGTTGGCGCATCACTCCATCGAGGAGTTGGAAGCCGTCGTTGAGGAGGTCTATGCGCAGCCGGTCTCCGGCGAGCGGCTGTTGGCCTTGGAGGAACACCGGAAACGCACAGAGGTGCGCGTTATGTTGGGCCTGGACGATCCCCGCTATTATCAGTTGCTGAAACGAAAGCACCTGCCCACGACGGTAGGGATCTTCATCCGCCTGCTGGAGCGTTTTCCCGATCAGGCGCTGCCCACCGCTTCGGAAACGCTGGAAATGTTCTATGACACGATGCGCCGCCAGGGGCTGGAAACCGACACCGCCATCAGTCGTTGCTTGGGCCGGGTGCGGCAGGCCACCGGGCGCTACCGGCGCGGCGATATGTTGCCGTCGGCTACTGTGCTGTCGCTCATGAATCTCATCATGCGGTTTCTGGAAACTCACCCGTTCAGCGAGTATCTGCTGATCGTGAATGCCGTCGCCGAGGCGTATGAGTATGATCCCAAACAGGGCCGGTGGGGTCCCAACCGATGAAGCCAGCCCATCCGACCGCCACGGTTCTCATCGGCTTTGCCTGTTTCGTGGCGATTGCCGCGGGTTTGGGTACGGTTTGGGCGGCTCCTTCCCCAGAAGATGCCTGCCAATCGCTTGCGACGCTGCCTCGGCAATCCGACACGCCGCCTTCGAACAAGACCGTACTTACTTGCCTTCCCCATCCTGTCGCGATCGATGGCCGCCTAGTCGGTGGCTCCACCCGAGACCGTTGGATTGGCGTGGAACAATGGGTGCCCGCCGACCTGGAAGCGGGTCAATGCCGGTCCTTGGCCCCGGAATCCGCGTCTTCCGGATTGCCTTACCGTTGCTACGTTTTCGATCGGCTGCTCGGCGAATGCGAAGGCCGTGCCGTGTCGGCGTGCAGTTCGGCAAGCAGCGGCGATCCCTGGTTCGCCGTGGATTTTCCGGAGTGTAAGTTCCCCTCGTTCAATGTCGGCATCGCCGCGCCTTGGAACGCGCTTCCCAGGCTCCCGAAGGTGCTCACGAACCACGACGATTTGATCCCGATCGTGCGCGCCTTCCTGAACGGCAAAGGGCTGCAAAACGCGCCGATACGGATCGAATTTGCGCACAGCGTGGATCTCGATGGCGATGGAACGGCGGAGGTTATCGTTCATGCCCGCAGCAGCCGGGACGAACCGGATGACTACGCGCCGACGGACTATTCGCTGTTATTGCTGGTCAAGGATTCCAATTGGGCGAATTCGGCGATCATTACCGCCTGGTGGCCAACCGAGCAAGAACATGAGGGGAGCTACGAACGGTATGAATCCAGTTACGCGGATTTGAACGGCGATAATAAGATGGAAATCATCGTCCGCTGGAGCGGCTACGAGGAAGGCGGTCTGCGAATTTATACCTTGCGCGACGGCGTCCCCGTCGAAACCCCTTTGGGTTATTACGAAGGGGTCTGACAGAATCTCGCTCGTACCCGCCGACAGGTCAAATAAACCTTTCTTTGCGCTCACTTCGTTCCCGATCCGTCGGGCTGAGGCGCTACTCGGGTCCGAAATCTGCGAATCTCTTGAGCATGGCCATTGAACAGGGCGTGAAACCGGCCAGCTCTCGCATACAATGAATAATGAGACGGCAAATCCGGCTCCGTAGGCCATCTAGGCCATCGCGGAGTTCGGATGATTCACGGGTCGTTGGCGAAACTGAATCCGATCCCCAAGCGATCATGCTTGTAACCCTTTGACGCGATGCGACCGACCCAACCCAACCCCTTGGACGACGCGCCGGAACGGCTATCCGGCCTCATCGAGCGTGTGACCTTTCATAGCGAGACGTCGGGTTTTTGCGTGTTGCGGGTCAAGGTTCGAGGCCAGCGAGAGTTGGTTACGATCATCGGTTCGGCGGCGTCGGTGACCGCCGGCGAGTACGTCGAAGGATTCGGGGTGTGGGTGAACGACCGCCAGCACGGTTTGCAGTTCAGGGCCCACCAACTGCAGATCGTGCCACCGACTACCTTGGAGGGTATCGAAAAATATCTCGGCTCGGGTCTGGTCCGAGGCATCGGCCCACACTTCGCCAAGCGTTTGGTCAACGCCTTCGGCGAACAGGTGTTCGACATCATCGAGCAAAGTCCCGACCGCCTGCAGGAACTCGATGGCATCGGACCGCAACGGCAAGCGCGGATGGTATCGGCCTGGGCCGAGCAGAAAGCGGTTCGTGAGATCATGATCTTTCTGCAATCCCACGGCGTGGGCGCCTCGCGTGCGGTGCGCATCTACAAAACCTACGGGGACGCCGCCATCGTGCGGGTGAGCGAGAATCCGTACCGATTGGCGCTGGATATTCACGGCATCGGCTTCAAGACGGCCGACACCTTGGCGCAGCGGCTGGGGATTGCGCCCGACTCGCTGATCCGAGCCCAAGCCGGGGTGCGCCATACCCTGTCCTTGGAGTCCGAACAAGGCCATTGCTATTGCCCACGCGATCCGTTAATCACGCAAGCCGCCAAGCTGCTCGACATTCCCGATGACATCATCGCCAAAGCCATTGACGCGGAACTCGCGGAAGAACGGCTGATTAGCGAAACCGGGGAGAATGGCGAAGATTATCTTTTCTTGGCGAGCTTGCAGCGCGCCGAACGCGGCGTCGCCCAACATCTGAAACGCCTGTCGGCCGGCACTCCGCCCTGGGGCGCGCTGGCCGTGGATCAGGCGATTCCCTGGGTCGAGCAGCGCACCGGCCTGACTCTTTCGAACTCCCAGCGTGAGGCGCTGCACACGGCCTTGGCCGCCAAGGTGTGCATCATCACGGGTGGACCGGGCGTCGGCAAGACGACCCTGGTCAACAGTCTGTTAACGGTTCTGCGCGCCAAACGCTGCCAGGTCACCCTGTTCGCTCCGACCGGACGGGCCGCCAAGCGTCTGACGGAAACCACGGGATTGGCAGCGCGCACCGTCCATCGCGGCTTGGAATTCGATCCGAAGCGCCTCGCCTTCAAGCGGAACAGCGACAATCCCTTGGTCACCGATCTGCTGGTGCTGGACGAAAGCTCGATGATGGATGTGGTGCTGATGAACCAACTGTTGCGAGCCGTTCCCGATTCCGCCGGGTTACTGCTGGTCGGCGACGTCGATCAACTCCCGTCGGTGGGACCGGGCCGGGTGCTGGCCGATCTGATCGAATCGGGGGTCATTCCCACCGTGCGGCTCACCGAGATTTTCCGACAGGCCGCCGCCTCGCGCATCATCGTCAATGCCCACCGCATTCAGCGGGGGGAATCGCCGCTGGTCGAACGCAACCCGGACAACGATTTCCATCTGCTGTATGCCGATTCGCCGGAGGCGCTGTTCGACAAACTGATGCAGGTGGTGACCGAACGCATTCCGGCCCGCTATGGGCTGCATCCCATCGACGATATTCAAGTGTTGTCCCCGATGAATCGCGGCGGACTCGGGGCACGGGCATTGAATGCGGAGCTCCAACAGCGACTGAATGGCCAGGCCGAACCCAAGATCGCGAAATTCGGCAGTACGTTCGCCCCCGGTGACAAGGTGTTGCAACTGATCAACAACTACGACAAGGACGTATACAACGGCGACATCGGGCGCATCGCGCGCGTCGATCTGGACGACAAGACGGTATTCGTCGACTTCGACGGGCGGATTGTGCGCTACGACTTTTCGGAACTGGATGAATTGACCCTGGCCTACGCCGCCAGCATTCATAAAGCCCAAGGCTCGGAATATCCCGCCGTGGTGATTCCCCTCGCGGTACAGCATTATCTCCTGCTGGAGCGCAATCTGCTTTACACGGCGGTCACCCGCGGCCGCCGTCTGGTCGTCGTCATCGCCGAACCCAAAGCCCTGGCGATGGCCGTGCGCAACCATCGGGCGTTGCGCCGAGCGACCCGCTTGAGCGCCCGCCTAACCGAAGCGAGTGGATGGCTGTGACCGAGTATCCGCCGACCTGGGCCACCCCGAGCCTCACGGGATTTCGTCCCCGCTGTTTGTGTCTGGATATCGAAACCACCGTCGATGACCCGGTCCGGGTTCTGAAAATCGGGGCTTGGCGCGCGGATACCGACGCCTCGCTGAGCTTGCAGGGCGAATTGACAGCCCAAGCACTGCATGACGGACTGGCGCAACTGACGACCGACGCCGCCTTCTTGCTGGGGCACAATCTCACCGAGCACGATCTGCCGATTCTCAAGAATCTTTACCCGGCGCTCTCCCTACATGCCTTGCCCATCGTCGACACGCTGTGGCTGTCGCCGTTGGCGTTTCCGCAAAATCCCTATCATCGTCTGGTGAAGGACTACCAACTGATCCGGGATTCCCGCAACGATCCCCTGAAGGACGCCCAGTTGAGTTTTCGCCTGTTCCACGATCAGGTCGAGGCTTTTCGGCGATTGCATGACGAACGACCGGGACAGCTCGCGTGTTATCACTTTCTTTTGGGGGATTTGGCGCAAGGCTATTACGATCGTTTGTTCATGAGCCTACGCGGACAACTCAAGCCGAACCATGAACAAACGCGGGACATTTTCCGCAACATGATTCAGGATCGGGTCTGCGCCACCCACCTGGACGGTTTGTTGCAATCGGATTGGCCACGGCCGGACGAGCGATTGCCATTCGCTTACGTACTGGCCTGGTTGCAGGTAGCCGGCGGCAACTCCGTGCTGCCGCCCTGGGTATTAAGGCATTATCCCGCAACCCGGCGCCCAGCCCAGGGCACGGCCTGGGAAGCGTTGCGCAAGACGGAGCGATGGGAAGTCGTGCTGTGTCAAGTGGCCGTGCGGCTCGAATTAAGCGGCGTTTTAGACCAGTAGCCGGCCAATACCGAGCCGGATAAATTATGCCAGATGCTAAATAGCGCGCTGGGGAGCGCCGTCAAGGCCGAAAAGTATTTCGTGGCTAAAGCCACGCCAAGCCCGGAATTCTGCATGCCCACTTCAATGGCGATAGTCCGGGCGGTAACCTTGTCAAAACCCAGACATCGCGTCACGTAATAACCGCTGGCCAATCCCGTGAGATTGTGCAGTACCACGGCAAGCGCGACGAGTAACCCCATGGCGGCGATCTTCTGTTGGCTTAATGCGACGATAATGGCAATGATGAGGAGAATGGCCAGCATCGAAAGCAAGGGAAACACGGCCTTGAAACGCTCGATATGGCGACCCAAGAAAGTATTTAACACAACGCCCAAAGCGACCGGAACAACAACGACTTTCAAAATATTGATGAGCATGTCGCCCACCGGCACAGGCACTTGTTGACCGACGTACAACCAGGTGAAAACCGGCGTTGCGACGACAGCCAAAAGCGTCGATACCAGCGTTAGCGTGATGGAAAGCGCGACATTGGCTTGGGCCAGATAGCAGATGACGTTGGAGGCGGTCCCCCCCGGACAACTCCCCAAAAGCACCATACCCACCAGCAATTCCTTGGGTAGTCCCAGTGCTCGGGAAATGATGAATGCCGCCAACGGCATCACGGCATATTGCAGGAAAACACCGAGGCCGATCAGGCGGGGGGATTGCAACACTCGTTTGAAGTCGTCAACCGTCAGGGTAATACCCATCCCGAACATGATCACCATGAGGAGCGGCACGATGGCGCCTTTCAGCGGGATGAAGGGTGAGGGCATGAAGAAAGCCCAAAGAGAAACCAGCAGCGCCCAAACAGGAAAAGCCAGAGTTAATTTTTGCATGTTCGCATCACTCTCACGGGGGCTATTGCAAAAAGACTAATATTAATCGACTTTCATTCAATACACGGTCCCCTACTCCCACAGGAAAACGCCGAGTCAGAGAATTGCCCTTACGGGCGCCCGCTCGTTGCAAAGCGTCCTGAAATTCCGGATTGCCCAGCCATAAACCTCGCCGGGCGGCCAACGGCACGCACAATGCGGATACTCGGCGGCGCCTTTGACCTTCAAGATTTCCCATTTCGGGGAGGCCCTGTTCGTTAACGGAATGTACGGGTTCCGAAACGATCGAGTCATTTCAGGGCGTCGGCCATGCTCTCGTCAAGTTACTCTACGCTCGCGTAGGCCTACGTCGCTTCGGATGCACGGATGATGAAGGAGCGGACGGTGACGTCGTTCAGCAGAAGAAGGCTGACGACCGCAACTCGGGTTTTCATCACGTTGGGAGCTTCAAACAGAGGCTACGAGTCACTTTTGCATAAGTTCACGATACTCCCTGAAGAACCACCTAGTTAACAGGCTGCTAAGACTACAAATTACCAATATTTTAAAACGATTAATTTTGGGGTGCGGCATGGACTTCGATTTTCGCGACAAGCTGAACGACGAGGGCTCAATTCGCATCCTGAGTCGTTGCGCCAGGCCGCCCTAAGCATGGCGGCGATCAACCGAGGCATCTTCCTCATGGTCGTCCAGGGCATCCGCCGGGAGGTGGTTCCGTCCTATGTGGCGCACGCCGTTGTACGGTTGCCGCGCCAACGCTCAGTACCGCGGTGCGGGCCGCTTGCCGCGGGCGGGTCGATAATTCCAGGGAAAATTGGCCGAGCGTCGCCACCTGCCGTACGCGCTCCCAAAGATAACGGGCTGGGTCGCCCACCAGGGCGCGATTGTGCCCCGCCCGAACAACGTATCCATGACCTTGCGCCTGGGCGCTTTGCAGGTATTCGTAGATATCCGCTCCCGCGTCCGCGACCCGTACCCAGCGGACCCCCGGGGGCGCCAACCCCCAACGCTGCCCCGAACGCAACCACCGCTGGGATTCGAGCGCGCGCCGCTTGCGTGTCTGGGAATCCCCCCGCTTCTCACTCGCCGGTCGCGGTAGGCGACGATAGTATTCCTGACTCGCCAATCCCAATAGCTCAACGCAGGGCCGGCGCCCTACTGGAACGCCCAACCCTTCCGCCATCCAACGGGCCGCGACCACGGAATGTCAGTGGACTCCCTGCGTCCCTTGATTCCTATTGCCCACCGACCCTAACCTGGGAATCGGCTCCCGCTGTGTCCAGTCCAGTTCCGTCGTGTCTTCAATCAACAGATACGTCCCCGGTTCCTCCAACTGCTCCATGACCCACGCCCGATGAGCACCTTGAACGCTGTCAGCATTGACCTCCGGATGATCGAAAAAACGATACGCCGCTTTGACGTCATACGGACGGGCAAAAAGTTGCGGAATACTCGCCCCTGGATCACCCGCCATCGCCGCTCCAATCAGTTGCGGACGCTGCACGCGACGGATATCACTGAATCCGCCTTCGCCAAAATGGATCGTCGCCCACGAATTGACCTCTTGCGCATGATTAGCCCGATCGACCCCTTGCACTTCCACCCTCTCGATTTTGATCACTTCATCCCTAAGTAGTAACGATTTGGGTAAGGACAAGGCCTTTCAGGCCGGGGTGGATGTCAGGCGTTTCTCGACCGTGCGAAGCAGCACGTAGAAGACCGGGGTGAGGAACACGCCGAACAGGGTGACGCCCAGCATGCCGGAGAATACCGCCACCCCCATGGCATGGCGCATCTCCGCGCCCGCGCCCGTGGAAAGCACGAGCGGCACGACCCCCATGATGAACGCGAACGACGTCATGAGGATCGGGCGTAAGCGTAGCCGCGCCGCCTGGATGGCCGCCGCGACGGTGGCTTCGCCGTGCGCTTCCAGCTCGCGTGCGAATTCGACGATGAGAATGGCGTTCTTGCAGGCCAGTCCCGCCAGTACGAAGAAGCCGATCTGCGTAAAGATGTTATTGTCGCCGTTCGAGAGCCAGACGCCGGTGATGGCGGAAAGCAGGCACATCGGTACGATCAGGATAATGGCCAGCGGCAGGAACAGGCTTTCGTATTTCGCCGCCAGCACCAAAAACACCAACAGCACGCAGACCGGGAAAACCAGGATCGCGGTATTGCCGGCCAGAATCTGTTGATAGGTCAACTCCGTCCACTCGAAATCCATGCCTTTCGGCAGGGTTTCATGGAGCAGTTTCCCAATCGCCGCCTGCGCCTGACCACTGGAGTAACCGGGCGCTGGGCCGCCGTTGATGTCCGCCGAACGGAATGCGTTGTAACGCATGGCGCTTTCCGGGCCGGTCGTATCCGATACGCTGATCACCGAACCGAGCGGCGCCATTTGCCCATCCAGATTGCGGGTCCGCAGTTTGAGAATATCCTCCGGGTTGGAGCGGAATTCCCGATCCGCCTGCGCGATAACCTGATAGGTGCGACCGAATTTATTGAAATCGTTGATATAAAGCGATCCCAAATAAATCTGCATCGTATCGAACACGTCCTGCACATCGACCCCGAGCTGCATCGCCTGCGTGCGATCGAGATCGGCGTAAAGCTGCGGTTGACTGATTTTGTAGCTGGAAAATACGTTGGCCAGCGACGGCGTTTTCCAGGCTTTTTCCAACACCGACTTGGTTGCCGCGTTCAGGGCTTCGTAACCGAGGTCGCCGCGATCTTCGATTTGCAGCTTGAATCCGCCAATCGTGCCCAGGCCCTGCACCGGCGGCGGCGGAAAAATGGCAATGAACGCATCCTTGACGCCCGCGTATTTCGCCTGCAGTTTCTGCGCGATCGCAAAGCCGGATAAATCGGCGGTGCGGCGTTCGTCAAACGGTTTCAGGGTCACGAATACGATCCCGGCGCTGGGGCTGTTGATGAACCCATTGATGGACAGGCCGGGAAAGGCCACGGCGCTTTCCGTCCCCGGTTCCTTGAGGGCAATCTCCGACATGGCGCGGATGACTTTTTCCGTGCGCTCGAGCGTCGCCCCGTCGGGAAGCTGCGCGAAGCTCACCAGATATTGCTTGTCTTGCACGGGGACAAAGCCCGGCGGAACCCATTGAAACATCGCGTAAGTGCCCAGAATAAGCACGGCATAGACGACGATTGCTATTCCCTTGTGCCGCAGAATGCCAGCGACACCGCCGCCGTAGCGTTCCGAACCGCGCTGGAAAACGCGATTGAATCCGGTGAAGAAACGCCCAAACAGTTTATCGAGCCCGCGCGTCAGGCGGTCTTTCGGTTGCCGATGGTCCTTGAGCAAAACCGCGGCTAACGCGGGACTCAGCGTGAGCGAGTTAAACGCGGAAATCACCGTGGAGAACGCGATCGTAAGCGCAAACTGGCGATAAAACTGTCCCGTGAGACCGCCGATGAAGCCGATGGGCACGAACACGGCGCACAACACCAGCGTAATGGCGATGATCGGGCTGGTCACTTCGCTCATCGCCTTGATCGTGGCGTCGCGCGGGGTCAAACCGGTTTCGATGTTGCGCTCGACGTTTTCGACCACCACGATCGCGTCATCCACCACAATACCGATCGCCAGCACCAAGCCAAACAGCGACAGCGCGTTGATGGAAAAACCGAAGAGGTGCATCACCGCGAAGGCGCCGACGATGGAAACCGGAACCGCCAGCAACGGAATGACCGACGCGCGCCAGGTTTGCAGAAAGACGATGACCACCAGCACCACCAGCGCCAGCGCCTCGAACAGCGTGTGGACGACCGCTTCGATGGAACCGCGGACAAAGATGGTGGGATCGTAAACGATCGAGTAATCCACCCCTTCGGGGAAATTCCCTTTAAGCGCCGCCATCGTTTCGCGGACCCGATTGGAAATCTGAATGGCGTTGGAACCCGGCGTCTGGAAGATCGGTATGGCCACAGCCGCCTGATTGTCGAGCAGCGAACGCAATCCGTATTGCGCGGCTTGGATTTCGATACGCGCCACGCCCCTCAGCCGTACGATGGCGCCATCCGGGTCGCGTTTTACGATGATGTCGCCGAATTGCTCCGCGTCATCCAGGCGACCCTGCGCATTGATCGGCAATTGCAGTTGCACGCCATCGCCGTAGGGGGGTCCGCCAATCACGCCGGCCGACACCTGTACGTTTTGCCGACGGACCGCCTCCACCACTTCGCGGGCCGTGAGGCCGCGTTCGGCGACCTGCTGCGGGTTCAGCCAGATACGCATGGCGTAATCGCCGGAACCGAACAGACCGACATCGCCCACGCCCTGGATTTTGGCGAGCTGGTCCTTGACGTTGAGGCGGGCGTAGTTGCGCAGATACAGCATGTCATAACGACCGTTCGGCGAGGTCAGATGCACGACCATCGTCAGATCCGGCGCGCTTTTAACCGTGGTGACGCCCAGCCGCTGGGTGATTTCGGGCAGGCGCGGCAAGGCTTGATTGACACGGTTCTGCACTAACTGCGTCGCCAGATCGGCGTCCGTGCCCAGGCGGAACGTGATCGTGAGTGTCAGCAGACCGTCGCTGGAGGCCTGGGAAAACATGTACAGCATGTTTTCCGTGCCATTGATTTGTTCTTCCAGCGGCGTAGCCACCGTTTCCGCGATCACTTTCGGGTTGGCGCCCGGAAACTGCGCCTTCACCACCACGGTCGGCGGTACGACTTCCGGGTATTCCGAGATCGGTAGCTGGAACGCCGACGCCAGGCCCGCCAGGAAGATCAGCACCGATATCACGCCGGCGAAAATCGGACGGTCAATAAAAAAGCGGGAGAGGTTCATGGCGCTACTGCCTGACCAGCCGCTGTTTTTCAAGATCCGCCTTGAGGTCGCTGCCGTGGTCGGCCAGCTCCTCGGCGTCCACGACCACGCCGGGCCGCACATGCTGGATGCCGTCGACAATGACGCGATCGCCGGCGTCCAGCCCGCTTAAGACGATGCGTTTCGCCGCCACCGCTTTACCGAGCGTGACTTCCCGGTAGGCGACCTTGCCATCGGGCCCCACCACGTAAACGAACTTTTTACTCTGATCGAAGCCGAGCGCCTGGGTTGGCACTAACAGCGCCTGCTCTTCCGCGCCGTTGGCCAGCTTGACCGACACGAACAAGCCAGGCACCAGCGCGCCGTCCGGGTTATCGAATTTGGCGCGCGCGCGAATGGTGCCGCTGGCGGCGTCGATGCGGTTGTCGAAGCTGTAAATCGTGCCCGTGTAACGATGCGCCTTATCGCCGGGCACAACCAGCTCGACCGGAATTTGCCGTTCCTGAGCGCGATTGTTGGCCACGCGGCGGATACTTTGCATATAGGTTTGTTCATCGACGTCAAAATCGGCATAAACCGTGTTATTCGCGACGATCGTCGTCAGTAACGGCGCATTCGCCCCCGCCTGCACCAGATTGCCTACCGTCAACTCCGCCCGTGAGGCGCGACCGCTGATCGGCGCCCTGACATAGGCCTGTTCAAGATCGAGCTTTGCCTGCTTGAGTTCCGCCTCGGCGACTTGCACGGTAGCGGCAGTGACGCGATCCGCCTTGGCGCGCTCATCGTAGAAAAGCTGCGCAATGGCCTGGGTTTTCAACATGCTGGCCGCCCGGGTTTTCTCGATCCGCGCGAATTCCGCATTGGTTTTAGCTGTCGCCAAAAGGGCTTCAGCCTTGGCGACCGCGGCTTCGTACGGTCTTGGATCGATCACGAACAGCACCTCGCCGGCTTTTACCGATCCGCCATCCTCGAAACGCACCTCGGTTATGCGCCCACTGACTTCGGGCCGGATTTCCGCGGAATCGACCGCCTGCAAGCGACCGGAAAATTCCGACCAGACTTGCACTTTCCGCAGTCCGACGGTCTCCACGGAGACGGGGATAGCCGTAACAATGGCTGCCGCCTCTGTTTTGTCGGCCTGACTGCTGTCGGCGCAATAGAGCGTTCCAGCGACCACGGCGACAGCAACGGCAGTATTCGCGAAGAATTTTTTCCAGGTGAAAGACGACATGGTTTTCCCCTTGACGATAAAGCGGTTACCGGTTGAACGGCTTAGTTAGAGCCGCCATCTTTGCGGTGGACATTGACCTCGCCACCGCTGGAAGCGATCGGGAATGCTGTACGGCGATGATAGTTTGAAAAGTTTACTATTTGACCGGTCAGTAAAGTCCTATCTCAAAAAAAACCGCGCATACGGCGGTTTCGGACGAATCTCGAACTACAGAAACTTTATAAAAGCAGGAAACAGTCGGGCATGGATTTTAAGCGTTACTCATCGATGGCCTCTTTTCTGATACCTAAAGTCCTTTTTATGCCTTCCTGTAAGCTGTCCTTGAGCGACGTAAGATCGTTGTTAATCCTAGCTAAAACGATTTCTCCCGATAAATAGGTGTAGAGTTCCTGCGCTTTCGCTTTCGCATCCGTTGACGCCGGTAGGACGCCTTCCGCGATCAGATCTCTAATGGCGCTCTCGAAGTAACGTTTTCTGATAGCGGAAATTTCTTCGAATTTCAGACGGATAGTTTCACTCTGCCCCGCCATTTCCGAGGCCAGCGAAGTGCACGGGCATCCGCAAACATGGCCGTACTTCTCGGCGGCTTCCGCCTGTATCTCGTAAGTCGCCTTTGCCAGCAGTTCAAAGCGTTTCACGGGATCGATACTGGCCGAAAAAATTCGGTCATGCAGCTCCTTCGCGATGACGGAATCGGCTTCCATCGCGGCCAGGGTCAGATCCATCTTCGATGGGAAATAGTGATAGAAGCTTCCCTTTCTTACATTGGACGCCGCGCAAATATCGTCTACGCTGACCGATCCATAGCTGTTTCTCCAAAGAAGTTCCAGCGCGGTATCGATCAAACGTTGTCGGGTGTTTTTTTTTCCTGCAACAGGGCTCATCTTCTTCATTCCTCGGTTTTCATAATAAGACTATTTGACCTATCAGTCAAATATTTTAACCTTTTAAGGGCGAGATGCGAGACACCCCTTCGAAGCGTGTAGAGGCGCGGATCAAGCCGGATACGTTGCTCCTGGTGCAACGCGCCGCCGAGCTGGCTGATGTTTCGGTCAGCGAGTTCATGGTAGCGGCGGCGGAAAGCGCGGCCCGCAAGGCGATGGAGGCGGCCTATACCGTGCGCCTGTCCATGGAGGACCAGCGGCGTTTTGTCGATCTGTTGCTCGATCCGCCGGAACCGTCTCCAGCCTTGCGGCGTGCCAAGGAGGCCCATGAAAAGCTGATCGGTCCGCTGTGAGGGATGGCTGTTTCGAGATTGTCCATCTAGGAAAGCAAGACCGCTTGGGCTTTTCCTGCGGTAACGAAGCCCTCGACCGATACTTCGAAACGCAAGTCACACACGATGCGCGCCTGGAGTCCGTCGGTGACGACCAACGCCGCGTTGCCGCGAAACAGGGAAGGGATTTGGGCTTTGTAGGTTTGGAGTTGGTCAAATGCGCCGTCCAGAGTGGCGTTTTCGTCGCTGGGATTCTTCAGTTCCAGCACGGCGATAGGCAGGCCGTTGACGATTTCGAAGACCGGATTCTCAACCGTTGTGGTCGAGACGGGTTTTGCAGAAGGACTATCCGAACGTGGGAGGGTCGGCTTGGCGCGGAGGAAGTCAAATCCGAGCACCGGGAGAATCAGGCGAATCTGTTCAATGAAGAACTCCATGTCGGACCGATCGGCTTCAGGAAGGGGCGGGGTTCCGGCGTGGCTGAGTTGGCGAGCGCCGCGCGGCTTGTCTCGCGGGCAATCGCGATCAGGCGGGATTCAAGATAGCGGGCATGGGCTTTGGTGATGTTCTGATCCTTGCTGGTTACGACGCAGGTTCGTTCCCAGAATGCGTTGGACTCGTCCGTGTTGTGCCGGCTCAAGCGCGTGCGGACATTGTCGCTTTCGCCGATGTAAACCTTCAGTGTGTCGGGGTCTTCGATGTCACGGCCGAAAAGAAAATAGACTCCGGTTCGGTCGAGTTCGGGACGACCCAGAAACTTGTTAAGTCCACTGCGTGGGCCGGCCAGTACATGCCCGGACCAGTTCATGATCTCGGCGGTAATGAGACCCGCTGAATTTCCGTCGGCCAGAAACAAGCGCACCGTCCGTCCCACGGTCTCGTTCACACCATGGCCTCCACGGCTTTCTCGGCGTCGCGCAAACGGATTTCGCCGGACATGGGTTTAGAGATGAGGAGGTCGCGGAGTTGGGCTAGGGTTTTGTTCTCGTAGATGTCGCCAATAATTTTATTCACTAATGGCTGAATCAGGATTTGGAAACAATGAGCAACAGATACTGATGGTAAACAAATCATATGTCGCCCCATATCGGACCATTTTGTTCTTGGCATTTTTGTTCCGGTTGATATTTTATCTGTATAGTCAACGAACTCATCGGTAGAAATGGATAAAATTACAAAAGCAGACCAAATGGGTTTTCTTGGTTGAACCACGATAATATCTGTCGAACAAATACCATCTATAGGGGCAACGCCAACTTTATGAAAATACGGTCTGAGCTTGCCAAATAGAAATTCTCCTTTCTTGAATACAGACTTATTGCTTATGATATTTCCTGAATTTTCCCATTCTGTGAGAGCTATCGACCTACGTGGCATGTGTTCTAGGCCGATATATGGAGTTTCATCTGGAATATCGCTAGGATTAATTCCCCGTCTGGGTGAATCAGCAACATCGGCGAGAAATCCGAACTCCCAGAACTCCCACTCCAGCGGCTTATCCTCATCATCAAACGCATCGGGGAACAATTCCCAAATTTCGGGAGCCAGATAGGGCGGATGCCCTTCCGCTTTGGCCCGCACGGGGCCGAAATCCACAAGCCAGTCTTTGAAAATCGCCCGCGCCATGGCTTCGAGCGTTTCGTTCATTCGGCGGTTTAGGTCGATTTTGTCGTCTAATGCTCCGAGAAGGGATGCGATGGATTTTTGTTCAAATGTGGTGAATCTGGGGACAGGCAATCTACGGATAGTGGGTATGTTAAGCCGTTCGGCGACCGTTCCATCACGGAGCCCATGGATGTGACGAAGGCAGGGATGTGACAAGTGTCATCGCCTGTAAGTTACCCTATCAAGGGTTGGCCGGACGTTTCCAGGTAATGCTACGAGTATATGTCATACTAAAATGGTAAATTCGTAAAATCGGAGTTTGTGGAGTAGCTATGGACAGTGTCGATTCACCCTCTTTGCGAGATCAGTTTATGGCGCTTGTTAAAGTTCGTCGCGCGGCGCAAATCACCCTACCTCGGGAAATCAGAGTAGTGGCTCATCTGGAAGAGGGCGGTTACCTGGATGCCCAGTGGACGAAGGAAGGCATCTTGTTACGGCCGGTCAGCATTGGTACGCGGGAGTCGATCCCTGAGCAGGAAGCAAAAAGCCGTGGGACGGCAGACGAAGCACACAAAACCTCGGTCGCGAAACGCCGCCGTTGATTTGTCGCCGGCCGTCTCGCAATCAGTATGCCCACCCGCCCGTTTGCCAGGGTGTCGAGAGGCGCGCCGTTGCGAATCTCGGTATAGATCGATTTAACCTTGTAATGATTCCATGATATGGATATTTTGCATGGATGATTCCCCGTCTCGCTACAGCCCCTATTGAGAAAGCGTTGCAACGCCAAGCCGCGGTCGCGCTGATCGGCCCGCGCCAGGTTGGCAAAACCACGTTGGCGCTGGCCATCGGTGAAACACGCGACGCGCTTTATCTCGACCTCGAAGATCGCGACGACCGCAATCGGTTGGTGCAACCGGTGCTGTTTTTCGAGAACGTCGAAGATCGGCTGGTGATACTCGATGAGATTTACCGCCTGCCGGAGCTGTTCGAAACCCTGCGTGGCGTTATCGACCGTGGACGGCGCAAAGGAAAAGGCATAGGGCGGTTTTTGATTCTTGGCTCGGCTTCGCTGGATCTGCTGCGCCAATCCGGGGAATCGTTAGCGGGTCGGATTGCCTACATTGATCTGGCTCCGTTGTCCGCTCTGGAAATTCCTGATGAACGCGCTGCGCGGGAGCGTTTGTGGCTGCGTGGCGGTTTTCCGGACAGTTATTTGGCGGAGAACGACGATGACAGCCTGGCGCTGCGCAAGGATTTCATCCGCACCTATCTGGAGCGTGACGTACCCTTGTTCGGTCCCCGCATCCCGGCCACTACCCTGGATCGGCTATGGACCATGTTGGCGCACCGACAAGGAACCCTGCTCAATGCCGCCGAACTAGGCCGCGCCTTGGAAGTCAGCACGCAATCGGTGACCCGCTATATCGATTTGCTGGCCGATCTGTTATTGGTGCGCCGGCTGCAACCCTATCACGCGAACATCGGCAAACGTCTTGTGAAATCTCCGAAGGTCTATGTTCGGGATAGTGGCTTGGCGCATGCGTTGCTGGGTTTAGGAACGCTGGAACAGTTGGCCGGCCACCCCGTAGTGGGGTTGAGTTGGGAAGGTTTCGTGCTGGAAACCCTGTTGTCCGTTCTGCCGTGGCGCTCGTCGGCCTTCTTTTATCGCACGGCGGCGGGCGCGGAGATCGATCTGCTGGTGGAACACTCGGATGGTTCCCGGTGGGCTATTGAAATTAAGCGCGCCTTATCGGCCCATGTCGGCCGTGGCTTTTATCAAGCCTTGGCGGATCTGAAACCCGTCCGGGCCTTTGTGGTTCACGCTGGCGATGATCGCTATCCATTCTCGGAGACGGTAGAAGCCATCAGCGTCCGGGAAATGGCCGAGACGCTATCGCGGCATCAAGCGGGGGAGCCTCTTTAACGTGGGTTGGCGATTGGGTGACATGCTGATCCGCGTGCTGCGCTTCTCGGACGATCTCCCTGCAGACAGCATCGAGACGCATGCAATTGAAGGCGTCTCGGTCAAGGTGTTCGGTGTAGCGAAGACCGTAGCCGACTGTTTCCGGCATCGCGGCAAGATCGGTCTGCCCATCGCGCTCGAAGGAATGCGGGAAGCCCTGCGCCAACGTAGAGCCACGCCAGCCGAGATCGCCAGGGCGGCGGATACAGGGAGGGTCGGCACCGTAATCCGCCCTTATCTGGAGGCGCTCACCGCCCATGGCTAAGGAAACTAAGAATCTCGGCGCCTCGGTGCGCTCGCGGCTGCTTAAAACAGCGCAAAACGTGTTGCTTAGTCCGTGCTGCTCACACAGGATACGGCCATCGACAATCGGAAAAGTGTGTTGTCCGTCATGCTTCATCGTCACCTCAATCATCAACGATTCACTCTCGCCGCTATCGACGACGTGATCTCACGCGGGCGGTGGCGGGAATGGGTTGAACTGCGCCGGGCGGCTTTGTCTGACCGTACCTTGCTGGAGAAAATAGAGCGCGTTTGCCGCCCTTATACCTCCGATCCTTACGCTCAACGCCATCATTTTTGGATGCACTATGCCGAAGAACACCGCACCGCTGCCTGACTGGGAACTTGTCTTGTCCTCTGCCGCACGACTCCAGCGTATCCTGCCGGACGCCGTGCTGGTTGGAGGAACCGCGTCGGCAATCCACGCCGAGCATCGCTTCTCTCGCGACGCTGACCATGTACTGACCGATCTGCGTCATCGCTTCGATGGCGTGCTGGCTGAGCTTGAGTCGGTGGCGGGCTGGAAGACGGCTCGCGTGCAACGCCCGCACGCTGTTAGCCTCGTTGCAGGGCCATTTCAACCAGGCACTCAACGATTCGCCGAGTCTGGCCGCCGAGTTTGAGAGCGTGCGCCAGGCGTTCGGACGCCTGAACCAGCGATGGGAAAAGAGTGTGACCGATTCACGCAAAGCCGGTCAGCCCTGGTTCCCGTCAGACGATCAGGTGCAGCGCCTGAAGGCGGCTTGTTTGGATGTGCCGCTCCATGACGAACGGTGGCTGGCCTCCGCCGAGCGGCTAGTTCGCCGGCTGCAGGAAATCTACCGGGCCGCCATGGAGGGCCTACAGGCGGGTGTCTCGACACGCGCGCCCGCGCCCGGACCCTGAGCGATGGACTCTCCGCGCGATCCGAACGACGAGATGATGATCGTCATCGCGGTACTGGCCACCCCGGTCGTGCTGTGGTGGGCCTTCAGCGGCGAACTGGTCTCTCTGGCGTTTCACGTGAAGCTCTGGGGGCTCCAAGGGCTGACCGCATTGGGACTGGGCGATGCCCAGGCCGAGAAACCGACCCGGCGAGGCCCATGTTTTCTTTGGCACGACGATTATCCGCGCCAACCTTTTCTATGCCGGCGAATTCAAGGCCCGCGCCTATCGCTTGAACCGCTTTGTGCCGTTGGGTCCGCCTCCGGATAATCCGGGGGAATCCGTGGGCGCGGGGGCGGACCCCAGCCGCGCCGAACTAGTCATTGACGCGGTTGACGCCGTGCTGGGCGAAGCCGAGGTGGGGGCCGATCATCCGGAGGACGATACGGCCGACCCCATCGCTAGCGGTCTGGAGTATCGGGGGCTGTTAGGCGACGATTCGATTGTTGCCGGTCATGATCGCCACATCACAGAAAATCCGGCGGGTTTTGGAAAGACCGTGGGGCATGTAGATCCGGATTTTGTAGGCGTCGAGGTGACGGGGATTCCCGTGATGGTGGGTGCGCTTCCGGGCCGTGCATCGAGGGGAATTTTAAGCGGCAGCCGCTGATTGGCAATATCGATATTTTTACTAGCACGACTACCTGTGCCGAAAGCTTTTTCCATAGCCTGAAGATTGATGCCATCGACGGCGAGCGATCCGCCCCCACAGCACCGGCGTTCCACCTGAAGTGAAATTGCGCGGACTCCTGACCGACCCCGGCAGACGGTGTTAGGCGGGTGGGTCCGAATGAGCGACCCGACGGACAGCCGCCCGCAGCTGGGGCGTGGCCAAATCCAGAAACCGGCGCATCTTCAACGGCATGCGGCCGCGCGCGGCGTGGATGAGATGAACCGGGGCGGGCTCCGGTTCAAAGGCTTCGAGAACGATGCGCAACGTGCCGTTTTGCACGGCGTCGGCCACTTGGTAATGGAGCAGGCGGGTGACGCCGACTCCCTGGCGGGCAGCCTGGGCCGCCGCCTCGGTGGTGGTTACGGCCAGGCGCGGCAGAATCGGGACGTCGAGCGGCGTCCGTTGCTGCGGATCGCGGTAACGCCAGGCCGGCCAGGGTAAGGGTGTATCAACCATCACGCAGGGTAAACCGAGGAGTTCCCGCGGATGCCGGGGTACGGCGAAACGTCCCAGCAAAGCGGGGCTGGCGCAGGTGACTGTCCGCATGTCGCCGATGGCCGTGGCCACCATCGAGCTGTCCGGCAGCGCACCGATACGCACGGCCATGTCTACCTGATCGTCGATGAGGTCGACGTTGCGGTCGCCGAGGTGCAAACGGACGTTGATTTCCGGAAATTCCGCCAGAAAATCGCTCACCACGGGCAGGACGTGCAGGCGTCCGAACTGAATTGGGGCGGTAATCACCAGTTCGCCTTTGGGCACGGTGAATTCGCCCGTGGCGTCGCGTTCGGCCTCGTCGACCTGTTCCAGGATGCGCCGCGCCGCCCGCACGTAACCGGCCCCGGCGTCGGTCAAAGAGAGCTTGCGCGTGGTACGGATCAGCAGGCGGATGCCCAGGTGGGTTTCCAGATCGGCGACTTTGCGGCTCAGCGTAGCCAAAGGAACGTTCAAAGCCCGGCTGGCCGCTGAAAAGCTACCCTGTTCCGTGACCGTGACTAACATCTGCATGGCTTCCAATCGGTCCATTTACTATCCCAATTACTGAAAATAATAATTCCAATATTGCCGTATTATCTTTTTATATGGAAGGACGTATTCTTTTTCGCACCGGCCGATCTTGGCTGGTCGATTACAGGAGATCCTTACCATGTCCCGTCTTTCCATCCCTACTTTGGACGATGCCCCCGAAGCTTCCCGCACCACTCTGGACGCCATCCAGAAACAGTTGGGCGCGGTTCCTAATCTGTTTCGTCTGATCGCCATCAGTCCCGCCGCTTTGCAGGGATTCACCGGTTTTCAAGGCGCCTTAAGCAAAACCCTGGACGTCAAGACCCGCGAACGCATCGCGTTGGCGGTGGCACAGGTGAACGGTTGCCAATATTGCCTGTCCGCCCATACCTATCTGGCTTTGAATCTAGCCAAACTCAGTGCCGAGGAGATCGCCCTTAACCGCCAGGGTGCATCGCACGACGGCAAGGCCCATGCCGCCGTGAACTTCGCCGCCAAAGTGGCCCGCGAACGCGGGCAGGTGACTGATGCCGATGTGGCGACCGTGCGCGGGGCCGGTTTCAGTGATGCGCAGATCGTGGAGATCGTGGCCTTGGTCGCGGAGAACAGTTTTACCAACTACCTCAACGAGGTGGCCAAAACGGACATCGATTTTCCGGTGACCAGTCTTGCGCAAGCCGCGTGATAACCGCCTGGTCGGGAGGGTGAACGTATCCCTGCCCGGCCGGCCTTCGCCAATAGGAGAACCGTCATGGCTTACGGCTTTTTGGATATTGCATTGACACCCAGCGTCCGCGCCGCACAGGCGGCGATGGGCAGCGATGCGTTCTGGCGCGATTTCAAAGGCCATCGCGCTTTTGACCGATTTACGGAAAGGGAAGCGGCGTTCATCACCGAGCGCGACAGCTTTTACATGGCGACGGTGTCGGAAACCGGTTGGCCGTACGTGCAACACCGGGGCGGGCCACGCGGTTTTCTCAAACGCCTGGACGAACGGACTTTGGCCTTCTTGGATTATCGTGGCAATCGCCAATACATCAGTGCCGGCAACGTCGCCGCGAACGACCGGGCTTGCCTGTTTCTCATGGACTATGCCCAGCGCGCGCGTTTGAAAATCTACGTTCGTGCCGAGGTGCTGGCGCTGGATTTCGATCCGGACCTGACGCGACGTTTGACGGAGCCGGCGTATCGCGCCAAACCGGAACGGATTTTCCGCCTGCATCTGGAATCCTTCGACTGGAACTGCTCACAACACATCACCCCACGCTATACCGAGGAGGAAGTGAGTCAGGCGGTTCAGCCCCTGCGGGAACGACTGCAGGCCGTGAAATCGGAAGTGGAACGACTGCGGGGCAGGACGTCGAACGACGGCTAGCGAGGGGACCCGGCGTCGAGTGCTGGCGACCTCGTTCTTGAGCAGGGATACTACGCGCGGCGGCATCGAAGTCGCACGGCCTGTCCGTGGTTATTTCTGATTGATTGGCAAGATGGAGGGAACGCGATGAGCGTGGTAGATTCGACCGATTGCGATTTAATTTTTTACACCCATCCCTGGTCTCGCGGACGGATAGTCCGTTGGATGCTGGAAGAAACCGGTGTTCCGTACCGTCAGGTGCTGTTGGAGTACGATACTTCCATGAAAGCACCGGACTATCTGCGGATCAACCCGTTGGGAAAAGTCCCGGCCTTGATGCACCGGGGCACGGTGATCACCGAAACCGCCGCCATCTGCGCATATCTGGCCGACGCTTTTCCCGAAGCCGGGCTTGCCCCCGCCCTTTCGGATCGCGCGAATTATTACCGCTGGTTGTTTTTTGCCGCCGGACCGCTGGAGGCCGCCATCACGGACCGCAACCTCAAGGTTGAGGTGAGTGCCGAACAACGGCGTATGGTGGGCTACGGCACCTACGAGCAAACCGTCGACGTGCTCGCTCAGGCCGTCAGCGCGGGGCCGTATCTTGCCGGCCATCGGTTTTCCGCCGCCGACGTGTATGTCGGCTCGCACGTCATGTGGGGCTTGCAGCTCGGCACGCTGCCTAAACGTCCCGAGTTCGAGGAGTACGTCGCGCCTTTCCCACAACGTGCCGCCTTTGCTGCCGCCCACGCCATCGATGATGCCTTGACGCAGGGGTCGACCCCCAAGGTCGATTCCAAGTGATGGCTTGATGCTGCCTAGCAGGGCGATTTTTCGCCCTGCAATATTTTCCTCGGTCCAACCGGCTTCCGCTGAACGACCGGGTAACGGCATTTCCATTTGCGGAACATGCGCCGCCTCAGACCGTACTCGCGGCAATAGGACGTATCGCTCAAGCCGCTGGCGCGGTACTGCGTAATGATCTCGGCCGATTGCGTAGCCGTGCGTCGGTTGGTAGCAGACATCGTTCCCACCAGTGGTTAAAGGCCCACTGCCGGTAACTTCCGTTACTGCGGCAACCTTCGGCAAGCCGCGAGCTTGTCTCTTAACTAGGAAACCAAAAACTCCAATTTACGTTGAACCAAGACACCAGTGGAAAGACCCGCATTAAGCCGCCGTTTCATGAGTTCAACTTAATATGGCATCACTTTTGTCTGTTGGTGGGATAGATACCCGGTACCTATTCCGCCTCCCTCAGCGCAGCGAATTACCTGAATCAGTCGCTGACCTTGGCGATACCGCCAGGAGTGGACGGCGCTTTGAGCGATTTCCGCCTTTCCCCGGCCAGCGGACCACCGCCTGCGGGAACCCTGACCCTCTACGGCCAGGTACTGAGCGCGTTGGATCAACAACCCGTGGCCGGCGTCACCGTAGAAATGGTGGATCTTCCGGGTAGCGCCGTCACCGACGATGACGGACGTTTTACCCGCGTTGTCACCGATCACCTGAATTTCCAGTTACGCCTGTCCGCCCCCGACTATCAGACCGTCGAGTATGCCGTTTCCGCCAGTGGTTT
This sequence comes from Gammaproteobacteria bacterium, assembly GCA_024235135.1. GTDB lineage: Bacteria > Pseudomonadota > Gammaproteobacteria > Competibacterales > Competibacteraceae > JACKMZ01. Next base: position 192,189 of record JACKMZ010000005.1, on the reverse strand, counting down.
TGGCGAAGTCACGCAATCGTTCCCGATCACGCCTAGTGGCGATACCGATGCTACGGAGTCCCAAATTTCCGGCGTAGTTACCGACAGCAACACAGGCGCCGCGCTGGCTCAGGTAACGGTCGACATTCCCGAACTGGAACTCACGGCGCAAACGGACGCGGACGGACGCTACGCACTGACCGGCATTGCGGTTCTAAATTTCACGCTAAACGTTCACGCACCGGGTTATTTAGATCGACAGGCCGTTGTCGACCTCCCCGCTCACGGCGATTTCCGTATGGATGTCGTCTTGCAACCGGAGCCACAACCCGGTACGGGCAAGATCCAGATTTTGGGCGTCAGCGATTTACAGGCCACGGTGGTTGGCACGGAAACCGCCGATTTTCAGGCCCAGGTCAAAAACCTGACTGCCGAGACGCAGGACGTGTTGCTGATCGGCAAGGTGTACGACGTTGACGGTCTGGAGATCGCCACGGTCGTCCCGTACGTCGAGGGTACGGCGACGCGCGCCAGAATGACCTGGCACAAGGCAGCGTAGAATTGCCACCGCTCGCCTTGTAGCTTGCCGTTGCCGAGCAAGCGGTCAGCCCGTTTGATGCCATGGCGCAGACTCGTCTTCGACTCAAAACGCCGCCCGATATCGGTCAGTGTCAAGCGCGGACCCCCTACGCACGACGCGACCGCCGCAAACAAGGTTTCCCGGCGGCGACGATGCACAACAGTAAGCAACGGACCCAGGCATTGGTGTCGGATCGTTAGGGCATGCACGGAAGGTCTCCTGGCTCGTTTGGTCACCTGCCAGGGACAACAGCCTTCCGTGCCTGTCCATCCTTTTTCAAAAATCTCCCCTTAACCCATTGCCCAAACTCGGGTTATTGTGGGGATACCTCAGTCTCTATGCCGGCTATTTGACGCGTAGATCTTGAAAATAGAACCTCACGCGTTCAGATGTGTTTTCAAGCCGGGTCATATGTTCGTTAACAACAGATGAGGTGTGAATCGGAGTTTTTTGTTTCCCATTTAAGAAACAACCTCGCGGCTCGCCAAAGGTAGTCGTTGGGATTGTAACTAGCGATTTCCGCTTGTCGTTCGCGGGCTTCTGTCGTTTTCCGTTCACGTTTGGCCAAGATTTCAGGCGCCCTTCCAGCGAACTCGTCGGCTGGGGTGACCTAGATGGTCCTGCCAAAATAACCGCCGCTCCAACACCGCCTGATTCTCTATATCCATTGCCTTACCCTTCAAGTCAATACCCGAGTCAAGCAACGTCTCTCAGATTCAGTCCGTCCGATAGAATGAGGTTTGTTGATCGCTTACACTGTAACGGCGTCGCCACCCTTACGGTCGCTTCCCACCCATAAGCCTGTCGTATCTCGCTATCCCAACCCGGGATCGCATAATTCGGTTTTTTTATCACTAACGCGAAGGGACATTATCGCTAGTTATTTTACATATTCATTAGTAATAATACGATTAACGCATTTCAATATAACTCGCACGGCAAAGCGCCAAGAGGTTCAGTTGAATCTTAGCGCCCCCCTATTCATGTGATGCCGTGCTACCACCGCATCCCGCCGCCGACAGCGTTTCCCCCAAAGACGTTGATAGTATGGCTGCTTTGCTCACAGGAACCTCCTCCAGCATATCCTCGTCGATCATTACGTTAATCCGGCGATTCATAAGAGCATCCATTGAGATGTGTAATAAATTACGCACTACTGCCAGAGCCACCAAGACAGAAACATTACGTGATGCGGAGATCGAAATCGAAAATGCGGGTGGACGAAGGCTACGTGGCAAGGGCCTTACAGGCCGAACTTCGATATGACGCGTATCTTGCCGGAGCGCCTAGCCTGAAATGGCAACTTCCAAACAGCCCTAAACCGAGATTTCTCCACCCGCATCGTTAATATGACAGAACGCCGGATTTGTTGGTCACGCTGACCGGTACGCGTGCAATATTTGGTTGATTTCCTGTTGGTTAACGCCCACCACTTTTTGGTAAAATTGAGCAAACTTGGCAATTGATAGAATGTCACGAAAGGCCAGATTCCATGGTTTCCAAATGAGTGCCGTCGAAAACGAAATCCTCACGCTGGAGGAAGTCGCGGCCTACCTCAAAGCGGGCAAGAGAACAGTCTATCGCCTGGCCCAGAAAGGAGAGATTCCAGCCTTCAAGCTTGGAGGAACTTGGCGCTTTCGCCGCTCGGATCTGGACCATTGGATCGCCGCAAGCATCAACAAGAAAAAACCGGAGGTCGAGTAAGGCGGACCCAACCCGCCGCCGGAGCACGCTCGGAGAAGAACAAGGGAGGATCGCCGTTGCCAACACAGCCGCTTCTGACGCCGCACCAGAGCCAGTATTTTGCTTGGTTGTTGACCCGCCGCGCGGCGGGCGATTCCGTGGAGTCGCTGGCCGCCACCTTGGTTGATTCGCAGGTCGATCTGAATCCTCATCAGGTCGAGGCCGCGTTATTCGCTTGCCGCAACCCCCTTTCGCGCGGTGTGATCCTGGCCGACGAAGTCGGTTTGGGCAAGACGATCGAAGCCGGACTGGTCATCTCGCAGCGTTGGGCTGAAAGGCGGCGGAGAGTGCTGATCATTGTCCCGGCGAACCTGCGCAAGCAATGGCATCAGGAGTTACAGGACAAGTTCGCCCTGCCAGGGCTGATCCTCGAAGCAAAAAGCTACAACGCCATCCGCAAGCAGGAGCAGCGGAACCCCTTCCAGTCCGCGTCCGGCCCGATCATTTGTTCCTACCAGTTCGCCAAGGCTAAGGCTGACGAGGTCAAGGACATCGATTGGGATTTGGTCGTGCTCGACGAGGCGCATCGTCTGCGCAACGTCTACAAGACCAGCAACGTCATCGCCAAGGCCCTTAAAGCGGCCATATCTCATGTTCACTCCAAGGTGCTCTTGACCGCGACGCCGTTGCAGAACTCATTGCTCGAACTTTATGGACTGGTTAGCTTCATCGACGGTCGCGTGTTTGGAGACCTTGATAGTTTCCGCTCGCAATTCACTGGCCGAGAGCAGTCTTTCAACGACCTGCGTGCCCGGCTGGCCCCCCTCTGCAAGCGCACCCTGCGCAAAACGGTTCAGCCCTATGTGTCATACACCGCGCGCAAGGCGATTGTTCAGGAGTTCACGCCATCGAGCGAAGAGCAGGAACTTTCCCGGCTCGTCGCCGATTACCTGCGCCGCCCCGACCTCAAGGCGCTCCCCGAGGGACAACGGCAACTGATTTCGCTCGTGCTGTGGAAGCTGCTCGCCTCTAGCACGCACGCGATTGCAGGGGCGCTGGAGACGATGGCCAAACGCCTTCAGGGCGTGCTCGACCAAGCCCCCGTGGTTTCCGATCTGACCGAGGAACTGGATGAGGATTATGAGGCGCTCGACGAAACGGCCGACGAATGGGACGGCCAGGACCCGGAGGTTACAGCCCGTAGCCGTAGCGAACGCGATGCCATTGCGCGGGAAATCGAGGAGCTTCGCCATTTCAAGGCGCTGGCAACCGCTATCCGTGACAATGCGAAGGGCAAGGCGCTGCTTACCGCGCTGGATCGCGCCTTCGCCGAACTGGATCGCTTGGGCGCGGCCAAGAAGGCCATCATCTTCACCGAGTCCAAGCGCACGCAAAAATACCTCCTCGACTTGCTAACCGACACGGCTTATGGCGACGGTATCGTCCTGTTCAACGGCACCAATAGCCACCCACAAGCGCAGACCATCTACAAGAATTGGCTGCAGCGGCACGCGGGCGCCGACCGCATCACCGGTTCAAAGACCGCCGACACCCGCGCCGCCTTGATCGAGCACTTCAAGGAACGCGGCAAGGTCATGATCGCCACCGAGGCCGGGGCCGAAGGCATCAACCTGCAGTTCTGTTCACTCGTCATCAACTACGATCTGCCCTGGAACCCGCAGCGCATCGAACAGCGCATTGGTCGCTGCCATCGCTACGGGCAAAAGTTCGACGTAGTGGTGGTGAACTTTGTCGACCTCAGCAATGAAGCGGACAAGCGTGTTTACGAATTGCTGGCGCAGAAATTCCAGCTTTTCGAGGGCGTGTTTGGGGCCAGCGACGAAGTGTTGGGCGCTATTGGCTCGGGCATCGACTTCGAGCGGCGCATCGCCAGCATCTACCAGAATTGCCGTGACCCCGATGCGATCAAGGCGAGCTTTGAGCAACTCCAACTGGACCTATCGGGTGAGATCAACGAGGCGATGGTCAAGACCCGTCAGATTTTGCTGGAACACTTCGACGAAGAGGTGCAAGACAAGCTGCGGATGCGGGCAGAGAACAGCCGCAACACCCGCACCCGTTTCGAGCGGATGCTGATGGGCTTGACTCGGGCTGAACTGGGCGATTGTGCGACGTTCGACGACGACGGCTTCGCTCTCCACCGCCCTCCGGCGGGTATCGAAAATAACGCTTCCTCCATCCCCTTAGGGCGCTACGAACTGCCACGCCGCTCGGGCGATACGCACCTGTACCGGGTCAATCATCCCCTGGCGCTGTGGGTGACCGAGCAAGCCAAGAACCGTGCGCTCAACGCAGCCAAACTGGTATTCGACTACGACGCCTACGGCGCCCGAATCAGCACGCTGGAACCGTATCGCGGCCAGGCCGGGTGGCTCACCGTGAAACTGATCTCCGTCGAAGCGTTGGGCAATCAGGAACAGCATTTGCTGGTCGCGGCTAGCACAGTCGATGGCCTCACGCTTGCGGAAGACGATCCGGAAAAGTTGCTGCGTTTGCCCGCGACCCTGCAGGCGGCGGGATTGTTCAGCGCAGCCGACGCTGCCCTGTTGGCCGACGCGGAAGCCCGTAAGACCGTTCTCCTGCGTGAAATCAATCAGCGCAACCTTGGCTACTTCGAGCAGGAAGTCCAGAAACTGGACGCCTGGGCAGACGATTTGAAGCTGGGGCTGGAACAGGAGATCAAGGAGATCGACCGTGAGATCAAGGAAGTGCGCCGCACGGCGGCAATTTCGCCGACGCTGGAAGAAAAGTTGTCGTGGCAGAAGAAACAGCGCGATTTGGAAGGCAAGCGCAGTAAGCTGCGCCGCGAGCTGTTCGCCCGCCAAGATAAAGTCGAGGCGCAGCGCAATGACCTCATCAGTCAGTTGGAAGCACAGCTTCAGCAGCAGGTCGAAGAGCGCACGCTGTTTACGATTGAATGGGAATTGCAATAGGAAGATACACACATGGCCGCAACTAATTTCAGCACTGCCAACCGCACCTACCGCGAATTACTCGGTAACGGTTTGACCTATCGCATCCCCCGTTTCCAGCGCGATTACTCCTGGGACGAAGAACACTGGGAAGACCTTTGGGCAGACCTGCTCGGCACACTGCCGCCCGGCGGCGAGCCTGCGCACTACATGGGTTATCTTGTTTTGCAGACCGATGACAATCGGGAATTCGAAGTCATCGACGGCCAACAGCGGCTCACCACCCTGAGCCTCATCGTGCTGGCCGCCATGCGGATGCTCAATAAACTCGTGACGGAGGGCAAGAACGCCGAGGACAACAAGAAGCGGCTTGACCAGTTACGCGCCACCTACATCGGCTATCTCGACCCCGTCACCCTCGTCACTCGCAACAAGCTTTCGCTCAACCGCAACAACGACGCCTATTACCGCGATTATCTGGTCACATTGGCCGACCACCTGCCACAGCGCGGGTTTCCCGCTTCCACCCACGCCATGCGCAAAGGCTTTGAGTGGTTCGAGCGCAGGTTGCGCGATCATGTCAAAAATGACGCCGATCTTGGCAGGGCGCTGGCGCAGTTCATCGACACCATGAGCGACAAGCTTTTCTTCACCGTCATCACGGTCGCCGACGAGCTCAACGCCTACAAGGTGTTCGAGACGCTCAATGCCCGTGGTGTGCGCCTCTCCGCCACCGACCTGCTGAAGAATTACCTGTTCTCCGTCCTCGCGCGGGGCGGCGAATCAGCACACGAACTCAACGAACTCGAACGCTGGTGGGAAAAAATGGTTGGCCGCCTCGGCCAAGAGAGCTTTCCGGACTTTCTGCGCATGCACTGGAACAGCCGCCAAAGCTTCGCCCGGCAATCCGAACTGTTCAAAACCATCCGCAGCCGTATCCAGAGCCGGGAGTCCGTATTTGTCCTCCTGCGGGACATGGACGAGGACATCGATGCCTACCTTGCGCTTACCCAGCCCGAAGGTTCGCAATGGCCGCCCGCATGCAAGCAGAGTGCACAGGAACTACGCATGTTCTCCGTGCGCCAGCCCTATCCCATGCTGATGGCCGCTAAGCGCAAGCTGGGGGAGGCCGATTTCGAAGCACTGTTGCGCGCCACCGTCGTTATCGCCTTTCGCTACAACATCATCGGCGCCCAGCATACCGGCGAGCAGGAGCGCGTCTACCACACGGCTGCACTCAAGCTGCACAAAGGCGAAGCGCAAACACTAAGCGACGCGCTTGAAGCCCTGAGATCGGTGTACCGCAGCGACGATGCCTTCCGCGCCGACTTCGCCGAAAAGAGCATCAAAACCACGCAGAGCCGGAACGCCAAAGTCGTGCGCTACCTCCTGTGCAAACTGGAAAGGCAGGCGGGCGGATTGGAATTCGACCAGGAATTGGCCACGTACACCATCGAGCACGTGCTGCCGCAATCGCCCCAGGGTGGCTGGGAGGCGTTTTCCGACCGCGATCTGGAAAACTTCGTCTATCGGCTGGGCAACATGGTCATGCTTGAAGCAGGCAAGAACAAAGCCATCGCCAATCAGCCCTATGCCGACAAGCGCCCGGTGCTGCAAACCAGTGGCCTAAAACTCACTTTCGAACTCGCCAAGGAAAATGAAGACTGGACGCCCGCGCGCATCGACGCTCGCCAGAACAAACTTGCCCGGTTCGCCACCGCCGTCTGGCGCATCGCGCAATTAAGCTGACGCCCATGAGCAAACAGAAACTCGAACTGACATGGATCGGTAAGGAGAAACGGCCCAAGCTGGAGCCGCGCATTCTGCTGGAAGACCCCGACAAGTCCTATCACGCCCAGCATCGGGTGACGGACGGCGACATCTTCGATAACCGGCTGATCTTCGGGGACAACCTGCTGGCGTTGAAGGCGCTGGAGCAGGAATTCACGGGGAAAGTGAAGTGTGTGTTCATCGATCCGCCATACAACACCGGCAGCGCGTTTACCCATTACGACGATGGGTTGGAGCATTCGATCTGGCTGGGACTGATGCGGGATCGGCTGGAGATCATCCGGCGACTGCTGTCGGACGATGGCTCGCTGTGGATCACCATTGATGACAACGAGGCGCACTATTTGAAAGTGTTGTGCGATGAGGTTTTTGGGCGCAGCAATTTCATTGCAACGATCGTGTGGCGAAAGAACTACTCCCCCAAGTCCACAGCCAAGCACTTTTCGGTAGATCATGACTACGTGCTGGTCCTCGCAAAATCAGGTGATCGATGGGTGCCGAACTTAATGCCAAGAACCGAAAAGCAAGATCGCGCATACAGGAACCCCGATAACGATCCTCGCGGCCCATGGAAACCGGGCGATTTGTCTGCACGTAACTACTACAGTTTGGGCACGTATCCGATTATTACGCCAAGTGGTCGTACTATTTCTGGGCCACCAAACGCCATGTTTTGGCGTGTCTCAGAAACCAAGCTAAGAGAGCTCGATGCCGATGGTCGCATCTGGTGGGGGAAAGATGGTACGAACGTCCCAGCGATCAAGCGATTCCTGTCCGAAGTAAAGCAAGGCACCGTTCCACAGACCTGGTGGTCTTATGAGGAAGTCGGGCACACACAGGACGCAAAGCGGGAGGTGGTGGAACTCTTTGGAGACGACGCATTTAGCACTCCAAAACCAGAAGCATTGCTTCAGCGGGTTATAACTCTCGCCACCAACCCCAACGACCTCATCCTCGACTCCTTCGCCGGTTCCGGCACCACCGGCGCAGTGGCTCACAAAATGGGCCGCCGCTGGATCATGGTCGAGTTGGGCGAGCATTGCCACACCCACATCATCCCGCGTTTGAAGAAAGTCATCGACGGCGAGGACCAGGGCGGCATAACCAAAACCGTAGACTGGCAAGGCGGTGGCGGCTTTCGCTACTACAAGCTCGCACCCAGCCTGATCGTCAACGACCGCTGGGGCAATCCGGTCATCAATCCCGAATACAACGCCGCGATGCTGGCCGAGGCGCTGGCCAAGCTGGAAGGTTTCAACTACGCACCATCGGAAACCCGCTGGTGGCGGCATGGCCACTCCAGCGAGCGCGATTTTATCTACGTCACCACGCAAAACCTATCCGCCGAGCAGTTGCAGGCATTGTCCGAGGAAGTCGGTTCCGACCAAAGCTTGCTGGTGTGCTGCGCGGCCTTTCGCGGCGTAACCGCCGCGCAGGCGGCGGAACGCTGGCCAAATCTGACCCTGAAGAAGATTCCCAAGATGGTTCTGGCTCGCTGTGAATGGGGCCATGACGACTACAGCCTGAATGTGGCTAACCTGCCGATGGCGCAGCCGACGCCGACACCGATAGCGCCGCCCACGCGAGGACGGAAAATGGCGCGGGATACTTCTACAGCCGATCTGTTCGGCGACGAGGTCTCTGGCGCGGAAAACGATGTCTAAAAAAGTCATCATCATTGCAGGCCCTAACGGAGCAGGCAAAACCACTTTCGCGCGCTCCTTCCTACCGGAGGAAGCGCATTGCCCGCGTTTCATCAATGCGGACCTGATTGCAGCCGGCTTGTCTCCGTTTACACCTGAAGCGGTCGCCGTCCGGGCCGGACGTCTGATGCTCGATGAGATAGCGGCCTGCGTGCAGAGAGCTTTGCGCTCGAAACCACCCTGTCCGGCCTAGGTTACTTGCGGCATATCGAGCGTTGGCAGGGTGTGGGCTATCGCGTCAGTCTGTATTTTCTGGCACTGCCCAGCGTTGAGGCAGCCATTGCGCGGGTGGCCGAGCGCGTCCGCCAAGGTGGACACACCATACCGGAACCCGTGATCAAGCGCCGGTTTACTGCAGGGCTGCGTAATTTCGACCAGTGCTACAAGTTCCGCGTGGATGCCTGGGCCAAGTACGATAACTCTGGAACTGATCCGGTCCTGCTGGACTGGGGAGAAAACACATGAGTACACAAGATATTTCCAAAGCCAAGGACCCCGACCTACGCGCCTCGTTGATCGCCGTGCAACGTGCCGCAGCGCTCGCGCGCAAGACAGCCATTCAGACCGATACAGCCATCGTCGTCGTCAAGAACCACAAACTGGTGCGTGTTTCAGCCGCTGAGTTGCGTGAGGACACCGACAGCAAGCCGGCTGGAGACACCACACTTGACACCCTCCCCGGCATGAAGGTCGGGGTCTCTCGTGGAAAAGACGGATGAACGGCAAGAGCGCAGCCATTCCGATGGACTACGCCGAATGGCTGGCGGCGATCAAAGCGCGCGTGGCGACCGCCCGCCAGCGTGCGGCACTGGCGGCCAATGCGGAGCTGATCCAGCTTTACTGGCAGATTGGCCATGACATTCTGCAACGGCAATCCGCTCAAGGTTGGGGCAGCAAGGTTATCGAACGGCTGGCGCGTGATTTGCGCGAAGCATTCCCGGAGATGAAGGGATTTTCCCGCGCCAATCTGCTCTACATGCGGGCCTTCGCCGAAGCTTGGAGCGAGGCCGAAATTGTCCAACAGTCCGTTGGACAATTACCCTGGGGCCATAACGTGCTACTGCTAACGCGGCTCAAAGACTCGGCCCTGCGGCTGTATTACGCTGAGCAAGCCCGCACCGGAGGCTGGTCGCGCGTCACGCTGGAACTGAATATCCGCAATCGGCTGCACGAACGGCAAGGACAGGCCGTCACCAATTTCGATGCCCGCCTGCCCGCGCCACATTCGGAATTGGCGCAGGAAACGCTGAAAGACCCCTATCTGTTCGACTTTCTGGGCTTGGGTGACGAAGCGCACGAGCGCGACATCGAAAATGCACTGGTTCGGCATATCACCAAATTCCTGCTGGAATTAGGCAGCGGCTTTGCCTTTGTCGGTCGCCAGTATCGGCTGGAGGTCGAAGGCGATGAGTTCTTCATCGACCTGCTGTTCTATCACACGCGGCTCAAATGCTATGTAGTGGTGGAACTGAAGGCCACAGCCTTCAAGCCGGAACACGCCGGACAACTGAATTTCTATCTGACCGCCGTGGACAGACAGGTCAAGGCCCCGGATGACAAGCCCACCATTGGCTTGTTGTTGTGCAAGACCAAAAAACGGATGATTGCCGAATACGCACTGTCCGGCATCGACAAGCCCATCGGCGTCGCCGAATACCAACTGGTGCGCGCTTTGCCAGAACCCCTGGTGACCAGCTTGCCGACGGTGGAGGAACTGGAAAGCGAACTCAGGGCGATCGAAGAAGAACCCGAAGGAGACAGGGAATGAACGCGCGGGTGCAAAACCATGTGACCGGACGGTTGTCATTGCGTCCGCCTCAGGCCGAATCTCTCGCCAGACTGGCGCGCTCGCTCGCTGCCGCACCCGAGTTGTTGAGCCATGAACGGGATGTCGCGTCCATTCTTGCCACGTTGAAAGCTGAGTTCGCCACGCTGGAAGATTTCGAGCGCGAATTTCCCTCGCTGTGCTTCGCGTTGGCCACCGGCGTCGGCAAGACGCGGCTGATGGGCGCGTTCGTCGCCTACCTACATCTGGCGCACGGCATCAACAACTTTTTCGTGCTCGCGCCCAATCTGACCATCTACAACAAGCTGATCGCGGATTTCACCCGCAACACGCCCAAATACGTGTTCAAAGGCATTGCCGAGTTCGCCCAGCAGTCGCCACTGATCATCACCGGCGACAACTACGACCAAAGCGGCGCGGCGGTGGACCAGCAGCCACAAGGTTTCGCCCACGACGTGCGCATTAACATCTTCAACATCTCCAAGATCAACTCCGAGGTGCGTGGCGGCAAGGAACCACGCATCAAGCGGATGCGCGAGGTGCTGGGCGACAGCTACTTCAACCATCTAGCCAATCTGCCCGACCTGGTGCTGTTGATGGACGAATCGCACCGCTACCGCGCCAGCGCCGGCGTGCGCGCCATCAATGAACTGAAGCCCTTGTTCGGCTTGGAAGTGACGGCGACGCCGTTCGTGGAATCCGGCAAAGGTCCGCTGCCGTTCAAGAATGTAGTGATGGACTATCCATTAGCGCGGGCGATGGAGGATGGCTTCGTCAAGGAACCGGCGGTGGTCACCCAGCGCAACTTCGACGCCAAAGCCCATACGCCGGAAGAAATTGAAAAGATCAAGCTGCAAGACGGCGTGCGCCTGCACGAAACCACCAAGGTTGAGTTGCTCACCTACGCCCGTGAGAACGGCGTCCAGCCGGTGAAACCCTTCATGCTCGTCATCGCCCGCGATACCACCCATGCCGCGCAACTCAAGGCGCTGATCGAATCGGAACAATTCTATGAAGGACGCTACGCCAGCAAGGTCATTCAGGTGGATTCCAGCAAGAGCGGCAAGGACGAGGAAGAAATGATCACACGCCTGCTGGCGGTGGAGAGTGTGGACGAACCCACCGAAATCGTGATTCACGTCAACATGCTCAAGGAAGGCTGGGACGTGACCAACCTCTACACCATCGTCCCGCTGCGCGCCGCCAACGCCCGCACGCTGGTCGAGCAGAGTATCGGGCGCGGCCTACGCCTGCCTTACGGCAAGCGCACCGGCGTGGCGGCGGTGGACCGCCTGAACATCGTCGCCCACGACCGGTTCCAGGAAATCATCGACGAGGCCAATCGTAGCGATTCGCCGATCCGGCTGAAGCAAGTCATCCTCGATGCGCCAAGCGCCGACGACAGGAAGATCAGCGTAAAAGTGGAATCTGGAGCCGCCGCTCGCCTCGGTTTGACCGACATTCCGGTTGTGCAGACCGACGCATCCGGTACGACCGTATCCAACACCGCACCGGTGTTCACCACCGAAGCTGAAAAACAGGCTGCGCGGGTGGTCATGGAGGTGATCAGCCAATACGAGGTCAAGCCGGATCAGGTTCCGACCCATGGCGCGCTGCTCAAGTCGGAGGTACAGAACGAGATTCTGGCGGAAGTAGCCGAGCGGCTGAAACCGATGCAGGGCAATCTGTTGACGGGTGTCGATGAATCGGCATCCGCGCTCGATTTGTCAGCCGTGGTGGCCAAGACCACGGAAATCGTAGTGCAGCATACTATCGACATTCCGCGCATTGCCGTGGTGCCCAAAGGCGAGGTCACGACCGGTTTTCGTCCGTTCATGCTGGATGTGCGTCCGCTTCACCTGCAACCGGGCGAGCGCGAGATCGTCGGGCAGATGTTGCGCACCCATGAGCAGTTCACCCTGGCTGCCGAAATCGGCCTGAAGGAGCAGCGCCCGGAGGACTACATCGTCCACGCTTTGGTGGACTTCGACGACATCGACTACTTCACCCACGCCGATCTGCTCTATGACCTTGCGGGGCAAATGGTTCAGCACTTGAATGGATACCTCTCCGAGTCGGAGACCGTCAACGTACTGGATCGGTATCGCGGTCTGATCGCGCGAGAAATCCACGCGCAGATGATGGCGCACTTTTTCGAGGAAGCCACCGAGTTCGAGGTGCGGGTCAGCCGGGGTTTCACGGAACTCAAGCCCTGCAACTACACGGCCACGGCCGGACAGACGCCACGCCATTACCGCGAAACGGTCGCGGATGTGGGGCGCATCAAGACCATGCTGTTCGGCGGGTTTGAAAAGTGCCTATATCCGCTCCAGAAGTTTGATTCGGATACCGAGCGCCGTTTCTCGGTGATTCTTGAACGGGATGCCTTGAAGTGGTTCAAACCCGCGAAAGGACAATTCCAGATCTACTACAAACTCGGCAGCGAGCAGCCAGAGTACATCCCCGACTTTGTGGCTGAAACCGATTCGACGATCTTCATGGTGGAGACCAAGGCGCGCGCCAATCTCGACAGCCAGGAGGTACAAGCCAAGGCTGCTGCCGCCATGCGCTGGTGCAAACACGCCTCCGATCACGCTGCAAGCGTCGGCGCTCAGCCCTGGAAATACCTGCTGGCGCCCCACGACGAAATCAACGAGTCGAAACGGCTCACCGATTACCTGCGCTTTGAGGTCAGGGCGTAGTTGAGCTTGGGGTTTGGGGATCAATGGAACAGAAACCGCGTGTTAAAGCCCTGGGTGACTTAAGTGTCCTCAGCGGTCGGATCGTGTAAGGGGCGAAGTTCGCCCCTTGCGACGGCTTCGGGCGACACGAATAGGTATCGACCCAACAGATTGATATGCTTGAATACCAAGGGCGAGAGTCGGGCCACGTTCTTATCGTGGACGGAATAACCTTCCTGGCGCAGTTGCGTAAGCACGGCTTGCATCAGAAAACGGAAAAAATCGTACGCCAAGCTATTGGCAAGGCTCACTTTCTCGAAAACGGTCGTTTTTGAGAAGTGGGTTGAACCCGCCGCAGCGACATTTGAAATCAAGGCCTTGCGCTTCTCGAGAAGCGTTCTTGAAATGCCATTCTCGATTCCCTACCATCGCAATGAGTTTCGATAAAGAAAGGGGGCAGCGTGAACGTTTCTCTCGCGCGAGTCCACCGTGATCTTGCCCACTCACCAGATGGATTGCACAATCGCTAGCATAACGCTGCACCCAACGATAAAGCGTCGTGTGATCAACCTCGACGCCGCGTTCACACAGCATTTCCTCTAAATCGCGGTAGCTGATACCGTATTTGCAATACCAACGGACCGCCCAAAGAATGAATTCACTCTGGAAGTGGCAACGATTGGGCTGCACGACGGCCCTGTTCAACCCGCGGGAACGTTACCAGCGTCGGCGGTTTATCGGCTGATCGGCATCCCCGCCTGCATTGCCGGCCGAATCGGATAGCGTCAACTTGGGTCGACGTGCGGCGGCGGCCGCGACGGCTGCCCTTCCGCGATCTTGCGCCGCCGCCATGACCTTTTCCTCGACGGCTGGGGATGCCGGCTCCGGGCTGGTCGGTGCGGCGGATTCATTCGTCGTGTCTTTGGGTTTCCTCTCGAATACCTGGATTGAAGGTTCCAGCAGCACAAATCCCTTCTCCGTCGCCGCCCCCATTCTCCCCGTAATGTTCGCCACCCATTCCGGATAATCCTTCGCGGCCTGGGTCAGGCGGTTCCACAACCGGGGTCGGACGCTGACCTGAATCAGCGTCCCATCGCAATCGACCCCGAAAGTAAAATCCCGTTGACTGGGAATCGCCTTGGGCAGTTCGTTAATTTTCAGGGTCAATTCCAATCGGCCTTTCACGGTGTTGTCCTCGGATAATGGCATCGGTTGTGGGAGCGGTCGGGGGGAACGCAGTTTGCCTTTTATCGGCGCATTAGGCTGACTGACACCCGCTCGGCCGGGGGAAACCTGTTCGGCCGTCACCCGGCCAGCGGGCTGCCCATCCAAGTCAATGCGTTCTTTTCCTTCGACCAAAATGCGACGGTAACGGTGCGAGCGGCAATAGCCGGTCAGCGCCCGTTTAATGTACGCCGGGTCGAAGCCTGCCTGAACCAGATCCATGTGGATTCCGATCTTGAGCGGGCGTGGGTAATAGATGTTGAAAATAGCCGGCCAACGCAGACTCAAATCGACCCATGGTGGAGGGGTTGGCTCTTTGGGCGGCGCGCCTTCTTGCTCCGCCGATGTGGCCGGTTCGAGCAAAGACTCCGCATCGTTATTCGAATTCTCAGTCATGATTCAGGTGTTCGGTAATATTTTGTGAATATCCCACGGCGATCAACCCCACTCGGTTGTTCGCATCCCGTGGGTGCTTCGCTCATGCGGCAATATTCCTCCGCCGTCCAATGGCGTCAAGTATAGGCTGGCGTTTAATCGGTGCGGGATTAGCCTCGAAGGCCATGATCTTCGACCCAGACAACTCCTATGATCAACTTTCCTTTAGGGCTCACTGCGACAACGTGAGCATACTTCAGTAATATGGCCTTGTCAGGAGTTTCCGCTTGGTATAGCTCGCGGGAATGGATCAAATAGCTAAAGCACCGGTTGATTACCGTGCCGTTTCTTCACAATAGGGCGGTGCGCCTGCCAATCATCGCTATTCACCCATCGCGCCCTGCCCATTTTCCGTATGGAATTTAATCTACGGGCATTGGATCGGCCTCGTTACAGAAATCCGTGACCGCCGTAACCACACTGGCGGCAATGCGCTGCCAATAGGCCGGACGTTGCAATCGTATTTCTTCCTCGCGATTCACGATGACGCCGGCCTCCAGCAATAGCGCGGGCATCGACGCGTGACGTAGAACGTAAAGATCGTCGTAACGGTACACGCCAAGCGTCAAATCGAGCAGCGGACGATTCTCTCCGGGAATAGGCTCGGCATGATGCAGCGTTGGCGACAGGCCGCGTGCAATCAGCGATTGTCCGGTGAGGATGGCAAAGCGCCGACTGGCCTCGAAATGTTGGCTATCACCGGAAATGAATAGGGAATAGCCGTGAAATCGATCACTATACCGGCGCGTGACCCCGCCAACCCGCCAACGGCCGAGGTAATGGGGTTGCACGGAGTCGTGATGAATCGAAAGGAATAGCGATGCCTGAGCCTGATTCGCTTGGCGAACACGCTCGCTAAGCGATGCAATACGACCGTCGGCGTTGATCAATACGCTTTCCGTGAATCCCGCTATTCTGAGCGCCTGGAGCACTTCATTCGCCAATTTTCGATTGAATTGCAATTCGGGGATACCGCGCGCGCTGACGGCGCCGGGGCTATGCACCGTATGGCCTACATCGACGGCCACAATGAATTTCGCCGGATTACAGGCCAGGGCCAGGGCCGGGAACAGCAAAGAAAAAGCGCAAAACACGGCGACTTTTTGCAGCCACGGACGTTTCTGCATCATACGATGACCAAGATACGAGGCGCTTGCCTACCCCTTTAATCCTATCATTCATGATAAAGCGGAAAAAAGCTGTTCGCCAAACGCACAGTTCCATATTGAACCACTCAGTCCATTCTGGATCGATTCGATTCGACCGGCTCAACCATTTATGACGCTTCATATCAGCGATAATCTGCCGGTGAATCCGTTAGTAACGGCTATTCACGATCAAAGCACAAGAATGGCATGCAATTTGTTTTAACCATGGGCCCAACTGCGGGTTTAATCAGTAACGGCTTAATATCACCGGACTTCGTCGCCTCGATATAACGTGTTTGGGCCGTTGGGAAAACCCATTGACCTGAAAAACGATCATTATGACGTTTCGAGGAGGATAGCCAATGATTGCATCGCTCTATGACGGAAAACCTTTACGCGAATCTTTTCCTTGTTTACAACGCTTTCTGCATTTTCGGTTGCCATTGACACCGCTGGACGACCGTCATGTCTGGAAAACTTTCCTAAGACACAGTCAATTATCGGCCAAAGAAGGCAGACAAGCCGTCGCTTGGGGACATTTGCCTTACCTGGAAGTCGCCGATCCGCCAAAGAATGTGTACGGCATGTTCAATACGGGCAAACCCCAGACAATCGCGATAGCGACATGCGTTGCCGAGAAGTTTGAAACGGATTTCAAGGATTTTTCAAAGCGAGCCAATGCGTTGTTTTATCTGCGGGCCATTATATTGCATGAGCTGGTGCACTGGGGTGACTGGAATTCCGATGGGATAAGATCCGACGAAGGCCAAAAACACGAAAACGACGCCGGCCGGCAGTTTGAGGAAGAAGCATTCTACAAAAAGGTTTATCCCAAGGAATGGATTGGTGACTATTGAATCCGTGCCGAAAGCCTCTTTTCACCACTATTCGGCAACCGACGTAGAATTCCGAATGTAATCGTCGATTTTCACGTGCTTTACATGGTCGGTAGATACCGTAACCGGGAACCCAGGGGTCTAGGGCCGTTGGCCAATAACGCATTGCCTGGACTTATTTCGCAAAGGCGGACTCGAATTTCATCGCACGGTTGCGTCCGGTCCATTTTTCATGATTCGCGGACCACCCGCTGGGCCGCGGGCGACTGTCGGATGAAACGCTCAGTCTTTCGCCTGGAACCCTGGTCTGGCCGGAAACTCACCGATCCGACCTATCCCCAGTCGTGACGGGTGAGTTCGGCTCGCGTTCGGTGACGAAGCAAACGGCGCCTTGGCAATCGAATTCGCCCGCGACGACATAGCATGTTAACCGCGTCGCAGAAATCCCGACAGTGCTGGCCAAGCCCCGCCCGCCGCCGGAAAGCCTGTCGGCTCGTCGTGGGTAGACTGGACTGCCCGGCCGTTGATAGGAATCAGTACGGTAAGGGAATGAATGGCATAATCGGGACCATTCCGGATAGTTAAACGATTCGGATTTTCAGCTTCACGCGGCTCAGGCAATCAATGTTAATCCCGATAAGTAAGCAATTATTACGCCCGAGCAAAACTCGTCGCGAAACAATATTTGTATATCAATCACGTTGAAACCACGTGATAATGCGGCATAATACGTTATGCTTTAAACTCTATGCGATCGCTGCAACCACTTGCGGCGCATAAGAAATAGAGAAGATCTTTACCCCCGTTGCCGTCAGTCCATGACTGTTTTTCGAGGAATATATTCTAATTTATGACATCCTTGAAATTACATTGTCCCATTCTGTCAAGCCAGCTATTGTGCTGGATATCCAGCGTGTGATTTACCCAATCCGACACCGAGGAGGTAGACGAAATGACCAGCGCTGATACTGATGTTTTGGATGCTGCCGACAAACAGCTTATTGTCGATAACATTATTAGAAAATATTCTTGGTGCTCCTTCGGCATGGGGGCCGTACCTTTGCCATTGATCGACATTCTCGGGATTACCGGCTTTCAATTGAAAATGCTGAACGATCTGGCCAAGTTTTACCAGACGCCGTTTGCTGAGAATCGGGCCAAGTCCCTGATCGCCGCCCTGGTGGGTGGGATTGCCCCGACCGGTTTGGCATGGAGCAGCATTGGCTCGTTGATCAAGGCGATACCGGCCTTCGGAACGATAGCCGGCGTGTTAACGCTTCCTACCTTCGCCGGCGCCTCGACCTTTGCGATTGGAAGAGTCTTCGCCCGGCACTTCGAATCGGGCGGCACGCTCCTGAACTTCGATCCCAAGGCGGATGGAGAGTATTTCCGCGGGCAGTACGAAAAGGGCAAGGAATCGTTTACCAAAGAGGCGAGCAAGGACGCCGGGAAAAAGCCGGAAGGCGTGAAACCCGCCGTTCCCTGATCGCTACGGGCAAAGCGCCCGGATGTTACTTTGCGAGATCAGCCCTGGCATCCTAACGATGGCGCCTGCCGCCACCCAGTTGGCGGCGAGCTAACCGGCTGGCGGCAGTTCGTAGCTGATCGCGGCGGTGGATAACCCCTGTTCAAACGATGATAGGCTCATCGATATGTATGTTGTCTTATGGCTATTGGGGTCTCTGGTGGTCGGTTTTATCGGTAGAAACCGGACATTCGGGTTTTTTGGGTTTTTCCTGGCCTCGCTTATCGTATCTCCGATTGTCGTATTGATTATCCTCTTGGCGACCGGACCGGACCCGAAGAAATCGCCCGAGTCCAATCAGGCCAGTCAAATCAGTGACGCAAATCCAAAACATTCATCCTCTTGAAAGAATGTGGAACTTTGCTCGACGCCTAGCGACGATGAGGCTTATTGCCGATCAGTCGGCTTGAGCGGCGTCAATGTCGGATTCCGTAAGCATTCGTTATGATTCCGACGGCTATCGGATTTACGGCGAATCCTCCGAATGGTGAATGAAGAGTGAAATCGAAGAAGTGGATGGAATCGGTACGTCAATGGATTAGATCCAACGCTGTGTTTCTGTCTACTTCCGTCCTGGTTTTAATCCTAATTCTTATTTATTTGGCGCCCAATATTTTTATTGTGATCTATCCGGGTCAAGCGGGTGTTTTGTGGCGAAGGTTTGGCGGAGGAACTGACGTAACAACGGTGTATCCGGAAGGGCTTCGGATGATATTTCCCTGGGATATCATGTATATCTACGATATTCGAATGCAACAGAAAGGGGAAACCTTCGACGTACTGTCCAGTGACGGACTCACGATGCAGATTGATCTCACTGTTCGTTTCCGTCTCATCGAGCAAGATCTTGGGTTGCTGCACAAACACATCGGGCCGGACTACATAGAAACGTTATTAATGCCGGAAATACGGGCCCACGCGCGTGCGGAGGCAGGCCAATACCTGCCCGAGCAGATATATACGTCGAATCGTGAACAGATTATGAAAAGCATCCTGGACACGGTTAGGAAGGAAATGCTTATCAAATACATGCCCGAGGTTAAGCGATACAGTTTTATTTACCTTGAGGATGTTTTTATTCGCAGCATCACGCTACCCAGGAAAGTCCAGATGGCAATTCAAGATAAACTCGCGCAGAAGCATAAGATGGAGGAATATACTTATCGCTTGCAGAAAGAAGAAAAAGAAGCTCAACGCAAACGGATAGAAGCCGAAGGTATTAGGGACTTTCAGAATATAATAAAAAACAGTATCGATACCAATTATCTTAAATGGAAAGGAATCGACGCGACGTTGCAGATGGCTAATTCCAACAATGCGAAAATCGTCGTTATCGGAGCCGGAAATGACGGTTTACCGATCATTTTGGGAGGGTTGGATAGCCCCGTGGCCAAGCCAAAGACTCACGCCAATACGGATTCAACGGCGCCCACGGATTACCCCTTCGCCAATGATGATAGTGAGGAGCGAGACTATCCCCTACCCGATGACGAGTATTACCAAGATTCTGAGCCAACTGACGATGTAACCGACTTCGACGAACCGTCGAAACCGGATGACTCGTCACTGGAACCGGAAAAATCCCCCAAGGAAGCACTCTCTCCGCCTTCTAAACTCGATCCATTAGAAAATGGTGATACGCCGGATACTTCCGTCAAGTAACGGCATCCGATGGCGCTTTTTGCCTTCATTTTTTCCTCCAACTGATTATTGAACCCATGCTCTCCCTACTGAATACTTGGTTCTTCGTGCCACGGCGTTCAGCCGGTGTGAAGTGCCGCCTATTTTGTTTTCCCTATGCCGGAGGTAACGGCACGGTGTTCCGTAAATGGCCGGAGTTTTTGCCGCCATTCGTTGAAGTCTGGGCGTTGCGCTTGCCTGGGCGGGAGACGCGGCTCCAAGAATCCCCACACAACAACATGAACGCGCTTCTCGATGATTTGGAGCGCGCATTGATTCCCTTCCTGGACCTGCCTTTCGCATTTTTTGGGCACAGCATGGGTACGATCGTCGCCTTTGATCTCACGCGAAGATTCCTGGCCAAGCAGATTGTGTCGCCGAAGCATCTATTCCTTTCGGGTCGCCGGGCGCCCCAAATTCCCGATCCGGACCCACCGATCCACGATTTGCCGGAAAACGAGTTTTGGGAAGAAATTCGTCGCCTCAATGGAAGTCCGGAAGAAGTCTTGCAGCATGAGGAGCTCAAAGCATTGGTCGGTCCGACCTTGCGAGCCGACTTCAAGCTGATCGAAACATGGCGTTACCAGGGTGGCTCTATGGCATTGCCGATGCCGATTTCCATCTTTGGCGGTTCACGGGACCCCAAGACCTCTCCGGCCGAGTTGCAAGCCTGGGAGGTCCATACTCGTTCGGCTTTCCAACTTCATATGATCGAAGGCGATCATTTTTTCCTAAACAATGCCCAAAGTGAATTATTAAGCTTGATAGGGAGAGAGTTGAACGGTGTGAATTAAACGACTGGCTGGCATCGCCGATGATCAATCCGATCTCTTTGACGGAACTGGCTGGAACACCGAATCCGCCCGGATTGCGCGAAGATGAAATCCACATCTGGTACGCCTACCTGGACGAGGCCGGTTTCGACGACATGGCAAATTGTCGGAACCTATTGTCGATGGAAGAAAGTCGCCGGGCCGCTCGATTTCACTTTCCTTGCGATCGCCGCCGTTTTAGCCTTTCTCGAACACTGTTGCGTCTATTGCTCTCCCGGTATACGGGACAATCGCCCGAACGCCTCCAATATCTCGTGGGTACTCATGGAAAACCATCATTACCCGGAGACCCTCTCCATTTCAACGTGTCCGGTTCCCGGGATCTGGCGGCATTTGCCTTTTCCGCTCGGCAATCCCTGGGAATCGATGTGGAATATCGACGAACGGTGCCGGATGCGCTCGATATCGCCCAGCAATATTTTACTTTTAATGAATGGCAGGCCCTGAACGCGACTCCATCGCCCCTTCAAACCCAAGCCTTCCTGCAGTGTTGGACACGCAAGGAGGCTTTCGTTAAGGCCGTGGGGCAAGGTCTGTCAATGCCGCTTCAGAATTTCGAGGTAACCTTAATGCCGGGACAGCCAGCCTGTCTGATTCATATCGATAAGAATCCGGCCGAGGCTTCGGCCTGGTCTCTTTTCCATTTGGAACCGGGCAGGGACTATGTGGGCGCCTTGGCAATCAAGGGACGGGGATGGCAATTGACGACACGGATTCTCGGTCCCTATTCAGGGCCGGCCGATGCTCACTCATGAATCAGGCCGGATTCTGTTTCTCGGCGGCCTCCATTTGTTTCCTAAGGCTTAATGGCCGCATATCCGTCCACACGCCGGCAATATGGTCCAAGCAGATTTGCTTCTTGCCGGTAACGCCCACCGTGGTCCAACCCGCGGGGGGTTCCCGATCCGCCGGCCAGATAGAATATTGCTCTTCGTGATTTACGACAACTTTATAGTCGATATCGAGTTCGTCTGAATCGTTGGCAGACATTTTTTTTACTCCCGGAATGGATCGAAGCAGGTTAATCGCCCGTTCTGTGCGACTAAACTAATGATAGTTCGTCCGTAATGACCGCGCCGCAAAATCAATCCGTCGAAATATATCGCCAGTGATGGGTCGACGGCAAGATTTTAACCAAGAAGTAACCGTGGAGAAACAAGCGTGATTGGAATAAATAAGCAAAATCAGCACAACGCATGTTTTCTGATCGTTATGGGATCGTTCCTGTTAGCATTGGCGGGATGCGCTGGACCGACCGCCTTACGCAGTTCCTTTATTGATTATTCCTCAGCCTACGCCGATTCCTCCAATCAGCAAATGTTGTTGAATTTGGCCCGTCGGGCCAATGGCCATCCGGCCTATTTTCTACAGCTCGGCTCAATATCCTCGACCTTTCAGTTCCAGAACACGCTAGGAGGCAGCCCCGCTACCGGTGTCTTTAACCAAGCGCGAACTCGAACCAGCGGCGGCGCCATCTCCACGACATTGACGCAAGGATATGCGCTGGGCTTTACGGCTAGCGAGCAACCCACTTTCAGTATTACTCCCCTGAGCGGCAATACATTCGCCACGGCGATTTTCAGCCCGATCAATTCCAAAATCTTCTTTAATCTTTTTCAACAGGGAACCGCCGTCGACCAGTTGATGCGGGTCATGTTCCAATCCATTCAGTTCTATTATCCCAAATCGGGCCGTGCGGTGGTCCTGAATAATATTCCCGACATCGAGCGGCCTGAAAAATTTCAGGAATTCTTGCGGCTGGCCGGATTAGCTCGGCGGCTACAGGTCGATCAGTTACTGATCGCGACTGATGGAGATACCAGTTTTACACTGGCGACTATTCCAGGGTCAGAAAAGGCGCTAACAGCACTGGAGCACGACGGCTATTATCATATAGAAGGCGTTACCAATTCGAACGTTGAAAGAGATGGACATCCCACGATTGCATTCAAGTTACGCACATTCGAAGGCGTTTTATCGGCGTTGGCTTCCGAATACCAGATTTTTGACGAGTTGGCCAACACCAAACCGGAATTTTTGGAAAGTATCCCGCCATCGGAACGGCAACCCATTTTGCGATTCGATTGGAATGGCTATCCGGACCGAGTGACCGAGCCGGTAACGGAAGTGACGTACCGTGGTAAAGTCTATTCGATTTCCGACCGGGACGTGGATCGCCCCGATACCCCTTGGCACGAGTCGAATATCTGGAACCGAGAGGTGTTTATTCTGCTTACCCATCTGTATACCCAGATTTCTCTCGATCCCAAGGATTTGCCTGTGCAACAGCTGATTCAAGTGCAATGACGATGTCTTGATCAGAACCGTTTGATCCCGTTGCGACGAGACCCTCCTTCGATACGAAAAGCGATTTCCAAACAAATCGCTTTTCGTTGCACGGCCGAAGCGTTCCGATTGCCCGTGTCTGTCTGACTATCCGGCGACGATTTGACCTTCTTCCATTCGAATAACGCGGTCAGCCACATGAAAATAGCGATCATCGTGAGTAGCCGCAATAATTGTTTTGCCTTGCGCTTTTAGCTGCGGCAGGATTTCCTCGTAGAACCTTCGGCGAAATTCCGGGTCTTGATCGGCGGCCCATTCGTCGAATGCCAAAATAGGTTTGTCTTCCAACAGGACAATCAGCATGGCCAAGCGTTTTCTTTGGCCACTCGATAGTTCCAAGGTATCGAACTCGCCATTGACCAGGCTGGTTTTATCCTCAAGTCCCAAATCATGTAACAGTTCGGCGACCCGGTTCGGATCGACAGGATGGATGCCGTACAAGCGCCGAAAGAGATGATAGTCGGCGAACACCACGGAAAATAAATCCCGATAAGCGATGTAATTAGCGTCGCTCAGCACCATGCGATCCAGCCGTATCGTTCCCCTATTGGGGTAATACAAGGCCGTCAACAAACGTAACAGGGTCGACTTTCCCGAGCCATTGCCACCGGCGATAAAAATCAGCTCACCCTTGCGAATGCTCAAATCGATCGGGCCGATCGTAAAAATTGAAGCGTTACGACGCGATTCCGTCGGGTCGACGTACTGAAACATCACCCCTTCGAAATGAATGGCCTCGAAGGTTTTCAGTTGCAGGTGATTTTCCTTTTCGCGACTCATCGACTGGCTTAGCGCCGCTTCCAGGCGATAGATGCTTTCGCAAGCGGCGTTGGCGTTATTCAGCAACGGCACCGAGGTCACCGCCGCCGAGATCGGGCCGACGATGAACATGACGGCCGAAGTCACCTTGATGACGACGTCCGGATAAGTCGCGCTCAAGCGGGGGACCAGAAAAACCATGCAGCCTAGCATCAAGTAGAAAATCATCTGCGAGTAAGTGATATGCACGGCGAAATTGTTCTGGACCCGTGTTTTGACCTCGACAACCGTGTCCGACGTTGCCTGAAGATGCGCGAACAGTTCCGCGCTGCGAGCGGAACTCATTTTCATTTCCTTGAATCCGCTCAACATGTCGGTCATCGCATCCATGACGCGATTTTCCCATTCCAGGGCTTCATGCAGGTCGGCATTGATTTTGGTTTGCCGGCTCATATGAACGGAAATGGCGAGAGCGATGAAAAGAACGGCGACGACGAACGCCGCTGTCGACAACCAGGCGACGTACAGCATGGCGAACACGACCAGGATGACCGACTGGCACCCCAACATCAGCGCGGCGGCGGCCTGGGAAATGGTCAAGGTTTCCTTGCTGATGCTGGAATAGATCACCGAGCGGCCGATATGCTCCAGCGGCAACAGATCGGATCGGCAGATCATGTCGCCCAAACGCACGCGCACCTTATGCAGGATGCGCTCGATCTCGGACATCGAGGTCTGCAGAATGTATTTCTGGGAAATGAAAAACAGGGTGATGATAACGGCCAGCATGGCGAGATAACGGAAGCTCGCCGTCTCGTTCACGGCTTGCTCGGCGGCCTGATTAATGACGAACAAAACCATCGACCCGCACAGACCCGAAATGGAGGCCATCACCACCAATCGCGGTAACGAAATCGTCGATTCCCGACGGAGCAGTTCTAAAAGCTTCACGCCGACCGCCCCCGCCGGGAGAACGCCCGTATCCAACGATCCAGGCGCAAAATCAAGGGCCAGGGCAATCGGTTGACCAAATATAGAATGCCGGAACGGCGCGTGCAAAAATTCCGCGTGACGGGCTTGACATTCCAGAAGCGATTGACCGAGCACACGTAGTCGTCGCCCAGCGCGGTCACTTCATGCCACCAGGAAGCGGGAATATAGAGAATCTCGCCTTGTTCGAGTATCACCGCACGCCGCTCGGTGAGCGCCGTGCGGTAGTTCGGGAAAGCGTCGAAGTCCGGGCGATCGGTATCGACCTGGCTGAACCACGGCGGTATGGTTCCCTTGCCGAAAGGAAACGGATAGAGATTCTCCGTTTGGGCCGGCGGGAAGAGCACGACTTTCTTGGCGCCATGCAATTGCATCAGCGTACCGTCTCCGCCGTCGAAGTGCAGCGGTTCCGTGTGCCCTGCGGGACCCAACCAGATATTCAGATCCGAGGGGGGGTAACGCTCCATGCCACAGCGCGACGCCAATTCATCGACCAACGGACGGATCGAAGCCGCCGCCGGCGTGCCGCCGATATCGACCTGCGCCAGATAGATATTTTCCGTATGGGCGCGACGATCCCGCAACAGCTCGCCATAAGCCGCCGCCGTGATCGCCATGCCCTGACTGTAGGCCCGCCATTGCCGTTTGGCTTGTTTGAAATGATCCCGCCCGTAATGACGGGCCTGATAAGGCGCCTCGCCCAGCCGCGCGCATAGATAGTCCAGGTTCCAGTCCGGAGCGCCGGCCAAGGCGCCGGTGATCACCACGGGCCGGCTTCTGGCGCGAAAATCCCGGTAGAACCGATCGGGCGTCAACGTATCGAGAGTCGTTCGCGCGACGGCATTGCCTGCCTGTGTTTCGCGATGGGGCTCTTGTGAGGAATTCAGCATGGCAATTAAAGGCGCTCGCTCGCGAGGTTATCGGACGATTCCATTCGGTTCTGAGCTTGTGACAGCGCGTCACCGAGCACGGCGGCGACATCGGCGACATGGGCTGGATTAAGCATGTTTTCATGACGGCCGGACACCCAACGCACTTCCACGCCGCCCGCCGCCACCCCATGCCAACCCAAAGTAGGGTCATCGGTGATACGCGCCGCGCCATCCCGGCCGCGCAGGAGGAGCAAGGATCCCGGAAACGGACGTGGCGAGAACTCCATGGCCTGATTGGCCTTGCACACGGCGAAATGCCGGCGGGCTTCTTCCAGCCCCGCCTCCGGCGTCACCAGATGGGCTTGCTTGGCGCGTTCCAGCACGAAGGCCAATTGTTCGTCCTCGGTCATTTCACGCAGTCGCTCCAAGGATAACTCGAAGCTTTCCGCGAACAAGCTGGCCAACAGCCCGGCGCTGTCCGTCTTTTTCATCGTTTCCGGCACGATAGCAGGATTTGGGGTATCCAGCAGCCCCAGAAAGGCGACGGACTCGCCTTCGGCCAACCACTGACGGGCCATTTCCACGGCCGCCATCCCCCCGAAAGAATAACCGGCCAGATAATAAGGTCCGCGCGGCTGGACGGCTTGAATCGCGGCGCGGTAGGTCTGGGCCAGGGTTGGGTAGTCGGTCAACGGCGTTTGATCCGGTTCCATACCGCGGGCTTGGAGACCGTAGACCGGTTGCTCGGGTCCCAGATGCCGCGCCAAATCGCCGTAACAAATGACATGACCGCCCAACGGGTGAATGCAAAACAAGGGAGGGCGAGAACCTCGCGGCTGAATCGCCACCAGCGGCGACCAATGCGATAGGTCGCCGCGTTTTTGCAACACGGTGGCCAATCGCTCGATGGTCGGGCCTTGGAACAGGGTTCCCAAGGGGAGTTTCTGCCCGAATTGCCGTTCGATCCCGGCGATCAAGCGCAGGGCCAACAACGAGTGACCGCCCAGTTCGAAGAAATTGTCACGAACGCCGATCGGGCGCCGGTCGAAAAGGGATTCCCACAGTTTACTCAGCCGCAACTCCAACGCCGTGCGGGGCGCCACGTAAACCGACGCCGATTTCACGACGGGCGCCGCGACACAAGGCCGCTGCTCGGCGGGAATGCTTGCCGCCAGATCGGCCGGAGGCTGATTCGGATCGATGGCGACCTGGGCCGCCAGCCCTTGCAGATGTTCCAAAATTTGCTGGGTATCGGCATCGCGAAAACGACGGCGGTCATAGACCAGATGCAAACTCGCGGCCGTTCCCACGCCGATCAGCAAGGTCAGGGCCAGTTGAGTTTGCGCGCCGATGGCGCGGGGCGCGCGAATGTCGAAGGGCGGATCGGCGGCATTCGCCAAATCCGCCACGGGGTAGTTCTCGACCACCAACAGGCTCTCGTACAACGGCCGGCCGCCGCTCAATTCGCTCCATTGTTGGATCTGGCCAGCGGCGCAATATTGAAAAACTTGCGCCTCCACCTGTTGCGCCTGGAGCGTTTGCAACCAATCAATCCAACCCACCGTGCTATCCGACGGCAATTCGACACGCACGGGCAGACTGTTGATGAAAGGTCCGACGATGGTTTCCACTCCGTCCAGTTCCGCCGGGCGGCCGGATACCGTCGCGCCGAATACGACCTCCCGCGAACCGTCGTAACGGCTGAGCAGGATGGCCCACAAACCTTGAAGCAAGATGCTCAAGGTGAGCCGATGCGCTTTGGCCAAGGCTTGCAAACGGCCCGTCGTTTCAGCCGATAAGCCAGCGGTCAAATGGCCATGTCGTTCCCCGTCACCCGATGAATCGGTCGTGCCCGGCGTCTCCACGCCCAAGGATGTCGGCGCGGTGAATCCTTGTAGATAACGTCGCCAGAATGTTTCGGCCCGATCCCAGTCTTGGCTTTTCAACCAGGCCATGTAATCCCGGAATTGCCGGCAAGGGACCCGCCGTGGATCGCCTGCGCCGGTATGGGCTCGATAAAACGCCAGGACGTCCGCGAAGACCAGCGGAATACACCAGCCATCCATCAGCAAGTGATGGAAGGTCAAGCAAAATTGATGACTTCGTTCGGCGAGACGGAACAGGGCGAGTCTCAACAGGGGCGGACGGGTCAAGGTAAAACCTTGCCGGCGTTCGGTCGTCAGGAAGGCGTCGATGCGTTGCCCTTGCTCCGTCTCGGGCAAACCGCTCCAATCGTCCTGCCGCACGGATACGGCCAATTGGCGGACGACAACCTGTAGCGGTTCAGGTTGATCCTGCCAGACGAAAGCCGTTCGGAAAACGCCGTGACGCTCCACGACTTGCTGCCAGGCCGCGGCGAACGCGGCGGAATCGAAAACGCCCTCGATGCGGCAACTCAATTGTTCGACGTGGATGCCCGCCGCGCCCTCGCTCGCCAGAGTCTCGAACAGCATGCCCTGCTGAGAGGCCGATAAGGGGTAAATCCCTTCGATATTCTTGCGCGTCATGCCGGCGGTAAATCCAAGCCGTCCAGATCGACGGCATCGAGAATCCGGTCCAGGTTTTCCTGGCTCAGTTCCACATCGGGAAAATCGGATGGCGTATAACCCCCCGCCTGTGGCGACTGGCAATGGGCAATCAAATCGAGTAGGGATTTTTTGAAACCCTCGGCCAGCCGCTCGATCGTGCTCCGGCGATGACAGCGCGTGCTGTAGAACCAATGGACTGTCAAGCGGCCCTCGAATACCGACGCGCTGACATCCAGCAGATGGTAACGAGGATTTTGTGGGGCCATGCTCGGCCCAGTGGGCTCGCGCGCCGGCGTCAGCCATCCGCCGAGATCCGGGTCGAACTGACCGAGGTAATTGAAACTGATCTCGGGCAAGGGCAATGCCCGCAAGGCGGTTCGGTATTTTGCGTCGGCCGTCATGTAACGCAGCAGGCCGTAACCGATACCCTGGTTGGGTAGCCGCCGCAGTCGTTCCTTGACGGCGCGCAGGTCGGCGCCCGGTTCCGAGTCGGTATCCAGCGGCAAATACACGGGAAACAGCGACGTGAACCAACCCACGGTGCGGCTCACGTCCTCCTCCTGGTCGAACGGGGCTTCGCGACCGTGTCCCTCCAGATTCACCAGTAGCCCACGCTGTCCCGTCCATTCGGACACGGCCCGAGTCAGCGCCGTCAACAGCGCGTCGTTGATCTGCGTGTTGTAGGCGGCGGGGACTTCGTACAACAACGCCCGAGTCTGCGCGCCGTCCAGCGTCATCGAGACCGTTTCCTGCGACGCCGTGGTATTGGCCGTCTTACCGTCGACTTCGTCCAACGGCAGCGGGGGAAGATTCGGCGGAACCGCCGCCAGCCAATAAGCGGCCTCGGCCGCCAACCGGTCCGAATCCGCCCACTTCACCAGATATTCCGCCCAGCGTTTGAAGGACGTCGTCTTCGGGGGTAAATTCGGCGCTTGTCCCTCTTCAAGCTGTCGATAGACGGTTTGCAAATCCTCCAGCAGGATTCGCCAGGATACGCCGTCAATCAGCAGATGATGGACGATCAGCAACAAGCGCCCCGGACGCCCCTCGCCCAGATGAAACAGAACCACGCGGTATAACGGTCCCTCGGCCAAATCCAGGCTGGCCTGCAAATCGCCGGCGGTGGCTTCCAGCGCGGAAACCTGCTTATCGGCGGACAACGCCGCGAGATCGAAGGTCTGCGCCACGGGCCGAGCGACCGGGTCGTCGTCTTTCAGATGCTGCCGCCAATAACCGCTTTCCAGAGTAAAACGTGCGCGCAACATATCGTGATGGCGCGCGAGATGGCCCAAGGTCCGCTCCAGTAGCGACGCATCGAATCCACCGGGCGTTTCCAGCAATACCGTGTGATTGAAATGCTGGGGCTGGGGTAGGCGTTGACCGAAAAACCACTGTTGTATGGGGCTCAGCGGCGCCCGTCCGGTCACCGGGCCCTGTTCGGCCAGCGTGCCCGGCGTGGCGTCCGCGACCGCCGCCAAGGCCGCGACCGTCTGCTGAGTGAACAACTGTTTCGGCGTGATGCGCAAGCCGGCCTGCTTGGCGCGCGCCACGACCTGTATGCTGATGATCGAATCGCCGCCCAGATCGAAGAAGTTGTCGTAAATGCCGATTGACTCGCGTTGCAGCAGTTTCGCCCAGATGTCGGCCAGGATTTTTTCGGCGGCGTTACGCGGCGCTGGGCCGGCTTCCGGCGAATCGATCCGGTCCGGCCGAGGCAGGGCGCGGCGATCCAACTTGCCATTGGGGGTCAAGGGCATCGCGTCCAAGATCATGAACAGCGAGGGCGCCATGAAATCCGGCAGCTTACGGCTTAAAAATTCCCGCAATTCGTCGCTCACGTTCCTTGGGCGGCGCTCGTCCGTCGGGACAACGTAGGCCATCAGCCGCTTGGCCCCGGTGACGGAATCCTCGTGGACGGCCACCGCGTTGTCTCGAACGGCGGGATGCCGGGCCAGCAGGGCTTCGATCTCGCCCAATTCGATACGAAAACCGCGCAGCTTGATCTGATGATCCCGCCTCCCCAAAAACTCGATTTCGCCATCGGCGCGGTAACGCGCCAGATCGCCCGTGTTGTAAAGCCGCGCTCCCGGCGTTTCGCCGAACGGATTGGGGATGAATTTCTCGGCGGTCAGCGCCGGCCGTCGAAAATAGCCCCGCGCCAAGCCGGCGCCGCCGATATGCAACTCGCCGGGTACGCCAATCGGCGCCGGCTGCTGGCGAGCATCCAGAATATAAACCTGGGTGTCGGCGATAGGCCGGCCGATGCTGGGTTGCAGCAGGGCGTTTCTGGGCAACACCGTCCCGGTACTGTAAGTGGTGTCCTCCGACGGCCCGTACAAATTGAACACGCGCCGCACCGGCGTTTGGCGGTACAGATCCTCGATCAGCGCCCCCTTGAGCGGTTCGCCCGCGAGGTTGATGGTGATCACGCCGGCCGGGATGGCCCGATCCCGCAGCAAGGCCGCGATGGCCGATGGCACCGTATTGACGAGCGTGACCGATTCCCTGGCGGGCAAATCGGGCAGACTCAGCGCGTTCTCGGCCAGGATGACGGCGCCGCCCCAACTCAGCGGTACGAATAACTCGTAGACCGACAGATCGAAACAAATCGACGTCGAAGCCAGCACGCCCGCCAGTTCCTCGGGGCTGAAAACCTCGCGCGCCCACTGCACCAGTTCGGCGGCGCTGCCGTGTTCGATAGCGACGCCCTTGGGCCGGCCGGTCGATCCCGACGTGTACAGCACGTAGGCCAGATGCCGGGGGGTCACGCCGACCTCGGGATTGGCGACCGCGCCGGGGTCCGTGTCGACCGCCTCGTCCAGCCAGATGACTTTCCCGCCGTGCTCCGGCAACAGGGCTTGCAGACGACGCTCGGTCAACAGCACCGTTGCCTGGGCATCGTCCAGCATCAAGGCCAGGCGTTCGCGGGGATATTGGGGGTCCAACGGCACGTAAGCGCCGCCGGCCTTGAGACTGGCGAGCAAGGCCGCGACCAAAATCGGCGAGCGTTCGACGCAAACGCCGATCCGGCTTTCCGAGCCGACGCCGGCCTGTATCAAGCGTTTCGCCAGGGCATTGGCCCAGTCGTTCAACTGGCGGTAACTCAATCTCTGATCTTGGTGGATCAGCGCCACGGCTTCCGGCGTGGCGGCGGCCTGCGCTTCGAAAAAGGCGTGCAAACAGACGTCGCGCCGATAAGAGCGGGCGGTATCGTTCCATTCGAACAGGAGCCGTTGCCGTTCCCGATCGCCAAGGAAAGGAATTTCAGCGACCCGACGGCCGGAGTCCGAGACGAATCGCTCAAGCAACGTCAGAAAATGACCGGTCCAACGCTCGATGGTCGCCGCCTCGAACAAATCGCTGTTGTATTCCCAATGTCCGCTCAGTTCGTCCCCGGCTTCTTCCAGGGCCAGCGTCAAATCGTATTTCGCCGTGCGCGTTTCGCTCGGCAGGGGCGTCAAGGTCAGGTCGGGCAACGTCAGCGGCTGCACCGGCGCGTTCTGGAGTATGAACATCACCTGGAACAGCGGCGTATAGCTCAGGCTGCGTTCCGGCTGCAGGGCGTCCACCAGCTTCTCGAACGGCATGTCCTGGTGGGCGTAGGCATCCAGCGTGGTCGTCCGGACCCGCTCCAGCAGCGTGGCGAAGGTGGGGTTGTCCGCCAGATTCACGCGCAAGGCCAGCGTGTTGACGAAAAACCCGATCAAGGGTTCGATTTCCGAACGGTTGCGGTTGGCGATCGGCGAGCCGATGACGACGTCGGACTGCCCGCTGTAGCGTGACAGCAAGGCAGCGTAAGCGGCCAGCAAGGTCATGAACAGCGTGCATCCGGAACGCCGTCCGAGCCGCCGCAGATCGGCCACCCGGTTCCGATCGACGGAAAAAGCGTGAACCCGCCCCCGATAAGCCTGCATGGCGGGCCGGCCATGATCGGTGGGCAATTCCAGAACCGGCGGCGCACCCGCCAACCGGCTACGCCAATAATCGAGCAGCCGCCCCATTTCCGGCCCCTGCAACCAGTCCCGCTGCCACACCGCGTAGTCGGCGTATTGAATCGTCAATTCCGGCAAAGTCGGCGCCACGCCTTGGGCGAAGCCCGCGTAGAGCGCGCTCAACTCGCGCATGAACACGCCCAGCGACCAACCGTCGGCGATGATGTGGTGCAAACAGGACAGCAGCACGTACTCGTCCGCCGACCGTTGCAACAACCGCATCCGAAGCAGGGGACCGCGATCCAGGGCGAAAGGCCGCGTGGCGGATTCCGCCGTCAACCGTTCGATCTCGGCATTCTGCATCGCGGGCGGTATTTCGCGCAGGTCGAGCACCGGCAAAGGCAAGGTAAGAACCGGGCTGATTCGCTGTACCGGCTGACCCTCCAGGGCGACGAAATGCGTACGCAAAACCTCGTGGCGGCGAATCAGTTCGTTGACGCTGCGTTCCAGCGCCCGCACCTGAAGCGGTCCCCGCAGGCGGATGGCCGCCGGGACGTTGTAGGCGGCGCTGGCCCCTTCGATCTGATCCAGAAACCACAACCGTTCCTGGGCGAAGGACAACGGCAGCGGGCGATTGCGGGCGACGGCCTTGACGGGGTTTGAAGGCGCGGCGGGAAGTTGACGATGGTCGTCGATGTAACGGGCCAGTTCCGCCACGCTGGATCGCGAAAAGAACGCACGCAAGGGACACTCGATGCCGAAAATATCCCGTAGGCGCGAGACGATTTGCGTGGCCAGCAAGGAATGGCCGCCCCGGTCGAAGAAATCGTCGTGTATACCCAGCGACTTCACGGCCAGGACATCGCTCCAGACCGCGACCAGCACTTCTTCGGTCGGCGTTCGCGGGGGATGCTCGGTGCTGGCTACCTCGGCCTCGTCGGGACCGGGTAAGGCGTTGCGATCGATCTTGGCGTTGGCATTGAGCGGAAACTCCGGCAACGACACGAAAGCCGCCGGCATCATGTATTTCGGCAACAGGGTCGCCAGATAGTGACGCCATTCCGCGCTATCGATCGAGCGATCGCCCTGCGGCACCACATAGGCGATCAACTGCTGCGCGCCGACCGCGTCCGGACGCGCCAATACTAGGGCTTGCGCGACCTGTGGGTGCGCCAGCAAGGCCGATTCCACTTCGCCGGGTTCGACCCGGAAACCGCGAATCTTGACTTGAAAATCCGTGCGGCCGAGAAATTCGATACTGCCGTCGGGCCGATAGCGAACCTGATCGCCGGTGCGGTACAGCCGCGCGCCGGGTTCGCTGGCGAACGGATCGGGAACGAAACGCTCGGCGGTCAAGGCCGGACGCCGCAGATAGCCCCGCGCCAGGCCCGCCCCTCCCAGATAGAGTTCCCCGGTCACGCCGACCGGCGCCGGCTGCCGATCCGCGTCCAGAACGTAGCAGGACGTATTGGCGATGGGCCGACCGATGGGCACGGTCAACGCATCGTCCGCCAGCGTCCGGACCGGATGCCAGGTGCTGAAGGTCGTGTTTTCCGTGGGTCCGTAGACGTGCAGCAATCGCTCGGGCGGGCCACTGGCCAGCACCCGGCGCACCCAGCGGGGGTCCACGGCCTCGCCACCGAACAACAGATGGCGAAGACCCCGAAACGCTTGCGGAACGGTGCGCGCCATCTGGTTGAACAGCGCAGTGGTGATGAACAGAATCGTCACGCCCCGATCCCGCAACCAGTCCGCGAACTCGGCCGGATTGAGCGTCACTTCGCGGGGTGCGATGGCCACCTGCGCGCCATTCGACAAAGCGCCCCAGATTTCGAAGGTCGCGGCGTCGAAGGCCATGCTCGACGCCTGGGCGACGACGTCCGTGGAATCGATGGCGACGTAATCGGTTCCGCACACCAACCGCAGCACGGCGCGATGAGTCACGGCCACGCCCTTGGGCTGACCGGTGGAACCGGAGGTATAGATCACATAGGCCAGATCGTCGACCTGATTGACGGCCGTGGGCGCCTCGTCCGATTCGGTCGACAAGGCCGGCGCGATCGCCTCCAGGGTCCAGCAACGGCAAATGTCGTCGACCGGAACCGAGTCAGCCAACGCGGCCTGCGTGAGCAGCGCGACGGCGCCGCTGTCGGCCAGTATGGCGCGCACCCGCTCCGGCGGGGCATCGGCGTCCACCGGCAGATAAGCGCCGCCCGCCTTGAGCACGGCCAGCATGTGCGTGACCAGGGTGGCGCGCCGTTCCATCCGCAAGGCGACCCGTGTCTCGCGGCCGACGCCCTGACGCCGCAGGAAATGCGCGACACGATTGGCGGCTTGTTCCAATTCACCGTAGCTTAGCCATCGATCGCCGTCGATCAGGGCGCACGCCGCGGGCGTCAGCCGCGCCCGCTCCGCGAAATGCCGGGCGATGTCGGTGATCGGATAGGGCCTTGCCGTGTCATTCCATTGCTTCAGCAATTGCTGCCGCTCCGCGCTATCCAACAGGGGCAAGGTAGCGATCCGCCGTTGCGGATCGGCGACGACGGCGCTCAGCAGATTGCAATAATGCCGGGCCAGGCGACGAATGGTTTCGGCATCGAATAAATCGGTGCTGTATTCGATGATCCCGCTCAACTCCTGTTCGCCTTCCTCGACGATCAGGGTCAGATCGAAGATCGCCGCGAAGCGTTCGAGTTCCAACGAACTCACTTCCAAGCCGGGCAGGTCGAGGCGCGCGCTGGAGGCTTGTTGATGGCTGAAAGCCACCTGGAACAGCGGGGATCGGCTCGGATCGCGTTCCGGTTGCAACTCCTCGACCAGCTTTTCGAACGGCAGGTCCTGATGGGTGTAGGCATCCAACGCGACGCGACGAACCCGGCCCAGCAAGGTTTGGAAACTGGGCTCGCCCGTCAGATCGATGCGCAAGGCCAGCGTATTGACGAAGAATCCGATCAGCGTCTCGGTTTCCCGCCGGCCGCGGTTGGAGATCGGCGAGCCGATCACGATATCGCGTTGACCGCTATAACGCGCCAACAGGACGGCAAACGCCGCGAGCAAGGTCATGAACGGACTGGCTTCCGCCTGCCGGGTTAGCTCGCGCAACCGGCGGGTCAGCGAGCGGTCGACCGTGAAGCGTTCTTCCGCCCCGCGAAAACGCTGAATCGGCGGGCGCGGATGATCGGTGGGCAGGGCCAGAACGGCGGGCAGCGGCGACAACTGGTTTTTCCAATAGGTCAATTGGGCATCCAGCCGGGGGCCACTCAGCCAATCGCGTTGCCAAGCCGCGAAGTCGGCGTATTGGATGTCGGGTTCCGCCAGCGGCGAACCGTCCCCGCGGGAAAACGCGGCATACAGCGCGCTGAGTTCCTGAATGAACAGGCCCAACGACCAGCCATCGGAAACGATGTGGTGCATGACCGACAGCAGCACGTGATGCCGGGGATTCAGGCGCACCAGGCTAAGGCGCAGCAGCGGACCCTGGCTTAAATCGAACGGCCGCTGCGGTTCGTTCCGTAGCAGGCGTTGCAGGCTTTGTTCGGCTTCCGAGGCCGGCAGATGCAACAGATCGATCAACGGCAGGGGCGCCGGCCCGGCCGGGAGAATAACCTGCACCGGCTGACCGGCGTGTTCCGCGAAATGGGTGCGCAATACTTCGTGGCGGCGGACGATCTCGTCAAGGCTGCGTTGCAGGGCGGATAAGTCGAGCGCGCCCCGCAGCCGAAGGGCGGCGCGCATGTTGTAAATGGCGTTGGGTCCTTCCAATTGATCCAAAAACCACAAGCGTCGCTGAGCGAAGGACACCGGCGGCGGCCCATCCCGACGAACCTTCGGAAACGCGGCATCGGCGGCTTTCGGATCGCCGCCGGGTTGGCGGGCCTTGAGCTTTTTAAGGACCAGCTCGCGCTGGGCTGGCGACAGTTGTTCAAGCCGTTGCTGCAGATCCGTCATCGGAGTCCCCCCGCAAATGTTCCGTGGCCTCGGCATCGGACAGCCCGGCCACTTCCGCCAGCAGGGCTTCCAGATCGTCATCGTGCGCCGTGGCCAACTGCGTGCTGACGATGCGTTCCGCCAGCGTGGCCACGGTCACATGTTCGAACAGCTCTCTTAAGGGTAGCTCGACCGCGAAAACCTGGCGCAAACGCGAGTTGACCTGTGTCGCCAACAAGGAATGACCGCCCAGTTCGAAGAAGTTGTCGTGCACCCCGATGCGCTCGCGTCGCAAGACTTCGCCCCAAATGGCGGCCACTTGTTGTTCGACCGGGGTACGCGGCGCGACGAACGCGGCCTGTACCTGGGTCGGATCGGGAGCCGGCAAGGCGCGCCGGTCGACTTTGCCGCTGGGCGTCAAGGGCAGACTGTCCAACAGCACGATGGCGGCCGGGACCATGTGATTGGGCAGGCGTTCTTTCAGATAGTCGCGGATTTCCGCCAAGGCGGGCTCATGATCGGGAGCCGGCGTCACGTAGGCGATCAAGCGGGGATCGGGGTCTTCGCGCAAGCTCACCACCGCCTGACCCAGCGCCGGACAGCGTCCCAGCACCGCCTCGATTTCGCCGGGCTCGATGCGAAAGCCGCGCAGCTTGATCTGATGGTCGCGGCGGCCGAGAAATTCCAACGTACCGTCGCCCAGACGCCGGACCAGATCGCCGGTCCGGTACAGGCGTCCGCCGACCTCGCCGCCGGAAAGATCGGGCAGAAAGGCGGCGGCGCTGGCCCGCGCGTCGCCCGCGTAGCCCAAGCCCACGCATTCGCCGGCCACGCACAGTTCGCCGACCACGCCGGCCGGCACCGGTTGCCAACGGCGATCCAACACCAGCAAGCGGGTATTGGCGATGGGTCCGCCGATCGGCGCGCTGACCGCCTCCGGAGCGATACGTTGAAAAGCGCACACGTCAGTGCATTCCGTGGGACCGTAAGTGTTCACCAGGGTGGTCTTGCCCGCGCTGGCCCGTAACCAGGGGCGCAGTCCCTCCAGGTGAATCGGCTCGCCGCCCAGAAATACCTGGCGCAATGACGACAGGGCGGCGAAAGCCTCGTCGTCGGCCGCTTCGAGCAAGGGATAAAAGGCGCTGGGAGTGCAGTTCAGCCAGGTTCTGCCGGGCAGGGCCGACAC
Organism: Gammaproteobacteria bacterium; assembly: GCA_024235135.1. Classification (GTDB taxonomy): domain Bacteria; phylum Pseudomonadota; class Gammaproteobacteria; order Competibacterales; family Competibacteraceae; genus JACKMZ01. Next base: position 154,832 of record JACKMZ010000005.1, on the reverse strand, counting down.
GATGGCGCGCGGATCATAGGTCGAGTCCGGATAGAGGCGCAGCGTTCCCCCGGAGATCAGGGGAGCGAAAATGTTCTTTTGGGTCAGGTCGAAACTCAGGGAGGTGATCAGCAGATTGCTGTCGTCCGGTCCTAACCCAAATTCGCTGACGAACCATTGCAACAGATTGGCGAATCCGCGATGGCTGACCGCCGCCGCCTTGGGTTTGCCGGTGGAACCCGAGGTAAAGATCAAATAAGCCGGACTTTCCGGCGCAACGAAGACATCCGGATCGGGGGCCGCGTCCTCGGCCACGGCGTTCACGTCGATCACCGGGCCAGCCGTCGGCGGCAAGGCATCCGCCAGATCGGCTTGGCTCAACAGCGCGGCCATCGGCAAACCGGCCGCCATGTCCGCCAATCGCGCCGGGGGATAGGCGGGGTCCAGCGGCAAATAGGCCGCCCCGCTTTTCAATACGGCCAACAGCCCGGCTACCATCTCCACCGAACGTTCCAGGCAGACGCCCACCCGTGCGCCGGGACCGACGCCCGCTGTCCGAAGGCGCCGCGCGATCCGGTTGGCGCGATCGTTCAAGGTCCGATAATCGACCGCCTGCCGGCCGTCGTGCACCGCCCAAGCCGTGGGATTGCGCCGGACCTGCGCCTCGAAAAGCCGATGAACGGCAGCGCAATGGGGAAAGCTCACGACGCGGTCCGCCGAGGTTTCCAACAAACGCCGGCGTTCGTCCTCGCCCATCAGCGGCAAACGGGAAATACGCCCCGCGGGATCGGCGACGATGCCGCCGAGCAAGGTGACCCAGTGCTCGCTCAAGCGACGGATGGTGGCGGGCTCGAACAGATCGCGGTTGTACTCCACCAAACCCCGCAAACCCCGTTCGCTCTCCTCCACGATCAGACTCAGGTCGAACAGGGCCGTGCCCTTGTCGATATCGATGGCGCTCAATTCCACGCCGGGCAGGCTCAAGGTCTGGGGCGGGGCGTTCTGCAGGCTGAACATGACCTGAAACAAGGGCGCGTAGCTCAGATTGCGTTCCGGTTGCAGGGCGTCGACCAACTTTTCGAACGGCATGTCCTGATGAGCATAGGCGTCCAGGGTGCTGGCGCGGACCCGCTGCAACAGCGTTTCGAAGGTCGGATCGCCGGCCAGATCGACGCGCAACGCCAAAGTATTGACGAAAAAGCCGATCAGCGGTTCGACTTCGGCCCGGTTGCGGTTGGCGATCGGCGAGCCGATCGTTACGTCGTACTGATCGCTGTAGCGCGCCAGAAGTACGGCGAAAGCCGCCAGCAGAGTCATGAACAGACTGGTTCCCTGGCGCTGGCCGAGCGTTTTCAACGCCTGCGTCAAAGCCGCCGGGACGGTCAATGTTTCGCTGCCGCCGTGAAAGGTCTGCGCGGCCGGCCGGGGTCGATCCGTCGGGAAGGTCGACAGCGGTGGCGCGTCGGCGAGTCGAACTTTCCAATAGGCCAGCAGCCGCTCCAGTTCCGATCCACGCAGCCATTCGCGTTGCCAGACCGCGAAATCGGCGTATTGGATTTCCAATTCCGGCAGCGTGGGCGGCCCGCCACGCACGAAATCGCCGTACAAAGTGGTAAGTTCGCGTATGAATATCCCGAGCGACCAGCCGTCCGCGACGATGTGGTGGACGCAGGACAACAACACCCAATCGTCGTCGGCCAGTCGCAACAAGCGCGCGCGCAACAGCGGACCTTGTTCCAGCGAAAACGGTTGCCGGGCGGTTTCCTCGGCCAGCCGCCGGACTTCGGCTGTTCGCGCCGGTTCGGCCAGCGGGCCGAGATCGATGACCGGCAGTTCCAAGGCCAGACGCGGGGCGATGACCTGCACCGGCTGGCCATCGCTCAGGGCGAAATGGGTGCGCAGCACTTCGTGCCGTTCGATCAGGGTATCCAAGCTGCGGCGCAGGGCTTCGACGTCCAGCCTCCCCTTTAAGCGTAAACCGGCCGGAATGTTGTAAAAGGGGTTGTCCGTCACCAACTGGTCGAGAAACCAAAGGCGCTCCTGCGCGAATGACATGGGGAAGACGTAGACGTCCTCTTCCGCTTCCACCGTCGACGGTTCCGTCATGGGCTGGGTGCTCTCGCTGATTTCGGTTAGGCCACGTTTGGCAGGCGTCGCGCCTTACGGGGCTGGCGGGCGAGTTTCGGCGGCTCGGCGGCCCGCTGGGGCAATTTGGCGAAGGTCATGGGCGCGGGTTGGCGGGCCAGCACCAGGCTCAGGTAACGCCCGCGTTCCTGGAAAATCAAACCGTGGGCCTGCAATTGCTCCAGCACCCGCTCGGCATCGATACCGGATTCGGGTTCGAAAGCCTCCGCCAATTCGGCCGCGCGCTTCGGCCTGTCCAAAAAGTTCAGCAACCGCCGGCCCGCTTCCCCGATGTCGTATTCGCGCGCCTCGCCGCTGCGGGAATCGTAGACCACGGGGCTGTTTTCCTTGAGATACAGATCGGGAAACACCGCGCCGTCCGGGTGGTACCACAGCGCGTTCCAACGATCGAAGCGGGCTCGGAGCCGTTCCAGCCAACGGTTCATGACCACGATGTATTCGGCGTCGCCGTTGTGATCGAGAAAGTAATAGGCCAAACGGGCCAGGGCGTTCTCGTCGAACGGATAGGTCAGGGCGTAGAAATCGAAAGGCTTCAAATTCAGGCCGTATTCCTTGGCGTGGGTGTAATAGGGACTGAAGCGGTCGAAACGCACCGGAAAAACGCCGCCCGCCGGGGGCAGGTGATTGAACAACGGGATTTCCGCTTCGTATTTGCGATAGACCTCCTCGCCCTCGCCGGGAAAACCCACCAGCAGATTCCACACCGGATAAATGTCGTACACCCGGCAGTTCTTTAGAAACTGAATATTGTGGAAAGCCGTCGTGCCCTTGCGCATCAGCTTCAGCGTGGAAGTCGCCAAGGCTTCGATACCCGGCTGTATATGCTTGACGCCCGCCTGGGCCAGCGCCTGCATGTCCGCGTCGCCGAGATCCGCCTTCACTTCGTAGAACAAGGTCACGCCTTCGGGCGTGTCCAACTTCGGAAAGACCTCGGTCAGGTATTCCTTGGCGAGAATATTGTCCACGCAATCGAAGCGCCGACAGCGGGGAACGTACTGAAACAGATCGCGAAACTGCCGCAAGGCATTCTCCGGCGACATGGCGCGATATTTCATGGTGGTGCCGTTCAGCCCGCAGAACGTGCAGTGCGCCCGTTCTCCCCACCAGCAGCCGCGCGAGGTCTCGAAGAACAACACCGGCTCGATTTCGGGGAACTGGTTTTCCAGCCGGTCCAGGAAGGGACCGTAATCCAGCTCGATCACTTCGTCCACGTCCAGTTCCGCGCCTAGCATGGCGATCCGCTCGCCGGCCAGCGTCGGGGTCGCGGTTTCCGTCGGCCACGCGTTCTGGTTGGTCTTGGAGAAGACGCCGCCGATACGATCGAAGTGCTGGCGTTCGCCGGCCAGCCAGTGTCCGACGAAGCGCGTAAAGCTGCTCAAGGCCGGACCGGAGAACACATAATCGATGTACGGGACGTGGCGGGCGATCTCCTGGCCCATGCCGGCTTCGCAATTCGGGCCGCCCATCACCGTGATCAACCGAGGATTGCGCTCCTTGAGCAAGCGGGCCATGGCGAAGCAGGCCACGTTCTGCGAAAAGAACGAGGTGAAGCCGACGATGTCCGCCTGATCCAATTGGTATCGATCGATCAATCCCCGCAGGAAACCCTCCAGCGGCGGCCGCTTTTCCTGGATGATCTGGCGGGCCAGACGATTCGGCTCGTCGTTGCGGTAATGGTAACGGCGCAGAAAGGCTTCGGTGTTGTCCGGCAGATCGGGAAAGGCCGCCTGCCGGAAGAACCAATCGCCGCTGCCCGAGGTGAGCGCGTCCAACGTCAGCGCGCCGCTGTAAATATTCGCGCCGCCGAGATACCGGGCAAAATCGTAATTGAGATAAAAGATCCGGGCGCTGATCCGATCCGCATACTGCTTTTTCAAAACGGATTCGATCTGGGTCAACCCGAAAGAAGGCGCGTTCAAAGCGGCGAACGGCATGTTGATGAGATGGATGGCGGCCATCGTCGTCCCCTATGTCAGCGATGTCGTCTAGGTCAGCGGCGCGGTGAAGGCGTGAGAATGACGAATCGCTGCGACCACAGTTCCAGCAGTTCGTCGAGCAGGGCGTCGAGCGTCGTGGGATCGATCCCCGAGGCCGCGCCCGCCTCGCGGACGCTGAGCCGGCCGTCCGCCGTTTTCAACAATCGATAGGCGGCTTCCGACAGCGGCTGGCGGCGGCTGGCCTTGTAATTCCAGAGCACGGTGTAATCGACGCGGCGGGCGCTGGCGTCGGCGTAATGATCTTCCTGAAGCAAACGGGCCGCCGTGGGCAGCGTCGCCACCAAATCCAGCCACCGTTCCTGGCTCCCCTCGCGCTTGGCCACGAAGTAATCGCCGGCGACCAAATAATGCAAGCCGGAGGTCAGGAAGCAGACGATGGCGTCTTCCACGCTGTCGACGATGGGTTCGGCGTTGTTGTTGAACGAAGTGTTAAGCAGTATGGGGATGCCGGTCAGCCGCTCGAAGGCGGCGATCAGTTCCCAATACTTAGGATTGCAGACCCGGCTGACGGTTTGCAAACGCGAACTGCCGTCCACGTGGGTGATGGCGCCGAGCGACTGCCGCCATTCCTCGCGCACCGGTAGCACGAAGGACATGAAGGGAAAACGTTTCTGGGGGCCGGGCACCTCGAAGAAGTCGTCCACCCGTTCTTCCAACACGGAAGGCGCGAACGGCCGGTAACCCTCGCGCTTCTTGATCATCGCGTTGATGATTTCCTTGTGCTCGGCCGGCCGGGGATCGGCCAGAATGCTGCGATTGCCCAAGGCGCGCGGGCCGAATTCCGAACGCCCCTGCACCCAGCCGATCACCGCGCCGTCCGCCAACCGTTGGGCGACTTCCGCCGGGGTGTCGCTCAGGCGCTCGAAGCGCAGGAAATCCTTCCACGCTTCCAACGTGGCGCGTATCGAGGCGTCGTCGCCGATGTCGCGGCCCCAATAAACGTGCTCCAACGGCGACGGCTGGCGTGTCCGCAATGCCGGTTCCAGTTCCAGCGCCACGGCAAAGGCCGCGCCGAACGAACAACCGGCGTCGGCGGCGGCCGGCGACACGAACACGTCGCGGAACAAGCCCGAGCGAAGAATCACGCCGTTCATGGTGCTGTTCTGCGCGACCCCGCCGGCCAGGCAAAGCCGGTCGCGGCCGGCAGCCTGGCGGTAATGCGCGAGCATGTGCAGGACGATGGTTTCCAGCGCCTCCTGCAGGGCGGCGGCGATATCCTTGTGCGCCTGCTCGAACGGCGCGCCCCGTTCGCGGGGATCGAGCACGTCGTACAACGAAAATATCCGTTCCTTGTGAATGTGATAATCGCCTTCCGGCAGCAGGGTATAAAACGTCTTGAACCGTTCCCGATGAACGGCCGGATCGCCATAGGGCGCGAGTCCCATGACCTTATATTCGTCGTACACGGCATAGCCGAGAAAGCGAATCACTTCCAGATAGAAGAAACCCAGGGAATCGGGCACCGGCTTGGTCTGCAACACGTCCAGTTGCCGGCCGTGGGCATGGCCGATCAGAGTGGAAATGTCCTCGCCGGCGCCGTCGATGGCGAGAACCAGGCTTTCGTCGAAGCCGGACACCGCGTAGGCGCTCATCGCATGCGCCAGATGATGATTGACGAAGCGGAATTTCTCCGCGCCCGGCCACTCGCCCAATTCCCGTTCGAACAAACGCCGGTAAATCGTCAAGGTGTCCAACAGTTCGGTGTCGGGACGCACCAGATGCAGGTATTTCAAGGAACGGTCGAAGAACGGCCGGGTGAAATACACGGCGATGCAGTCGATATCCGCCAACGTCACGCCCGCCTGGTCCAGGCAGAAGCGCAGGCTCATCGTGTAGAACTTGTTGGAATGCTTGATGCGATCCAGGCGTTCCTGCTCGATACCCGCGACGATTTCTCCGTCCTTCAGCAACACCGCGGCGCTGTCGTGGACGTAGTTGTCGTCGAACGCATAATGCGCTTCGTGTACCGGATCGAGCCCTCCATTGACACCGAGTATGAGCATGGCAGTTACCTTGGTAGTGGTGATCGAACTGGCGCGCGCCGCGGTTGGCGGGTCAAAGCCGGTTGCGCGGCGGGCGGGCCGCCGCTGGCTTTGGCCTCGTCCACCCGTTCCGCGAGGCGGGCCAGCATGGGTGTTTCGAACAAGGTCTTCAAGGGGATTTCGACCTGGAAGCGGGCGCGCAGGCGGGACGCCACCTGCGTGGCGCTGAGCGAGTGACCGCCCAGTTCGAAGAAATGGTCATGGCGGGCGATGGCCCGCCCGATTTGCAACACTTCCGCCCAGATCTCCGCCAGCGCCTGCTCGGTGGCCGTGGTCGGCGGCGCGTCATCCTCGGACCCGGCCGGATCGGGCTCGGGCAAGGCGCGGCGATCGATTTTGCCATTGGCGTTGAGGGGCCAGGCGTCGAGGACGACGAAGGCTTGCGGGATCAGGTATTCGGGGAGCTGGCCTTGCAGCGCGGCGCGCAGGTCCGGAATGGACAGCGATGGCTGGCGGGGGATGACGTAGGCGACCAGATGCCGCTCGGCGTTTTCGCCCCGCACCACGACCAGGGCTTCCCGGACGTGTTGCAATAAGCGAGCTTCGATTTCGCCGGGTTCGATGCGATAACCCCGGATTTTGACCTGGTAGTCGTATCGGCCGAGAAATTCCAAGCGACCGTCGGGCCGCCAACGGACCCGATCGCCGCTGCGATACAGGCGCGCGCCGGGAATGCCGCTGATGGGGTCGGGGACGAAGCGTTCGGCGGTCAGGGCCGGCTGGCCGAGATAGCCCCGCGCCAGTCCCGCGCCGCCCAGGTATAACTCGCCCGGCACGCCGATGGGCGCCGGCCGTTGCCGGCGGTCCAGGACGTAGGCCCGGCTGTGGGCGATGGGTTTGCCGATGGGTACGGTGTCGGTCGGGGGCTGGTCGGCGCGCAGGGCGTGGCAGCAACTGAAGGTGGTGTTCTCGGTGGGGCCGTAGCCGTTGATGAGGGTGCAGTCGGGATGGGCCTGAAGCACGGCCCGGACCGCGCCGACGTTCAGTACGTCGCCCCCGGCCAGCAGATATTGCAGGCCGGCGAGGTCCGCCAGGTGTTCTTCGACCATGAGATGGAACAGTCCAGCGGTCAGCCACAGGGCGGTAATCTCCTGCCGGCGCAGCAGAGCGCCCAGTTCGCCGAGGCTGAGCGGCGGCGGCGGGGCGATGATCAACCGCGCGCCGTTGAGCAGACTGCCCCAGATTTCCCAGGTGGAGGCGTCGAAGGCCAGGGGCGCCAGGTGCAAAAACCGCTGTTCGGGACCAAAGCGCATATAGTCGGTCTCGCGCACCAGCCGCGCCACCGCCCGATGGGGAATGGCCACGCCCTTGGGTTGGCCGGTGGAGCCGGAGGTGAAGCTCAGATAGGCCAGTTGGTTGGCCTTGCCGAATGCCTGCGGGTTCTCCGCCGCATAGCCCGCCAACGCCAGGGTGTCGAGATTCAATGCCTGGCTGGGACCGGCGCTCAGCGCCGGTTGCCGGGCGCTGTCGCACAGCGCCCAAGGCGCGCCGCTGGCCGCCAGCAATTGGTTTTGCCGCCCGCTCGGCCAAGCCGGGTCCAGCGCCACGTAAGCGCCCCCCGCCTTGAGAATGCCCAGCAAGCCCACGACCAGATTCAACGACCGCTCCAGGCAGACGCCCACCGGCGCCTCCGCGCCAACGCCCCGCTCGCGCAGACAATGCGCCAGACGGTTGGCGCGGGCATTGAGTTCGCCGTAGCTCAGCGCCTGATCCCCGTACACCACCGCCACCGCCTCCGGCCGGCGCGCCGCCTGCTCCGCGAATAACTCGTGAATGCAACCGGCCGGAGGGCGCGCCGTCGCCCCGGCATTCAATTCATGCACCACCCGCATCCGCTCGTCGGCGGACATCAGCGTGATTTCGTCGATGGGACCGGCGCCGTTGGCCGCGACGGATTTCAGAATCTGCGCGTACTGCGCCGCCAGCCGCTTAATCCACGCTTCGTCGAAACGCTCGGCGTTGTACTGGAATTCCAGACGGATCGTGCCGCCCGGCGCGATGACCAGCACCAGGTCGTAATGGGTCTGCTCGAAGCGTTCCACGCCTTCCACCGTCAAGCCCGCCTGACTGCCCTGAAAGCGTTGCTCGATGGGATAGTTCTCGATGACCAGCAGATGATCCAGCAGGTCCTGCTTCAACGGCGAACGGTTCTGAATCTCGTGCAGCGGGCAATACTGATGGGCTTCGCTGTCCAACCATTCCTTTTGCAGACGACGCAGCATCGTTCGGCACGGTTCGCGGCCATCGAAGCGCACCCGCACCGGCGCCGCGTTGATGAACAGGCCGAGCATTCGCTCCACTTCCGGCAGATCCGCCGGCCGGCCGGAGACGACCGCGCCGAAAACGACATCCTCGGTATCGTTGTAACGGCCGAGCAACACGCCCCACAAGCCTTGCAACACGGTGCTCAGGGTCACCTGGCACGCCGCGCTCAAGGACTTCAGGCGACCGACCAGCGGCTGACCCAGTTCACAGTGAAAGACACGATGGCGATAGGACGCCGACGACGCGCGATTTCGGGAAAAGCTGGCCTGTTGCGCGTAACCCTCCAGCGCCGTTTGCCAGTAGGCCAGCGAACCGGCCTGGTCCCGTCCTTCCAGCCATTGAATGTAACGGCTATAGGGCGCCGTGGGCGGCAGATTCGGCTGCCCGCCGGAGCGCAACGTCTCGTAGATCTGCATGAACTCGTTTTGCAGAACGCCCATGCACCAGCCGTCCAGCAGGATGTGGTGCATGCTCCAGATGATTTCGTGCGTGGCCTCGCCCAATTGCAGGATGGAAAAGCGCATCAGCACGTCCTGGGTGAGATCGAATCCCCGCTGGCGATCCTCCTCTCGGCGCTGCTCGACCACGGCCTGTCGTTCGGCCTCGCCGAGCCGCCGCAAATCCTCGTAGCGCATCTCCGGCCGGCGTTCTTTCAGCACCAGTTGCAGCGGACGCCGGGTTTTCTCGTGGGCGAACACCGTGCGCAGGACGGCGTGGCGACGAAACAGCGTATTCCAGGCTTCCTCGAAACTGGCGCGATCCAGCCGGCCGCCCACGCGATAGGAAACCTGCTCGAAATAAGCTCTCGAATCGGGGTCGAGCAAGGCATGAAACAGCATGCCCTGCTGCATCGGCGACAGCGGATAGAGGTCTTGCAGGTCGGCCTTGGCGATCATGTGGCGAGTGGGCGGCGCGCTGGCGATAGTGAATAGTTAAGTGAACAACTGGTCGAATTCGTCCAGACTCAGGTCGGAATAACTCAGATCCGCCGGGGTCAGTTCCGGGCTATCCCGGCCGATACAGTGCTCGACGATCGACTTCAATTCGCTCGCGAACGCCGAGGTCAGGGCGCGTAGACTGGCTTCGTCGAACTGCCGACGGTTGAAGGAAAAGCTCATTTCCAACGCGCCGTGCAGAATCAGACCGCTGATTTCCAGTGCGCACAGCCGTTCCGCGTCCGGGCTGACGGCGTCGCCCACCGGCTCGTTGACGATGCGGAAGCGGCCCGCCGGGGCGCCCGCCGCGAAATCCCCCAGGTAGTTGAAAGCGATCCGGGGAACGAGGGAAAAGCGCAAGTCCCGCGTCTGCTCGGCTGGGGTCAGATAGCGCAACACGCCGAAACCCATTCCCCGGCCCGGCATCTTGCGCAGGGATTCCTTGACAGAGCGGATCTGATAACCGATGTCGCGATCCAATGGCAGCGCCAGCGGGTAGGGATAAAGACTGGTGAACCAGCCCACGGTACGCCCCAAATCGACGGGTTCCGGCAAGGCTTCGCGACCGTGCCCTTCGAGCACGAGCAAAACGCGGTCCACGGCCCGCCAGCGATGCAACGCCCGCCCCAGCGCGGTAAGCAGAATCTCCTCCGTGCTCGTGCCGTAGGTGGCGTTGACGCCGCCTTGCAATCGGCCGGTGTCTTCCGCCGACCAGCTCAGGCCGATGCGCTCCGCGTCGCTTTGCCGGTTGCCGGACGCCGGCCGATCGCCCGGCAACTCGGCGAAGGATTCGGATTCCATAGTCCGCCAATAGGCTGTCTCCGCCAATAGGGCCGGGCTGCGGCTGTAACGTTCCAGGGCTTGCGCCCAAGCCGCGAAAGAGTCCGTCCGGGCCGGCAGTACGCAGGTTTCGCCGCGCAGGCTCTGTTCGTAGGCGCGGTCGAAGTCTTCCAGCAATATCCGCCAGGAAACGCCGTCCACGGCCAGATGATGAATCACGATCAGCAACCGCTCGCCGTCGTCCGTGTGGAACAGCGCGGCCTTCAGCAATCCGCCGGCGGCCAGATCGAATCCGCCTTGCAAGGCGTCCGCCTGGCTTTCCAGCGCCACGCGCCAATCGACCTGCCCGCGCAGATCGACGCAACGGAAATCCAGCGCCGGGGCCGGCTCCGCGACGGTTTGAACCCAAGTCTCGCCTTGTCGCGTAAAACGCAGCCGTAAGGCGTCGTGCTGCGCGAGCAAGGCGCTCAGGGCCTGGCGGGCGGCCCGTTCGTCGATACCGCCGGCGGCGCTCAACGACACGGCGTGGTTGAAGCGTTGCGGCTGCACAGTATGTTCCCGCAGAAAACGGCTTTGCGCCGGGGTCAGCGGAATGTGGCCGCCGGCCGTCGCGGCTGGGGTCGACGGTTTCTGGGCGCTTTTGACGTGCGGCGCCAATTCGGCGATCGTCGGATAGCGGAACAGATCGCGCACGCCGACCTTGAAACCCTGCCGCAACAGCCGCGAGGCCACTTGAATGGCCTTGATGGAATCGCCGCCCAGCACCAGATAATTGTCGTCGATGCCGACCCGCTCCACGTTCAGCACCTGCGCCCAAGCCGCGGCCAGTTGTTCTTCCACCGGATCGCGGGGCGCGCGGTAGGCGTCGGCGGCGGGGCTTAAATCGGGCGCCGGCAACGCGCGGCGGTCAATCTTGCCGTTCGGGGTCAGCGGCAATCGCGGCAACGGAACGAACGCCGCCGGCGCCATGAAATCCGGCAGGGTTCGCAGCAACCGCGCCCGCAGTTCGGCCGGGTCGAGCGGGGACGAGGCGACCAGATACGCCACCAGGCGCTGTTCGCCCGGCCGGTCCTCGCGCACCAGGGCCACGCACTGCGTAACGGCGGGGTGGGCCTTCAGCGCCGTTTCGACCTCGCCCAACTCGATGCGGTAGCCGTGCAGCTTGACCTGATGATCCCGGCGGCCGAGAAACTCCACGCGGCCGTCGGCCAGATAACGCGCGCTATCCCCGGTGCGATACAAACGCGAACCCGGTTGCCGGGAGAAGGGATCGGGGACGAAACGCTCGGCGGTCAATCCCGGACGTTCGGCGTACCCGCGCCCCACGCCCGCGCCGCCCAGATAGAGTTCCCCGACCACGCCGACCGGCGCCGGCCGGCCACGGGCATCGAGAATGTGCGCCCGGCAGTTGGGCGTCGGCCGACCGACCGGGACGAAGGCTTCGTCCGGCCGGCAGACCTCGAACAGCGTGTCGATATTGGCCTCGCTCACGCCGTAAAGGTTGATCAGTTCGGCATTCAGGGAGGCGAGAAAGCGATCGCGCAGTTCGATGGTCAGCGGCTCCCCACCGCAGAACACCCGTCGCAAGGCCGTGCAGCGTTCCAAGCCCTCGTCCAACAAAGCCTGCAACAGCGTGGGCACGACCTGAATGACCGTGATGCCTTGCTCGGCGATGAGGTCGACCAGATAACGGGCATCCCGCTGGCCGCCCGGCTTGGGCAACGCCAATCGGCCGCCGCTCAACAGGGGCGCGAAAAACTCCCAGACCGAGGCATCGAAACTGAAGGCCGTCTTTTGCAGCAAGGCATCGTCAGGGCCCATTGGGAAGGCCGCTTGCATCCAAGCCATGTGGTTGCACAAAGCGCCGTGGGTATTCAGCGCCCCCTTGGGCTGGCCGGTGGAACCGGAGGTGTAGAGCACATAGGCCAGATGCTCGGGCCGGCTACGCAGCGGCGGCGGCGAGGTGCTGTAGCGATCGATCGCGGCCGTTTCGCGATCGTAGCAAATCAGTTCGGCGGTCGTGTCGGCAAACGGGCTAGCCAGCCGCTCTTCGGTCAACAGGAACGCCACCTGGGCATCGCCCAGCATGAACGCCAGCCGTTCCCGCGGATAGTCCGGGTCCAGCGGCAGATAGGCGCCGCCGGCCTTGAGCACGGCCAGCAAGGCGATCACCATCGGCGGCGAGCGATCCAGACAGATGGCGACCCGCGTTTCCGGCCCCACGCCGCGTTCCATCAGATAGTGGGCGAGCTGATTGGTCCGGGACTCCAGCACCTGGTAGCTGAGCGCCTCGCGCTCGCCGACCAGGGCCGGCGCATCGGGCGTGCGGTTCGCCTGGGCCTGGAACCGTTCCACGACCGTGCCGGACACCGCCAGCGGCGGGGCGTCGTTGAAGCGATGCAACAACTCGTCGCGTTCCTCGACGCTCAATAGATCGATGTCGTCCAGCCGACCTTCGGGATCGGCCAGCACCGCCTGGACGACGGTCTTGAAATGCGCCGCGACGCGGGCGATCTGGCGCGGGTCGAAACGCCCGGTATTGCAGGCCAGTTGCATCTGCATGCCGGCGTGCGCGGCCGGCATGAACTTGATGACGAAATCGAAATGGCCTTGATCGAAAATCTGAATGTCGGAGACGTCGAAACCCAGCGCCGATTGCCCATCGCTGGAAGCCGTGACCTGGCGCTCGGCCGGGTAGTTCTCCAGCAGCAGCGCCGTGCCGATCAGCCCCTGGGGCAGCGCGCTATCGGCCTGAACCTGGGAAAACGGGTAGTGCTGGTGCGGCTCGCTGTCCAGGGAATCGCGTTGTACGTCCTGCAACAGTTCGCTGAAACGCAGTCCGCCGCGAGGCCGAATGCGCACCGCGACGAGGTTGATGAACAGACCGACCATCTGTTCGATGCCCGGAACCTCGCTGGGACGACCCGCCACGATGCTGCCGAAAACCACGTCATCGACGGCGTTGTAACGGGCCAGCAACAGCGCCCAGATGCTTTGCAGCACGGTATTGAGCGTCACCTGCCGGGCAACGGCCAGCGACTTGAGCCCCCGCACCGCGTGCTCGTCCAGATCGAAAAAGAAATCCTCGATGCGCGCCGGTCCGTTGGCCGTCACGGGGACCGTCGCGGCCTGCCGATAATCCTTCAGGAAGTCGTTCCAGAATGCGCGGCTCCGCCCGGCATCGCGGCCTTGCAACCATTTGATGTAGCGGCTGTAAGGCGCCGGCGCGGGCAAGGCGGGCGGTTGGGCCCGTCGCAACGCCTGGTATAGGGCGAGCAATTCCCGTTGCGCCAGGCCCAACGACCAGCCATCCAGAAGAATATGGTGATAGCTCCAAATAACCCGGTAACGGTCCTCGCCCAATCGCAACACCTGAATCCGCAGCAGCCCGTCGCGGCTGAGATCGAAGCCCCGCCGGCGCTCGTCCGCCATCGCCTGCTGACAATAGCCGGGTTGTTCGGCCGCCGGCAGGGAACGGATGTCGGCCACGCGGTATTCGACGGGACATTCTTTCAGCACCACCTGCAGCGGTCGATCGACGTTGGCGTGGACGAACACCGTGCGCAGAATGTCGTGCCGGCGCACCAGCTCGTTCCAGGCGGCCTGAAAGACGGCCGTATCGAAGTCGCCGTCCACGGTGAAAGCGATCTGCTGGAAATAAGCGGGAGAATCCGCGTCGGCCAGGGCATGGAAGAGCAGCCCCTCCTGCATGGGCGACAGGGGATAGAGGTTCTTGACGTTTTGCTTGCTGATGTCCATTTCGCGGTTTCCTCAGAGCGTCGGAAGGGAGGGCCGTAGGCAAGGATCGGCCAGCACCGTGACTATCTTGCGCGGCCCGCTGTAAGGACGGCGGGCGTGGGCGCTGAGCATGTTGTCGATCAGCATCACGTCGCCCGGCCGCCAATCGAACATCACGGCTTCGGCGGCATAGGCGGCGGCGATCTCGGCGATCGTTTCGGGCGCGATGGGGGAGCCGTCGCCGTAATAGGTGTTGGTCGACAGGTCGTCCTCCGGCTGCGTCAACAGAAATTCCCGCAGTTCCAGCGGTTCCAGGGCATGGATGTTGAAGAAATAGCCGTGGTTGAACCAGACCCGTTCGCCCGTCGCGGGATGGCGCGCCACGGCGGGCGCCTGTTGGGTGGTGCGCAACTGATCGTCGTCCAGCCATTCCCAGGCGATGCCGAGCTGGCGGCAACGCGCTTCGACCGTGGCCCTGTCGCCGGTGAGAAACGCTTCCTGCCAGCTCACGCCCATGCCCTCCATGTAATTGCGCCGATACATCACGCCCAAGCGCATGAATTTCTCGCGGGTTTCCGGGCGCAAACGATTCAAGACCTTGCGGCTGTCGGCGATGGGCGTTTGACCCTCCGTCGCCGGGGGCGCCAGGCAACAGAAGAAAATCCGCAACGGCCAACATTGGCTATAGGAATACTCATTGTGGAACTGAATCGGATAGGCCGCCGGATAATCGGTGGAGGTGAACACCGCGCCGTTGAGGCGGGTGCGAGGCGAGGATTCTTCGGGAAATTCCGGGAAATCCTTGGCAATCGACCGAGTGAACGCCTCGAAGGCCGGCGCTTCGGTCAACCCGAAACCCCGGAACAATAGCGCGCCGTGGCGCAGCAGCTTGTCCTCGATCCAGCGCAGGTTGCCGGCGGCCCAGGCGCTGGCGTCGCCCAAATCGGCGGGCGCCGCGACCACCAGGGGCAAGGTCGTGGATTCCCGGCATTCCGCGACGATCTCAGCGGCTACCGGGGTCATCGTGTTGGCTAGATTCATCACGGTTTCAGTTCGCGGCTAGGTTGTCCAGGAAGTTTTCCAATTGATCGATATCGAATCCGTCGTAGTCGATATCCGAAGGCGTCAGCTCGGTTTCCCGTTGGTTCCGCGCATGATCGATAACGGCGTCCAACTCGCGGCGCAGGGCGTCGGCCAGCGTCGCGGCGGCCTCCGGGGAAAGACGCTGGCGGTCGTAGATCAGCGTGAGTTGCAAACGGCCGTCGGCGACCAGCGCGACCCAATCGAGCGGATAGTCGGGACGGGCGGCGGGATCGACCAGCGGGCCGCAGTCTTCCGTGAGCAGGCGGAACAAACCCCCGCCCTCGCCCTGGAATTGCCCCAGATAATTGAATCGCACCAACGGCTTCGTTTCCCACAGAGGGGCGTTCGACGAGAGTTCGTTGAGCAGGCCGTAGCCGACGCCTTTGTTCGGCGCCTGCCGCAGATTCTCCTTGATCCGTTTGATCTGGCGGCCCAGGTCGTCGTCCTCGCCCAAATCCAGCCAGACCGGAAAGGCGCTGGTGAACCAGCCGACGGTGCGGCCGACGTCCAAATCGTCGAACAAGGGTTCGCGGCCGTGGCCTTCCAGCGTCAGCAGGGTCCGGCAACCCCCGTGCCAGCGGCACAGGGCGCGGCCCAGCGCGGTGAGCAGCAGGTCGTTGATTTCCGTGTTGTAGGCCCCGTGGACGCGGGTCAGCAAGGCTTCGGTCCGCTCGGCGGACAGCGCGACGGATTGCACCGCGCAGTCGCGGTAAGTGCTCGCCGTCGCCGGTTCGGCCAAGGGCAGCGATGGCGGTTGCGCATCGTTCAGCGATCGCCAGTAAGGCCGCTCAGCGTGCAACGGGTTATCGGTCTGTTGGGCCTGATCGACGTGGCGGCGTATCCGTTCGGCCCAGGCCAGGAAGCTCGTGGGAACGGCGGGCAACCCAATCGCGTCCCCGGCCTCGGCCTGTCCATAGGCAAGCGCCAGATCATCGAGCAGAATGCGCCAGGAAACGCCGTCCACCAGCAGATGATGCGCGATCAGCAGCAGTTTCTCGGCGTCCGGCAAAACATAATGGATCGCCAGAAACAACGGCCCGTTGGCCAAATCCAGAAGGCGTTGACGCCGCTTGGCGTCCTCGCGCAACTCGGCCTCGGGATCGCTGGCCGCGCTCAGATCGACCCGGATCAGCGCAACCGGCCCCTTGTCGGCGGGCAGTATTTGCCGCCATCCGCCGTCCTGTCGATGAAAGCGCATCCGCAGACTCGGGTGATGATCCTGCACGGCCTGCAGGGCGGATCGCAACGGCGACTCGCTGAGCGGCCGGGCCGGCGCCAGCAGAACGGCTTGATTGAAATGCGAAACGGCCCCATCGAATCCCCGGAAAAAGGCCGTTTGCACGGCGGTCAACGGCGCCGGGCCGCTGAGCGGTTCCGGTTCTTCGTTGCGTTTCCCGACGTGCCGCAACAACGGAGCCAGGGCTTCGATGGTGGGGCTGGCGAACAGATCGCGCAGCGCCAAACGGAAACCTCGCTCGGTCAGGCGGGTGACGATTTGCAGGGCCTTGATGGAATCGCCGCCCAGCGCGAAGTAATTGTCATGGATGCCGATGCCGTCGCGACTGAGCACCGCCTGCCAGACTTCCGCCAGATGCCGTTCCCGTTCGTCGCGCGGCGCGACGTGGCCGCTACCCGGATTCAACGACGCCGCGTTCGGCGTCGGCTTGGGCAGGGCGGCGCGATCCAGCTTGCCGCTGGGGTTCAGCGGCAGGGCCGGCAAGCTCAGGAACTGGCTGGGCAGCATGTGATCCAGCAGCGTCTGCGCGGCGAAGGCGCGCAATTCGACCACCGTCAGCGACGCGTCCTGGACCAGATACGCCACCAGTTCCCGTTGTCCCGGAACGATTTCGTGCACGGCCACCGCCGCCTCGCGCACCAAGGGATGTTCACGCAACCGGGATTCGATTTCGCCCAGTTCGACGCGGTGCCCGCGAATCTTGACCTGATGATCGAAACGGCCCAGATACTCGATCTCCCCCGAACGATTCCAGCGCGCGCGATCGCCGGTTCGGTAAAGACGCTCGCCGGGGCGGTCGGGATGCGGAACGAAACGGTCGGCCGTCAGATCCGGCCGGTGCAGATAGCCGCGCCCGACGCCGGGACCGGCGATGCACAACTCGCCAACCAGACCGATGGGGACCGGCAGACCCTGCGCGTCGAGAATGTGAATCTCCGCGTTGGTCAGCGGTCGGCCAATGGGAATGATGGCGGGCAACGCCGCGCCGTCGGTTTCCAGGGTCCAGGCGGTCGAATCCACGCCGCATTCGCTGACGCCGTAGACATTGGTGATGGCCACGCCGGGATTGACGGCGCGGAACGTATCCAGCAGCTCATCCGACAACGGCTCGCCGCCCACCAACAGATGCTTGAGCGTCGGTCCGACGGCCACGCGCGTCTGAGCCAGCATGCCGAGCAGGCTGGGCGTGCAGTCCGCGAGATCGATGGCGTGGGCGCTCAGCAGATCGCGCAAAGCCTCCGGGTCGCGGCGGGTTTCCAAATCGACCAGGTGCAGCGTATGACCCTGCAATAAACCGCCGTAAATCTGTTGCGCCGAGGCATCGAAGGACAGCGCCGCCAGCAGCGCCACCTGCAGCGGTCCCGGATAGCGGCGATAGATGGCCTGTTCCAGCGCGTCGACCAGGGCGACGATGGAACGGTGCGGCATCATCACGCCCTTGGGTTGACCGGTGGTGCCGGAGGTATACAGGACGTAGGCCAGACTGTCCGGGGAAATGGCCACGGGCGGCGGCGCGTCCGCCCAGCCGTCGTCCGCCTCGTCCAGTTCCAACAGCCGCGCGCCGCACTCCAGGCGGCGCACCTCGGCCATTCGGGACGGTTGGGTGACGACGACCGACGCGCGCGCGTCGCCCAGCATCTTGGCCAGACGTTGCCGGGGATGGGTCGGGTCCAGGGGCAGATAAGCGCCGCCGGCCTTGAGCACGGCCAGCATGGCCAACACGACATTCGGCGAGCGATCCAACCAGAGTCCGACCACGGTTTCCGGCCCCACGCCCTGCTCCTTCAAACGCCAGGCCAGATGATTGCTGCGCCGATCGAGTTCCGCGTAGCCGAGCCGTGTATCGCCGTGGACCAGCGCGCTCCGGTCGGGGTATTTCGCCGCCTGCGCCCGAAACCGTTCGGGCAGACTCTGATCGCTGGCGCAAGCCGCCCGACCGGACCATTCCGTCAGCAGGCGGCGTTCGTGCTCGGTGAGTAGCGGCAGGGTCGCCACGCGGCGCTGCGGGTCGGCCGTAATCGCCGTCAGCAAGGTCTGAAAACGCTCCACCAGGGCGCGGATGCTTTCGGAACGATACAGGTCGCGGTTGTATTCCAGATTGCCTTCCAGCCCGCCGGCGGTTTCGCGCAGCATCAAGGTCAGCTCGAAACTGGCGCCACCGCGTTCGAACACGACCGGTTCCAGTCCGAGACCGGGCAGTTCCGGGGTTTCGATCATGCGGGAATTTTCCACCCGGAACATCGCCTGAATCAGCGGCAGCCGGCTTAAATCCCGCTCCGGCTCCAGCATCTCGACCAGCTTTTCGAACGGGGTGTCCTGGTGTTCGTAGGCCATCAGCGCCATGCGCCGGACCCGCTCCAACAGCACCGTGAACGGCGGGTCGTCGCGCCAATCCACGCGCATCGCCAGGGTGTTGACGAAAAAGCCGATCAAGGGCTCCAGTTCCCGCCGGTTGCGGTTGGCGACCGGCGCGCCGATCAGCAGGTCGCGCTGCCCGCCGTAGCGTCCGAGCAACACGCCGAAAGCCGCCAGGCCGACCATGAACAGACTGGCGCCGGACTGCCGGGCCAGGGCGTATACGGCTTGGGTAAGATCCGGCGCGATGTGGAATACCTCGGTCGCGCCGCGATAGGTCAGCATCGGCGGACGCGGCCGGTCGGTCGGCAAATCCAGAACCAACGGCGCGGCCGCGAGTTGCCGCCGCCAAAAGGCCAGTTGCGATTGCAACAGGTCGCCGCGCAAGCGCGTGCGTTGCCAATCGACGAAATCCGCGTACTGAATGGGCAAGGCCGGCAGGATGGCCGGATCGCCAGCGGCATAAGCCCGGTAGAGCGTGCAGAATTCGCGGATCAACACGCCCAGCGACCAGCCATCGGCGATCATGTGGTGCAGCACCAGAATCAGCACATGCTCGGCTTCTCTCAAACGCAATAACCGAGCGTTCAACAGCGGCGCCTGTCCGAAATCGAAGCTCGCGCCCGCCAGTTCGGCGCAGCGTTCCTGGACACGTCGCTCGCGTTCTCCGGCCGGCCGATCGCTCAGATCGTCTTCCACCCATTCCAGCGTCAACTGGGGCGCGATCCGTTGCACGGCTTCGCCGGCCACCGAGACGAAAGCCGTGCGCAAAATGGCGTGTCGGCTCAACAAAGTGTCGAAGCTGCGTTGCAGGCTGGCCTTATTCAATCGGCCCGTGAGGCGCACCGCGTGGGCGATGTTGTAAACGGGACTGGGTCCTTCCAGTTGCTGGAGAAACCACAGCCGTTGCTGAGAAAACGACAACGGGGCTTCGCGGCGATCCGCGGGACCGGCTGGAATCGCCTCGTCCGCGACGTCCGCCCCCGCATCGCCCAAAATCCCCAGAATATCGCTCTTGCAGGCCCGCAATTCGGCCAGCAGGGCGGGATTCATGACGCCCTTCGGAGCCTTGTAGCGCAACTGCCCGTCCTCGTCGGCCCAAAGCCGAACGCCCTGCCGACGCAGCGTAGCCAAGAAGTTCCTCACCTGGCCCAAACTCACACCACGCCCTCCTCTTCGTCATCGACCGCGTCGACCGCGTCGACCGCGTCGGTCGGCCCGCCATCCGCCAGACGAGCCGCCAGGGCGGCTACCGTGGGGGCTTCGAACAAGGCCCGCACTTCCACGTTCATTCGCAAGCGTTCACGCAACCGGGAACAGATCTGGATGGCGATCAGCGAATCCCCGCCGAGTTCGCTGAAATCGTCGTGCCGGCCGATCCCATCGATGCTGAACACGTCCTGCCAAACGGCGGCGATGGCCTGTTCGGTCGGACTCGATGGCGGCGCGTAGGCCGAGGCCAGCGCCGGCCGGGGATGCCGCCGCGACGGGGCCGTTTGCGCGGCTGTCGGCGGAGTCCGTAGGGTGGACGATTCGGTTATCGCCGCCGCGCCGTCCGCCTCGGCGCGGACCACGATCTGCGGCAGGACCGATTGACGCAGAATCCGCTCGAACGCCTCCACGCCGGCGGCGGGACTCATCCCGCCGAGCAGGGCGCGTCCGGTCATCTTCTCGTGCCAGTGTTCATAATCGCGGGCGAAACCGACGCCTTGCCAACGATCCCAATCGACCGCCACCGCAAAAGCGCCCTGCCGGGTTTTGTAATGGGCGAAGGCGTCGAGGTAATTGCAGGCGGCGCAATACGCCACGTCCCCGAAGCCGCCGACCCGCGCGCCCACCGACGAACAGTACACGGTGAAATCCAGCGTTTCGGCGGGCAACAGCGCGTCCAACACCTCGGCGCCCGCGATCTTGGCCGCGAATTCCGCCGTCACTTGGTCGGGTTCCTTGAGTTGTATCGCGCCGCTGCGCATCGCCATCGCCGCATGGACCACGCCGTCGATCGCACCGAAACGCGCGCGCGCTTCGTCGATCAGCCGCGCCATGGCCTCGCGGTCCGCGACATCGACGGCCCGCGCCCAGACCTCCGCGCCCAGCCGTTCCAGTTCCAGCAGACCCCGCACCTGATCGCGCGTCCGATCGCTCGCTCGATCGACCGCTTCGGCGCGGGCGCTACCGTCGTCGGGCTGTTGCGCGATGATCAATCCGCAATCCGAATCGCGGCGTTTGTCGGGATCGCAAGGATAGCTGACGACGTTGGCGAATCCCCGGTTGGCCAGCGCGGCGTCCCAACGGTCCAGGGTCAACAGCGGGGGACCGTGGCGCAGCTCGTCTTCCCCGTACCACCAGCCTTCCGCGAGACCAGCCACCATGTCGTCCCAGGGTCGGGATTTCACGGTTTCCAGTAGGCACAGCAGGCCGTTCGGGCTCAGCACGGCGCGCAGATTGTCTATCGTCTGGCCGATGTTCGGCGTCGCGTGGACCACGTCCAGACCCACGACGATGTCGAAACTGCGCGCCGCGAAACCCTGCGCGGTCAAATCCCTGGCAATGTCCA
Organism: Gammaproteobacteria bacterium; assembly: GCA_024235135.1. GTDB lineage: Bacteria > Pseudomonadota > Gammaproteobacteria > Competibacterales > Competibacteraceae > JACKMZ01. Next base: position 133,719 of record JACKMZ010000005.1, on the reverse strand, counting down.
GCGTCGCGAAGCGCATGAAGTCGAAACCGTAGTCCGCGGCCTTTTGCTGGGCGGCGAGCACGAACGACTTGCCGAGATCGGTAAAGTGATATTCGACCGGACGGCCTTTGAGGCTGGGCGCCAACACCCCGGTCAGTATGCCGTTGCCGCCGCCCACTTCCAGAATGCGCAAGGGGCGTCCGCCCGCCTGATCGATGAGTTGGGCGACGATTTCCCGGAACAGCATCCGGTAGACCCGGTGATTGACGAACTCCACCGTGGCCTTGGCCGATTCCAGCATTAAGCCCTCGCCGCCGTCGGGAAACAGTACGCCGATGGCTTCGATCTCGCCGCTGAGCGCGGGACCGTAATGCCGGACGCAGTGATCGATCAGCTTCAGCATGGGCCGGAAACCGGGGAAGCGTTCGGCCAGTTCCTGGCGCAGCGGTTCGGCCGGTCCGGGATCGCGCAGGAAGCGGACCTGCCCGTCGCGGGTTTCGATGACCCCCTGGCGTTCCAGCACGTCGAGCACGAACTCGAAGAACTTGGCGAATTTGGGCACGATCCGCAGTCGTTCGGCCAGTTCCGGGCGGGTGTACGTCCGGGTCGCGTCGACGCCGCCGGTCTGGAGATATTCCAGCAGCAGACGCGCGCAGAGCCGATAGAGCGCCGGTTCCAGATCGGGATAATCCGCCAGTCCCCGGATGCCCAGTTGCCGTTCGATTTCGCTTGCCTTGGCCGTGATGAAATCGCGCTGGGTCAGCATGTCCCAATGAATCGCGCCGCCGCCGACCGGCGACCGCTGCGCGTCCGACGCCAGCCATTGCGGCCATTCCTCGCGCGGCGGCGGCGCGCGGCGGCCGGTGAGAATCAACCGCGCGTTCGCCGCCCGCGCCAGGTATCGGGCGATTTCCAGGCCCACGCCGCCGAGTCCGCCGGTGATCAGATAAACGCCGTTCTGGCGCAAACGGGCCGGCCTGCCCGAGCCGGAAGCCAGTTCGACCGGGGTGAAAACCTGTTTCAACCGCTGCTTTCCCCGATAGGCGACGAAGGACTCGGCCAGAACCGGAGGTTGCGCCAGATCGGCCAGCAGGCGCTCGGCCAGGATGGCGCGGTCCGACCCCTCCTGCGGCCACAGCGCGTCGATGGTGCGGCAACGCAGATTCAAATACTCGTGCGGAATGACCAGTTGCGGACCGTACAGCGTCGCCTTGACCGGATACAACGGCTCCGTCCCGCCGACATCCTGTAGACCGTCGACGACGACGGCGATCTGCACGGGCTCCATGACGTTGCATCGGCCCAGGGCCTTGGCCAGATACAGCAGGCTGTAGAAACCCCGTTGCCGGGCCTGTTCGGCGGACGGTTCGCAACCGGTCAGCGACCACAAATGCACCAGCGTCGTCGGCAAGCGGTCACGCAGCGCGCGAATCAGCGCGTCGTAATCGTCGGGCCGTTCGGGATTCACCGTATACCCATCCGCGCCGTCGCGGGCGAAAGCCGGACCCGGTCGCACCGTCACGGCCTGTCCCGCCGGCAGTCGCGACGCCAATTGCTCGCCCAATCCATCGTCATCCAAAAACACCAGCCACCGGCCGGTTGGCGGTCGATCGTCGATGGGCGGCCACAGGCTTTGCTGCCAGGAGGGCACGCTGAACCGTTCGTGCAACGCGGACCCGAGCGGCGTCGCGGGCGCGCTGGGTTTCGATGAGGCCACCTCCGGCCCGGCCGGCGCGGGCGCGTCTTCCAGCCAGTATCGCCGGCGCTCGAAGGGATAGCCGGGCAAGGCCACGCGCCGCCGGCGCTCGTTCCCGTAATAACCGCGCCAATCCACGGGCATGCCCAGACACCACAACTGTCCCAGGGTAGTCAGGGTAAAGGCGCTGTCGGCTTCCGGTTGCCGGGGCAACGACGCCAGCACCGGCCGCTCGCGCCGGGCCGGATGACGTAGCGCCAAACCGCCGAGCGTCTGGCCGGGTCCGACTTCCAGCACTATCGGGTCCGCTTCGGTCAGCAAGGTCCGCAAACCCGGCTCGAAGCGCACGGTGCTTCGCAGGTGGCGAACCCAATACTCGGGATCGGTGGCCTGCTCGGCGCGAATCCAAGCGCCGCTGAGATTGGATAAATAAGGGATCTGCGGCGGCGAAAACGACAGACGCGCCGCGCAATCGAAGAACGCATCCAACATCGGCTCCATCATCGCCGAGTGGAAGGCGTGGGAGGTGTCCAACCGAATGCTGTCCACGCCCCGCGCAGTGAGTGCCGAGCGTAACCGTTCCACCGCCTCGTGCGGGCCTGAAGCCACGCATTGACGCGGCCCGTTGACCGCCGCCAGCGCGAGTTCCGCACCGAGCAGAGGCTGCAATTCCGCCTCGGGCAGCGGCGCCGCCAGCATCGCGCCAGGCGGCAGCTTTTGCATCAACTGGCCACGGCGGGCGACCAAATACAGCGCATCGCCCAGTGAGAACACGCCGGCCAGACAGGCCGCGACATATTCGCCCAGACTGTGACCGAGCAATTGACTCGGCTGAATGCCCCAACTCATCCATAGCCGGGCCAGGGCATATTCCACCGCGAACAAGGCCGGTTGCGCCAGTTCGGTTTGCTGGAGCCGGTGAGCGGCGGGGCCGGCGTCCGGATCGTACAGCACCGTGCGCAGATCGAGTCCGAGGTGCGGACGCAATAACTCGGCGCATTCGTCCAGAACGTTTCGGAAAACCGGCTCGGTCCGATACAGGGCGCGGCCCATGCCCGGATACTGGGCGCCCTGACCCGGCAGCAAAAAGGCCACCGGGCCCGGCTGGGCCGCTTCGCCGTCCGGGCCTGGCGTGCTATCGCTCAGCAACCGGGCCGCCTCGGCGACATCGTGGCAGACCCAGGCGCGCCGGCGGGCGAAGGCTTTACGACCCACGGCCAGCGTATGGGCCGCGTCGGCCAGTTCGCTATCGGGATGGCTGGCGAAATGATCCGCCAGATTGCGGCAGGCTTGGTTCAAAGCCTCGTCGGTTCGCGCGGAGACCACCAGCAATTGGGCGGGGCGGGCCGGCGCGGACGGAGCCGGAGCCGGGGCTTCTTCCAGCACGACGTGGGCATTGGTGCCGCCGATGCCGAAGGAACTGACGCCAGCCCGGCGGGGTCCGGTGTCGGATTCCCAATCGCGCAGGACGGTGTTGACGTAGAACGGACTGTTGCCGAGATCCATCGCCGGATTCGGTCGCTGAAAATGCAGACTGGGCGGTAGGGCCCGGTGTCGCAGCGCCAGCGTCGTCTTGATCAGGCCGGCGATGCCCGCCGCCGTGTCCAGATGGCCGAAATTGGTCTTGACCGAGCCCAACGCGCAGTATTGGCCGGGCCGGGCGGTGTCGGCGAAAGCCTGACGGAGCGCGGCGAACTCGATCGGATCGCCCAAGGTCGTGCCCGTGCCGTGCGCTTCGACATAGGTAATCGTGGCCGGATCGACGCCGCCCAACGCCTGGGCCTCGGCGATGACTTCGGTTTGTCCTTCCACGCTGGGCGCGGTGTAGCCGATCTTGGCGGCGCCGTCGTTGTTGATGGCCACGCCCCGGATCACGGCGTGTATCGTGTCGCCGTCGGCCACTGCTTCGCTCAGCCGTTTGAGCGCCACGACGCCCGCGCCGCTGCCGCTGACCGTGCCTTGCGCCTGGGCGTCGAAGGCCCGGCAGTGTCCGTCCGGCGACAGAATGCCGCCTTCCTGGTAGAGATAGCCTTGATTTTGCGGGATTTGCAGCGCCACGCCCCCGGCCAGCGCCAGGTCGCATTGATAAGTCCACAGGGATTGACAGGCGAATTGCACGGCCACCAGCGAGGTCGAACAGGCGGTGTTGACGCTGACGCTCGGCCCCCGCAGATTCAGCTTGTAGGAAACCCGCGTGGCGAGGAAATCCTTGTCGTTGCCCAGCAGAATCTGAAACTCGCCGCCGTTGCGGGCCGCTTCCCGCAGAGCCGACCAGCGGTTCGACAGATAGGCGTTCCAGCCCGCGCCGGCATAGACGCCCACCCGGATTTCGCCGGCATCCGGATGGTAACCGGCGTGTTCCAAAGCGTGCCAAGCGCATTCCAGGAAAATCCGCTGCTGCGGATCGGTCAGCTCGGCCTCGCCGGGTGTGTAGCCGAAGAACGCGGCGTCGAAGCCTTCGATATCCGGCACGACCGCCCGCGCCTTCACGTAGCCCGGCGCTTCGAGCAGCGCGGGCGACACGCCCGCCGCCAGCAATTCTTCGTCGCTGAAAAAGGTGACGGATTCCACGCCGTCCCGCAGATTGCGCCAGAACGCCGCTAAATCCGGCGCACCGGGAAAACGGCAGCTCATACCGACGATGGCGATGGGTTCCAAACCGGACTCGGTAGCCGTCATAGGCTTCTCCTGTTCCTCCAGACTTGCTGGCGTTGCAACACGTTTTGCTGGCGCTGCGCCCGCTGGCGACTGGCGTCCACACCGATCGGCTGGGTTTCGCCGCTCAGATGCCGGGCCAGGGCGCCGATCGTGGGGTAGCGGAATAAATCCAGCACGTCGATGGTTCGCTTCAATCGGTCGCCCAGCCGGTGTTGCACTTCCAAAAGCAACAGCGAATGGCCGCCCAGATCGAAGAAATTGTCTTCGTTGCCCACGCTTTCCCGCTGCAATACCTCCTGCCAAACGGCCGCGATGGCCATTTCCTGGGCATTGCGCGGGGCGCTGTGGGCCGTCTTGGCCGTCGTCGTCCGCTCGGGCGCCGGCAACGCCTGGCGGTCCAGTTTGCCGTTGGGCGTGCGCGGCAAAGCCGGCAGATCGACGAAAGCCGACGGAATCATGTAACCCGGCAGATGATCGCGCAGCCGGTCGCGCAGTTCGCCGGCGCTCGGGATCGGCTCGGGACCGGCCACGTACGCCACCAGACGCTGCTCGCCCGGCGCATCCTCGCGGACGATGACGGCGACTTCCTGCAAACCGGGATGCGTCATCAACACCGTTTCGATCTCGCCCAATTCGATGCGAAAACCGCGCACCTTGACCTGGTGATCGATACGGCCGAGGAAGTCGATAGTCCCATCGGCCCGGTAGCGCGCCCGGTCGCCGGTCCGGTACATGCGACCGCCGGGCTGTTCGGCGAAGGGATCGGGCAGAAAGCGTTCCGCCGTCAGGTCCGGGCGCGCGAGATAGCCCCGCGCCAAGCCCGCGCCGGCCAGATACAGCTCGCCGGATACGCCGATGGGCGTGGGCTGGAATTGCGCATCCAGGATATAGGCGCGGGTATCGTCGATGGGGCGGCCGATGCTCGGCGTCCTGCCGGGCAAAACCTGGGTGTAGGTGGAATAGGTGGTGTCCTCGGAAGGCCCATAGAGATTGAACACCTGTTTCACGGCGGGATGCCGGTAAAGCTTGTCCACCAGATGCTGCGGCAAGGGCTCGCCCGCCAGATTGATGGTCTGGGCGTTGGGCGGAATGCCGTCGTAGCGCAGCAGTTCGGCGATGGCGGAAGGGACCGTGTTGATCAGCGTGACCTGGTCGGCGGCCGGCAGAGCAGGTAAATGCAGGGCGTGTTCCGCGAGTACGATCTGGCCGCCGCCGCACAGCGGCAGAAACAGCTCGAACACCGACAGATCGAAACACAGCGAGGTGCTGGCCAACACCCCTCGGCATTGTTCGGGCGCGAAGGCCCGCTGCGCCCAACTGACCATGGCCACGGCGCTGCGATGTTCGATGGCCACGCCCTTGGGCCGACCCGTGGAACCGGAGGTGTACAGCAGATAAGCCAAATTCCGGGGACTGGCGATGCAGGGCGGGTCGTCCGTGGAAAACCCGGCGAGCGTCGCCTCGGCCTGATCCAACCAGATGCGTTGCATCGTCGCTGACGCGGGCGAAACGGGCTCGGGCAGGGTGTCGGCCAACCCGGTTTGCGTCAACACCACCGGCGCGCGCCCGTCTTCCAGCATGAAGCGCAGCCGTTCCCTGGGATAGGCCGGGTCCAGCGGCAGGTAAGCGCCACCGGCCTTGAGTATGGCCAGCAGGCCGACCAGCATGTCGCCATCGCGGGCGGCGCACAGACCGACCGTGACGTCCGGTCCGACGCCGATGCCGCGCAGATAATGCGCCAGCCGGTTGGCGCGGGCGTTCAGATCCCGATAGCTCATGGTCCGCTCGCCGCAGATCAGGGCGGGCGCGTCGGGCGTGCGCCGCACCTGCCGTTCGACGAGTTGATGCAGACAGGCCGTCTCGGGAAATCCGGCCGCCGTCTGATTCCAATTCCGCACCAGTTGCCGGCGCTCGGCTTCGGACAGCAGCGGCAAATCCCGTAGGCGCTGCTTGGGATCGGTCGCCGCCGCCGTCAACAGAATCCGGAAATGTTCGGCCAGCCGTTGCACCGTGGCGGCGTCGAACAGATCGGTGTCGTATTCCAGCCCGCCGTGGAGCCGTCCGTCCGCCGTTTCCCGCAGCGACAGGGTGAGATCGAAACGCGCGCCGACGCTGACCGACTCCAACGGAGCCAACCGCAAGCCGGGTAATTCCAACTCATCGAACGGCGCGTTCTGCAAGACGAACATCACCTGAAACAGCGGGCTGTAACTCAGACTGCGTTCCGGCTGCAGGGCCTCGACCAGCTTTTCGAAGGGCAGATCCTGATGTTCGTAGGCGTCCAGCGAGATCCGCCGCACCCGCTCCAGCAATTCGCGGAAACGGGGATTGCCCCCCAGATTCAGGCGCAACGCCAGGGTATTGACGAAGCAACCGATCAAACGCTCGGTTTCCGGCGGCGTGCGGTTGGCGACGGGGGAACCGACCAGGATGTCGGTCTGGCCGCTGTACCGGTAAAGCAATGTCGCCCATCCCGCCAGCAACGCCATGTAGAGCGTGACCCCGTATTCGCGGCTCAATCGCCGCAGTTGGCCGGTCAGATCGGCGTCCAGCGCGAATTCGTGCAGATCGCCGCGATAGCGTTGCATGGGCGGGCGCGGGCGATCGGTGGGCAGTTCCAGCAGCGCCGGGGCGCCGTCAAGTTGCGTGCGCCAGTAGCCGAGCCGGGCGGCGACCGTTTCCGCGTCCAGATAACGGCGCTGCCAGAGCGCATAATCGGCGTATTGAATCGGCAAATCGGCCAGCGCGGCGGACTCGTTCTTGAGGTAGGCGGGATACAGCACGCGCAATTCGTCGACCAGCACGCCCAGGGACCAGCCATCGGCCGCGATATGGTGCAAGGTGCACAGCAGAACGTGCCGCTCCGGGTCCAGTCGCAACAGCTTCAAGCGCAACAGCGGTTCCCGGTTCAGGGCGAAGGCCGATTCGGCTTCTTCCCGCCCCAGGCGGCGCACTTCGGCATCGCGCTCGGCGGCCGGGAGTGGGCTCAAATCGATCAGCGGACAAGCAACCGCCGCGTCCGGCAGGACGGTCTGCCGCACGCCTTGGGGCGTTTCCGTCAGAACGCCGCGCAGGACCCGATGGCGGCGGACGATTTCGGCGAAGCCGCGGCGCAGCGCCTCGCTGTCCAGGTGGCCGTCCATCCGCAGGGCGAAAGGCAAATGATAGGCGCCGCTGTAACCGACCAGGCGATCGAGAAACGCGATTCGTTCCTGAGCGAAGGACAAGGGCGTCCCCGCCGCATCCGCCGACTCCTCCGGCGACGATGGGCGAATCGGCGGCGCGACGGGCCGGGCGGGATCGCTGCCCTTGAACGCGGCGAGCCGTTCGCTCAGCGAACCGACGGTGGGCGCTTCGAATAAGGTCCGCAGCGGCAGATCCACCTGAAATACGCCGCGCAGCCGGGCGATCAAGCGGGTCGCCAACAGCGAATGGCCGCCCATTTCGAAGAAATCGTCGGTCGCGCCGACCCGCGCCCGATCCAACACCTCGGCGAACAGCCCCGCCAAGATCTCCTCGCGCGGCGTGCGCGGCGCCACGAAGACGCCGGCCTTGCCCACGCCGGGGATGGGGAGGGCTTTTCTGTCGACCTTGCCATTGGGCGTGAGCGGCAAGCTTTCCAACATCACGAACTGGGAGGGAATCAGCGCGGCCGGTAAACGCTGAGCCATGAATTCCCGCCATTCGCGCTGATCGATTTCCACCGCCGCGGTGAACGGCCGGTTGGCGTAGTTCCGCCAGGATTTCGCAACCTCGGAGGGGCCGGAACGTCCAACGTTCGCCGCCGTAGGGGCCATTGCCTGCCCGTCGCGTTGGAATACGACCTCAAAGGCGTCCGGTTCGGCCGACCAGCCGATGGCCGTCGCGTAACCCAGTTCGCGGCCCAGCGTTTCGAAGTCGTCGGGTTCCAAGCCGTCGGCGGGCGTCAGGGCCTGGCGTAGTTCGGCCACCGTCGCATAAGCGTCGGATTGCAGGCGCCGGCCGATGGCCGCCGACGGCATCAAGCGGGCGTTGGGTACGGCCTGAATGCGCAAGCGTTCGGGCCGGGCTTCCGTCAGATGCCGACGCAGCGCCGACAAGCCGATCGGCGGCGATCCGTCCAGCGTCGGCCATTCCGCCGACGATTCAGCCATCGCGCCGACCTTGAGCACGACGTCATAGCGGAACATGTTCATCTCGTTGGACGCGCGGCCGCCTTTCAGGCGGATGTCCACGGCGCCGACGCTCGGCAGATGGCCCAGCAACGCTTGGAACAGCGCGGGGTCCAGCGCCAGTTCCCGTTCCCTGGCCAGGGATTGCGCGATGCGCCGGCGCAATTCCGCGACCGGCAGGGCGCCGGGCGCGCGAAAGGTTTGAACCGCCGCGTGGAAGACGGGCAAAAGACCCCGATGGCGCACGTCCCCGATGAAGACGATTCCGCCCTCGGCCACTTTGTCCACGACCGTTTCCAGCACTCGCACCAGATAATCGACGCTGGGGAAATACTGCGCCACGGAATTCAGCACGACGGCGTCGAACGACCCATCGGGCAGGTCCTGGAGTTCGTCCGCCGCGCTCCGCCGCAAGGCGATTTCGGTTTGCGGAAGCGGGCGTCGCTCCAGTTGCGTTTTCACGTAGTCGAGCGCCGCGCCGGATACGTCAGTGGCCACGTAACGTTCGCAATGCGGCGCGACGCGCCACAGCAACATGCCCGTGCCGCAGCCGATCTCCAACACCCGCCTGGGGCGATGGGCGAGTATCCGCTCCACCGTGCTCTCCGCCCATTCGCGCATCTGCGCTTCGGGCAGCAGTTCGCCGGTGAAACTGTCCCGCCAGCCGGCGGTATTCAAGGTGGGATCGCGACCGGGCGCCCCTTGCTCGTAGGCTTCGTTCCACACCTGTCGCCAGGCCGACACCTGCTCGTCACCGACGGCGGCGTCATCCGCCTCGGTCCGCTCCGGCACCCAATAGGCCAGCAATCGATCGTCGCGCGCGATCACCGCGCTCTGCCGCACGCCGGGATGTTCCAGCATGGCCGCCTCGACATCGCCGGGTTCGATGCGCACGCCGCGCACCTTGACCTGTTGATCCTGGCGGCCGAGGTATTCGAGAACGCCGTCTTCCCGGTAACGCGCCAGATCGCCGGTGCGATACAGCCGATCGCCCTGTCCGAAGGGATTGGGCACGAAGCGTTCGGCCGTCAATCCGGGCTGCGCGAAGTAACCGCGAGCCACCCCATCCCCGGCGATGCACAGTTCGCCCGGCGCGCCGATCGGCGCCGGCTGGAGTTGCCGGTCCAGCACGTAGACCTGGGTATTGGCGATCGGCCGCCCGATGGGCTCCAGCGATGAGGACGACGGGGCTTCGGGACGGATGGCCTGAGCTGTGGACCAGATCGTGGTCTCGGTCGGCCCGTACAGGTTCCAGAGCGTGCCGCCGGCCGCCGACAGCCGCGCCGAAAGCTCCGTGGGCAGGGCTTCGCCGCCGCACAGCAGGGTCAGTCCCGGCGAACCCGTCCAGCCGCTATCCAGCAGCAAGCGCCAACCGGCCGGCGTGGCCTGCATGACCGTGGCCTGGCTATCGCGCAGCAATTCCGCCAGGCGCGCGCCGTCGCTGACCGTATCGCGCTCGGCCAACACCACTTGGGCGCCGACCATCAGGGGCAAAAACAATTCCAGGGCGGCAATATCGAAGGACAGCGTGGTGACCGCCAGCCAGGTGTCGCCCGATTCCAGACCCAATTGCCGGGCCATGCCGTACAGAAAATTGAGCAAGCTGCCGTGGCTGATCTGCACGCCCTTGGGCCGGCCCGTGGAACCGGAGGTGTAAATCATGTAGGCCAGATTGGCGGGACCGAGCGGCACGGCGGGATCGGAATCCGGGCACAGCGCGATCGTCGGCCGCTCCCGATCCAGCATCAGATGGCGCACGCGGGCGGCGGCCCATTCCTCCTGCGCTCCGCCCTCGCTCAACAGCAGGTCCAGACCGTCGCACATCAAGGCCAAACGCGGCGGCGGGAACGCCGGGTCCAGGGGGACATAGGCGCCGCCGGCCTTGAGCACGCCGAGCACGGCGACCACCAGTTCCGGGGAACGCTCCAGGCAAACGCCAACCCGAGTTTCCGGCCCGACGCCGAGCCCGCGCAGATAATGCGCCAATTGATTGGACCGCCGGTCCAATTCCCCGTAGTTCAGAACCCGACCCGCCATGCCGACGGCCGGCGCCTGCGGCCGGCGGGCCGCCTGTTCCGCGATCAGTCGATGAATGCCGTGGTCTTGCGGATAAGGCGAATCGGTGGCGTTGAAATCCCCAAGCAACAGCGCCTTCTCGGATGCGCCTATCAAATCGATACGGGCCACCGGTTGCTGAGGATCGGCGGCGATCGCCTCCAGCGCCTGCTGAAAATGCCGGGCCAAACGCTCGACGGCGGAGCGGGTATAGCGATTTTCGTCGTACAGGAACTGCACGGCGGATTCCGCGCCGGTCCGGAACATCAACGTCAACGGATAATGGGTGCGCTCGAAGGCGTGCACGTCGTCGAGCCGCAGTCCGAGACGCGCATCGTTCAACTCGCTGTTGACCGGGAAATTCTCGAAAACCAACAGGCTGTCGAACAAGGCCAGGGGGCGCGGTATTTCCGACCCGTTCTGGATGTCCACCAGCGGAGCGTAGGCGAACTGCTCGCGCTCGCCCTGCTCTCGCAACAAGCCCCGCAGCCAGTCCGCCACGGTCGGCGTTCCGGCCACCCGCACGCGCACCGGCAAGGTGTTGATGAACAGGCCGACGATGGTCTCGATACCCGGCAGGGGCACGGAACGACCGGACACGGTGGCGCCGAACAAGACGTCGTCCTGACCGCTGTAGCGGCTCAACAGCACGGCCCAAACGCCTTGCAGCAGCACGCTGAGGGTGAGCCGTTCCCGACGCGCCAGATTCCGCAGTTCGTCGCCGAGCGCGGCCGGCCATTGCAAACGGTATTCGCCATAACGCGGGGTGGCGAGAGTGGTGGGCCGGCTCAGCGGCAACGGCGTCGGCGTGGCGAATCCCTTGAGTTGTTCCCGCCAGAAACTTTCGGCCGCGCGCGGGTCCTGCCGTTGCAGCCAGACGATATAGTCACGGTAGGGCCGCGGCGCCGGCCAATCCGGTTCCTGCCCGGCGCGCAGCAAACGGTAAATCTCGAAGACTTCGCGGGACAACAGCGCCCAGGACCAGCCTTCCAGCAACGCGTGATGGTAACTCAGCACCAGTTGATAGCGTTGCTCGGCCAGACGCAACAAACCGACCCGCAACAACGGCGCGCGATCGAGCGCGAAGCCCAGCCGGCGATCCGCCGCCAGCCATTCCTCCAAGCGTTCGGCTTGCTGCGCCTCCGTCGAATCGCGCCAGTCCTGTTCCACCCACGGCAGTTCCGCCCGTTTCAGCACCACCTGCAAGGGCTTTTGCCGTTCCCAGAGAAACAGCGTGCGCAGGATGCCGTGGCGTTCCACCAGCCGCCGCCAAGCCTGTGGAAAAGCATCGCGGTCCAGCTCGCCTTGCAGACGGATGATGAGCTGATTGAAATATTCCTCGCCGCCCGGATTGTAGATCGCGTGAAACAGCATGCCCTGCTGCATGGGCGACAGCGGATAAATGGCCTCTACATCCCGGTTTGCCGCATTCATGTCATTCATTGGGTTTGCCGAGTGTAGCGATCAACTCGTCCAGTTCATCCTGACTCAGTTCCGCCTCGGGAAAATCCGAGGCCCGGTAACGCCCAGCGTTCTGGGCGCTAAAAGCCCGCAACCGGTCCAGGCAATCATCGGCCCATGCCGTTACGGTACCGCGTCGATGGCATGCGGAACTGTAATTCCACTCCAACCATAAACGCCCCGCAGTAAGGAAGCTGTTGATCTCTAATAGATAAGGGCGGCGATTGTAAGGACTGGCATCCAGTCCGCCTTCGGCCGCCACCGGGCTGAGCAGGGAACTCTCTAGCGCCGGTTCATCGATTCTTCCCATAAAGAGTAACAGCGTTTCCGCCGCTGGCAACGCTGAAAGCCCATGAATAGCGGCTTTTGGACCCAAATAACGTAACGCGCCGAAGCGTGAACCGGCCTCCGCCAGACCGTGCAAGGAATGGCGAACAGGCGGTTGCGACTCGGTGCGGTCGGCCGCGCCGTCCCGTTCAAGAAACGCCGGGTGAATCGCCGTGAACCAACCGACCGTGCGCGATACGTCCAGATCCGCGTCCGCTGGCCCGTCCCCCAGCGCGGTCCGGCCATGTCCCTCGACATCGATCGCCACCGCGCCGGATTGACTCGCAGTCCCCAACACGTCGGCGAGCACGGCCAGCAGCGCGTCTTGCGGGCCGGTCGTTTTTTGCAACAGCGCGGCGGTGTCGGCGGCTTCCAGGGCGACCGCGACCGTCTCCACGGTTCCGAACGTGTTTTCCCCCGACGGAAAATCCTTGGGCAGCGGTTGCACGGGCGGGGGCGCGGAACCCAGCCAGTCATCCAGATGTTGACTGGCCGCCGGCGAAGCGGCCCAGGCTTGGAGATGCCGGGACCAGCGTTGGTAGGAGTCCGTCCGCGCGGGCAGGGCGATTGCTTCGCCACGGAGTCGCTGTTGGCACGCCATTTCCAGGTCCTGCGCCAGTATCCGCCAGGAGGTGAAATCCACCGCGAGATGATGGCAAACCCACAACAGGCGGGCGGGCTCGCCAGGCTCGTAACGAAACAGAATGGCTCCGCAGATCGGCCCCGTCTGGAGATTCAGGCCGGTTTGCAACCGCCGGGCGGCGTCTTGTCGAATCCGCGCCCGATCGGTTGCGCCGCTCTCCGCGAGATCGATCACGGTCAGGGAAAACGTTGCGTCGGGCTCGGCGTAATACTGCCGCCAACCGCCGCCTTCCGGCCGAAAACGCAAGCGCAACGCGTCGTGACGCCGCATCAACGACGCCAGGGCTTCTTCCAGGATCGCCGGGGACACGGCCGGGGCGACGTTCAGTACGAGGAACTGATTGAAGTGTCGCGGTTCGGCGAAATCCCGCTCGAAGAACCAGTGTTGAATCGGCGTCAGCGGTACGTCGCCCGTCGCCGGTGGGTCGACCCGCGCCGGGGCCGGCGCGCGAACGCTCAAAGCCTGGGCCAGTTGCGCGATCGTTTGATGCTCGAAAAGGTCCTTCAAGCTCAGCTTGATCCCTTGCTGGCCGGCTTTGGCGATCAGTTGGAGGCCCGATAGCGAATCGCCGCCCAATTCGAAAAAGTTGTCCTGGATGCCGATTTCGCGGACGCCGAACAAAGGCCGCCACAGATCCGCCAAGCGCCGCTCCCATTCCGTGGTCGGCGCTTGATAGGCGCTCGCCAGCGACGGCCGCTCATGCAGCGGCGCGGCCGGTTCGGCGGGCGATCCATTCAAATCCAGTTCCACCCAACGCTCCAGGCGGGCGAACAGATCGGTGGTGGAAACCAACACCGGTTCTTCGCTAGGACGGCCCAGCAACCGGGCCAGCGCCTGGACGCCTTCGCTTGGGGTCAGATAAGCCGGATCGTGGGAAGCGTTCGCGCCGTCGGCCAACCAGTTGTCCCAGGCGACCAACCGCCAGGGGATGGGATGGCGACGGTTATGGCGTTGCACGAAGACTTCCATGGCGGTGTGAGCGGCGACGTAGGCGGCCAGCCCCAGCGCGCCCAGCGTCGAGGATAGCGAGGACATCACCAGGCAGAAATCCAGCGGCCGATCGCCCAGCGCGCGTTCCAAGGCATGCAGGCCCTGGATCTTGGGCCGAAGTTGCCATTCGCATTCCGCCTCGTCCAGGTCCTCCAGGGCCGCGAACGCTTTTCCGCCCGCCGCGTGGATCACGCCGTGCACGATGCCGAACCGGTCTTCCGCCTGACGCAGGGCGGTCGCCATCTGCATAGGTTCGGCGACGTCGGCCGTTACGCTCAGCACCTCCGCGCCCAGTTCCCGTAACGCCCGCCATCGGCGGATACACCGGCTGACCGGATCGTCCTCGCCGTGCTCCGCCAGCCAGGCCGGCCAGTCAGCTTCGGCCGGAACGCTTCGTCGTCCCACCAGCGCCAATCGGGCGCGCACGGTCGCGGCCAGATGCCGAGCCAGCGCGTAACCGAGCGCGCCCCAGCCCCCGGCGATCAGGTAAACGCCCCGTTCGCGCAATCCGGTATCGACCGGTCGCGCCGGCAGCGACAACGGTTCGAAACCGGGCTCCCAGCGATAACGGCCGCGATAGGCGACGACGCGCGGACCTTCGATCTGTCGGCAATCCGCCCGCAGCGGACTCAGCCAGCGTGCATCGGCGGCGGCGCATTCATCGGCCGCCAGATCGATGCAGCGGCAATGAATCAGCGGCTGTTCCTGAGCGATGACCTTGAGCAGGCCGAGCAGAACCGCTTTTTCCGGATAAAGAGTTTCCTGGCCGGTAATGTCGTGCAGACCGTCGGAGATCACCCGCAGTCGCAACACGTCGCGCACCAGCGGTCGCAACGCCTGGACCAGATACAGCAGCGCCTGGAAGCTTCGATTTCCGGGAACGGCCGTTTCGTCTCCTCCGAAACTCCAGCCGTACAGCACGGTATCCGGGCTCCAATGCCGCTCTTCCAGCGCCTGGGCCAGTGTCCGGTAATCCTCGCGCCGGGTCGGATTCAGGGTGTAGGCATTCGCCGCGCATTGGCCGAACGCCGCGCCGGGGTAAATCCGGATCGTGTCGCCAGCGTCCGGCGCGAGGCGTTCGACGAGACCCGCCGCGTCGACAAACGCCAGCCAACGACCGGCCTCGGCGACCGCCGGCGTTGCCTCGGCCGGGCGGCTGCGCTTCCACGTTGCCGTGTAAAACCATTCATCCAGGGGCTTACGCCGATCGCCGTCCGAAGATGGCCGAACCGCGTCGGGCCGCGCTTCGATCCAATATCTTTTATGCTCGAACGGATAGCCGGGCAACGGCACGATCCGCCGTTTTTCATGACGGTATACCGCCGCCCAATCCACAAGTACGCCCGCCAGCCAGAGGCGGCCCAATGTATCGAGCAAGGGGGGTTGATCGTCGGCCGCGTCCCGCCGTTTGCCGGAAGTGTTCAACACCGCGTGGCCGATTTGCCGGGCCGGATGCCGTTGCGCCAAGGTGGCCAGCGTGCGGCCGGGACCGACTTCCAGCAGAATGCGTTCGGGCTCTTCCAGCAAGCGTCCCAATCCCTGGGCGAAGCGCACCGGCTGGCGCAGATGGCGGGTCCAATAGGCCGGATCGGCGGCCTGTTCCGATGTGATCCAGTCGCCCGTGACGTTCGAGATGAAGGGCCGCTTCGGCGTGTGGCGGGCCGTCGCGGCGACTCGGTCTTGAAAGGCGTCCAGAATCGGGTCCATGGCCGCCGAATGGAAGGCGTGGGAAGTGACCAGCGCCGCGCATTCGACGCCATCGGCGGTCAAGCGGCCCCGCAGCCTTTCGATGGCGGCCGGGGAGCCGGATACCACGCATTGCGCCGTCGCGTTGACGGCGGCCAGATCCAGATCCGCCTCCAGCAGCGGGATCAGTTCCGCTTCGCCCAGCGGCACGGCCAGCATGGAGCCGCCCGGTAACGACTGCATCAGCCGGCCCCGTTCAGCCACCAGATGCAAGGCATCGTCCAGGGAAAACACCCCGGCCAGACAGGCGGCGACGTATTCCCCGATACTGTGGCCCAGCATGGCCTGCGGCTCCACGCCCCATTCCAGCCACAGTTGCGCCAGCGCGTATTCGACGGCGAACAGGGCCGGCTGAGCCAGAGCCGTTTCCCGCAACCGCTGCGCCGCCGTTTCCCGATCGGCGTCCTCGGCATTCAACAAGCGGCGGATGTCCAAAGCCAGCAGCGGTTGCAGCGTCTCCGCGCAACGATCCAGCCCTTGCCGAAATGTCGGTTCCTGACGGTACAGGCCGGCGCTCATCCCCGGATATTGCGCGCCTTGCCCCGGAAACAGGAAGGCCACGGGCCGGGCGCCGGGCTCGCTGGACTCGCTCAGCACGCCCTGCCCTCGTCGCAGCCGGTCCACGATGTCGTCCGCGCCGCTGGCCAGCAAGGCGCGGCGGTAACGGAAGGTCTTGCGCCCCTTGCCTAGCGTGTAGGCGAGATCGGCCGGATCGATCCCCGGATTGGCCGCCAGATGGTCGGCCAGGCGGGCGCCGGCTGCATCCAATGCGCTGGCCGAGCGCGCGGACAGGATCACCCAATGCGCCGGGCGGCGGGAAAGCTCGCTCGGCGGGAGAGACGGCGGTTGTTCCAGGACGATATGCGCGTTGGCGCCGCCGATGCCGAAGGAACTGACCCCGGCGCGGCGCAGCGGCTCGGCCCAATTTCGCAACGCGGCGTTGACGAAGAACGGGCTGGCCGCGAAATCGATCTGGGGGTTGGCCTGGCGGAAATGCAGACTCGGCGGAATCCGCCCGTGTTCCAACGCCAACGCCGTCTTGATCAGGCTGGCGATGCCGGCGGCGGCGTCGAGATGGCCGAAATTGGATTTCACCGATCCCAACGCGCAGAATCCGGTCTCGTCGGTGTGGGCGCGAAAAGCCTGCGTGAGCGCGGTCACTTCGATGGGATCGCCCAGCGCGGTGCCGGTGCCGTGCGCTTCGATATAACCGATAGTGGCCGGATCGACGCCGGCGACCGCCTGCGCTTCGGCGATGACCGCCGCCTGGCCATCCACGCCGGGCGCCGTGAAACCGGCCTTGCGCGTGCCGTCGTTGTTGACCGCCGAACCCTTGATGACGGCGTGGATACGATCGCCGTCGGCCAAGGCTTCGCTGTAGCGTTTGAGCACCACGGTCCCCACCCCGCTGCCGCCCACCATGCCCCGGGCGTCGGCGTCGAAGGCCCGACAATGGCCGTCCGGTGAAAAAATCAGCCCTTCCTGGAAAACGTAGCCCTGACGCTGGGGTACGCGCACCGTGACGCCGCCGGCCAAGGCCAGATCGCACTCGCCGTTCAATAAAGCCTGCACCCCCAGATGCACGGCCACCAGGGAAGTCGAGCACGCCGTCTGCACGGTCATGCATGGCCCCCGGAGATTCAGCTTGTAGGCCACCCGCGTCGCCAGGAAATCCTTGTCGTTGGCGATCAGGATCTGATAGGCCATGGCCGGATTCTTTTCCTTGAGCAGCGGATGGAGGTTGTTGAGCAGGTAGCTGTTCAAACCCACCCCGGCGAAACAGCCGATGGCCCCGGCATAGCGATCCGGATCGCAGCCCGCCTGTTCCAACGCCTGCCAGGCGCATTCGAGAAACAGCCGTTGCTGCGGATCGAGCAGTTCGGCCTCGCTGGCGCTGACGTCGAAGAATGCGGCGTCGAATCCGGCCACGTCGGACAATATGCCGGCGGCTTTGACGTAATCCGGGTTTTCGATTTGGGCGGGATCGACGCCGGCCGCCTGCAATTCCTCGTCGCTGAAGAAGCTGACCGATTCCACGCCATCGCACAGATTGCGCCAGAACTGCGCCAGATCGTCCGCGCCCGGAACCCGACAGGCCATCCCGATGATCGCGATGTCGGATTCGTCGCCGGCCGGGGGAGGGGTGTTCATTTCCACGCGCTTATCTTCCCGATGGGCCTCAGCGATAGCCGCCCTGGGGCGTCGCGGCGGCTTGCGCGGCCGCCATCCGGTCCAGCAAATACCGACGATAGCTGATGGCCGGATGCCCCGAGGCCGGCAAGGGATCGAGCACGGCGTCCAGATCGGGATCGAAGAAGAACGGCAGGGAATAGCGCACCTGCCCCGATTGGTTGCGTACCCGATGGCGGGCCGAATGCAGGCGGTCGCCGCTCCAGCGGGCGAAGAAATCCGCGACATTGAGCACCAGCGATCCCGGTTGCGGCGGCACGGCAATCCACTGCCCGTGTTTGTCGCGGACCTGCAGGCCGCCGCATCCATCCTGCGCCAACAGCGTGAGAAAACCCGAATCCGCGTGCGCGCTGGCGCTGAACAATTCGGGCGGCGCATCCGTCGGAATCGGTGGGTAGTACACCAGTCGGAGAAAGGTGGTGGGTTTTGCGAAGGACGGCGCGAAGAAATCCAGCGGCAGATCGAAACCGGCGGCGAACGCCCTCAACAAGCGTCGCGCCAGATCGGACAGGGCCTGCTGAAAACGCAACGCCGTGGTTTTCAGTTCGGGGAGTTCTGCGGGCCATTGATTGGCGGCCTGAAGCATCCCACCCGCCAGCGCGGCGGGATCGTCCGCCGCCATTTCGTGCATGAGAGCGAAGGCCGTGCTCCGGTCGGGCAGGGCTTGGCCCGGCTTGATCTCCGCCGGCAGCGGCGGCAGGGGAATGTAGCCGCGATGGAAATGGCGTTCATCGACGACGACGGCCATTTTGGCGTCCAGCGGCAAGGCGTGAAACTCGTGGGCGGCGGCAAAGACCGCATCCAGCAGCGCCGGCTCCAATCCATGTCCGCACACCGGGAACAACCCCCAGGTTTCGCACTGTTCGATCAAGTGCTTGCCGAGCGATCGGAGTGCGGATTCGTCATCCGAATAAATGGCCTGTACATCCACGATGGGAAGGGCAGCCTGACCCATAATCAGTTTTCCTCCAATGGCGCGCGGCGCAGTTGTTGGCGGGATTGACGGCGATCCCGCGTGGCCGTTCGGTGGGTTTTGCGCATTTCGGCCCGGTTGACCGGGGCCGCCACGGGTTCCGTCCCGGCCTCGGTCCGGCTCAGATAAACCGCCAGACTGCGAACCGTGGGATAGTGGAAAAGATCGATAATGTTCAGCCGCCCGCCCGCCATGTTCTTCAGCCTTTCGTAAAGGCGCGCCAGCAACAGCGAATTGCCGCCCAGTTCGAAAAAGTTGTCGTCGCGGCCGACCGACTCGACGGCCAGAATCTGTTGCCAGAGCGCGGCCAGACGGCGTTCCAGTTCGGTTTGCAACGGAGCGGACGCGCCGGCCGTGGGACTCCGCGGCTCGGGCAAGGCGCGGCGATCGATTTTGCCATTGGCGTTGAGGGGCCAGGCGTCGAGGACGACGAAGGCTTGCGGGATCAGGTATTCGGGGAGCTGGCCTTGCAGCGCGGCGCGCAGGTCCGGAATGGACAGCGATGGCTGGCGGGGGATGACGTAGGCGACCAGATGCCGCTCGGCGTTTTCGCCCCGCACCACGACCAGGGCTTCCCGGACGTGTTGCAATAAGCGAGCTTCGATTTCGCCGGGTTCGATGCGATAACCCCGGATTTTGACCTGGTAGTCGTATCGGCCGAGAAATTCCAAGCGACCGTCGGGCCGCCAACGGACCCGATCGCCGCTGCGATACAGGCGCGCGCCGGGAATGCCGCTGATGGGGTCGGGGACGAAGCGTTCGGCGGTCAGGGCCGGCTGGCCGAGATAGCCCCGCGCCAGTCCCGCGCCGCCCAGGTATAACTCGCCCGGCACGCCGATGGGCGCCGGCCGTTGCCGGCGGTCCAGGACGTAGGCCCGGCTGTGGGCGATGGGTTTGCCGATGGGTACGGTGTCGGTCGGGGGCTGGTCGGCGCGCAGGGCGTGGCAGCAACTGAAGGTGGTGTTCTCGGTGGGGCCGTAGCCGTTGATGAGGGTGCAGTCGGGATGGGCCTGAAGCACGGCCCGGACCGCGCCGACGTTCAGTACGTCGCCCCCGGCCAGCAGATATTGCAGGCCGGCGAGGTCCGCCAGGTGTTCTTCGACCATGAGATGGAACAGTCCAGCGGTCAGCCACAGGGCGGTAATCTCCTGCCGGCGCAGCAGAGCGCCCAGTTCGCCGAGGCTGAGCGGCGGCGGCGGGGCGATGATCAACCGCGCGCCGTTGAGCAGACTGCCCCAGATTTCCCAGGTGGAGGCGTCGAAGGCCAGGGGCGCCAGGTGCAAAAACCGCTGTTCGGGACCAAAGCGCATATAGTCGGTCTCGCGCACCAGCCGCGCCACCGCCCGATGGGGAATGGCCACGCCCTTGGGTTGGCCGGTGGAGCCGGAGGTGAAGCTCAGATAGGCCAGTTGGTTGGCCTTGCCGAATGCCTGCGGGTTCTCCGCCGCATAGCCCGCCAACGCCAGGGTGTCGAGATTCAATGCCTGGCTGGGACCGGCGCTCAGCGCCGGTTGCCGGGCGCTGTCGCACAGCGCCCAAGGCGCGCCGCTGGCCGCCAGCAATTGGTTTTGCCGCCCGCTCGGCCAAGCCGGGTCCAGCGCCACGTAAGCGCCCCCCGCCTTGAGAATGCCCAGCAAGCCCACGACCAGATTCAACGACCGCTCCAGGCAGACGCCCACCGGCGCCTCCGCGCCAACGCCCCGCTCGCGCAGACAATGCGCCAGACGGTTGGCGCGGGCATTGAGTTCGCCGTAGCTCAGCGCCTGATCCCCGTACACCACCGCCACCGCCTCCGGCCGGCGCGCCGCCTGCTCCGCGAATAACTCGTGAATGCAACCGGCCGGGGACGCATCGGTTTCCGTCCCGCCCCAATCCATGACCCATTGGCGGCGCTCCTCGTTCCCCAAGGGGTTCAGTTCGCCGAGCCGCTGCTGGGGGTTGGCGATCATCGCCGCCAGCAGATAGCCAAGATGACCGAGCAGGCGGTCAACGGCGTCTAGCTCGAACCGGCTCACGTCGTACAGCGCCCGCAACGCCAGCGATTCGCCGGGTACGGCGACCAGAGTGAGCGGATAATTCGTCCGTTCGTCGAAGCGCACGTCCGTCAGCCGCAGACGCTCGCCCAGCATGGCGGAATCCACCGGATAGTTTTCCAGCACCAGCAGACTCTCGAACAGCGCCGTGCCCTGCGCCATGTCGCTCCAACTCTGGATTTTCGGCAATCCCGCGTAGGCGAACTCGTCTCGTTCCGTCTGGGCCGAATGCAGCGCGCGCAACCACGGCAACAAGCCTTGCCCTTCGTCGATCCGCACCCGCACCGGCACGGTTTGGATGAATACGCCGATCCGTCCTTCGACCTGTTCCAGTTCGGCCGGACGGCCCGCTACCGTGGCGCCGAACACCACGTCGTTTTCCCCGCTGTAGTAACCGAGCAGTAACGACCAAGCGCCTTGCAGAAGGCTGTTCAGGGTGAGCCTGTGCTCTTGGGCGAAGGCCCGCAGACGGCTGCTGAGCGATTCGGGCAATCGATGCGAGCGTTCCGCGCACTGGCTGACGCCGCTGGCCGGATAGTCGACGGTCAACGGCGTCGGCAGCGGAAATCCGGCCAGTTCGCGACGCCAGAAGGCTTCCGCCGCCGCCTTGTCCTGTTTTCCGAGATAAGCGAGATAATCCCCGAATGGCGCCGGTTGCGGCAGGGAAAGCGGTTGCCCGTGGCGTAGGGCGGCGTAGGCCGTGAAGACTTCCCGCAACAGATTGGCCAGACTCCAGCCGTCCAACAACAGATGATGAAAGCTGAACGTCCATTGCCACCGATCCAAGGCCAGGCGAAACAGCGCGCAGCGCCACAGGGGGGGCCGCTCCAGATCGAAGCCGCGTTCACGATCGGCGTCGAGAAAGCTCCGCAGACGCTCGGCTCTCTCTCCGTCGTCGCAATCTCGCCAATCCGCTGGCCGCCATTCCATGGCAAGACTGGGCTGTATCCGCTGGATCGGCTCGCCTTCGGCATCGGCGGCGAAACGGCTGCGCAGCGTGGGGTGGCGCGCCGCCGCGTGTTGCCAGGCGTCCCGAAACGCATCCTCGTTCAAATCCCCCTGGAGGACGCCACTCAGTTGCTGAAAATAGAGTCCGGGCGTTTGCCCGTACCGGCTGTGAAACCAAAGACCTTGTTGCATCGGCGTCAACGGATAGCTTTCTTCCTCCGTCGCCGGGAGAACCGATGCGGGAACGGCGGCGAGCAACCCCTTGAGTTCGGCCAAAATATCGGCGGCCAGCCTTTCGATGGCGGCGGGCCGGTGGCGATTACGGCTGTAGGTCACGGCCAGCCGCAGTCGGTCCTCGACCGTCACTTGGGCGTTGATTTCCAACAGGTGGCTGCGCTTTCCCCGTGGACTGCGCGACGATTCGCCATTCTCCTCCGCCAGTCCGGGAAACAGCGCGGGATCGAGGATGGCCCCGAATTGACCCAGATAATTGAACAACACGGATGATTGTCCAATGTCCCGCAAGGATTGTCGGACCGCCGGGTCCGGGCTGAGGTAGCGCAACAGGCCGTAGTCCAGCCCTTGATTCGGCGCCTGTTCGATGCGCGCCCGGACCGCCTGCAAAACGCCCCAGGGCGAAGACTCCGCCGGCCATTCCAAGGCCAGGGGATAAAGACCGGTGAACCAGCCGACGCTGCGTGTCAGGTCCAGATCGACGAGATCCTCGGCGCGGCCGTGGTTTTCGACGTCGATCAGCACCGACCGCCGGCCCGTCCAGCGGCTTAGGGCCAATCCCAGCGCGGCGAGCAGCCATTCGTCCACGCGGAACTGAGTACCGAATTGCAGCAACCGGCGCGTCGATTCCTCGTCCAACGTCACGGTCGCCCGCGCTTCCGAAGCCACATCGTTTTCGCCGTCCGCCGAATCCAGCGGCAGCGCGCCATCGGCGCCGTTCAAGGTATTCAGCCAATACGCCCGTGCGTCGGCGACGGCCGGCGTCCGCGCCCGTTCTTGCAGGCGTTCGGCCCAATCCTTGAACGAAGCCGTCCGGGCCGGCAGAACGATGGGCTGACCCGCCAACGCCGCGCGCAAGGCGGTTTGCAAATCCTCCAGCAGAATACGCCAGGATACGCCGTCCACCGCCAGATGATGGATGACCAGCAATAACCGGTTGGGAACCGGCGAACCGCCGAAGAACCAGCCGGCTTTCAGCAACGGCGGCCGGGCCAAATCGAAACCGGCCTGGATGCGGGCCACGGCGGCGGCGACGAACCGCGCCTGTTCATCGTTCGGCACGTCGCGCAGATCGACCGCTTCGAACCCAGTCGGCCGGCCATCGCCATCCGGCCAGGCGGCGTATTCCTGCTCCCAGCCTTCCGGGGTTTTCGTGAAGCGCAACCGCAGACCGTCATGCCACGCCAGCAAAGCGGCCAGCGCCATTTCCAGATGCGTCCGCGTCAGATGCGGCGCGACGTTCAGCAGGATGACTTGATTGAAATGCCAGGGTTCCGCCCGGTCTTGCTGGAAAAACCACTGTTGAATCGGCGTCAGAGGCACCCGGCCCGTGGCGGGCGTTTGCTCGGTTGCCGACGGCGTTGCGGCGGGGCTGGCCACCGCCGCCAGTTCGGCGACGGTTTGATGCTGCAACAAGTCCCGCACCCGCAATGTCAGACCGGCGCGTCGAGCCTGCGCCACGACCTGAATGCTGGCGATGGAATCGCCGCCCAGCGCGAAAAAGTTGTCGTCGATGCCGACCGCTTCGACTTTCAGAATTCCGGCCCAGATTCCGGCCAGCAATCGCTGCGGTTCGGTCACCGGGGCGACGTAGCCACGGCGGGCGTCGCGGGTCGGCGCGGGCAACGCCTTGCGATCGATCTTGCCATTGGGGCTGAGCGGCAGCCGGTCCAATACCACGAAATCCGCCGGGACCATGTAATCCGGCAAACGCGCCTGCAAATGGCGGCGTACCGCGTTCTTGTCCAGTTCGCCCTCAATCGCCGGGACGAGGTAAGCCCACAAACGCGGGCGACCCGGCGTATCTTCCCGAGCCACGACGACCGCCGCGCGAACGGCGGCCAGCGTGTCGAGCGCGGCTTCGATCTCGCCCAATTCGATGCGAAAGCCCCGGATTTTCACCTGATGATCGAGCCGGCCCCGGTATTCGATCGCGCCATCGGGCCGATAGCGGGCCAGATCGCCGGTCTTGTACAGCCGTTCGCCAGGCGCGAAGGGATTGGGCACGAAGCGTTCCGCCGTCAATCCGGGCCGCGCGTGATAACCCCGCGCCAGGCCCACGCCGCCGATGTACAGCTCGCCGCTCACGCCGATCGGCGCCGGCTGCAAATGCCGATCCAGAATATGCAATCGGATGTTGGCGATCGGCCGGCCGATCGGCACGGACCCCGCGAATCCCTCGCGTGGACAGGGCCAATAGCTGACATCCACGGCGGCTTCGGTGGGGCCGTACAGGTTGTGCAGTTCGACGTCGGAATTCTGAAAAACCCGGTAAAAACGCTGCTGCAAATCCCAGGGCAACGCCTCGCCGCTACAGATCACCCGCCGCAAGCTCCGGCAACGCCCGACATCCGCCGTTTCCAGAAAGGCCGCGAGCATGGACGGCACGAAATGCAAGGTGCTCACCCGTTCGCGTTCGATCAGTTCCGCCAGATAGGCCGGATCGCGATGGCCGCCGGGTTGGGCCAGCGCCAATTGCGCGCCAGCCAGTAACGGCCAGAAAAATTCCCAAACCGAAACGTCGAAGCTGCACGGCG
Source organism: Gammaproteobacteria bacterium (assembly GCA_024235135.1). Classification (GTDB taxonomy): domain Bacteria; phylum Pseudomonadota; class Gammaproteobacteria; order Competibacterales; family Competibacteraceae; genus JACKMZ01. The sequence continues at coordinate 109,098 of JACKMZ010000005.1, read as the reverse complement.
TTTTCTGCAATACCGTATCGGTCGGCGTGAGCCGGTAGGCGTCCTGCATCCACAGCAGCCGGTTGACGATGCCCCGATGGGTGTTCACCGCGCCTTTGGGCTGGCCGGTGGAACCCGAGGTATAAATCATGTAGGCCGGGTTCTCGGGCTGCACGTCGACTTGTGGCGCGTGCGCGGGAAAACCGGCGATGACGGACTCCGCATCGTGCAGATAGATCGGTTGCGCGCCGGTTTCGGTCCAATCGTTTTCGGCCCAATGACCGACCAACCGCCGCTCGCTCAACAGCAGCGCCATGCCGCTGTCCGCCACCATGTAGCGGAGTCGTTCGGCCGGATACTCGGGGTCCAGCGGAACGTAAGCCGCGCCAGCCTTCAAGACGCCCAGCAGCGCGACCACCAGTTCCAGCGAGCGTTCCAGACAAACGCCCAGCAAGGTTTCGGGACCGGCGCCCAGCGAACGCAGATAGTGGGCCAGCCGGTTGGCGCGTTCATCAAGATCCCGATAACTCAGGACCTGTCCGTCGTAGATCACCGCCTCGGCGTCCGGGCTGCGCGCGGCCTGAAGCTCGATCAGCCGGTGCAGGGGTCGATGCAAGGGATAATCGGTTGGCCCGGTCGCGTTCCAATCCGCCAACAGCCGCCGCCGTTCGGCCTCGTCGAGCAGGTCGAGATCCGAAACGCGCCGCCGTGGATCGTCGACCGCCGAGGCCAATAACCGCTTGAAGTGACCGATCATCCGTTCGATGGTGGAGGCGTCGAACAGATCCGCGTTGTATTTGAACAGCCCGTGCAGCGCATCCCCGGCTTCGATGGCTTCCAGCATCAGATCGAATTGCCCTTCCTGCTGGCGCAGTTCCAGAAATTCCAGTGGCAATCCACCCCAATCCACGCTCCCGCCGCCGGGCGTCAGCACCTGGCTCAGCGGGTTGTTCCGGGGCGGCTGCTGCAACACGAAAGCGGCCTGGAAAACCGGCGGACGGCTGGGATCGCGTTCACCCTGCAACCGCTCCACCAACAGGGCGAAGGGATAATCCTGATGCGCCAACGCCGCGGCCGTGGTTTGGCGCACGTCGTTCAACAAATCGGCGAACGAGGGATTGCCCACGAACCGGGTTCTGACCACCACCGGGTTGACCAGATAACCCACCAGCCCGTCGAACTCGCCGTGCGTGCGGCCCGCCGTGGGACAGCCGAGCAACAGATCGTCCTGGCCGGAATAGCGATGCAGCAAAACTTGGTAAACCGCCAGCAGCAGCATGTACAGCGTAACGCCCTGTTGCTGGGCCAATGTCTTGACGGCGCGGCTCGCCTCGCCCGTCAGCGAAAACGGCCGAGATGCGCCATTGAAGGTCTGCACGGGCGGGCGGGGTCGGTCGGTGGGCAATTCCAGCAGCGGCAGTTCGCCGGCCAGTCGTTCGCTCCAGAAATTCCACAAACGCTCGCCGTCCGCGCCCGCCAGCATCCGTTCCTGCCAGCGCGCGTAATCGCGGTACGAAACGCGGGACTCGGTCGGCGCGGGAGCTGGCGAACCCGCCAGAGCCGCCGGATACGACAGCCGCAGTTCGTCCAGCAGCCGCCACAACGACCAGGCATCGCAGACGCCATGATGGGCGCACAGCAACAGGCCATGATCCTGGGCATCGCGGCTGACCAACGTCACCCGGAACAGCGGCCCGCGCGTCAGATCGAAAGGCTGGCGATAGGCTTGGGCCACCCGCTCGGATAATGAATCCGTGGCATCCGTGGCATCGACAAGCGTGAAATCGACCGGCTGATCGGCCTGGACGATCTGGACCACGCCGTCGTCCCGCTCGGCGAACACCGTGCGCAAGGCGGGATGGCGATCCGCCAGCGTTTGGAATGCCTGGCGCAACGCCGCCGTGTCCACCGCGCCGCGAATCCGCGCGGCGAAGGCGACATGATAGGCGGCGCTGTCCGGGTCCAGTCGATGCAGATACCACAAGGCCCGCTGGCCGGCCGACAGCGGATAGGCGACCGGCTGTTTCAGGGCCGCGATCATTTCGTCCTTGCGCGTTTTGAGTTCGTCCAACAATTCGGGCGTCAACACGGCGCGCGGCGCGCGGTAGCGCAGCCGATCCCCTTCCAGCCACAGATCGACGCCGCGCTGACGCAGGCTTTCCATGAATTCGGCGGTATTCATAATTCGCCTTCCACCCATTCGTCCTCGGCGACGACTTCGGCCGATTCGCCCGATGACGCCGCGTTCGTCAGCCGCGACTCCAGCGTCTCGGCGATATCGATCAGGGCGGACCCATCCAGAAAGCCGTTCAGGGCGAGATCGACTTCCAGCTCGGCCCGCAAGCGATTGCGCAGCTCCACCGCCATCAACGAATCCAGTCCCAAGGTATTCAGCGGTTGGTGAACATCGACCCGCGCCGGGTCCAGCTTCGCGATCCGCCCCACCAGGATTCGCAGACCGTCAATCAGCACTGGCCGGCGTTCGTCGGGCCGCGCCGCCCGCCAGCGCCGCGCGAAATCCAGCGGCTGTTCGCCGTTGGCGGACGGCGTTACCAATTCCGCCAGCAACGGCGGGAGGGCTCCACCGGGAAAATCTTGCCGCAATTGTTCCCAATCGGCGGGCAGTACGGCCACGTAGGCATCCGCTCCGGCCATCAGGCGTTCCAGCGCCCGCAGTCCTTGCTCGGGTTCGATGAGCGCGAATCCGGCCCGCGGCTGGCCGGAAGCCGCCGCCATGCCCGAACCCGCCCAAGCGCCCCAAGCGATGCTCAGGCCCGGCAACCCCCGCGCTTGCCGGTATTGACACAAGGCGTCCAAGAACGCGTTGGCGGCGGCGTAGTTGGCCTGACCGGGCGAGCCAAGCACGGCGGCGGCGGACGAGAAACAGAGGAAGAAATCCATCTCGTCACGGGATTGCGTCAAGGTGTGCAGGCGCCAGGCCCCGCGCAGTTTCGGCGCCATTACCCGCGAAAAGCGGGACCAATCCTGTTCCTGCAATACGCCGTCGTCCAGCACGCCGGCCGCATGGATGACGCCGCCCAGCTTGTCGATTCGCGAAAAGACGGCCGCTAATCGCTCGGGATCGCTCACGTCGGCCGGCCAATATCGCACTTCAGCCCCGGCCTCGCGCAGGCTCGCCAGCGTTTCGCCCGGCATTGTCGCCTGCCGTCCGATCAATTCCAGCTTGACGGCCCCTTGACTTAGCAGCCAGCGCGCGACGGACAATCCCAGCGCGCCCGCGCCGCCGGTGATCAGATAGTGCTTGTCCGCCGCCAGACGCCGCCCCTTGGCCACGGCGGACGGATGCGGAAGCAACCGCGCGACGTGGGGCTGGCCGCCGCGTATCAACCATTGCTTTTCATCGCCGGCCTTGAGCAATAATTCAAGTAACGCGGAAGCCTGCCCGACCGGGCTCAAGGCCGGGTCCAGATCGACCAGGCCGCCGCCGAATTCCGGGTGTTCCAAGGCCAGACTCCGGCCCAAACCCCATAACGGCGCCTGAGCCAGGCCAGGCAGGCTGGGATCGGCGCCTTGAGCGCCTTGCGTCACCAGCCACAGGCGGGGGGATTGGTCGGCCGCGATCAGCGCCTGGATCAGTTTCAGCGCGTTATCGATGCGCCTCTCCCGAATCTCCCAAGCCGTGTCCGACACCTCGGAATCAGGCGGATTCCCAAGGAATACGACGCCAGCGAACGGTTCTCCGGCGGACTGGAGCAGTTCCCGGAAATGGGCCGGTTCGCTCGGATCGATTCGGTAATGGTCGTCGCCAAGCCGGGCGTAAGCCGTGCCCGCCGCGACTGTCACGCATTGCCCGCCTCGCTCCTTCAAGGTTTGCGCCAAAGCGGCGGCCAACCCGCTGGCATCGGCGAAAATCAACCAGTTCCCCGGCGCAGCGTCGGAACTGTTCGACGGTTTTTCAGGCCGCCAGTCCAATTTATAGAACCAGCGGCCGGGATCGACGCCGAACTTCCGGTTCAGGGTCGAACGGCTGACGGGCTGTAAAACGAGTCCTTCGATGCGAGCCACCGGTTCGCCGTGTTCGCCGTACAGATCGAAATCGGCGGTCAAGCGATCCGCCAGAACCTGGGGCCGGACGAAACACCAGCGCGGCGTCGCGCCCGGCTGGAAAAGGCTCAGCGAGGCGCAACCCACGGGCAAATGCACGACCTCGGCGACATTCGAATCGAAAGCCGCGCCCACGGCCTGAAGGCTGGCGTCCAGCAAAACCGGATGCAGCAGAAAATGGTCGTCGTCCAATGCCGAATCCGGTAAGCGCACGCGGGCCAGAACGCCCCGTGGATGCCTTTGCAAACTCTCGACGGCCTGGAAATCCAGACCGTAGTGAATGCCCAGCGCGCGGTAACTTCGATAAAACGCCTCGACCGAGACGGACACACCGCTTTCCGCCTGGAGCGTGGCCAGTTCGGTCATCGCGGGCGACGCTTCGGCCGGCCCGATTCGGCCGTGAGCCTGGAGCGTCCAGGGCGTATCGACGTCGCTTCCATCGCCCATCGCCGAATCGCTCCCGGCTCGGGCGAAAAGCTGAACGGCCTGAGTCAGTCCATCGTCTTCCGGCGCTATCACGGTCTGCAACGAAACCTCGCGATCCGCCGATAACAGGAGCGGTTGCTGAATCGCGAAGTCGCGCAGCTTCAAGGCGTTCGTGCCGAGCGCCGCGCGGCCGGCCGCCAGCAGGGTTTCCATGAAGGCGGCGGCGGGCATGACCACCGTATCCAGCAACCGGTGATCCTTGAGGAAACCCGGCCATTCGGCACTCACCGTCGCATCGAATCGCCGTTCCCGCGAGCCGGCCAAAGCCATCGGCCGTCCCAGCAGTGGATGGCCGATGGGCTCGCCCGATCGCTTGATGGCCGTTGGCGCCGGCGTGGCGGTGGCGCTTTCGGACCAATGCCGCTGGCGTTGAAACGGATAAGTCGGCAGGGACAACACGCGCCGGCCGCTGTGCCCGACAATCGCGGACCAGTCGAGGGACGCGCCTTGCACGTACAGTTGCGCCAGACTGTGGGTCAGGGTCTGTTCGGATTTCCGACCGTTGCGCAGACTGGCCAGCCAGGTGGCGTTCTCGGCTTGGGGATTGGCCTGTCCCAGACCGATCAGCACCGGTTGCGGTCCGAGTTCCAGAAACACGCTGCAGCTTTGTTCATGCAGGGTGGCCAGGGCTTGATCGAAGTGCACGGGTTGGCGAATTTGACGACGCCAGTAGGCGGCGTCCAGCGATTCGGCGGCAACCCGCTGGCCCCGATGGTCGAGGAGCAAGCGTTGCGGCGGTGAGTAGCGGAAGCGCCCGGCGGCGTTCTCGAACGCATCGAGGATGGGTTCCATCAGCGGCGAATGGAAGGCATGGGAGACGTTGAGCGTTTGGCTGGGAATGCCGGCTTGTTGGAGTTCTTCGCGGAGTTGTTCGAGCGCCTCGCGGCGGCCGGAGACGACGCCCTGTTCGGGACTGTTGCGGGTGGCCAGCGCCAGTTCCGGGTAGTCCCTCAGAGCCGTTTCGATCTGATCCAGCGGCGCGCTGACGGCGGCCATGCCGCCGCCGTGAGGCAGGGCTTGCATCAGCCGGGCGCGTTCGGCCAACAGGGTCAGAGCGTCTTCGAGACTGAACACTCCGGCCAGATGGGCGGCGATGTATTCGCCGACGCTGTGGCCGAACAGGGCGTCCGGTTGGACGCCCCAATGCCGCCAGAGGGCCGCCAGGGCGTATTGCACGGCGAACAGGGCCGGTTGGGTGTGGCCGGTCTGGGCCAGAGCCGCTTCGTCGCCGTAGAGCACGGCGCGCAGGGGGCGGCCCCACAGCGGTTGAAGAATGGCGTCGCAGCGATCCAACGCCTGCCGGTAGACCGGTTGGCTATCGTCCAGTTCCCGGCCCATGCCGGCGTACTGCGCGCCTTGGCCGCTGCACAGGAAGGCGATTTTGATCCGCCGGGTCTGACCCTGGTAGATACCCGGCGGGGTTTGCCCGTCGGCCACGGCGGCGAGCGATTCGCCCAATTCGGCCAGGCTGTCCGCGACCACGGCCAGCCGTTGCTTGAGGTGGCTGCGCCCGCTATTCGCGGTGGCGCATAGATCGCCTAGATCCGTGTCCGGATTCGCCTGCAGATAATCCCGGTAACGGCCCGCTAAAGCGGACAGCGCGGCCGGGGTTTTCGCGGACAGGGTCAGCAGTTGCACCGGCCGGGGACTTGATGCCGACGGGGCGACCGCCGGCGCGGCCTGGAGTACGGCATGGACGTTGGTGCCGCTGAAACCGAAGGCGCTGACGCCGGCGTAGCGTTCGCTCCGGGGCCAGGCCCGGCGCTGGCGCACGACGGCGACCGGCGCGCTCCAGTCGATATGCGGATTGGGGGTGTGATAGTGCAACTGACCGGGCAGTTCGCCGTGGTGCAGGGCCAACACCGTTTTGATGAAGCCGGCGATGCCCGCCGCCGCTTCCAGATGGCCGATCTGGCTCTTGACGGCCCCCAGCAGCAGGGGATTATCGGCCGGACGCTGGCCGAATACGGCGCTCAAGGCCCCCACTTCGATGGGATCGCCCAAGGACGTGCCCGTGCCGTGGGCTTCCACGTAGTCGATCCGTTCCGGTGGCAACCCGGCCGCCGTCAACGCTTGCCGGATCACCGCCTGTTGCGCCGGGCCGTTCGGCGCCGTCAGTCCGCCGCTGGGGCCGTCGTGATTGGCCGCCGAACCCCGTACCAGGGCGAGAATCCGGTCGCCATCGCGCTGGGCGTCGCCAAGGCGCTTGAGCACCGCCATCCCGCCGCCTTCGCCGCGCACGTAGCCGTCGGCCGCCGCGTCGAAGGTCTTGCAATGGCCATCCGGGGCGACCATGTGCGCCTTGGCGAAATTGATGCTCGGTTCCGGCCGCAGCAACCAGTTCACGCCGCCCGCCAAGGCCGTGTCGCATTCGCGCAGGCGCAGACTTTGGCAAGCCAGATGCACCGTCAGCAAAGAGGACGAACAGGCGGTATCGACCGCCAGACACGGCCCTTTCAGCCCCAGCACGTAGGACAGGCGGCCGGCCGCCACGCTCAGCGCGTTGCCCGTGCCGAGATAGGCGTCGATCCGCCGCTGATAGCTCGCGTCGCTCATCATCGACAGGGCGTAATCGAAACCGCCGATGCCGACGTACACGCCGGTACGGCTCTCGAACAACTCATCGCTGGGCTGATTGGCGTGTTCCAGGGCTTCCCAAGCCAGTTCCAACAACAGCCGCTGCTGCGGGTCCAGACTCGCCGCCTCGCGCGGCGCGATGCCGAAAAAGCTCGCGTCGAACCAGCCTGGTTCGCCGATGAATCCGCCGAAGCGGCAGTTCATCTTGCCCGGCGCGTCGGGATCGGGATCGTAATAGGCGTCGATGTCCCAGCGCGAGGCCGGCACTTCGCCAATGGCGTCCACCCCATTCGTGAGCATCGTCCAGAATTTTTCAGGATCGTCGGCCCCGCCGGGAAAACGGCAACTCATGCCGACGACCGCGATGGGTTCGGATTTCGCCTGTTCCTGCGCTTGGACCTGGGCCTGCAATTTCCGCAAGGCCAGCAACGCCCGCTTCAAGCGGGCCGTGCTGTCCATGGGCTGTTCCGGTGCGGCGCTCATTCTAGCGGCCCAATCAGCTTTTCGATATCGGCCATTTTTTCGTCCAGCAAGGCGCTAACAGCTTCTTCCGACAAATCATCCAGTTCATCGGATATCTCCTCGAGTATCGCGTCCGTCGACGAAGACGGGGAAGACTCAGGCCCAGCGGCCGCCGACGGTTGGTTCATTCGCGAGTTCAGATGCCCGACCAGCGCCTCCAGAGTGGGATAGTCGAAAATCAGGGTGGGGCCCAATGACAATTGCAGGCTCTTTTCCAGGCGATTTTTCAGTTCCACCGCCATCAAGGAATCGATGCCCAGATCGAACAGACGCTGGCGCGGCGCGATTTGCTCGGGATCGGCCAGGGCCAGCACTTGGGCGATCTGCTGGCGCAAATGCCCCAACAACAACACGGAACGTTCGTGATCTTCGGCCGCGCTCAGGCGTTGCCGCAAGGACGGGTCGATAGCCGGCTTGGCCGATTGCCGCACCCAATCCTTGAGCAGAGGCGTGGGTCCGAGCGTCTCCGACAACCGGGGCCAGTCGATCCGCGCCGCCGCGACCGTCTCCAAACCGTTTTCCAGCACCCGCTCCAGCACCGCCAGACCGTGTTCCACCGTGAACGGCGCGACGCCACGGCTGGCCAGCCGCTGCCGATCCGTCTCGCCCAGCCGCGCGGCCATCCCGACCTCGGTCCAGGGTCCCCAGGCGATACTGGTTCCCGGCAAACCCTGACGGCGGCGTTGACTCATCAAGGCGTCCAAAAACGCATTGGCGGCCGCGTAATTGCCTTGGCCCGGCGCGCCCAGCCAGCCGGCTATCGAGGAGAAGCAGACGAAATGATCGAGTCGCCGGTCTTCGGTCTGACGGTGCAGATTCCAGGCTCCCAGCAGCTTGGGCGCCAGCACGCGGGCAAAGCGGTCCCAGGTCTGTTCCGCCAACACGCCGTCGTCCAGCACCCCGGCGGCGTGGAAGACACCTCGCAGCGGCGGACCGTCCGTCGCCATCTCCGTGAACAGATCTTTTACCTGTTCGGCGTCGGCGATGTCGGCCGTCATCGCCTGCACCGGAGTCCCGCCATCCGCCAGCTCCCGCAAAATCGCTTGCGCTTCGGGACCGGCCGGCCGACGGCTGGTAAGGACGATCCGGCCCGCGCCCCGTTCGGCCAGCCATCGCGCCACGGCCAATCCCAATCCGCCCAGACCGCCGGTGATCAGATAGCTGCCCTCGCCGCTGATCGGCGGTTGCACCCGATGGGGCGGATTGACCACCATCTTGCCGAGATTGCGCCCCTGCGCCAGCAGCCGGAAAGCCGATTGCGCCTGCTCCATCGGAAAGGCTTGAAAGGGCAGCGGACGGTAATGGCCCGCGCCGACGTCGCTCACGACTTCGCGCCACAGCGCGCCGATCCGTTCCGGTTGTCGTTCGGCGACCTCGCCGAGATCGAAGGGCAAATAGTGCACGTCGGGGCGTATCGCGCCGATCTGTTCGGGCGTCCAGACGTCGCGCTTGCCGAGTTCCACGAAACGTCCGCCCGGCGCCAACGTCTTCAGGCTGGCCGCTATCCACTCACCGCTGAGGCTGTTGAGTATCACCTGCACGCCGCGCCCTTCCGTGACCGACAAGACCTGTTCGGCGAACCGCAGATCACGGGAATTCATGACCTGCGTCACGCCCTGGGCATGCAGTCGTTCCCACTTGCCGGGGCTGGCGGTGGCGAGCACGTTCGCGCCCAGCCGTCGGGCGATCTGCACGGCGGCTTGGCCGACGCCGCCGGCCGCCGCATGAATCAATACCCATTCGCCGGGCTGCAGCCGGGCGAGTTCGCGCAGCCCGTACAGCGCCGTCAAAAAGGCCAGCGGCAGGGTGGCGGCCTCGCTGAAGTTGAGTTGCGGTGGTTTGGCTACCACCCGCGCCGCCTTGACTGGAACGAAATTGGCCAGACTACCGGTGGCCAGGGCCGCGATGACTTCCTCGCCGATGGCAAAGCCCGTGACCGCCGCGCCGACCGCGACGATACGCCCACTGCATTCGATGCCCAAGGGAAGCTCGGTCGCGTCGTGAATGCCCCGCCGCTCGGCGGTATCCCGCAATAGGCCGAGAATATGCAGGGTTTCGCGAAAGTTGAGCCCGCTGCCCAGGACTTCGATGACCACTTCGTCGGGGTCCGGTCGCGGCATTTCCTGCGGCGCCGCGCTCAGTTGTTCCAACATGCCGTATTGGGCCAACCGCATCCGCTGCGGACCGCCGTGGCCGGGCTGTTGTCGCTGAAGACGGGTGAAGAAGGGTAGCCCGGCGCGCACGGCCAACTGATTTTCCCCGGCGGGGGTCCGTGTCAGGGCGCGGTACAAGTTCTCCACCCGATCGATCCGGCTCTCCTGGGGGTCCAAATCGACCATCGTGGCGCGCCATTCAGGGTGCTCCAGATCAATGACCCGACCCAAGCCCCACAGCGGCGCTTGTTCGATCACCGGCAACGAGCCAGCGACCGGCTGCCCGCCGGCGCTGATCAGCCACAGCCGGCCGCGCCAGCCGGCGGCCAGCAGCGCCTGGCAAAGTTGTAATAACCGCCCGGCGCTTTGCCGTTGCGCGTGGGACGGATCGCGCAGACCAGCCATGGGCGGTTCGTCCAAACTCCACAGCCAGACGCATTCATCGCATTCACCGATTGCGGACAGGACGCGCCGGTAATCCGCATCCGCGTCTGGATCGATCCGGTAGCCACCGTCGTTTATCGGGCTATGGCCGTCCCCGGCTTCCACCAGAACGGCGGTCCCACCCAAACGTTCGCACAGCCGGGCGCCGATCCCGCTTTGATCGCCGAATACCAGCCGGCGCGTCGCCGGCACCGCGCTTTCCGTGGCCCACGCGCTTTCCACCCAGGCTCTCGCGTAAAGATCGCCGGCGACCGAATCCAGCGACCGTTGCAAACCGCCGTCGCGCAAAACGCGCAGTTCCAGACCGTCGATTTCGGCGCCAAGCCGGCCCCTGTCGTCGAACACCCGTATGTCGGCCGTGATTCGCTCATCCTCGATGACCGGCCTCAAGCGCGCATGACACCACAGCGCGCCGGGCAATGGCCGGTGAAAACGCACACACTCGATGGCAAAGGGAACGAAACGTTGCGCCCGCTCACTGGGAATCGTCGCGGCCAGCAATTGGAAACAGGCATCGATCTGCCCCGGATGCAGTCGATAGCCCGCGTTCGACTCCGGCGCGGTCGGTTCGCGGAAGCGGCCCACGGCCTGTCCGTCGCCGGCGTACACCTCCGCCAGCCAGCGAAAAGCCGGCCCCAGTTCGATGCCTTGCTCGGCCAGCGCGGCATAAAGCGATTCCGTCGGCACGGCGCGCGGACATTGCGCGAGCAGATCGTCCGGCGCGGGCGACTCGCCCGACTCCACGGCTGGCCGCACCCGGCCCGTCGCGTGGGTGGCGTAGTCTTCTCCCGAATCCTGTTCGTTCAGACTGATCAACCGGAAGTCCCCGCCTCGCTCCAGCGGCGTCAGCGATAATTGCGCGGTGCGGGCCGCGTCGGCGACATGCTCGTCGGTGCGCTCGTCGATGATGAAAGGCTGCGGGAATACCAGTTCTTCCAACCGCCACGATCCCGCGCCGAAACTCAGTTCGGCCGCGCCCAGCGCCATCGCGATGTGGCAAGCGCCGGCCACGTACAGGCGGCCGGCGACGCGATGATCTTCCAGCAACGGGATGCGGTCGGCGCAAAACCGGGTTTCGAAAAGGATTTCCTTGAGCAGTGGCGAGCGGGTCCGCCGATCCAGCAACGGATGCAAACGGGCGGCCGGGCTGCGTTCGCGCGGTGCGGTTCCCGGCACCGGCAGGTCCAGCCAATAACGCTGGCGCTGGAACGGATAGGTAGGCAGCGACAGCCGGCGGCGGGTTTGGGAACGATCGAAGCCCATCCAATCCACTGTCGCGCCCTGGGTGTAAAGTCGGGCCAGACTGTCCAACAACACCGCCCAATCCGGCTGGCCCGGTCGGAGACTGGGCAGCCAGTCGGCCTTGTCCGCCGCCAGGCATTGCTGCCCCAAGGCCGTCAGGGTGGGCTTGGGTCCGAGTTCCACGAAGACCTGGCAGCCCAGATCGCGTAGCGCCTTCATACCGGATTCGAAGCGTACCGGCTGGCGGATATGGCGACGCCAGTAAGCCGCCGAAACCAGATCCTCGGCCGTGGCGAGATCCCCACTGACATTGGAAATCACGTCGATTTGCGGAGCGGAAAACGCGATGCCTTCGGCGATGCGTTCGAACGTCGCCAACATCGGTTCCATCAGCGGCGAGTGAAAGGCATGGGAGACGTTGAGCGGCGCCGCCCTGACGCCGGCTTCCTCGAAGTCGGCGCAGACCGCGTTTACGGCCCGCCGCTCGCCGGCGATGACGGTGTGCGCCGGTCCATTGACGGCGGCGATGGACAGTGCATCCGGATACGCCCGCAAAGCGTCGCCAACCCGCGCTTCGTCGGCGGCCAGCATGGCCATCGCCCCGTTTCCTGGCAACGCCTGCATCAGCCGGGCGCGTTCGGCGATCAGCCGCAACCCGTCTTCCAGACTGAACACTCCGGCGACGCAGGCCGCGACGTACTCGCCCACGCTGTGCCCGAGCGCGGCATCCGGCACGATGCCCCAACCGCGCCACGTTTCCGCGAGCGCATATTCCAGGGAAAACAACGCCGGTTGCGTATAGGCGGTCTGGTCCAGCCACTCCCCGGCGTCGCCGTAGAGCACCCGCAACAGCGGATATTCCAGGTAGGGGCGCAGAATCTCGGCGCAGCGATCCAACGCCTGGCGAAATACCGGCTCGCTCTCGTACAGCGTTCGGCCCATGCCGGGATACTGCGAACCCTGTCCGGTGAACAAGAACGCGATGCGCGGCGGCTCGGGAGCATACGCCCGGTGCGGCGATCCGCCGGCCAGTTTGTCCGCCAGTTCCGCCGTGGAACCGGCGACCACGGCCAGCCTTCGATCGAAATGGGAACGCCCGGCATTGGCGCTGAAACACACGTCGCCCGCCGGCCAATCGGGATGCGCCGCCAGGCAGGTCCGGTAACGCCCGGCCAGTTCCTCCAACGCCGCTTCGCTCTTGGCCGACAGGGCCAGTAGATGCAGCGGCCGATCCGGCGCGGCGCGGTCCGGTCGTTCCGGTTCGGCCGCCGGCGCTTGTTCCAGCACGACATGGGCGTTGGTGCCGCTGAAACCGAAGGAACTGACCCCGGCCACGCGCGATCCCGGCGCGTCCCAGGGCAAGACGGCCCGTGGCGCCGTCACCGGCAGTTCGCTCCAGGGAATATGCGGGTTGGGCGTCTGGAAATGCAGATTGGGGGGAATTTCGCCGTGTCGCAGCACCAGCACGGTCTTGATCAGGCCCGCGATACCCGCCCCGCTCTCCAGATGGCCGACGTTGGTCTTCACGGCGCCGATGACCAGCGGATGATCCGGGGAACGCTCGCCGAACACGGCGCCCAGCGTCCCGACTTCGATGGGATCGCCCAGCGACGTGCCGCTGCCGTGCGCCTCGACGTAGTGGACCTGTCCCGGCTGCACGTCCGCGTTGGCCAACGCCTGGCGGATCACGGCCTGTTGGGCTCGGCCGTTGGGCACCGTCAGGCCGCTGCTGCGGCCGTCCTGGTTGACCGCCGAACCGCGAATCACCGCAAGTGGGGAATCGCCCGCCGCCAGCGCGTCGCCAAGACGCTTGAGCACGATGATGCCGCCGCCTTCGCTGCGCACGTAGCCGTCGGCCTTGGCGTCGAAAGTCTTGCAATGGCCGTCGGCCGCCAGCATTCGGGCGCGGCAGGCGGCGACGCCGATTTCCGGCGCCAACAGCAGATTGACGCCGCCGGCCAGGGCCAGTTCGCACTCGCCGTTGCGCAGGCTCTGGCAAGCCAGATGAACGCTGACCAGGGACGAGGAGCAGGCCGTATCCAACGCCAGACACGGTCCGGTCAGCCCCAAACTGTAGGACAAACGGCCCGCCGCCGCGCTGAAGGCCACGCCGGTGCCGAACCAGGCGTCGATGCCGGCGGGTCCCAGATCCATCAACTGGCGGGCCGCGAAATCGACATTGCTCATGCCGACGAACACGCCGACGGAGCGGCCGTACAGGGATTCGGGCGCTTGCGCCGCGTGTTCCAGGGCTTCCCAACTCATTTCCAGCAACAAACGCTGCTGCGGGTCCATGCCGGCCGCTTCGCGCGGTGAAATGGCGAAAAACGACGGATCGAAATATTCGGGTTTTTGCAGAAAACCGCCGTGGCGGGTGTACATTTTCCCCGCCACCGTAGGATCGGGATCGTAATAGCTCGCGAGATCCCAGCGATCCGGCGGGACTTCGACGATGGCGTCCACGCCATCGCGCAACAGCCGCCAGAATTTTTCCGGGTTGTCCGCGCCACCGGGAAAACGGCAGCCGATGCCGATGATGGCGATGGGTTCGTGCCGGGCGCGTTCGTGTTCGGCCAAACGGGCGCGCATCTCGCGCAGTTCGTGCAACGCGCGCTTCATCAGGTCCTGTTGATTCCGGGCGTTGTCCCTGCCGTTGTCCATGTCGTCAGCCACCTTGCCGGCCCCTTTCAATAGCCATCAGTTCTTCCGCCAACAAGGCTTCGATGTCGTCCTCCTCGTCGCTGACGGATGCCTGAACCGCCGCCGTTTCCGACACAATCGGTTGCGTCGGGGGCGGATCGTCCTTGGCCGGTTCGCCCGCAAGCACCTGTTCCGCCAGATGATCCAACAGGGCTTGCAACGTGGAGAACTCGAATGCCAGGGTCGTCGGCAATCGGCAAGCCAACGTGGCTTGCAAACGGTTGCGAAATTCGACGGCGGTCAGCGAGTCCATGCCCAGATCGAACAGACCCTGACGCGGGTCGATGGGATCGGCGGGATTGAGCCGCAGGACTTGCGTCAACTCGGCGCGCACGTGGGCGTTCAACCATTCCCGCCGTTTGCGGGGCGGCGCTTCCCGAAGCTGGCGTAGAAAATCCAAATTCTCTCCGTCGGGCTGGGTCTCTTGCCCCCGGCCATTTCTGAGCAACGGCAGCGGTCCGAGCGTCTCGGACAATCGTGGCCAGTCGATGCGGGCCGCCGCCACCGTCTCCAAACCGTTTTCCAACACCCGCTCCAGCACCGCCAGACCGTGTTCCACCGTGAACGGCGTCACCCCACGGCTGGCCAGCCGTTGCCGATCCGTCTCGCCCAAGCGCGCCGCCATCCCGACTTCGGTCCACGGCCCCCAGGCGATACTCGTCCCTGGCAAACCCTGACGGCGGCGTTGACTCATCAAGGCATCCAGAAAGGCGTTGGCGGCCGCGTAGTTGCCCTGGCCCGGCGCGCCCAGCCAGCCGGCTATCGAGGAGAAACAGACGAAATGATCGAGCGTTTGAGTAGGGATTTGCGCTGGGGTCTGTCGGTGCAGATTCCAGGCTCCCAGCAGTTTGGGAGCGAGCACGCGAGCAAAGCGGTCCCAGGTTTGTTCCGCCAACACGCCGTCGTCCAGCACCCCGGCGGCATGGAATACGCCTCGCAGCGGCGGGCCGTCCTTCTCGATCTCCCCGAACAGTTCTTTAACCTGTTCGGCGTCGGCGATGTCGGCTGTCATGACCGTCACTTTAGCTCCGCCATCGGCCAGTTCCCGCAAAATCGCTTGCGCTTCGAGACCGGCCGGCCGGCGGCCGGCGAGGACGATTCGGCCCGCGCCCCGTTCGACCAGCCATCGCGCCACGGCCAATCCCAATCCGCCCAGACCGCCGGTGATCAAATAGCTGCCGGACGCGGAAATCGGGGCCGGGGCCGGCGTGGGTTCGGCCGATGTCCGCTGATGAGGCGTCAGGCGGGGCGCGAATAGCCGGCCGGCGCGCACCGCCAATTGATCTTCCTCCAGCGGCGGGGCCGACAAGACGCGGTACAGGTCATTGATTCCGCCATCCCGTGGGTCCAGATCCACCGATACCGCGCGCCAATCCGGGTATTCCTGGGCGATGACCCGGCCCAGCCCCCAGAGCGGCGCTTGTTCGATGACCGGGGATGCGCCCTCGACGGCCTGCCCGCCTCGGCTCGCCAGCCAAAGCCGGCCGGTCCAGCGGGCCGCGTCCAGGGCTTGCAACAGATGGAGCAATCCCCGGAGGGTCCGGCCTTGAGCGTCGCCCGGTACAGCCAGATCCGCCAGGGGCGGTTCATCCAGTCCCCACAGATAGACGCATTCGGCGCAATCGCCCACGGCGTCCAGCAAACGGCGGAAATCGTCCGCATCGTCCGGGTCGATTTGAAAATGATCGCCGCCGTGTTGGCCGAAACCATCGCCCGCTTCCACTTCGATAGCGGATAAGCTGGATGTCCGCAGCCGTTCGGCCAAGGCCGTTCCATGACTCGCCCTATCGCCAAATACCAGCCAGCGGGCCGGGGACGGATTCGCCGTATTCTCCGACCAATCGCACGCTTGCCAGACTCGATCGTAAAGCACGTCGTCGGCCGCCTCGGCCGCCGACACCCGGCCTTTCAACCCGGCCAGCAACACCGCCGCCGGCGCGCGCCGCACGGTGAAACCGTTGGCGCGCGCGAGGACCTGACCTTGATCGTCCAGCCAATAAAGGTCCGATTTGAGGGCGGATCGATCCGGCTGTTCGGGTTGCAGCCGGGCGTAACACCAGCACGGCGATGGGGATTCATTCCCGGCTCGGCGCCCGAATCGATCCAGGCCAACCGGCAGATAGGCTTCGTCATCCGGCAGATCCAAATAATTCAAGGCGGCGACCTGGAGACCGGCGTCCAACGCCACCGGATGCAGGGTATAGGCTTTATCGGTTTCGGCGACCGGCGGAGCGATCCGCGCCAGGGCTTCCCCCTCGCCGCGCCAGACCTGCTGGAGCGCCCGAAAGCCGGGACCGTAATCGACGTGTTTGTCCCGAAATTGCCGATAGCAGAAATCCGCGTCCAGGGTTTCCTGGCAACGGTTCCGCAGTCCGTCCAGATCCAATGCGGCGAGTTCCTCGTTTCGGTAAGTAAGCCGGCCGTGCGCATGAACGGTCCAGGCCGACGCCTCCGATTCCTCGTCGGTCAGGCTGGCGATTCGAAATTCCCGGCCGGCGGCCTCGTCTTGCCCGGCGCTCATGACGACGGTTTGCACCGTGGTCGGGTTCGGCGCCAGCGCCAGCGCCTGGCCTATCGCGAATTCTTCTATCGTCACGGGTTCCGTGGGGCGAAGGCGACGGCCGGCGCTCAAGGCCATTTCCAAAAATCCGACCGCCGGCAGAATGACGGTTCGGTAGATTCGGTGATCGGCCAGAAACGGCGGTTCGTTCGCGCCGATCGCCGATTCGAACAACGCCTCCCGCCCAGCCGAAGGTATCCGGGCTCCCAGCAAGGGATCGTCGTTGGGTCGCGCCCGGCGTACCGCTCGGCCTTGATCCGCGTTGGCTTCTATCCAATGCCGCTGGCGTTGAAACGGATAAGTCGGCAGGGACAACACGCGCCGGCCGCTGTGCCCGACAATCGCGGACCAGTCGAGGGACGCGCCTTGCACGTACAGTTGCGCCAGACTGTGGGTCAGGGTCTGTTCGGATTTCCGACCGTTGCGCAGACTGGCCAGCCAGGTGGCGTTCTCGGCTTGGGGATTGGCCTGTCCCAGACCGATCAGCACCGGTTGCGGTCCGAGTTCCAGAAACACGCTGCAGCTTTGTTCATGCAGGGTGGCCAGGGCTTGATCGAAGTGCACGGGTTGGCGAATTTGACGACGCCAGTAGGCGGCGTCCAGCGATTCGGCGGCAACCCGCTGGCCCCGATGGTCGAGGAGCAAGCGTTGCGGCGGTGAGTAGCGGAAGCGCCCGGCGGCGTTCTCGAACGCATCGAGGATGGGTTCCATCAGCGGCGAATGGAAGGCATGGGAGACGTTGAGCGTTTGGCTGGGAATGCCGGCTTGTTGGAGTTCTTCGCGGAGTTGTTCGAGCGCCTCGCGGCGGCCGGAGACGACGCCCTGTTCGGGACTGTTGCGGGTGGCCAGCGCCAGTTCCGGGTAGTCCCTCAGAGCCGTTTCGATCTGATCCAGCGGCGCGCTGACGGCGGCCATGCCGCCGCCGTGAGGCAGGGCTTGCATCAGCCGGGCGCGTTCGGCCAACAGGGTCAGAGCGTCTTCGAGACTGAACACTCCGGCCAGATGGGCGGCGATGTATTCGCCGACGCTGTGGCCGAACAGGGCGTCCGGTTGGACGCCCCAATGCCGCCAGAGGGCCGCCAGGGCGTATTGCACGGCGAACAGGGCCGGTTGGGTGTGGCCGGTCTGGGCCAGAGCCGCTTCGTCGCCGTAGAGCACGGCGCGCAGGGGGCGGCCCCACAGCGGTTGAAGAATGGCGTCGCAGCGATCCAACGCCTGCCGGTAGACCGGTTGGCTATCGTCCAGTTCCCGGCCCATGCCGGCGTACTGCGCGCCTTGGCCGCTGCACAGGAAGGCGATTTTGATCCGCCGGGTCTGACCCTGGTAGATACCCGGCGGGGTTTGCCCGTCGGCCACGGCGGCGAGCGATTCGCCCAATTCGGCCAGGCTGTCCGCGACCACGGCCAGCCGTTGCTTGAGGTGGCTGCGCCCGCTATTCGCGGTGGCGCATAGATCGCCTAGATCCGTGTCCGGATTCGCCTGCAGATAATCCCGGTAACGGCCCGCTAAAGCGGACAGCGCGGCCGGGGTTTTCGCGGACAGGGTCAGCAGTTGCACCGGCCGGGGACTTGATGCCGACGGGGCGACCGCCGGCGCGGCCTGGAGTACGGCATGGACGTTGGTGCCGCTGAAACCGAAGGCGCTGACGCCGGCGTAGCGTTCGCTCCGGGGCCAGGCCCGGCGCTGGCGCACGACGGCGACCGGCGCGCTCCAGTCGATATGCGGATTGGGGGTGTGATAGTGCAACTGACCGGGCAGTTCGCCGTGGTGCAGGGCCAACACCGTTTTGATGAAGCCGGCGATGCCCGCCGCCGCTTCCAGATGGCCGATCTGGCTCTTGACGGCCCCCAGCAGTAACGGATTATCGACCGGACGCCGCCCGAACACGGCGCTCAAGGCCCCCACTTCAATGGGATCGCCCAAGGACGTGCCCGTGCCGTGGGCTTCCACGTAGTCGATCCGTTCCGGTGGCAACCCGGCCGCCGTCAACGCTTGCCGGATCACCGCCTGTTGCGCCGGGCCGTTCGGCGCCGTCAGTCCGCTGGTGCGCCCGTCGTGATTGGCGGCCGATCCCCGGATGATCGCGAAAATCCGGTCGCCATCGCGCTGGGCGTCGCCAAGGCGCTTGAGCACCGCCATCCCGCCGCCTTCGCCGCGCACGTAGCCGTCGGCCGCCGCGTCGAAGGTCTTGCAATGACCGTCCGGGGCCAGCATGCGGGCCTTGGTGAAATTGATGGCGATTTCCGGTTCCAGAATGCGATTGACGCCGCCCGCCAAGGCCGTTTCGCATTCGCCACGGCGCAGGCTTTCGCAGGCCAGATGGACCGCCAAAAGGGACGACGAGCACGCGGTATCCACGGTGAACGCCGGGCCTTGCAGCCCCAGCGTGTAGGACAGACGGCCGGCCGCCATGCTAGCGGCCACGCCGGAACCGAGATAGGCGTCGATTTCACGGTGGTCGCGAGCAAACAGCCGGTGACCGTAATCGGTATTGCATAGGCCAATGAAACAGCCGGTGCGGCTACCCACCAGCCCTTCGCTGGGCTGATTGGCGTGTTCCAGGGCTTCCCAGGCCAGTTCCAGCAACAGCCGCTGCTGCGGGTCCAGACTCGCCGCCTCGCGCGGCGCGATGCCGAAAAAGCCCGCGTCGAACCAGCTCGGTTCGCCGATGAATCCGCCGAAACGACAGTTCATCTTGCCCGGCGCGTCGGGGTCGGGGTCGTAATAGGCGTCGATGTCCCAACGCGAGGCCGGCACCTCGACTATACCGTCCACCCCCGTCGTCAGCACGGTCCAGAATCGTTCGGGATCGTCCGCCCCGCCGGGAAAACGGCAACTGAGTCCCACCACGGCGACCGGTTCCGCCTGGGCCTGCTGCAAAGCCCGCAGCTTGGCTTCCGTCTGCTCCAGTTTGAGCAGGGCTTGAGCCATCAGCGCGCGGTAGTCATGGGTCGTGGCGTTACCGGTCATCGTCGTTCAGTCCATGGTCGCCAGTTTGCGGGCCAGTAGATCGGCCAACTGTTCTTCGGAAAGATTCTGCAATTCCGTAGCGTCCGACGGCTGGATTTCCTCCACGGCGGCCGGCATCGGTCCGACGGCCTGCTCCAGAAAATCCAGCAGGGTCGCCCCGGTCGGATAATCGAAGGCCAGCGTCGCCGGCAGGGGCATGGCCAGATCGCGTTGCAGCGCGTTGCGCAGTTCCACGGCCGTCAGCGAATCCATGCCCAGTTCGAAGAAACCCTGTTCCAGCCAGGCGCTGTCCTGCGGGTCCACGCCCAGCAGTTGTTGCAATTGCTCGCCCAGATAGGCGTTCAGCCATTCCCGCCGTTCGCCGGCCTGCGCCTGCTTCAGACGCTCGCCGATAGCCGCGCGCGACGGCGACGTAATCGTCGGCTCCGGCCTATCGCGCACGTCGCTCAGGAACGGGCCGGGGCGGAATAGCCGTCGCCAGTCCACCGCCATGGCCGCCAGTTGCGGGATGGGCGAGCCGCCGATGCGTTCCAGCAGGCGCAAGCCTTGTGGCGGATCGAACGCGAGCATGCCTTGATTGCCATGCTCCTGGACTTTATCGACCGCCAAGCCGACACCCGCCCAAGCGCCCCAATTGACGCTCAATCCCGGCAATCCCAGCGCGCGGCGATGATGCGCCAGGGCGTCCAGAAAAGCATTCGCCGAGCAATAGTTGGCTTGCCCGGCGGAACCCAACAGGGCGGCGGCGGACGAGAACAAAACGAAGAAATCCAGATCCAGGGATCGGGTCAACGTGTGCAGATTCCAGGCTCCCCGTATCTTGGGCGCCATGACCGCCGCGAAACGTCGCCAGTCCTGTTGCAGCACGATGCCATCGTCCACCATGCCGGCGGCGTGGATCACGCCTTTCAAGGGCGGTAACGAACGTTGCGCTTCCGTCAGGACGGCGCTCAACCGGGCCGGGTCCGAGACATCCGCCGCCATCGCGCGGACCTCGGCGCCACGTTCGCGCAGCGCCGCCAATGTTTCCTGAACGTCCGGCGTGGCGCCGCGCCGACCCAACAGCAGCAAATGCCGCGCGCCGCGCTCCACCAGCCAGTCCGCCAGCCGCAGGCCCAGTCCGCCCAGCCCGCCCGTTATGCAATAACTGGCGTTTTCGCGTGGCTCAAGCGCGGCGGATTCGGCGGGCAGGTCATAACGCGCCAGCCGGGCCACGTAACGCGCTCCCTGGCGAAAAGCGATCTGATCTTCCCCCTTCGCGGCGGCCAGTTCGGTGGCGAGGGCTTCGATTTCGCCGGCCGGGGTCGCGGGATCGAGATCGATCCGCGTGCACTTCAATTCGGGATGTTCGATGACCAGCGTTCGGGCGAAGCCCCAAAGCGGGGCCTGCGCCAGACCGGCCGTCGCAAAATCGCCGACGGCCTGCGCGCCTCGGGTGATCGACCACAGCGGGGGCGGATTGCCCGCGCCCGCTGCCAGCAGGGCTTGCGCCAGCGCCAGCGCGCTGCCGCAAGCGATTTCCGCCGCCGCCAGCGGATCGCCGTCGCTCAGTTCGTCCACCGCTGGGAGATCCAGGCTCCAGAGATGCACGACGCCTTCCAGTCGGGCCGAATTCAG
Source organism: Gammaproteobacteria bacterium (assembly GCA_024235135.1). Taxonomy (GTDB): domain Bacteria; phylum Pseudomonadota; class Gammaproteobacteria; order Competibacterales; family Competibacteraceae; genus JACKMZ01. The sequence continues at coordinate 87,783 of JACKMZ010000005.1, read as the reverse complement.
AATCTTTTGCACAAGCGCCTTGAGCGATTCGGGTTGAAGCGGATTCACGCGGTATTCCCACTCGCTCACGCGCTGGTATTCCACGCCGGGGTGGACGACGATGCATTCGCAACCGGCCGCCGTCAGACGCTCCGCCAGCGCCCGTCCGGCTCCTCGCCGATCGGCCAGAATCAGCCAGCTTCCGCGTAACGCGGCCGTCGCCGCGAGATTCTCCTGGGTCCGCCACGTCACCCGATAAAGATCATCTTCGGGGGACTGCTCCCCTTGACTCGCCGGCCGCCGATGGCATTCGGCGAGCGCCTGCATTAACTTGGGCAGCAGTTCCGTTTCCCGTGGCGAAAAATCGGCGATCTTCCGGACCATCCGGACCAGGGCCGCGCTATCGCCGTCCTCCAGGCAACGCGTGACCGACGATTCGGGAACGTTCCGCGACCGTTGGCCCGGCCTATCCAACCAATAGGATTGGCGCTGAAAGGGATAGGTCGGCAGGCTGACCCGACGCCAGGCGTAATCGCGCTCGAAGCCGGCCCAATCCACGGGCAGCCCGGCGCCGTACAGGGCGGCGCAAGCCGATAGCAGCGTCGGCCAGTCGCCTTGCCCGGCGCGCAGACTGGGCAGCCACAGCCGGCCATCGTCGCCGTCGCTCAGGCAACCTCGGCCCAGCGCCAGCAACACGGGTTTGGGACCGATTTCGAGAAAGGTCGAGTAACCGCGTTCGGCCAGGGTGCGGATACCGTCGGCAAAACGCACCGTTTGCCGCAGATGACGCACCCAATACCGAGGATCGGTCAGCGCCTCGTCGGCCAGATCGCCGCTCACGTTGGAACACAGGGCCAATTGGGGCGGACGGAAGGTGACGCGGGCCGCGATTTGCGCGAATTCGGCCAACATCGGCTCCATCAGCGGCGAATGGAAGGCGTGCGAAACCGTCAGCCGTTGGGCGGCGATTCCCGCTTCCCGCAACGTGTCCAGCAGTCGGTCCAAAGCGAAGCAAGCGCCGGATACGACGGTTTCCCGAGGACCGTTGACGCCGGCAATGGCAAGTTCAGTTTCGTGGGCCGGAATCAGCGCCGCCACCTGCGCTTCGGAGGCCATCACCGCCGCCATGCCGCCGTCCGCGCTAATCGCCGCCTGCATCAGTCGAGCGCGTTCGGCGATCAGCGTCAGGCCGTCTTCCAGGCTGAACACCCCGGCGACGCAGGCCGCCACGTATTCGCCGACGCTGTGGCCCATGACGGCTTGGGGAACGACGCCCCAGGAACGCCACAGGGCGGCCAGCGCGTATTCCAGCGCGAACAGGGCGGGCTGGGTGTAAGCGGTGCGATCCAGCAGATGCCCGGCCGATCCGTACAGCACGTCCAGCAACGGCGTATCCAGTCGGGAATCCAGAATCTCGGCGCAACGGTCCAACGCGGCGCGGAAGGTCGGCTGGGTCCGGTACAGTTCCCGGCCCATGCCGGGATATTGCGATCCCTGGCCGGTGAACAGAAAACACAAGCGCGGAACCGCGTTTCCGACCGTACCGGATGACAGTCCCTGGAGCTGCTCACCCTGAACGGCGCGGTCGAGCCGGTTCGCCAGTTCCGCCGTATCGCGGGCGATCAACGCCAGCCGATGCGAAAAATGAGAGCGCCCCACGTTGGCCGTGGCGCAGAGGTCATTGATCGGCAGATCGGGATATTGACGGCAATGATCGGCATAGGACGCGGCGAGCGCCCGCAAGGCTTTTTCGCTTTTGGCGGACAGGCTCAGCAGGTGCAAGGGTCGGCGGTCCGCTTGGCGATCCGACGCGCTCGAAGATTCGACCAGCGGCGCTTCGGCCAGCAGTACGTGGGCATTGGCGCCGCTCATGCCGAACGAACTGACGCCGGCGACGCGGGGCCGGGAACCGCGCGGCCATGGCGTAGCGTCGGTGACGACCCGCAACGGCAACGCCGACCAGGGAATGCGGGGATTCAGGCGTTCGCCGAACAACTGGGCGGGCACCGTCTCGTGGTGCAAGGCCAGTACGACCTTGATCAGCCCGGCGATGCCGGCGGCCGCTTCCAAATGGCCCAGATTAGTTTTGACGGAACCGATCCGCAGCGGTCCTTCGCGTTCGCCCGTTCCGAACACCGCGCCCAATGCGCCGGTTTCGATGGGATCGCCCAAGGCGGTGCCGGTGCCGTGCGCTTCCACGTAATCGATCTGGTGCGGCTGCAAACGGGCGTTGGCCAACGCCTGCCGGATGACGGATTCCTGCGCGGCCTCGTTGGGCACGGTCAAGCCGCCGCTGTGCCCGTCGTGGTTGACGGCCGAACCCCGGATCACCGCCAGAATGCGATCGCCCGCCGCGAGGGCGTCGCGCAGCCGCCGCAACACCACCAGACCGCACCCTTCGCCACGCCCGAAACCGTCCGCTTCCGCCGCGAACGCTTTGCAACGGCCATCGGGCGCGAGGGCGTTCATGCGGGACAGAAAGACGCTGGTTTCCGGCGCGAGACTCAGATGCGCGCCGCCGGCCAAGGCCCAATCGCATTCGCCGCCGCGCAGGCTTTGGCAGGCCAGATGCACCGTCACCAGGGACGAGGAGCAGGCGGTATCGACCAGCAGGCAGGGGCCGCTGAAACCCAGCGCGTAGGACAAGCGACCGGCCGCGAAACACAGGCCGGTTCCGGTTCCGGCATAGACGTCGATACGTTCCGGATAAGCCGGGTCCAACGCCAGCCGGGCGTAATCATTCTGCCCCACGCCGACGAACAGGCCCGTGCGGCTGCCGATTAAACCGGACGGCGCGACGCCGGCGTTTTCCAGCGATTCCCAAGCCACTTCCAGCAGCAACCGTTGCTGCGGGTCCAGACTTTGGGCTTCGCGCGGAGCGATGCCGAAAAACGCCGCGTCGAAGCGGTCGACATGATCCAGATAACCCCCGGCGTGGACGTACAGCTTGCCGGCCGCCGCCGGGTCTGGATCGAAATAGCGTTCCCGGTCCCAGCGATCGGCGGGCACTTCGCGCACGCCGTCCTTTTTCGCCAACAGCATGTCCCAGAAAGCCGCCGGGCTATCCGCGCCGCCCGGAAAACGACAGCCCACGCCGATCACCGCGATGGGTTCGTATTTGGCGAGTTCCGCCGCCTCCAGCCGGGAACGGGCTTCCTTGAGCGCCTGTAACGCCCGTTGCGCGGCGCTGGATTCGGGATTAGCGGCCAACGCTTTCTCCCCCTTCTCCGGCAGGGTCTCCAGCACTGAGCAGCGCCTCCAGTTCGGCGATTTCCCGGTCGATGGATTGCTCGACCTCGGCCTCGGAAAGCGTCGGCGGCTCCGCCGCGTCCGATGCTTCCGACGCATCGGGGCGGGGTGGCCGGGCGAGCTGCAGGACGGTTTCGGCCAGGTAGTCCACCAGGGCGGCGATGCTCGGATATTTGAACGTCAAGGTCGTGGGCAAGGTGCAATCCAGACTGGCTTGCAAGCGGTTGCGCAGTTCCACGGCGGTCAGCGAATCCATCCCCAGTTCGAAAAAGCCGCGTCGCAAATCCAGCGATTCCTGGTCGGCAAAGCCCAACACCTGACCCACCAGTTGGCAGACGTGATCGCGCAGCAACGGCAGGCGTTCGCTGGGCGCCGTTTTCTCCAGCCGGGCCGAGAACGGCGCCCGCTGCTCGGCGGTCGTCGGGGTGGCGGCATCCGCCCAGGCCCGGTAAAGCGGCGGGATGCCCCGTTCCGTGAATTGTCGCAGAAAGCGCCGTTCGTCCAGCCGCATGACGCCGACTTGCGGCGCATCCTGGGACAGAAGCGTTTCCAGGGCGTCGAGCGCCGCTTCGAGATCGAGCAGACCGATGCCCTGAGCCTGCCATTGGGCTTCCCGCGCGCGCCCGACGGCGGCGGCCATGCCGACGTTTTCCCAGGGCCCCCAGTTGATGCTCAAACCCGGCAATCCCAGACGTTGTCGGTAATGCGCCAGGGCATCCTGGAAGGCATTGGCGGCGATATAGTTGCCAAGACCCGCATCGCCCAACAGCGTGGCGACGGAGGAGAACATGACGAAGAAATCCAGCGGTCGGCCGCGGGTCAGCCGATGCAGATTCCAGGAACCGGCGATCTTGGGGGCGAATACCTGCTCGAACAGATCCCAGCGGTGTTCCGCCAGCAGTCGGTCGGCGAATACCCCGGCGCAATGGACGATGCCGGCTAGCGGCCCGTTTTTCGGCAGGCTGCCCAGCAGTTTTTCCATCGCGGCGAAATCAGCCACATCCGCCTGCGCGACGGTGAGTTCCGCGCCCCGTTCGCGCCAATAGTCCAGGACGCTTTGCGTCTCCGGCGAAGGCGCGCCGCGCCCCACCAGCACCAGATGGCGGGCGCCTCTTTCCAGCAACCGGGAGGCCACCGCCAGACCCATGCCGCGCAAACCGCCGGTAATCAGATAAGCCGCCTCCGGGCGCGGCGTAAAGGATCGCGTCCGGCCGATCTCGGTCGCGGTCAGTACCGGCCGGTAGCGCCGGTCCCCGCGCAGGGCCAGTTGCTCTTCCGAACCCTCGCCGGACGCCAGCAAGGTATTCAACAAAGCCGGCGCCAGGTCCGGATCGCGGCTGGATAGATCGATCAAACGGCAGCGCAGTTCCGGATGTTCGCGGCCGATAGCCGTGCCCAGCCCGGCCAGGCTGGCCGCCGTCGGGGCAAAGCCAGGATCGTCGACCGGCAGACCGTCATACGTGACCAGATCGAGCGCCGGAATCTCCGCTGGCTGACGTTCGAGCAACGCCTGAACCAGATGCAGGGCGCTGGCCGTTTGCCGGGTTGTGGCTTCGATCAAGCCGTCCGTGTCCAAGGTTTCGGGCGCAGGATTATCCAGGCTCCAAAGATGGACTATCCGGTGCACCGGCTCCGCTCCCAGGTCTTGCAACAGACGCGAAAAATCCTGGCGTTCGGTCGGATTAACCATCAATCGCTGTCCGTCGATCCACCGGTACGCCGCTCCCGGTAGCACTCGAACACAGCGATGGCCGGTGGCTTCCAGGGTTTCGGCAAGCCGTTCGCCCACCCCTTGAGCGTCGGCGAAAAGGCACCAGCGCCGCCCGGTTGCCGGCTCGGCGGCCGATTCGCGCTGGGCGATAACCACTGCCTGTTCTACCGACAAACCCGGCGCATCCAGGCTCAGCGTGCGCACCTCGGCGAAACCCGGCGTTTCCGACAACAACCGCCGCCAACGCTCGGCGGACAGCAACGGGTAATCCGGACGCAGATCATGATCGGCGAACGCCCACCAGCCATCGGTCAATCCATAAACCAGATTCGCCCAGGTGGGGGCGGCCGTCACTTCCAGCAACATCAGCAAACCGCCGGGGGCGAGCAAGGACTGAATACGGTTCAGAGTCCGGCGCAGGTCGCGGGTGGCGTGCACGACATTCGCCGCGATGATCAGATCGAAGGACTGCGCGGCGAATCCCTGCGCGAGGGGATCGGTTTCCAGATCGAGCAACCGGTAGCGCAGGAAAGGATAATCCTTGAAACGGGTTTCGGCTCTGGCCGTAAACAGCGGCGATACGTCGGTGAACACGTATTCCCGCACGGTGTCGGGCAGGGCCGGCAGCACGGCGGCCGTGGTCGCACCCGTGCCCGCGCCCAATTCCAGGATGCGCCAGCCGTGGCCATGCTCCGCGCCCGCCAACGCCTGGCCGACGGCATCCCGCAGCAACTCGTTCATGGCCCGGAAACCGGGAGATTCCTCGAACAAGCGCGTGATGTCGTCCAGCCGGCCGTCCGGAAACAGCAGATCCAGCGGATCGCGGCGGCCGTTCAGCACGTCGGCCAGTTGTCCGCCACAACGCTCCAGCAGCGTGAGTTCCGCGCTGGCCGTGGGATGGCGCGCGCGCACCTCCGCCGCGTCGGGCGGGATCGGTGGGACGGGCGGGAGGTTCGCGGAAAATGCCCAAACAACTTCCCCAGGACGTTCGTCCCGCTGGCGTTGGAGCAGACCGGATCTTTCCAATCCCATCAGCAAACGGTTCAGCAACAGGCGGTAACGTGCCTCGATCCGCGAATCCCGCATCAGACCGTCCAGGTCGAAGCGCCGGTTCGCGGCGAACGCCGCCGGATTCAACGCGCGCAGGGCGTGCCGGACATAAGCCTGGCTCAACCGTTCGAGGGCGTCGGGCAACCGGGGATCGGGATCGTACCGGCCGGCCAGTTTCTCCAAACCGGGCCGCAACGCCTCGTGGATCGTGGCCGGCGTGGCCGGATAGCGGCTGACCGGTAGGTCGGCCGGCTGCCATTGCACCCGGTGGAACAGCGGCCGGTCGCTGTTCCCGAACAGCGTTCGCCGGGTCGCGGGCCGGCAACGCGCCCCGTCCACGGCCACCAGCACTTGGCCGGCATCGTCCAGAATCCGCACCTCGCCCAGCGGTTCGCCCAGCGCATCGCGCCGCACTCGGACATGGCTCCACACCGCGCCTTCCGGGCGTTGGTAGAATCTCAGCCGCCGCACCTCGACCAGCACGTTCGGCGTGTCCCCGTCGCCGCCCAACAACAGACCCATCACTTGCAAACAGGCATCCAGCAGCGCGGGATGCAGCGCGTACGGCCCCGTCGAAGCCAACGACGACGCGATACGCCCGAGCGCCTCATCGGTCCCGCGCAGCAGCCACTCGACGCCTTGGAAGGCCGAACCGAAATCCACCTCCCAGGAGCGAAATCGCCGGTAGAGTTCGGCGCCGCTCAGCCGTTCACCGCAACGCTGTTCAATGTCGCGGAGTCGGACGGGGTTCGGTCTATCTGACGGGACGTTTACGCTGATCCGGCCGCTGGCGTGCAATCGCCAGGTTTCATCAGTGGCCGCTTCGTCGCGACTGAATATTTGAAAATCGTCAAAACCGTCGGACTGGGAACCGTTCGCCGTCAGCACGGTTTGCAGGACGGTGGCGCTTTCCGCCGACAGGGTCAGGGCCTGGGTAAACAGAATCTCTTCCAGTTGCAACACGGCGCCGGGTCGATTTTCCGCCGCGATGCTCAAGGCCATCTCGACGAAGGCGCTGGCCGGCAGCATGACGCGATCGAATACCCGATGGTCCCGCAAATAATCCGGTTCATCGGCGGAAATCCGGGCCTGATACTGCCGCAGCGGCGAACTCAAACGCGGGCCGCGCAACGGATGATCCGCCGAACCGGAAGCCATCGCGGGCCGGACGCTCGCCGCCGGTTTCAACCAATAGGTTTGCCGTTGGAAGGGATAAGTCGGCAGCCGAACGCGCCGGCGCGCGCAATCCCGATCGAAAGCCGCCCAATCGACGCTCGCGCCGTCCACGTAGAGCTGAGCCAGGGCCTCGATCAGGGTCTGCCAGTCGGATTGCCCGGCGCGCAGGCTGGGTAGCCACAGCGCCGGTTTTCCTTGCCAGTTCTGTTGCCCCAGACCGAGCAGGGTCGGTTTAGGTCCGATTTCCAGCAATACCCGATGACCGGCCGCCGCCAATGCATTCATACCGTCGGCGAAGCGCACCGGTTGCCGAACGTGGCGCAGCCAGTAGGCCGGGGTATCGACTTCTCCGGCCGCGACGAAGCGGCCGCTGAGGTTGGATACCAGCGGCAAGCGCGGCGTGGTCAGCCGCACGGCGTGCAAGACCTGTTCGAATTCGGCCAGCATGGGTTCCATCAGCGGCGAATGGAAGGCATGCGAGACGTCCAGGAACGTCGCCCGGATACCGCGCGCCGCCAGTGTTTCCGTCACTGTCCGCAACGTATCCCGGCGTCCGGAAAGGACCACGTTTTCCGGTGCGTTGACGGCCGCTATCGAGAGTACGGCGGCATGGCCGGTTAGGGCTTCCGCGACGGTTTCCGGCGGCGCGAACACGGCGGCCATGCCGCCGTCGTCCGGCAGGTTCTGCATCAGCCGTCCGCGCGCGGCGATCAGGCGCAGCCCGTCCTCCAAGCTGAACACGCCGGCCACGCAGGCCGCGACGTATTCCCCGACGCTGTGGCCCATCACCGCCCCTGGCCGGATGCCCCAGGACTGCCACAGATCCGCCAAGGCGTATTCCAGCGCGAACAGGGCCGGCTGCGTATAAGCCGTCTGGCTGAGCGGGGAGGGCGTGTCCGCTGGGGGATACAGAATCTCCAGCAACGAGCGATCCCACAGCGTTTGCAAAATGGCGTCGCACTGTTCCAGCGTGCGCCGGAAGCGCGGTTGCGTGTCGAACAGTTCCCGGCCCATGCCCGGATACTGGCTGCCTTGCCCGGAAAACAGCATGACCGGACTCTGTGCTTCGGCCTCGGCCAAACCCCGCCAAAGCGTGTACGCACTCCGGCCGTTTACCGCGGCCAGCAGCTTTTCGCGGCAATCGTCGTGGGAGCGGCTCACTATCGCCAGGCGTTGCGGGAAATGCGTGCGGCCGACGTTGGCGGTATGGCAAACATCCGCCAATGCCGTATCGGGATGCGTATCCAGATGAATACGGTAACGATCCGCCAGTTGTCCGAGCGCCGCCTCGGTGGTCGCCGACAGCGCCAAAAGATGCACCGGGCGGTCTCTCCGAAACGGCGCCTCGTCGTTGGCGGTGGCGGGCGCTTGGGCCAGCACCACATGGGCATTGGCGCCGCTGAAACCGAAGGAACTGACGCCGGCGGCGCGCGGACCGGGCGGCCAGGGTTGCTTGACGGAGGGAACCCGCAACGGCGACCGGGACCAATCGATGCGTGGACTGGGCTGGGCGCAATGCAGCGAGGGCGGAATCTCCCCCTGGGCCAGGGCCAGCACCACCTTGATCAGCCCCGCGATACCGGCGGCCGATTCCAAATGACCGAGATTGGTTTTTACCGAACCCAGCCATAACGAGGCGCTACGGTTCGCGCCGAACACTTCGCCCAGCGCCTGCGCTTCCAGCGGATCGCCCAGAGCGGTTCCCGTACCGTGGGCTTCGACGTAGGCAATCTGCTCGGGATTCAGCTCGGCGTTGGCCAGTGCGGCGCGGATCACCGCCTGTTGGGACGGTCCGTTGGGCACGGTCAAACCGCTGGAGCGACCGTCCTGATTGACGGCCGAGCCCTTGATCACGGCCAATACGAGATCGCCGGCGGCCAGCGCGTCGGACAGGCGCTTGAGCACCACCACGCCGCCGCCTTCCGCGCGAACATAGCCGTCGGCGCTGGCGGCGAAGGCTTTGCAGCGTCCGTCCGGGGCCAACATGCCGGCCTGCGCCAGGGCGATGCTGTTCTGCGGACTCAAAATCAGATTGACGCCGCCCGCCAGCGCCATTTCGCATTCGCCGCCGCGTAGGCTCTGACAGGCCAGGTGCACCGCCACCAGGGAAGACGAGCAGGCGGTGTCCACCGTCAGGCTGGGACCTTTCAGGCCCAGCAGATACGACAAGCGCCCCGCCGCCACGCACCCGGCCCCGCCGGAAACCAGATAGGCATCGATGTCCGTCGGCGCTTGGGCCGCCATCAACTGCCAGTAATCCTGTATCGACAGGCCGGTGTACACGCCGACCGGTCGGCCCATCAGGCCGCTAGGCGCGATGCCCGCGTGCTCCAGGGCTTCCCAGCTCAGTTCCAGCATCAGCCGTTGCTGCGGGTCCAGACTGGCCGCCTCGCGGGGCGCGATGCCGAAAAAGGCGGCGTCGAATTCCCGTACCCCGTCGATGAATCCGCCGTGCCGATTGCAGATCTTGCCCGGCGTCTGCGGTTGCGGATGATAAAAAGCGTCGGCATCCCAGCGATCCGGCGGCACTTCGGTAATGGCGTCGATGCCGTCGCTCAGCAATCGCCAGAACGATTCCGGCGAATCCACCCCGCCCGGAAAACGACAGCCCACGCCGATGACGGCGATCGGTTCGCGGGCCGCGAACTCCACCGCCTGCAGCTTGGCCTGCATCGCTTCCAGGGCCTGCAAGGCCCGTTTCACTGGCGAGGGGGATTCGGCGCTCATTCCGTTCAGAACTTCAGACTGTTCAGTTTTTCCAACAACCGCTCCTCGGCTTCGCTCTCCGAGAGTGCCTCCAAGGCGTCGTCCACCGCCGGTTCCGACGCCTTGGCGACCGGATCGGCGGCGAATCGATCGGCAAGCGCGGTGCGCGTCAAATACTCGGCCAACTCGACGACGGTGGGATAATCCAGCGTGACCGTACTGGGCAGCCCGCCGTTCAGGGCGGATTGCAAACGGTTGCGCAGTTCCACCGAAGTTAGCGAATCCATGCCAAGCTGAAAAAACCCTTCGTTGATCGGTACGGTGATCCCGGCATCCAGGCCAAGCACCTGCGCAATCTGCTCTTGCAAATAAGCATTCAAAATCGAACGCCGCTGTTCGACCGGCGCGCTCTCCAGACGCCGCAATAGATCCTCGGACGGTTTCGTTTCGACCGGGCGGTCCGGGGCGGTCGCCAGTTCCGAACAGAAGGGCGAACCATCCAGGGAAGCCGCGAGCGCGGCCGCATTCTCGACGGGCAGAACCCCGACCTGCACGGCGTCCTGGCGCAGCGCGTCTTCCAGAATCGCCAGGCCCTGCGCCGGACTGATCTGGCCCAGACCCTTGAGTTTCATGCGCTGGCGGACCACGTCGCCGGCGGCGGCGCCGACTTCGGACCAAGCCCCCCAGTTGATGGCGGTCGCCGCCAAACCCTGGGCGCGGCGGAAACTCGCCAAACTGTCCAGAAAGGCGTTGGCCGCGGCGTGATTCGCCTGTCCGGCGGAGCCCAGCAACGAAGCCACTGACGAGAACAGCACGAAACAATGCAACGGCAGATCGCGGGTCAGCCGATGCAAATGCCAGGCGCCCAGCACTTTGGGCGCCATGACATGGGCAAATCGATCGACGGTTTGCTCTTGCACTACGCCGTCGTCCAATGTCCCGGCGGCGTGGAACACCCCACGCAAGGGCGGCAGATCGCGGCGCAGGGTGGCGAATAGCCGTTCCAACGCCTGTCCGTCGGCGACGTCCAGCACGGCGATTTGCACGTGCACGCCTTGTTCGCGCAGCGCGGCGGCGACCGCTTCGGCCGGTCGAGCGGGCGCACGCCGGCCCAGCAGGACCAGATGCCGGACTCCCCGCCCGGCCAACCAATGGGCGACCTGCAGACCCAATCCGCCGAAACCGCCGGTGATCAGATAGGTTCCATCGTCGCCGGGCAAGGGCGGGGGTTGCACGATGACCAGTTTGCCGACATGGCGGGCCTGCTGCAGGGTCCGGAAGGCTTGCACCGCCTGCCGCAGCGGATACGGCGTGACGGGCAACGGCCGCAATTCACCCTGGCGGAAGGCTTGCGCCAGATCCCGAAGCAGGGTTTGAACCCGCTCCGGGGCCTCGCGGCACAGCGTCCTCAGATCGATCCGGTAGTAACGGGCCAGCGGATTGACTTCGGCGACTTCGGCGGGGCTCCAGCGGTCGCTTTTCCCCAGCTCCAGAAAACGTCCGCCGGCTCTCAACAACGCCAAGCTCCGGGGTATGAAATCCCCGGTCAGGCTGTTGAGCACGACGTCCACGCCCTGCCCTTCGGTCAGCCGCCCGATTTCGTCGGCGAAATCCAAATCGCGGGAATTCATCACATGGCGAACGCCCCATTGCCTCAGCCGGTCCCATTTCTCGGGACTGGCCGTGGCGAAGATTTCGGCGCCCGCCCGTTGCGCCAGTTGCACGGCCGCCAGTCCGGTGCCGCCCGCCGCGGCATGTATCAATATCCGTTCGCCGGGGGCCAGACGCGCCACTTGCCGCAGCGCGTAGGCCGCCGTGGCGAAATTCACCGGAATCGTGGCGGCTTGCCGCCAATTCAATGGCGACGGTATCAAAACGGCCAAGGCGGCGGGGACGACAACGGTCTGGGCCAGCGCGCCGTTGGCCAGCGCCATGACCCGATCGCCGGGAGCGAATCCCGTCACCGCGCTGCCCACCGACACGACTTCGCCAACGCATTCCTCGCCCAATCCTTCCGGGCGCTGGAATGGCAAGGCGCCCAACACGTCCATGACGTCCAGAAAATTCAAGCCGCTGGCCCGGACCCGCAACTCGATGTCATCGGCGCCCACGGCGCGCCGTTCGCCGGCTTGCAACGAAAGCGAATCGGGGTTGCCGGGTTCGTCGATGGCCAGGCGCAAGGGATAATCCCGTGGGACCGTCAGACCGTCCTGTTCGGCCGAGGCTAACCGCGCCACATGGCGCTGCCCCCGGCGGAAAGCGATTTGATTTTCGTTCGACCCGGCGCGGATTTCCGCCCAAAGCCGGATGGCTTCATCCCCATCGGCGACCGGGTCCAAATCGATGCATTTGCAGGCGAGTTCCGGCGCCTCCTGGGCAACCACCTTGCCCATTCCCCAGAGCGACGCCTGGAACACGCCGGGCGCCGCGTCGAGCCCTTCGCCGACGGCCTGCGCGCCGCGCGTGACCAGCCAGATTTTCGGCGTCGCGCCGTGGGCCGCCAAGGCTTGCAGCAGATGCAGCGTGGATTCGCAATCTTGTAGCCAGGCCGTCGGAGATGGCATGCCTTCGTGGCCTTCGTGAGCGGCATTGTCCAGACTCCAAAGATGCACCACGCCTTTCCAGTCGTGGCCCGCGTCCTGGAGCAAGCGACGAAAATCCTCCGGATTGCGGGGATCGATCCGATAGGCGTTGTCCGCCATCGGCGCATAGGCCGTATCGGCGAAGGCCACGACGGAACGGTGTCCCGCGGCGGTCAATATATCCGCGAGTCGGTTACCCAAATACCGCCGATCGCCGAGCACCAGCCAGTCCTGCGCCGCCGTTTCCATGGGACGTCGCGCGACGATCACCGCCTGTCGGAGCGTTGGCTGAACGGGGGGCGCGAGTTCCGTGGTTTCGGCGAAACCGCAGCGATCCAAAAGAGACCGCCAGCGGTCGGCGCTCAGCAACGGATAGGCTGGACGCAGGTCGCGATCGGCGAACCGCCACCAGCCATCCAACAGGCCGAAGGTCAAATCCAGCCAGGCGCGGGATTCGGTGACTTCCAGCAGCACCAGCCATCCGCCGGGTTTGAGCAGTTCGCGAACGTGGTCCAGGCTTTGTTTCAGATCGCGGGTGGCGTGCAAAACATTGGCCGCCAATACGACGTCGAAATGACCGGCCGCGAAGCCCTGCGCGATCGGCGAACGCTCGATATCCAGGACCTGGCCGCGCACGAAAGGATAATCGCCGAATCGTTCTTCCGCCTGCCGCGTGAACAGCGGGGAAATATCCGTGAACACGTATTCGCCGACGGCATCGGCCAGATGAGGCAGAACCGCCGCGCTGGTCGCGCCGGTGCCGGCCCCGATTTCCAGGACGCGCAAGGGGCGGCCGGGCGGCCGTCGCGCGATCAGTTCGGAGAGGGTTTGCGCGACCCATTCGTTCATGGCCGCGAAGGGGGGAGCCTCTTGATACAAACGGGTCAGGGCCTGGGCATCGCCGGCGGGGAACAACAAGGCCAGAGGATCTTGACGGCCGGTCAATACGGCGCCGAGATGGGGCGCGCATCGAGCCAGCCAATCCAGTTCCACCGCCGCGTGCGGATAACGCCGCGCCAGTTCCCGCGGATCATTCCGTTGACCGACCAGGTCCCGGATTTCCGGGACGGCGGCCGCCGGAATCGTCCAGCGATCGCCTTCCCGGCGCAACCATCCGGCCTCGTCGAGCAACGACAACAGACGTTCCAACAACCGGCGATGGCGCGGGTCGATACCCGCCCGATCGGCCAGTTCGGATGTCGCGAAACGTCCTTCGCGTTCCCCCGCGTCGCGCACCCACTCGCCCAAGGCGTTCCAGATAAACCCGATACACAGGGATTCCATCGGCACGTCGCCGGTCTCCGGCAGGGGCCGCGCATCCATCTTCCGTCGAACGGACTGGGAAAGCGTCGCGGATTCGGGCCACGCCTCGTCTTCCGAAACCGGTTCCACCCCCGCTTGCGGACGCCAGACCGGTCGATACAACCAGTCCCGCCGCACCGAATCGTCCTCACGACAGGCTTGTCGCCGCGAACGCCGTAAGATCAGCCCATCGATCCGGCAAACCACCTCGCCTTGCTCATCGAACACCGAACAGTTCACGGTCAATTGGGCGTGATCGCTGGCGGACAGCAGAACGTGGCTCCACAACGGGCCACGCAGCGGTCCACGCGCCGTCACCGCGTCCGCGCCCACCGGCAGGTAACTCGCGCCGTCGTCGGGCGCAACGGTCAACGCCACTTGCAGGGCGGCGTCCAACAAAACGGGATGCAATCGATACGGACCCGTTTCCATCGGTATCGTCGGCGGCCATTCGATCCGGCCCACGGCCTCGCCCGGACCGTTCCACAGGGCCGTCAGCCCTTGCATTCCGACGCCGTAGCGGATATCGCGCCGTGCATCGATCCGCGCGTAAAAATCGCCGATAGGCCATGCCCCATTGGCGTGCCGCCGGGCGGATTCCGACGCGTCGGTCCGGATTTCCCGGTGAGCCAGTAAGCGGGCGCTGGCATGCAGTCGCCAATGGCCGGCTGGATCGTCGTCCGCCTCCCCTTCCGCGTCAAGGCTGTAGATCCGGCATAGCGCCCGATCCGAACCTTCGCGCGTCACGATGCATTGAACCCGGCGGATTTCGTCGTCCGACAGGACCAGCGCCTGTGAAATGGTCACGGCTTCCAGTCCCGGCCGTTCGGTTTTGAAAACCTGCCCGGCGGCGGCCAGCGCCATTTCCAGAAACGCCGCCGCCGGCACGACGATTCGCCCGCCGACCCGGTGGTCCCGCAGATAGGCCGGGTTGTCGGCATTGAGCCGGGTCTCGAACTGGATATCCGCGACGGCCGAAGGCAGGCGTCGGCCCAACAGCGGATGCCATCCCGATCCGCCCGATGGCATGGCGGTGGCCAGCGGCGGTATGCCGCCGAACCAATGTCGCTTGCGTTGAAACGGGTAACCGGGCAGATGAAGCTTGCCGGGCCGATAGCCGCTGTCCAAGGCGGCCCAATGCGTCTTCGCGCCTTTCGTATAAAGCGTTCCCAAGCTGTCCAACAGGGGCCGCCAGTCCGAAGCACCCCGGTTGAGGCTGGCCAGCAAGACGGCTTCGTCGGTGGGCAGCACGGCGCGCGCCATCCCGGTCAGCACCGGCTGCGGGCCGATTTCCAGAAAAATGCGGTAACCCTGGCGGAATACCGTCTCCAGACCCGGCCCGAAGCGCACCGGCGCGCGAATATGCCGTACCCAGTAGGCGGCGGGCAGTTCTTCGATGAATTCGGCGCTGACGTTCGAACACAGCGGAATGCGGGGTTTATCGAAGCTCAAGCGCCCGGCGAAATCCGCGAAGGGGGCCAACACCGGCTCCATCAAGGGCGAATGGAAGGCGTGAGACACCGGCAGAGCCACGGTTTTGCAACCCGTTTGCCGCGCGAGTTCGCTCGCCACGGCCTCGACCGCCGCGCGCGCGCCGGAAATGACGGTACTGGCCGGACCGTTCACCGCGGCGATGGACACGGCGTCGGCAAAAGGCGCCACGGCGTCGGCGACGCGCTGAACGGGCGCCAACACCGCGATCATCGCGCCGTCACGGGGTAGCGCCTGCATAACGCGACCGCGCTCGGCAATCAAGGCCAAACCGTCTTCCAGGCTGAACACTCCGGCGACGCAGGCCGCCACATATTCGCCCACGCTATGGCCGAGTACGGCGTCGGGTTCGATTCCCCAGGACCGCCAAAGCGCGGCCAGGGCGTATTCCAGCGCGAACAAGGCCGGTTGCGTGTAGGCCGTCTCGTCGAGCGGGGATGGCTCGCCGTCGGTCGGATAAAGACAGGCCAACAGCGGCGTTTCCAAGCGCGGACCCAAGTATTCGGCGCAGCGGTCCAAGGTGTCGCGGAAAACTGGCTGGGTTTCGTAAAGCTCGCGGGCCATGCCGGGAAATTGCGAGCCTTGGCCGGTGAACATGAAAACGACGCGGGGCCGCTCGCCCGCCTGACCTTTTTGCAATCCGGGCCGGTTCTCGCCGTCGGCGAAGGCGATCAGCCGTTCCCGAAGTTGGGCGGGCGTATCGGCCACCGCCGCGAGCCGCCGGTCGAAATGCGCGCGCCCGCTGTTGGCCGTATGACAGAATTCCGCCAAATCCACCGCCGGATGGCTTTGCAGATAGTCTCCGAACGAACGAGCCAGACTGGCGAGCGCCGTTTCGCTGCGCGCCGACAGCGCCAGGAGATGACTGGATCGCGGCGGGGAAACCGTGCGCGAGGGAGGAGCCTGTTCCAGGATGACATGGGCGTTGGTGCCGCTGAAGCCAAACGAACTCACCCCGGCCAAACGCGGACCGTCGTCGCGTTTGGCCGGCCAAGGCGAACCGTGGGCCGGCACTTGCGCCGGAATCGCGGCCAAATCGAGCCCCGGATTGGGATTCGCAAAATGCAGATGCGGCGGTATGTACCGGTGTTGCAAGGCCAGTACCGTCTTGATCAGCCCGGCGATGCCGGCGGCCGCCTCGGCATGGCCGATGTTGGTCTTGACCGAACCGATCAGCAACGGATTGTCCCGTACCCGGCCTTGCCCGTACACCGCGCCCAACGCCTTGACTTCCACCGGGTCGCCCAGCGCGGTGCCGGTGCCATGCGCCTCCACGTAATCGATTTGATGGGGCGTCACGTCCGCCTGTTGCAAGGCGCGGCGGATGACGGCTTCCTGGGCCAGTGGATTGGGCGCCGTCAAGCCGTTGCTGGCGCCGTCCTGATTGACGGCGGTCGCCCGCACCACGGCCATCACCGGGTCATTGTCGGCCAGCGCCCGAGACAGGCGTTTGAGGACGACCACGCCCACCCCCTCGCTGCGGACGTATCCGTTCGCCGCCGCATCGAAGGTCTTGCAACGTCCGTCGGCGGCCAACATGCCGGCTTTGGCGAAGGTGCGGCTGAGTTCCGGCGATAGCATGAGATTGACGCCGCCGGCCAAGGCCAGTTCGCAATCCCCGTCGCGCAGACTCTGGCAGGCCAGGTGCAAGGCCACCAGCGACGACGAACACGCGGTTTCGACCGTGAGGGCGGGCCCTCGGAAATCGAACAGATAGGCCAACCGTCCCGCCATCATGGAGGCGGAATTGCCGGAGGCGAAATAGCCGTCGGAGTCTTCCCAACCCGGTTGTTTGATCTGCAGGATCTCGTAATCGTGCGAAAAAGCGCCCACGAAAATCCCGGTCTGGCTCCCCGCCAACCGATGCGGATCGATGGCGGCCTGTTCCAACGCCTGCCAACACAGCTCCAGAATCAGCCGCTGTTGCGGATCGAGCGCGTTGGCCTCGCGCGCCGAAATCCGAAAGAACGCCGCATCGAACCGATCGATGTGTTCCAGGAATCCGCCGAATCGGACCGCCGCCGCTTCGTCGCCGGTTTCGTCCGTCCAGCCGCGATCCGGCGGGACCGGCGTGATGGCGTCGACGCCCGCTTGCAGCAATCGCCAATAAGCGTCGAGATCGGCGGCGCCGGGGAAGCGGCAACTCATGCCGACGATCGCGATGGGCTCCCGCCGAGGATCGGCGACAGCGATCGGATCGGGAAACGCCGCCGTCCGCGCCATCGGGCGGACGGGCGGACGGAATTCTGGGGTCGTCGGCGACGGTTTGCCGGAAAGAAAATCGGCGATGGCCGCCGGCGTACTGCAGCGGAAAAAGAAGGTGGTGTCGATCTTTTCGCCGAAGCGCCGGTTCAGCAAATATCTCAGTTCCATCAAATCCAGCGAATCCATGCCCAGTTCCCGCAACGGCGTGTGGGGTTGATAGTCCTTCAGCTTCTTGCCCAGCAGGGAACGGATGGCCGCTTCGACCGTCGCTTCCGCGTCGGGTTGGACGCCGTGGGCCTGATCGGCGTTGCCTAAACCGTCGGCGGCTTTCGCGCGCGCGGCGCCGGATTCAACCGGCTCGCGTTGGCGGATCGCGTAGTGGATCAAGACGCCGGGCGCCGGCCGGGCGGGATCGATCGGCCAGTAATCCGGCACCGTTTGGCGCAGCGTTGCGCCGTGCGCTTCGTGAAAGCGCAATACGGGATCGAGCAAACGCCCGTCGCGATTGCGCGCCCAGGCGTAATCCTCGAACGTCAGGCCGGATTCGGGTCGATAATCCCGGCAACGGGTAATGCCGACGACCTCCTCCACGGAACCCTTCAAAGCGCACCACTGGAGCAGGAATTCCAACAACTGATCGCCCAGCCCCTTGTCCTGCAACTCCGGCAACACATTCAAGGCCAGCAATTGCAAGATGGGACCGTTTTCCGCGTACAGATCGGACACTCGCGCGCGGCGACTGGCCTGAAGAACGTGGACGGCAGTGATGCGCTGGCAATACGCGGCGCCGACCACTTGGCCGTCGCTCAACAACACGAACTGGCCGTCCGGAAAACGCGCCATTCGTCGCTCCAGTTCGGTGGCCGTGGCGCGCAGGGGTTCCAGCCAGCAGGCGGCTTCCAGCGCCAGCAGTCGCGGTATATCCGACGGGCTGGCGGGGCGAATCCGATAGGGCCGGGGCTCCAGCCAATGCAGCGAAATGCGCGTGAAATCGAAGGCTCGGGGATAGCGTTTGGAAAAACCGGGCCGGGCGAACAATCCCGCTTCCGCCAATGCCGTCAGGTAAACCTCGGCTTCGACGAGATACTGTTTGGAAAACGCGTGATAGGCGTCGAAATGTAGACTTTCGCTGTGATCCAGAAAACGCCGGACCAGTTCGGGCGTCAAGCAATGCACTTCCAGCAGAATCAGACCGTGCCGGTTGGCCACGTCGGACCAGCGTTGCAGGTGTTCGACCAGACTTTGCACCATCTCGGCGGGCGCTATCGACTGCCCCTGCTCGTCGACGTAAACGCCCTGGTAGGGCAGGCGGGCGCGATCTTCGACGCGCGCCGCGTCGACTGGCGGTTGGTAGGGCCGATCGTGATCCAGGAAAGAACGCAGGTGCAAAATGTTCTCGGGGTCAGTCAAGCCCCGCGCCCGTAAATCCCGGACGATCTTCTCGGGATCGCCGATATCGCCTTGAATCAGCCAATGAGGGATTCCCGCCAGGGTCCGCGCGCTTGCTTCCAACGCCTTCCCGTTGAAATCCACGCCGATCACCCGCAAGGGGTAACGATCCAGTACGCGGCCCCGGTCCGTTTTATCCCTTATCGCCTCGTAGCAACGCCGTAACAGACTACCGTCGCCACATCCCGTGTCGCACAGGTAATGCGGCTGCTCCGCGTAATTCCCCTGATCGAACAGGGAAATCAGTACGTCGTCGAGGTCGGCGAAGAACTTGCCGTGTTGAAAGCCGCTGCCGATGACATTCAGCGCCCGGTCGATATGGCTTTCGTGGCCGGCTTCGTCGCGTTGGAAAACCCGGCGGGGATCGCCGCCCAGCAATTCCGCCAGGTTCGCCAGCATCGGACGATAGGAAGCCGTCGTCGCGGTAATCAGGCAACGGTCGGCCAGAAACTGGCCGCTGGCCGTGAGCACCCAGCTCCCGCCGCCCGGTTCCGCCCAGCCTTTGCTGAGAAACCAATCCGCCAACTCATCCTGGATCGGCGCACTGAGCGCGCCCAGAGGGGGACTGCCCGGCGCCGGCAAACCCTGCTGCTTGAGCGCCAGAAACACGGGTATGACCAACAGGCCGTCCAGCATATCGGCCAGCAACGGCGAGGACACGTTCCAACCCCGCTGGGATCGGCGAATCCAAGATAGCAAACGACCGTTTTCGGTCGCCTGACTTAGATAGGCGGCAACGGGAAATTCGAAAAGATCAAGGATATCCGAAGGAATTTGTCGATGCTGCTCGGACTCGGCGGTGAGGAAAAAGGCGCCATTCGGCGTTCGTTCAACCCAATTCAGTGACTCCAACATTCGGACCGCAACCCGCAGGTGACCCGAGTTGGCATTGAGTGATCGTGCAATGCGCTCTAAAGATAAAGGCGCTTCCGCACCCAGTAACCCGAATAAGCCCTGGTTGGCGCAGGCGACTATGGCCGGAATCGCAACATATCCATGCGCGTATCGGTTGACGATTTCGAGCATTCTCTTTCTTTCCCCTAATCTCCTCGACACGTTAGCCCTGGATGAGATTAATTCGCTAAAGAATGCCTTGAATATTTAAGCGACGGGCGACGAAATAAAACGAGTTGCGAAAGCAACTTTAATACCCAAAATCAACCCAATCGCCGAGAAGCGGGATTTTCTTTTTTTATGAATAGGCGCCGCTAATCTCGGACGGAAAGTATAGTGAGCTTGCGCGCCTCCTGCTAGAGGTCACGGCAATCCGTAATGAAAATATCGCTCGCCAATCGCGTCGATCCAAGGCCGATAGCGCACAAACCAACCACTCCACAATCGATATTAAGGAAGAATTTATCTAACTATTCTATTGAGATTGGCCCGTGCATTGCGTGCAAAAGCTTTGGAGAAACGATGGTCAAAAGTTTCTGCAAAGGACCGGAATCGACGAAATGGACTTATCGTATTGCGTTAATAATACGGCAGATAAATCAGTATGCTAACTTGACAATATTGGCATTAGGACTATATTCGGCTTCACTTTGAATAAATACCATCGATTACTCTTCAACGGGCAGGAGATCGTGGCCATGTTAGATCAATACGCAAAAGCCAAACTTGTCATCAATAAATATGTGGGATGGTCAGTCGGAGCAGGAGCGATTCCGGTCCCATTCCTGGATTTGGTCACTGTGACAGGGGTTCAACTCAAAATGTTGAACGAACTGGCTAAATTGTACGACGTCGCTTTTTCCGAAAACCGCGTGAAGTCGCTGGTGGCGAGCTTGGTGGGCAGTATCGTCCCGACAGGCCTCGCCTGGGGCGTGGGCGGCTCGTTGCTCAAATCCATTCCTTTCATCGGCACCATCGCCGGCACGATCGCCATGCCGGCCTTCGCCGGCGCGGCGACCTACGCCGTGGGCAAGGTATTCGTGCAACATTTTGAATCGGGCGGCACGTTCCTCGATTTCGACCCGGAGGCCGTCAAGGAACACTTCAAGCAGTATTTCGAGGCGGGCAAGGGCAGCATGCCCAAGGACTCGGACAAGCGCACGGCCACGGTTTAGCGCCAGAACGCTCGTGGCCAGGATGGCGCGCTCACCCAGCGGATCGTTACCTCACCCCGGCCAAGCCGGGGTTTTATTTTGGCTCGTGGCCAAGCCGGCCGACCCGCGGTGGCTCACCCTTCGTACTTGTAACCCACGCCATAGACGGAATGAACGATTTCCCGTTCCGGCATTACCGTGGCGATTTTCTTACGCAGTTTTTTGATGTGGCTATCCACGGTGCGCTCGGAAACGATACGCTGGTCGGAGTACATGACGTCCATGAGCCGATCCCGGGAAAAGATTCGGCCGGGCTGGTACACCATCTTGCGTAGCATTTTGAATTCCACGGCGGTCAAACCGAGATCCTTGCCGGCGATACTGGCTTTATAGCCCGCTTCGTCCAAGACCACCGACGGCTCGGGCGGGGGCGCGCCAATCCGCCGCAAAACGGCTTTGACGCGGGCCACCACCTCGCGAGGACTGAACGGCTTGCAAACGTAGTCGTCCGCGCCGAGTTCCAAACCCAGCAGGCGGTCGATTTCCTCCACGCGAGCGGTAATCATGATGATGGGCGCCGTGGAAAACCGCCTGAGCCCCTTGCACACTTCCAGGCCGTCTTTGCCGGGCAACATCAGATCCAACAGCAGCAAATCGACCGGGTTTTCCAGCACCCACCGCTCGACCTCGTCCCCGCGGTCCAGATGAGCCGTTTGGTAGCCACTTTGGACAAGGTAGTCTCGGAGCAATGCCGCAATTTTCGGTTCGTCCTCCACGATCAAGATTTTTTTGTCCATCGCTACGGCTCCGTCAATTGTTGACGATAGCTTAGGTACGCCGGCGCGAGATGTGAAGGATCGACCGGCCCGTCCACGCCAGCGCGGTTCGGGTCACGGTCGCGGGAACTCGGGTTCGGATTTATCCGGCGAAGACATCCCTCGCGGTGAGTGCAGGAAAAACCAATAAAGCGCCCCATTCGCCACCGCCGCCAAGCTGAAAACGATCGTCGTGGCCAAGGCCGCTCCGGTAAGACCATAACGGGGAATCAGGACGATGTTGAGACCGATATCCAATACCAGGGCCGCCAGCATGACCGACAACACCCAATGTCCCCGCCCCCCATATTGCAACCAAGTGGCGGCGAGCGCCGATACCGCCCATAGGGCATAGCCGAACAGCAAAATGAGCAGAGCCGGATGGGCGTCGGTGTAATCCGGGCCGAATAATCCGAGAATCGGCCGGCCCGCCCAGGCGATAATCAGCGCCAACGGAATGACGGACACCATCAAGAGACGTTGACCGTGCCGGAACATCGCCTGGGAGCTTGCCGCACCGCTTTCCATGGCCGGGCCAATCAAGGGCGCGATCAGCCCGACCAGCGTCAGTTGCACCAGCATCAATACATGGGCTGTGGTCGCTACCGCCGCGAAATGCCCTACCTCGTGCTCTTCTCCCAGGATTTCGAGCAGAAACAGGTCGACTTGCCGGAGCGCCATGGCGACGACCAAAGCGCCCATCATCGGTGTGGAGAGGGCCAACCACTGTTTAGGTCGCAGGAAATCCTGTTGCCGGCCCGCTTCGAAGAGTCCCCGCCGACGTATGATCCAGTATTGCCACGACACGATGAACATCACGGCGACGATGCCCATGACCACGGCCGACTGACTGGTCAAGCCGCCCAACAACCCGGCGGCTACGACCATCAAGCCCAATTTCAAAATGGGGAACGCGACCCGCCAGGGCAGATTGGCCATGCCCAAATACTTTGCGGACTGGAGCGTGCGTGACAACAGAGCGCCGGCCGCGATAAGGGGTACGGCGAATACCGCGATGACCAGGGCATGATGGTGCAGCGGGTCGAATCGCCCCAACTGCAATGTGCTGGCCAGCAGCGTCGCCGCCACGAGCAGCACGGACAGGACCAGTTCCAGTCCGATAAAAAACCGCAGATATTCCCAAACCGCCCGGCCTTCGCCACGCTGGATCGGCCCTGCCAATACCCGCGGCGCCGCCCGGTCGCCGCCCAGCAACACGGCGACGGCGGAAAGCGACGCCACGGCGTAGGCCACCTTGTAATCGCCGTAGGCGTGAGCGGGCAAGAGTCGGGAAATACCGATATTGAACAGATAGTCGGCGGCAAAACCGCCTAGCGCCACCCCCATGAGAATCAATCCGCCGCGTTTGAGGTACTGCGATGGTTCGGATTCAACCATGACGCTTCATCGTTCGATGCTAACCCGCGCTTTCTTCGAATTGATAATAACCTTCCGGCAAGGGCATTCCGTTTTCCTCGGCCTCCATTCTCGCTTGCTTCGACAAGGCCGCGATTCCGTCCCGCCAGCCGGGCAACAACCGGGTTTGGGCGTAAACCAAACGTTCCAGCCCTAAGCCGTATCCGAAGCCCATGGATTTTTCGAGCACCACTTCGCCGATTTCCACCCACGGCTTGGGCGGGGGATAGGTTGACAAGTCCGGTGGTGGACCGTCGCCCATCCAGAAATAGAGTCCGGCCGTCCGGTACTCGGGCTTTTCCGGATGGCCTTCGGGACGGAAATAACCCGATCCGTCGCCCGCCGCCTTGGCTTGTTCGAGATCCCGAATAGATACTTGCTTGTCCCAATCGATTCCGTATTCGGCCAGTACGCTTCGATATTCTTCCAAGGCGGATACACTCACCAACCCAAGATGTCTCACCGGTAATCCAACGGTCGTGACGAGTAGATCCAACAGTTGCGAAAGGACCTGCTCGCGGCCGCTATCGGAGCGCCGGTTGCAGGCGAAGAGGTGAAAATAGGGCAACACTTCCTGCCGTTCCTTGAATTGCAAGTCTTCGACACGAGCGCAGACTTGGATGACCATCGCGCCATCCGGCGCATCGGCCAACCCGCCGGAATCGTCGTAGCGCAACCCGCCGTTGAACGCTTGGCCGGTAATCAGCGATTGTCCCGGAAGATGCCGGTAGCCGGCTTTCCGATGGTAATCGACGACTTGCTCGCGCCCGTTCGCGAACGCTTTGGCATATCCGCTCTCATCGTCCTGGGCATCCGAGACGGGTTGCGATTTCGGCTGTTGCTCCGCACTCCTTGCCGCACCGTTGAGTGCGGTTCCCAGCGGTAGAAACAAGCTACCGACGGCGAATCGGCGTCGCGATAAATTCATGGCTTAATCCTGTTGGTCGGGTTTACGACGGCGAGATGGGACTATCGCCTCGGACGTGACTTGAGCCCTCATGAACGTTCAGGATTCCGAACAGAGCTCTGTCTTGGAATTATAGCCAAACCTGCCGCGTGGCTCCGACTCCGTCGCATGCCTTCGCGCCATCGATCACATCAAGTCGGTTTTTAGAATTCGAGAAGCGGCAGCTTGACGATGATCGCCAACCCGCCCAAGCGGGACGGTTCGGCCCGGATGCTGCCTTCATGGGCCGCAACGATATTTTTGCAAATCGCCAGCCCCAGCCCGCTGCCCCCGTGGGTCCGACTGCGGGACGATTCCACGCGATACAGTCGCTCGAAAAGGCGGTCGCAGACCTCCGGCGGCACGCCGGGCGGGGTGTCTTCCAAACTGACGATGGCCGTATTGCCGTCGGCCACGACCGATAATGCGATTCGACCTCCAGCGTCGGTGTACCGAATCGCGTTTTCCAACAGGTTACCGAATAACTGTTGCAGACGTTGGCGATCACCGTACACCGGCAACGCGGGAAGGCGCTCCGCAACGAATTCCAATGTCAGGTCATGGCTTTGGATACGCGTTCCGAACGTCGTCGTGACTGGGGTGAGTAACTCCTTCAGATCCAACCGCTGCTTGCGGTAACTGAGCGCGCCGAGATCCGATAGCGACAGTTCGTGCAGATCGTCGATCAGTTGGCTCAGATCGTGGATTTCATCTTTCAGAGATCCCAACGCTTTGCTGTCGGTCGGTCTCACTCCGTCTTCCAGGGCTTCCAGTTCACCCCGCAGTACGGTCAACGGCGTGCGCAATTCGTGGGAAATATCGGCGAACCAACGACGGCGGATTTCTTCGTTGGCTTCCAAAGTATGCGCCAGGCTGTTGATGCTGTGCCCCAGTTCCGCGGTTTCGTCCCGGCCCTTGATCGGATTTCGTATCGCGTGATTGCCCGCGGCCAGGTGTTGCACGGTTCGCGTGAGTTGGCGCAACGGGCGGGTCAGATGCCGCGCCAAGACCAGCGCGGCGAAGGCGGCCAGCGCCAGAAGCAGGCCACCGATCAGCATGAACCGATGTGACTGCTGGCGCAGAAACCGCACGTCCCGCATCGCGGTGACCTGCTGCAGCGGTTCCAGCGCCAACCATCCGACAACTTTTTCTTCCACCTTGATCGCCACCGTTTGCGCCGCTTCCGAAAAACGGGCATGGCCTTTGACCGCCTGTTTGTTGCCATCGAACACCGTCAACCGCTGTTCCAACGGCGCCGGATCGGTGGGAATCCGGGCATCTCCGCCGACCGGAGGCAAAGGGGCCGGGCCTATCGGCCGCGGCGCCGGCGGCCGCGGCGCTGGCAGCGGAGGACCCGCGAACAGAAGGGGTAAACGGGGCGGCCGATTTTGCGGTGACCGCCGACGTTGGTCGAGAACGGCCAATTCCCGACGCAAGGCTTGAGGGTCGTCGCGCAACCATCGCCAATTGCGGCGGGATATATAGACGGTCGCCAAGTGGTCGGCGAACACTTCCATGCGCTCGCTTTCCACTTGATTGATGTAGTTCAGGAAACCACGGCCCAGGCTCCACTGCGCCAGCAGCGCCATGACCAGCAGCGTACCGCCGGTGCAGAGAAGTAAAGCCAGAAACAGTTTGAGGCCGATGGTCAGCCGCATGGCTCGGGCATTTTCACGCGACGTCTACGCTGGATTGCGCACATGGAACACGTCATCGGGGATCTCCCGGTCGATCTCGCTATTGCGACGGATTATATCGGCCAACCGGGTCTGCTCGACGTCGTTTCGTTCCTCGGCGGTGAGGGTCAATTGATACCAAAAGCGGTCGCCATCACGTAGCGCCTCGAACTGCCGGGTCAGCACGGTACGGATCAGCTCGCCGACCATGGCGCCCGGCAAGTCGTCCTCGGCCAGGCCACCGACCCAGGCATCGATGTCATCGACGGCGCCATAGGCGTTCGCCAGGCGCGTTTGAATCTCCGGATCGCGACTGATTTCGGCAAAATTTCGCACCGGATTCAATCCCATACCAGCTCGCATGTCATTATAGCTGGGTATCCCGTGATCGCGCCCGCGCTGAATATTCAGCGCGGCCAGATCGAAACCGCCCGCGCCGGGGGGACCGAACAAAAAGTTGCGTACGTCGTCGATGACGTAAATATCCACTTTCTGACAGACCTGCGCCGCCAGGCCCCGCAGTATCGGGGCGATACCGCCTTCCTCCACGAGGCGTTGCGGAGCGAAAAATGCGTTGCGCAGCGCCAGGTCCCCAGCCGGGATTACATTTCCCTGAGCGTCGAGCCTCAGCAGTCTGGGACTCAACGCGCTATGGCCGTAACGATACGCGGCGGTGGCGAACTCGTTGGTGATTCGGGCGTCGACGTTCGCTTGGTAGCCGCGATAGGCGCTGATGGCCCCCGGCCCAAGCAGCACCGGCAGATACTCCCGATAGGTGATCGCTTGCACCTCCGCGCCGACCATTCGCCGCGCCCGTTCATAGATTTCATCACCGCTCAGATTCGGATTGGCATCGCGAAGGATATCCGCCAGCCGATTGTGTTCACGAACGAACAAGGTATGCATCGCGGTGAGACCCACTTGTTCGTTGGCGCGCGCGTCCCCCGCCAGAAACAGCGTCGCGCTGTTGCCGCCCGCGTTGGGCAGTCCCTCGGTATTGAACGGCAGCAAGTCACCCTCGCTGGTTCGCAATCGGCCGCTACCGTCCAGGGTGCGCAGGGCCAGCGCGCGTTCGCTATCCGACCCGTAAACATTGGAGGCGTCGATCCAGCCGGAAATCTCGTTGAGTTGCTGGCGCGGGTTTTCAGTGCCCGTACCGCTGGCCGAATCGTAAAGGGAGCGGTTGAACGCAATCGTCGCCGTGCCCGCGCCATTGGGATCGAAATAAACATCGCCTTGAGGCACGGCGATATCGGCTGCTTCGGGGGGATCGACGCCATCGGTCAAATCCAGATCGTGATCCAGAAATTGTCCCCACTGCCAGAGAAAATCGCTGACGTTAAGAGTGTTTGGAATGCTGTTCGACTGGGCGCTGACAGCGTTGCTGATCGTCCGGGCGCTGGGTCGATCCTGCCCGGCCAACGTGGAAACGCCATCCCAATAGGCCGGCTCCAGCCAGCGATTAAGCGGCGTGCCGGCCGCTCCCATCGTGTTTTGATTAATATTGTTGCCACTTCCGTCGATGCTGCGATAACCGTCGGCCAGCGGTGGTTCGTTATCGGATGCCGGCTCTTGGCGGTTGATTCTTCTCGCGGGCGACACGCGCGGCGGTGGGTTCTGGTCGTCAGCCTCTTGCAATAAGGAATTCGGTTCGACGACGGCGTTCGCCGCGTCGTCAAGTTCCTGAGCAAAGCCCGTGGCACTGGCCATGAGGGCCGTTACACTGACTGCAATAAGTGATTTTTCGGTGGTTCGCATTGTTTGTTCCTTGAATTCGGGATGTTTAATATCGCGGTCGCGCCGGTGCGCAACGCGCGCGCCCAAAAGCCTTATGAATAATTAAGTCAAACGGGCTATACCGGTTGATGGGTATTGAAAACCGTCCCCCCATCGTCAAGCCTAATGGCGCGACCGCGCCGTTTATCGATCGATTGGCATTCAACTCACCGGACTATTCGGTTGTCCGGCCAGGCCATGCTTGCGCTCCGGCGGTTGCGCCATACTGTTCCCAATAACCCGCGCATTCCTTGTGCTGTCTGCCTGGCTGAACTTGCGTTGTCTAATTGAGGCGTCACGGTCCAGGCGAAGACCTGGCCTAATCGAAACGGCCAGGCCGGCGCCGCCTCGGCCCGTGGAAACAGGTGGATTCATAAAGTATCTCCGCTGTGGCTTGATTGCGGAGAAGATTGTCCCGCGTCATCTGGGAAGAAATATGCAGAAAATAAGGAAATTCGCGTCAGACGCAGAATTTGGGGAAAAGGCGGGTGGCTTGGAAATTGAGCATGGACGGGCTTAGCTCGTCGCCTCCAAAAACCGGCCGACGAGATTCGGCTCGGGCCCGGAAAGATTGGCTAGGGGTGATTACAGTCCAAAAATCAGTACGGACAGGTCCACACCCGAGGGATTCACACGACTTAAATCGGCGTCTTTTTCGACGCCTGGAACCGTGGCGTTGCCTTTCCATTGCCAGAGGTGCCAGTCCTTCCAACCCTCCGGCAGCTTGGGTTCTTCAACCTCGTATTCGGCCACCCACAACGGGTAATCGCCGAAATCGTCGGTCAGATGCTCGTTCCAGAATTTCCAATCGGTGTAGATGATTGGCTTCACCCCGAAATGTTGTTCCACGGCATCGAGCCAAATCTTTAGCCGTCGGGCCAACTCAGGTTGGGTGTCGTGTCCGAGCGTTTCGATATCCACGATGGGCACCAGATCGCCGGGTTCGAGATCGACCGTTTGGATAAAGAATTTGGCTTGCTCCAGGGGGTCGTCCTCCGTGACGTAGAAATGATAGGCGCCGCGTACCAGACCGGCTTTTTTTATGCCGGACCAAAATTCATCGAACGACGGATCTTTCAGGTCATCGCCCTCGGTCGCTTTGATAACGCCAAAGGAAAAGCCCGCCGTGCCAAGCGCCGGCCAATCCACGGCGCCACTAAAATGCGATACATCGATGCCCTTGTGCAGATTCGAAATAATCCCTGAGGGTAACGGTCCGTTCGCCGCCTTTTTGCCCTGCTCGGCCGCCGGTTTGTTCAGCGACGATTTCGCCGAGGGTCCGGACGAGGAACAGGCGGTCGCCAGCAAAATACCGATGGCCAGTGTCATTACAATCGTCGCGCGTGGTACGAAGTAAAGCATTGCAACCCCTCAACTCAAACCCAAGTCAATTAATTCACAAGGCGATGGTTATTTTTCCAAAGTGCTGACATCGATTCAGCGCGGCGTAGGCGTCCGGCGCCGCGTCGAATCCATAATTCTCCGCCAGAATCGGCTTTGCTTGCGGGGCGTATTTCATGCCGATTTCCAGCATACGGTCCATCAAGCCGGGTTGCTGCAATAAGCGGAAAACGGTGTAGCCATGAAGATGCGCCCCGGCTTGTAACAGCGACGGGATATCGAAAGTGCCCGAACTCCGGGTCACCATTTCGTAGCCGACATAATGGCCGTCGAAGGACAGCGCCTCCACGGAAGCGCCGACATATTCACCTCCCAAGGGATCGATGACGACATCCACTCCGTTCGGGAAAAGTGATCGCAGTCGAGCGCGAAATGACGAGGCCGAATCCGCCACCACCACATGGTCCGCAAGTGCCGCGAGCCATTCGGCTTTTTCCTGACTGCGGGTGATTGCAACGGTTTCAGCGCCCCACGCCTGGGCCAGTCGCAAGCCCATCGTAGCGACGCCTCCAGTCGCCGCAGTAACAACGATAGACTGACCCCGACTGTTCTTGGGACCGATACCGGCCATTTCCATGGCGCCCGCCATTGTTAATATTCCCATCCAATAGGCGGCCGCTTGGCGATCGGAAAACCCGTCGGGAATGGCCAACAGTGAGGATTGATCGTAGACGCCCCTATCGCGTAGCACGCCCATGCCGCCCATGTCGACCCGCATCGGCGCGAAGGCCACGCGATCGCCGATCCTCCAATGGCGCCGGCTTTTCGGGTCCGTTGGCTCCGGCCCCAATTCCACGATAACTCCGCAGGCTTCTTGAGATACGCAGGCGGGCAGCGCCCGCGGGGGAAAATGCTTTCCCAACACGTATTGGTAATCCGCTCGATTCAAGCCGATTGCGCGGATAGCCACCAGTGCCTGACCGGGAAGAAGCGGCGGTAACGTTTGACGTCCCTGTTTCAGTACGGTCTTCGCCGGACCGAATTCGTCAAAGTACCAATAAGTGCTAATGGTCACAGATCGCCCCCTATTCGATGAGCAAAGAGTGAAAGGTCGCGGCCGGAAGGATTCCCAATGAATCAATTCCCGCCTCCTAGCGACCGTCAGGAATCAGCCGTTTTATTCCCAACCATTACTTAACTATGGCAAGTCCTTGAAAGCATAGCGGCCTGATCGCTTTAATCGCAACCTTCGATCCCATGTTTACCGAAACCCTCACGGCGATCCGAATGCTTTCCGATGGGCCTGGGAGTCTAGGGCCGTTATCGGTATTATCCCAGCCTGATGTCGTCAGCAGGCGCGGGGAAGATACCCGAGCCGGCGATTAGGACAGCAGCGACACCAGGCGAGACACATCATCCGATGGAACTCTTTGAACAAGGAATGATTACCGGGCAGGTTTGAAGTCAAGATTCACCGGCCCAAGCTCCGGTGATACACGGCGCTTGCTATTGCCAAAAATCCCAGGGGAGTCCGTTATGCTTTGTCGTGACCTAAAATGTTTTACCAGTGTATTGTTTTTCTTTCTGTTTTCGGTGTCGTCCTCGGTGGTGGCCGATGATGAATGCCACTCGTCGCTTGACGCACTCATCCGTCTCGCGGCCGTTCGTATCGATACCGTTTTCGAAGAGGTGTCGGCCAGCACCCGAGCCCTGGCGGAAGAATTCGTCACCTTCTCCAAAACGGCTCCCGCAGCCACGGCCGAACAACGAGAACGTTGGCTGACACACTATGTCGCGAAGGACCATACGGTGGCTTTTCAAAGCTGGTCCGGCAATCCGGAATCACCGCCCGACTTTCAGGCGCCGGATGTCGCCTTCTTTACCTACAATGGCACGGATTTCACCGCCGAGACCTTTCGCGAACTCCAACTGTTCGAACGGCTGACTCCGCTGTTTCGCGCCGCTTATCGGTCCTTCCACTTGTCGTGGTCGTATCTGACCACCCCCGATGGCGCGATGCTGATTTACCCTTTTCTCCCCTTGAACAAAGCCGTAAACAACTACCCGCCCACGCAACAGGTTTATTACACCAGCGCGGATTTCAAAAATCGCCGGGCCGGTTGGACATCGCCGTATCTCGATCTGGTGGGAGCGGGCATGATGATTACGGTCTCCTACCCGGCCTATGACGGCGATACCTTGCTCGGCGTCGTTTCGCACGATATGACCTTGGATCAATTATCCCATTCGGTACTGAACTCACTGGTCGTACAGGAGGGAGCCACGGCCTACATCGTGGACGACACGGGACTCGTAATCGGCGTGACCGGCGACGCGCTGATCCGAGAACTCGACGAAGTGAACGACAAAGCCGGCGAAGCCGTACTGCATTACCGGCCGAAGGCCCAATTGGATCAACTGGGTCTGAAAAAAGCCGTCCCTTCGGCCACTGCCTGGATCAACGACTTGACCGAGCGGTTGCTGGCGAAAGCACAAGCTAACAAGGACCTTGCCATTATCCGGGTCGAGCAGGACGGTCGACACGCGCTGGCTACCAGAACAGTCGAAAAAGGCTGGTACGTGGTGCTGGTCATCCCCACCTGACGCGATGCCACGCCGGCCATCGCAGGGAAACGCCGATGGCGCGGTGATGACGACGGGAATCCCCATCACCCCCGACCAGTCGGGGGTTTCCCGCAGGACGTCAATAGGGTTTCCGACTTACCGGATCGATTGGCTTTATCGCAATCCGTCCTTGAACTGCTGACGATAGCGGTGCAGCAGCGGCTCGGTGTAACCATTCGGTTGGACGGCGCCTTCGAAAATCAGCGCGCGCGCCGTCGCGAATGCCGTACTGGTCTCGAAGCGGCCTGCCATCGGACGATACAACGGGTCGCCGGCATTCTGGCCATCCACGACTTCGGCCATGCGCCTGAGCGTCCGCTCCACTTGCTCCGCATCGACCACGCCGTGCCGCAGCCAGTTGGCGATGTGCTGACTGGAAATGCGCAGCGTTGCGCGATCTTCCATCAGACCGACGTTATTGATGTCGGGCACCTTCGAGCAACCCACGCCTTGTTCGACCCAACGCACCACGTAGCCGAGAATCCCCTGGCAATTGTTGTCCAGTTCCTTTTGGCGTTCCTCGGCGCTCCAGTCGGCATGGGAGACCACTGGAATCGTCAGCAGATCGGTCATCAGTTTCTCGGCTTCGTCATCGAGATCGAGCCGCTCGATTTCCTCTTGGACGGCAGCGACATTGACTTGATGGTAATGCAGCGCGTGCAGCGTCGCGGCGGTAGGCGAAGGCACCCAGGCGGTATTCGCGCCGGACCGGGGATGGCCGATCTTCTGTTCCAGCATCGCCGCCATCAAATCCGGCATGGCCCACATGCCCTTGCCGATCTGTGCCTTGCCGCGCAGGCCGCAGGACAAACCGATCAACACATTGCGACGCTCGTAAGCGACGATCCAGGCGCTGTTCTTGATATCGCCCTTCTTCATCATCGGGCCGGCCTCCATCGTCGTGTGGATCTCGTCGCCGGTGCGATCGAGAAACCCGGTGTTGATGAACACCACGCGGGCAGGAGCCGCCGCGATGCACGCCTTGAGATTGACGCTGGTGCGCCGTTCCTCGTCCATGATGCCCATCTTGACGGTGTTCTCCGGCAAGTCTAGCAACTGCTCGACACGATCGAACAGTTCGTTGGCGAAGGCCACCTCGGCCGGTCCGTGCATTTTCGGCTTGACGATATAGGCGCTGCCGGTCCGGGAATTATTCTTGAGAGTCAGATCGCGCCGGGATATCAGCGCCGTCAAGACGCCATCGAGAATACCCTCCGGCACCTCGTTGCCGTCGCCGTCGAGGATCGCCGGATTGGTCATCAGGTGGCCGACGCTGCGCACGAACAGCAACGCCCGGCCATGCAGCTTCACCTGGCCGCCGTCCGGCGCCGTGTATTCGCGATCGGCGTTGAGTCGCCGCGTAACCGTCTTGCCGCCCTTCTGGAAGGTATCGGTCAGATTGCCGTCGATCAGGCCCATCCAATTGCGATAGACCAGCGTCTTGTCTTCGGCATCCACCGCGGCGACCGAATCCTCGCAGTCCATGATGGTCGTCAGCGCCGATTCCAGCACGATGTCGTTCACGCCGGCCGTATCGGACTGGCCAATCACGCCACGGCGGTCGATGGCGATTTCGATGTGCAGATCGTTGTTCCGCAACAGAACCGCGCTCGGCGCGGCGGATTCGCTCTGATACCCGGCGAACTGGCCTACCTCCTTCAGTCCGACCGTGCGACCGTCCTTGAGCGTCACCGCCAAGGCGCCATCCACCACTGCATAGCCGGTAGCATCGGCATGGGAA
This sequence comes from Gammaproteobacteria bacterium, assembly GCA_024235135.1. Classification (GTDB taxonomy): domain Bacteria; phylum Pseudomonadota; class Gammaproteobacteria; order Competibacterales; family Competibacteraceae; genus JACKMZ01. The sequence goes on along the minus strand of JACKMZ010000005.1, from coordinate 54,499 downwards.
GCGTCGGCTAGGGGTACCGCCTCATCGAGCGCCCTTCGCCCGAAGGCGATAACCTGGGCGCCTCGCACCGGGTTGTAGCCAGCGCCACGCTCGGCTCCGTCGCTTTCGGGAATCGCATCGGCGCCATACAGTGCGTCGTAGAGCGAACCCCAGCGTGCATTGGCCGCGTTCAGCGCGTACCGGGCATTCATGACTGGCACCACCAGTTGCGGACCGGCCTGCACCGTCACCTCGGTGTCCACGTTGGTGGTAGTGATTTTCACCTCGTCCGGCACTGGCGCCAGATAGCCGATGGACGTGAGGAAATTCCGATAGGCGGCGCTATCGCCAACCGGACCGGGATGCGCCCGATGCCAAGCGTCGATTTCACTCTGCAAACGGTTACGTTCGGCCAACAGCGCACGGTTCTTCGGCGCCAAATCATGTACCAGCGCGTCAAAGCCGGCCCAGAAAATGGTAGCGTCGATACCACTGCCCGGCAGAGCCTCGTGGGCAATGAAGTCATACAACGGGTTCGACACCTGCAGGCGGCCGCACTGGATTCTTTCGCTCATGATCAACTTACTCCGGCTTGAAAACGGGTTTGAGAACGGCGATCCGCGACCCCATCGAGCCGCGGTCAATTCGTGCCATACATGATAGGCGTCTCGGCTCAATAAAGATTCCGGGCGTGGGTCGCCACCGGCTTGCGTTACCGTGGGTGGGGGGAGTGGTACGCCGGGAATTTCCGATAAAATAAAGGCGGCGGAGGGGTTTATCCGGCCCGGTGAATCCACAATCCTATGGATGCACCGGATTTCGCCGCTATTGCAACTCAGTGGCGGGATCGCCAGGGATCAAGGACATAGCAAGTCGATCGGAAAAGAAGGCAATGGCATCGACCCAAGCGGCGGTTTCAAGGCGTCCGTAACCCATGGGCCGCGTCAAAGCCCTCCCGTTTGTACTTGCCACTGTGACCAGTAGGCACCGCGTTTCTCAAGCAATTGTCGATGGTCGCCTTGTTCGACTATTCTGCCGTGGGCCATGACGACGATCTGATCGGCATGGACGATCGTCGAGAGGCGGTGAGCAATGACGATCACGGTGCGATCGTGCGAGATTTTCGCCAACGAGCGTTGGATCGCCGCCTCGGTTTCATTGTCGACGGCGCTGGTGGCTTCATCCAACACCAGAATTGGCGGGTCCTTCAACAAAGCCCGCGCGAGGGACAGGCGTTGACGTTGCCCCCCGGAAAGCTTGACGCCGCGCTCCCCCACGGCCGTTTCCAGGCCGGCGGGTAACTTCTCGATAAACTCCCAGGCTTCGGCGGTTTTGGCTGCTTGCACAATGGCCTGTTCATCGGCGTTAGGATTTCCGTAGGCAATATTTTCTCTGACCGTCCCTTCGAATAAAAACACGTCCTGGCTCACCAATCCGATAGCGGAACGCAATACCTTCAAGGGCAGTTGGGTAATGTCGACGCCATCGATCGTAATGGAACCCCGTTGGGGCTGATAAAAACGCAACAGCAATTTGATCAGCGTGGATTTGCCGGAACCTGTGGCGCCTACCAGCGCCAGCGTTCGGCCCGAGTCCAACTGAATGTCGATATCGTCCACGCCGCTTTGGGTATTGGCGTAGTGAAAGGTCAATTGTTGGATTTGGATAGCGCCGCGCACCGGCTGGTTAAAAGTCAGTCTTCCCGTATCCCTTACCTCTATCGGTGTGGCGATCAAGCTCAGAATACGCCGGGTACTGGCCATGGCCCGTTCGTACAGGTCGACGGTTTGAGCCAGACGCGTCAGTGGCCAAAGTAGGCGTTGGGTCAGGAATACCAACACGCCATAGGCGCCTACATTCAGCGTTCCATTCAAGGCCCTATAACCGCCGACCACGAAAGTACACAGAAACCCGGCCAGCACCGCCATCCGAATAACGGGGATGAACGCCGAACTGACGGCGATGGCTTGGCGATTGGCCGTCACGTAATCCTCGCTCACCGCTCGTAGATGAGCCGATTCCTTGGCCTCGGCGGTAAAGGATTTGATGGTTGCCATTCCACCGATGTTGTTGGCGAGTCGGGATGCCAGGCTGCCAACTTTCTCGCGGACATCGGCATACAGCGGGTTGGCGCGTTTTAAAAAGAAGAATGCCCCCCAGATAATGACCGGAATCGGGGTAAAGGCCAGCATCGCGACAAAGGGGGAAAGAATGAAAAACACCGTGCCGACCGCGACAACCGCGACGAGTGTCTGGACGATTTCATTGGCCCCGCCATCGAGAAAGCGTTCCAGTTGATTGACGTCGTCGTTGAGGATGGCGATCAACTGGCCAGAACTTCGCGATTCAAAAAACGCCATATCCTGCTGCTGAATATGATCATAGGCGCCCTGACGTAGGTCGGACTGGATTCGCTGGGCCAAATTGCGCCACAAGACGAGATGGAAATACTCGAACAAGGATTCGCCGGCCCAGATCAAAAATGTCAACACGCCCAGCGCGGTGATTTGCGATCGAGGCGTCCCGAACCCTAAATCCGCCACGAAACTTTCCTGCTGGTTGACCACGACATCGATGGCGATGCCGATGAGAATCTCGGGCGCCACGTCGAATAGCTTGTTCAGGATCGAGGACAGGGTCGCCAGAACGATTCGGCGGCGATAGCCCCGCGCGTAGCGGATTAAAGCCAGCAAGGATTGAAAGCTGGTTTGGTGGATAGTATCGGTCGGCATGGGATTCGGATCGTTTCGCAAACAGGCGGCACACTTTAACAGAAACGGACTCCCCCACGCCGGGGTGGCATCGTTCCGCGAAGCTTACTTACTCGACCCTCTAGCGATTCGTGCGGCAACCGGTCGGGATTTGATGCGAGCGGCGGGGCGATCAGTGGAGGTTCGGACTAGCCAATGCGTGGCTTACCGGTACATCGACAGCGCGATTCCACATCCGCCTAATAACAATTTGCGAACCGAAAGGAGCGATTTGCGCCGGAGTGGCATATTATTAAGGTTCGAGAAATTTAACCTCAAACTTTTGAGAAAGGATTGCTAGCGCGTAACGCAAAAAGTAAAGGCCCATAAATGCCAAAACCCGACGTATTTGCAACATACATCGGGCTTGGGGGCGTCCTTGGGGGGGTAAGCGAACAAAAACCTTTGCTAATTATAGCAATCACTTACCTTCTTACAAGACCCCAATAGATTTTTGTTGCCTTTTTTTAGGCTAAACAAGGGGTTTGTCATGCGACAATCTACGCGGGAAGCGGTGCCTACCACGCCGTTCCCATCCCAAATTCACCCGGACATCCAGACTTTGCCGCCGACAGTGGCAGCGATCGGCGCAATCCCTTTTACCGGCAATCTGATTCCCCCGAGTTGGTATAAGCGATTGAAGCTCCCATCGGGTCGTACGGATTTGGTGGGTTGCATCGTGTTAGCCGAGATCGTCTATCAGTACCGTCCCCGCGCCGTGACGGAAAATATCACTGGCAAAGTGCTTCATTACGTTAAACGCTTTGCTCGCGACCGGTTCTGTGCGCCACTGGCTTACTTTGCCAAGAAATTCGAGCTGACCACCGATCAGGTGCGCCAGGCGCTCAAACGCCTGGAGCAAGCGGGACTGATCCATCGGGACTATCGCGCCATCAGCGTTGCGGGCCGTACAGTCCACGGCATGACCTTCGTCGAGCCGGTGCCTGCGGCCATTCGGACGATTACGCAACCCACGCAGGAAGTGGATTGCGCAGGCGACTTACCCGGTGCGATCCGTGGCAAAGCAAGGCTGGAAAATCGGCCCAGTGGCACGGTATCAAGCCCAGAGAGTGCGGTATCCCCCCATTCAGGTGCGGTACAGATACCGCTATACAAAGATCCCTTACAGCAAATACCTAAATTTTCAAAAACACCAACAGCTCCTTATTCCATTCAAGCTAAGAATGAAACAGAAAAAGGGAGTGGGAGTCGTTTATCAAACAGATGTTTTGTTATCGCATCTTCTTATGAAGGCGATACTGTTCAAAAAACAGGTCCCGTCTCCTCGGACACGCTTTCGGCAACGCCCTCCACATCCCCCTTACAATTCGACTTTCATCTCGCACACCTCGATGAATTGGAACGCGAAGACTTTCAGCGGCGATTAGGCCGACTTCCGCTGACCTTGGCACAATTGGTGTTGGATGAGTACAACAGCGCCTTGGGCCGAGGCATGATGTTTCGCAACCGCTGGGGTTGGATTGAATATCTGATCCGTAAAGCGCAACGCGGCGAATTCATACCGACATCCGAACTGAAAATGCGTCGGATGAATTCATCGGAAACTACGGCTTCAGGGCAAAGGATGGCTATTGTCGAGCGGATCTCAAGCACCGTCTGGCAGCTTCATAAAGATACCTTCAAGACTTTGTTATCCGGTGGTGATTTCGGCACTTACATCCTCCCGCTCAGAGCCATCGAGGAAGGAGAAAGGTTATGGTTGGAAGCGCCCAACGGTTACGTCGTCGATTGGGTTACCGGCCACTGGGCATTGTTCGAACAGGTACTCAAGCCCCATACGCAGCTCAATTTGGGTATACGTTTGGAAACGGGGTGAATTGCGCAAACGGGGACAAACCGACGATTGATTATCAGCCGAACCGGCGCCGCGGAGGTGAAGGATGCAAGAGCAATTGGGTGTCGATTTCGGACAGCCGCCGATTTCCGCCAATCCGTCAGCCCATGGATTCCGTTGTCAGGGGAACTCAGTGGAAGGCCGGTAATACGACGGGTCGTCCCTAATCCGTTCGAGAACCGTTGTTGGCAATGGGAACCGGAACCGTGGCGGTCGGCGCCGTGCCGGCTTCCTGATATTCCACGTTACCCGTCTTGGCCCACAAGAAGTGCGGTACGTTGGCCGGGGCCACATAGACGCCTCCGGCAGGAATGGCGACGCAACGGGCTTCATCGAAGGCGGGACCGAAACCGACGTATAACGTCCCGGTTAGCACGGTGCTGTAACGGGTGTCCGGATGGGTATGGGGCGGAATACGGGCTCCGGCGGCCAGCTTGACCCGCAACAGATAGGGACCGGGATCGTGCTCGCCACCAAGTACCCAAGCGGCTCGCAGGCCAGGGATTTGCGGTGGACTGGACCAATGCAAATCGTCCGGCATTATCGGTACGGGATCGCCGGGCTGAGCTTGGGATTGACCGCCCAGCATGATCAGAAGGGTGGCCAGCGCAAGCCATTTCATGCCGTGTTCAACGTTGATGGGGACTTCGCGTCGACCCAGCGTTGGGGCTGATTGCATCGGCTGTTCGGTATCACTTTTGCGCTTCAGGTGATTGTGGGGGGCCAATTAACGCCTTGGCCGATTCAATGACGGAAGGAGGAAATGGGCAGGACTTGCGGATCGATGTATCCATATGGACGGCCACGAGAATGGTGCGCGCGGCAACTTCCCCTGTCTCGTCATTGCACATCTCGTGGACAAACACGATACGCTTTTCGTGAACCTCACGTACCACCGTCCTGATAGTGACGACGGCGCCGGCGTGTAGCTCCCGCAGGTACTTGATCTGCTGATCGACGGCGGCCATCCCGCGTTGCGCGGTGCGCAGATAGGAAGGGGTAAGACCAATAGCATTGAACAACTGCCAAGTCGCCTCGTCGAATTTGCCGACATACCACATAACGTTCATGTGGCCAACGTGATCGCAGTGCCAGGGAAATACCGTTCCGCGATAGGTCAGCATGGCTTCTGGAAAGTTTTGTGGTGTCCGAATGTTCAACTCGTGGGCCGCTCGGCGAACTGCGGTAGATCGTCCGTGATTTCGTCCCATTCGGCTTTGGAACCCACGAATATATGGCCGCGGATGGGCGAATCGTGGAGCGGCGTGTCGAGCGTGCCGAGTCGCACCGCCAGCATGGGCGGCTCGCTTCGCTCGCTGACGATGGGTGAACCGCATTCCGCACAAAATTTCCTCGTCAGACCGCTGGCCGGATGGTAATAGCTTTTGAGCGATTCTTGTCCCGTCAGCACCCTGAACTGATTCGGTAATAAGCGTGCATTCGCGGCATAGGCGGAACCGCTGGCTTTACGACAGCGCGAACAGTGGCAGAAATATCCATCCCCGAGCTCGCCGTCGATCTCATAAGTGACCACTCCGCAAAGACAACTTCCACGATACATTGAATGTTCTACCCGGTTTGATGTGACAGTTGTAGGGATGGGGAAGGCAAGCATCGCTTGCGTTTCCCGATCCCCCTCGGTGACGATTAGGGCGCATAGTCAACGATATAACGCTCTTCAACAGATCATATCGCCCACAAAAGACGCCGTATTGCTTCCGTTCACGACGCCGTAATAACTCGCTCAGGCGGCCGCCTCAGCGATCTTGGCATTATGGGCCCATAGCCGAAGCGTAGCATTAAATCGACGCGTCGATCACCGACTCCAAGATAGGTTGAGAATTGCTTGCGTACCGCCGGCACTTCAATCGGCTGGTTGATGAACGCCTGCTGGATACCCAGTGCGGTTGCTTGCAACATGAAACGCTGGCAACAACGTCCTACGTCGGTCCAACCGGCTTTATCCTCTCGTGAACCGATGAATGCAATCACTCCCGATGAACTGCGAACTTGCCGCCGATAGAGGTCATTCTGGCCACTTTCGGTCAAGGCTACGCGAAGCAGCATTCTCCCGAGCCAGTCAGGCAGTTGTGGATTGCCGGAGGCCGCCGAATACAAACCATCACGCCACCGTGCGGCCGACGCCGCATTGAAGCGCATCCAATGCGTGAGTTCGCGAATGAATGCGGCATCACTAATCTGGGCGCTGTTTCCGGCCAATACGTACGCCAACACGGATTCAATCCGCCGTTTGTCGGTGAGTAGAAAGGCCGACACGTCGAAGTATTCACCAGTTCCTCCCAGTAGATCGAGTTGCGCAGTCGGAACGGGCTTTCCGTTATATTCGGCCCGTGTGCACTGCCGCGTCGGTATCGCTTCAAACAAGGCGGAACGGCGGGGTGCCATATTGGCCAAATCGATTTCGATGGCGCCTTGCGTCGCCGGGTTGAACGAAACGGCCGCGCTCAAACCGTAAGCCGCCGCGGCTTGCACCAGATTTTCCGCCGCGCAGCCAAGGCTGATGAACAAATGATGGTCGTCGGGATCGACGATAGGACAACGTCTGGCGAAATCCGGATAGATCGTGATTCGGTTGCCGGCCAGCGCGAACCGCCACGGTTGAGTGTTATGACTGTTGGCCGCCAGTGTCGCGTACCGGACCAATTCTTTCATGACGTCCGCGTGCGGCTTTAAATTTGGGTCGCCGTGACGCCAGGTTTCGGCCGCCAGGCTTTGATAGGTCGCATTGCTTCGGTGATAGTTGAACGCGGAGGCTGACACCCCCCCCAACACTGCCGTGGCCATACCGCCAACGAACTGTCGCCGCGTCATCCAAGAGGGGCGCGGCGCCTGATCGCGGCTCATGGCGTAATCGTGCGAATGCTCGCCAGCAAATCGGCGAATCGATTGACGAACACGGAGAGATGCCCTTCCTCGGGAAAGTAGTGGAAACGACCTCGTGGAAGCTGTTCAGCCAAATAGCGACCCATGGCCGGTGGAACATGGCGGTCGAGACCCCCTTGATAAATATCTACGGGGATGTCGATGTCGGCTGGCGAAAAACCCCTGGCTGTAGCGATCAGGTGCGCTTCCTGCGCACTGCCCCTCAATCCCTGGCGATAGGCCTCCGTCAGACTTTCTCCAAAAATCCCAGCGACTTCTGAAGACTCGTTCAATAACTTTCTATCCGGCTCGGTCAGTATCGAAGACACGGCGCGAACGGCCTGGAGCGGGAAGGCACGAAACATCAACCAGTCCGGCAACAACAAGGGTCGAGCGAGCCAGGCACTACGGCGAGCCAATGCGAACAGCACTTTGAGAAAGGGTAATTGATGGACCCGAATGTCCGGAACGTCTAATGGACCTATAGCCGCCAGCAAGCCAACCCAATACACTCGCCTGAGCAGTTCGTGGGCACAGGCGAGGGCATAGGCGCCACCGCACGAGACCCCGATCACTCCGAACCGGCCGTGGCCAAGATGGTCAGCCAATTGTTCGACGTCCGCGGCAAAACCGAGGATCGATCGCTTTCCATGAAAGCTGGAACGACCGAAACCCGGACGGTCAATGGCGATAAGCTTGACGCCCGCTTGTTCCGCCTTGAGCCTTACCAAGGCCGCCTGCAGCCGAGATCCCGGAAAGCCATGCATGAAGTAAATGGGATGACCCCTGTCGGCCCCATAGCATTGGAAACTCAAACGCCGTCCGTCGCTGAGCGTTATCGTTCGTGGCTCGATCTCCAGCGAACGATCGGTACTGTTGTCGGGCATCGCCATCACCTGGTCCACAATCGGCATTGGCACCGTCCGAGCAAGACCTATACCGAAGTCGACACGATTGGACCGTGGGGACCCATGAATTGGCGTAAAACCGATCATTGTGATGAAAACCGTAGCACTAACGGTTTTACCAGGATGACCCGCACGGACGATCAGTTGTGCCGATCAGAAACAACCTGTGCCGATCAGCGCAACTTGGGACCATCGGCACGGGGGGAACGGGTTGAAGGCGCTCAAAGGCAAACCGCCCGCTATACGTTATTTCGCGGCGATGGTCCGATCAAAAGAGTCCGTGGTGCTTAAGGCGGACATAGAGTTGTTTCCGGGAAAGTCCCAGATTCTTGGCAGCGAGCGATTTATTGAATCGGGCATCCTGTAGCGCGCGTTCAATGGCGGCTTTCTCGATGGATCGCAAATGCACGGTGGTGGTCGGTGCGAAAGCCGTTGATACGTCCGTTCCGCCAGGGGAGATTGCGATGGTCGGATGTGGCGCGAGCACAAGGTGTTCCGAGGTAATCAAGCCGCCTTCGCAAAGAATGGCCGCTCGCTCCAAGGCATTTCGCAGTTCACGCACATTGCCTGGCCAATCATATTGAACGAGCGTATTCATCGCATCTACAGCGATGCCGGCGGGCGGTCGGCCGACGTTCCGCGTGATTTCTTCGAGAAAGGCCTGGCTGAGCGGAAGAATGTCTTCCTGTCGTTCCCGTAGTGGCGGCAATCGGATTTCGAATACCTGCAAGCGATAATAGAGATCCTCGCGGAATGTGCCGTCTTCGATTTTCATACGGAGATCCCGGTTGGTCGCCGCGATGACGCGGACATCCGCTTTCATCGGTCGAGTTCCCCCAAGACGTTGGAACTCGCGTTCTTGCAGTACGCGCAGCAGCTTTGCCTGAGCCGGGGCGCTCATTTCAGCGACTTCGTCGAGAAACAAGGTGCCTCCGGATGCCTGTTCCAGGTGACCCGGTTTGGCGTGTGTCGCGCCGGTGAACGCGCCACGCTCGTACCCAAACAATTCGGATTCAAGTAGGGGTTCAGGTAGCGCCGCGCAGTTGAGCGCGATAAAAGGTCCTTCGGAACGCAGCGACGTTCGGTGCACGAGGCGTGCGACGACTTCCTTGCCGGTGCCCGATTCTCCAACCAACAGTACCGTCGTGTCGGTTCCGGCCACTTGTGTGGCCTGTTTGATGATGGTTTTCCACGCCTTCGATTCACCGATTACGCGGCGTTGGCCGCCCAGTGCATTCACCTCGGCCGCCAGCGCGGTCACTCGACGTTCGAGCACCGAAGCGCGGTCACGGGAGACGGAGGCGCGACGCGTTACCTCCAATAGACGTTGGTGGGAAAGTGCAAGTGCAACATGATCGGCAATCCGCCGTGCCACGGGATACTGCGTTTGGTTATAGGCGCCGATCCGTTTTGACCAGAAATGCAGGCTAAGCCAGCCGTCGGCGGCCGGAATTTGGACGGCGATGACCGATCGATAGCCTGCGTTTTGCAATTGCTCCAGACAGTCGTCGGGCTCGGCACGCAAACGCCCGTCAGTGCGTATGTCGGGTAGGGTGAACGCGGTATCTTCCTGTGCCGTCCCGTCATTGGCCTGCAAAAACGTCGGTGACACCGTGTTATCGTCGGAGGCTGCGCTTAACAGCGATCGATTGCGATTGTCGTGAAGCGTCAAGGTCAGCTTGTCATGAGGCAGCACCGTCGCCGCAACCTTCGAGATCTTGCCGAAAACCGCACGAATATCCAGCACGGTGGATAACGTCCGGAGCAATTCATCGGAGGCTTCGAGGCTATGAATACGCTCCTGTTCGCGTTGCAGCGCCGCCTGCAGGGCGCCATAGTTGTATGTGTCGTCGATTGCCAGCGCCACTTGGTTCGCGACCAACGTGAGAAACGCGACGTCCTGGGGATCGTAGGTATGAGGTTGACGACTGGCGGCGAGCAACATTCCCACACGCCGTTGGGGAGTTTCCAGGGGAAGGCAGCAAATGGATTGCGTGTTCTGTCTGCGCAGATATTCCATTTCCTCAATAAAACGCAATTCCTCGGCAATCGAGGCCACGACCAGCGGTTGTTGGGTCCGAATCACCCAGTCGGTCAGTTGGTCATCGGACGTCAGCACCGGCGTTTCGCCCGCTTCGCCGGTCGCTTCGAGTACGAAAGGGATGATGCGACCGGACGATTCATCGTAAAGGGCCAGACCGAGAAAATCGAAATGAATGACCGGTCGCAGTTCGCGCGCCAGACTGCGAACCAGTTCGTCACGGTCATGATAGGCACGAAGCGCCTCGGAGACCTGGATTAGCGCCTCGTAGCGTGCGACGGTCGCACGTCCTTTGCGGCTGGCGTCAGATACCATGATTTCCTCAAGCGGGAATATACCCGCTTTGCGGGCTTATCCAGACCCCAAAAAAAGGCCCCCGATTTTAGGTCGGGGGCCGTTTCACCACATCAAAGCCCAATGGGCAAGACACGCTTACGGCGCATCTTTCTTCGGGTCGACGGCTTGCTGAGCCAGCTTGTTCAGGTCCGCGACGGTCATGGTGTCATCATAGATTCCAGCGCCGACACGGACATCCGGTTGGAAGGAAACCTCCGTGGTTTGCGTAAAGGAAATCTTGCGGGACGCCTTGGCTTCGCCCGGTTTTGGCCACCAATATTCGACCCAACCGCCGCCGGATTTATCGCCGGCCTCGCACAGCTTTTGGAACACATGATTTCCTTTGTCATCCTCCATTTGGAGGATGGGCTTGCCGACCATATCGGGACGCAGCGGGTGGGCAATCATTTTGTTGTCCCGGCAACTGAAGACAAATACGTAGCTGTCCTTCCAGACCCAGTTCGCGTTGTTGTTAAAGTCCGGAAATCCGGCTTGACCTTTGTCGTGTAGGTACTTCGCTGCCTCGCGTACCTTGGCGATCACTTCCTCTGGGGTTGCGGCGTCAGGTCCCATGGCGTTAACCCAGACCGGCGCGGCGCCGAGAATCAAAGCTAGGCTGGCAAAACCAACGGTTGTTTTACGCATCTCGAGATTCTCCAAAATTCGATGGCTGAAATGAAAAGCTTGGGATGTCAGGAAATCCAGGGTTTGCCAGCCGGTAACAGTTCTTTTCCCGAAAGATCGTTGAGGATCACCCGAGCCATCATGTACCAAGCCGTCAGCGCACAGACCATGAGGACGTAGCCGGCATACACCGTCAGGCCAGGAAAGCCGAAGTGCGCCAAATCCAGCAGAACGAAGCCGATCACCAGCGTGGTGAAGGTGAAAGCCATCGCGCCATGTATGCGCAGCGCGCCGACCCACAGGATTATGGAAAACAAGGTCCACGCCACCAAAAACCAGCCGACATCGGTGGTGCTGGCCTTGAATATCTCAAAATTGTTACCGAGCAGCATTAAACACAGGGCGATCCAGAACGCGCCATAGGAGGTAAAGGCGCAATACCCGAAGTTGTTGCCGGTTTTCATCTCCTGTAGGCCAGCGATGAATTGTGCAAGCCCACCGAACATAAGACCCAACCAGACGACGGGGCCGATGCTCGGCATCCAGCCGACGTTGTGGAATTGCAAGACGAGGGTGGTCAAGCCAAAGCCGGCCAACCCCACGACTGCCGGATTACCAAGATTTTGAGCAGACATTCTTGTTATCTCTCCAAATAGTCATTTTTATACCGAGTCCACTGTTTCGTGGAAGCGAGAAGTTAGGCGTTCTGTGAAGCCAACTCTCACTATAGGAGAGAATTGCCGGGTTTGAAGGGACGACGCGACAGTGCCTGAGGAAAATTCCGGCCACCCATGCGGCATACGAGGCGAAGGCAAGCGGACCCATCTATTTGGAAAGGTCCGCGGAAGGGGAATGATCGAGTTTCTTCCTCAGAATAGCAGCGATTTTCGAACGCCCGCGGAAGTCGCCGTGGCTAAAAATTGCTCAAGCCTAAAAATAGGCAGAATTATCAATTGATTAGCATGAAGATCGGCGCTTGCAATCAAGAGTTGTCCACAGATTTTGGGGATAAGTCTGCCGAATGTCGCCCCGTCGGTAACTGTTGTCGACAACGTGACCGACGGCGGTCGCGTTATGTTTTTACGACATATCATTGTCCATCGGCGATACGACTTAAAACTTTATCGCCGCAGATGCGTGCGGGTACGACCCCACACCGGGTGGGTGGTGGATGTTGAGGGCGCGCGACGGGTTATTCTTCGGGCGCGAGGAACCGGTCTCTAATACCCTGATATTCGTCCAATGATTGCACGGTGATCGTGATGCTGATTTTGCCACTGGGTCGGTAGTTGAGCGTCACATCGGCGCCTAATTGCTCCATCCACAACGTGCGTTCACGTTCGATATTCGGGTTCGGGGCGTTCTTTTGCTTGCGCTGCGATTGCGTCACCCGCGTTAGCTGGCGTTCCAATTCCCGGATGCTCCAACCTTTATCCGCGGCGAGGGAGGCCATCTTGAGTTGTTGAGCTGGCGGTGTGCTTAACAACAACTCCCCATGTTTTGCCGTTAAATGATCCGAGGCAATGAGTTCTTGAATCTCCGGCGGCAATTTTAACAACCGTAACACCCGGTTGAGTGTCTTCACGTTCTGGCCGATGGCTTCGGCCAGCCGCGTTTGGCTTAGGGCATGTTCTTCCATAATGCCGTTATACCCGTGAGCCTGTTCTATCGGATTCAGATTGCGCCGGGCGATGTTTTCCGCCAGTGAGTACAAAGCCGTAGTCTTGCCGTCAAGGTGTCGTACGATCACCGGCACTACCGACAATCCGGCAAGCCGAGCCGCCCGCCATCGCCTTTCCCCGGCAACGATCTCATAACGATCCGTATCTTTTTCTTCCGCTGGCCTGACGACAATCGGCTGAATGATTCCCAACTCGCGGATTGTCGACGCCAACACCTCCAAATCCTCTTGATCGAAATGAGTCCTGGGTTGCCCTTCCCTGGGAATCAATTGATCGATGGGCAAGTCGCGTTTGAGTCCGTCGACGATGGAGGTGGATTCCTGACGTTGAGCGTTAAGGAATTCCATCATGTTCTTGCGCTTCAATGCCATTTCGCTAGGCTCCTGAGTGGCTGATTTCCAAGGTGCGCCAAACCTGCCGCAGATTCTGTAGGATCTCGGTATTCACCCCATTCATGGCGTCGATGGCGCGCTGATAGGTTTCGCGCGCGCCGCGCGGCACCTCGATTTCGTACAAACTCATCTGATCCCCGGAAGCCCGTTGCAATTCGCGAGTTTGGGGCATTCTGTTGGTCAGCAGAAATTCTCCATACGCCTTGTTCAGCAACGCGATATTGCCTCGCGTTTCGGCCGAGCTATCGGTACGGGTCATCAGCAGGGACAATTGCCTGACTCTGAGCAGCTCCGTGTAGGCGCTCGCGAGTTGCGACAGGATGGAGAAGTATTGGACGCTGCTGGCAATGTCGTAAAAGTTCGGGGTGATTGGCATCAGTATCATGTCGGCCGCCGCAATGGCATTCAGACTCAACATGCCCAGTGCCGGTGGGGTGTCGATGACAATCAGATCATATTGTTCTTCCACGACGGCCAGGGCGGTATTCAATCGTTGCGGCAAGGGCCCTAGCGACGACTCACTGCGCTCCCGTTCTTGAAGCATTTGCCAATCCGTGTACTGCAGCGATAACTGCGCGGGTACGACGTCGATTTCATTCCAGCGCGTTTTCTTGATAAGGCGCGAGATGAGGCTTGGGTCCGTCGTCATGGCCGGACCGATGTCTTCATCGACTCGGACATCCAGTCCGGGGACGAGACCGAATGCCGTGGTCAGAGTCGCCTGTGGATCGAGGTCGATGGCCAAGATTCGCATTCCTTCGCGAGCGGTGAAGTGGCTCAAGTGAAGTGCATGGCTGGTTTTTCCGACCCCGCCTTTCAAGTTGCTGAAGATAACCCGTGCGCAAGAGTCGTTCGGACCCTCATCGCGCTTCAAGGCCCGCCGTATCTGATTGACGTCGTTGTAATTGTAAATCCGCCGTTCCAAGGCGCCAACGCGGTTGGTGCGAGGTTGCGGGAGAGTGCCGTCCTTCTCTTTATCGCGAATGTGCTGGCTCGTACAGCCCACGTACTCCGCGGCTTTTTCAATACCGAATTCGGGCAGAGCGCGTTGCTCGTAATCGCGTTCGAGATAGCTTTGCAAATCGCTCAATAACTGCCGACCGCGTTGCGCCGCCTTGTCCGCGAGCTGAGATAGATCGAATCCCGTAATCAGCATTGCCATTTCCCCGGCCGTGTGTTTGCTAATTTATACATTTTTTGTCTAAAACTAGCAAACGCTAAAACATCATACCAATTTCTCACCGGTGAGAAATTTCTCCAAATCGCCCGTGATTAGCCGCTGAACGCGAGGTTCACCCCATTTTTTCTCACCGGTGAGAAAAAATGGGGATGTCCTACCTCTGGACATTGAAATGGACGGTACGGACATTTTTCGTTCTCGAAGAACCGGAAATTTTTGGGAATCGGTTGTATCGGTCGCCGATCAATGGCCCCTCCCGGCCCTCGACTTGAAACTTGAAAAGTGGGGAAATCGCGGGCATGCGGCCCCGGCCGAATAGGCGCACCGAACTTCAGAGAGGAAGTTCTTCGAGCCGGCAATACGCGCCGGTTTCAGTAGATCTGGGGAATAATCTTATAGTGATAATTCGGTTCCTGGTAATCTCCGGCCTTTTGCCTTTTCGGCAGTTTGATCTTTTCGCGAGGTATCTCTTCGTAAGGAATCTGGCCTAGCAGATGGCGAATGATGTTCAATCGCGCCTTTTTTTTATCATCGGAAAAGGCCACGTACCATGGCGCCCACGAGGTGTCGGAAGCTTCGAACATGGCGTCGCGCGCCCGTGAATAGTCGAACCAGCGACTGTAGGATTTCAGGTCCATTGGCGACAGTTTCCATATTTTGCGTCCGTCCTCAATGCGTGCTTCGAGTCGCCGGGTCTGTTCCTCGGGGCTGACTTCAAGCCAGTATTTGAGCAGGATGATGCCGGATTCGACCATGACCTTCTCGAATTCCGGAACCATCCGCAAAAAGCGTTTCGCCTGTTCCTCGGTGCAGAATTCCATTACCCGCTCGACACCGGCCCGGTTGTACCAACTTCGATCGAAGATCACCACTTCGCCAGCCGCCGGAAAATGCTGGAAATAGCGTTGGGCGTACATTTGCGATCGTTCGCGTTCGGTCGGGGCCGGCAACGCCACCACCCGGAACACGCGTGGGCTGACCCGCTCGGTGATCGCTTTGATGGCGCCGCCCTTACCCGCCCCGTCGCGCCCTTCGAAAACAATACAGACTTTGAGACCCTTGTGCCGAATCCACTCTTGCAGCTTGACCAATTCGACGTGCAAAGTTTTCAACTCCCGCTCGTAAGCCTTGTCGTTGAGTTTCTCCGTCGATTGGGTCTCCTCAAGATCTTTTTTCGCCTTGTTTTTACTCATGGCATGCTTCCTCGAATGGTGTCGCCGACACCGGTAATAGTAGACGCAGGTTGACGATCAGAAAGTTGAAACGACGAGTGAATATCCACAGGGGAGAATGGCCAAGATCGATTCATTGAGCCGAATGCTGAACAACCGATCCCCCGCGACAGCAACGATCATGTACATCCCTGTCCTCATATTGGTATAGCCATACCCAGTGACATAAGCCATGGTGGAAGCAATATTCACGAACGCGATGGGTTGGATAGGCTTTACTCTGTAAACAATGGCGAAGACATCCGTCATTTTCAAAATTTAAAAGACTGGAAATGCGATATCGGCCGACAATGCCAAAATTCAAGACATTGCCTTGGTCCCCCTAATCCGCCGTGGCGCCGCGGAATCCGAGAAGTCAACTACAGCACGATGTCGGCCCTGTCGAGGAAATCGGATTGTGGCAGCAAGGCGTCACTGGGAAATCGGATAAATAGCGCGGCAAGCCGGCGGTCTTCGCTCATTACGATCTCATTGAAAGTCATCGCGTTGGCGACCTTGAGCGAGTCGGGGGGAACTTTGATATTCATAGGGTCCAGGGTGAGCGTGACCGATTCAAGTTGCAGGTGCTTTTCGGGTTCGCTCAAGGTGGCGGCGATTTTCGCGAGGTGATTATCAAGCGTTGCCGAGTCGGCGCGCAGTTGGCTCAATTCGTTTTCTAAATCCTGAAGCTGCTGTTCAACAGCGGCTAAATCGGTTGCGTTCGTAATCGCCGGTGTCGTCAAGGTTTCCAGGCCGACTTGCCCCTTCTTCAACAGATCGGCTTTTTGCTGGAGCAGTTGTCGTTGTTGTTGTTCCAGTTGGGTCTTATGGACCCGGCTGGTGGTCAGAAGCCGTAATGCCGTTGCGATCAGGTAATCGAACCCACGCTGCATCAGTTCTCGGCGGGTCGTTTCCTCATGGTCGGTCAGGCAGACCAACCGGTGATCGCAAAAGCTAACGCTGGTCTGCGGCACGTCACGACGCAGAATTTCCCCGTCCATGGCGATACCCAACGTTTTCTTTTCAACGCGAAACGCGCCGAGTCCGGCGTAGATTTCAGCCGGCAGGGGCGCCGGTGTCTGTTTCAAATAGTTGCGCATGCCGGTGCTGAAACTGAGGATCTCCCGCAAATGATCGGGTGAGGCGAACAGCGCCCGCATATGGGGATTGGTCAGGTAGCTGCGCGTGTCGGCCACGATGGCCGGCGGCAGGGCGTTGACGAAGGCTACGACGAAATCGATGGCGCGTTCCACGCCGTTCCAAAGATTGCGTCGATAGTGACTTACAGCCCGTAAGCGAGGGTCGGTGCCATCGACTACCCGTTCAATGGCTTTCAACATCAATTCCTTGTCAAATTTGCCCGGTTGACGGGTACCGGTAAAGATGGAATGTAGCAAGCGAAACGCCATGGTCATTCTCCCTCAAATAGGGGGCAACGCGATCGACTCGACAACAGGAAGGCGCGTACTTCGCGCATTGCCGCCGCCAGGCTTTTCTCTTGATCTTGCAAAACCAAGGTCACTGGCGCAGCGGTTGATATTTCGGAAACCGGCTAAATATGCTCGAAAGCGCGCAACGGCATTTATGATTCGCTCACGTCTTTAGCGGTCTGCGTATATTACTTGAGCCGAATGACGTTCTACCACGCCGGAAATGACAGGAGCCAGGCCATTCCGTAAACTTTCAGCTAAGCGCCTCCAATTTGGCTAAATCAATGGATGAATCCAGGCTTAAGCGCGCCGTCGCCATCATTGCCAACGCTGCAAATCGAACCATGGCGCCCCGATTGACGCCCCGGACCATCTTCGTTTTGAAGGCGAAAACATGATTGTCTGTTCGACCCCCGTTTAGAAGCGAAAAAATCCCGCCCCGTCATCGATCTCACCTCTGTAATTTTGGCTTTGTGCTTCCAACGGATCAATATGGTATGGACCAGAATGAACATTGGAATACCAAAGCGACCCGATTGCGTCGTCTTACCCCGGGCTCGTAACGTACGACGATTCCCCCGAGTTGGCTTGAAGAAACACGTCGATCGCCGTGTTTGTGCGCATTGGCTTATTTCCGTCCCAACCAATTTCCGCCCCTGTCCAGTACCGACATGCTTGGTATGTTCTTTGTTATACATTGGATATCGGAGCTGTGACGAGTGCCGACACAATGAGCGGCGTTCGCAACGGATTTGGAAGGGGCCTGAATTTCATTACCGGTCATCATCGGCCACCGATGATCGGCTGCCACGGCAACAACCCCTTTGCACCCCGACGCTAAGCCAAGGAGAAAGTCATCATGTCCCATTGTTACGCTTTCCGTGGATCGCTGTTCAGTTACGGGTTGTTTCTGTTGCTATCCGTCATCGGCTTGGCTGCCGAGGCCCAATCCTTTCTGGAATCGCCGCTTCAAGGCTCCACGGAGAGCGGAATCGGCTTGATTCGGGGTTGGGTATGCGATGCCGATCGGATTGACATCGTAATTGATGGGCAGCCGCCACGGTCGGCGGCCTACGGCGCCAAGCGAGGCGATACGGCAACCGTTTGTGGGGATGACGATAACGGCTTCGGATTGACTTTCAATTGGAGCGCGTTGGCTGACGGCCTTCACAATTTGATCGCTTTGGCGGATGGAAACGAATTTGCCAACGTCGATTTCCGGGTTGCGACACTGGGCCAAGATTTTCTGGAGGGCGTCGAAGGCGAATATACCTTGGTGGATTTCCCCGTCGCGGGTCGTTCCTCAATGCTGCGATGGTCCCAGGCGCACCAGAATTTCGTGTTCGCCAAGGCCATCGACGTACCGGAGATAGCCGATCCGCCCCGCAATCCACGGGCTTTTCTGGAATCCCCTTCCCAGGGATCATTCGAAAGCGGCATCGGCTTGATTCGGGGATGGGTGTGCGAGGCGAATGTCGTCGAAATCGTTATCGATGAAGGGCCGGCTTTGCGCGCCGCCTACGGCACGAAACGAGGCGCCACGACCGATCTCTGCGGCGACGATAACAACGGTTTCGGATTGACTTTCAATTGGAATGCGCTGAGTGACGGCGTCCATCGTCTCAAGGCATTGGCCGATGGCGTGGCATTCGCCGACGTAAATTTCGTGGTGACCACTTTGGGCTTGGACGTCGACTTTCTCGAAGGCGTCAGCGGCCAATACGCCTTGCCGGATTTTCCCAGTAAGGGGAATACGACCACCGTGGCCTGGTCGGAACCCGATCAAAATTTCCGGATTATCGGCAGCAACGCCACGACCTGGTGGCAACCGCAACCGGGCGCCCGCTGGCAATGGCAACTCTCCGAGGTGATCGATACCTCGTATGACGTGGATATGTATGACATCGACCTGGTCGAAACCCCGGCCGAGACGATCGCTCAATTGCATCAGCAAGGCCGTATCGTGATCTGTTATTTCAGCGCCGGCAGTTGGGAGAACTACCGGCCCGACGCCGGTAAATTCCCGGAAACCGTGCTGGGCAATACCTTGGAAAATTGGCCGAACGAACGTTGGCTGGATATCAGCGATCTGGAGGTGCTGGGACCGCTCATGGCGGAACGGCTCGATCTGGCGGTAAGCAAGGGTTGCGACGGAGTGGAGCCGGACAATGTCGATGGCTACGTCAATGACAGCGGCTTTAACCTGAGTTATCAGGATCAATTGAACTACAACAGTTGGCTGGCGAATGCCGCGCATGCCCGTGGTTTATCGGTCGGGCTCAAAAACGATTTGGATCAGGTTCAGGACTTGGTTGGGAATTTCGACTGGGCCCTCAATGAACAATGCGTCGAATACGATGAATGCGAAACATTGTCACCGTTCGTCAACGCCGGCAAGGCGGTGTTCGGCGTCGAATACCAAGGCGTGGCTTCCGACGTTTGTCCGCTGGTCAACGGTTTGAATTTCGATTGGTTACTGAAGAACCCGGATCTGGATGCCGAGCGCATCGCGTGCCGCGGCGATTGATCGCGCCAGCCCGGCCAATTCACTCCGCCATCGCGTACCGGATTATCCGTCTTCGCAAACCAGGCGATAGCCCACGCCGGGTTCGGTGAGCAAATAGCGGGGTTGCACCGGATCGCGTTCCAACTTGTGCCGCAACTGATGAATGTAGATGCGAACGTAATCCGGGTTGGCTTCCGTCTTCTCGCGCCAAACCTCGGTGAGCAGTTGCCGTTGGGTCACGACGCGGCCGGCGTGGCGGGCCAGCACCGCGAGCAGTTGATATTGAATGGGCGTGAGATGAATCTCTTGGTCACGCAACCACACCCGCCGGTTGATCAAATCCACGACAAGATCATTGCAGTGAATAACGCCCTCGGCCGGATTGCGTTTCGTATGGCGGAGCGCGACCCGAATCCGCGCGGATAATTCGGCGACGCTGAACGGCTTCGTCAGATAATCATCGGCCCCGGCATCCAGCCCACGAACCTTATCCTGCTCCCGACCACGCGCCGACAAGATGATGATCGGAACGCCAGTCCACTCGCGCAGGCGGCTCAATACTTCCAAGCCATCCATGTCCGGCAACCCCAAGTCGAGCAAGATGATGTCAGGCCGCTGTTCCACGGCCAAACGCAATCCGTCGCCCGCGGTATCGGCCTCTTCGACACGGAAGCGTTGCGCTTTGAGCACCGTGCGCAAAAATCGACGGATCGACAATTCATCCTCGATGATCAGTATCAGAGTCTGGATTTCGGGCATACGACCCCACTCGCCAAGGATTCAAAGACCGACTGCCGTCGTGGCGGGTTTGAGCGGTAAAGTGAATCGAAAGACAGCCCCGCCGGTCGCGCGATTTTCCGCCCAGATGCGTCCACCGTGCACCTCGATGATTCCGCGGCAGATGGCCAAACCCATGCCCGCGCCGCCGGGTGGTTCGCGGCCCGGTCCCCGGTAGAATTTGTCGAACACCCGATCCAGACTTTCCGGCGGTAAACCGGGTCCCTGGTCAGCGACTTCCACTAGCACGTTGTCGCCCTTGACGGAGGCGCTTACCACGATGGGACTGGTCGGAGGCGTATATTGCGCGGCGTTCTCCAGTAGATTGATCATGACCTGCCCGAGTAGCGCGCCGTCCACCGTAACCAATGGCAGATCGTCTTCCAAATGGGTTTCGACCACGCGGCTCCGCAGTAATTTTCGTAAACGTTGCAGGGCCGCGCCGACAATCTCCTCCAGGTCGTGCGGCTCGCGCTGCAGTTCAAGTGCGTTGGCTTCCAAGCGTGTCGCTTGCAGCAGATTGTTCACCAACCGGCTTAGCCGTTCGGCTTCCTCGTGGATATTCTGCGCGAGTTCGTGGCGGGCTTCGGCCGGCAAGTCGTTTCCCATTTCCACCAGGCTGCTAGCCGAGCCGATGATCGCGGCGAGCGGAGTGCGCAGGTCGTGGGATACCGAACTCAACAAGGAACTGCGCATTCGTTCGGTCTCGATTTGTATCTGCGTCTGCCGGGCTTCCTCCTGAAGTCGGTCCACTTCCAGGGCCAAGGCCGTCTGATTGGCGAAGGCTTCCAGCAGGCGCAGTTGTTCGGGAATGAGCAGTTGCTGGGGGTCGATGGGTTTGGCCCGCAAAGCGCCGACCGGCCCCTTGTTGCCGAGTAATGGGATGTAAATGGCCTCCACGAACGGCAGGGTCTGAGTCCCCATGCCGGCCATTTGGCCCAGGTCATATACCCACTGCGCCACGCTTTGTTCCTTGGCATCCATGGTGAATTCCGCGCGGTAGCCGGCGCGCACCAGCAGTCGGCCGTGGGCATCGGGCAACAAGGCGACCACCTGACTGCCGAACACTTCCCCGATATGACTGACGGCGATTTGCAACAGGTTGTCCGTGCCCCGACTGCTGGCAAGCTGGCGGCTAAGAGCCTGAAGCGTCGCCGTGCGATGCTCGCGTAGCCGGGCAAGTTCCGCCTGTTTGCGGGCTTGCACAGTGAGTTGGCTGATGACGAGCCCGACCGTCAACATGATGGCGAACGTGACCAGATATTGCGTATCGGCGACGGCAAAGCTCCAATAGGGTTTCACGTAAAGAACGTCGAAACTCAGCACGCTTAACGCCGCCCCCAGGATCGAGGGTCCGTGCCGACCGCTCAACGATATTCCGAGCACGGCCAGCAAATAGACCATCATGAGATTGCTGGGAGCGAAATAGGGTTGCATGGGGGCGCACAGTAGGCTGGCGAGCGACACCCACAGCACACTGATCAGGTAGGCATGCCAGGGCGAGGCGAATTTGAATACGCCGCCCCATAGCGGCGTGACCTTCCCTGGCGCCCCATGAATGGCGATCACGTCGATTCTTCCGGGATCGCGCATCAATCGATCCACCAGCGTTTCCACAAAAAAACGCTGCCAGCGCGAACGCCACGATCGCCCAACCAAAATCCGGCTGACATTGCGCGCCCGCGCCAAATTGAGAATCTCCTCGGCCACGTCGCGCCCACTCAGGGTGATCGTTTCACCACCCAATTGTTCGGCCAGGCGCAAGTGTTGCACCATCCGCGCCCGTTCTTCCAATGGCAGACGCAACACCGCCGGCGTTTCCACCTGGGCCGCTAGCCACGGCGCCCGCAAGCGCGCCGCCAGACGGCGGGTGGCGCGCACCAAACGCGTGCCGTCCGCTCCCGGTCCGATGCATACCAGCAAACGTTCGCGGGTGGGCCAGGTCTCCCGCACGGCTTGCCCCTCGCGGAACGACAAGACTTGCACGTTGACCTGTTCGGCGGTGGTGCGCAATGCCAGTTCCCGTAACGCGGCGAGGTTGCTTTCGCGAAAAAAATGGTCCAACGCCAGACCCGCCAGATCGGGGACATAAACTTTGCCTTCCCGCAGACGGCGAATCAGTTCCTCGGGCGGCAGGTCGACCAATTCCACGGCCTCCGCTTCTTCGAGAATCGCATCGGGTACGGTCTCCCGCACGATCACTCCGGTGATCTGTGCGACCACGTCATTGAGACTTTCCAAATGCTGAATATTGAGCGTCGTGTAGACATCGATGCCACGCGCCAACAATTCCTTAACGTCCTGCCAGCGTTTGGCGTGTCGGCAGCCGGGTACATTGGTATGCGCTAGTTCGTCTACCAGGATCAGCGCCGGGCGGCGGGCCAAGGCGGCGTCGAGGTCGAACTCCCGCAGCGTTTGCCCGTGATATTGGATTTCGCGTCGCGGCAGCACTTCGAGATCGGCGACGAAGGCTTCCGTTTCCCGGCGACCATGCGTTTCGACGAGGCCCACGGCCACGTCGAGTCCGGCCGCACGTTGCGCTAGCGCCGCCTCCAGCATTGAGTAGGTTTTACCCACGCCCGGCGCGGCCCCCAGAAAAACCTTGAGTTTGCCCGCCGCCTGCTGGCGTTGTTCCTGCCGATAGCGAGCCAGCAGTGCTTCGGGACTGGGGCGGCGGTCTTCGATCATGTGGTTTGTCTTATCGGCCTACGGGTTCTGTCAATCGACAAGTGGCGAGATGAGTTGTTAAGCGGATTCATCGTATCCGTGGGGATCGATCCTGGGTGAGGGCGTCCAACGCGAGATTCAATCTCAATACGTTAATCCGCGGTTCCCCGAGCACACCCCACTGTCGGGGTTCGATCCGCTCCGCTACCCAGTCGCGCAGTCGTTCGGCATCCAAGCCACGCCGTCGGGCTACCCGTCCGACCTGGTAGAAAGCGGCGGCCGGGCTGATATGCGGATCGAGGCCGCTGGCCGACGCCGTTACCAAGTCAATGGGGATGGGCGCCGGGTTTTCGGGATCGGCCCGCTTGAGCGCCGCGATGCGCGCCTTCACGGCGTTCAGCCAGGCGGGATTGCTCAGCGCCTGATTCGAGCCTCCAGATGCTCCGCCATTGTACGGAAACGGCGCCGTGGCCGAAGGCCGGCCCCAGAAATAGCCGGGGTCGCCGAACGATTGGCCGATCAAAGCCGAGCCGACGGTTGTGCCGTCCCGTTCGAGCAGGCTGCCGCCGGCTTGCCAAGGGAACAATTTTTGCGCCAGCGCCGTGACGATCGCCGGATACAGCACCCCGGCGACGAGGGTCAATGCCAGCAGGGCGAGCGCGGCGGGTCTCAATTGCTCACGTAACCGATTCGTCATGATCGTTTCCTCATACCCAACCCAACACGGTCAACAATAAATCAATGGCTTTGATCCCCACGAACGGTGCGACGAGGCCGCCCAACCCGTAAATCAGCACATTCCGCCGCAGCAGTTGCGCCGCGCTGACCTTGAGGTACGGCACGCCACGCAGGGCCAGGGGGATCAAGGCGACGATGATGAGCGCGTTGAAGATGACGGCGGACAGGATGGCGCTCCGGGGCGAGGTCAACGCCATGACGTTGAGGGCCTGCAAGGCCGGATAGGTGCCGGCGAAGGCGGCGGGGATGATGGCGAAGTACTTGGCCATGTCGTTGGCGAGACTGAAGGTGGTCAGCGCGCCTCGCGTCATCAGCAATTGCTTGCCGATCTCGACGATCTCGATCAGTTTGGTGGGATTGGAATCCAAGTCCACCATGTTGCCCGCTTCCTTGGCGGCTTGGGTGCCGCTGTTCATCGCGACCGCCACGTCGGCTTGCGCCAGGGCGGGCGCATCGTTGGCGCCATCGCCGGTCATCGCCACCAGCCGTCCGCCCGCTTGCAATTCGCGGATGAGGCGCAGTTTGTCCTCGGGCTTGGCTTCGGCCAGGAAATCGTCCACTCCCGCTTCGGCCGCGATGGATGCGGCGGTCAGTGGGTTGTCGCCCGTCACCATGATGGTCTTGATGCCCATCTGGCGCAATTCCGCGAAGCGTTCGCGGATGCCGCCCTTGACGATGTCCTTGAGGCGGATGACGCCCAGTACCTTGCCCAACTCCGCGACGACCAGCGGCGTGCCGCCCTGACGCGAGATGCCATCCACCGCTTCGCGCACGGCATCGGGAAATAACCCTCCCATTTCCCGCACCCAAGCGGCGATAGCGTCCGCCGCCCCTTTGCGGATCTGCCGGTTTGGGAGATTGACTCCGCTCATGCGAGTCTGCGCGGCGAAAGGCACGAAGGTCGCGCCCAACTCATGCAAGTTGCGTCCGCGTAAGCCGAATTGTTCCTTGGCCAGGATCACGATGGACCGGCCTTCCGGGGTTTCGTCCGCGAGGGAGGCCAGTTGGGCGGCATCGGCTAATTTAACGGGCTGCACGTCACTTACCGGTATGAACTCCGTCGCCTGCCGATTGCCCAGGGTGATGGTGCCGGTCTTATCCAGCAGCAGCACGTCCACGTCCCCGGCGGCTTCCACCGCGCGGCCCGACAGCGCGATGATGTTCGCCTGGATCAAGCGGTTCATGCCGGCGATGCCGATAGCCGACAACAAGCCACCGATGGTGGTGGGCGCCAGACAAACGAACAGCGCGACCAATACCGTGATCGACGCCACCCGCCCGGCGCCCGACGCCGTAACACTGTAGATCGAAAATGGCAACAAAGTGACGCACACCAGGAGAAACACCAGAGTCAGGGTGGCGAGCAGGATGGCCAGCGCAATCTCGTTCGGCGTCTTTTGCCGCGTCGCGCCTTCGACCAAATGGATCATGCGATCCAGAAAGCTTTCGCCGGGATTGGCGGTGATGCGGATGACCAACCAATCGGAAAGCACCACCGTGCCGCCGGTTACGCTACTGCGGTCGCCGCCGCTTTCACGGATGACTGGGGCGGATTCACCGGTTATGGCGCTCTCGTTGACCGAGGCGATACCGTCGATGACCTCGCCGTCGCCGGGAATGGTGGCGCCGGCCTCGACTAACACCACATCGCCAATGCGCAGATCGGCGCCGGGTATTTTCGCGAACGGCGCGTCCCGTCGTGGCTCACTGAGCCGCTTGGCCTGCACGGTCTCGCGGCCACGGCGCAGTGAAGCAGCCTGGGCCTTGCCGCGACCTTCCGCCATCGCCTCCGCGAAGTTGGCGAACAACACGGTAAACCACAGCCCAAGCGTGATGGCCAGCACGAAACCGGTCGGCGTTTCGCCCGCGCCCATCAATGCCTGAAAAAACAGACCGGTGGTTAGCAGACTGCCGACGTAAACGGCGAACATCACCGGATTGCGTGCTTGGTGGCGTGGCGTCAATTTGCGCAGAGAATCCGCCAGGGCTTGACGAACCAGACGGGACTCCCACAACGGGCGGGTTTGGGATTTCGAATTCATGACGCTCATCCGCCCGCCGACACTTGCAGGAATTCGGCGATGGGTCCGAGCGCGAGGGCGGGAAAGAAGGTTAGCGCGCCAATACCCAGAAGGGTGCCGATCAGCAACCCGACGAAAAGCGGTGTATGAGTGGGTAAGGTGCCGGGACCGGGAGGCACGCGGTGCTTGCCGGCTAGGCTGCCGGCGATGGCCAGTACGGGCAGAATCACGCCGAAGCGGCCGACGAACATCGTCGCCGCGCCCAACAGGTTATAGAACGGCGTGTTGGCGTTAAGGCCCGCGAAGGCGCTGCCATTGTTATTGCCCATGGAGGAAAAGGCGTACAACACTTGGCTCAGTCCGTGGGGGCCGGGGTTGCTGATTGAATCGGTGCCCGCCGGAATTGCCAGGGCAAGTGCGGTGGCCCCGAGAACGATGAACGGCATCAGCAGTACGATCAACGCCACCATCTTCATCTCGAAGGATTCGATTTTCTTGCCGAGATATTCCGGCGTGCGCCCAACCATCAGGCCGGCAATGAACACGGCCAACAGGACGAACGCCAGCATGCCGTACAAGCCGGAGCCGACGCCCCCGAGAATGGTCTCGCTCAACTGCATCAACAGCGTCGGTATCAGCCCGCCGAGCGGCGTAAAGGAATCGTGTAGCGAATCGACCGCGCCACACGAGGTCGCCGTCGTTGTCGTCGCAAAAAGAGCCGAACGGGCGATGCCGAAGCGTTGTTCCTTGCCTTCCAGATTTCCGCCCGCTTGCTGATTAGAGGCGGCGATGTCGACGCCTGCCGCCTGCAACGATGAATTACCGGCTGATTCAAAAGCATAGCTTGCAAAGATGGCCGTGCTCAGCACAATCAACATCGCCGCCAGGATCGTCCATCCTTGCCGTGTGTCGCCCACCATCCGCCCGAAGGTGTAGGTCAGCGCGGCGGCGATCACGGTCTGCGCCAGCACCAGAAGGAAATCCGTGATCGGATTGGGGTTCTCGAACGGATGGCTGGCGTTGGCGTTGAAAAAGCCGCCGCCGTTGGCGCCAAGATGCTTGATCGCGACTTGGGAGGCGGCCGGTCCCAAGGCAAGCGTCTGGTCATGCAAGACTCGACCCGTACTCGGATCGGTAACCGGCGAAATCAGATGCGCGTCGGCATAGGGTGAAAATGTTTGCACGACACCCTGGGAAACCAAAACCAAGGCCAGTATTAAAGACAGCGGCAGCAGAATGTAGAGCGTGGTGCGGGTGAGATCCACCCAAAAGTTTCCCAGGTCCGTGACCCGGTTGCCGGCGATCCCCCGGATCAACGCGACCAACACCGCCATCCCGGTAGCGGCCGACAGAAAATTCTGTACCGTCATCCCCAGCATTTGGGTGAGATAGCTCATCGTGGTCTCGCCGCTATAGTTCTGCCAGTTCGTATTGGTGACGAAACTGATGGCGGTGTTGAGCGCGGAATCCGCCCGCACCGCGCCGACCTGTTGCGGATTGAAAGGCAAATGCCCTTGAGCGCACTGCAAGAGAAACAACGCGACGATGCCGAGGATGTTGAACGCCATCACCGCGACGGCGTAGGTCTTCCAGTCCATCTCGCGTTGGCTTTGCGCGCCGAGCAACCGATAGAACTGGCGTTCGAGAGGACCGAACACGCGGTCCAGTCCGCAGGCTTGACCCAAATAGACCCGAGCCATATACGCGCCCAGTGGCTTGACCAAAGCGAGCAGCGCCACCCCATACAATACGATCTGCAACACGCCGTTCTGCGTCATGCCCGTCTCCTAAAACCATTCCGGTTTTAGCAGGGCCACTAGTAGATAGGCGAAAAGGGCTAGGGCGATCAGGCCACTGATCAGATACAACAGGTGCATGGCGGGAATCCTCGTTGAATGCCGAGGAATAGCCTAGCGTTAGGGCGTATTAAAATTCCGTTAATGGCGCCGAGTGCCTGACCGGCCCCTGCGGGCGGGAGCGGAGCGGGCGATCGTCATGACGCGATGGAATGAATCCAATGGGAAACAAACTGTCGTTTCACAAGACGCCGACGTCCTGGCATAAAATGACCGTTTTCATTGCCCGCGTTCCTGTCCGATGAATAACAGCTCCGACACACGAAACTTGGTTTGTCATCCCGAGCGGATCAACCCGTTCGTCCGCGAGATCACCGCTAGCGTACGCTACGTAACGCCGCAGTCGCTGGCTTTGCGGTATGTCTTGACGGGCGATACGGGGCCGCTGCGCATCCCGCCATCGTGCCCGCCGGCGCGTACCGAGGGATTGTGGCGGCATACCTGTTTCGAAGTATTCATTGGACGGGCCGTGGATACGGCCTATTGGGAGTTCAATTTCGCCTCTTCGGGCGCCTGGGCGGCCTTCGCGTTTTCGGACTACCGGGTCGACGCCCCGATCCCTTCCGCGCGGCAACCCCGTATCGAAACGCAACTTTATAGGGACCGGCTTGAACTGGTCGCCGAAATCGAATGGGACGGATTGCTCGAAACGCGCACGGATGCCGGCTTGCGTTTGGCGGTGGCTACGGTTGTCGAAGATCGAGCGGGCATGCTGACCTATTGGGCGCTCGTCCATCCGCCCGGCCGTCCCGATTTTCATCATCCCACCAGCCGTGTGTGGACGCTTTCGACTCAAGATTCGTGATGCGCCAAATACGTGATGTCGGTGAAAATCCGATGACGAACGGCGGCGGGCCGGTACCCGGCAGCCCGCCATTCGCGCGCTGTTCAGCGTCTCCGCGCCAACTGAAATTGCAGATGGCGCTTTACCGTGGGCCATTCCGACTGGATTATCGAAAACACCACGGTATCGCGTATCGTTCCGTCGGGTCCGAGTTGATGGCTCCTTAATACGCCGTCCTGTTTGGCGCCAAGCCGTGCAATCGCCTCGCGGGAGGCTTTATTGTGCCAGTGGGTACGGAATTCCACGGCGATGGCCGCGAATTGGTCGAAGGCTCGCGACAACAACAACCACTTGCATTCCGTGTTCACGGCGGTGCGTTGCACGCGCTGGGAATACCAGGTGTGGCCTATCTCGACGTGCCGATGACTCGCTTCGATGTTGAGAAATCGGGTCGATCCGACCACGGTGTTCGAGGCGTTCTCCACGACGACGAAGGGCAGCGAACGGCCCGCTTCCTTGTCGCGCAGCGCGGCCGCCAGGTAATCGTCGATCGAGCTGGGCGAAGGCGCGACGGTGTACCAAAGTTCCCAAAGTTTCCCGTCCGACGCGGCTTCCACCAACGCCTCGCGGTGCGAGGGTCGCAGCGGTTCCAGGGTGACCACATTCCCCGGCATTCTTTCGTCACTAAGCCAATCAGGCATGCAAATGTCCCTTGATCATGTTTATACCCTCGTTCATGAGCCCTAGTCGCGCAAACTCATAGGCTACCGCTGGTGAGGCGGAATGTGGCGTATCGGTTCGGCAAAGGCGAGGTGTGCCGCTTGATTGACGGGTCGGTGCTTGATTGCCGTGCTCGCCGGGTCCTTGCCCAGATAATTGTCCCCCTTCCAATTCCGCGACGGGCGAATCGGGCGCGGCATGAATCCTCCGCCGCAATTGGGGCAAACGTTAGTCAAAACGTCCTCGACGCAGGTGGCGCAGAAGGTACATTCGTAGCTGCAAATTCGTGCGTCCAGTGAATCGGGTGGAAGCGCCTTATTGCAGTGCTCACAACTGGGACGGATCTCTAACATCTCAAATCGCCTCGTAACGCCTAACAGGATGGCAGGACTCCCCACACGCCCGAACGGAATAACCACCGGGGGTGTGGGGATCGATCCACTGATGCCGGGAGTTGCGCGCCACGCGAGCGGGTGTCGATCCGCCACCCCTTGCCGCGAAGCGCGTACCGGCGACAAGAGGCTTATTCTCTGCTGACGGATAGGGGACGCCGTGGCCGATTTCGATCAGGCGCCGAGGCGAATCTTATCTAACCGGACTTCATTGAACCAGCTCGATCTCGCTCGGGCGCCAGGTCTTTGCGAAAAACGGTTCAAGTGGGCTGTACAGCCGTAGGATGGTGAACCACCCTTTGCCGGGAAGGGTTTGTATCCAGTTGCTGCGCTTGATGCCTGCGGGTTGCTTTGGCGCGAAGTAAATCGTCGTCGAGCCGTCGGCGTTCGGTTCAGCGGCCGGCGAAGGATAGCTTTGGCTACCGGCTCGCGGAAAGCGTTGCGGTGTATCGAGCATGGACCGCGTCATGTCGTCGTAGACGGTGATCGACCAGAAGTTGGCCTCGGGAATCCCCTTCGGCAAGGTGAGCTTGTAAGTCTTGGCGCCATCGAAGTGCTTCTTGTCCGCATCCCGCATCGCCAGCAGATACTGCGATCCGATGCCGGGCAGCCGCATGGCCATGGCGGGCGTTATCCCGGTCACGCCGTAGAAGAAATTCGTGCGCGCGTCCATCGTTCGATAGCCGGTGGGCGGGAAAGGCTTTACGCCTTCCTTGGTGATTTCGGGGATCGGCGTTTCGAACTGGTAGCCGGTGGCGAACAGATAATTGAACCATGAGGAATTGGGGTAGTAGTACCAACTGGGATCACGCGGATTCATGAACAAGGTGCGTGAGCTGGCGTTGGCCAAAGCCAATGCCTCGGTCATGATCTTCTTCATCCGTGCGTCGGGTTGAAAAGGCTTGCCCTTGACGATGCCGAGGGCGGCGATGGGTCCCATCAGCTCGGCGTCCAATGAGGTGGCGGGCTCCTGTTGGACGATCTCGTCGAGCATTTCGTAAAAGGTCCAATCGTTGGGCGGAATGGTGTTCATCACCTTGCCGCTGCCTTCGTGAAACACAGTCGCCGGCGGTTCCTCGACGCGTCCGAGCCGGGCTTTGCCGGCCAGGAATTCCGCTATCGGTGTACCCACTCCGCCGGGTTCGTAAGGATAGACTTTGGTGAACTGACGGATGGTTTCGACGACCGGTTTCGGATCACTGCCGTTTTCCAGGAACGATCGACCGAACCAAACGATGGTGTCGGTGCGGGCATGCGCGATATTGAATCCGCCTTCCGGCAGCTCGCCCTGGTAGTCCGGCGGTACGATGAGGTATTTGCCACCCATACCCCGGTCGGGGCCGGGCTGACCCAAATCGATGACCCAGCGGAACCAGGCGTCCTGAACCGCGCCGAGAAATCGCGGTGGGGTTTCGATCACCATCGGTCCGTGGGTGAGATCCAGGGACCCCATCACGTAGATCGTGTCGGCGTTGGCCGTGAGAAATAGCGAATTGGCATCCATAAGCTCCGAAAAGACCAGGACTTCATTGTCCTTCACGCCAATGTCGTGCATGCCTTTTCGGAGCGCATGAATGCTGACGCCACGCAGATTGTCCATGAACGCGCGAAAGGCGTAGGTAAAGTCGAGGTTGTCGTAGACCTTTTCAGCGGTCGTTTCGCTGGGCACGCCGTCCTTGAATTCGAGTGTGCCGATTCGGGTATCGACCACGTCCGGCGTGGCGATTTCGGGGGGAATGGCATCCTCCGCCTGAGCCAGCGTCCAATAAGGCGTCGCCGACAAAACACAAACAACGGGGGTGACGAAAAAGTGGATGAACGGCTTCATGAAATCGACTCCTAATTCTCCGCTTCGGTTGGGTATCGAATGGCCACGGACTTCGCGGGCGCCGCGCACACGCGCCAGTAGAAATCGGATTCCCTGACGTCGTGCTGGAGACTTGTTCAATCTCGGCCTTGCAAGCGCCCGGCGGCCCATTGGTAAGCCATCGATTTCTGCTCAAACTCGCGATCCGGATTCCGATTTACTGCCAACTCTTCCAAACCCATTAGATCAACAAGGCCTAACTGCTTTTAAGATGCTCGCTTTCGACCAGGAACGAGTACTACTAAAGATAGTCGGCTTCGCCTGGTCTTTGGGATAATTGCTTCGAAAACCCGGTCGACAGGGCGAATCTGCTTTTCTTCTTTGGGGTGTACGATGAAGCGGCTTTCCAAGGGGCGACCGAGAAGAAAAGGCCGTTTCCCGGTACCGCCCGGTTCGATGGACTGGGTCAACCGTTTTCAGTTTGACTAAACTAACGTGCTTTAGTCTATTGGAGTTCCCGATGCAGACCGTCAACATCCACGAAGCGAAAACCCATCTGTCCCGGCTGGTTGACCAAGCGGCCCAAGGCGAACCGTTTGTGATCGCCAAAGCTGGCAAGCCCTTAGTCAAGGTCATGGCGTTGGAAACGCCGGAAGCCGGTCAACAACGGCGCTTGGGTTTTATGTCCGGCCAACTGGCCGTGCCCGATGATTTCGATCGCATGGGCGGCGTCGAAATCGAGCGGCTGCTTGGTGAGGACGCGTGAAGTTTCTGCTGGATACCCACGTGTTGCTGTGGGCGGCGGACTGTCCCGAGCGTTTGCCCGAGGGGGCGCGAACGCTGATCGATGCGTCAGCCCATCAATCGCTCGTGCGTTCTTCGGTCGCCGGGCGATCCAGGGATTCGGGGATGGGTTGAGCCAGCAGCGATTGCAAATCCAAGGTACTAATCGCTTGCAATGCGTATTCCCAGCGGCCCGCCGCGCAAAGGCCATGGATGCCGGCTTCCTCGTAGGCCGCTAGGGCGGCCTCCAGACAGGCGGACCGGACTCGCTCCGCCATTTTTTCGATCTCACCCACTGCCATTTTACGAAC
Organism: Gammaproteobacteria bacterium; assembly: GCA_024235135.1. Taxonomy (GTDB): domain Bacteria; phylum Pseudomonadota; class Gammaproteobacteria; order Competibacterales; family Competibacteraceae; genus JACKMZ01. The sequence goes on along the minus strand of JACKMZ010000005.1, from coordinate 21,866 downwards.
CTCGTTCATCGTTTTGGCCTAACCGCCGTTAGGGCTCCGTGCGCTCTTGCGACGATGATAGAACGGCGGAGCGGTCGGAACCCTGTCGGATGTCGAGATAGCTCAACGTGACGGCGATGACGGCGGGCACTACGCCGACGAAGATAAACACCAGGTCGCCCGGCGTGCGCAGCCATTCGATCGATCGCGCCGTGGCTTGCCCGGTATAGGGAAGGCTTCGGGCATGCCAATAGCCGTTGTCCAGCACATCCATCAGTTGCAGCACACCGCCGGGAAACAAACTGAAGACCACCATCATCAACAAGCCGATGTTCAGCCCCCAGAATGAGACCTTGAAATAAGGCTGCAGCCGTTGCCATTGCGGATCGGTGGAAACATGGCGCACGGCGAACACCAGTAATGCGATCGCCAGCATGCCGAACACGCCCATCATGGCGGCATGGCCGTGATTGACCGTCAGCAAGGTTCCGACCTCGAAATAGCTGACGATGGGTAGATTGATCAGGAATCCGAACACCCCGGCGCCCACGAAGTTCCAAAACCCGACCGCCATTAGAAAGTAGAACGTCCATTGATGGGGAATGACGACGGGTTTTCCAGTCGGATCGCGTTGGGAGCGCGTGACCTTGACGAAATCCCAGGCATCGAGTGTCAACAGGGTCAGCGGAACGACTTCCATGGCCGAGAAGATCGCACTCAGCGCCATATTGAGATCGGTATGGCCGTTGAAGTACCAGTGATGCCCGGTTCCGATCAGTCCGCCACCGAAATAGAGAATCGCATCGAGATAAATGACGCGGATGGCCGTGAGTCGGGAAACCACACCCAGTCCCGACAGAATCACCGCCACCAGCACCGTCACGAACAGCTCGAAAAAGCCTTCCACCCACAAATGGATGATCCAGAATCGCCAGGTGTCGACGATCGAAAAATGCGTCGTTCCGTCGAAAAACATCGCCGGCAAATAGAACACCGGGATGGCCAAGGCCGCTATGAGAAAAAAGCCCGCCAGCTCCCGAAGTTCGGTATTCCTCAAGGCCGGCGCGAGGCTGCGCACCAGCAGACCGAACCAGAACACCAGCGCGACGGCAAGACCGAACTGCCAAGCCCGCCCCAACTCCAGGTATTCCCAGCCTTGCTGGCCAAACCAGAACCCGAGTCCTGGGAGCCATTGAAACGTGCCCAGCCATTCTCCCAACAGACTGCCGATGGCCACGACCACCAGTCCAACGAACAGGCCATCGATCAGTTTGGCTTGGTTTTTCGGCTCGCGCCCACCGAGATCCACGGCCAGCAACAAGGCCCCGGCGACATAGGCGGTGGCGATCCAGAAAATCGCCAATTGCAGATGCCAGGTCCGCAGAATGTTACTGGGCAACAGCGGAGAAATGTCGAGACCGTAAAAACTTTCGGGCTCCGCGCGATAATGCGCCGTCGCGCCACCGACCAGCGTCTGTGCCAGAAACAAGCCAGCCACCACCACGAAAAATTTGATCACGGCTCGTTGGCCAGGCGTCGGATTGCCCGGCACTAGCCCCGTCGAAGGCTGCGCGCCGCCGGTCTTCCAACCCAGATAGTCGAACTTACCGAAGGCCAATAATACAAGCGCAATTCCCGAAAGCAGCGCGATCAGACTGATCGCGCTCCAGAGCAGCGCGGACCCGGTGGGTAGATTGCCCGCCAGAGGGTCGTAGGGAAAATTGTTCGTGTAGGAATGCGTCTTGCCAGGACGGTGGGTGACGGCGGCCCAGGCGGTCCAGGCGAAAAAGGCGGTGAGGTTATCCAATTCCTTGCCCGGTTCGATGAAATGCGCGGGCAGGCCGCCATTGCCGATGGGCTTGGAAAAATAGTCCGCCCACCAAGCGATCTGCTGTCGATAGGATTGCGCTTCTCCCGCGCTGAAACGCAAGGCGCCAGTATTCGGGTCGAATCGGTTCTGTTTCAGATCCACGCGGACTTCGGCTTCGATCGCGGCTCGGTCCGTTTCGGCCAGCGCACTGAATGGGAGCCCGAAGCGTTGTAGAGCGAATGCCTCGGCAACGTGGACGGCCAGATTGTGCAGGTACTGCGCGGAAAAGTCCGGCCCCAGATACCCACCATGTCCCCAAATGCTGCCGTTGTCCATCAAACCGTATTTCAGGAAGACTTGCTGACCGGCCAAAATGTCGTCGTGGGCGAACAAAAGCGTTCCTTGCGAGTCCTCGACGCGGTCGGGAATCGGGGGGGCTTCGTGGTGAATCTTGATCGTCAGGGAAATCAGCACGGAAAACCCGATCGCCATTACGGCGATGACCGAGCGTCGCCACCAGGGCGACAGATGTTCCTGGGTCGGAGAAGCGGGAGAGGTCATATCGGCGTTCCTCGGGAGTGAAAACGGGGAGATGATGGGCCTGAGCGTGGGTGACGACGGAGGCGGCGGAAACGACGGTATCGGTCACGGATTACGACCCGTATTCCCACGATGAGGGTCTCATTAGATGTATTAAATATACATGTTTTAGGTGACAAGAACGCACTCACGCAACGGTCCTAATGAATTAGGATTCGGGGTCGGGCGACACGCGCGAGCGAGCGGGTGGCGGTAAGGCAAGCAGTTTGGCGAGATTGCGATCCAACACCAGCAAATCCGCCAGAGAATAGCGGTCAAGCTCCTGAAAAAAGGCTTCCAGGGCGCCTTCCAGGGCGTGGCGTAGCACGCAAGCGGGTTCGATACAGCACCGGCCGGTGGCATGGGGATCGAAGCACTCCACCAGACAAAGGTCTTCTTCCAATGTGCGCACCACGGTCCCGATATTGATTTCCCGAGCCGGCTTGGCCAAGCGTAGGCCGCCGTACTTGCCGCGAAGGGTTTGCAAATAACCCAGACTGCCCAAGTTGTGCACGATCTTCACCAAATGATTGCGGGAGATGCCGTAGGCTTGGGCGATTTCGGCGATAGTCGCCAGCTCCGTCTTGAGTCCGACATAGATCAATACCCGCAAGGCGTAATCAGTGTACTGGGTCAGGCGCATGCAATTTCAGGCAAGGTCATGGTTTAAAGATATATTCACAATAAATATTATGCAAGTCGATCCAGCTCAACCGGTTCCAATCAGCCCGCATAGGCCCGAATGGCCGATTCATCCTATCGCCTCCGTTTGCTTGTTTCGTCGCGGGGGGCCACCTATGCTTTTTTTCGTCGATATCGTCCTTGCCACCGGTGATGAAGATGCCCCCCTCGCAGCGTTTCCCCAGGATTGGATTTGCGCTTGTGGCGTTTGTTTGGCTGTGTACGGCGCCTAACGCCTGGTCTCAATCGGACCCACTCCATTGTACCGCCGATCAGCGGGAGGCGGTGCCCAAGAACTTCGAAGGTTGCCTCGATCTTCAAAAGCAGGTCGAGGACGTCGGCGCCTTCATGGGACCGGCGGGTTTTCGCCTTGCCGAATACGAGACACTGCTCAACACGTTCTTCGGCAAATATTGCCACCGCAACGCCGCCGCCGGTTGGGTAAGGGACAAGCGGCTACGCGACACTGGCCCGTACACGGCTATTCTCCAAAACGGCGCCTGGACCAATCCTTCCTATTTCGGCACGCATTTACCGGTGGTCATCTGGTACAACCCGCGGATGATGGACTGGTTGCACGCTAACCGTCCGGCGGCTGGCCCGGCGGTGGAAAACCCGCCGGCGATTCCGGATGGCGCGGTCATGGTCAAGGAAATGTATCCGCCACCGGCCGCCCTGTGCGGCTCGGCGCCCCCCGAGCATTTGTTGCCTCCGCCCACCACGGGCTTTGCATTCATGATCAAGGCCCATCAGGCGGCCCACGATGGTTGGTTTTGGGGGGCGTGGTGGCAAGGCTTTCAGCCCGACTGGCCGGCGCAGAGCGGCAATGGTCTACCGGCCATGGGTTTCGCGCCGTATTGCCTGAATTGCCATGCCTCGGCTCAGGACAATTCCACCTTCGCCGATCTCGCCAATATTCAGGGCGAGCCGGGGGAGCCGCACGTCTACCTGTCGCAGAACTTTCATTTCGATACCCAGGTCGGCGGGTCCATGCTTAGCCGCCATCGCGCCGCCTTGGACACGTCCGACGACCCGCCGCGTCAACGGACGCCGCTAAATGACATCAATCCGGCTTTCGCCGCGGCCTTCCCGAAGGCCGATCCGCCGAGTGCAAACAACGTCGCGGCGATGCCCGCCCAGACCTATGATCACGTCTGGGCGCCGGCGGGTGGACCCACGTCGGCTAGTCAGTTTCTAACCTCCGATCAATGTGTCGGCTGCCATGACGCCGGCAGCACCGGTCTGCAATTCGATATGACCGAACCGGCGCCCAATTTGGGTAAGCTCCTCAATGAATCGCCTTACGGCGCCTGGCGGACGTCGCCCATGGGTCTTGGCGGGCGCGATCCCGTATTCTTCGCCCAACTGGCCAGCGAGACCGAGACTTTCCACCCGACACAGTCATCGCTGATCCAGAACGTCTGTCTCGGTTGCCATGGCATACAAGGCCAACGCCAGTTTCAGATCGATCACTTTCAGGCGAAAGGGGAATGTGGCGATTTCGATCGCGAGGCGCTGAATGCCATTCCTTATCCGGCCGACCCGGCTGGGAATCCACAGTGGGCGTCCGCGCCATACGGCGCGCTGGGCCGCGATGGCATCGCCTGTACCGCCTGCCACCGCATGGCCTTGACCGACGAGCAGATCGCCAAAGCCAAGACTCAGCCGGAAAATCACTGTGTCGAGAAACGCCAGCAACTGCTGAACCCCCATAACCAAGGCTTCGCGCGTACCTTCACCGGCAGCTTTTTCGTCGGGCCGCCCGACGAATTGAACGGGCCATTCGTCGATCCCAAGACCCAACCGATGCAGCACGCGATGGCGATCAAGCCGGTGGCGGATACGGCCATCACAAGTTCCGAACTGTGCGGTAGCTGCCACACTGTCCACCTGCCGATCTTTGGCGACAAGGGCCAGGAATTGGGCTTCGTCTACGAGCAAACGACTTATCCCGAGTGGGCGTTCAGCGCCTATCGTACCGGTGTGACGGCCGATGGAAACCCGTTACCGTTGGGGCCTGGACCGCTGGCCGAGTCCTGCCAAGGCTGCCACATGAAATCCGCCGATCCCCAGTCCGGACGGTTCCGGAGCAAAATCGCCAGCATCCAGGAATTCAGCAACTTCCCGGAAACGTCCTACACGCTGCCTGCCGAGGATATCGATCTGCCGATTCGCGAGGGCTTCGCCCGCCATACGCTGGTGGGATTGAACGTTTTCCTGATCGCCATGGCGCAGCAGTTTCCGGATATTCTGGGAATCCCCACGCAAGATCCCATGATGGTCTCGCGCGGCCTGGACCCGGTGTTGCTGACCGAACGCGCGATGCTCGATCAAGCATCGAACGCGACCGCCAAGGTGAGCGTGACGGACGTCCGCCGCGCCGCCGGGACACTCGAAGCCACGGTGAAGGTGGAGAACCTGGTTGGCCACAAGATACCGTCGGGAGTCGGTTTCCGGCGTGCATTTCTGAGCTTCGAGGTGTTGGACGCGAACCAGCGGGTGCTTTGGGCGTCCGGGCGGGTCGATGGCGCCGGCGCGATCGTCGATGATCGGAATCGGCCGATCGCGGGTGAATACTGGTGGGCGCAGGATTGTTCGGCCCGTTTGCCTGGCGTCGCATTCCAGCCGCATTACCAGAAGATCACGGCCCAGAACCAGGCCCAGATTTACCAGGAATTGGTCGTCTCTCCGGCCCCGACGGACGATCCGCGTTGCGGACCGAATCCCGCCCCCGGCGGCCAGCTCACGACGAGCTTTTTGTCGATCTGCGGCCGGGTCAAGGACAATCGCCTTCTACCCCACGGTTTTCTTTCCGAGCCGGACCGTTTGCAAATCGCCCAAGCCCTGGGCGCTCAGGCGGATCTGGCTCGCGAGATCGGTCCCGACGCCGTGGGCGATGATCCGGATTATCGCCTTGGCGGCGGCGACACACTCACTTATGCGGTGGATCTCGCCAGCCTGTCGGACAAGCCCGCCTATCTGCGGGCCGTTCTTTATAGCCAGGCCATCCCGCCGTTCTTTCTGCAGGACCGCTTTTGCACGTCGCGGAGTACGGACACGGACCGCCTCTATTACATCGCCGGTCATCTCGATCTGACCAAGAGCCGCGCGGCTGATTGGAAGTTGCAAGTCGTGGGCAGCGGTTTGGCGCCCGTGAATTGACCGCTACCCCCTGTCTTGCGGACTCCGGACGTCAAGCCGGCGCTTGGCGCAAAGCGTCGTCAATCGCCTTGGCGGCCAAATAGGCGGGGCGTTGCGCCAGTTTTCCGGCGTACTCCTCGAATTCCGCCCGTTTGGGAAGGCTGCCGAATTGCATGCCCCACAGCACGTGGGAACCGACGTAAACGTCAGCGGCCGAAAACCGGTCGCCCGTGATATACGGAGCCGTGCTGACCGCCTTGGCCAGCACGTCGACCGTGCGCTCGAACGTCCCGTATCCGACCATGCGTTGTTGTTCTTCGCTGATGTTGACCTGCAAAACGCGATCGATCACGGCCGCCTCCAGGGGACCGGCCACGAAGAAAAGCCAACGATAATAACTGGCCCGATCCGACGGGGCCGGCGCCAGTTCGGCTTCGGGGAAAGCGTCGGCCAGATAGGCACAAATGGCCGCCGATTCGGTAACCACCTGTCCGTGGTGCGTGATGGCGGGCACCTTGCCCATGGGATTGATCCGCAGATACTCCGGTTCATTCATCGAAGTCTCGTAACCCAGCAAGACCTGCCGGTACGGAACACCGGTTTCCTCCAACATCCAGCGGGCTATTCGACCGCGAGACATGGGATGGGTATAGAGCACCAGGTCGCAGTTGATCGAATCAGTCAAGCTCATAACGTTTCCTTTGTTTTGGGATGAATCGGTAAAAAGCCGTCGATGGATTGCGTTGACTCGCCAGTCCACCCCGGTCGGACAGGCGTGACGTTCGATAGTTGCCGCGAGGAAACGCGGCCTAACCCAGCCGGGGACTGACCCAATCGTGCGCCAGCTTGTCGAGTAACGCCAAAGTGCCCGGATAGTCGAGGCAGTCCGGTAGTTCCTTGGCCCCATAGGCTTGATAAAGCCGCTCGGGCGGTTGGTTTGTCGCCCAGGCCACATAATCCCTGGCAATACCCAATAACACGGAAATCCCTTTGCCGTCGCCTATCGTCCGCACGACCCCCAAATCGTGATCCGCGTCCTCGAACAGATATAAATCCAACTCATCCGGCTTTTCGTCCGGGGTCTTGTCCAACGTCACCTTGATCGGTTCCAAAGCCGGATACAACCGGTGAAAGCAACGGGTCAGCTCATCCTGTTCGGACGCGAAACGGCTGCTTTGCGGAGACACCATGGCCAATCGCCGGAATTGCTGCGGGAACAGCGATTCCAGACAATCCTGCAATACCGCGCATAGAGTAAAGGCGACGGTGGATCGCTCCGCATTCCCGAACAAACCCGGTTGGCGAATCAGTATATGGGCGACGTTCTGCAGCCGATGAACGCGTTGCAGCGAGGGTTCCAAAGCGACGTAGGTCGGCATCTTATTCGGGCCAGGAAAACGCCGATCCTCGGTCAGTGTCCAATAGCCTTCGCTGATCCCGGTAAACGCGGCATGGCGATGTTCGATCGCCACTTGCAGGTCGCCACTCAGCGTTTGCCACTGCGGCGCGACTTCCCGATAGATGTCGCCGGCGTTGAAAACATAGCGGCGGCTGAAGACGTAATGGCGGCGGATATCCGTTTCCTCGCTTTCCTGATGCTGCACCGAGATCTTGTAGGCTTGGTCATCGACCGTGCTGATCCGTTGGAACTTTCCGCCGACCAACACCAGTTGACCCTTGGCGAAACACAAACCTTGGTCTTCGGCGGGAAGAAACCCTATCCTCTCGCCGGCCTCGTTGCAGACCCACAGGGACCGTTGCAGCGCGAAGCGTTGCCCGCCGGCCGTGTCGATGGCGTAGCGGGGCTCGCCGTTTCCCCCCCAACGGACTTCGACACGGGGCGGATTGGGCAAGGCGATGGCGAACAGTTTCCGCAGCCCTTCCCAATCCGCGCGCAAGCGGAACGCATCGCGTAAGCCCTTGGGCGCCAAATTCAGATACTGCTCCGCGATTTCCTGGCGACTGAGTCCGTCTTGCCCGGAGTGCGCTTCCAAGGCGCTGGCCAGGGCGGCGGCGATTTCCGGCAATGTCCCTTGCGGGCGCACGGCCAGGGGCCGCAAACGCATGGGCAGATTGCGCGGATCGCCCGCGCCGGCGAGACAGGCCAAAAAGAAATCCCGTAACAGATATTGCCCGCAGACGATATTCAGCAGGCTGGCCTCCGCCCCGGAGAAATTGGCGTTGTGATCCAGCGCCAAGGGCAGATTGGTCAGGTTTTCGCACTGATACACCGCATGTTCGCCCGCCGCGTAGATGTGTCCGACCGTTTCGTGATGCCAGCTCCGCTTGACCAAGGTCTGATGACCGTATTTCGCCAGCAAGTCATGGCGTAGATGTTCCAGACTGTTTTCGTCGTGACGCTGTCTGGGGTCCAGATCGACCACCGCGAAACCTTCTTGCCAGGGCGCCAGCAACAGCAATCGGCCCATCTCCAGCGTGCCCTGATAGCCGGCAAAATAATGCTGCAACAACCGATCCCGATGCGCCGACTGGGCATCCCAAACCAAGCAATAACGCTTGGCCAGAAGTTGCGGATTCAAGCGGCAATCCACCAGTTGCGGCGGAAAATCCAAAACGTAGCGAATTTGCTGTTCCATGCCCTGATGCGGTTGTGCTTGCACCACGACCCGCACCCGCTCGCGGGGCACCTGCAACCACAATCGGCCCAAGGCCAGACGCAGGCAGGACAACGGCAAGGTTTGGATGTCCAGGCAGATCAGCAAACGCAAGCGGTGCAGCATCGGCAATGCGTCCACGCGCCGGAGCAAGTTTTCTTCCAAGGCCGTGTCCGGACAGATCAATAAATCCACCTGAGCATCCGGACCGACCGGATCGCGTCCCAACACCGCCCAGCGGTGGGTCAGCCGCAGTTGATACAGATCCACCTGACGTTGCAAAGCGGCCTCGACCTCGCCGATGGCGCTATGCGCGCAAATCAACAAAATCACTTCGGCGCGATTTTTGTGATGCTGAATCAATTCCGCCAGCAGCAAAAAGTGATGACCGCACAGCGTTTCATTGAAGAACAGGTCGGCGCCGCGCTCGTATCGATTGGCCAGATGAACCATTTCTTCCATCAGGGCCGTTGGCAGCCGATCCCGCAAACGCGGAATGAATTGCCGGGCGATTTCGCCGTCGTCCTGGGCCGCGTTTCGGGAAGCGGCGGCTGGCGCGGGAAGCGGCGGATCGATGCCACGGTACAACAGCAAGGCGTTGTCACCGATCTGCGGGTCCTCGTTCAAGCGCAGATATTCGTTATACAAGCGTTCCAGGGACGGCGCGGTGGCGTCCGTCCCTGGCGCTTCCAGTTCGTCCTGGGCGGTCTTTTTCATGCCGGCGCTACGCAACCACTGGCTCAATTCCAGCAGCGCAATCCAGGCGCCGGCCCAGAACAGATTCTCGAAAAACGCGGCCAGGTCGGGGTGTCCCGCCATGGCGTAGGGGATCGAACCCAGCAGGCCGCCACACACCGGCAGGCCCCAGCGGGCCGCGTCCTTGAGGAAGCCGGTGTAAGGCGGTAAAGGATCGCGGAACGCGTGGCGCAACAGCCAACTGACCGCATGCGCGACCCAGGCCAGCGTGACGAAAACCAGCTTGAGCGCCAGATAGGCGGCCAGAAACAACGGAATCAACACGAGGTTATCGGCCAGCCCTGGCAACCACACGTCGGCAAGCGTCAGGATGGCCTGCAAGGCGCTCCAAAGCTCATCTACCCAGGGTTGCAGCCAGACCCAGCTCAACGCGGGCGGGGCGTGGCGAAATACGGCCGCACCCCCGACCGCGGCCAGATAGATGCCCAGCAGGGTCGCGACCGCCAGGGCGTTAAGTCCGAGCCACGGGCCCCAAGCCCGGCGACTGTCGGGCCAAACCAACGCCCAGCCGATCCCGGCCGACAACAGCCCGAACAGGAGTGGATAAAGCCATTCCGGTGACATCATGGCGATGGCTTAGGCGGCACATAGCGGTCGAGGACGATGGCGGCGCATTGGCGCAAATAACCGTCCTGTAAATCGCTGAATTGGCTGAAGTCCGGATCGCGTACGGTAATGGCCTGCGGCGGTTCGCGCGGCCAGTTGCGGAGCACTTGCGCCAGCCAGTCGCGCGGCGGATGCCCCCGCACCTTCCGCCGTAATTCCTCGAAGGAAACGTTTGGCGACGCGCCGTCCGTGGCGGCCGGCCGCGCGGCTTGCTCCAATGCGTTTTCCAATTCCGAGAGTTCCTGCAACGCTTGACTGACGCCATTTCGCAGCCGCTGCACCTGCTCCTCGATCAGCACCAAGCGGCGCATGGCCATGATTTGATGCTGATACCGGAAAGTGTTGTCGAGGACGCGATGGTTTCGTCGCCGAACCTTGGCGACACAATCCTTCAACTTATCGTCCAGCACGCGGCGGAGCGCGGTGCGGCGTTGCCGAATCCGGAGAAAGCTGGCAACCAGGTACAACGAAGCGAAGATGGCCAGCCAAGCCCCGTCCAACCCCCAGCGATGAACGTCTTGCCAATACGGCCACATCCCATTCTCGTACCAGCCCGGCGCGCGTAGCGCCAATACCGGCGCCAAAGCCAGACCCAGCACGACGGCCAATCCCCACCCGAACCAGGATCGCGAAGCCAGGCATTCGATGGCCTGGCGAGTTTGCCGTTTGGCCTGTTGCAATTCCCTATCCTCCGGAAACGAGGGGCGTTGATAATCGCGGTTGACGTCGCCGTACACATCGGCGCCCGCGCGGGTTTCCGGGGTCAAATCGCCGCGCAGGGAAATCAGTAACCGTTGTTCTTCCTTGATCAGCGCCTCGCGCTGTTTTTCGATATCCGCCTGTTGGGCAGCCAGGCTGCCCAGTACCTGTTGGCTCAAGCCCACCGTACTGGCGGTCTGTTTTTCCATCTCCCGGAGAAAACGCGGTTCCTCGGCTATTCGCTCGCTACGCCATTGCTGGTGGGCCAAATTGAGGCGCCGAAAGCGTTGCTCCAAATCCTCGTCCAGTCGTTCGTAGAATTGGCGAATGGTCTGTTCCAGATCTTCCGCAAGACGTGGGCCGAAGAACCAGGGATATCCAAACGTCTCCAACGGATCGTTCTCGGTCATCGCCGCGTCGGTTCCCGGAAGGGGCGATTGCCGCAGATCCTCGACCTTGGCGAATGCCGCCTGAACGGCTTCCTTCCAGGCCGACAGGTTACTTTCCAGTCCCGCGCTATGCGTCAAGCCTTCGGCGAAACTCAACAATCCCCGCGCCAGACTCGGCCAACGTCGGGAAACGCTGTCGCCGATCGGGGCATCCGCCGGATGGCTCTGTAGACTGAGCGCCATCGTCCGCTTGCGGCGGTACTTGGCCAGATCCGGATCGGCGATTAAAGGGCCTATCGTCCGCAGCGCGTAAATAGCGGGCTGGGTATCGTCGGCAACCGGCAACAGCAGAAGATGGTCCACCCAGGTAGTGGTCGCCACGGTCGTTAACGCCGGGTTTTCCGCACTGGGTACAGGCAAGGTCAGTACATAGCGATGCCGGCCATGCTCGACCGGCAAAGCCTCGCCTAGCCATTTGACCTGTTCCTGTAATGGGTCCGCCGCCAGTTCCGGCAAGCGCACGATCAACAGCGCCGGATCGTGGCGGCGCAAATGCCGCCATTCGTTCAATTCGGCGTGTAGATGGCGGGTTTCGATACGCCGGGGCCAATCGCCCCAGGGACCGCGCCGTCTGGCCGACACGTCCTCGACCTGCCAGAAGGCGAAGTCCGTTTCGGTAAATACGTCCAGACAATGACGGTGGACTTCACCGGGTAAATCCCAGGTTGGGTCGAGATTGCAGATGAGAAGGTGCATCGGTTACCGGTCCAATCAAACGCCCCATTCCTGCGCCAACCGAACCCGCATGCCCTCCGCCAAGCGCCGCACCGTGGCCAGCGTTTCCTCGCGCAGCGGCGCGGGCGGCTGAGCCAACAGCGCCAACGCATCGCGAATCTGCCCGTCCCATTCGTCCGCCGCCAAGGCTTTCTGCTCGGGCGACGCCAGATCGAACAGCGTGGCTTGCACCTGCTCCTTGAACAGCTCGAACAGCGCCTGAATGGCCTGACTGGTTTTTTCGTCGGCTTTCAGCGCGGGATCGCGGCGGGTGCTGAGGCGCAGTATCCGCGCCAGGGTTGCCGGCGCGCGCAAGCCCCGATACAGCACCGTCTGTTCCGGCCGGGCCGCGCGTTCGCCTTGCTCGTCCACGGCTTTTTCCCGCAGCTTGCCCGCCCAATCCAGCAGGGCCGCGACCGTTTCCGGCTGAACCCGAAGCACGTCGAGCAAAGCCAGATCGTCGTGCGCCGTCTGGATGACCCGCTCCCCGGCCGGCGTGCCTTGCCGCTCACGGTCGCAAAACACCGTCACCGGCTGCGCGTGCCGCTGCTCCTGGCTTAACAGACCCAGGGCCACGCCCAGCACGTAAGCCCGCAGCAAGCGGCTTTGCTGTTCCTCCAGGTGGTCCTCGAACAGAGACGGCAGCAGGCCGGGCTTGTGCCATTCCCGGTCCAGATGCGGGGTGAAATCGCGGGCCGGTCCCTCGGGATGGGCGCGCTTGTCCGCCAGAATTCGCTCCACCATCTCGCGATAGGCTTGGGCATAGGAACCGGTCTGGGGCGCGGCGATGTTGGCGTGCTGGCGGTCGCCGGAATGCAGCTTGCGCAGTTGTTGCAGGCTGAGATTGACGCAGGTGTTCAGGCACAGTAGCGAATCGTCGGGGAATTCGTCCTCGATCAGCGGTTGCGAGCCGTTATTGCGCTTGAACAGCGTTTCCAACAATTCCGCGTCGCCGATGGCTTTTTCGACAGCCGGGGCCAAGGCCCAGAACAAGGTGCGATCCCCTTCCACGCCGGCGCCGGACAAGGAGAGGGACACATAGGGTTCGGCTTGGTAACAGACCAGATCGACGATTTCCGTCAGCCACGCCTGCCACGGTTGGCCGGCCAGGGTCGCTTCCCGGCGCACCGCCTCGATGACGTGAAAACCGTAGGCGTCCCGATGCGCGTGGCTGAGCGTGTCGCGGCAATAGCCATCCACGATATGCCGCCGGTAGAGATCCTTGCCGGAAAACGGCTTGATGACTTTCCAGCGGTCTTCCCGCCGTTCTTCCTGAAAACGCGCGTACAACGCCTGGGTCAGCGCCGCGTTGCTGGCCCCGTCGCCGCTCATGCCGGTCAGGCGCTCGCGGACGTCGGCCCAGAGCGCCTGTTTGGCCGCGCGGCTGGCGAACACGTAGCGATTGCCGTCGGTGACGCCAGTCCCGGTTTGATGGGCGGCTTCTTCTTGATTGATTTCCTGGCGCAATTCGTCGCGCAGGGCGGAAAGATCGCTGAAGAACCGCTCCAGCACTTCCAAAAACGCGCCGATGTGCTGCTCCAGTCGTTCGTACACCCGGCGCAGCAACGCGCGCTCCGCGTAATTCCGCAACAGTTGCAAATAGCCGTTGTAATAATCCCGGTAATCGTTGGAAAAGCGTTTGAATTCCCGGTGGAACCACACCGGCCAGTTCGATTCCGCAATCTGAATGGCGCGCTCGATGGCGTTTTCGACGTAATCCGGCGTATCGGGATTGTCGAATATCGTCGGTTTGTCCTGGGCGTCCAGGGCCTTGCGTTTCCTGTCGTAATTCAGCGCGCCGGCGCGGCGTTGGATTTCTTCCAGAACCCGGTACAGGAAATGCCGCACCTGCACCAGATGCGGATTGCCCTTGAGTACGAAGGATTGCAGATGGTAGCCGGTCCATTCGCTCTCGCCACGAGTATCGCCGCCGAGCACCAGATTGTAGAACAGGCTGAACGGGACGTCCTCCAGGGCTTCGTCGACGGCGGCGCGATAACGGCGGCGCTCGTTTTCGAACAGGCGCACGTCGTTGACCAGTGCATCCCGGTGGTTGAGCGTGTCGCCAGCTAGCGGCTCGCGTTGCTTGATTTGGCTCAGCGTGCCGTTGGTTCCCCAGAAGCGGGATTTGAGCTGGGCCTCCAGCTCGTTCAGGTAGCGCAGATATTGCGCCGGGGCGCTCTTCTCGCCGGCTTCGTCCTCGACCCGCGGATTTTCCACGTTGTCGTGAAGAACGCGGAAAAAGCGCACCCGTTCCTTGGCCTGCAGTTCCAAATTGCGGACAAAGGAGGCGGCGCGTTGCGGCGGCGCGAGATCGGTTTCGCCGTTGTTGACGCGCTGTTGGTAAATCGCCAGTTCCTGGGCGAACAGTTGATCCAGTTTCAGCCAATCGCCTTCCAGAATATTCTGGCCAAATTGCAGGGCCAGATAATCCAGCATGCGCTCGCGCGGATAAACCACCGCGCCCACGCCGATACTGGCGAAACAGTTCGACACGCCTTGGGCCGCCGCCGCCAGCCGTTGCCGGACTTCGTTGACGCCGACCGAATCCACGCGCCCGCCGATGGGCGTGAACAGCAGCGTGTAGGCGGCCCGCACCGCCGTTTCCTTGTAGGCTTTGAGATTGCGGCCCAGATTGCCGCCCCGCGTGTTTTCATAGTCCAGCAGAACCACGCTGACGAAGGGCATGCCGTCCGGCTGCAAATCGTGACCGGGAACATATTCGAACTTGACCGGCAGCGGACTGCGCCCGGCGGTTTGCAACAGAATCGCGTTCAGTTCCAGCAGGGCCGCGTAGCCATTGGCCAGCACGCTGGGAATTTGTTGCACCGGCAGACGCGCGGCCTGCACGAAAATATCCGGCAGCAAAAACAGGCCGCGAATTTCCGGACTGAAACCCATTTCCCGCAGCTTCTGGCCAAGCAGCAAGGCCGCTTGCAGAAACATGCCAGAGCCGGTGCCGCCGGCGAGCGAGCCGACCATCAGCACGTTGACCTGGCCTTCGAAAGCCGTTTGCCCGTCGTGGGTGGCCAAACCGCTCAGCGCGTTGTCGATGTCGGCGCGGATGCGCGCGTCCTTGAGCGCGGTCTGAAAAGCCAGCCGGGACAGCATGCGCATCTGACCCGCGCCGTCCATCAGATTCATCTGGCGGATTTCCGCGGTCAGATCGCGGTCATCCACGAACCAGCCGTCGATCTGGCCATGATGGGAATACAGCAACTCGAATACCGTGTTCGGCGTGCTGGTGCGGATCAACTGCCGGCCGCTGAGATGGGGATGGCGGCGGATGTCGTTGTCGTCGGTATCGAAGCCCAGGATATTGATGCGATTGCTGGTCAGCACCTGGTTGGCTTTCGCCATCGCGTAGACTCGGTCGGCGATTTCGCAACCGGTACCGCCCACACCGACCAACAGGGTGGGTTTGAGGTTTTCCAAATAGGTCGGCATGGCTTGACTCCTGTAACGAGCAATCGGTTATTCGTTTATTCGGTTCAATCGTCGTCCGGGCGGTACTGAGCGCCGTCCTTCAACAGCACGAAACGCTCTTGGGTTTCCTCGTCTATCAGCACTTCGCCCCAACGCCACGGCGCATCGCGCTGTTGCCGGTTGGCGAAGCATTCCATCAACCCATCGCCACGATCCTGGAAGCACAGCGTTTCCGGATAGTTGCGGCTGAAAACGATGGACGCCCCCGTCGGTAGCGCGCGCAAATCCAGAATATAGGCCCGCCGGCGTTCGTCGCGGCAGGACAACACCGTGGACCAGCCGGAATGCAGATAGAAGCGGCGTGGCGGGCCGTTGCGGTCGGCGGCCCAAACCTGCACTTGGCTGCCCGCCGGAAAGCGGACGGTGCGCAGGTGGCAGACGATTTTGAGCAGCGCCAACAGGACGGTTAAGACTATTAACGCCTCCTGCCAGCATTTTTTCACCCAAGGTTCGTCAACCAGCCAAAAATGACCGGTATAGGTGGCCGCCGGCTGGACGCCGGTGGGATCGTCGTAGCGCAAGGTAAAGCGATGTTCGCCGGGCGGCGTCAAACAATCGCAATGCCACGAGGGTTTCGGCATCACCCGCACCCGATGCGGGCCTTCGACCCGCAGCGCCAGATTCAGGGTGGGGCTGTCCACCGTCAGGTATTCGGGATTGAGATCGGTCAGCGCGTCCTTGGCGATTTCGAAAACGCCGGCCTCGCCGCCCAGTTGCGTCAACGGTAGGTGCAACGGATGGGTTTGATCGCCGCCGGTGTGTCCGTCGTCCTCGAAGTGCAGGGCCGGCGCTTTGGGGATCAGTTTCAGTGGCAACGCGGCGGTCCCGCGGAGGTCGGTTCGTTGCGGACGCACGGTCAACGTAATCGGTTGGCTGGCGACGTCGCGATAGTCCCGATTGTATTGTAAACGTAGGGGCAGGGATTGACCCGGCGCGAGCTTCAGCATGACCGGTTGAGTCGCGGCATCGTTCAAGACGGTTTGCCCATCGGCCGCCAGCAGGCGCACTCCGGTGGGCAACGGCGCCGCCAGCGTCAGGGCGAAGGACGCCGTTTCCGGCAGCCCCTCGGCGGTCAGGGTCAGGCCGAGCAGATCGCGGTAACCGGCCTGGGTCGTGAACAGCGCGCGCGTTTCGTCGGCGGCGCACTCCTCGCAGCCATCGCGGCGTTCCGTCCGCCAGGACAGCTTCACGTTATGAATCTCCCGCACTTCGATGATGACATCCTGGGCGCGGCGGACAATGAAGCCGGGATAGCGCGCCTGCACGGTCAGGGTGTATTGGCCGGGCTGGGAATAGGCGACTTGCGCGCTGGCGAAATTGCCGGGTTTGTCGAGCCGCATGGGCTGGCGGCGCTGGCCTTCGAACAGGGTGAAATCCGGTTCCCGTGGCAAGGCGCTGAAATCGACCTGGGGCGCTTGCGCGTTCAGGCTATCGGTAAGCGTGGCGTGCGCGTCCAGCGGTACGCCTTTGTCGATGACCAAACGGCCCTGGGCGTTGGCCGTCACCGGCTGCCCGTTGACGAAATAGCTCAGTTGCAGATCCAGGCCGCTATCGAACAGCACCGAGGTATCGGGCGGTAAATTCTGGTTGAAGCGCAGCCGGTAGTCCTGGCCGGGCAACAGGGGTTGGCTGGGTTGCAGGTGATAAACCGCGGCCCGGTCATGGGCGGTGGCCGGCAGGAAGGCCAGCGGCGGATCGGGATTCAGCGGGAAATCGGCCTGTTCGAAACGGGCCGGGGCGCGGCCCTGCTCGTCGGCCAACGCCACCACCAGACGGCGGATGCTGAACGGCGGATGCAAGCGGATGTCGCGGCCCTGGATTTCCGCCACGTCGCCCAGGCCATCCGGGTCGGTGCCGTACAGTTCGGTTATCACGCGGCGCAGGCCGGGAAAGACGTTCTGCGCGCGATCGATGTCCACCCGCCCGGCGTCGGGGCTGCCGTTGAAGGTAGTTAGCAAAGCCTGGCGGATGCCCTGTTGTTCGATAACAGCGCGCAAATCCTTGTTGTGATGCAGAACCACGAACCGCACGGCCAGGTTTTTGCCCTGGAAGGCGTTTTTGAGCCGTTGATAGTGGGCGTCAAGCTCGTCGTGATCGGGCGGAAAACTGAATTCGCCATCGGTAATCACCAGCAGGCTGGCTTCCTCGCCGGGCCGGGTGGCGGCGACCAACTGGTCCAGCAGGGTTTCCAGCGGCGGGTAGGGCGTCGGGTCGTTGTTGACGGATTGCCATTGATCGCGGATCTGTTCCATTAAGGTCGAACGGTCGGACAGGTCCAGCGGTCCGGCGATACGTCCTTGATCGCCGTTGAGTCTGACCAGATACAGGCGGTCATCGGGATTGAGCACCGCGACCAGCAATTGGGCGGCGAACTGCGCCCGCTCGAATATCGGAATCATACTGCCGGAATCGTCCAGCACCAGCCCCACGACACGCGCCTGGGCGGGTGGGACAAGGAGCAGCCCGATGAACAGAATCTGCGTCAGAATGACGCGGCGCAAACGGGGTGGTACGCGGCACGGCATGGGATTTCCTTGTTATGGCAGCCAGTTTTTGTTGAACCCGTGCGGATTGGAGCAACGCCGTTAATTTTATGGTGGTGAACGACAAGTTCAATCGGGCCACGAGCGGCGCGGCGTCCTGCGTTCCCTGCGCCGCCTTGACGATTTCCTTGGCTACCGTCCGTGGCGGAGCAGTCTTGCGGATGCGTGCGGCATCATTTTTTGGTATCAAAGTCTATGACCGGCGGCGGAATCGACACCCCCTCCCGAATCACGTCCCGTGGCTCAGATAAGCAGCGGTTCAATTGCCGGGCCAAAAGCGTGGCCTGGTACGGATCGACGATTTCATGGTGAGCACCCGGCATCCAGCGGACGTGAACCCGCTTATGGGCAATTTTTTCCCAGCCCAGCAGGGGGTCCTCGATCAGCGGCGGATACTCTCGGCAGCGGAACAGTTCGATCTGACCGTGATAGTTGGGTGGCTGATAACCATCGATCAGTGCGGTTGCTTTTTCCTTGCTTTCCCAAGCCTGCCGGGCATGGGTCAATCCAAACTCTTTTGGAATGAATCCTTGTTGATGGGCACGATCAAGGAGGTAAACCATTTGCTCGTCAGGTTCCATTGAGTACAAAGTTTCCGGCGCAACGTCTAACTGGCGCCGCGTCAAATCATCGAATACCGACAACAGGCGCAACGTATAGTCAGCTTTGGGAAAAGACGGTAGCAATGCAGGGCAATAGGTATCCAGCAAAGCAAGGAGTGCCACATCATGTCCCTGTTCCACAAGCCGACAGGCCACGGCAAAAGCAATCAATCCGCCGGCGGACCACCCGAGCAAACGATAAGGTCCTTGAGGCAAACGTTGTTGGATCATGGCCAAGTAAGCGTCTGCCAAATCATCAAAGCATTCGTAATTTAGTGGTGTCAAACTGCCTTCCGAGGCCTGTAGGCCATAGACGGTGTAATTGGAATCGATCGCGGTGACGAGGTGGGTGTAGCAGGATAGCGAGTTACCGAATGGATGAAATAGGATCATTGGCAGTGGGGTATTACCCGCGCGCATCGTAATCAGTTGCGACGACGGTTTATCAACTGTCGCTGCACTCAACGCGACCGCCAAGCCGCCCGGTGTCGGAGTCTGGAAGAGCTGAACCAAGGTGAGTTTCTTGTCCAAGCGGCGCTTGATGGATGATGTAAGACGGATCGCCAGCAGGGAATGGCCGCCGAGCGCAAAGAAATCATCGTCCAATCCCACCCGGACGCAACCCAACACTTCGGCAAACAGCTCGCAAAGCAGGGTTTCTTCCGGTGTGCGCGGCGCCCGGTAAGCCGCTTGCAGTCCGGTGGGCGCGGGCAAGGCCCGGCGGTCCAGCTTGCCGTTGGCGGTCAGCGGCAGGGACTCCAGTATTATTAGGTGAGTAGGCGCCAGGTGGGCCGGCAGTTGGGTTTGCAGATAACGGCGTAACACGGCGGTGTCCGCTTCGGCTTTACCGGAAGCGACCACATAACCGACCAGTTGAGTCCCGCCCGGCTCATCCCGCGCGATGACGGCGGCTTGGGCCACGGCCTCGTGGGCCAGAAGAACGGCTTGGATCTCGCCGGGTTCGATGCGAAAACCCCGGACTTTGACCTGTTGGTCGACCCGCCCTAGAAACTCCAGGGCGCCGTCGGCCTGCCACTTCACTAAGTCCCCGGTGCGGTACATACGGCTTCCCGCCGTGGGGGCGTAGGGGTCGGCCACGAAGCGTTCGGATGTCAGCGCCGGGCGGTTCAGATAACCCCGCGCCAAACCCGCGCCACTGAGGTACAGTTCGCCGGGCACGCCGATGGGAACCGGTTCCAACTGGGCGTTTAGCACGTAGGCGCGGGTATTGGCCAGTGGGGTACCAATGGGTGGCCGTTCCGGTGCGTCAGGTAGATTTTCCGGCAAACGATACGCCGTCACGACATGGCTTTCCGTGGGACCGTAATGGTTGTGTAGGCGGGCTCCGCTGCGGGTCAGAAACCGAACCAACGCCGGTGTCATAACCAGCGCCTCACCCGCCGTAATTACGTCCTCCAATGACGGGACCGGCTCTGATTGGGCGCTATCGGCCAGCTGATCAAGCACGGCGAAGGGCATGAACAGTCGTTGAACCCGGTGTTGGACGATCACCGCCAACAAGTGTTGGAAATCGCGCCGATCCTGCTCGTTGATCAATACCAGGCAGCCCCCACTGGCCCAGGTGCTGAAGATTTCTTGAAAGGAGACGTCGAAGTTCAAGGAGGTGAATTGCAACGTACGGGCAGGCGTGCCTAATTCCGCTTGCCGGGTATGCCAGTGGACGAGGTTGCTGAGTGCGCCTTGGGACAGGGCTACGCCCTTGGGGCGGCCGGTAGAACCCGAAGTGTACATGACGTAAGCCAGGTTTCCGGCATGGGTCCGACACGAGGGATTGGCCGTTGGCCCTCGCAAACACGAGGCATCCCATTCAATGATCGCACACGCTGCCACCGTCTCCGGCAATCGGGCTCGAAGAGACGATTGGGTCACAAGCCAATGGACTTGGCTGTCATCGAGCATCATAGCCAACCGTGCCAGCGGATAATCGGGATCAAGTGGCAGATAGGCGGCGCCGGCCTTGACGATGGCGAGTAGGCTGACGATCAGTTCCAGGGAGCGTTCCAGGCACAAGCCCACGCGCTCGTCCGGCCCGATGCCCTGGTCGATCAGGTAATGGGCCAGTTGATTGGCGCGGGCGTTGAGTTCGGCGTAGCTAAGTTGCTGCTTGTTGAAGACGACGGCCGGCTGGTCGGGTGTCCGCCGTACTTGTGCCTCGAACAGCGCCGGCAGCGTATCGGTGGGCAGTTCCCGAGCGGTGGCGTTGAAATCGTTCAGTACCTGCTGGCGTTCAGTGGGAGACAGTGACGTGATCTGATAAGCCGGCGTCTCCGGCTCGGCCTTCATCCAGTGTTTCAAGAAGGCCAAAAAACGCCTCTGATGTTCAGCTAACTCTTCCGGTGGGTAATTGCTTGAATTCGCATCAAAGTCAATGCGTACTGGATGGCCGTCTTGGCGGTCGTAAACGATAATTTGCAAATCCCACGATGGACCGCCAGCCAAATTGTGACTACGCGTAGGATGCCCACGAAAGCGTAATTGGTAATCAAACGGCAATATGTTGACTAGGGGCCAAACAGCTCGGGGTCCGTGGGACCGAGCCCAAAATCACGACGAAGATCCTCGCCACGGTAACGCTGATGCTGTAGCGCTTGGCGTAGCCGCTGGCTCACTTGCGGTAATAAATCGCTCAGACGGCTATCGGGCTTGATGTTGAGAAGCAACGGGATGAAATTGGAAACCATCCCTGCGATCTGGCGACGCAGATTACTGGTGCGCGTGGTGACCGGGATACCGAGGCTTACCGTTTGTTGCCCGGAATGTTTGTAAAGAAACAGGGCGACGGCACTCATGATGACTTGCGCAAAGCTCGCGCCGTAGACTTTACCGATAGATTCAATGGTGGCACGCCCCGGTGGCGCTAGCTCAGCCGTGCAGCGAATAACCGCAGAGCCATACGTCGGAGGTTTGCCTGACAGGGTGATCGGCTCGGACCGTTCCGCTAAACATGCCTGCCAAAATTGGCGATCGCGCTGATAATGACTCGACTGCGTGTAAGCGTGTTCATCCGCCAAAAGCCCGAACCATTGGGCCGGCTTTGTTGAGGGTAGAGGATCGGATGACGCCGAATAGATTTCCGCCACGCGCCGTGCGATGAGGGCCATGCCGAATCCGTCATTGCACAGGTGGTGATAAAGGGCATACCAGAAATACCGTTTCGATGACACCTTCAACAAGGCGTATCGAAA
>JACKMZ010000004.1 GCA_024235135.1 Gammaproteobacteria bacterium | reverse complement strand
GGTGGCTGCGCCAGGATGGCCTCGTGGAGAGGGCCGCCGCCGCGGCCGACGGTGCCGCCGCGGCCGTGAAACAGCCGGCAGCGCAGGCCACGCTCGCTAGTGATGGCGACGATGCGTTGCTGGGCGCGATAGAGATTCCAGGACGATGCGAAGATGCCGCCGTCCTTGGCCGAGTCCGAATAACCCAGCATCACTTCCTGAATATTGCCCGATGCGTCGAGCAAGGCCCTATAGGCCGGCTGTTCCAGCAATTGGGCCAATACTTGATCGATATGACGCAGGTCCTTGATGGTTTCGAACAAAGGCGAAACCGATAATTCACAGTGCCAGCCGCCATCGGCGGTGCGACCCACCAGACCGGCGAAGCGGGCCAGAAACATCACTTCCATGATGTGGCTGGCGCGATGGGTCATGGAAATCACGTAGCTGCCGAATGCCTGCGGACTGACTTCCTTACGCAGATCGGCCATGACCCGGAACACTTCCAGCGTTTCCCGCGTGGCGTCGCTGAAGGTTTCGCAATACAACAACGGGGTCCCAGGGTGGGTGAGCAGATCGTTCAGCGATTGCAGCCGTTCTTCTTCGTTCAGGGCGTTGTAATCGGGGAGATTCGGCGCCATGGCGAACAGTTCCGCCACGGCCTCGGTATGGCGGGCGGATTCCTGACGGATATCCAGTTCGGTGAGATAGAACCCGAATCCCTCGGTCAGACGGATCAGGTCCTTGAGTTCGCCGTCGGCGACATTGCCGTCGCCATGGCCGATCAAGGAATCGCGAATCAAATACAGGTCATCCAGAAATTCCTGCTCCGAACCATAGCCGTTGCGAGGGCTTCTGAAGGGCTGTTGGGCGAGACGCGCCTGCACATACTTCAGATTGGATTCCAGGCGGCGCTGCATGAGAAACAGCTTGCGCCGGTAGGGTTCCTGGGCATAGCGGAATGGATCGTCGGCGATCAGTTCGCGGCAGAATTCCGTATCCATGCTGGCGGTAAACGCCGCGGAAGGCGTGACCAGGGATTCCGATTGGGTCAGCAAATGGCGTAATTCATCCAGGCGGCGCAAATATTCCTTGAGGACTTCCTGATGTTGCAGGCCGACGGCCAGGGCCGTCATCTCCGATGTAACGAAGGGATTTCCGTCACGGTCGCCACCGATCCAGGAACCGAAGCGCAGGAAACTGGGTATGTGGATCGGTGGGCCGGACTGCCGGCCGTAGATATAACCGATGGCTCGCTCCAGGTTCCGATAGACGGTTGGCACCGCCTCGAACAGCGAGGCCCGGAAATAATAAAGGCCGCCTTTGATTTCATCCTGGACTTGCGGCTTGCGGACCCGAACTTCGTCGGTTTTCCACAGTGTTTGAATATGATTGCGCAGTTGTTTGACCACATCTTCGCGTTGGTAACGGCTCAGGCTGGAATCGTCCAGGCGCTGGTTGGTCAAGAACAGCCGGCGTTGGGACTCCATCACGACGCGCCGTTTGGCTTCCGTGGGATGGGCCGTGAACACGGGACGGTAGAGCAGTTGATCGAGAATGGTCTGCAGTTGATCGATACTGATGTTATCGTTATGGAAACCGCGTAAGGTTTCGTCGAAGGACCCCTCCCACAGCGGTTTGCCGCGCCTGACCTGTTCACGACGCAGATGGTGCCTGAATTCCTCCTCGACGAGGTTGGCTAAGCTGAAATAACCGCTGAAGGCACGCAATACATGGCTGATCGTTTCCGGGTTCAGGGCTTCGATGAAGCGCAGCAACTGGGCGCGGCGGCGTTCCGCGTTGTCGGGGTTGCGGCGAAGATCGATAAAGCCTTTGCGCAGGAACTCAGCGGCTTCCAGAACCTTGCCCCCTTCCTGGTCACGCACCGTTTCACCGAGTAGTTGGCCCAGTAGTTTGATCCGCTGGCGAAGGGCTTTGTCATCGGTTCGCATGGTTTTTTCCGTACTGCTAGACTATAGACTCGTTCGTTCGTAGGTTACGCCGACGTTCGCCGCTCGGCCGTACTCGTCAACCCGCGTTGTTAAGCAAGGAATATACCCTCATGCCTTCAACCACTCAGTTGACCGCCTGGCAGGCGCTCAGCGCACACCATAACGTCATCTCCAGCGCCCATATGCGCGATTGGTTCAGCACCGATTCTGATCGTTTCAACCGGTTCTCGCGCCGTTTTGGAGATATTTTGATCGATTTCTCCAAACACCGAATGACCGACGAGACTTTGAATCTGCTGCTTGATCTGGCTCGTGAAAGCGCAGTGCCGGTTTGGATCGAACGGATGTTCAGCGGCGCGCAGATCAATCACACGGAACATCGCTCGGTCTTGCACGTCGCGTTGCGTAACCGCAGCAATCAGCCAATCGTCGTCGACGGCCAGGATGTCATGCCCGAGGTCAATCGGGTGTTGGAGCAGATGCGGCGTTTTTCCGAACAGATCCGCAGTGGCGCCTGGATCGGCTTCACCGGCCAACGAATTCGCACCGTGGTGAATATCGGTATCGGTGGGTCTGATCTCGGTCCGAAAATGGTTTGCGAGGCGCTCGCTCCGTACGGCGACGCCAATCTGACCATGCATTTCGTATCCAGCGTGGATGGCTCGCATATCAGCCATGTGTTGTCCGAATGCAATCCGGAAACCACACTATTCATCATTGCTTCCAAGACTTTCACCACCCAGGAGACCATGACCAACGCCAACACGGCCCGTGGCTGGCTGCTGGCGGCCTTGGGCGATGAGGCGGCGATCGCCAAGCACTTCGTGGCGGTTTCCACCAACACCGAAAAAGTCCGCGCCTTCGGTATCGACACGGCCAATATGTTCGAGTTCTGGGACTGGGTCGGTGGACGGTACTCCTTGTGGTCGGCCATCGGGCTGCCCATCGCCGTCTATGTCGGCATGGCGAATTTCACGGCTTTACTGGAGGGCGGGCACGCCATGGATCAGCATTTCCGGCAAACGCCCTTGCCGGACAATCTGCCGGTTATTCTGGCGCTGCTCGGGGTCTGGTACGGTGATTTCTTCGCCGCCGACAGTCACGTCATGCTGGTATACGATGAATACCTGCGCTCCTTGCCGGCCTATCTGCAGCAGTTGGATATGGAAAGCAACGGTAAGTCCATCGATCGGCAGGGCCTGCCCGTCACGCGGGTTACCGGCCCGGTGGTTTGGGGTGGATTGGGCAGTAACGGGCAGCATGCTTTCTATCAGTTGCTGCATCAGGGAACTCATCTGGTGCCGTCCGATTTTCTGGCCCCGGTTAACAGCCAGGACCCCATCGGCGATCACCACGCGATTCTGCTGGCCAACTGTCTGGCGCAGTCGGAAGCCTTCATGACCGGTAAAACCGAGGCCGAAGCCCGTGCGGAGTTAGCCTCCAAAGGCATGGACGGCGCCGAATTGGAAGCCTTGTTGCCCTACAAGGTGTTCGCCGGCAACCGCCCCAGCACCACCCTGCTGTATCAGCGCTTGACGCCCTCGGTGCTGGGCAGCCTGATCGCCCTGTACGAGCACAAGGTTTTCGTGCAGGGGATCATCTGGAATATCAATTCCTTCGATCAATGGGGCGTGGAATTGGGCAAACAACTGGCCAACAATATTCTGCCGGAACTCAAGGGTGAGCGGCCTGCGGGCGCCCACGACAGTTCCACGTTGGGATTGATCGGCTATTGCCGGGGAGCTTGAGCGGAGGCATGACGAGGGCGAGGCGGCCTGATGCCTAGGAACCTTGTCCTCTTCGGCACCCTCCAATGTGATGAAATGACTGACAGTGGATTGGCTTATGACTACCTGGTTGTTGACCTTGTTTCTTTTTCTGACGGCCTTTATCGGCATGGCTATTGGCGTGCTGTTCAAGCGGGCGCCCATTCAGGGATCATGCGGCGGTCTCAATAAAATCAAGGGGATCGAGTGCGTGTGTTCGGAACCTTGCGAAGATAGGAAGCGTGCCATGCGTTTGGCGAGCGGGCAGCCATTCGAAGGATAGGATATTCGCCCACCGATTTTTCCTGCCTGGAGTCCCCTCCAAACCTTTGGCGCCGCATTCGGCGGCGTCGCACCCACGCCCGAAACCCAGAACCGTTGTGAGTGTCCCGGCAACTCGGGCGTGAAACCTATGAAACTTTGCAACCCGTCCCGAGAATCGTTGAGGAGACCTGTCATGCGATTTCGTCCCCTGGTGATCACCTTGTTAGCGGTGTCGTTCACATTGCCCGCCTTGTTTGCTCAGCAGGCCGTGCCTGAAGGACAGATGCCACCGCCTCCCGCCGCGTCGCCTCCCGCCGAAGCTATGAAGACTCCGCCTGCCGGTGCGGCGGCCAATGAGGACGCCGTTCCCGACCCCGCGATGGAAGCCGTTTCCGATGACGCCGAAGAGGCTCCCAAGCCCATGCTGGATTTTATGCGACAGCGTATGGAGGAAATGATCACCGGTCTGGACACGATAGAAAAGGCTAGCGGGCCTGAGGAACGCCAGCGGCTTATGCTCGAACTGCGGCAAAAGATGGTGGCGCTCAATGCCATGATGCTCAATATGACGCAACCTGGCCCGAGGCAATCGGCGAACTGCCCGATGATGGGTATGAACCCCGGCATGGGCCACGGCATGGGCCAGGGCATGGGCCACGGCATGGGCCAGGGTATGGGCCACGGCATGGGTCAGGGTATGGGCCACGGCATGGGCCAGGGTATGAGAGGACCGGAAGCTCACCCCATGATGGCGCATGGCCCCGGCGGGGATCGTTTCCAAGGTGCTTGTGGATTGATGAATCAGAAGGGATGCCCCGGAATGGTGCATGATCCGGAGAAGCCTTGTGGCTTAATGAGGCCCGCTATGCGCGGGTACGATCGGGATGACGATTGGCGGGAAGCTTTCGAACAATTGGCAAAGCGTGTCGATCTGCTTCAGAACCTGCTGGAGGACAGAATACACGACTACCGCTGAGGGTCGGTAAAGACCTTGGCGAATGCGAGGCCGATGGCGTTTCCGGGTGGCCAGGGGTTTCCGCAAAGCGGATAGAAAGCGTACAGTACGCGAATTGATCCTTCCGTCACGGTCATACCGTCGGGGCACCCATGCTTGCGCAACTACGTGATCTGCTACTCGGCAAGCCGCTCGATCCACTCAACCCGGCAACCCGCCAGCATGTGGCATTGGCGGCGTTTCTGGCGTGGGTGGGCCTGGGCGCCGATGGATTGTCATCGGCCTGTTATGGACCGGAGCAAGCCTTCCTGGCGTTGGGTATCCACACCCATCTCGGCCTTTATCTGGCTTTCGCCACGGCGCTCACGGTATTCATCATCTCCCTGGCCTACAACCAGGTCATCGAGCTGTTTCCCTCGGGGGGTGGCGGCTACAAGGTGGCAAGCCAATTGCTGGGTTCCCGCGCCGGCCTGGTTTCCGGCGCCGCCTTGCTCGTGGATTACGTATTGACCATCAGCATCTCCGTGGCCAGTTCCATGGATGCCGTGTTCAGCCTATTACCCCTCAGCTCCTTGTCGTTCAAGGTACCGGTGGAAGTCGCGCTCATCGTGTTGCTGATCGTCCTGAATCTGCGCGGCATGAAGGAATCCATCAAATTTCTGTTGCCGATCTTTCTCGGTTTTTTCATCAGCCACGCCTTGCTCATCGCCTACGGTATTTACGTCCATGGAGCGCGCCTGCCGAACCTGATTCCCGATACCCTCACGGAAACCACGACTATGACTCACGAATTCGGCTGGGTGTTCGTGGCTTCCCTGTTCCTACGGGCCTATTCGCTGGGCGGCGGTACGTATACCGGCCTGGAAGCGGTCTCCAACAATGTCAATGTATTGGCGGAACCGCGTGTCAAGACCGGGCAACTGACCATGTTCTTGATGGCCGCCTCCTTGTCCTTGACGGCGGGCGGCATCATCCTGCTCTACCTGTTGTGGGCCGTGCAACCCCTGCCGGGCCAGACTCTCAACGCGGTGGCTTTCGCCGCCATCATTGAAAATGTCGGCTACGTCAGTCCCTATACGGACCATCTGGTTCTCGCCGTGGTGCTGGCGCTGGAGGCCGGTTTGCTGCTGGTGGCGGCCAATACCGGATTTCTCGGCGGTCCGGCCGTGCTGGCGAGCATGGCCAGCGACTACTGGGTGCCTCGGCAGTTCCGCCAATTGTCCAGCCGTCTTGCCCGCCAGAACGGCATTCTGCTCATGGGGGGCGCGGCTTTGCTCATGTTGTGGTGGAGCAACGGGGAGGTGAGCCTGTTGGTGGTCCTGTACAGCATCAACGTCTTTCTCACCTTCAGTCTGTCGTTACTCGGGCTGTGCCGGTACTGGTGGCGCAATCACGATGAGGAAAGCCATTGGCGGCAGCGGTTCGTGTTATCCCTGGTGGGGTTCGTCGTCGTCGCGGCCATCCTGTCGGTCACCGTGCTGGAGAAGTTCACGGAAGGCGGCTGGATCACGTTGACCGTGACGGGCCTGGTGATCGGCTTCTGCTATCTGATCAGAACGCATTACGACCAGATCAACGCTTGTTTGGAACGCGCCGACGATCTCTACGCACCGCGCCTGACGTGGAAGGAACCCGCGTCATTGCCGGAACTCGATCCCAGTCAGCCCACGGCGATATTCATCGTCGGGAAAAGCCGGGGCGTGGCCATGTACAGCTTGCAATGGATACGCGAATTTTTTCCGGACCACTTCAAGAATTTCGTCTTTCTGGCGGTGGGCGAAGTGGACGCCAAAAGCTACGAAGGCTCGGGTGCGCTGCGGACCTTGCAGTACAAGGTGGAGAACGCCCTGTGCTATTACACCAGTTACTGCCACAGCCAAGGTCTGGCGGCCGAGTACCGCATGGCGTTCGGCACCGATCCCGTGGAGGAATTTACCCGCCTGGGTTTGCAGGCCACCGACGATTATCCCAACAGCTTGTGTCTCATCGGACAGTTGATGTTTCAGGAAGAGCACTTCTACGCCCGCTGGCTGCACAACCAGACTCCACTGGCCGTGCAGGGGCGCTTGCATTGTCTGGATAAACGGGTACTGATTTTGCCGATGCCGATGGATCTGTAGCGACTCGCTATCCCTCGAATCCTACCCGACGACCCATGGGACCCGTGCAGCCGACGGGGTCAGCCCGCCGCGCCAGGCAGGTTGTCGACCGACAGGTCGGGATGGTCATTATCGAGATCGGCCCACAGTAGCAGGTGCAGGCGCAGCCAGGTTTCACGGTGGGCCAGCAACTCTCTTTTCTCTGTGGCAGTGACGCTGTCCGGTCCGTAATCCAGTAATTGATAGATCAACCCTTCCAGGTGATGCCGGCGGCGGCGATCGATGCCCTGGTTGGGTAGTAAGGCTGCATGCAAAGCGTTGGCGCAGGGCTCCTTCAAAGTCAGCAGAAAGGGATTACCGCCGCTCTGGGCAAGGGCGGCGGATTGATCGAGATATTCCCGCAACAGAATCAGCACCCGTGCCGGGTGGGTCTCCTGGGGTGTGAGGAACAGACCCCAACGCCGGGTAACTTGCCCAAGCGCGACATTGCTGGAAAACATGGAAACCGGAATGGCTAAGACGATGCCCAGCAGAACCGGAATGAACCACCAGAAGAAGTTGGGTACGAAATGGTACGACACCACGCCGACGGCGATCCCCAACAGCGTTTGTCCCGCGTGAGCCAGTAGCGCTTCCTTGAAGCCCGTCTGTCGATCGCCGCGTTGTTGCGCCGGCCAGCCCACGTCTCGTCGCAACAGAATGGCCATCACGAATTTGGCCTGAAACAGCATGAGTACCGGCGCCATCAAGACCGAAAACAGGCTTTCCAGCAATACGCCCAGGGCGACCCTGAAGCGGCCACCGTAAAGGCGGCGTTGTACGGGGTCCTTGAGCAGCAGGATCAAGGCCAGAACCTTGGGCAGAAACAGAAAGGTCAGCGTCACGATCAGCACGGTGGTCATTTCCACCGTGTAGGAAACGGGCCAGACCGGCGCGAAACTTTCGCCGAAGAAATAAATGGGTTCCCCCCGTGACTGGATGAATGCTTCGATACCGGTCAGAACCAGGAACAGAAACCACAACGGGGAGGCCAGATAGGACATGACCCCCATGAGCAAATGCAGGCGGTTGATGGGGTGAAAGCCACGGGCGAAAATCAGTCGCAGATGTTGCAGATTGCCCTGGCACCAGCGCCGATCCCGCTTGGCGTAATCGATCAGCGTGGGCGGGATTTCTTCGAAGCTGCCGCCCATGTCGTAGGCCAGCCAGATTTGCCAGCCCGCGCGGCGCAGCAGGGCCGATTCCACGAAATCATGACTGAGTATCTTGCCGCCAAAGGGCTCTCGGCCCGGTAGATCCGGCAGGCCGCAGCATTCCGTGAACGCCTGGACGCGAATGATGGCGTTATGTCCCCAGTAATTGCCTTCGCCCAGTTGCCAGTAATTCAGTCCCGCCGTGAAAATGCGCCCGTAGACGCAACTGGCGAACTGCAGGATGCGGGCGAACAGCGATTCACGATTGACCGGCACTGGCGGTACCTGAATCAAGGCCACGCGGGGATTGCGTTCCATCATGCGCACCATATGCACCAGGGCCGGGCCGGTCATCAAACTGTCGGCATCGAGCACGATCATATAGCGGTAAGCGCCGCCCCAACGTGTGCAGAAATCGGCGAGATTGCCGCTTTTGCGACCGGTATTCTGAGGTCGGTTGCGATAGAAGATGCGACCCTGGCCATTCAGTTCCTCGCATAACCGGTACCAGCGCAATTCTTCCTCGACCCAGAGGTCGGGATCGCGGGTGTCGCTGAGAATGAAAAAATCGAAGGATTCCGCCAGCCCGGTCTCCCGCAAGGACTGATGTATGGCCTTGAGCCCGGCGAACACGCGTTGCGGGTCCTCATTGTAGATGGGCATGACGATGGCCGTGCGAGCCTCGATGACCAGGGCGGCGGAATTCGTGGCCGGTGTCGTGGCGGTGATGGCGTGCCGGTCGCGCCCACGCAGGCACACGAAAAAGCCGAGAAACGCCGTCCAGAACGAAGCGCAAATCCACAGGAACAGGACGACGTAGAGGAACAGCAGCACCACCTCCAGCGGGCTGATACCGTCGGTTTGATAGACGCTGATGAGCAGACCCATGGCGATCAGGGTGGTAATCAGGGTGAGGGAGAAAAACACCATGCGCCGCAACACATGGCTCGTCATGGGAATGGGTCTTGGGGTCATGAAGAGACTCGGCTTTGTCTCAGCCAATGGCGCAGCGCGAGCACGGCCCGGCCCAGCCCGCGCCAAAGTGCGACGATGGGACGCTGCAGCGAAAACAGCTCGATCACTTGCGTGGGCATGGGCAGTGTGGCATCGGGCGGCACCGCGTGGATCAGGGCGTGTCGCAAGGCGATGGCGTCAGCCGTGGCCAGAGGGGTTTCCTGCACAAAGCGATCGGGCCAGTTGCGCACGGTTCCCTTGAGCAGAGCCACCCGTCCGGCGGCCAGGACGGCCGGATGTTGATCCTGCAAGGCCAAGCTCAGCCAATCGTTCAACATGCGTTGCGCTTCTTCCATGGCGCGATAGGGCAGGTCCTGCTTGGTAATGAGTTGGGAATGGCGGGACAGCCGATCCATGACCCGATCGCTGAGCACCACGCATTGCCGCTCGTCCCGGACGCCTTGCATGCGCCAATACCATTGGACCCGCTGACAAGTCTCCTGCCATAGCGGCGTGGTTTCGAGGGTATTTTCCAGCAACCTGAAAATTTTCGACATAGGTGATGTCCCGTCAGATCACGAGGGCGCTGATCATTCGGCTATCCATTGGTAACTCCAGGTTTCACTCAGCACGTCGCCGCCGGACTTGAGAAAGCAGCGCAACTGGGCGGACCGGTCGCCTTCGGGCGCGAATTCGAAGGAAGCCCGCCAACCCTTGGTGAAGGCGTTCTTCTGCGTCACGATGTTGGAAATCTGACCGGCGGACGTGCTGACGATGGCGGTGACTCCCGCATCCTCCCCCATTTCCTCCAGTTTCTTTCCGTCGAAGTCGATGACGAACAGGCGTTTGGAGGGATCTCCACCGGCCACGCCTCCCGCGCCCGTGCGGGTGGCGATGACTTGGCCCGCCGGCGGTTTACTTTCAAGAGCCAGCGCAAAGTGCAGGCGGTACTCGAAGGTCGCCTCCTGACCTGGCTCCGGCTGCTTATCGGGAATCCAGAAAGCCACGATGTTGTCGTAGATTTCCGCGTCGGCGGGTATCTCTATGAGTTGCACGGCTCCTTCGCCCCATTCGTTCAGGGGTTCTACCCAGACACTGGGGCGTTTCTGATAAAAGGCTTCGAGATCCTGGTAATCGTTGAAATCGCGATCCCGTTGCAGCAGGCCGAAGCCACGTGGATTCTTATCCAGAAAGGAGCTGATTTGCAGGCGTTTGGGGTTGTCCAGAGGGCGCCATAACCATTCGCCGCTGCCCATGGACAATAAGAGGCCGTCCGAATCATGGACCTCGGGACGGAAATCGTCGTGCCCGCGGTGATCATGCTCGCCAAACAGGTACATGCTGGTCAGCGGCGCGATGCCGAGCTTATCCACGCCCTCGCGCAGGAATACGGTCGCCTTGACGTCGATGATCGTCGCCGGACCGGGTTTGACGATGAAACGGTAGGCGCCTGTGGCCCGCTGGCTGTCCAGCAGGGCGTAGATCGTCAGGGTGGTGGCGTCCTTGCTGGGCTTTTCTATCCAGAATTCGCGAAAGAAGGGAAATTCCTCGGGCTTGGTGAGTCCGGTATCGATGGCCAGGCCCCGGGCGGAAAGGCCGTAATTCTGGTTCTGCCCCACCGCTCGGAAATAGCTGGCCCCGAGAAACACCGCCACCTCGTCGTAATAGCTGTCGCGGTGCAGGGGATAATGCACGCGGAATCCGGCGAAGCCGATATCGTCCGGGATGGGTTCGGGAAAGTGGTTCTGCCCGAAATCGAACATATCCTGGTGATAGTGGACCGGTTTGATTTCCCCATCCTCGATCACATTGACGAGCACTGGCCACTTAAACAGAAACCCGGGATGGGCGAATTGCAGTTCGAAGGGAAGATCTTCGTTGCGCCAAAGGCCGCGGTCGGCGCGAAAACGAATGTCGCGATACTGGTCGTAGTTCAGATCGCGGAGAAAATCCGGGATTTCCGGGCGATTCTCCACAAAAGGCTGCAGGGCCAGATTGGCGGCGCGGCGATGGACATCTGCGAAGGTGAAACGTTTGGGAGCCTCAGCGCCAGAGGTCTCCGCTGGCGGTAGAGTGGGTGCAGCGAGTCCGGGTTGCGGTAACCAGGAAGCGCCGAAGACAACGATTGCAATCAGTAACAGTCGCGAATTCACGGTAGCACCACGATTTGTAGTTCTTGATTTCCAAATTTGGACAACAATTATCCTAGGCGGGCAGACGATCGGTTTGACGGTCGCTGTCGGATACGGCAGGGGCTGTGCCAGTATGGCCTGCTCAGTTCAGGAGCTGGGTTTCCAAGCCTAAGCTGTAAAGATCAATCAATCATTGTATCGCATTCCGCCAAATACAAGCCTATGGCGTATCGCGACCTGTTCAGTACAGCGGTAAGCCGGCTTCCTGTCGTCGTTTGGGCGAACCCGGCCTGTCGCCAGTCAGCGACAGCCGGGTTCACCCAAACGGGATCGCCGTATGAAGCGCATGGATCAAGACGTCCTCGAATCATCGAACAGGGCAAGCGGGCCTAACAGGATGTAGGGTGTAGGGGAGCACGGTAGGGTGAATGTTGGGTCAACTCGCGAGCGTAACTTTCGACGGCGGGCGTTTCCCGCTTCAGGAAGTCCGCTACCGCCTCACGAAAACCCGGATGAGCCAGCCAATGCGCGGACTGCGTCAGCGTGGGCAGGAAGCCCCGATAAATTTTATGCTCGCCTTGGGCGCCGGGTTCGAATCGGGTCAGGCCGTGTTCGATACAGTATTCCAGTCCCTGGTAGTAACACAGTTCGAAATGCAAGCTGTCATAGGTTTCCTGACACCCCCAGTGACGGCCGTACAACGTGGTGGCGCTGCGCAGACTGATGGCCACGGCGACGTCCTGTGATCCGGCTTTGGCCGATACCAGGACCAGGCGGTTGCCGAGAGTTTGGGAGATTTCCTGAAAAAACGACAGGGTCAACGTGGGCATGCCGCCCAGGCGATGGAAAGTGGAGCGGTAGAAGTGATGGAAAGCGCGCCATTGCGCCTCGCTGATCTCCGGCCCATGGAGGATTTGCAGGGTCAATCCGGCTTCTTGAACCAGGCGGCGTTCCCGTTTGATATTTTTCCGCTTTTTCGAGGTCAGTGTATCCAGGAAATCGGTGAAATCGCGATAGCCGGCATTGCGCCAATGGAATTGGCAGCCGCAGCGGCGTAGGAAGCCGCACTCGTCGAGCAAGGCCATATCCTCGTCATTGTTGAACAACCAGTGCAGTGACGAGAAGCCATGCCGCTCGACATCTTCCAGGGCATGGGCGACGATGGCGCGGGCTGCCGCCACGGGAGCGTCGGGGGCGAGCAGCAGCCGTTGTCCGGTGGCTGGAGTGAAAGGAACGGCTCCCACTAGTTTGGGATAATAGGAGAGGCCGTGACGGCGATAGGCATCGGCCCAGCCCCAGTCGAAAACAAATTCGCCGTAAGAATTGTCTTTCACATACAGGGGCGCTGCTGCCAGCAGATGTTGCTGGTCGTCGTAGCAGACCAGATGCCAGGGTAGCCAGCCCGTGCGTTCGCCGACGCAGTGATGGCGTTCGAGCGCATCGAGAAACTCGTGACGCAGGAAGGGATTATCATCCCGAACCAGGGCATTCCACTGGTCGGGGGGGATCTCAGCCAAGGCGGAGAGGCGCTGGATTCGCATAGGTGGCTGTTGCATGGCGGTTTCGCCGGTTTGAGCACCGTATAGGGCTTTGGTTCAGCCCATTATCAGTTTGAACCGTTTATATTGCACAATACCTGGGACAGGCTCCCATCCGCTTCGCGGAGCGGAAAGCACTCAAGTGATGATCAATTGGTAGAACTGGAACAGGATCGAGTCCGTGGCGCAGGCATACAGAATCAAACCGACTTCCAAGCGGACTTACCGCTTCAATGTATTACCCTACCTCGGCCGGGCTCTGTTAGAGAGCGGTTTCGTCGTTTTCATGGGCAGCGCCTTGTTCCTGTTGATCATGCTGCTTTCCTATCAGCCCAGCGACCCGGCCTGGACCCATACCGCGCCGGGCGTGCCCGTGGTCAACCGCGGGGGTATGGTGGGGGCTTGGTTTGCCGACGTCGCTTTTTATTTCTTCGGCTATTTGGCCTATCTGTTCCCGCTGGGCGTCGCATTCTGTGGCTGGCGCTTGTTCCGCAACGGCGTACTTTGGCAGTTGGACGCGGAAATCATCATCTTCCGCATGTTCGGTTTTCTGGTGACCGTGAGCAGTAGCTGCGCTTTGGCGGCCCTACATTTGGGGATCGTGGAAGGCTATCCCAGCAGCTCGGCGGGCGGCATTTTCGGTGATTTCCTGGCATCCTGGCTGAGCGGCGGTTTCCCCCCGCGTACCGTCACCGTGTTTCTCCTGGTGTTGTTTGCGGCCGGCGTGACCTTGGCCACCGGATTTTCCTGGCTGGATATTCTGGACGGGGTGGGCACGGGCACGATGAATGCGATCCGCTTCCTCGGCCGTGTCGTCGTGCGCGTGAAAGCTTGGGTCGAAGCCGAAGATCTGGACAACGCGCAAATCGGCAAGACCGAACCCATGTTGCGGACGGAACAAACGGAGCCGTCATTGACACCGGAACCGGCGATCCATGAGTCCAAGGAGGTATTCGTCGCGCCGGTTGTCGACAAGCCACCGGAGACTCCGGCTCCTATCACTCCATTTACGGCGGATGAACCTCCGCTGCGTATGACCCGGCCTGGCAAAATGGACCGTGTGGAACCGAGCTTCGATCCGACGGAATCGGCAAGTTCCACGGACTGGGAAAACGACGGCCACCGGCTGGACCCCACCCTGGAGGATGCGCCGGTCACGGCGCCCGAGTCGGTCGGCCAGCCACGCCTGCGAATCGTCAAGACATTGCGGCGACCGACTGCGCCGACCCCGCCGATGAGTCTGCTCGATTCGGCGAAACCCGGACGTTTCGAGGCTTTGAGCGCGTTGCTGGCGGCCCGAGCCTATCAGACGGGGCCAGCCGAACTGCCGTTGATCGTGGGTTACGAAGCGGACGGGCAGCCCTGCATCACCGATCTGGAGCAACTGCCGCATCTGCTGATGGCGGGCGAAGACGCCGATGCCGTTACCCGGTTGTTGCATACCTGTCTGCTCAGTCTGCTGTATAAGGCTCCACCACGCGCTCTGGGGCTGATCCTACTGGATTCCTCCTCTTGCGATCTGGCGGTTTATCAGGATATTCCCCATTTGTTGCAGCCCGTGGCCACGAGTATCGAGCAGGCGGTCAATGCCCTGGTGTGGTGTAAAAAGGAAATCGATCGGCGAGAGCGCCTGCTCGATGAATGGCAAGAGCCCGATATCGCCGCCTTGAAACAGCGGTTGGCCGAAGAGGCCGGTGACTGGGACACGGAAGCGGAGTCGTTGCCGGCGGTGGTCGTGGTGATCGCCGAACTGGCGGATATTGTGGCCGTCATGGGTGACTGGGTAGATACCCTGTTCGCCAAGCTCAGCGTCAAAGGCAAGAACACGGACGTACATTTGCTGCTGGCTACCCACCACCCGACGGCGGACGTCGTCACGGCAACCGTCAAAGCGGGGATGCCCGCGCGGGTTGCTTTGCCGGTCA
The DNA here is from genome assembly GCA_024235135.1 of Gammaproteobacteria bacterium. Classification (GTDB taxonomy): domain Bacteria; phylum Pseudomonadota; class Gammaproteobacteria; order Competibacterales; family Competibacteraceae; genus JACKMZ01. Next base: position 239,035 of record JACKMZ010000004.1, on the reverse strand, counting down.
ACGGCCCGGAGGCATCCCAACGGATTCTGGATGAGGCGGGAGCGGAACGCTTGTCGCCTACGGAACTGCTCTATCGGTCGCCCAGCGATCCTGTCCCGCATCCCCTGCGGTTAGCCCTGGTCGGTTTGCCCGAAGTCGAACGCGTGGCGGATTTTCTGCGACAAATCGGCCGAACGAAAGAACACAGCCTGAGTCGATCCCATGATGCCTAAGCGGGTGAAATTATTTTTCGCGGTTTTCCTTCTGCTGGTGATCCAAGGCGCGACAGCGCGTTCGGAATCGCTGGTGGAGCGTTATTTCCAAAATCTGCAATCGCTGAAGGCGGACTTCGTGCAGCAAGTGTACGATGACCAGTCGCGTCCCCTGGAAACCACCCACGGGCAACTGGTCATGCAGAAGCCCGGCCGTTTCCGTTGGGATTACTCCCCGCCCGCCGAACAGGTGATCGTCGCCGATGGGCAGCGGCTCTGGATGTACGATGTGGAATTGGAACAGGTCACCGTGCGGGCTTTGAACGAGGCGCTGAATTCCACGCCCTTCGCGCTGTTGAGCGGGGCGGCGCCGATACAGGACGCTTTTACGGTCACCCGCGAAACGACGAGCGATGGCTGGCAATGGTTTGAACTGCAGCCCAAGGAAGAGCAACCGGATTTCAAACGCCTGCGTGTCGCGTTTCAAGGCGAGGAACTGAAAGCCATCGAACTGGAGGATGTCCTGAATCAACGGACCCGGCTTACCTTCAAGGATCTGCAGCGCAACGTGTCGCTCGATCCGGGGGTGTTCACCTTCACCCCGCCGCCCGGTGTCGATGTGATCGGTGATGTCCCCGGATAAGCGGTCCGCGGCGGCCGGTGTGGGACCCGTGGATACTCGTCCTCTGGCTGACCGCATGCGACCGCAACGGCTGCAGGAGTTCGTTGGACAGGAACATCTGCTGGCTCCCGGCAAACCCTTGCATGCCGCCATCGAACGCGGTCATCCCCATTCGATGGTGCTGTGGGGACCGCCGGGCAGTGGTAAAACAACTTTGGCGAGGCTGCTGGCCGTCCACGGCAACGCCCGCTTCCTCGCGCTGTCGGCGGTGCTGGCTGGAGTCAAGGAAATCCGCGCGGCGGTCAGCGAAGCGCAACAACTGGGGCGGAGCGAACAGCGTCGGACCGTGTTGTTCGTGGATGAAGTCCATCGTTTCAACAAAGCGCAGCAGGATGCTTTTCTCCCTTATGTGGAAGACGGCACGCTGATATTTGTCGGCGCGACGACGGAAAATCCCAGTTTCGCCTTGAACAATGCCCTTCTGTCCCGGTTGCGGGTGTATGTGCTGAAGGCCCTGGACAGAGCGGATATTCGTCGGTTGATCGATAACGCCCTGAGCGATGCCGAGCGTGGCTTGGGCCAAGCGAATCTTGAGGTGGCCGCCGAACGGCGCGAGCAGTTGGCCCGGCTGGCGGATGGCGATGCGCGACGGGCCTTGAATCTTCTGGAACTGGCCGCTGAACTGGCCGCCGCCCGCGATGGCGATATGACGCTAGCCGTGCAGGAAGTCATGAGCGGAAGCGACATCAGGCGCTTCGATCGGGGTGGCGATATTTTCTACGATCAGATTTCCGCCTTGCATAAATCCGTGCGTGGCAGCAATCCAGATGCCGCCTTGTACTGGCTGGCGCGAATGCTCGATGGGGGTTGCGATCCCCTTTACATCGCCCGCCGTACGGTGCGCATGGCCAGCGAGGACATCGGCAATGCCGACCCGCGCGGCCTGCGCCTTGCCCTGGACGCCTGGGAAACATTCGAGCGGCTGGGCAGCCCGGAAGGAGAGCTGGCCATCGCCCAAGCGATCGTCTATTTGGCTTGCGCGCCCAAAAGCAATGCCGTTTACGTGGCGTATAAAGCGGCTCTGGAGGACGTGCATCGACACGGTTCCCTGGAGGTGCCGGCCCATTTGCGCAATGCGCCGACTGCTCTCATGAAGGCCCTGGATTTCGGTAAGGACTATCGATATGCCCATGACGAGGCGGAGGGTTACGCGGCGGGCGAGCGTTATTTCCCCGATAGCATGGGGAATCCCTGTTACTATCGGCCGGCGCCTCGTGGCCTGGAGATCAAGATTGGGGACAAACTGGCTCGCTTACGTGAGTTGGACCGCAAGGCTCAAGGATGAGTCGCGAAGAGTCTAGGTAACATTTTAATTCTTCTTCCATTGATATGTGTGGTTACGGAATGTATATCGACCGCTCCATGTCCTGTGTAAACGTACTGGCGGGTTCGGCCTGTCGTTGCCTTCCCATTTCCCCGGTTCGACCCTGGCTGTCATGGTGTGTGCCGTTGGTGTGGTTTTTGGCGGTGTGGCTCGCGCTGGGTGGAATACGCGCCCACGCCAAAGAAGTCCATATCATTGGCCCCCAGTTTCCGCCGCAGATCGATGAGACCGGGGAAGGTAGAATCGGCGATATCATCAGAGCCACCTTGCTCAAATGCGGTTACGGCGTCCGGTTCACCATCGTGCCCTTCGGTCGGCATTGGCGGGATTACCGCGACCATGCCGACTATGACGGCCTGGCCATCGTCGACGAGGGTCAGGAATTGCCCGGTACGCCGACCCGGGTCTTCCAGCATCTGCAAAACGGAGTCGTCGTGTTGTCGGACGCGAGTGCGCCGAAAATCGGGAGTTTGGATGATTTGCGGGGGCACCATTTCGTTTCATTCCTGAGCGTGAACGCCTTGCCCGAGTCTTTCAGGCCGATGGCGGAATACAAGTATTATTCTCTGTATTCGGATCGCTTCGATGCCCTTCGCCTTTTGTTGAGCGGCCGAATGGACGCCATCGTAGCCGACGGGATGGTCATGGCCTATTCCTTTGAACGGCTTCAGGAGAGGGTAGGATATGGTCAGGAGCCGGATATCGATCCCCAGGCGACGATCGTATTCCATCCGATTTTGCCGCCCACACCGCAACGCATGTACTTCAGGGACAGGCAAGTGGCCGAAGATTTCGATCGGTGTTACGGAGAATTGTTGGAGCAGGGCGTTATTGCCAAGCTGCTTAAGCCTTACCAAGCCGCGCATCGCGCCATCTTGGCCGACCAGTATCCCGCCTTTTGACAGCCGCGTTTTCGTGTCACCGCGGGAGGAGTGTAGCTAGGGGTCGAAATAGAGCCTTATCGGGAGTGAGGGGATGTAATGTTTTTCTGGCATCCTGCGCTGGTTCTGGACTGATAAGGGCGGGTTATGCTCGGGCAGAGCGTGCGTAGTGGGATTTTGCTAGATTATTAGCAACCCACACCGGCACCAGGGACCGATCTATTGAATGCGCGTTCTTAAAAAACACAGCTTTTACTCGCAAGCGATGTTTTTGATCGGGGCCGCCTTGACCCTGGTGACCCTGGCTGTGTCCCTGTTGAGCTTGTCCTATCAGTACCGTGGCGTGGAGTGGGAATTGCGTCAGCGCCTGGACAACCTGATCCAAATTCAAGCCGGTCCCATTGCCGGTGCGTTATGGACCCTGAATCGTGACAAAGCTCAGGAAATCATTGAAAGCCTCCAGGCGGAAGCCGATTTCGTCTCCGCTGTGGTGGTCGATGAGCAAGGCCGTACATTCGCCACCTTCACGGTGGCCCAGAAGGTGCCCGAAGAGATGCTCATCCGCAGCGGTGCCGATATCGTCGTCGCCGTCGATGACGCGCTCAAGCAGATTGGCAAACTCACGGTCGCGTTTTCCCGAGTTCGATTGATTGAAAAACGCGACAAGCTGATTCTTTTCACGCTGGTTTTCGGCCTGATCCAACTGCTGGCGGTGCTCGCCGCGACGGCTTTGGCCCTGCGCTCCATCACCCGACCGCTGACGCGAATTACCCAGGCCATGTTGCGCTTGGCCAAGGATGACTTGCAGGGCCCGCTTCCCAAGTTGGACAGAAACGACCAGTTGGGTGAAATGGCGCGCGCCGTGGAGATCTTTCAAGCCAACGCCTTGGAGAAACTCCGTTTGCAGGAAGAAGAAGCCAAGCGCATCGATGAATTGCTCCAGGCGCGTCAAGCGGCCGAAGCCGCCAGCCGGGCGAAATCGACCTTTCTGGCGAATGTCAGTCATGAAATGCGTACGCCGCTGAACGCCATCGTGGGACTCAGCGAAGTCATGATGAACCGACTGAGCGAGCAGCCCTTGCCGCACGCCTTCGATGACAATTTGCACTACATTCATTTGAGCGCTCAGCATTTGGCCGAATTGATCAACAATATCCTCGACCTGTCGAGGATCGAGGCCGGCAAGATGGAACTGGCCTCGACGAGGACCAAGCTGAAGGAAGTGATCGATCATGTCTTCGTGATCTATAAAACACAGGCCGATCAGAAGGGCGTCTTGCTGACTTGCGAATGCGATCCCTGTCTGCCCCGGAATATTTTCATTGATGCGGGCAAGCTCAAGCAGGTCTTGATCAATCTCATCAGCAACGCCATCAAATTCACCCCATCGGGCAAACGGATCGATCTGTCGTTCGGCGTGGATGGCGAACAATTGGTGTTTCGCGTCGCCGATCAGGGGATCGGTATTCCCGAAGACCGCTTGCCCTTGATTTTCGAGGATTTCGAGCAGGTCGACAGCACCATCACCCGCGACTACGGTGGCAGCGGTCTAGGCTTGGCGATTACCCAAAAGATCTTGACGCTGTTCGATGGCACGATCGCCGTCGAAAGCATCATCGGCGAGGGCACGACCTTTACGGTGCGCATTCCCTTCAAGCAGCATACCGCGCCGCCGAGTATCCCGATGTTCGCCAAGCCTACGAAACCGACCTTCGCGGAAAATTCACTGATTCTGATCGTGGAAGACAATCCGGTGAATCAGATCACCATGGAAGCCTTGCTGGAAGATTCAGGATTGGCGATTCAGTTCGCCGAGAACGGCGAAATCGGTGTGCGCAAGGCGCTGGAACTGAAGCCGGATCTGATTTTTATGGACTTGCACATGCCGATCATGTCCGGTCTGGAAGCCACGCGTCTCATACGGCAGCACCCCGGTTTCGAGACGATTCCCATCATTGCGCTGTCGGCGGACGCATTGACCGAACAGCAGGCCGAGGCGTTCGCTTCGGGGGTATCGGGTTACCTGACCAAGCCGATCAACTCCGTGCAACTGCTCGCCGTCTTGCAGGAGCATTTGCAGCCGGTATGATGCCCGATCGAGCCCAGTTCGTTATGCTGGCCGCGGCTTGGCTGGTGTATTGCCTCGTCCATTCCTGGTTGGCCGCTTTGTCCACCAAACACTGGATCACGACCCGCTGGCCGGCCTTGTCGGGCAAATACCGGGTGTTGTACAACGGCCTGGCGTTGATGTTGCTCGTGCCGCCGCTGGCGCTGACCGTGCTCTGGCGGGGTCCTCTACTCTGGCAATGGAGTGGGGTCGGGGCGTGGCTGGCTAATGGGCTGGCCGTCGGCGCGTTGCTGTTGTTTGGGTGGACGCTACGCTATTACGATATGCGCGAGTTCCTGGGTTTGCGGCAATGGCGGATGTCCACCTCGTCGATCGAGGACCAGGAACGATTCCACTTGTCCCCGTTGCACCGCCATGTCCGTCATCCCTGGTATTTTCTAGGGTTGCTGATGCTTTGGACGCGCGACATGGACTGGACATTATTGCTGGCGGCCTGCGTGGTCACCCTCTACTTCATCGTGGGATCGCATCTGGAAGAACGCAAGCTGATGCAATATCACGGCGCGATCTACCGCCGATACCGTGAACGGGTACCGGGGTTGTTCCCCCTGCCCTGGAAGTGCCTGAGCCGCCAGGAAGCGGCAAGCTTGCTGGACACGGCCGGCGATCCCCGCCTATCCTGATTGGCCATGAATCCGCTCAATTCCGCTGCGTCCGCCCGTTTGCTGCGTTTGGCCGCCATTGCTTCCGTGGTGACCGCCGTGCTATTGATCGCCGGCAAGCTGACTGCTTGGCTGATAACCGGTTCGGTCAGCGTACTGGCCTCGCTGGCGGATTCGATGATGGATGCGGCGGCGTCGTTGCTCAATCTGCTGGCGGTCCATTATTCCCTGACGCCGCCCGACGCCGAACACCGGTTCGGCCATGGCAAGGCGGAACATCTGGCGGGCCTGGGCCAGGCCACCTTCATCACCGGCTCGGCCGTGTTTCTGATCCTCAATGCCGTGGACAGGCTGCTGCATCCGCAGCCGATCAAGGATGTCACGGCCGGCGTCATCGTCATGCTGTTTTCCATCGGCCTGACCTTGATGTTGTTGGCCATTCAGCACTATGTGATCAAGCGTACCGGTTCGACGGCCATCCGCGCCGACTCCCTGCATTACGCCTCTGACGTGCTGACCAATATCAGCACCGTCGTGGCTTTGTTGCTGGCCGCTCTGGGCTGGCCGGGATTGGACCCCCTGTTCGGCATGGCCATCGCTCTCTACATCCTCTACAGCGCCTGGGAGATCGGCTACGAAGCCGTCCAACTGCTGATGGATCACGAACTGCCCGCCGAAGATCAGCAACGCATCGAGCAGATTGCCCTGCGTCAGGCGCAGGTGCGGGGTATTCACGATTTGCGCACCCGTCGTTCGGGACAGAGTTATTTCATTCAACTGCATCTGGAACTGGACCCCGAGCAACCTTTCGTCAAGGCTCACGGAACCGCCGCGCGTGTCGAGGCGGCCCTTAAACACACTTTTCCCAACGCCGAGGTGCTCATCCATCAGGACCCCTTGGGCGCCGACGACCACGATCCACGCGCCCTGCATCCCGAGGGCGCGGGATGAGGGGCTTGTTGGGGCCGCTTAAACGCGGGGCCGGGAACCGAGATAAATGGCGGCCAAGGCCAACAGGGCTCCGCCGCATTCCAGCCAGGTGAGTGTTCGCCCGAAGAAGCCGATGTCCCACACGAAGGACAGGGTGGGTTGCAGCAGCAGGATCAGTCCGGCCTGCGAAGCGCGCACCGTGGCGATGCCCTGGGAAATCAAGACCCATCCCACGGCCTGGGAGATCAGACCGTAAAGCAGCAATAGGCCACCGTCTCGCCAGGTGGGAATGGCGAAACTTTCGCCGCTGAACGTCACCACGGCGCCCAGAATCAGTGCGCAACACAAGGAAAGCAGGGACATCACGGCCGTGGACGAAGGCGCTTCCTGGCCGACCCGGACATTGCGCAGCGATAGGATGAATGTGGCGTAGCACAGTGCGGCGAGCAATCCGAAGATCACCCCCAAGCGATAATCGCCGGGCAGGGAGGCCCAATCCACGCCAACCAGCAGGCCCAGGCCGATCATGGCCAGCGGGATGGCCAGCATGATTTCCCAGCGCAGAGGTTCATGGAACAGCATGATCCCCGCCAGGGCCAGTAAAAAGACTTGAAAATTCGCCAACAGCGTAGCCAGACCGGGACCGACGAACAGAATGCTGCGATGCCAGCAGAACAGATCGCCGGCAAAAAACAGCGCCGCGACGACGATGATCAGGGTCGCCTTGCCACTGAATCGCAGACGATTCCGCTGTAGGGCGACCAGCGCCAGTAAGGCCAGGCCCCCCCAGAACATGCGATAGAACGCCGAAACCGTCGGCGCCACGGTAGTGAGCTTCACGAAGACCGCGGAGAAACTGATCATGACGGCGCCCAACAACAATCTGAGGGGAGCGGGTATATTCGGCATGGACTACGGTTCCACGCCCAACGCGCGATAAACCGCCAGCAAGCGCGTTATGGCCTTGTCCCAGGACAAGGATTGCGCGCGCCGCCATCCGCCGATGCGCAGCCGGGTCGCCAGGTCGTCGTCCCGTAGAACTCTGGCCATGCCTTCGGTGAGTGCGTCGGGATCGTCCGGCGTGACCAGCCAGGCCGATTCCCCATGGCGTACCAGGTCCTCGACCAGGGGCAGGCGCGAGGCGACCACCGGACAACCGGCCGCCAGGTATTCCAGAATCTTGAGTGGACAAGCGCCTTGCACGCGATGGCGTTCGCCGCCATCCAGCGGCGCCACGGCCAGCCGCGCGCGCGCCAGTAACCGCGCCAATACCGGGACGGCTACCGCGGGTTGCAATGTGATGCGCTCGGCCACGCCCAGGCGCTGGGCCAACGCCAACACCTTGATGCCTTCCCCCTTGCCACGGGCGCCTACCAGGCGCAAACGCCAAGGAGGCGGTAACTTGGCAAAGGCTTGCACCAGCACGGTCAGTCCCTGCCAGGCGCTGAAGGTTCCCATGTACAGAATTTCCGGCATTCGGGTGGTGTGGCCCGTGACAGTCCACTCGCCGGGATGGACGCCGTTGGGAATCACTTCAATGCGTTGGCCGCCCCAGGAGCACAGCAAGGCGGCCGTCTGCCGACTGGGAGTGATGAGGCTGTCCACGCCACGGACCAGGGCCTGTTCCTGGACACGCAGCTTGTCGACGAGATTCGGCTGCTTTCGTAACAGTGGGTAGATGATCGGCCACTCCAGGCTGGGCAGGCCGTTGACTTCGTAGATCAAGGGGGGGCTGTGCGGCCAGCGCAGTAATTCCATCCCTTCCCACAAGGAACGGAAGTGAATCAGATCGTAGTGGCCGCCCTGGGCATGCCGACGAACCTGTTGCCCAAAGCGCAAGGCGCGTTCCAGCAGATGCCCGGTAGGCGGTGGGCAGGGCAGGCAGCGTGCGCCTTCGATGTCCGTCGCCGATCCCAGCAGGCAGGCATCGACCTCCAGCCCAGCCCGTACCAGGCCATGAAGGAAGGCTTGAATATGCCGGCTGGCTCCCTTGGGCGCGGGCACTCGGTCGAAAGCCGCGTACAGAATGCGCGCCATCCTTCAACGTAGAAATAAACGGCGCACGGGCGCCCACCAGCCGGGTCCGTCCAGCAGGGTTTGCAATTGCCGGTTCTGCTCCAAAAACATATCGCAGTGACGGCAAGCAGGCAGCAGGGGCGGTGTCCGGTGCTCGCGCAACCGCCGGTAAGCCGGTCCCGTCCAAATGGTGCGCAGGGACTCCTGACGTAAATCTCCCAATACAGGCTTGCCAGGGGTCATGCAGCAGGTGCTGACCCGCCCGGCGTGGTCGATGAGGCAATGGGTCCAGGGCGCGTAACAGCGGTGTCGGTCGTAGTAACCGCGGGCGTAGCGGGCGCGGGCGGACTCGTCCAACTCATGCGATCCACAGCCGAAGGGATACGCCTGTGCAGGGTCCGCCAAGAGGCCGAAGCGGATTCCCTCGCGGGCCAGCACCGGAGCCACTGTCGCGTTGAAATCCCGGATCTGTTCCGCGTTGAGGCCCTGCAATTCGTCGGTATGCGGGTCCAGGGGAATCAGATTGAGGGCATCGGCTCCGAGCAGACTAGCCCAACGGGGCAGTGCGGTCAGGCTGAGGTAGTTGGCGGCGCTGATCACTGTATTGATGCGCATCCGGCCTTTTTTCAGCTTTTGGCGCAGTGCGCGGAATCCCGCGACCGTTCGCGACCAGCATCCGTCCACGCCGCGCAGACGATCGTGGAGGGTGGGATCGGGACTGTCTATGGAAATGTTGACCCGCCGCAAGCCCGCCCGGACCAAGGACTCCGCCCGTCCGTCGGTCACTGCCGTGGCGTTGGTGGTCATGGAAACCCGTATTCCCTGGCGGGTGGCGCGTTCGACCAAACGCTCCAGATCGCGGCGCAAGGTCGGCTCGCCGCCACTGAAATGCAGTTTGCGGCAGCCGAGTTCGGCCAGCTCATCGAGCACGGGCAGCCAGGCCGCCGTGGCAAGAGGCTCCGCGGTGTCTTCCCGCCAATGCCGGCACATGGCGCAGCGCAGGTTGCAGGGCCAGACCAGCTTAATCTTGGCATACAAAAGGCGATACGGCCCGGCAAGGCGGACGGCCTGGCGGAAGGCGCGGCGGTCGGCGGCGATCAGAGCGATATCGTGCATGGCGGCATGGCGATGGGTGAAGACTTGTTAAGATAGCAATCCCCCAAGCATTCGTCACACCCGTTCGTTGAACACGATGACTACATGACTACATCGGTCATTCTCGGCTTGCCCGGCAGCGGCAAGAGTCGTCTGGCCATCGCCCTGGCCAATGCCCTGTGGGAGGCCGGTCGCCCGGCCTATGTGCTGCATACGGATCTACTCAAGGTCAATCTGCGCCAATGTTTTCCGGGCGATCTGCGGGGACCTGGCTATGCCGGCGATTTTCGCGGAAAATGCGCGCGCGTGCGGCCTTTCCTGGAGAGTCAGTCCGTCAAGGCGCGACGGGATGGATACGCACTGATCGTGGAAGGCACGCTGGCTTTGGAATGGGCGCCGGAAGCGGGTTTGCGGGTGATTCTGGAAATCGACGAAGCGGAACGCCACCGGCGCATCGCTGCCAAGCATCGCAGCGCCAGATTGGCCCTGGAGGCGCAGGATTCCGCCGGCTTGGCGGAGTATGCTCGGGCACTGGCGGTGCTCGGGGGCCAAGATGTCCTGCGTCTGCCCGCGCAGTCTGCGTTGCCGGAGAGTGTGGCGCGGATTCTCGATCAATGGCCGGCCGTGCCGTGACATCCCGTTAGCCAACATCGGCCCCCGATACGTCAGTCCTCGATGCTACCGTCCGAATTATTGTTGTCCAGCCGCCGGGGGCCACAGGTCTATCCCCATTTTCTCAAGTCACGGCAACGGGTTTGGGCCGACGAAGTGCTGGCGCTTATCGCGGCTCATCAACAGAAGACCCGTGGCGAATTGCAGCAGGCGTTGCGGGGTTTGGAAGGCGATTCACCGGATTATCGAATCGTCAGAGGGTTTGCGCATCTGGCCCTGGGCGCCGCGGAATTCAGGCTCGCCCTGCCGGATATCGATCCCGGACAATTACGCCGGGAAGTCTTCACCCTGGCGTCGGAAGCGGGCTATGGCGAGCGGCAGGCGCGCACCGTGCTGGAGGTTCTGGGGGAACGCTACGGTTTGCAGGCCGAGGTATTGCGGGACGCCCTGTACGCGGATTTGCCCGAACGCCATGTGCTCTCGGTGTTGCCCGACTACACACCGGAAACCCTGGTGGATCGCTACAATCTGGCACAGGCCCAGGGCCTGCTGTATTCCGCTTTGTCTATGCGCATTATCGCCCATCGCAACGTGCCCGGCGAATACCGTCGTCTGTTCCAGCGCCTGAAGTTTCACGGCTTGCTGTACGCGGTGGAAGGCCATCTGGAGGATGGCTATCAGATCCATGTCGACGGTCCCGCCAGTCTGTTTCGTCAGACCCGCCGCTATGGCATCAAGATGGCGACCTTTTTGCCTGCGTTGTTACATATCAGCCGCTGGGAGATGCAAGCCGCGTTGCTCAGCGGCGGCCGGGAGGTCCAGTATCAACTGGGTTCCGAGGATTCCCGGCTGCGTTCTCATCATCCGCGCCCGCCCGCTTATGACAGTCTGTTGGAGCGATCTTTCGCGGAACGCTGGGAGAAATTGGATACGCCGTGGGCTTTGGAGCGGGAAGTGGAGATCGTCGATCTCAAGGGAACGGTATTCGTGCCCGATTTTGCCCTGCGCCATCCCGACGGGCGTGTCGTGCATGTGGAAATCATGGGTTTTTGGCACCCGGACTATCTGCGTCGCAAGTTGGATAAAGTGCGTCGCGCCGATATGGGCAATTTGATTCTGGCGGTCTCCGACCGGCTCAACGTGGGTGAGGAAGACATCAAAAACATCCCTGGACCGGTTGTGTTCTTCAAGGGCAAGCTGGAACCCCGCAAGGTGCTGGAATTGCTGGAAACTCGTCCATGAAGGCGCGGGCCGTAACGCCCGCGCCGGTAAGGTCCTATTCGAACTCGATGATGGGTTGATCGACCGTCAAGCTGTCGCCGGTGGCGGCCAGCACTTTGGCAACCACGCCATCGCGCTCGGCATACAGTACGTTTTCCATCTTCATTGCTTCGACCACCGCCAGCGTTTCACCGGCCCGCACTTCTTGTCCGACCTGAACAGCCACACGTGTCAACAATCCGGGCATGGGCGAGATGAGAAAACGGCTCATATCCGGTGGAAGCTTGACGGGCATGTGGCGGTGCAGTTCGGCCGCACGCGGGTTCAGCATCAGCACATTGACCTGGGCGCCGCCATGGGTGAGGCGGTATTCCAGATAACGACGCTCCACCTGCACGCAAATGTCCGCGCCGTTCACTGTGCCCTGGAACAACGGTTGGCCGAATTCCCAGGCGCTCCGCACGGCGTAGAGTTCGTCTTGATAGTTGACGTCGTAACCGCCGGGAACGGGTGTGACATGCACTGGATAATATTCCCCTTGCATGAAGACCACCCAGTCGTTTGGAACCTGCCGTTCCAGTCCCGGCATCTGGCCGCTGATGCGGGCGGCGCGATCCATGTAACGGCGATGAATGGCTGCCACCACGGTGACGAACAACGACGGATCTTCGTCGGGGATATCCGCGCCCTGGAAGCCGTCCGGATACTCTTCGGCGATTAAATTCGTGCTGAGCCGCCCTTCCACGAAACGGGGATGCTTCATCAAGGCCGTTAAAAAGCTGATGTTGTGGGAAACGCCACGGATATAAAACGCATCCAAGGCCGTGCACATTTGCGCGATGGCCTGATTGCGATCCGAGCCGTAGGTGATGACTTTGGCGATCATCGGATCGTAGTACATGGAGACTTCGCCGCCTTCGATCACCCCGGTATCCACCCGCACGGTATCGCTTTCCGGCGGGGGCATGTAGCGCGCCAGCCGTCCCACGGAAGGCAGGAAGTTGCGGAACGGGTCTTCCGCGTAGACTCGGGCTTCGATCGCCCAGCCATCGAGTGTGACATCCGCCTGGGTGAACGGCAGTTTTTCACCGTTGGCCACGCGGATCATCAGCTCGACCAGATCGGTTCCGGTCACCCATTCAGTGACGGGATGTTCCACCTGCAGGCGGGTGTTCATCTCAAGGAAATAAAACTGGCGCTGATTATCGACGATGAACTCCACGGTGCCCGCCGATTGGTAATTCACGGCTTTGGCCAGGGCTACCGCTTGCTCACCCATCGCCTGACGGGTAGCCGGGTCGAGAAACGGCGAGGGGCATTCCTCGATCACCTTTTGATGGCGGCGCTGGGTGGAGCATTCACGCTCCCCCAGATAAACCACGTTACCGTGACCGTCCGCCAATATCTGAATCTCGATGTGGCGGGGTTCCTGAATGAATTTCTCGATGAACACCCGGGCATCGCCGAAGCTGGAACGGGCTTCGTTGCTGGCCCGTTCGAAGCCATCACGGCATTCGGTATCGTTCCAGGCCGTGCGCATGCCTTTGCCACCACCACCGGCGCTGGCCTTGAGCATCACCGGATAGCCGATCTCCTGGGATACGGCGACGGCATGATCGGCGTTCTCGATGACGCCAGTGAAGCCCGGAATGGTGTTGACGCCGGCTTCCATGGCCAGTTTCTTGGAGGTGATTTTGTCGCCCATCATGCGAATGGCGTGCACGTTGGGACCGATGAAGGCGATGCCAAGGTCAGTTAACGCTTCGGCGAAACCCGCATTTTCCGACAGGAAACCATAGCCGGGATGGACGGCCTCCGCGCCGGTGTCCTGACAGGCTTTGATGATCCGATCACTGAGCAGATAGCTCTGCGAGGAGGGGGGTGGGCCGATCAATACGGCCTCGTCCGCCATCTCCGTGTGCAGGGAGTTTTGGTCAGCCGTGGAATAGACCGCGACGGTCTGAATGCCCATTTTGCGGGCGGACTTGATGATGCGACAGGCGATCTCGCCCCGGTTGGCGATCAGGATTTTCTTGAACATGACGCTCAACCTCGCTTATAGAGGAATATTGCCGTGCTTACGCCACGGATTTTTCAGTTCTTTGTTCTTCAGCATATTGAGGGAACGGCAAATACGCTTGCGGGTGTCGCGCGGCATGATGACGTCATCGATGAAACCTCGGCTGCCGGCGATAAACGGATTGGAAAACTTGGTGCGATACACTTCGGTATGCTCGGCGATCAGTTCGGTGTCGCGAATCTCCTTACGGAACAAGATCTCGACAGCCCCCTTGGAGCCCATGACCGCGATTTCCGCCGTGGGCCAGGCGAAGTTGACGTCGCCGCGCAGATGCTTGGAGCTCATCACGTCGTAGGCGCCGCCGTAGGCCTTGCGGGTGATCACGGTGATTTTGGGTACAGTGGTTTCGGCGTAGGCGTAAAGCAATTTGGCGCCGTGCTTGATGATGCCGCCGTGTTCCTGGTCCGTGCCGGGCATGAAACCGGGGACGTCCACGAAGGTTAGAATCGGAATGTTGAAGCAGTCGCAAAAGCGGACGAAACGGGCGGCTTTCAGCGATGATCTGATGTCCAGGCAACCCGCCAACACCAGCGGCTGATTGGCGACTACACCGACGGTGGAACCGTTCATCCGCCCCATGCCGATGATGATGTTTTTGGCGTAGTCCGGTTTGAGTTCGACGAACTCATGGTCATCCATGATCTTGAACAGCAGTTCCTTCATGTCGTAGGGCTGGTTCGGATTGGGCGGCACCAGCGTATCCAAGGACGGTTCCTTACGATCGGCCGGGTCCGGCGTGGGTCGCACCGGTGGCTGTTCCCGATTGTTGGCGGGAAGGAAGTTCATAAATCGACGCACCGCCAACAGGGCCTGTATGTCATTGTCGAAGGCCCAGTCGGCCACCCCCGATTTGTTCGAATGGGTGGTCGCACCGCCCAGTTCCTCTTGCGTCACATCCTCATGGGTCACGGTCTTAACCACCTCGGGACCGGTGACGAACATATAAGACGAATCCTTGACCATGAAAATGAAATCGGTGATGGCCGGAGAATACACCGCGCCACCGGCGCAGGGACCCATAATGACTGAGATCTGCGGGATCACGCCGGAGGCCATGACGTTGCGCTGGAACACATCAGCGTAGCCGGCCAGGGAGGCGACGCCCTCCTGGATGCGCGCGCCGCCGGAATCGTTCAGACCAACCACCGGAGCACCAACCCGCATCGCATGATCCATGATTTTGCAGATCTTTTCCGCGTGTGCTTCGGACAAGGAGCCTCCGAATACCGTGAAATCCTGGCTAAATACGAAAACGACACGGCCGTTGATCGTGCCATAGCCAGTCACGACACCGTCGCCCGGAATCTTTTGGTCAGCCATTCCAAAATCGCTGCAGCGGTGCTCGACGAACATATCCCATTCTTCGAAGGTTCCTGGATCGAGCAATAATTCGATCCGTTCCCTGGCCGTCAACTTACCGCGCGCGTGCTGGTTATCGATGCGCTTTTGGCCGCCGCCCAGCCGGGCGGCGCCCCGTTTTTCGTCCAACTGCCTAATGATGTCGTACATCGAGCGGTTTTCCTCAGCGATAAGAACACAAAAAAAGCCTGTAGATACCCGTCAATCGGGCAATCAATCAGGCCGGGTAGGCAGTGCCCTGTTGCAAGGGGTGCCGGAATCTGGTGTGTATATCAGGCCACGTAGCAGCACCTGCTTGATAGCGAAACTGTGCTTGCAGATAGTGTCATGGAATCGTCATGGGGCGATGTTTAGCCCTATCGGGTTCCTTGTGTCGCCCAAGAATCTAGGGGCGGGACTGACGTAGCCTGTCGGGCCGGAAAGCGTTCCCAACTGAAGGGAAGCAAAGGGACAAGATGGGTTCCCGCCCTGGGCTGCCACAAGCATTTGCGCATGGCCCTGTCCCCGACAAAGCGTTGCAACTGATTGTTGCAAGGCAACATATAACACAAAATGGTGTTGCGGAGCAACAATGCGGTTGAGGAGGTCAGGGTCTACATGCAGGGAATCGCCGGTGTGAAAGGCGATAATCTGAGGGAAAGGGGGCGAGAATCGCGGCGATTGAACGAAGGGGTTGGATTGTTTCAAGGACAAACTGCGGCGGTTATCCCGTGTTGGGCCGCCGCAGTGTCCCTGTGCGCAATTACATCATTTCGATGGCAACGGCCAGAGAGACCCCACCACCGCCACACAAGGTGGCCAGCCCCAGCTTTTTGCCCCGCTTCTTCATGCCATAAATCAAGGTCACGATCAGACGGCAACCGGTGGAACCGACAGGATGACCCATGCCGATGCCAGAACCATTGACGTTGGTGATTTCCCGGTTCAAGCCCAATTCCTTCTCGCAGGCCAGATATTGGCCGGCAAAGGCTTCGTTGACTTCGCACAGTTCGAAATCGGCCAACTTGAAACCGGTTTTCTTCAGCAAATCATGCACCGCAGGCACCGGGCTCAAACCCATGACCGAAGGATGGCAAGCACCCCGGCCCACACCGACGATCTTGGCCAGCGGCTGAATACCCAGCTCCTTGGCCTTGTCCGCCGACATCAGGATCGTCGCACTGGCGCCATCGTTCACACCGGACGCGTTACCCGCCGTGACCTTGCCAACCTTCGGCACGAAGGCGGGCGGCAGACTGGCCAGTTGTTCCAGGGTGATGCCCGGACGGAAGTGTTCGTCCTTATCGAAGATCTTCGGTGGCTTGCCCTTCTTCTGCGGGATTTCCACAGGGACGATCTCGTCCGCGAAGTCGCCTTCCTTGGTGGCGCGCTCGACATTGTTGTGACTGCGCAGGGCGATCTCATCCATTTCCTCACGGCTGATGTCCAGCATCTGAGCCACGAACTCGGTGGTATGACCCATGATGTAGGGTTTGCCCTTGAAGTGGTCGATCAAACCACCCTTCACCGGTCCCGAATCAGCGTCCCTTAATACCGCCGAACCGGCATGCAACGCGTGAATCATGGTGTCGGCGAAATTCGAGTCCTGGATACGGACGCCCCAACGGGCATTGAACACGGCATAGGGGGCGCCGGACATGTGTTCGACACCACCGGCCAGAATCACATCGGCCATTTCGGCACGGATCAGGGCCATACCGGAGACCACGGCTTCCATCCCCGAAATACAGACCCGATTCATGGTGACAGCCGTCACGCTGTCAGGAATTCCCGCTTTCAGCGCCGCTACGCGGGCCACGTTGAGATTATCGGGATGCTCAAGGCAGCTTCCCATACGTACATCGTCAATGATGGCAGGGTCGATCGCCGCACGTTTGACAGCCTCCCGCATGACGGTACTGCCGATGACGGGGGCGCTGGAGTCCCTTAACGAGCCGCCAAAGGCGCCGACGGCTGTACGACAGGCGGATGCGATGACAACTTCTCTCATGGTCACTCTCCACAATCTCGTTGAAATGTAAGCTGCCCTGCTCGCAGAATCTCCTGAATCGGCGTAGGTGCGGGTGGCTACCGTGGCCACCCGCTTATTATCGCTAGACTCGTTCGTAAATACCGGCTGCACCCATGCCGCTAGCCATGCACATGGTGACCATGCCATAGCGCAGATTGCGGCGATTGATACCATGGATCGCCGTGGCGGTGCGGATGGCGCCAGTGGCGCCCAAGGGATGACCCAAGGCAATGGCGCCACCCAGGGGGTTGACCTTGCTGGTATCCAGGCCCAATTCGCGAATGATCGCCAGGCTTTGCGAAGCGAAGGCTTCATTCAGTTCGATCCAATCCAGGTCTTCTTTCTTCAGACCCGCCATTTCCAGGGCTTTGGGAATGGCCTTGAGCGGACCGATGCCCATGATTTCAGGCGGGCAGCCGGTGACTGCATAGCTGACGAAACGCGCCAAGGGTTTGATCCCCAGCTTGTTGACCATGCGCTCGCTCATCAGCATCACCGCGCCGGCACCGTCGCTGGTCTGAGAGCTGTTCGCCGCCGTTACCGAACCTTTGGCGTCGAACGCCGTACGCACCTTGGCCACTCCTTCTAGGGTGGCTTCACGCGGTCCTTCGTCGGTATCTACCACGCGGGTCTTGATCTGCACGGTTTGGCCGTCCGGAGATACCATGCGTTCTTCGATCGTATAGGGCAGGATCTCATCCTTGAATTCGCCATTCTTGATGGCTGCGAGAGCGCGGCGGTTGCTTTCCACGCCAAAGGCGTCCTGATCCTCGCGGGAAACATTCCACTTCTCAGCGACTTTTTCGGCGGTGATACCCATGCCGAAGGCCAGGCCATAGGTGACATCGTTGTCGAAAACTTTGGGGTTGACCGCCAAACGGCCACCGGGCATGGGCACTTGGCTCATGCTTTCCACGCCGCCGGCGATGATGCAGTCCGACGAGCCCGCACGAATGCGGTCGGCGGCGAAGGCGATGGATTGAATGCCCGAGGAACAGAAACGGTTCAGGGTGACGCCCGGCACATCGATGGGCAGTCCCGCCAACAGGCCGGCAGTGCGAGCTACGTCCAGACCCTGCTCGCCTTCCGGCAGCGAGCAACCGATGACGACGTCCTCGATCTCGGCCGGGTTCAGCCCGGGGCACTTATCGACGACACCACGGATGACGTGGGCCAATAGATCGTCGGGACGGGTGTTGCGAAACATGCCGCGCCCTGATCGGCCAACGGGCGTGCGCAGAGCAGCGACGACATAGGCTTCTTGAAGCTGTTTGCTCATGGTGATCAAACTCCTGATGCTTGCGAATTCAGCGCCGGGGCGCACCAACCCCTACCGTGTGCTCCGGTAGGGATTGCGCGCCCCAGGGGGTTGGTGGGGGATCAGTTACGCAGCGGCTTGCCGGTCTGCAACATGTGAAGGGCACGCTCCTGGGACTTGGGATGCGCAACCAGTTCGACAAAGGCATCCCGTTCCAGTTTCAGCAGCCAGTCCTCGGACACCAGGGTGCCGGGGTCCACGTCACCGCCGCAGATCGCCGCGGCGATCTTCTGGCAGATCAAGTGGTCATGCTCGGACATGAAATGGCCTTCCAGCATGTTCACCATACCCATGTTCAGCGTCGCCGAACCGATCCGTCCTGCCACCTTCACCAGCTTACGCAGCGGCGGACGGTAAGCGGATTCCGCCATCGCCTTGGCCTGCGCCTTGGCGACGTAGAGGATTTCGTTGGTATTGAAGACGATGATATCGCTGGGCCGTAGTATCCCCAGTTGCTTGGCTTCCTCGGCGCTGGTGCCCACCTTGGCCGTAGCCACGTTCTGGAAGTATTTGATGACGTACGGGTTGAAGTTGTTATCCGGGCACTCCGCCGCAATGCGCAAGGCGAATTCCTTGCATCCGCCGCCAGCCGGCAATAGGCCGA
Source organism: Gammaproteobacteria bacterium (assembly GCA_024235135.1). Classification (GTDB taxonomy): domain Bacteria; phylum Pseudomonadota; class Gammaproteobacteria; order Competibacterales; family Competibacteraceae; genus JACKMZ01. Next base: position 219,981 of record JACKMZ010000004.1, on the reverse strand, counting down.
CACCAATTTCCACCAAGCCCATGTAGCTTTCCAGCGCCGCGACCACCCGGTCGCAGTGCATGGCGATTTCGCAACCGCCGCCTAGGGCCATGCCGGAAACGGCCGCGACTACCGGGATATAGGAGTGGCGCAAACGCGAGGTGGCGTTCTGGAAGGCCGAAACGATGCCGCGAATTTTCTCGTAGTCGCCTTCGATCACGATGGGCGCGATGCCCGCCAGATCGGCGCCGGCACTGAACGGCGGCTTGTCCTGCCAGATGACGAGGCCGGCGTATTCACCGCTTTCGCAGATATCGATAGCCTGATTGATGCCGGCGATAACCCCTTCGCCCACCGCATGCATTTTGCTCTTGAAGCTCAGAATGGCGATGTCGTCGCCCTGATGCCACATGCGCACGTCATCGGTTTCGAACACCGTGGTGCCCCTGTCGGGCTTCGCCTCACCCAGCACGGGTTCCGGAAAGTACTGACGTTTGTAAACCGGCAGGGTGGAGCGGCCATGATAGGCATTAGCGCCCGGCGACCAGGAACCCTGGGCGGTATGCGCGGCTTCGATTTCGTTGACCCAGGCGGGCAGCGGTACGTCCACCATGGTCTTACCCGCCGCGATGTCCTCGGCGATCCAGGCGGCGACCTGTTTCCAGCCAGCCGCTTGCCAAATCTCGAAGGGACCCTGCTTCCATCCGTAACCCCAGCGCATGCCGAAGTCGGCGTCGCGGGCGGTATCGGCGATTTCATTCAGAGTCACTGCGGAGTAGTGCCACATATCGCGCAGGATGGCCCAGACAAACTGCGCCTGAACCGCGTCGGAAGCGCGCAGGGCAGCGACTTTCTCGGCCAGGTTGCGGTTGTCCATGATCTTCTTGACGTCGGGGTCAAGCTTGCCGTCGACTGGGCGGTATTCGCCGGTCGCGACATCCAGGACCAAGCGTTCTTTGCCCTTGCGGGTGTAAATGCCGCCCTTGGTCTTGTTGCCCAAGGCGCCCTTGGCAATCAAACCTTGTACCCAGGCCGGTACGTGGTAGTACTTTTGCCAGGGGTCCTTGGTGAGCACTTCAGCCGATTTGCTCAACACATTCGCCATCGTGTCCAAGCCGACCAGATCGGTGGTGCGGAAGGTCGCGGTGGATGGACGTCCGAGTGCAGGGCCGGTCAGCGAGTCAACAATATCGAAAGGCAGACCCATGCGATCGGCGTGATACATGGTGGCCTGGATGTTGAAAACGCCCAACCGGTTGGCGATGAAGTTCGGGCTATCCTTGGCATGCACCACCCCTTTGCCCAGGACAGTGACCAGGAAGGTTTCCAGTTTGTCCAGATATTTGGTGTCCGTGCCGGCGCCGGCGATCAACTCGACCAGGGCCATGTAGCGCGGGGGGTTGAAGAAGTGGATACCGCAGAAGCGGGGGCGGATGTTTGCCGGTAGGGCTTCGGAGAGCAGGGTGATGCCCAGGCCGGAGGTGTTCGACGCGAAAATGGCCTCGTCATTGATGTACGGCGCGATCTTCGCATAAAGATCTTGCTTCCACTCCAACCGCTCGGCAATCGCCTCAATGATGAGATCGCAATCCTTCAGCTTGTCCAGATGCTCTTCATAGTTGGCGGCGGTGATCAGCTTCAGCCGGTCCTTGGTGGCCGCGGGCGCGGGTCTCATTTTTTCCATCTGTTTGATGGCTTTGTCGACAATGGCATTTTTGTTGTTGCCTTTATCGGCCAGATCAAACAGAACGGGTTCCACATCGGCACTGGCCAGATGGGCGGCGACCTGCGCCCCCATCACGCCGGCGCCCAGAATGGCCACCTTGCGTACGTATGGACCGCTACTCATAGTCTTCTTCACTCCTCTCGCTAGGGGGTGGTTAGCACATTGGTCAGACTTTTTGTCCAGATCGATCAAGCTCCGCTATCAGCTTAGAGGGGCTTGTACAGTTATTCAATCTGGGCCGAACCAAAAAGAAAAATATAGTACAAACTCCTGGATTTTTTAGGGTGCCGGGCCGACGACATTGGAATCGATGATCGTCAGCGCGGTACCCTGGCTGGCCAGGAAACCGGCCATTTCCCTTTGCATTTCCGATGTAACCGCCGGGGAAGCCTCTGGAGACAAAAAGGAGGCATGATTTCCCGCTGTGAAGCGCACCAGTCCGCGTATCCCCAAATCATCCACCGTGCTGCGGCTAACAGCTTGCAAACCCATGATTCGGGCCAGGGGCTCGGTACCGGATAATGGCGCCCCCGGCACACTGTTGGGTACGACCGCATCGGGCGGTGGGCCGATAACTTCGAGCATGTGAAGCGGGTGCTCGGCGGCGGCGGCGAACCCGTAATTGATGGGATCGGCGGAATCGATCACCTGCTGAAACGTGGTCAAAAATGATTCGTATTCCGCGGTGCCCGGTTCCAGTCCCGCGGCTTGCAAGCCTGCGAGTAAACGAGGCCCTATCGTTTCCGAGGCGGTGAGCATGCGGGTCAGTCCGCCTCCCGGATTGGCCAGTGTGGCCGCTCCGACATCCGTTTCGACACCCAGGAAAACCGTACCGACGATGCCGCCCAGCGAGTGTCCGACGAAACGAAACGGAGCCGCGAAATCAGGCAGTTTGTCGCCGTCTATGTCTAGAGTCGGCAGGGTGGCCGTGAGATGAAACAGATCGGCAACTCCTTGGCGGACATTATCGCGTGTCGTCAGGCTTGAGTTGAGGTTGATGTAATGCGCCCCCGAGGGGTCGATCCCTCCGTCCGGACCCGACGCACCGGTTTCATTGTTCAGCAGATCGACATTGAAAGTGCGCTCCAGGGCCGCATTATAGAACGGGTTGGCGGTATCGGTGATGCCATGTAACGGCAGATCGATAGCGACGGCGGCGAAACCTGCGGCGGCCAGGGTATCGGCCAGAGCGAACAGATTGGTACGGTCCTGATTGATACCATGCTGGAATATGACGACCGGCCAGCCACCCGGTGGTTCGTCATGACCGCTGCCGACATTGGGCAGCGTCGCCAGCAGTGGGATCGATAGGTTCTGGGGTGGCACGGGCGTCGGATTGTAACGAGTTAGCTCACTGTCGTTGGCGCCCTGCCAATGGGTACTCAGAATGACCGGGGCATCCTGGGGTGTGACGGGCGCTTGCAAATAATACGGGACTTGCAGGCTGCCAACGTAAATGTCCGCGATGCCTGGCAGTCCCAGACCCAGTGCGGCTGTATTCATCCCCGTGGGCAGCAGGCTAGCCGATCGAGGGGCCGATGCGTTGTGCACGACCTGAAGAACATCGTCTATGGACTGGGTCATGAAGGTCCAACTCAAGATGATACTCCCCCTGTCAACTCCCCACGCGGCGGCCGCTTCCTCCTGGGAGAGCACTATTTGTTGCAGGGGTACGAGGGCTTGCGCCTGCTCGTCGGTCAGTTGTGGAAAATTGCTATGGCCTTGGGCATCGACCAGCGGGTAGTGATGATTGCCACGGTAACGGGCGAAGATATAGGTGCGATCCGGTACGGCCGGACTCCCATCCGAAGCGGCTCGAATGCCGTTGGTGAGCACCACCAGATAGCCGGTCTTGGGTTTGAGCGGACGCAAGGGCACGATCGCCACGGTCCTGCCGTCGGCGTCGGAAGGCGCTAAGCCAGCGACGAACTCCTCGCCGGCAGCCAGTTCCCGGTCGATATAGTCGACCGCGAAAGGTCGGTCGGTGGTCGGATCGAGAAATGGATTGACGAGACTGACCTCGAACACCCGCACTGTGGAACCCGCAATCACGCTGCTCGGATCGATGGGGCTGACGATGGGGATCGGGTTGCCGGGGATGGGCAATACGCCGTTGGAGAAGGTAGCCACTATCGGGGCTACGGTGGAAAAACCGTCCAGAGCGTTCAACGCCTGCAAGGGACCGCTGGCGGGATCTGTGGGATCGGCGATAGGAATGTTGAGAGTCCCGTCTGTCGAACCGTTGAACAGTAGATTGATCGGAAACGGCACGACACTTCCACTCGGATCGAAATCCGCACGCAAGGTGGCGGCCTGTTGCGCCAACAGCGTGGAGGGCAACGACAGGATCAGCAAACCGGCCAATAGGGTATATCTGTGCATGGATACATCCTCGATGACGACAGGTGGCTTTTAGAAGCTCCAGCGCAATCCCACGCTGAGGATGTTGGCGTCCGCGTCATAGGTGCCGTCCAACGTGTTGCCGATAGGCGCTCCAACCGCGGCGCCGGTGGTCACTTCGGTATCGCTGATATCGTAATCGCTGATGAAGATATGGGTATAGGCGAAATCGAGAGAGAACTGGGGCGAATAGTGGTAGGAGGCTCCGATCGCCAGCCAGGTGCGATCAGAATCCGGCACGCGCGGTGTGAGATCTTTCTCGTTCACCGGACTTTCATCGTATTCCAATCCGGCGCGCAAGGTCCATTGGGGTGAATATTGGTAGCTCACGCCCAACTGATAACGCCAACTGTCATGCCAGTTCTCGGGTTGCACCGCGTCGGGGCTGCCATCCTTGAACTTGATGCGTATCTCGTCGAACTGACTCCAATCTGTCCACCAGGCGCCCGCCATGATGGCCCAGCGTTCGTTGATTTCGTGATAAGCCCCCAACATCAGGATAGCGGGTGAGGTGAAGTCCACCGTCGCGTTCTCCCGCCGGGAACTCAATCCCGGTACGACCGACGCGATGGAGTCGGGTACGGTGATGCGGGCCTGGCCTTCCAGATTAAGGTTCACACCGGAACGGTATGAGATGCCCAATCGGGTGCCGGGTTGCGGCTCGAAGAGCAAGCCCAGGTTCCATCCCAGCCCCCAGTCGTCGCCGGTCAATTGATTGAATCCATCGAAAGCCGGGGTCGAGGGCGTCACGCCAGGAATGCCGAGAAGAAATCCAATGGCCCCGAAATCGACGGCGCTGGTCAAATCCGCTTCGATGTATTGGAGCATGAGCCCGGCGCCCACCGACAACTTGTCGTTGATCTTATAACCGAGCGATGGATTGATGTTGGTGGTGGCCAGTTCCGATTTGATCGCGTTGTAGCGGCCGATCCAGTGCTTGTCGTATTCGGTAAGCAGGCCATAGGGAGTGGTCAATCCTACGCCAAAGGTCAAGTTCTCGTTGATTTCCTGCGTGTAATACAGGTTCGGGATGAACGCGGGTTCCGCGCCATCGTTGCTGTACCGGCCGATGGGTTGGCCACCGATAGCGTTGGTCGACTGGTTGTCCTGGAACTCGAATTTTCCGAAGAGGGTATGCAAGCTGATATCGGCTTGGCGCCCTTTGCGATAGGTGAGGCCAGCCGGATTGAAAAAGACCGTGGCCCCGCTATCAGCCGCCGCCGCTTGGCCGGCGTTTCTGACACCCTGGCACAGCCCGCACAGCTCGGTCACTTGAAACGCACCGGCCTGACCGGAATCGGCGTAACACAGCACGCTAGCGATGATCGCTACCCGTGACAAACATAAGTAGGTTTTTGTTTGCACAATGAAATTCTCCCTGCAACATCCAAACAGAGTCCGTAGGCATACAATCCGCTAGCCAGCTAACTCATTGACCTACCATGACTGATGCCTTATAAATTTAGTTCAAAAATCCCGGCATGGTTACTGGTCCGCGCCATCTCGCTTGAGCAATTCCAAAATATCCGTCGCGTCGAAAGGCCAAGCGATCTCAATGCCTGTATCCGTACGCCTCAGCACGGGAATGCGTGTTCCATAATCGTCCAGCAGGCGGGCGTCGTCGGTTATCTCAATCTCGCTTGCGGATCTCCCCCAAACCTTCTGTATCAATCGCTGGGCTTGTTCACACAGATGACAACCACTGGTGGTGAATAAAATCAACGTAGCCATGTGTTTTTCAGACTCTTTCGAGATTGCGCCGGAAACTGGCGACAGTCCAGGTCGAGTATTCCCGCTGATTGCTGCGAGCCTCGCCAATGCCTGAACTCTTGCACGATTTGCTGGTTCAGCAAGCGGCTGTGCGACCGGATGCCATCGCCGTCAGCCAAGGTCCGCTGAGTTTGAGTTACGCGGCCTTGGAGGAGCAGGTTAGGGCCGTGGCGCAAGGCTTGCTGAAATTGGGGCTGAGCGGCTCGGAACGGGTCGCCGTGTATCTGCCCAAGCGCCTTGAGACGGTCAGCGCCTTGTTCAGCATTGCCCGGGCCGGCGGAGTATTCGTGCCGATCAATCCTCTGCTGAAAGCCGATCAAGTCGCCTATATCCTCAGCCATTGCAGTGTGCGCGTGCTGTTGACCAGCCACGATCGTCTGCTGGCCCTGGAGCCGGCCTTGGAGAGCTGTCATGATCTGCGCTCCGTGGTACTGGTCGATGCTCCAGAGGACGTGACACTGCGCCAAACGCATCGGGACTGCCTATCCTGGTCCGAGTTGACGGCCGAGAAAGCGGTTTTGCCGACAGTGCGTCGAATCGACAAGGACATGGCGGCCATTCTCTACACCTCGGGCAGCACCGGCAAGCCCAAGGGCGTGGTGCTGTCACATCGTAATCTGCTCAGCGGCGCTGCCAGCGTGGCCCAATATTTGGGTAATCACAGCCAGGACAGTCTGTTGGCCGTGTTGCCGCTGAGTTTCGATGCCGGGTTCAGTCAGTTGAGCACGGCTTTCAGCGTCGGCGCACGGGTCGTCTTGATGGAATATCTGTTGGCCCGTGACGTGTTGAACCAGGTCGTGTTAGAAGGCATTACCGGAATGACCGCCGTGCCCACGCTGTGGATTCAGCTTGCGGCAATGGAATGGCCGGAAGAGGCGCAAAGCCGGCTGCGCTATGTGGCCAACACCGGTGGGGCGATGCCTGGAGCGGTGGTGGCGGGGCTGCGCCGTGTCTTGCCTCGTACCCAGGTCTTCTTGATGTACGGTTTGACGGAAGCCTTCCGCTCCACCTATCTGCCGCCGGCCGAGTTGGATCGTCGTCCCGATTCCATCGGCAAGGCCGTGCCCAACGCGGAGGTATTGGTCGTCCGCGAAGACGGCAGTCTCTGCGCCGTTGGGGAACCCGGCGAGCTGGTGCATCGTGGCGCGACCGTGGCGTTGGGTTATTGGAACGATCCGCAGAGCACCGGCCTGCGCTTTCGCCCGGCGCCCAACCAACCCGCGGGTCTGCCGCTACCGGAGTTGGCGGTATGGTCGGGTGACACGGTGCGCATGGACGAGGACGGGTTTCTCTATTTTGTCGGACGCCGTGACGACATGATCAAATCGTCCGGCTATCGCATCAGTCCGACCGAGGTGGAGGAGGTCCTGTACGCCAGCGGACTCGTCGACGAAGCGGTGGCCTTGGGTGTGCCACACCCCCTGTTGGGACAGGCGGTGGTGACCGTGGTAAAACCCGGCCAGGAGACCTTGGATACGGCGGAACTGGTCGGTTATTGCCGACGCCGCCTGCCCGGCTTCATGGTGCCCGTGCGCGTGGTATGCCGGACCTCCTTGCCGCGTAATCCCAATGGCAAATTCGACCGTCGGCAGTTGTTGGACGAATTGCGCCAGATGTTCGCGAATTCGTCAGTATGAAGTCGCCCCATTCCGCACTGCCTTCCATTCTGGCGCGGTTTGTCGTCCGGGATGATTGTCTGCAGATCGGCGGCCTGCCCTTATCGCAATTGGCGGTGCGCGTGGGCCAAACCCCGTTTTATGCCTACGACCGTCGTTTATTGGATCAGCGTATCGCCGAATTGCGTGGGTGCTTGCCCGTCGCCGTTAAGCTCCATTACGCCGTCAAGGCCAACCCCATGCCGGCCGTGGTCGACTACTTGGCGGAACGGGTGGATGGTCTGGACGTTGCGTCCCAAGGCGAATTGCGCATCGCCCTGGACAGCGGCATGGCGGTGGAACGCATCAGTTTCGCCGGCCCCGCCAAGCGTCCCTGGGAACTGCAGGCCGCTATCGCCGCCGGAGTGCTTCTCCACGTGGAGTCGAGCCACGAATTGGAAACTATCGGCCGCCTAGCCGAAGCGCAAGGGATTCGGGCCCGCGTGGCCGTGCGCGTCAATCCCGATTTCGAACTGAAAACCTCGGGTATGAGAATGGGGGGCGGTCCTAAACCTTTCGGGATGGACGCCGAACAAGTGCCGGCGATGTTGCGGCGTATCGCCGTCCTGGATCTGGATTTTCAGGGCTTTCACGTATTCGCCGGGTCTCAGAATCTCAAGGCCGAAGCCATCGTGGAAGCGCATGCCAAGACCCTGGAGCTGCTCTTGAATCTAGCCGAACAGGCCCCCGCTCCCAGCCGTCATTTCAATATTGGCGGGGGCTTCGGCATTCCCTATTTTCCGGGCGATCAGCCGCTGGATCTGGAGCCTATCGCGGCCCATCTGAACGCCTGGCTGCCACGTGTCCGCGCTCGCCAACCCCAAGCGGAGCTGATTTTGGAACTGGGCCGTTACCTGGTCGGCGAGGCGGGTATCTACGTCGTCGAGGTGGTGGATCGCAAGGTATCGCGTGGCCACGTCTTTTTGATCACCAACGGAGGTATGCATCACCATTTGGCCGCTTCGGGCAATTTCGGTCAGGTGATCCGCAAAAACTATCCGTTGCTGGTCGGCAATCGGGTTTCGGGAGGGGACCGCGAGGTGGTCAGCGTCGTGGGGCCGTTGTGCACGCCCCTGGATGTCCTGGGAGATCGAGTCGAGCTGGCCAGGGCTGATATTGGTGATCTTATCGTGGTGTTGCAGTCAGGGGCTTATGGCATGAGCGCCAGCCCCGGCCGCTTCCTGAGTCATCCACCGGCGCTGGAAGTGCTGGTGTAAATGGCCTGAGATCAGAGCCTGCGGCGACACTGGGGGCGTGTCCCGCGTCCGCCGTCGGACCTTCTGCTTATTCCGCCACCCGGACGACGATGGTCGTCACGTTGTCGCTCGCTCCCCGCACCAAGGCCAAGTGTATCAATGACTGAACGACCTCATGATTGTCGGTGACGTTCAGCAGCCGCGCTATTTCCGCGTCGGTGACCGCCTTGTTGAGCCCATCGCTGCACAATAGAAACACATCGCTGGCCTGGAGATCCTGAATGCGCACATCGACTTCCAGCGCCTCGGCGGAACCTACGGCACGGGTAATCACATTGCCTAGCGGATGATCGTGGGCCTGATCGGGATCGATCAAGCCTTGATCCACCAGTTCCTGCACATGGCTGTGATCCCGTGTCAGTTGTTGCAATTGGTTGTTGCGCAGGCGGTAAATCCGGCTATCGCCCGCCCAGAGGCAGGCGCACTGATCGTCCTTTGCCAGCAGAATCGCGACCGTGCTGCCTATTGTGCGCTGCTGATAACGGCGGTTGGATTCTTCCCGCAGACGCTCGTTCACGCTTTGCAGTTGCGCTTGCACAGCGGCGATGAAGGCTTCCCATGGGAGTTCGCCGGGAACCTGGCGCAAGGCGTCGATGATCATTTGGCTGGCTACCTCGCCGGCCTCATGCCCGCCCATGCCGTCGGCAACCGCCCACAGGCCCAAATCCGGCAGCGCCAGACAGGCATCCTCATTAATTTTTCGCACCATCCCCACATGGCTGCGATCAGCGGATGACCAGACAAACTGTCTTGCGTTGCTCATCGTCGATATTTTCCTAATGCAGGTACTACGACAAGCCATGCTCGCATCGGCTCGGTGCGCGCCCTGGGAGCGCACGTGTTTTCACGGGGCGCTGGGTTGGGCAGAGCGGCGGAGCATAGGCCACGTACCGGATTAAAGTATTTTTTAAGGTTCGTTATACGTTACCGTAATTGTTACACAATACACCACACCACGCACAAAGCCTTTGTCTTGGGCCAAGATATTGGGTCAATTTCTAGTCCAGACCGCTGTCTCCCGCCGCGTAGACGGTGAACAACCGTGAATGACCTTGCAAGGGGCGTTCCCCCCAACCCCTTTCTCTCCATTTTCCCGCCAGCATGGCGGCGAATCCATCGATGGCGGGGAGTCCCTGACAGATCAGTAAACTCGGTGAAATATGCTCAGAGCCCTGGCTCCACCATAGGGTGCATTGGGGAAAACCGTGATGCAGCAGGTATTCGGCCAGCGGCGACCAACCACCGGCGGCCTCCACGCTATGGCGAAGAGGACAATACCAGGCGACACGGGACAGTTCCGCGTCGCTGGCGACACTGGTTTCGGGCGATGTGGGGGGCAGGCCGATCTGTGTAACCCGAGTGGCGAATTCTTCCAGTTCCCACTCTTCGTCCAAAGCCTTCAAGGCGGTTTGCTCTGCGGTCTGGAACCAATCCTGGCCGGTTTCCAACAAGGTGAGTAACGAGGGCGTGTCCGGCAAGGTCGCAGCGATGACCAGGGGATAATAGCGTCCCACCCGGTCCATGCTTGGCATCAGGGCTCCAGCGATGGCTGAAGGGCCGCAGGCTCCCGGGCTGAGCGCGAAACACCAAATAGGGCTGGTCAGATAGCAATCCAGCCAGCGCGCGTCCAGTTGTTGGCGGCTGCGTGCAATGGCTTGTTGTAGCCAGGTATCCCAGGGGTCGAGAAAACTGCGGGGGAGGTTGCGGCTGATGAAATCGCCTCTAATGGGCAGCTTGCCGAAAAAGCCAACGCTACCGATGTCTGGGCTTACAGCTGCTGGGGGCAACGGAAGATCTCCAATTCTCTGAGGCGAAAGGGGTTGAAGGCGCTATTCACACGCATGTCGTAAAGCGCCAGGCGATTGCCTACATGAAAGGTGACCTCGAAACTCCCCGGCTGCGTGGTGGAACGGACTTCCGCCCCGTCCAGCAAGCGAAACCAGGCCCAGGGGCCGCTTTCGCTCAGTTCTGAACGATTGCCGGGGAGTATCGGTTCCAGTTGCAAACGGGCCTGACCCCCGCTCGGCCCCGGCCAACGCAAGGCGGTGGCGCCACCGGTCTGGCTGATCCGATAGTTGACCTGCTGACCATCGATCGTCAGCACGGCCTGGGAAATGGCCGGACCCATGTTCTTGGGAGCCAGTTCGAAACGAATCGATGGTCTCTGACCACCGCCGTCGAACAGTGCCTCCTTGACGGCGGCGGCGCGTTGAAAAGCTAGTAACGCATCGGCGGTGACGGCGTCGTCGGGACCGCCTGGACCCCGCCACGCCCAAGTACCTTGAGTGGTGTCCACGTAGGCCCGCAGATTCTTTTGAAAAAAATCATCCATCAAACCACCCGGCCCGAAAAACCGCCCGAAAGCATCCAAGCTCATGTCGGTGGGGCCTGCCAGACCCGCGGTGGCGGTGGCGGCGGCGGGCGAGGACACCCCTCCTCCTCCAGACCATTGGATGACATTGGTTGCCGGTTGGGAAGTCGCCGCCGGGGCTTGGCCCGCCCATTGAATGGAACTGCGGGCCAGCGGATAGCGGCCGCTAAGGTTATTTTCGAAGTACGGAGCGATTTGGGCGGTCTTCCAGAGCGTGTTGAGCCGGTCACGCAGGCTGCGGATACTATCCGTGCTGTCGCGAGCCAGCTTTTGCAGCATGGCGTTCAAGGGAGGAGGTTTACGAGCGGCTTCGACCTCCAGACGGTTGGCCACCTCGTTGACTTTATCCTTGAGATCCTGGGAAACGGTACCCCCCTCGCCTGCTCTGACGATGGCGTTCATGAAACCGAACATGTCCCCGAGGGTTGCCAGGGTGGTATCCAGAGCCGGGATGCCACCGTCCACGCCGGCTACTTCCCGTTGATACGGCGCAAAGCGGGCTTCCAACTGACTCAAGTTGCAGACGGAAGTTTCTGCCTTGGCAGTTTCCGGAGCCGGTTGGGCGGCGCCTTCGGCCGGCGCTGGCGCCGCCTGGGGTTCCAGATCGGTTTCATGGGCTACCGCTCGCACCAGCTTTCCCAGCGGAGAATCGAAATCGGACAAGACTTTCAGTTGTTCGGCCGCCTCGGCTGGGCTGGTAAAGCCCTTGAGCTTGATGTCGCCCAGCAAATCGCTCCATTGTTGTCCGTAATCCTGTAGATAGAGCCGGCAGACCTGAGCCGTCAATTGTTGGCGCTCGCCTTCTCCCAAGGGAATATCGCCGCCCAACACCCAGCTTTCATCGGCCAGACGATTGACCAGGCGCTGATTTTGCGGCCCGAATACCTGATAGTAGCCAGCGCGGGTATACAAGCCGGAAATCCCGACGGAAAGTGGCTGACTGCTAAGCCGCTCCAGAACCCGCGGTGTATCGGGGCCAGCGGCGTCCAACAACTGGAAATCCGGTACCGTCCCGGCTTGATAATCCTGCTTCAACCAGTCGTAAACCCGCTGGCTCAAAGGCGTTTGTCGGATGCGGGCGCGGGTGAATTCGATGAGATTTCGATCCAGATCCAGGGGCGGGGTGACCGGCCCGTCCTCCAGCAAGGCATTCAGGTGGGCCAACAGTTGATTCTGTTGTTCCTGACTCAACCGGGGCGTGGCCTGCGCCCAGTCGCGTTTCATCCAATTCTGGATCGCCGCCGCATCGAAGTGCTGGGATTCGCCCAGCATCAGATAAATTTTCAATGCCTCGTAAAGAAAGGCCGAATCCGCCGGGTCCTGACGTAACTGTTCTTCCAGGCGCAACATGATGCGTGGCAGGAAAGCACGGTTAAGCAGGTAGCGATAGAGAATTTTCGCCTCCGAGCCCAGTTTGTCGCCCTGGTACAGACCGAATCCCATCAGCCACGGCACACCCTCCGTGCGGTCTTCATAACCGCCGGGAATGGCCCGCGCGCTATTGAGCATCGGCAGGGTGGCCAGTAGATCGCGTTGCTGGGGGCTGAGCTTCTTGGCCTCCTCCAGCACCACTTGCCGCTGCGTTTCCACCGTGTTGACGTAGGCTTGATTGCGCACATAGCTGGCGAACCAGGCGGCCGCCACCAGAGCGGTGATCAGCAGGGCTCCGGCGTAAGCGCCGCGCTGCATCCAGGAGCGCCAGCGTTCCAGCCGCAGATTGGTGCCGGCTAAGTCCGCTTCCTCGAACACGACGTCGCGGAACAACCGGGTGAGGAAATAACTCTTGCCCTTGCCGGAAAATCCGGTCACCGCCTGACGGCTCAGCTTGAAGTTCGCCGCCAGCGCGCCCAGCAGGCGATCGATGGGGTTGCCCTCCTGGGTGCCGCTGGTGAAATACACCCCCCGCAACAGGGTGCGCTCCGCGTAGACGCTGGGCCGGAAGACCTGCTCCAGGAACTGATTGGCGATGTCCTTGAGGGAACTGAACTGTTGGGGGAAGCTGTAGACGATGTCACGACGCAGCGGGTCCTTTTCCTCGTATAGGCGTTCGACCAGACGATCATTCAGGCGCTGTTCCAGCAGATCGAACTCCGGGGAAAAATGATCGACTACGCCTTTGGGATTGATGGGGTCGTCCATGGGCAACGTGACGCCCCAGACCTGCATGCGTTCCTCGCGACCCAGATCGTTGAAGAATTCGACGAAACCGGCGATCAGGTCGCTCTTGGTGAAAAGTACGTAGACCGGGAAACGGATGCCCAAGTGTTCGTGCAATTCCTGGATGCGTTCCTTGATCGCCTGGGCTTGGGCCGCGCGTTCCCCCTCGTTTTGTTCCAACAGATCCTTGAGGCTGATGGCGACCAGGACACCGTTGATGGGTCGCCGCCGTCGATGTTTCTTGAGCAGGTCGAGAAAGCCGCGCCACGCCGCCTGATCGACAGGCTGTTGGCTGTCTTGGGTGGTGTAGCGGCCTGCGGTATCGAGCAACACCGCTTCGTCGGTAAACCACCAGTCGCAGTTGCGGGTGCCGCCGACTCCTCGGACCTTGTCGCTGCCGATGGGGAAGTTCAGCTCGGAATTGACCAGCGCGGTGGTCTTGCCCGATCCCGGTGGGCCAATGATGATGTACCAGGGGAGTTGGTACAGATACTGTTGGCCACGTCCACGACGATCTCCGAATTTGGCCTTGCGCAGAGTCTTCAGCGCATCGTCCAATCCGTGCTTGAGCGTCGCGACTTCCTCGGCCGACGCCGCCGCGCTTTCACGCTGCGCCTGTTCCTCCGGGCTGGCCGCCGCGCCGCCGGCCGCTCCCCGCTTGGCCTGGCCGCCGCGTCCCAGGATGTCGCCCACCATGCGGCGGTTATTGCGCAGCGTGGAAATGTAGGATTGAATTTTGAAGAGGCCATAGGCGGAGCCCAGCACCCCGATGGAAATCCAACGCCCAGCTTCGGATGCGAACGGCGTCGCATCTCCGACACTGATCAAGGGGCCGACGGTCCAGATCAGCACACCCAGGGCGGCCAGCCCGGCGATCCCAAGGACCCAGGGATTTTTAACGATATTCAGAACTTTGTTCATGATCCTGCCTTCACTGACCGCGGTTCAGCAGGATCACATCGACGCGCCGGTTCAGCGCGCGATTCTGCGGCGTGTCGTTGGGAGCGACGGGTTCCGTTTCCCCCCGGCCCTCGACGTAGAAACGTCCCGTCGCACCGGTGTCATTGATCAGGATTTGCGCCACCGCTTCGGCGCGCGCCTTGGATAGGTGGAAATTGGAGGGAAAACGCAGGGTACGGATGGGAATGCTGTCGGTATGCCCAGTGACCAATACCCGGCCAGGCACGGTTCGCATCTGATCGGCGATACGTTGCAATAAGGGACGGAAAGCCGGTTTTACTTCGGCTTGCCCGGAATCAAACAAACCATCGCCCAAAATTCGTAACACGGTTTTATCGCCATCCGCGATCACTTTGACTTGGCCCAGCCGGATCTCGGGCGCTAAGGCATTGCGGAACTGGTCCGTAACCGATGGTCCGGCGTTCACAGGGGGCGGTTGGCGTGGCGCTTGGACTGCCGGTAGGGGCGTGACGCGTTCCACCATGGCCACCGTGTCGCCACGGATGTCGCCCAAAGCCACATAGACGGGGTCGGACGTGCGGTTGAGCAACAGACTGAACCCCCCGTACAGGCCCAGCAGCAACAGGCTGGCCACCGCCAGGATGACCCACAGCGGTACGTAGCGGATCAAGGGGTTGCGGTAATTGACCAGACCCCGCCAATGCGGCGACAACTCCCGCTCGAAGTCCCCTCGGTGATTGCGGATGGCCCGGAATAACCGTTCGCGCTCCCATTCCAGCTGTGTCCGACCGTCGTTGAGCACCCGGTACTTGCCTTCGAAACCGAAGGCCAGGCAGATATACATCAACTCCAGTAAATTGATGTTGCCGGAGGGGTCCTGGATCAAGCTGTCCAGCAGCAGGAACACTTTGTCGCCACCCCAACGCTCGCCGTGGAAGGTGGAGAGCAAGGTCTGATTGCGCCACACGCCGCTGCCCCAGGGGGTGGATGCCACCATCTCGTCAAGCACGGTGCAGAGCATGTAACGGGCGCGCGTCACGGTGATTTCACTGATCCCTTGACTGCGCGCCTTGGACTCGAAAGTGCGTATGCCTTCGATCAATTGCCGGCGCAGCCCCTCGATATCCGGGTGGGTCGGGGTGTTCTTGAGGCGGGTAATCAGGGCCAACAGTTCCGCCGCGGCATTTTCCAGCGGATTCAGCCCCTGGCGGTTGGGCAAGGCCACCGGAACCGGTCTGGGTGGGATGACCGGCGCCGCCTCGGCGGTACGCCTGCCGCCCGGCACCGGTTTGGCGGGGCGGATAATGGTCCGATCAGGGTCGTTGTCGCTCGGTTCGGCAAAAGGGTCGTCTGGCATCACCGCGTTATTCCTTCAATGCACCAGCGTTACGGGACGAACGGAACGGGGTGGTGGTTATGGGCACGCGCCATGGCTACTCACCCTTGATGGCCCAAAACGCCATGTCTATGCCGGGAAACTCTCCACCGACATGGAAGGCGAAGCCCCCCGAGTTTTCTAGGGGTTTCCAATACTCGCTGTTGCGATCCAGTTCAAAATACACGAAGCCCGCGTGATAGGGTATCTGCCGTGGCGCCACCGGCAAGGGATTCAGGCGGATGCCGGGCAACTGCAGATTGACGAGTTCGCGGATGTTTTCCACGGTCCCCACTTTGGCTTGGGTGGGGAAACGGCTGCGCAGAATTTCGGCGGGTACTTCGGCATTGACGGCGAGTACGAAACTGGCGCTTTTCAACAGAGCGCGATCGGTGATCGGAGAAACTCGTATGCCATATTTGCGCTCGTCCAATGGCAACTGGATGGCGTTTTGCTCGAAGACCATGCTCAAGGATTGCCGCAGTTCTTGAATCAGCGGCGCGAACGTGCCTTGCAGGTCATCGTGCTGATAGGCGGGAAAATTGATGGGCCGGCGCGATTTGCTGGTGAATACGGATAACTCGCCGGCCAGTTGCAGTCCGACCTTGAAAAACTCTTCAGGGTGCAGACCGCTCATGGTCGAGAGATGGGCGAACAGCGGCTCGAAGCGGTTGACCACCTGCAATAGCAGGAAATTGGAGACTTCGGCGACGCCGCCGCGCCCCGACATGCTGACCCGCGACGCCAACGCTTCGCCGCGTTGATGGAGCAATCCCAGGATTTCACTGATGAAGCCCAGCACCACGGAACTGCCTCGGCAGTCCAGGCTGGGGGCGATATAGTTTTCATCCATCACCAGCATCTGATCGGGGCGCTTTTCCACCACCTTGGCTAGGCCCAGCGTGGCGTATTCGCGGTAATCGCCGCGATCGGGAATCAGGCGCAGCCGACGTTGGCCGACCTCGACCGGCACATTGCCGTCGAAACCGGCATTGTTGTCACGCAGATCCATGGCCAAAGCCCGATAGCGGGCCGTAGTGTAGGGTGTTTCCTCACGGTCCACTTCGGGGCTGCCGGGCCGTTTCAGGGGTAGCGCCAGCAGCACTCGGATATCGCGCCATTCCGCATCGATGTCCAGCGGTGCGGGTGGGTCATCGTCATACGGAATGTTGAAGGGCGTTCCATCGGGGAGTACGCCGCGACAGGCGGCAATCGCCAGTTTGCCCAGCGCGCGGGCTTCTTGATCCAGGCTGACCGTTTCGATGCCCCAGGCATAAGGGCGCAACGCGCGGCTGCGATCGCGCACCAGGGCTTCGATATAGCGGTCTTGTTGTTGGAAGTGTTGAGGCCGCAGGAACATACCCTCCGACCACACCACCTTGGAATTCCAGGACATGCTCGCTTCCCTACCTTGGAGCCGATACGTCCGTATCCACGCCGGCGCTCCGATTCAGTCTGGATGCACGCTCAGCGCGCTGGGGCGGTGTGACGGTCGGGTGGCCGTGAGATGTCGGTTCAAAGCCGGTTGATTTGTTCTTGGTAGGCGCGAGCGAATTCGCGGCCGAACAGTTCTTGGAAATCATCCTCTGCCTCTTTCGCTATTTCGTTATAGAGCAGTGTGAATACCTCCCAGTAACGGGCCTTGCGTTTGCTGGGCATGATATTGTCGAGCATAGACTGTTGGCCCAAGCGTGTCTCCAGCGCCTGCGGATCGAAACGCCTCAGCAGATTGAGCAGAGCGGCCTGAACGCCGGCCATGACGGCTAATTGGTGGGCCTTGATGTCGTCGAATCCTTCCTTGACGGCGCGTACCGCCGGCAAGTAAGCCGGTCCTCGGCGCATCAACAAGCATATCATGGCCTCTTCGACGTTCGGTGAGAACTTCAACGGGTTGTTTTCTACCGGCCTGATCATGGTTTGCGACAGACGGAACTCGCTCTTGATGGAGGTCCGCGTGGTCAGGACCTCCATCAGACCCTGTACGGTTTGGCGGAAAATCGCGCCCATTTCATTCATGGTCTGCACGGCGTCGGCTTCGTCGATCTGCAGGTGCGACATGCCGGCCCCCGCGAGAAAAGCCCGCAGAGCATCATCGCCTCCCGATCTACCACGAGCCGCTTGGGAAGGGGGGGGCGTGGCCGGCGGAACAGCGGTTTCAACGCCGCTACGCGCACCCATGGGTGGGGGAGACAAGGGACTGGCCGGTGGTTGGACGGGACGCACGGCCGGTGTGGGTAGGGGGGGTGTGGGTCCTAACGCATCTTCGGGAATAATGTCTCTGGGCAGGGATTGTTTTCCTGCCGGTGACGGACGCCGTTCTTCCTCAGGAAATGGGGGAATCAGGGGTTCGTTCGTGACTGGCCGGGTGGGTGGGACCGGCTGGCGCCCACCCAACGGGGGTGCGGCTGGTTTTGCCGTGTCGCTGGGAAAGGGGTCCTCCAGCCCGGCATCCCAATCCGCAGGAATCTGTTCGGCGGCGGAAGAGCCGGCATCGGGCAAGCCAAGATCGTCCGAACCCGTGGATTGGGGGCGTTGGGATGGCGGGGGAGTGACCGGTTCCGGCGGTTGAAAAAACTCCTGTTCGGCAGGAAGATGATCAGCTTCCGTGGACTGCCACCAGGGTGGCGGTTTGGGGCTTTCTATCCCCAGCAGATCCGAGGAATCCGGCATGGATTGCGCATTCGGACCCGCTTTCCCCTTGTTGGGAGGCGGAAGACCACTGAACGGGTCTTCCTCGGGAAATTCGGGAGGCGTGGATGACGGTTGTTGAAAATGGTTGGACAAAGGACTGTTGTAAATGTCCGTTTTGTCCACGTCGCCTTCGAATTGAAAGGTGCTGGCGGCGGACGCTTCACGGATGCTGACCTGGATTTCGTAATCCCCCAGTATCAATTCATCGCCGTCATGTAATGCGACTGGGCTACCTTTGCTCAAACGTTGCTCGGATTGATTGATGAAAACGCCGTTGACGCTCGTGTCGGTAATAAAATATTGACCATCCTGAAAATTGATAGAGCAATGCCGGCTGGATACGACCCGCTCGGGGTCCGGCAATACCCAGTCATTATCGGGTCCGCGGCCGATGGAAGCCCCTTCCTGGTCCAAGACTTTGACGGTTTCCTGGCCGGTGGACAATCGTTGATAGCTGGTGATAGTGAGCGTTAACGGCATGAGTTCATTGACGGACGGTTAACAGTGGGTTTAGTGCAGCGGGTCGATCAGGGATGATCTCCGCGTTGCGCAATGAACCGAACTGTCTCTGGGGGGGTTGCATTAAGATAACTCGGATATTGTGACAACAATGCTTAGGCTATGCTTGTGAATCCTAGCATATAATCATGCGGGCTGGATTTAACGGAATTTTAGCATCCGATGGACCGCTGACTCTACTGCGGGACTCCGAAAAGGCTAAGAAAAATAATTGCTTGTTTATGTGTATCGGTGATGGGAAGTCTTCCTGGTTAAGGCGGGCATCGCCTGGGGATCGATGTCGTTCATTGAGTGACGCTCGAATAAGGCGTCCGGATCGCACCTAATTTGTCATGCGGTTAACCAAAATTAAGCTGGCCGGTTTCAAGTCCTTCGTAGACCCGACTCTTTTCAATCTGCCCAGCGCCCTGGTGGGCGTAATCGGGCCTAACGGCTGCGGCAAATCAAATCTCATCGACGCGGTTCGTTGGGTGATGGGTGAAAGCTCCGCCCGCAATTTGCGGGGCGAGTCCATGGCCGACGTCATATTCAATGGTTCGGCGGCCCGCAAGCCGGTGGGACAGGCGACCATCGAGCTGGTGTTCGACAACAGCGATGGCCGCTTGGGTGGGCCCTGGTCCCAATATAACGAAATCGCCATCAAACGCCTGCTGACCCGTGATGGGCAGTCCAGTTATTTCCTCAATGGCACGCGTTGTCGCCGCCGCGATATTACCGACGTTTTTCTCGGAACCGGTCTGGGTCCTCGCAGTTACGCGATCATCGAGCAAGGCATGATTTCCCGCATCATCGAAGCGCGGCCCGAGGAGTTGCGGGTCTTCTTCGAGGAGGCGTCCGGCATTTCCAAATACAAGGAAAGACGGCGCGAGACCGAGAATCGTGTAGCGCACACCCAGGAAAATCTGAATCGCCTGGCTGACGTAAGGGAGGAGTTAGGTCGGCAACTGCATACGCTGCAACGGCAGGCGCGGGCAGCCGAACAGTTCCGTGCCTACCAAGATGAGGAACGGCGCCTGAAAGCTGAACTGCTGAGCTTGCGCTGGCGTAAGCTGGACGCAGAGGTCGGCAAGCAGCGGGGAACCTTGCGGGAGCAGGAAAACAATCTGGAAGCCGTGCTTGCTGAACAGCGTGCTCTGGAAGCGCGGCTCGTCGCCAAACGGGAGCACCAGGCGGAGTTAAACACCACTGTCAATCAAGCCCAGGAGCGGTACTATGAACTCGGTACCGCCATCAGCCGCCTAGAGCAACAGTTGAATTACCGGCGTGACTTGAACCAGCGCCAACGGGCGGAGATTCAGCAAACGGAACAGACTCTGCAACAGCTAACGACCCAGATCCAGCAGGATGAAGGACAGGTGGTGGAATTGGCGCGCACGTTGGAGACCGCGCAACCCGCCTTGGAGCAGCAACGAACGAAATTGGCGACCCTACAGGACCAGCGGGCCGAAACCGAGATCCGCATGCAACAATGGCAGATGGAATGGGAGGCATTCAGCCGCCGGGCTAGCGAACCTCGGCAGGCTGCCGAAGTGGAGCGTACCCGAATCGAACATGCGGAACGCCAGTTGGCGCAGTTGGAGCGGCGTGGCGAACGTCTGCGGCTGGAACAGGAAGAACTGGATGAAAGTGGCTTGACTGCCCAAGTTCAGGCCCTTGAGGAGGCCGCGCAGGCGGCGGAACAGGACCTGCTGCAGGAGCAGACGAACCTGGCTGAAGCCGAGGCGGGGATTATTGCGCTACGCGCCGCTCAGCAGGATCTGAATCAGGCCATCCATGGCAGCCAAACCCTGGCGCAGGATCATCGTGGCCGGTTAGCCTCGCTCAGGACCCTGCAGGAGGCCGCTCTGGGCAAGCAGCGTGGCGCCGTGGAAAACTGGCTGGCCCGATGCGACCTGGCCGATGCGCCGCGCCTGGCTGAACGGCTGCAGGTCGAACCCGGCTGGGAAACGGCGGCCGAGGCGCTGCTGGGGGCTCATTTGGAGGCGGTGTGCGTGGATGACTTGGAAAAGACGTCCAAGGCGCTGAGCGATTTCGTCGA
This sequence comes from Gammaproteobacteria bacterium, assembly GCA_024235135.1. Lineage (GTDB taxonomy): Bacteria > Pseudomonadota > Gammaproteobacteria > Competibacterales > Competibacteraceae > JACKMZ01. The sequence continues at coordinate 199,123 of JACKMZ010000004.1, read as the reverse complement.
GGGACAATTGAATCTGTTCGCTACGGATTCGCCGCCTCACGCCGAGTCTGAACGGGCCCTGGACAGTGAGGTGGTCGGCAAGTTTCAAGCACCGGGTTCGCTGGCCAGTCTGCTGGCCGGTATCCGTCTGGCGGCCGATCTGGATGAAGCTTTGACGCGACGGGTGCGGTTGGCTCCCCATGAATCGCTGATTACCCCCGATGGCATACGGGTCGGTCGCAATTGGCTGCAAATCAAGCGTGGGGCCGCCGATGCCGCGAGTGGCGTGCTGGAGCGTGAACGGGAGCTGCAGGGCGCCACGCGGGCTCTGGAGCAAACGGAAGCCATATTGGACCAATATGCGGAGCGATTGGCTCAGGTGCAAAGTGAACTCCAGGATCTCGAACAACGCCGCGGGACGTTGCAACAGACAGTCAATCAGGCCCATCGCGAGCAAGCGCGTGGCCAGGCAGAGTTGCGGACCCTAAATGCCCGCGTGACGCATATTCAGAATCGTAAAGAAAGTATCGCCGAAGAATATCAAGAGCTTGTCGAGCAGATCGAGCAGGAGCAACAGATCTTGGAGGAATCACGCTTGCGCATGGAAGAGGCTTTGCAGGCCATGGAACAATTCGAAGAGGAACGCGCCGCGTTGCTTGTGCGCCGGGACAACCTGCAGGGAGCTCTGGCGCAACAACGGCATCAGGTTCAGGCCGAGCAACAGTCTTTGCAGGAGCAGGCCGTGGCTGAGGAGTCCACGCGGACCACGCTGGCGTCCACGCGTCGGGCTGTGGAACGCGCCAGAATTCAGCAAACCCAGTTGGAACAGCGGCGAACCGAGTTGTCGGCCGAGATGGTGAGCGAGGAAACCCCCGAGGAACGCGCCCGCCTGACGGGCTTGTTGGAGGAGAGAATCGGCGCCGAGGCACGCTTGAGCGCGGCGCGCAAGACTTTCGACGAGCAGGAAAATGAAGCGCGCGCATTGGAACAGGCGCGCGCCGGTCGCGAGCGGCAACTGCAGGAATTGCGGCAAGAACTGGAAGGATTGCGTCTGGCCCTGAGTGAGAGCACCGTGCGCCAACAGACCCTGGTCGATCAGTTGCAGGAATTGGGCATGGGGTTACAGGAGGTTTTGGCGCAATTGCCGGATCAGGCGACCGAATCGGAATGGCAGGAGCTATTGGATAAAATGGCCAAGCGTATTCAGCGACTGGGGCCGATCAATCTGGCCGCGATCGAGGAATTCGCCCAGTTGTCCGAACGTAAAAAATATCTGGATGCGCAACACGAGGACTTGGTGGAGGCGCTGACGACCCTGCAAAATGCGATGCAGCGCATCGACCGCGAGACCCGGCAACGCTTCCGGGATACCTTCGAACGGGTCAACGACGAAATGCAGAAATTGTTTCCGCGTCTGTTCGGTGGGGGACAGGCTCACCTAGAACTGGACTCGGAGGATTTGCTGGATGCGGGCGTATTGATCATGGCGCGCCCACCCGGCAAGCGAATCACGCATATCCATTTGTTGTCAGGCGGAGAAAAGGCGCTGACGGCGGTGGCCTTGGTGTTCGCCATATTCCAACTCAATCCGGCCCCATTCTGCATGCTGGATGAAGTGGACGCCCCGCTCGACGAGGCCAATGTCGGGCGTTTTGGCGATCTGGTGCGGGAACTGTCCGAGCGAATCCAGTTTATATTCATCACCCATAACAAAGCGACCATGGAAATTGCCCAGCACTTGCTAGGTGTCACCATGCAAGAACCGGGCGTGTCCCGCTTGGTCGCGGTCGATGTCGAGGAAGCCGTGCGTCTGGCGGCAGTGAACTGACAAGAGCGACAGGATATGGATAAGACTCGTTGGATTCTAGCGATTTTGGGGGCGATCGTTATCGCCCTGATCTATCTGTGGGGCATGCGCGCCCGCATTCGAGAAGAGTTGAGACGCCGCCGCCGAGCCCGGCAGGCGGAAAACGAACCGTTTTTGGAAATTGACACGCCACCTGAAGAGGAAAATCCCGAACCGGCCGACGCAGGTTATTATGGCTTCGACAAATTCGGCAAAATCAGTCCTGATCATCCACTGGCCAAGCAGATTCTGGTGGATGTCGAAATCACACCCGTCAAACGGGCCCACGGCGAGACGGAGGAAGATTTCGAGCATGCCCGGATGCCGGCAGCCGAGTCTTTTCCACCGGATATTTCGGAGGAAAACCCTGAAGCCGTCGCGCCTCCCGCGGTGCGAAACGATACACAATCCGATTCCAGAGCGGTGACTACCGAGACGCTTTGGCAAGAGAATACGGATTTGGAGACCGAACAGCCGACCAGCGACCCGCCTTCGGCTCCTTCCATTTCACGTCCGCTTCCCAAGGAACCCGGCGTTCAGAACGACTGCAAGATGACGGTCCTGCTGACCATCATCGCGCACCCTCGACAATTCTTCGAGGGGAGTAAAATTCTGGTAGCCGCCCGTAGTTTGGGTATGCAGCCGCACGAGAGCGGAGTCATCGATTGCTTCGCCGACGACGAGAGGGATTCCGACAAGCCGGTATTCAGTATTGCCCATCTGCGGGAGCCGGGAACCTTCGATGAAGCGACCATCGAAACACTGGTTACTCCTGGCCTGCTGCTGCTCATGCATCTACCCGGTCCCTTGGAGCCGTCGGCCGCGCTGGACTTCATGCTGGATCACACCCAGCAATTGAACGAAGCCTTGGGCGGCACCATATGCGACGAAAGTCGCAATCGGATGACCAATCAGCGGCTGGGCTATCTGCGTAGGGAAATCATCGAATTCGATCGCCAGTTACGTTTGCAGAAGCCGCGTTACTGATATGGAGGTCCCCGCTTCCGTGCGGCAGCGATCCGCCCAACTGCGTGAGCAACTCGATTGGCACAACTATCGATACTACGCGCTGGACGATCCGCAAATCACCGACGCCGAATACGATCGGCTGCTTCGGGAACTGCAGGATCTGGAACGGGAATATCCGGATCTCGTTACGCCCGATTCGCCTACTCAGCGAGTGGGTACGACGCCTCTCGGCTCTTTTATTCAGGTTCGTCACGACTTGCCCATGCTGTCCCTGGACAATGCCTTTACGGACCAAGAAATCCATGATTTCGATCGCCGCGTGCGGGAGCAACTGGACGCCACCGCCGCCATCCAGTACGCCGCCGAGCCCAAGCTGGATGGGCTCGCGGTAAGCCTGCGCTACGAGGATGGCCTTCTGGTGCGCGGTGCGACACGGGGTGACGGCTCCGTCGGCGAAGACATCACCCATAACGTTCGCACCATCCCCAGTGTGCCGTTGCGCTTGCAGGGCGGCGATTATCCACGCCTGCTGGAGGTGCGGGGTGAGGTTTTCATGCCCAAGCGGGGCTTTGCTGAACTGAATGCCCAGGCCCTGCAACGGGGGGAGAAGCTGTTCGCCAATCCCCGTAATGCGGCCGCCGGCAGTCTGCGGCAACTGGACTCCAGGATCACGGCGTCCCGCCCCCTGGAAATCTTCTGCTACGCCGTCGGTCAAGTCGAGGACGGCGAATTGCCGGATTTACATAGCGCCATCCTGGCTCGTTTGAAGACCTGGGGTCTACGTGTCTGTTCCGAACTCAATGTCGTGAACGGGGCGGCGGGTTGTTTGGAATATTATCGGGCCATGCTGGATCGTCGGGATGGCCTGCCTTACGAAATCGATGGGGTGGTATACAAGGTCGACCGCCTGGAGCAACAACGCAGTCTGGGGTTCGTGGCGCGTGCGCCGCGTTGGGCCATAGCTCACAAGTTCCCAGCCCAGGAAGTGCTGACCCAGGTTTTGGCCATTCAGGTGCAGGTCGGGCGTACCGGGGCGTTAACTCCGGTCGCGAGATTGGAACCCGTGTCCGTGGGTGGGGTGACGGTCACCAATGCGACCTTACACAATGCCGATGAGATTCGGCGCAAGGATGTGCGGGTGGGGGACACGGTCTTCGTGCGCCGAGCGGGCGACGTGATCCCGGAAGTCGTCAAAGTGTTGTTGGAAAGCCGGCCCATCGATGCCCAGGCGTTCGTCATGCCCGAACGGTGTCCGGTGTGTGGCTCGCAGGTGATTCGCCCGGAAGGCGAGGCGGTGTCGCGCTGCGTAGGCGGCCTGATTTGCAGTGCGCAGCGTAAGGAGGCTATCCGCCATTTCGCATCGCGCCGGGCACTGGATATCGAGGGATTGGGGGACAAATTGGTGGATCAACTGGTGGAGCAGGAATTAATACACGACCCCGCCGATCTTTATCATCTGGATGTGAAGACCCTGGCCAAACTGGAGCGCATGGGCGAGAAATCGGCTGCAAAGCTCGCGCAAGCCTTGGACCGCAGCCGTTCGACGACGCTCGCGCGCTTTCTCTACGCCTTGGGTGTTCGGGGAGTCGGGGAAGCGACGGCGCAAACCTTGGCTGCGCATTTCGGCACGCTGAAGGCGCTTATGGCCGCCGACGAGGAGCGTTTGCAGAAAATTCCGGATATAGGCCCGGTGGTTGCCGCCCAGATTCATGCCTTCTTCGCCGAGGCTCACAATCAGGAAGTCATCGAACGCCTGCAACAGGCCGGCATCCGCTGGCCGGACTCCGAGCCGCAAGCCCAGGGGATCGGACAACTTCCGCTGGCGCAAAAGACCTTCGTGCTCACCGGCACACTGACCAGCATGAGTCGGGATCAGGCTAAAGCGCGGTTGCAATCGCTGGGAGCCAAGGTGTCCGGCAGTGTTTCGGCAAAAACCAGTTATGTCGTGGCGGGTTCGGACCCCGGTTCCAAGCGGGACAAGGCCCGTGAACTCGGCGTGCCGGTGTTGAGCGAAGCGGAGTGGCTGGAATTGTTGGCAGGAGCGGAAAAAACATCTGGCCCGGCATAAAAAAACGCGGCGGAGGTTCCGCAACCTCTACCGCGCCTTTCGTTGAATCGCCGGCCGATTATTTCAATTCGGACAGCATGTATCCCACAGCCGAAACAATTTCCCGATCGGGAGTATCCAATCGGCCGCCTTTGGGTGGCATCGCCTTGTAGCCTTTGATCGCATGCATCGTCAGGACGTCGAAACCCTGGCCGATGCGCGGAGCCCAGTCTGCCTTGTCGCCCAACTTGGGCGCTCCTGCCACGCCCGCCTGATGGCAAATGACGCAAGCTGTGTTGTAGAGCTGCTTGCCCAGAGCTAAGTGCACTTCGGGCGGGATGGTGATTTCAGCGACGGTAGCCGCCTCAGTTGCGGGCGGATTGGCGGAGGCTTGTTCAGCGGCTGGAGCGGTGGCCGGTGAGCTTTCGGTTTGTGCCGCCGGAGCAGGTGCTGCGGGTTCGGCCGCCGCTTGTGGGGCGGGAGCCGGTTCTGCGGCAGGCTGCTCTGGAGCGGCTGGGGACTCCGTGGCTGGAGCGGCAGGCTCAGCAGGCGTTGCTGCGCCGGCTTCCGGGGTCGCGGGCGCTGGAGTCGCTGCCGCCGGTTCTGCGGTTTCCGGGGCTGCAGGTTCAGGAGTGGTTGCGGGTTCCGTCGCCTCTGGCGTAGCCGGCCGCTCGGCGGGCGTCGGGGCCGCGCTGGGTTTGGCTTCACTGGGAGCCGCTTCAGGCGCAGGAGCGGACGTCGGTTCCGGAGCCGCGGATTTAGCGGGTGGCTGCTCAGTCATGCTGCGCAACATGTCGATGGCTTGAGCGACGGCAGCCGCCGCCTGAGAAGCCGCGGCAGCGGCTTGGGATGCCGCGGATGCCGCCTGAGAAGCGGCGGCGGCGGCTTGCGACGCGGCATTGGCGGCTTCGGAAGCGGCTAGCGTGACTTCTTGAACGGATTGCGGGGTGGAAGAACCGGTAGCCACAGCCGCTGGAGCGGCGGCGGGTGCCGCGGCAGCCTCGGCGGGCTGCGCCGCGGTTGCGGCTGTAGCCGGTGTTGCGGGGGCAGTGGCGGTTTCGGTAACCGCTTCAGCAACCTCAATGTCGCTGCCCTTCAGCATGTGCACGATGGCGGCTTTAAGATCGGCCTCGGTCAAATTTGGATGACCTCCTTTAGGAGGCATGGCTCGGATGCCGTTGGTGGCATGATTGACCAAGGTATCCAGACCTTGTGTGAAACGTGGTTCCCATTGCTCTTTACTGCCCAACTTCGGTGCCCCCAACACGCCGGTGCCATGGCATGCCATGCAGTTCTGAGTGTAAATCGCCTCGCCGGAAGGAGCCGCGGCTGAGGCGGCAGCCTGCTGCGGGGCGGCACTGGAGGTTTCTGCGGAACCGGCGGGGCTGGAAGCCGATTCGCCGGCCACGGCGACTTCGCCTACCGGTGCGATACGTTGCTCCAAAGTGGCCATTCGGCGGGTACCATCATCGGGTTTGGCCGCTATCGCGGAGACCAAATGGGATATCATGAAGATGGCGACAGCCAGCATAACCAATACCGCCATGACGGTAGTGAACGTGGCCAGGAATGATTTATCTTGTTGGTTCACACTTTTACCTCACCAAAGTACTTAACCCTAACCGGGAAGCCTCGAATGCGTCGGGTGAAACGTCGCGCGGCAAGGTCCAGGTTAAAAAACATGACCTGCCTCTATGAAAAACCGTTCTCAAGATGGGAACCGTTGCTCGGCACGCGCCTGAACTTGTGATTAGTTATATTTTCTAAGGAAGGTCTATTATAGCGGTGTCAGCGTTGCTGTGAAAACCGCGTATTTTCTTGCCCGGCTGATGACGGCGATAGACGCCAATGGGCAACAACGGTATAGTTTAGCCCGTGCGCCCGTAGCTCAGTGGATAGAGCGTTGGCCTCCGGAGCCAAAGGTCACAGGTTCGAATCCTGTCGGGCGCGCCACTTGGTCTGCCGGATTGTGTCGATCCCGCGAGCCCATCTGCCCCTGCCGGCGCTCAAACCCCTCGCTGTGTCGTCCTGGATGTGTTGGCCTGCTGATCCCCCAAAGGAATGGAAAGGCTGTTTTGGGAGGAACCTGGCCACCTCAAACTCCCTGCTCAAATTCTAAGCCCATGGAACACGGGCTGAAATCGCGGATTCTCAACCAAACCCCCATCGGTATCGAAACGGACCGATCAAATATCGCCACTCAGGAAGGGACCGACTCGCCGGTTTTGGATTCGATGGTAACGCGGCGGCTTTTATCTAGCATCCGCCATGCCAGGCTGGTCAGGAAGAAATACAACGTAAACAGGCTTAAAAAGCCATAAAACAATGCATGATCGGGTACCGCTTTATACCATCCGGCAATGCCTATGCCGCCCAACGCGGCGGATGCCAGCAGCAGGTATACCGTTACCTTGGCAGTGGAAATACCCGAGTGCAGCAGTAAATGGTGGATATGCCGGCGATCGGATTCAAAAGGACTCTTGCCGCCTAATACACGGCGAATCATGACGGCGATCGTGTCCATCAACGGCAGGCCGAAGACCCACACGGCTACGATGGGGGAAAAAGCACGCTGCTCACCTTGCGAGAGTTTGACGAAGGCCCAGGCCAGCGCCAGGCCCAATACCATGCTTCCCGCATCACCCATGAATACGCTGGCCTGACGACGCCAGGGATGACGCAGATTGAAGTAGAGAAAACCGGTGATAACGGAAGCCAACAGACCCAATAACAGGATGATTGAAGGATGCGCTTGGGAGGCTTGAGCAAGCAGTAGCAGACATACGGTCGAGACCAACGCCAGCCCTCCGGCCAAGCCATCCAAACCGTCGATCATATTGAGCGCATTGATGACCCCGACCACACAAAAAATCGTGAAGGGGACAGCCATCAGGTCTAACGAGATCGCACTGTTTCCCAACAATTCACCAAGACTGCGCAAATAGACTCCATCTCCCCAGATGATGCAGAACGAGGCGACGATTTGCGCGACGAAACGCAGGCTTGCTGGCGCTTCGTGACGATCGTCGTAGATGCCTGTGACCACCAATATACTCATTCCGCCTAGCAGGCCGTTCAGCGCCACTAATGATTGATTCAGGGTAAGCCAGGCAACGGCGAAGGCGATGAACATGGCAGTGCCCCCTACCAGCGGAATGGCGCCTTTGTGATGTTTTCGATGATTGGGTTTATCTACCCAACCCCAGTCTCTAGCCGGCTTCTTGAGAGAATGAATGATCAGAATGGTGAGCAGGAAAGCCAGCAATAAAGTCGGCATCCACTCAATTATTGGCATGGGTAGCCCCTATCGGTATTTCGCCCGATTATCGGTATTTTCGGTTTCGGTCAGGCATGTCTTCATTGTCCCATTAAAACGAATAGGTTTTCTTGGTACAAGAAAACAATGAAGCTTAAAAATAAGTAAGAATTAAAGAAACTAAAGATTTGCCCGACTGCAGATTATGGGCAATGCTTCGAGAATGATTTTAATGACTGTGAATTCATTGTATGTGAGTTTTCTCACGGAATCCAATCCATGAGCCGATAAGCCACCCAACCCAGATACTCTCGCAGGGCTCCGGTGGTAGCCGATAACGCCCCGGCATCCGGCAGCCAACGCAAAATCGTTGTTTCAGCGACTGGCACGATTTCAAAATCAGTGGGCGCGGGCCAAGTCTGAATGCCTTGTGATCTGAATACCGCCAGCGCCCTAGGCATGTGTTCGGCGGAAGTCACCAGCAGTATGGAATGAATTCCGTGCGCTTCCATGATCGGTTTGCTAAATAGCGCATTTTGATAGGTATTGAGGCTCTCGGTTTCCAGAAGAACCGCTCGTTCAGGGACACCCAATGCCACCAGAAAGTCAAGGATGGCCGGGGCTTCCGGTTGCGCCGGTCCATACCAGCGTAACCCTCCGCCCGTGGCGAGTATCCAGGGCGCTTTTCCGGCCTTGTATAAACGGGCCGCCTGCCAAGCACGGTCTGCCCCACCGCTGAGTTCGGTGGTCAGACGGTATGGTGGGTCCGCAACGACAATGCCCCCGCCCAGCACCACGATGGCGTCGGCCTGTGGCGAGTCCGCCACCGGGATGGGAGGATAGACACGCTCCAGCGAAGCCTGCAATGCGTCCGAAACCACGGGTGTGGAGCACAGCCACAGAACCACCAGCGCCAAACCGAGGCAACCGCTTCCAAGGCGCCGCCAACCCCGCAGTAATAGCAGATAGCCGAGCAATGCGAAGAACAACGATAGTGTCAGCGGATAGACGAAAAAAGCCAGGATTTTGGTCGTCAAGACGCTCATGGCGGTTGCCTGTCGGTTGTGTCCATTATTTGGATGAGAGCCGTCGCATTGAACGGCATGGACGGGTCATGCCGGATCGGCACGGCTTTTTCATCGGCCAGAAGCCGTAGGTGCGCGACGTCGGCGTGCTGTTCATCACGTAGCAACAATAAGCTGGGTACGCGTCGCAGCATCACCCGACTGGCTTCCAAGACACCGGGCTTGATGTAATTGATTTGGGCAATACCGTAGCGCCGGCGGATACCGTTCAAGTAGGCTTCGATGGTATCCCGCCGTTGGCGGACATCTTGCTGAGGCGGAACTTGTGGCTTGAGATCTGCCATGGCTTGGCTCAGCGTGTCCAAAAACCACACGCTGCGGTCATGGGATCGCAGATGTTCATACACGGCACAACCGTGAAAATCCCCCTCCGTGATTTGCTCGTTGAGTATTGAGCGGGATACCAGACCGGACACGGTCGCTCCGAGTATCCCCGATGGAATCGCATAGTCGTCGATGGTGGCGGTTACGTCTGCGGCGCCTCCCAAATCGGCAACGACGTATAGCCTGTCGGAAAGTTGCTCGGCATGATGCGTATTCCAGTGTGCGATGGATCGTTTCAGTTCACGGGTGATGACGCCCTTGGCTGTCCAACCGTCGACAAAGCAAACACTGTCGGGAGGGTGTCCTTGGTGGTATAGGATGTATTCCAAGGCGCGCTCATCAATGCCGCGATCGCGAATGATGGAAATCGAGTAATGCCGGGAAGCTACGCCCAGGCGGTGGGTCAAGGCGCGTTGCAGCAAGGCTCCGATGGGGGTGCCGGCACGCGCCAGCGAAACCAAAGTGACCGGCTCCGGACAATGAATACGGATTTGTCCCGCGAGATTCAGGACGTCTTGGGCGAGACGTCGCCGGTAGCGTTCCACCAAGGCCAGGAACAACCGGCTGTACAAGGGGCTGACCGGATTTTCATGGGTGATCATTTCCGAATAATGTTTCTGCCCACTCTGAATCAGGAATTCCTTTTCGGTAACGGCGATATTCGGCGGAACGATGGGTTTCAACAAGAACTGACAATCTTCGGGAGAATAACTGCCTGAGATTGGGGTGTTGAACGCCAGGTTCACGTCCATGAGGCGTGGATCTGGCTGCCGCGAGGAGTGATGGCGTAATGGCAAAGCCGCAGAAACGGCATGTCGGTCACGCTGTCGCCGAGTCCGAGAAACAAAGGCTCGATCCCGGTATCGCGAATACGCCGCATGAGAAACCGCACAGCCCGTTCCTTGTCAGCGAATGCGGGCAACAAGGCCATGTTTTGGCCATTGCTGTGAATCCGCGCGCCATTTTCGCACCATAGGGCGAGGGCGGTCGTTCTCAAGCTGGCCAGATCCCGTTCGTCTCCCTTGACGGACACATAAACCGGCCAGCCTTGATCTTCGATGATACGGCAGCGCAAGGCCCATTCATTCCGCTCAATGGTCCGCGCAATCACCTTCAACGCGTATTCCATGCGTTCTGCCCAAATGGCCTGCTGTGCCTGGAGCATGATCAGCCATTCCTCGTCCGGGTTGCCGTCTGCTCCCGTAATCAGGGCGCCATGACTGGTTATCCGATAGCTGTTAAAGCTCATATGTACGCGTTCCAGGGCCGCCGTGTTGCGCCCCGTGACTGGGATCACCGTGCCCTGTTCAATGAGTGTCAGCAGGACCCCCTGTTCGGCGGTGAAATAGGACAACGTTTGTCCCTGACGATCCACTGCAGCGGGACGATGGATGCCTTGGGATGGACATTTGCGTTCCGTCTGAAAAAGCGTGTCATCGAGATCGGAAAAGACGAAGAGCGTTGACTGACTTGGCATTTCGGCGGCTACGTGTGAAACGCGGGTTGCGGCGGCGTTCGCCAGGGCAAAGCCCAGACCCGCGCATCGACCAGCGTGGGCAACTCGTGTTGTCTGGCCATGGCCGGGTGTTCGTAGGCTACCAGTACCTGACGATCCTGAGGCAGATTGTAAAGATAGTTGATGATGCCTTCATGATGCTCGTCCGTGAACATCAACTTGCGGCGGATGGCTTCCCCTTCGAGTATCGGCGAACGCGTGGTGGATTGGAACAATACGTCGTGGCCTTGTTGCTCCAGATCTTCGGCCAACCGAAACGGGAAGAAGCTGAATTCGCCGGTGCCGACGATGACCAGCGGACTTTCGGGCATGAAATCGGCCGGCGGACTGTCCGCTTCATAAGGCATGATCAATCCCAGCCGTCCGGTATCGTCGCGGGCATAGCGACTGGGTTGGATTGCCGCCAGGCGGGCGGGTAGTTGCGGTCGGAATGCCGGGTCCGCTTGGAATTCGAATTCACCTTCCAACAAGGATACGAAATCGAGATCCCACGCAATGCGGCGCGTCAAATCCTGCCGTTTATCCAGGTCCAGCCAATTGACGATGGATGACCAACGCAATTGTGCAAGCCGTGGCAGGTGTTTTGTTAAGCCTGCCGTCAACAAGCTCAAGGTCCGGCCTGTACTGATCTCGTCATCGACTAGGATGAGACTGCGCGCCTGTTCGAAAAGCTGGGCTTTTTCTCCCTGTGGGGCATAGACCAGATGATCCGGCGCATGACTGTGGTTTTCGTCGAAGCTCAGCCATATCGGACTATCGAGGTGATGTCGAGTGGTGTGGAGATACAGCACATCCGATCCATGGGTCGCGCACGACAGACTGTGAGCCAGTCCGGCGCCCAAGCCGGTCGCGGTTTCGGCCATGCCCACCACGACGATCGGCGACGGAAGTCCGATCAAGGGTTCCGCCAGTCGTCGGTAGACATCCCGCATCACGCTGGGGCGACAGGGAATGTGCTTACCGAGCACTTTGGAGACGAATAAATAACCCCGCCTCGGGTTCTGTCGGGAGGCGAAATCGAGCAAAGTCGCCAGGGGAAGGTCTTCCCGGCGCGTGGTTATGCGCAGCGTACCGGCGCGTAGTTGAACACCATAATTCATGGTCACATTTTCAGCGATTACGGAGAGCGATGCCCTTTACCGTTGACGGATGCGGAAGCCCGACAGAAGACGGTCTCGCCGATGCGTGAGATGGGCAAAGGAGATCTGAGATTCTTGGAATGTAATGGCTTGATGCTGGATTGGCTTGAATGCCTGAATGATTTGATAAACAATGTTTTTCTCAAGGAAATGATCGAGAAAATTAATAACTGGCCGCGTTTCCGCACCCAAGGTCCATCATCATGTTCATACGTAAACCGCCCCCGCACATGCCGGATCACGAACGCGAACGGCATCCCAGCTACCGGCGTTATACGCGTAAGTATCGGAGAAAGCAGCGCATAGTCAGGGAGTTGTGGATACTCAGCGGAATACTGATGCTGTGTTCGCCCCTGAATGTGCTGTTCGCGCTGGCGTTGGGGACGATGTTGCTGTCGTTTACCATCCTGGATGAAACACGCTGATGCGGCAGCCGTAGGCTCAGGGTAGTTCCACCAGAAATTCCGCGACAGGTTTGCGCGGGGTTTGCGGGATCTCGGCAGGATAGCCGTACCAGAGTAGGCCGACCACACTTTCCAGATGCGGATCGACCCAGATCAAGTCGTAAAAGCCGGGATCGCGGGTTACAGCTCCGGTCGTCCATTTGACGCCCACGCCTTCGCTCCAGAGATACAAGGCGAAGTTATGCACGGCGCAACAGCAGGCCGCGTAGTCCTCGTGCGCGCGGATCGGGTCGCTGGCATTGTCGCAGGTCACCACCAGCCAACCGGGTATGGTCAGCCAGCGTTCCAACTTGGCCAATCCAGCCGCTTCTCCGTGTGCGGCGCTAACCAGGGCTGCATTCAGGCGGGCGATGGCTTGAGCCGTTTCTTTACCCAACAGGTAAAAGTGCCAGGGTTCGGTTAACCCGTGATTCGGCGCCCAACGGGCCAAATCGATCGCCTCCAGCAAAAGTTCACGCGGCGGAAGCTCCGGTAAAAAAGTATGAATGGTGCGTCGGCCACGTAGTAGTTCGGCGACCGGCGATGTGACTATGGAGTGATCGGGCATATCATGGTCGTTCGGCTGTGGATCAGGTCTTACGCAGCAGAAAATGAAATCTGCCGTCTTCTTCACGCGATTCCAGCAGGACATGGCCGGCTTGTTTGGCGAAGGCTTCGAAATCTTTGACCGAGCTTGGATCGCTGGCGACGATGCGGAGTATCTGGCCGCTGTTCAGCGCGGTCAGCGCCTTCTTGGCTTTCAGTATGGGTAGGGGACAATTCAAACCGGTGGTGTCCAGTTCGGCGTCGATAGGCATGGAAGACTCCTGGGTCGCAGGATGAATGTAACCTGATTATCCCCACTTTAACAGCATTCCCGCTGGCTGTGCGCAGGAACCGAGCCCGCAGGCGCTCTGTCTCAGTAGCGGAGTGAACTTCCAATCTTAGCGATGATGCTAAAACGCATAATACTGATCCTGATGCTGACCGCGGTTTTACCGGCCGCGGCCCAAACCCTGGCATTGCCGAATTTCGGCGATCCGTCGCGCGAATATCTCAGCCCGACCGATGAACGTCATCTCGGCTCGGCTGTCGTGCAGCGTATGCGCGACCAGGGCGTACTCATCGACGATGTGCTTTTGCGCGAATATCTCAATTCAATCGGCCAACGGATTGCGGCTTCCGCGGATTATGATGGCGATCCTTTCACGTTTTTCTGGATCAATGGTTCGGACATCAATGCATTTGCATCTCCGGGCGGTTTTATCGGGGTGTATGCGGGTTTATTCTTGGCCACGCGCAATGAGGACGAGCTGGCTGGTGTGTTGGCGCACGAAATCGCGCACGTGGTTCAGCGTCACATCGCCCGCGCTTTCGCCGACGCCAAGCGGCTGGCCTTGCCGATGGCGGCGGCTATGATAGCCGCTACCGTACTGGCCGCCTCGACCGATAACCAGGCGGCCAATGCCGCCATGGCCGGGACCATGGCGGCGAACGCTCAGCATCAGATCAATTTCACCCGTGCTAATGAACAGGAAGCCGACCGGGTCGGTACCCAACTGCTGGCGCGCGCCGGCTTCGATCCCAACGGCATGTCCAGTTTTTTCGAACGCTTGCAGCGGTTGTCCGGAAGTGCCGACTCAAAAGGGTTCGAGTTCCTGATGACACATCCACTACCTGGCCGGCGGGCGGCCGATACCATGGATCGCGGCGTGATTCGCCCATCGGGTACGGCTCGTGACCGGGAAGCCTATTACATGGCGAAAGCCCGTATGACGGTGCTGATCAGCCGCAATACCAGCGATCTATTGCAGCACTACCAGGCGACCCTGGCCAGCGGTGATTATGCCGACGAAAGCGCCGAAAGGTATGGTTATGTGCTGGCGTTGAAACGCGCCGGTCGTTATCAGGAAGCGCAAACCCAATTGGCTCGTTTACTCAAAAAAGACCCCGATCAATTGGCGTTACGCATCGAAGAGGCCGATCTGGCTCTGGCGGAAGGCGATAGGGACCAGGCGTGGCGGCTGTTCGAAAAAACTCGACAGCTCTATCCCGATAGTTTCGCGCTGGCCATGTATTATGGCCGAGCCTTGGCGACACAAGGCGATCCGCGTAAAGCCATGCAAATTCTGCAACCGCACCTGCGCCGAAACGGTGATGACGCGACCTTGTACGCTCTGTACGCCCAGGCCGCCCAACGGGCCGGCGACACCGTAACGACCCACGCCGCGATGGCGGAGTATCATTATCTCAACGGTGATTTGAAGCAGGCTATCGAGCAGGCTGAGTTGGGCTTACGAGAAGCCAGCGCAACACCTTATCAGCAAGCCCAATTGCGAGCCCGTTTGCGCCAGTTTCAACAGGAAAAGCAACAAACTCCAACGGCATCGCCTTAAATCGGCGCTACGGCCGCTTCTGGCGCGGGAACATCACCCACTTCGGAAAGTCCGCGGCTTGCGGCCTAGTCTTGCGTAGCGCCAGCCTTGTCCGGTCCTGGCGGATGATCGGATTCTTCCTGATGGCGCTGTTGGTAGAGCCGTTCATTCATGGACTGCCACATGGCGAGATTACGATCGGCCAGCTCGGACAGGATAGCCAGTGGGTTCTGGCCCATAAAATTGCGCATCTGCTCTCTGACCAGATGTTGTTGCTCGATAAACGCCTGCAGGCTCTTTTCGAGATAATTCCCCATCATGCCCTGAAGGGTATCGCCGTAAAACCGGATGATGTGCGCCAGCACCTCGGTGGTAAAAATCGGGTTGCCCTGCTCTTCCTGCTCGCTGATGATCTGCAACAGAATGCTGCGTGTGATGTCGGCGCTGGAGCGGGCATCGATGACGCGGAATTTGACGTGCTCCAGCACCAAGCGGCGTACATCCTCCAACGTGATGTAGCTACTGATGACCGTATCGTAAAGCCGTCGATTGGGGTACTTTTTGATGACCCGCGCTTCGTTTATATCGTTTCCGGGCATAAAGCGGCCACACCTTGCAATGTTGTTCGGGCCAACGACGACCGGCTAATGGAAGTATGCACCGCCGTTGATGCTTAGATTGGCACCCGTTATGAAGCCGGCTTCGTCGGCAGTCAGGAAGGCAACGGCGCGCGCGATGTCCTCCGGCGTACCCAGGCGACCCACTGGAATCTGGGCAAGCATCTGATTGAGCACATCCTCGGGCATCGCCTTGGTGATATCGTTGGCGATCTGGCCAGGGGATACGGTGTTGACGGTGACGCCATGACGCGCTCCTTCCGCCGCTACCGATAGCGTGAAACCGTGGATGCCGGCCTTGGCCGCCGCGTAATTGCATTGCCCAAACTGACCTTTCTGGGCGTTGACGGAAGAGATGTTCACGATCCGTCCCCAACCCCGCGCCAGCATCTTGCCGAACACCTGCTTGGTCATGTTGAACACACCGGTCAGATTGGTGACGATGACCGCATCCCATTGTCCCTTATCCATCTTTTTCAGCACGCTGTCGCGGGTGATGGCCGCGTTGTTGACCAGAATTTCCACGGGCCCGATTTCCGCTTCGACCTGCGCGACTAGGGTAGCGCAGGAATCGAAATCCGATACGTCCACGGGGTAGGCCCGCAAGTCTGAATGACCTTCCGCTTTACGGGTTTCCTGCCACAGCAGAACCTGCTCTTCATCGGCAGGGTAGTAGGCGGCCACCGCAACTCGCCCTTGGGTCGCCAGGGCTTTGCAGATAGCCGTCCCCAGACTGCCTATGCCCCCGGTGATGATGGCGACTTTGGGCATGATCGCGCGAACCCGCGCCGGTGATCTGTCGCTTAGGGGCGTTCCACGGCCAGGGCTACCCCTTGGCCACCACCGATGCACAAGGTGGCCAGCCCTTTTTTGGCGTCGCGGCGTTTCATTTCATGAAGCAGGGTGACGAGAATCCGGCAGCCGGATGCGCCGATGGGATGGCCCAAGGCGATGGCGCCCCCGTTGACGTTAACCTTGCTGGTATCCCAGTCCATCTCCCGATTGACGCAGATGGCTTGTGCCGCAAAGGCTTCGTTCGCTTCGATGAGGTCCAGATCATCGACAGTCCAGCCGGCCCGTTTCAGGCACAAACGGCTAGCCGGGATCGGCCCAGTACCCATGATTTTGGGATCGACGCCCGCCTTGGCGTAGGCCGCGATACGCGCTAAGGGCTGCAAGCCCAATGCTTGAGCCTTGCTTTCGGTCATGAGCAGAACGACGGCGGCGCCATCGTTGATGCCCGAGGCGTTGCCGGCCGTGACGCTTCCGTCGTGTTTGAACGCCGGGCGCAGCTTGCCAAGAACTTCAGCGGTCGACCCTGGGCGAGGGAACTCGTCCGTGTCGAAAACAAGGGGATTCCCTCGGCGTTGCGGGATCTCCACAGGAACGATCTCTTCTTTGAATTTACCGGATTCAATGGCGGCCATGGCCTTGTTTTGCGAAGCGGCGGAGAAGGTGTCCTGATCTTCGCGAGAGATATTCCACTGGGCAACGATATTCTCGGCGGTAATGCCCATGTGGTAATGGTTGATGGCGCAGTGCAAGCCCTCGTGCAGCATGGAGTCCACCAGCTTCCATTCACCCATTACCGTGCCCCTGCGCGAATTCATCACAACGTGAGGGGCCTGACTCATGCTCTCCTGGCCGCCGGCAATCACGATTTCGCTGTCTCCATCGCGAATGGCCTGATAGCCGAGGTGTACGGCCTTCAAGCCGCTGCCGCAGACTTTGTTGATCGTCATGGCCGGCACCGTATCGTTCAAGCCGGCATGCAGGGTGGCGATGCGCGCGGGATTCTGACCCACGCCAGCCGTTAGCACTTGCCCCAAGATGACCTCGTCGATTTGTTCGGGTTGTACCCCGGCGCGTTGCAGCAACGCTTCAATGACCTTGGCGCCCAAGGTGCTGGCAGGAAAATGGGACAGCGTGCCCATGAAATTGCCGATAGCGGTTCTGGCGGCGGCGACGATGACTACATCTTCCATAGCTATCTCCGGTAACTGAAACTAAGCAAGCAGCGAACGTGCGGATGGGGCGAGCCTGGTGCGAAGTTCAAAGCGGTCATTCGAACCGCTGCGGATCGCATTGGCTGAAACGCTTTCAAAACCAGATCGAAATGTAAAGAAATGCATATGAATACTGAAGTCTGGCGGTGCCCTTGTCAACCCACTATTGCTGCTACGCAGCGAGCGTATGGGCGTTTTGGCGCATCCTCGTCCGGCGGGCGAGAATGTGATCATTGCCGGGCGCATGACTCGGTGGGGTCGAGCAGGGCGAAATACACTAACAGGGTTTTCTGCATCGGGCTGCGATTGTCGTCGCTGACCATGAAAAATCGCTGTCCGTGGTGGCGGGTCAGCCCTTCGAAATTGTCCAGCATCCAACCTCGACTGGAGTCGAAGACCGCGACATCGTCCACGCGGAGTTTCGTGCCGCTGGCTGTATCGAACCGGGTGCGGCGCAATGCGATGATCAAGGGGGAAAACGGCGAGACGAAGGCGCGTTCCAAGGTCAGCACGGATTCATCCGGCAACGCCTCCATGGCCACTAAGGCGCTGTTGGGTGCACTCGATAGGGGATAACGCCATCTTGTCCGCCGCGTATTCTGCGCCACGATAGGTGCTTCGCGAACCTCGCTGTTTTTCATCGGCCATTCCGGTGCGGTCAGCAGTCCCCAGCGCGGATGCAAGGTCAGTGATTCCAGCGACTTATTCGGGTCCGCGTAAAGATCAACCTTGCGTAAATCTGCGGGTAGCGGTTCGTCGCGCAGTCGGTGACCGGTAAGGGTATACCAGATCACCCGTGGGCGTCGCTCGTAGGAGACCGCCAATCGGGCCGTGCCGGAGGGGTCATGGTCTCTGGCGATGGCCAAGCCTTCGGAGTCCGCCCAGGGGCCACGCAAGTGATGGTCCCGACTGTCACGCAAGGGGTAGGCCGCCACGGCCTGAATATCGGCAAGGCGCTCTCCTTCGAAACGCGGGCGAAGGTGAAACAAGTGCGCATCATCGGACACGGCATATAACAATTGCGCCTGATCATCCCAGGCCAGATCCGATAGACCACCCAGTGGCTGGCCATCGACGATGCCTGGCGAAAGGTTGAAAGCACCCAGCAGGCGGATTCCCTGATAGCAATCACCCACCGCGACCTGTGGCGATAGCCTGACCGGTATCGCCACCACCGGCCTGTCGCCAGCGGTCTGATCCGCTTCGGCGCTCAAGGTTGAACTCAGGATTAAAAACAGGACTAAACCGAACGAGACGCAAAGCCGCGTCATGCTTCGGCGATCCGGTTGTCGAAATTCAGGTAATCGCGCCATTATGGATTCAGTGCCATCATGGTGTGGGTATTTCCAGCCCGTAATTTAGGGAATTGTGAGCTATGACCGAGTCTGAAGTATTCTTGATCGTTCGACAGATGGAAACGGTGGTGGCCGAGGTCGCGGAAATCGCACAGTTGGGTGAAGGGTCCTTGTTGGTGATCGGATGTAGCACCAGCGAAATCATGGGTAAGCCCATTGGCAAAGCGGGCGATATGGATATCGCCGACGCGCTGTACCGGGGTATTGAGACTGTGCGGCGCCAATTCGGGTTCAGTCTCGCCTTCCAGTGCTGTGAGCATCTCAACCGAGCCCTTGTGGTGGAACGCGCCACCCAACGATACCGGGCCTTGCAGGAAGTCAGCGTGGTGCCGGTGCCGGGCGCGGGGGGGGCCATGGCCGCCTACGCCTACCGGCAACTGCATGATCCCGTGGTGGTGGAAACCCTGCAGGCCGATGCCGGGATCGATATCGGCGATACCCTGATCGGCATGCAGGTGCGCCCGGTGGCCGTACCCATTCGCCCGAGTATTCGTACGCTGGGCGCGGCGCATGTCAACGCGGCGCGCAGCCGCCCCAAACTGATCGGTGGAGCCCGCGCCGTGTATATGTTGACGAACTGACGGAGCCTGCTGATCGGTGGACGCCTCTTCGAGAACAAGCCCACGAGCCGCACTGCATGCGCAAACTCAGGGTCGAGGAACGGACGTGGTGCTATTGCACGGCTGGGGTATGCATTCCGGCATATGGAATAACGTAGTCAAGGCTTTGCAGGGACAGTTCCGCGTGACGGTTCTGGATTTGCCGGGCCATGGGTATAGCCGGGCTATCCCAGCGCCGGGCAGTCTGGCGGACTTGAGTCGAATGGTCGCCAAAGCGGCGCCGTTAGCGCCTGCCGTATGGATTGGCTGGTCCCTGGGCGGGTTGATCGCGCAACGCCTGGCTATCGATTGTCCGGAACGTGTGCGCAAGTTGGCGTTGATCGGTTGCTCTCCCTGTTTTGTGCGCCGGCCGACCTGGGCGCCGGCCATGGAACTGACGGTCTTGCTGCAGTTCGCGGAGGGGTTGCGGCGTGACTACAGATCCACGATCAAACGTTTCCTGGCGCTGGAAGTGCACGGCAGCGAGCATGCCACGGAACAACTGCGCCAGATGCGGGATTTGATCTTTCATCACGGTGAGCCCGATCCTTTATCGCTGCAGGCCGGTCTAGATATTCTGCGGGAGGCCGATTTACGCACCAATGTCCATCGCATAGGCTGTCCAACGCTGCTTATGTTGGGACGCCGTGATACTCTGGTACCCGTTGCGGCGGGTCCAGCCACGGCGGCATTGATCCCGGATACCCGCCTGCATGTTTTCGACCGCGCCGCCCATGCGCCGTTTTTTTCACACCCAAGAGAATTCATCGATTGCCTGAGCGCTTTTTTACATGACTGATGCCCATGATTTTGCTTTGGACAAGTCGCAGGTTCGGGCTTCCTTCGATCGCGCCGCACCCCATTACGACGAGGTTGCCGTACTGCAGCGAGAGGTGGGGCAACGATTGCTGGAGCGTCTGGATCTGGTGCGTTTGCAACCCGGTGTGATCGTCGATTTGGGTTGTGGAACAGGCGTGGCGACGGCGGCCCTAATGAAGAAATACCGCCATTCCTACGTCATCGGCCTGGATATGGCGCCCGCCATGCTTGTGCTGGCGCGTAGGCGCTCCCCCTGGTTTCGCAAGTTGCATTGTGTCTGTGGTGATGCTGAGGTTTTGCCCCTGCGTGACGCCAGTTGCAGTCTGGTGTACTCCAATCTGGCTCTGCAATGGTGCGATTTGGACAAGGTTTTTCGCGAACTGCGACGCGTATTGCAACCAGGCGGTCTGTTCATGTTCAGTACCCTGGGGCCGGATACGCTGCTTGAACTACGCCGCAGTTGGGCCGCGGTGGACGGAAACAACCATGTTAATGCCTTCATGGATATGCACGATGTGGGCGATGCGTTGATGCGCGCCAGTCTGGCCGAACCGGTAGTGGATGTGGAACGCATCACATTGACCTATCAAGACGTTTCCGCGCTGCTGCGGGATCTGAAAACCCTGGGTGCTCATAACGTCACGGCCGGTCGCCCTCAGGGTTTGACCGGCAAACAGCGGCTTGCGGCCATGTATGGCGCCTATGAGCGGTTTCGCCGTGCCGATGGACTGTTGCCCGCCAGTTATGAAGTGGTTTATGGGCATGCCTGGGCGCCATTGCAAACTGTGTCCCAGTCTCAGGAAAAGGGGGCTGCCGTGTTCCCATTGTCGCGTCTGCGTACCCGCCATCCTTCCGGAGGTGGATGAAAAGCGTGGGCAGCGGATTTTTCGTCACTGGAACCGATACCGGTGTCGGCAAGACTTGGGTAACTTGCGGTCTGATCACAGCCTTGCGCCGAAAGGGGCTGAGCGTGGTTGGCATGAAACCGATAGCCAGCGGTTGCGAACGCACGTCGGAAGGACTGTGCAACGATGACGCTTTGCGGCTGCAGAAGGCGTCCTCATGCGCCGTCCCCTACGACTGCATCAACCCTTACGCTTTCGAGCCGCCTATAGCGCCGCATATCGCCGCGCGGGACGCTGCGGTGGACATTGCGTTTCCTCTCATCCGTGAACGGGTGGAGTGGTTGGCGCGTCAGGCTGAGTATGTCGTCGTGGAAGGCGTAGGGGGCTGGAGGGTGCCTCTGGGCCGGGATGGCGATGTGGCGAGTCTGGCCAACATGCTGAATTTTCCGGTATTATTGGTAGTCGGCGTGCGCTTGGGTTGTATCAATCACGCCCTTCTGACCAGTGATGCCATACACAGCTCAGGTTTGCCTTTAGCCGGTTGGGTCGCCAATCGCCTCGATCCCGACAGCGCGCGTTTCGAGGATAACTTGGAGACTCTGACGAACGCTATACCGGCCCCTTGCTTGGGAGTGATTCCCTATCTTCGGGAAGAAACCCCCGGCCTATTGGCCACCTACCTGATGATCAACGCACTGATCCCGGATAGAACATTAGTTATTCCAAATGGTTATTGACAACTGTCGGCCGGTTACATAAGAATACCCTAATTAACCGTCGTGCTAAATTTGCTCGGAACTATGATGATGGTTAATATTGAGCGCCTTGCGAACGATGACCTGTGTCGTTTCGTCCTGCGCCCCAATCGATCCATGTCCTGGCGCGGCTCACTGCTGTTTTTTCTGAGCCTAGTTCTCGTGTCCAGCTTTATATCCATTAGCCTGACCCTGTTGGGATTTTGGATGGTTTTGCCTTTTGCTGGACTGGAAATGCTGTTGTTGGGGGCGGGCTTGTATCTGGTCGCGGGTCGATGTTATGAGCGCGAGGTTATATCGATAGGCCAGGAAGATATTCTTATCGAAAAGGGTAGGGGCTATCCGCGCCAGCAATGGACCGTGGGCCGGGTATGGGCGCAAGTGGTTTTAGAGCGTTGTCCCAGGCAATGGTATCCTAGTAAGCTGTTGATTCGCTCGCACGGGCGCGCTGTTGAGGTTGGGCGTTTTCTGCATGAGGAAGAACGTCGTCAACTGGCTGCGGATCTCAACCTGAGCCTGCGCCGTGACCATCCGGTCGGTATTCCGCCCAGATCCGCGGGAAGCGCCGGACAATAAAACTCAATTCATTGCTTGCTTATTCAGAGAGGGCTGCATGCTAGTGAACTTTCTTGCGCGTTTGCGCGGCGTGGCGATCATCGGCGGGCTGCTCTTTTGGAGCATGTGCGCTTGCGCCGATTACAAGCTGAATATGCCAGTCGGCGTTACGGACACCAGCCGTGATGTATACGACCTGCATATGTTGACTTTCTGGGTTTGCGTTTGGATTGGCGTCGTAGTGTTCGGCGTCATGTTTTACTCCATGTATCACCATCGCAAGTCCAAAGGGGCGGTCGCGGCTCAATTCCACGAAAGCACCACGGTCGAAATCATTTGGACCATCGTGCCCATGCTCATACTTATCGGCATGGCTATTCCCGCGACTAGAACGTTGATTGCCATGGAAGATACCTCGAAACCTGATCTCACCATCAAGGTTACGGGTTACCAATGGAAATGGGGCTATGAGTATTTGGGCGAAGGCGTCCAATTCTTCAGCAGCTTGTCTACACCCCGCGAGCAAATTACCGACGACTCCGTGAAGAAGGACGAACATTACTTGTTGGAGGTCGACAATCCGTTAGTGGTTCCGATCAACAAAAAGATTCGTATCTTGACTACCGCAGCCGACGTTATCCATTCCTGGTGGGTACCGGATCTGGGTTGGAAAAAGGATGCGATTCCCGGTTTTGTCAATGACAGCTGGACATTGATCAAAGAGCCTGGAATTTATCGGGGCCAGTGTGCTGAGCTTTGTGGGAAGGATCACGGGTTCATGCCCATCGTTGTAGAGGCCAAAACCCAGGAAGACTATGACAAATGGCTGGCTAGCAAGAAGGCCAAGGCCACCCAGGTTGCGGCCGCCGATGCTGTCGATCGTGAATGGACGAAGGATGAACTGATGGCCAAAGGCAAGGAGGTCTATGGGACGATTTGCACTGCCTGCCATCAAGCCAATGGGGAAGGCATGCCGGGGACGTTCCCTCCATTAGTGGCCGGCAAGGAGTTTAGCGCGGCTGAGACGATGCTGACGCCGCTGCGCGAGGATGGGTTCTTGAGCGATGACAACAAGATCATCATGGGGTCCGTGGAAAATCACGCCAAAATTGTTCTGCACGGAGTGCCGGGTTCTGCGATGCAGGCGTATGCCGAACAATTAAGTGACGCGGAGATCGCCGCTGTCATTACCTATGAACGCAACAGCTGGGGTAACAACACGGGCGATGTCGTCCAACCCTCAACCATCAAAGCCGCACGTTAATCTGGGGAGAGTAAGGCCATATGAGTACAGCGACTCACGTCCATGAAGAACACCACGAGGGACCCGCGTCGGGCTTGACGCGCTGGTTGTTCACCACCAATCACAAGGATATCGGCACGCTTTATCTGCTGTTTTCACTGTTGATGTTTTTCATCGGCGGTACCATGGCGTTGGTGATCCGAGCCGAACTGTTCGAGCCGGGTTTGCAAATCGTCGAACCGTACTTTTTCAATCAGATGACCACCATGCACGCGCTGATTATGATTTTCGGTGCGGTGATGCCGGCGTTCGTGGGCTTGGCGAACTGGTTGCTGCCGATGATGATCGGCGCACCGGACATGGCCCTGCCGCGCATGAACAACTGGAGCTTCTGGATTCTGCCCTTCGCGTTTACGCTGTTGCTGTCCACTCTGTTCATGCAAGGTGGCGGACCCGCCGGCGGCTGGACCATGTATCCTCCGCTGGTTTTGCAGATGGGCGCGGCCTTCCCGTTCGTTATTTTCTCGGTTCACTTGATGGGCATGTCTTCGATCATGGGAGCGATCAACGTCATCGCTACCATTTTGAATATGCGTGCGCCCGGCATGAACTTGCTGAAGATGCCGCTGTTCGTGTGGACCTGGCTTATTACCGCGTTTTTGCTGATCGCCGTGATGCCGGTATTGGCCGGCGCTGTGACCATGCTGCTGACCGATAAGTTTTTCGGCACCTCCTTCTTCAATGCGGCCGGTGGCGGGGATCCGGTGATGTTCCAGCATATTTTCTGGTTCTTCGGCCATCCTGAAGTTTACATTATGATCCTGCCCGCCTTTGGCGTGGTCTCGCAGATCATTCCCACCTTTGCCCGGAAGCCGCTGTTCGGTTACAGCTCGATGGTGTACGCCACGGCCTCCATCGCTTTCCTGTCGTTCATTGTTTGGGCACACCATATGTTTACGGTCGGTATGCCGTTGGGTGGCGAGTTGTTCTTTATGTACGCAACAATGTTGATTGCGGTGCCAACGGGTGTGAAGGTGTTTAATTGGGTCTCGACCATGTGGAAGGGTTCCATGACCTTTGAAACGCCGATGCTTTTCGCCATTGCGTTCGTCATCTTATTTACCATCGGTGGTTTCTCGGGGTTGATGTTGGCCATGACGCCAGCGGATTTCCAATACCAAGACACATACTTTGTGGTGGCCCACTTCCATTACGTGCTGGTGCCTGGTGCTGTGTTCTCCATCATGGCGGCCGTGTATTACTGGTTGCCGAAGTGGACCGGCCATATGTATGACGAAAAGCTAGGCAAGATACATTTCTGGTTGTCCGTTATTGGCGTCAATCTGCTGTTTTTCCCCATGCACTTCCTGGGTTTGGCCGGCATGCCGCGGCGTATTCCGGACTATGCATTGCAATTCACTGGATTTAACGAGATTGCCACTTACGGCGCTTTCCTCTTCGGATTCTCGCAATTGCTATTTGTCTATATCGTCTTTAAGACCATTCGTGGTGGCCAGAAGGCAACCTCCCAAGTATGGGAAGGGGCAGAAGGTCTGGAATGGACCCTGAGTTCACCCCCGCCCTACCATAGCTTCGAGACCGCTCCGGTCGTGAAGTAAAGCGGCCGGGATTCGCTTCGGTCTGACTGACGGGTGCTGCGCACAGGAGCGTGGCACCCGTAGTTGAATAGAGATGCGATGTCGGTTGGAAGGGTATTCCAAATTTTCCAAACAAAGTGGGGCATTAAGCATGAGGGTAATAGGTTTGGATGATGAACAAAGGCGGCGTGCCGCCAATCGCCGCACCATCATCTTGTTGAGTGCGGTGGCCTTGGCCTTTTACTTTGGCATCATGATTACCGTTGCCTTCAAATGACCGAGGATTCAATTAAACAGGCTAACAAGCGCCTTTTGGTGCGCTTGTTGATTGTCGTTGTGGCGATGTTCGGATTCGGCTTTGCCTTGGTTCCGGTGTATAGCGTTTTTTGCAAAATCACTGGGCTGAACGGCAAAACCAGCAACGAAGTGGCGAAGGACACATCCGGGCCGATCGATGACAAACGGATCGTCACGGTGGAGTTCTTGGCCAGTCTCAACGAATCGGCGCCTTGGGAGTTTCATCCTGAAATTGCCAAGTTGAAGGTCCATCCGGGTGAGTTCTATCACATCGCGTATTACGCCAAGAATTTAACTGACCAACCGTTGGTGGGTCAGGCGATCCCGAGTGTTGCGCCGGGTTTGGCTGCTTCGCACTTTCAAAAAATCGAATGTTTCTGCTTTTCCAAGCAGGACTTCAAACCTGGGGAAGGTCGCGATATGCCCGTGACTTTCCGGATTGACACCGCGTTGCCTGCGGAGATCACGACCGTCACGCTTTCTTACACATTTTTTAAGCTGAACGAAGTCGCGCATCAAGACTAAACCAAATGAGCAAATCTTAGGGGAGAACGTTATGACTCAGGCTCACGGTGGGTATTACGTACCGCATGGGAGTCGCTGGCCCATTATCGGGTCGGTGGGCTTATTCCTTTTCATGATAGGTTTCGCGAATCTATTGAACGGCCATGGCTCGTTCTGGATGGTGATCGGTGGGGCGACCATCATCGTCATGCTGTTCGGCTGGTTCGGCACCGTGATTCACGAAAGCGAAACCGGCCTGTACAACGATCAGGTCGATCACTCCTTTCGCTGGGGCATGGGGTGGTTCATCTTTTCCGAGGTGATGTTCTTCGCCGCGTTCTTTGGCGCACTCTTTTACGCACGTGAATACGCTGTGCCGTGGCTGGGGGGGGAATCCCACTTCCTGACCCACGATCTGCTCTGGCCGAATTACGACATGGCCTGGCCTACTAACGGTCCCGGAGATGTCGGCGGTTCCTTCGAGCCCATGGAGGCTTGGGGTCTACCCGCCATCAACACGTTGATTCTGCTCTCCAGCGGCGTGACCGTGACGTGGGCGCATTGGGGTTTGAAGGAAAACAAACGAGATCAGTTGATCTGGGGCCTTGCGGCCACCGTGGGCTTGGGTGTGCTGTTCCTGATCCTGCAAGGCGTCGAATATTCCCATGCGATGCATGAATACAATCTGACCCTGCATAGCGGCATCTATGGCTCCACCTTTTTCATGCTCACCGGCTTCCACGGTTTGCATGTCACCCTGGGCGCCATCATGCTGGCCGTCATGTTGTTACGTAGCATACGTGGCCACTTTTCAGCCCACCGTCATTTCGCCTTCGAAGCGGCAGCCTGGTACTGGCACTTTGTGGACATCGTCTGGTTGGGGCTGTTCATTTTCGTTTACTGGCTATAGCCCAACCGCTTTTTCCACACCCCCGGCCGCGTTTATCGCGGCCGGGGGTGAATACAACGCTCGGTCGTTGTCAGGAAGGCGGGTAGATTCCGTGCGGGGTGATCAATCCCAGCGCATAAGCGATCATCAATAGGATAAACAGCCCCAGTGATAAGGCGATACGCACGGTCAGCGCTTTCACCGTGCGATTGGTGTGGCCTTTATCGGTGACTAGGAAAAAAAGTCCGGAGCCCAGACTGGCCACTATGGCCAGTAAAACGAGTATGACAAGGAGTTTGAAAAACATGGATTCTTCCTGGGCAGATTAAAGAAATGTGACAATGAACAGTATAACGCAACTCGGTGGTGTGCTTACACGCGCTGTCAATGGCTGAATTTTCATTAAAACTTGGCCGATACGTTTTCAAACCGGCATTAATTCCCAGTCTGATTACTTTTGTTGTTCTTCCGCTGTTATTGAGTCTGGGTTTTTGGCAATTAAGTCGGGCACATCAGAAAGAGGCTTTGCAAAAGGCCTTTGCCACGCAAATGCAATTACCTTATGCGCCTATAGATCAGATTGATCTTGGCGCCAATGATTCTCGGTATCGTGGTATTCACGTTCGGGGTCATTACGATGCGGCCCATCAAATCCTTTTGGACAATCAGGTGCAGGATGGGATGGTGGGTTTCCATGTTTATACGCCCTTGCTCAGAGCCGGCAACGAACCGGCCATCTTTGTGAATCGTGGCTGGATACCGCTTGGAACATCCCGGCAGCAGTTGCCGGATATCCGCGTCAATGATACCGATGTCGAAATATGGGGCCGAGTTTCGCAACCCGCCAATCCGGGTATTTTCCTGGGCAACGTGGAATCGACTGGCCAGTGGCCGCGTGTCGTACAACACATGAATTACGCTGAATTAGCCGGCGCACTGGATTATCCGCTGGCACCCGCCGTCATTCTGCTGGATTCCGACGCGGCAGAGGGTTATCGGCGGGAGTGGCGCCCGGTTGCAGAGGGATTCGGGCCGGAACGCCATCGCGGATATGCCGTTCAATGGTTCTCGCTAGCCATCGCCTTGATCGCTATCTATCTCGTGGTTAACACCCGGGCACATGGCGAAACCGATTCCCAACCGGAGTGACTCATGCTGACACAAACGGCGACACTACCCGCAACCCGGCAGCGCCTTTACCTGATCATCATCTTCGCCCTGTTCGCCGTGCCACTCGCGCTGGCCTGGTTTTTGGTCGGGCGTTGGCATCCCCAGCACACCACCAATCACGGCGAGCTTCTGAATCCGGCTCAGCCCGTTGCTCATTTCGTCGCAACCCGGCCAACTGGCCAGGCGCTGGGTGCGGAATTTCTGAACGGCCGTTGGACGCTGCTATATATCGGCGCGGCCAACTGCGATCAGCGTTGCCGAACCGGTTTGTACGATATTCGTCAGATCCGTCTGGCCCTGGGCAAGGATATGCTGCGTGCGCAGACTTTGTGGCTGATGCCGGAACGACCCGATGAGGACCTATTGCAGTGGCTCGGTCGGGAGCACGTCGATCTGACGGTGGGCGTAGCCGACGTGCAAACGCTGGATTTCTTTTCCCGGCAGTTTCCCCATTCGGTAGATACAGACGGTTGGATTTACTTGATCGATCCCTTGGGCAATCTGTTCATGCGCTACAGCACCGACGGCAATCCCAAGGGCATACTCGATGATTTGCAACATCTATTCAAAATATCCAAGATTGGTTGACTGGCGTGACGACGACCCTATTTAGACGTATCAGTTTACTGGCCGCGCTGCTGGCCTTGGGTGTGGTGGTGTTGGGCGCCTACGTGCGACTGTCCGACGCCGGTCTGGGTTGCCCCGATTGGCCGGGTTGTTACGGCCATCTGGTCGGTGTGCCAGAGAGCGATCAACATGTCGACCAGGCCAATGCCGCCTACCCGGACAGGCCCGTCGAAGCACCCAAGGCCTGGAAGGAGATGATCCACCGGTATTTCGCCGGTACGCTGGGTTTGCTGGTGTTGTCGCTGGCGATCATCGCTTGGCGACACCGAAATGAAAGCGGTCAACCCGTCGTGCTGCCTTTGCTTCTGGTGGGCTTGATCGTCTTTCAAGCCTTGCTGGGAATGTGGACGGTAACACTGTTGTTGAAACCGGTGATCGTGATGGCCCATCTGCTGGGCGGTCTGACCACTCTGGCGCTATTGTGGTGGCTGGTGTTGCGCCAGGGCTTTCTGCCGACTGCGGACGAGGATGCCGATTGGCTGCGGCCCTGGGCCTTGCTGGCCTTGATCCTGGTGGTAGCGCAGATCGCCCTGGGTGGGTGGACGAGCGCCAACTACGCGGCCTTGGCCTGCCCGGATTTCCCCACCTGCCAGACGGCTTGGTGGCCACCGATGGATTTCAAGGAAGCCTTCATCCTGTGGCGAGGGTTGGGTATTTCCTACGAAGGCGGGGTGCTGGACAACGATGCGCGGGTCGCTATCCATGTCATGCATCGTATCGGCGCCCTTGTGGTTTTTCTTTATTTAGGGTGGCTCGTCTGGCGGGTCATCAGCATGGCCAGGGATCGCGTGCTGCGCGGCGTGGGGTTTGTCGTCGGCGTGCTGCTGCTTACTCAGATTAGTCTTGGCATAGCCAACGTGGTATTGACCCTGCCGTTACCGGTCGCAGTGGCGCATAATGCAGGCGCTGCGCTGTTGCTTCTCGCCGTGGTCACGCTCAATCACACTTTGTATCCCAGGAAAACATTATGAATATGCATACCCAGGCGCTGGCTCCCACGATTTTTCAATACGGGCGGGATTATCTGGAGCTGACCAAACCTAAGGTCGTGGCCTTGATCACCTTTACGGCGATGGTGGGGATGTTGTTATCCACCTCGGCGATGGTGCCTTGGTCGGTGTTGATTTTCGGCTCATTGGGTATCGCCCTGGCGGCCAGTTCCGCCGCCGCCATCAATCATTTAGTGGATAGGCGGGTGGATGCGATCATGGCGCGCACCTGCAAACGGCCTTTGCCTACCGGCCATCTGGATACCCGCCAGGTGTTGGTGTTCGCCATCCTGCTCGGTGCTTTGGGCATGACGCTGTTGTTACTTTTCACCAATCCATTGACGACCGCATTGACGTTCTGCTCATTGATCGGTTACGCCATCATCTACACGTTGTTTCTGAAGCGCGCCACGCCCCAGAATATCGTCATTGGCGGCGCGGCGGGAGCGGCTCCTCCCTTGCTTGGTTGGACGGCCGTGACGGGACAACTGGAACCGGGCGCTTTTCTGCTGTTTCTGATTATTTTCATCTGGACGCCGCCCCATTTCTGGGCCCTGGCTATCCACCGCCGGAATGAATACGCCAAAGCCGATATTCCCATGCTGCCGGTTACCCATGGCGTGGAATTCACCCGCTTGCACATCGTGTTGTACACGATTCTGCTGGTGCTGGTGACATTGTTTCCGTTCCTGATCGGAATGAGCGGTTTGCTTTATCTGGTGGGCGCTGTCCTGCTGGGTTTGCGGTTTCTCTGGTATGCGCTGAAATTGTTCGTGACAGCCGATGATCGGTTGGCGATGCCGACCTTTGGCTTTTCCATCGTCTATTTGTTTGGCTTATTCCTGGTCTTGATGGTCGATCATTACTGGGTCAATATCTTTTAAGCCCCTTGCACGCCTTGCCCGCGTGTGCTTGTCACGCACGGGCAAGGGGCGATTCCCTCTTTCCCACCCAATCTGCGGCATCCCTGTTTGGATGGGGCTTCTGTCTACCAGATAGTCACGACATAACGGCCATCTTCGAAGAATGTACCTTCCAGATCGACGTTTTGTTCGACGAGAATCCGTCGATCGTCCGTGGCGATCAGTCGTCCCAGCCATATGGGGCCGTCGGCTAGTTCTCCATAGATGACGGCGATGGTTTTATCGCCATCGCTGCGGGAAAATGTTCCAGCACTGTTGGAGCCATTGCTGTCGGTTCCGATCCAACTGAGTTCTATGTCCGAATCGGATTGCCTGGGATTCCGATAAACGGTGGCATACATCAGATTGCTTGGTGCGTCGTCCGCGTCACTGGGAAAGTAGATTTCATCCCCGTCCTGAAAACGCAGGGTGATCTCAATACGCACGGCGCGATGTGAATTCTTAGGAATGTCCAGGGCATAGGAATCGCCCGCGTGCAATATGAAACCCACCTTGTCACGCACGGACTCACCTTCGTAATCGACATCGCCTTTAAGCTCGTAAAGTTCGTTGCGAAGTTCGTTGATCTGACTCTGCAGTTCCTGGAAGGGCTGTCCGTTGGGAAGATCGCTGTCATCGTCATCTTTTTTGTCGGCCATCGAGGGCAGAGCGATGATCAACAACAGGCTTGCGCATAACCCCATGAGTGATTTTTTCATGATTTGTAGCCTTTTTGCTGGTGTCGTTTGGGGCGGGTAGGTCTTATCGTTTTACTTGGGTCTTTTCAGTCGAGGACTGGACGGGCCGATGCCCGACCTTGCACGGCCTTAACATTCGCCTTTCTTGGCGTGGCCAGGAGGGCAGAAGCCCCGGCTCCGGGGTGGGTCCACGTAAATCACTTCACGGCTCGGCGCCCGGTATTGGGTTTCACTCTCTCTGTAATAGCTGGAGCTGGAGCTGGAGCTGCGGTTGCGGGTCGTGATCGCCGTGCCCACCGCACCGCCGACCGCACCACCTACGATAGCCCCGTTACGGCCGCCCACTTCCGAGCCGACGGCGGCTCCGACCGCTCCACCGACTCCGCCGCCTAACGCGGCATCCCAGTCCACGGCGAAACTGAGTGTCGGCGCGAGTATCAGCGATCCCAGTACAATCAATTTGTAGTTTTGCATGGCTTGCCTCGGGTTTTTGGGTGGGGAGTTTGCAATAAAATTTTTATGATTTTGATACCGGTAAACTGAACCTTTCCTGAATATTGCGGCACATTCGTAATCGGCTGGGTGGCAGGCCGTGAATGGGTTTACGCCGATGAACAGAATATGGAGCAGGTCAGACTGACCGGTTGCGTAAATCGGCCCGATACAGTGCGACCCGATTGAACAGGTCAGGTTCCTGCAAATCCGGCAGAGTGGTCGCGTGAATCTCGGTGATTTTGCGATAGGGTGGCAGGTCAATTTCTTTGACGCGTGAATCAGCCAGCAATACATCCGACTGTTGCGTTAGAAAAAGCTCTAGGAAGTGCCGATTGGCGATGTCATAAAGTACATCGGCAGCGATGATCAGGTCGGGCGGCTGGATAAGGGTATCCAGTGTTTCGCAGGTTCGCAGTGAAACCTGATTAAGTTCGGCATTCGCCACGATGGCGTCCAGGGCGTCGGCATCGATATCGCAGGCGATGACCTCCGCGGCGCCGGCGAGAGCGGCCGCTATAGCGACGACACCGGAGCCCGAGCCGAAGTCCAGGACGGTTTTCCCCGCCACCTGCTCGGGATTGTTCAACAGATAGTGCGCCAGGGCCTGCCCCGCCGCCCAACAGAAACACCAATACGGGGTATTGGCCAGGATTATCTGGATTTCGTCACTGTTGAACGGGCGTTGCATATTGTCCGGATCGATCAAATACAAACTCAGTTCCGGGCATAACGGTAAGGGGGTTGCGATGATGCGGGCGTCAGGCAGGGTGCGGTGGATGTTCCGGTTCAGGTGGCTGGCGTTCACAGGCACTGGCCCACCGAACCCGGCCGACAGCGCCGCCGATCGATCCAGATGGCGCTGTCCAGGCGGGCTCCGGTGAAATTGGCCTCGTCGATGCGGGCGCCATGCAGATCGGCCTGGGACAAATCGGCGTTGGTGAAATCGGCGCCCAGCAAGTCCGCATTGTCCAGTTGGGCGTTGCTCAGATTGGCGCCCTTGAAGACGGCGTTTTCCAAGACCGCACGACTGAGCACGACGCCGGTTAAATTCGCTTTTTCCAGACGGGCCTGGGTCATCTGTGCCTGACTGAGGTCCGCTTGGCTCAGGTTGGCTTCGTTGAATGAAGCGCCGTCAGCCTGGGCCTGATACAAATTGGCCCGGCTCAAATCCACCTGTTCCAGCACGGCTTCTTTCAGCACGGCCCGTTCCAGCCGCGCCCCATCCATAACCGCTTCCTTGAATACGGCGCCTTCGAGACGGGCGCTGACCAGCCGGGCGCCCGTGAGGCGGGCTCTGGAGAAATCGGTTTTGCGCAGCAGGGCTCTGCCGAAATCGGCCCCGCCTAGCCGCGCGCCCGTCAAATTGGCTTCCGACAGATCAATCCGTCCGAGTACCGCTTCGCGCAGATCCGCTCCCTGGAGGTCAGCGCCTGGCATAACGCAACTCAGCCAGTTCACGCGAGGCGCTGGCGGGTCCTCGCAGGCTGCCCAGACGCCGGTTCCATACGCGAGAAGAACGAAGAGGTACAGCAGCCTGTGTGTGGTGACAATCATCGTCAGCCTTGTAGTCAGGGGGTAAACACCAGTTTCACCACTTCCCGGAAGTGGCCGAGGAAGTGTACCACCAGTCCCTGGGTGACGTGTTCCGGCAATTCCTCGAAATCGCCCCGATTGGCTTGGGGCAGGATCAATTCCGTGATCTTGTTGCGACGGGCGGCGATGATTTTCTCTCGAATGCCGCCCACCGGCAGTATTTGACCGGTCAACGTCAGTTCCCCGGTCATGGCTAGCGGTCTGGCGGGCTTTTCATTGCGCGCCAGTGACAGCAGCGCCGTGGCCATGGTCACACCTGCGCTGGGGCCATCTTTGGGGGTGGCTCCCTCCGGGACGTGCAAATGCACGAAGGCTTCGTCGAAAAAGCGGGGATCGGCCTTGAAGTCCCGCAGATGCGAACTGACATAGCTGTAAGCGATCGCCGCTGATTCCTGCATGACTTCACCAAGGCGGCCGGTCAGCTTGAAGCCGCGATTCTTGGTGTGCACGCGCGTGGCTTCCACGTTCAGTGTCACGCCACCCAAGGGGGTCCAGGCCAAGCCGGTGGCGATACCCACGCCGGACGCCGCTTTCTCCTGGCGGAACGGGGGCTTACCCAGGTAATTTTCCAGATCCTTCACGCCGATGCGCACGGGCTCGTGCTCGCCGCTGACGAACTTCACGGCGGCTTTGCGGATGATGCGTCCCAGTTGTTTCTCCAGATTGCGCACCCCGGCTTCCCGCGCGTAGCCTTCGATGGCCTGGCGCAAGGCCGCGTCGGACAGTTTGATCTGTTTGGCGGGCATGCCCGTGCGATCCAACAGCTTCGGCCAGAGATGGTGCTTGGCGATCGCCATTTTCTCGGAGGCGATATAGCCGGCCAAGCGAATGGTTTCCATGCGGTCCAGTAACGGACTCGGGATGGTGTCCAACTGGTTGGCCGTGCAGATGAACAAGACCTTGGACAGATCGAAACGCACATCCAGATAGTGATCGAGAAAATCGCTGTTCTGTTCGGGGTCCAGCACCTCCAGCAGGGCGGAAGCCGGGTCGCCATGATAGGCCGCGCCGATCTTATCGATTTCATCGAGCATGATGACGGGATTGGCCACGCCGGACTCGCGGATCGCCTGAATGAATTTGCCGGGCATGGCGCCGATATAGGTGCGCCGGTGGCCTTTGATTTCAGCCTCGTCACGCATGCCGCCGACGCTCAGGCGGTAGAACTGGCGTCCCAGCGCCTCGGCCACGGAACGGCCGATGGAGGTCTTGCCGACACCGGGCGGACCGACCAGCAGCAGTATGGAACCGGCGATCTGGCCCTTGAGCGCGCCCACGGCCAAAAATTCGATGATACGGTCTTTGACGTCCGCCAGGCCATCGTGATCGCGGTCCAGAATCCGTCGGGCATGATCCAGGTCCAGATTGTCCGGTGCGTAGACACCCCAGGGCAGATCGGTGAGGACATCGAGATAATTACGGGTCACCGCATACTCGGGAGAACCCGATTCCAGCACGGACAATTTGTCCAACTCGTCCTCGATCCGTTTCATGGCCGGTTCCGGCGCCTGGCGTTCTTCCAGACGTGCCCGGAAGCGTTCCACCTCGGCGGTGCGATCGTCTTTGGCCAAGCCCAATTCCTGTTGGATTGCCTTGAGCTGCTCGCGCAGAAAGAACTTGCGCTGCTGCTCGCTCATTTTTTCTTCCACCTGCTTGCGAATCTTGGATTGCAGGCGCGCGACTTCCAACTCCTTCTTGATCAGCACCACGACCTTCTTCATGCGTTCGAGAATGGGCGCGGTCGCCAGAATATCCTGCAAATCCTCCTTGCTGGCCGTCGTGAGATTGGAAGCGAAATCGGCCAGGGCCGAAGGATCGTTGGTATTGAAACGGCTCATGAAGAATTTCAATTCCTCGGAATATAAGGGATTCAGAGGAATCAATTCCTTGAGCGTATTGACTACGGCCATGGAATAGGCCCGCAATTCTTCGGTGTTGACGAAGTCGGTGTCGTCCAGATACTCCACGCAGGCTTGGTAGGGCGGCGTGGCCGAGATCCAGTGAGTAATGCGAAAACGCTTCAGTCCCTGGGCGATGAACTGAATGCGGCCCTGTTGCCGGGTCGGATGATGGATGCGCGCCACCGTTCCCACCTCGTGGAAATCGTCGGTGGTGGCCTGATCGGGATTGTCGGGCTTGACCAGGATCAGGCCAATCGCGTGCTGATCGGTTTTGGCGGCCGCTTCGACGGTGGGCAGCCAAGGGTCCTCGTTGAGCACGATGGGCAATGCCTGAGCAGGGAAGAACGGCCGCTCCGACAGGGGTAACAGGTGCAGGGTCGTTGGCAAAAGGTCAGTTGCAACGGCGATATTTCTGGCGGGGGTGTCGTCCTCTTCTTGAAGAACCTCGGCTTCCGCCTCGATGGTTTCAATGTCAGTCATGGCAGATCCCGGTTAGGGTTAAAGTATTGCTGCATAAATGCGGTCGGGCCGGGAAATTATCAAGGCATCGACGGGACGCGCCTTCCCCTGTCGTGGGTGAAGGAGTATGTTGAATGGCCATTGAACGATTGGCAGGAGGATGACCGTGCAATTGTACGATCTGGAGTTATCCGGCAACTGTTACAAGATCCGCCTGTTCTCGGCCCTGCTGAGCATTCCGATGGAGAAGGTAACGGTCGATCTCCGTAAGGGAGAGCACCGGCAAGCGGATTTTCTGGCCCTGAATCCTTTGGGACAGATCCCGGTCCTCGTCGACAGCGAAGTGGTGCTAAGGGATTCCCA
The DNA here is from genome assembly GCA_024235135.1 of Gammaproteobacteria bacterium. Lineage (GTDB taxonomy): Bacteria > Pseudomonadota > Gammaproteobacteria > Competibacterales > Competibacteraceae > JACKMZ01. The sequence goes on along the minus strand of JACKMZ010000004.1, from coordinate 162,865 downwards.
AGCTATTCTGGTGTATCTGGCCCGACTTTACGGGGGCGAGGACTGGTTACCGAGCGAGGCCGGCGCAATGGCGCGCGTTGTCCAATGGTTGGCGACCGCCGCCAACGAGATTGCGCACGGCCCTGCCGCGGCGCGGGCCCACGATCTATTCGGAGCCGCCCTGGATGTGGAACAGGCTCGGGCAGGCGCGCGTCGAATCATCGGTATAATGGACCGACATTTGCGTGATCGTGAGTGGCTGGAACTTGGCCGTCCGACCATCGCGGATATCGCTTGTTTCCCCTATGTGGCCCTGGCGCACGAAGGGCATGTATTCCTGACCGATTACCCTAATGTGGTGGCGTGGATCGCGCGCATCAAGGCGTTGCCCGGTTTCGTGAACATGCCGGGACTGTGATGCGTGGCGCGTTGCCCGCCGATCTGCCCCATTGAATTAGGTCTATGCGAAGGCGAATTTATGCGATCGATTATTATCCTGCTCATCTTGTTGCTCACCTCATTGGCTCCGGCCGTCGCTCAAGATTTGACCCTCAATCCCGACCCTCAGACGGCTCCCGATTTCCGTACCAAGGATGTACAGGGAAAGGTCCATCGCCTAACCGATTATCGGGGCCAATTGATGGTGGTGAATTTCTGGGCCACCTGGTGTCCTCCCTGCGTCAGGGAAATGCCCTCTCTGCAGCGGGCCTGGGAGGAACTGCATCGGGATGGTATTCAGGTATTGGCCATCAACATGGGTCAGAGCCCGGAAGAGATTAAGAACTTTCTCAAGAAATATCCCCTAAAGTTGCCGTTGCTGTTGGACGAGGATGTCAAGATTGCGGAGTCCTGGGGGGTTGGGGGGCTGCCGACGACTATCATGGTGGATGGTAACGGGCGGATCATCGCCGAGGCGATCGGTCCCAGAGAGTGGGATGAACCCGATATCCTCGACCAGATCAGAGCTTTGGCCAAGCCGAAAACAACCGCTGTCCCCGCGTCCGGCGGCACGCGTCTATCCTTCGTACCGACTGCGGCGCGGCGTTGAACCGTGCTCCGGTCAGGGGGCGCTAGCCGGTCATGCAGGCATGACCGGCCGCTCAGATGATCGCCGGGCGTATGTTTCCAGGGCGCTATGACTTGAACAGGTCGTCCCAGGTGGGATCCGCGTGTTCCCACCAGACCTGTGCCTGACGAAGGTAGTCGGTGACCTGTTCCAAATCCACATGCTGTGGGACCAGAATACTCACCACATTGGGTTGCAGATTGCTATAGTGGCAGCCCTTTTCCGTGACATACGCCAGAATGGTTTGGGCTTCGTCGGACTCAATGGAGAATCGGCTCAGTAAGAACCGTACCGTTCGATTCCCCGATTTTTCGACCAATTCGACAAATTGTAAAATACCCTGTTCATTATTCGTGGCCTTGACCACGTCATGAACGGAGACTCCATAGGCAAAGGACGGCATTTCGTCCAAGCGATAGTGTTCTTCATTCACGCGGGACACCGGTAATTTTTCGTTGAGGCCCGTGTGATCGGTAAATTCTACCCATAACTGCTCTAGCTCGTTCGCGTTCATCGTCTATACCCCTCTAAGCAGATACCGAGAGTCGTCGCTGGGGATTTCGCTGTTACATAACGCTTTGTAACTCACACATCTCACGGGCGCAATGCCGGTGGCGACGGGTAAGGATCGGTCGTGGATTAGGTCAATTATTGGTCGGCTTGCATTGCTCCCGGACTTCCATCTTCCGGGAGACAGGTTGATGAGCGGATAGGCCCTGTTTCGGAAGTCGGTATGGTCGTGCCCGCATACTGACACATCCTGGCTATTACGTGGAAAGCGATTTCGGGGGGATGGATTGCCGTGGAGGAGCGTGGAATTGGTAGGAATAGGAACCCAGAATAGGCTATTGCCACATATACTCCAGGTGAACGCTATCCTATGCAAAGGGATGGAGCGGTATTCCCCAGCCGTCCTTTACAGGCAATGTATAATTGCCTTGGCCGGCACGAATTGGAAAATGGAGTGCTGGTGCGCTGGGAGGTCGAACGCGAGCATGGCTCGATGAAAATGACATTGTGGCTGTTGGGTTCCTGAACGGCATGTCATCATTTTTGATAAACTTTCCCTAAAACAAGAACCCTCGGGGATTGATGGAACAATTCTGATTGCACTCGGCATTGGGAGACCAACATGGGAGCGAGCGTTACCCTCAAGGCGATCGAAGGTAGTCTCAGCGGCAAGCGATTCCTTTTTACTGAGAGCAGTGCATGCAGAATCGGACGTGCGAAAGACTGTGAGATTCCGATACCCTCAGACGATCATGAGCAGTTTGTGTCTCGCTACCATTGCGTTCTGGACATCGATCCTCCGTCCATACGCATACAGGATCTGCAGAGTAAGAATGGAACCTTCGTAAACAGCCGGAAGCTGGGTAAGGACCCCGTTAGATTGCAGCATGGCGATAAGATCAAGCTGGGGCGCACCGTCCTGCAGGTGGAAATTGCCAAACTACCCGATGCGGTCCCGGCTACGCAGATGTTTCAGGACCCTGCGGAAATGGCTACGCAGCTTTTCACCAAAGATGCCCCTCCCAATCTGGAAACCAAGTCGGGCCGGGAGCACTCTCGACAGTCGCGCCGATCGCATCGACCGACGCATGGTTCCGATCTGTCTCCACTGGCCAGTTTCAACGTGTCCTACTTCGGGTTTCGTCGCAAGCCCTTTCAAGGCAGTGGACTCGATTTCCTGCGCGCCTATCCTGACTATGAAGCCTCCTATGCCCGTTTGCTGGATAGCATTCGCCTATCCAAGGGCCTGATTCTGCTGATTGGCGACTCGGGGACGGGCAAAAGCTTGTTGCTCGGTAACATCGTGTACGATCCGACAGTCGGCTTGAATTCGGTGCTGTGCAAGGCCCCACTGGGTTACGACGAATTGCTGACGACGATTTGCGAGAATCTGGAATTGGCCGTGGCGGGTTCGGAGCGCCCGCATAAATTGCAGGCTCTGATGGAGTACATGAACGCTCCGAACCGGGAAAGCATCGTGCTGATCATCGACGATGCCGACAAGATGGACAACAGCACCATGCGTAGCACCGTTAGCCTGTCGCGCCTCGGCATCGTGGGCAGTATCGTGATGTCGGGTACTTCGGTTTTGAAACGACAGGTGTCGAAGTTGCATGGGGAAACCCAGGATTCCGATGCCAAGCAGGAAAACCGGATTCTGACCAACGCCACCTACATCGAGTTGAAACCCCTGAGCACGCCCCAGGCCGCGGCATTTATCCATCAGCAACTCCAGGTGGCTGGCGGTCGCGGAGATACTTTGTTTCTGCCGGCGGCGGTTGATCGCATAGCGGTCGTGAGTAATGGCATTCCCCGTGCCATCAACGCATTATGCGACCGCGCGTTGTTATTAACTGAACAAGCCGGACGGGACAGTGTATCGGTCAGTATCGTCAACGATGCGGCCGATCAATTGCAATTGATCAATAACGGCAAATCGGCCGATAGCCAGGTTTCCGCACCGACCTTTACCATGTTCGAAGGCGGTCGAGGCCCTGCGCCAGCGCAGGAGCAGGGCGATCCCATCGTGATCCGTGGTGCTCCCTCGTCGCCGAATGGGCAACCGCAATCCGGGTCCAAGGGCTGGGTGCTGGTGTTGATCGGTTTGTTATTGTTGCTGATGGTTGGGGGTATCGGCGCTTTTCTGATCATGGGCGAAGGGGAGTCGCTATTCTCGCCAGCGGCCACGCCAAGCGGCACAGTCAATGATCACGAGGCGACCCAATCCACGCCGACGCCCAGCGCCCAGCGCGGCGCCCAATGAATATCGGGCCGTAGCATGTTAACGCCCGCCATACGGCTGGATTCGCGGCGCGCCGGGCATCGAGAAAGCCTGAGCGGGAGTGCTCGGGACGGTTCAACCGGAGGCTGAACAGCCGTGGTGACCACCACCCATACGCCATTGATCGATGCGGATGCAGAAGCGTGGCTGGCCCGGTTGCCCGGACAATGGTCTCCAGAGCAACTGAACGTGTTGCGTCGGGCCTATGCGCTGAGCGGTGTCCGGGGGGTGATGGCGGCGGATCTGTTGGTCGAGTTGCGCATGGATCATGAGGCGCTAGCCGGCGCGCTGGTGCATCAAGCGGTCGAACAGGGCCGCTTGACCATCCAGAAGGTGGCGTCGGAGTTCGGCCTGCCCATCGCTCAGTTGGTGGACAGTAGCGCGCGGCTCGACGTCATCGGCAGTTTCCATCAGCAGGGAGCGTCTTCCCAATCCCAGCAATTGGAAAATCTGCGCAAGATGTTGCTGGCCATGGCCAAGGATGTCCGGGTAGTCATCATGAAACTGGCCATACGCTTGGCGCGCATGCGGACTCTGGATCAGTGGCCCGTGGAGGAACAGCAGCGTATCGCTCAGGAAACCCTGGATATTTTTACGCCATTGGCCAACCGCCTGGGCATGGGCCAATTCCGCTGGGAGATGGAAGACCTGGCCTTGCGTCATTTGCAGCCGGCTGTCTACAAGGGGCTGGCGCGGACCCTGGATCAGCGCCGCCGCGACCGGGAGCATTACATTGCTGGCGTCGTGGCGCAACTCAACGAAGACGTGCGGGCGGCGGGCATTCATGCTCAGGTGTCCGGCCGCGCCAAACATATCTACAGCATCTGGCGCAAGATGCAGCGCAAGCGCCTGCCTTTCGAGCAGATTTTCGATGTCCACGCCGTACGGGTGATTACGGAGACCGTCACGGAATGCTATACGGTTCTAGGCGTGGTGCATGCCCAGTGGAACCATATTCCCCAGGAGTTTGATGATTACATCGCCAGTCCCAAGGACAACGGCTATCAATCCTTGCATACGGCGGTGATTGGTCCCCAGGGCAAGACCCTGGAGGTGCAGATTCGCACCCGCGCGATGCACGAAGCGGCGGAATTGGGTATTGCCGCGCACTGGCGTTACAAGGAAGGCGGCGCCACGGCAGGCCGCGCCTGGGACCGGCAACTGGCCTGGCTGCGGCAGATCCTGGACTGGAAGGACGAGCAGTCCAATGATTTTCTGGAACGATTCAAGACCGAGGTCTTTCAGGATCGGGTGTTCGTGGGTACTCCGAAAGGCACGATCATCGATATGCCCCAAGGAGCGACCCCACTCGATTTTGCCTATCACGTGCATACCGAGATCGGTCATCGTTGTCGTGGGGCCAAGGTGAATGGGCGAATCGTGCCGCTCAACTATGAATTGAAAAGCGGCGAACAAGTCGAGGTATTGACTACCAAGGAAGGCACCCCCAGCCGCGATTGGCTCAGCCCGCATTTGGGGTACCTCAAGACGAGTCGCGCACTCGGCAAGGTGCGCGCTTGGTTCCGCCATCAGGAACAGGAAAAGAATGTTCAGGCTGGCCGTGCGGCTTTGGAAAGGGAATTACGGCGTTTGGATGTCAGCGCCAAGCAAGTGGATCTGCAGAAATTGGCTGAGCAACTCAACTTCAACAAACCGGATGAGTTGTACGCCGCGCTTGGCTTCGGCACCATCACCTTGGGGCAGGTTTGCGCCAAATTACAATCGCTGGTGTTGCCTCCCGCGCCGGAGACGCCCACCGAGCCACGCAAGGCGCCGCCTCCGCCCAGCCATCGGGGCGGGGAGATACACATCCGGGGTGTGGGCAAGTTGCTCACGCATCTGGCGACCTGCTGCAAACCGACTCCGTTCGAACCCATTTCGGGATTCATCACGCGCGGCCGGGGGGTCAGCATCCATCGCCAGGATTGCCTCAATTTGCTGGAACTGGTCAAACAACACCCGGAGCGGATCATAGAGGTCAGTTGGGGCGACAGTCCGGACACCACCTATACGGTGAACATTTACATCAAAGCCTACGACCGAACGGGATTGCTGCGCGATATCACTTCCATTCTGGTCAACGAACAAATCAATGTGTTGGCGTCCAATACCCACACCAACACGAACACGGGTGTCGCTCGCATGAATTTAACGGTGGAAATAAGCGATGTCATGCAGCTCAGCCGCACGCTGGATAGACTGGCCCAGTTGCCGAATGTCATCGAAGTGCGCCGCAAAGGGTAGCGAGCACTGTAGAATGGAAAACGGTTCTATTGTATTGACGAGTTGGGCATGAAACGATTCGGAATTCGCTTTACCCTGCCGCCGGGCGATCCCATGCGCTCGCCTCATTTGCTGGGGGATGACTGGGAAGCGCATCGCTGGTACGAGACCGCCGAGGAACGCGATGTGGCATTCACGGAACTGGGGCATGAGCATCCTTATTCGCGCCGTGGCGACGTGCCGAATTATCGGTTGGCCAAGGTCGAACGCCAAGGCTGACAGGACCCGGCTGGGGTCCGTAGGTTTGCCGGCCTGGCCGAACGGGTGACGTTGCGGGATTTTTGCCGGGTCGGTGCCGGTGGGCGCTGTCGCCTACAGCAGCCTCACGCCGAGTCCCGGAGCGGCTGTGGTGCGTAAACAGCCCTCTTCCAACACGAATCCACCGATCGCCGGGTCCCGCGCCAGATCGAAACTGCCGTCCAGATCCAGATAATGGGTCGCCGGTGAGGACAGAGCGGCGTGCAGGGCCGCGCTGATGCCGATCACGCTTTCATCCATGCAACCCCACATGAGTTCGATACCCGCCGTTTCGGCCAGGGCGGCGATGCGCAAGGCCGGGTGAACGCCGCCACACTTCATCAGTTTGATATTGAAGATGCCGCAGGCTCGGGGCGGCATCAGTAAGCCCAGTGCATCGGATTCGTCGAGTAGACATTCGTCGGCCGCCACGCGTGACCGTACCGCTTCCGGCAGGATGCGCAACGTGGCTGTATCGGCAGCCGGCAACGGCTGTTCGAGAAATTCTATGGCCAGATCCGCGCTGCATTCGACGAAGCGTAGAACGTCGGCTTGATCGTATCCCTGATTCGGGTCCACGCGGATGCCGATCGTCTGGCCGAAGCGTTCGCGCAGTCGGCGCAAACGCTCCAGATCCTCGTCCAGGGAGTGCCCGAGTTTGATTTTGAGCACCTGAAAGCCTCGTCCGATATGTTCGGCTGCTTCCTCAAGCGTTTCCCGCACGGGTTTGATGCCTATCGTCACCGAGGTCGGCAGGCGTTCGTGAACGCGACCCAGCATGTCCACCAGCGGCAGACCGAGATGCTGCGCCAACAGATCGTGTAAGGCCATGTCCAGGGCGGCGCGTGCGGCGGGAGTCTGCGGCAGGCGCCGCTGTAACTCCCGGCATAACGCCGGTAGCTGGCGCACATCGTGGCCCAGCAACCAGTCCAATGCATCTTCTTGCAGTGCCGTTTGCGCGGCCGTTTCCGTTTCGCCGGTGACGAAGGGTTCGGGTGAGGCCGTGCCCAGGCCAAACAAACCGCGTTCACCGTGGACTTTGACCAGCACGCAAGTGACGGCTTCTATCGTGCGAAACGCGATGGTGTACGGGCGAGCTAGGGGCAGGTGCTCGACCCGACTGACGATGCGGGTAATCTTCACTATTCCGCCATGAAAGCGCGGACGACCGGCACCAAGGCGTCTACCCCTTCCTCAAGGGGTCGGATGATGGGAATATTCAAACGGGCCTGTAATTCGCGTTGAGCTTGAATCAGATCAATGGCTTGCAGTCCTTTCCCTTGCAGGGTTACGGCTAGGGTACGGGCGCCGTAAAAGGCAATCAACGCCATTTCGTCCTCTATCGCCGGAATTCGGAGACCCTGCTGTTCGAATCCGTCGAAGAATTCCCGCCCTGGCGCATGCTGCAGAATCACGCCGTGGGCCGCGGCTGACAACAGAAACTCGGCTCCGCAAGGGCCACTTGGATTGCGCAAGGACGATTGGCCTTCGATGAGCATGAGATCGGGCGCGGCTTCCCGGTCGCAAGTCACGATCGCATGTTCCAATTCGCCACTGACATAGTCGTTGACGACCGAATCTAGCACGAAACCGTAACGGGCGCCCTGCATCCAGCCGGTCTGGCCGGTGTAGATCATTTCCGCCTTGATCCCAGCGCGTTGCAGGGCTTGCGTTAACAAGCGCGTGGTCGTGCGCTTACCGATGGCGCAATCCATGCCCAGTACGGCGATACGCGGGGCGCGTACTTGGTGGATGGCTCCGGTCCAGAAGTGTAATTCGTGCTTGGGCTTGGGCTTGCGAACATCGGTGACGGTTGTGCCGTGTGCCTGGACGGCCGCGGCGATGACGGGATCGTCACTGGCATAGTCGTGCAGGCCGTTGACGATGGACAAACCGGTTTGCGCCGCTTCCCGCAGCGCATCCAGCAACTCCGCGGTAAATCGTCCACCGTGCGTGGCGATACCCACCACGCAGTATTCCGGTGAATACGGCGATTGCTGTATCGCTTCGGCCAAAGAGGCGACGATGGGGATATCGCGGATTTGCCCATCCAAGACCATGCCGGCATCCTGTCCCGCGCACAGGGGGTCGACCACGGCCATGACCCGGAAGCGTTCGCTGCCCCGTACCAAACCGTGCGCTGCTTTGCCATTAGGGGCTTGAAACAGGCCGTTGGCCAGTACGATTGCCGGAGCGGGGATCACGATGATGTCTCTTTACGGTGGGGTTCCAGCATGCCGTGCTCGATGATGAACGCGGTGATCGTTTCCAGTCCTTGCCCGGTTTTCAGGTTGGTGAACACGAAGGGCCGTTCTCCGCGCATCTTCCGGGCGTCTCGTTCCATTACTTCCAGCGATGCGCCGACGAACGGAGCTAGATCGATTTTATTGATCACCAGCAAATCCGAACGGGTGATGCCCGGTCCTCCCTTGCGCGGAATCTTGTCACCCGCCGCGACATCGATGACATACACCGTCAAATCGGCCAGCTCCGGGCTGAAGGTGGCGCTGAGGTTGTCGCCGCCGCTTTCCACCAATATCACGTCGAGATCGGGAAATCGCTCGCCCAACTGTGCCACCGCCGTCAGGTTCATGGAGGCATCCTCGCGTATGGCGGTGTGCGGGCAACCGCCGGTCTCTACGCCGATGATGCGATCCTCGCTCAGGGCGTGGCGACGGACCAGGAATTGCGCGTCTTCCTGGGTATAGATGTCGTTGGTGACGACCGCCAGCGCGTAACGATCGCGCAGCGTCTTGCATAAGGCTTCGACCAACGCGGTTTTGCCGGAACCGACGGGTCCGCCGATACCGATTCGCAAGCTTGCTGGGTTGCTCATGCTCATCAATACGCCCTTAAATTGACTGGCTTAGGCCCGTTTTAGGGGTTTGCCCATCGAAATGTGGGCCGTTGTATTCAGCCATGCTAGAATAAAAAATTAATTCGGCGCAGCGCGGACCGGGCCGTATCATGAAATTGTTTAACGTTCCATTCGGAACAGTCGCAGGCAGATAGCCACATCCGCTTTTCCCCGCAAGTGTTTCGCGGTTCTTGATCAACGGGGCGTTCCCCTGCTTTTGCTATCATTACTGCTGCCGGGGCCGGTCCTGCGCGGTGCGCACGGGCAGGTGGATAGGGGACTTAGTATGTCATTTTCGAACCTTACCCGGCTATATCCCACTAAGGGATTGGTTAGCGGCAGCCGATAACGTTCTTTTTTTGCCAGGAGACCCGGTATGAAGAAGCTTTTCGTAGGCAATCTACCCACGGATATTAGTGATGAAGAACTGACCGAGTTGTTTTCGGCGCATGGGCGGGTCCGCTCGTTGCGGCTGGTCCGCGATGTTTTCTCCGGTGCATGTCGGGGTTTTGGCTTTATCGAAATGGAAGGCCACGAGGCCCGCGCCGCTGTCAGCGCGCTCAATGGGCTGGAACTGCGGGGCAAGCCGTTGAAGGTCAATGAGGAGCGCCCCAAGGATAAGGCGGGCCGAGGTGGCCGCCGGCGTTAATCGGGACGCCGATATTGCGCTAGCCAGCGATCGAGACTGTTAGCGAAAGCTTGTTTATCGCGCTCACTGAATGGTGCGGGTCCGCCGCCGACCATGCCGGTGGCGCGCAAATCCTCCATGAGATTGCGGGTGGCCAATCGCTCGCCTACATTATCTCGGGTGTACATTTCCCCACGCGGATTGAGCGCGGCTATGCCGCGCTCAATCAGTTCTGCGGCCAGGGGTATGTCGCCAGTGACAACCAGATCGCCGCGCGCGGCATGGCCGATGAGGTAATGGTCGGCCACGTCGAACCCCTGGGATACTTGGATCGCTTGGATTAACCGGGAAGCTGGGGTTTTCAGCGGGCGATTGGCGACCAACGTGACCGATATCGTCAAGCGTTTCGAGGCGCGATAAACGACTTCCTTGATGGGGTTCGGGCAGGCATCCGCATCGATCCAGATCTTCACGACAGATGTTCCTCTTCAGGTGCCGGGAGGTTGCTCAATGAGCGGACACCGTAAAAACGATTCCGCTTACGCCGGTCACTGGACGGACTGGAGCGTTAGCGTGCTGAATGGCGTGTTGGGCGATTATTTGTGCGAGCGTGACAACGGGCTAGCCATAGAGCAGATGTTTTACCATCGTAATCGCCCGCTGGCCACTACCACGGAAAGTCTGCGCGCCGCCTACCCGCATCCGACGGCCAAGTTATGTATTTTGCTGCACGGCCTGGCTTGCAATGAGGGTGTGTGGGTCTTCCGCAGGACGCAAGACGAGCCTGCTCGCTGCTATGGCACGCTGTTGCAGCAGGAACTCGGCTATACACCGTTCTTTTTGCGTTACAACACGGGGTTGCCCATCGCGGTGAACGGCCGTCGTTTTGCCGGTCTATTGGAGGAAATGTTGGCGTGTTATCCCGTGGCCGTCGAAGAAATCGTCCTGCTCGGCCACAGCATGGGCGGCTTGGTCGTGCGCAGCGCCTGCCATTATGGTACGCGCATGAAGCATGGCTGGGTGAATAAGGTGCGGCATGCCTTCTACCTGGGCACGCCGCATGACGGCGCCGATTTGGAAGTCCTGGGTGCGTTGGCCACTAGTCTCTTACAGACGGTGCCCCATCCGCTAACCCGAGTGATCGCTAAGGTGCTCAATCGGCGTAGCCGCGGAATTAAAGATCTGCGCCGCAGCGACCGCCTGTGCGAAGATGCCGCGAGCGATGATGGTTCGGCGACGCCTTGGATACCCGGCGCCTGGCATCATTTGTTCGTTGGAACGCTGACCGATGACCCGCAAGGCGTAGCGAGCCAACTGTTCGGCGATGGCCTGGTCCGGCCGCCACGGAGTCCTGCGCGAAATCCGGCCGCCGCGGAACAGGCTGAATCCAGGCGGGTTCATGTAACGGTTTTTCCCGGTGTGCATCACATGGGGTTGGCCAATGACCCCGGCGTCTACGAGCACATCAAACTACATTGTATGACTGAGTAGAACCCGGAGGCCTATCGCCCATGTCACGCTTGACGCTTAAACAGATTCAGGGGTTGCAGCAACTGATCCAGGATGGGGTTGAAGCCGGCGCCAACGCTACCGAGGAGGTTCATCAGGCTATCGCTAGCCAGGTCTACGCGGTACTTGGGCATATTCCGGGGATCGCGCGGCCCGCAGGACTCGTCGAACGGGTTCAGCATACCTTGACCCGCGGCGTCTACCGGACGGTGCGCGCCGTCAATCTGACGGTGGGCCAGGTGGCGGCACGGGCCTTGGAACAGTTTGACGAGCAGCCGGTGCGGGAGCCAGGCGGCGCCTCACCGCGAGGCTTACCGTAAAGCGCGCCCGATTATTGGACCCGCGCGGTACTGGCCGTATCGTGTGGCGCACGCAAATTTTTTCTCCGCCCTCTTGAAAACCGTGTGCTAGCCCCCATCTCTGCGCCCGCAGGCCCGTTGCGACAACCAACCGCATTGGGTTGATAGATCATGCCACTACCCCGTGGTGGCGCATTGCCCATACCTAGGTATTAAGCGATTTTTTGGGAGATATAAAGTCTATGAAGCTTCGTCCATTACATGATCGAGTGGTTGTCAAGCGTAAAGAAGAAGAGCGTAAGTCTCCAGGCGGCATCGTTATTCCCGATTCGGCTACAGAGAAACCGATACGGGGTGAGATCATTGCTGTCGGTAACGGCAAGGTCCTGGACAACGGTGACAGTCGTCCGCTGGATGTCAAAGTCGGTGACGAGGTGCTGTTTGGCAAATACTCCGGTACCGAAGTCAAGGTCGACGGAGAGGAATTGGTCGTGATGCGCGAAGACGACATCATGGCTGTCATCCAAAAGTAAACTTTTCCAAACTTTAGCCAAGACACTGATGAGGCTTTAAACACATGGCAGCCAAAGCGGTTAAATTCAACAGCGACGCGCGCAACCGCCTGTTGCGGGGCGTCAATATTCTGGCCGACGCCGTCAAGGTCACCCTGGGTCCCAAGGGCCGTAACGTGGTCCTGGATAAGAGTTTCGGCGCTCCAACGATTACCAAGGATGGCGTGTCCGTGGCCAAGGAGATCGAACTCGAAGACAAATTCGAAAATATGGGCGCTCAGATGGTCAGGGAAGTAGCCTCCAAGACTTCTGACGTGGCCGGCGATGGCACCACGACGGCGACGGTCTTGGCGCAGGCTATTCTCAAGGAAGGTCTGAAGGCCGTCGCCGCCGGCATGAACCCGATGGATCTCAAGCGCGGCATCGACAAGGCGGTCGCGGCCGCCATCGTGGGATTAAAGGGCATTTCCAAGCCGGTATTGGACAATAAGGCCATCGCTCAGGTCGGAACTATTTCCGCCAATTCCGATTCCGCGATCGGTGACATCATCGCCAAAGCCATGGATAAGGTTGGCAAGGAAGGCGTCATCACCGTGGAAGAAGGCAAAGGTTTTGAAAACGAGCTGGATGTCGTGGAAGGCATGCAGTTCGATCGTGGTTATGTGTCGCCATACTTCATCAACAATAAGGAGACCATGAACTGCGAGCTGGAAGACGTCAAAATCCTCCTGCACGACAAGAAAATCTCCAATATCCGCGATCTGCTGCCTACCCTGGAAGCCGTCGCCAAATCCAGCAAGCCGTTGCTGATTATCTGCGAAGACATTGAAGGCGAAGCACTCGCGACGCTGGTGGTCAACAATATCCGCGGCATTCTCAAAGTGGCGGCCGTCAAGGCGCCCGGCTTCGGCGATCGGCGCAAAGCCATGTTGCAAGACATCGCGATCCTGACTGGTGGGCAGGTGGTTTCCGAGGAAGTCGGTCTGAGCCTGGAGAAAACCACGCTCGATGATCTGGGTACCGCCAAGCGCGTCATCATCGGCAAGGATGACACCACCCTCGTCGATGGCGCCGGTGCGAAAAAGGATATCGAAGCCCGCATCGAGCAGATCCGCACTGAGATTGAAAAAACCACCTCCGATTACGACCGTGAGAAGTTGCAGGAACGTGTCGCCAAATTGGCGGGTGGTGTCGCGGTCATCAAAGTAGGCGCCGCTACTGAAGTGGAAATGAAGGAAAAGAAGGCCCGCGTTGAAGACGCCCTGCACGCGACCCGTGCGGCGGTTGAGGAAGGCGTGGTGCCGGGTGGCGGCGTGGCGTTGTTGCGCGTTCTGGGCAATGTGCAGGATGTCAAAGGCGACAACCATGATCAGGAGATGGGTATCAATATTATCCGTCGGGCGATCGAAGAGCCGCTCCGCCAGATTGTATCCAATGCCGGCGGTGAGCCATCCGTCGTGCTGCGCAAGGTTATCGAATCGGAAGGCAGTTATGGCTTCAATGCCGCCACCGAGGAATTCGGCAACCTCGTGGACATGGGTATTCTCGATCCCACCAAGGTCGTCCGCTCGGCTCTGCAGAACGCGGCTTCGGTGTCCGGTTTGATGATCACCACGGAAGCCATGGTGGCGGAACTGCCCAAGAAGGAGAAAGGGGCCGGGATGCCACCGGGTGGCGGCATGGATGACATGGACTTCTAAGTCCCGCCCCGCGTACCTTCTTTATCCCGTCGAGCAAAAGCCCCACCCTCAAGGTGGGGCTTTTTTATGGCTCATTTAGCACAGTCCCCTTGTCAGAGGCGTCGATTTCTCACGTTATCGACTCCCCGGGCACAAATCCCAATAAGCCGTTATCAAACAAGTCCTTGCTAGCAGGATGCAACGGCTGCGTAGGCGGGGTTGGGATATGGCATTTTAGTTGCTCCAGATCAATGGCAAATAGGCAATACGTGTATTTACTTACATGTGATAGCCATATCATTTTTGGGAAGTCGCCAGTATGAGTCGTTTACTTAAAATCGGGTTTTCCTCGGCCGCCAAACTGCTATAAGGCGTCACGGCTGCCTATCGATTGTTGTTCAGACTGGTTGGGCAAACAACAGTTTGATCTTCGCAACCTGAGTTAGGAGTTGCTGCTATGGGTCGTCTACTGAAAATCGGGTTTACGTCAGCCACCATTTTGCTACAAGGCGTCACGACTACTTACCGGATGATTTTCCGGTTATTTGGGCAGAAGACGGTTACTTAATCAGGTCTAAGGAGGACGCCTCGTCGGGTTTGCCGACGCTGGCAGACCGTCGTGCGCCAGAGACGCTATGCTGTGCAGGATGTGGAGGCGCTTTTCCGTGCTTCCGAATACCGGCCAACGACTTTTCGGTCGCAGCAGGACGGCCATGCTTTCAGCCAGCATATCGGGATTCCCAACGAGGCGATGTTGCAACGCTATGCGGAGCGTTACCGGAACTCCAGAAACAACAGTCTCGTGGCGATTACGGCGTTCGTCGAAAATCACGAAGCCTTTCGAGCGGGCATGGAAACTCTTAACTCGCCGGTCGGTCAACAGGCTTTGCAGGCTCTGGACAACTGGCCTACCGGGACGCGGGTGCAAATATCCCACGCGGTGACGACACCGACCCGCATCCGCTACGTCCTGGCGGGCCAGGTTGTCAGGATCATTCCCGATTGGCGCTGGTTCCGTCTGATTATCGATCGCAACGAAGTGCTACCCTACGGAATCCATTGTCAGACTTTTTTCGCCTTCATGTCGGAGAATCCCAGGGATTGTTGGCAGCGACAAGGCTGAAGTCGGAAATTTCTCAGTCGATCTTGTTGTCTGGAAACTCAAGCTCGGTTCCTGAGTAGAGCCATTACGTATTCGATTGAATGTGGGTTTGGGGCACGCGCCATAGTGTGTGTTGTCCGGTGGCGGACCCGCTGTTGGTTACGGAGGTCTGTTGATGGTGGCCATCGTCCCGGTTCGTCAATAGGGGGTGATGCCGTAATTGGGGTAAGAGGATTAAGATAAGATTTTTTTTATTCCTCTTGCGTTTATTGTTTTGCCATTCATTAGTTCCTATGTCCAACTCTGTCGAATTCATACCGGCTGGGTCCGGCGATGCCGAAAGCATCGCCCTCATGTCACGTGACTTCATCGAAGTCGGGTTGCGCTGGCAATGGCAGCCAGAGCGCGTCATCCATCATATCCGTTGTGCCGACAGCATGGTCTTGGTCGCTCGCACGGGAAAGCGCCTGATCGGTTTCGCGATCATGCAGTTCTACTGGGAGCACGCCCATTTATTGCTGTTGGCGGTCCGACCCTCCTACCGTCGTCTCGGCCTGGGGCGGCGTTTAGTGGAATGGCTGGAAAAATCGGCCCGTACAGCGGGTATCGCCACCGTGTATCTGGAGGTGCGCACCCACAATCAGCGGGCGCAGGGGTTTTACCGTGCTTTGGGCTATAGCGATTTGCAGCGGATGCCCGGCTATTATCAAGGGCGGGAATCGGCGCTGCGAATGGCGCATGACTTGCGGGTGGCGCCGGGTGGGGATGGAAAAACGGAATTTCACGTAAAATGAGCTACCCGCTACGGCACGCATAATACAACGAGGAGAAAACCCGCATGAATATCGGCTCGCTTCTGCCCCGGCACGCCCGCTACCGCCCGCGACATCCGGCTTTCGTCTGCGGCGAGCAACGGTTCAGCTACGCAGAGTTCAATGCCTACGTCAATCGCTTGGCCAACGCGCTGTTGGCCAGTGGCCTTCGCAAGGGCGACAAAATGGCCACCCTGCTACCCAATTGCACGCCGTTGATGGCGGCCTACTGGGCAGCGGCCAAGACCGGCATCATCATCGTACCCTGCAGCCCGTTGTTACAGGACAGCGGGTTGGCCACTCTGCTGCGTGATTCCGATACCTTGCTGGTGTTGGCCGACAGCAGTTTCACCGGTACCCTGCAACGGATTCGTGGCGATTTGCCGGCCATTCGGAGCGAGCGTTTCATTCTGATCGGCGACGAGGGTCATCAGCACCCCGACTTTCGTTCCTATGCCGATTTCCTGGACGGCGCGTCGGAAGACAACCCGCCGGATGCCGGGCTGAAGGACGACGACGTCTACAACATCATGTATTCCAGTGGGACGACGGGCGCGCCCAAAGGTATCGTGCATACCCACTACATCCGCGCCATGTACTGCACCATTTTCGGAGCCTGCTGGCGCATGACGCCGGAAAGCGTGGTGTTGCACGCCGGTTCCATCGTGTTCAACGGCGCCATGCTGGATCTCATGCCCTGGATGTATCTGGGCGGCACTTATATTTTGCATAAAGCGTTTGATCCGGAAGCGGTTATCGCCGATATCGCCAAGGAAAAAGTGACCCATATCGTCATGGTGCCCTCGCAGATTATCGCCATTCTCAACAGCCCGTCCTTCGACCCTCGCCAGTTGGAGTCCCTGGAAATGATCCACAATGTGGGGGCGCCCTTGCATCTGGAATACAAGCACCGATTGAACGAGCAGTTACCGGGTCGTTTCTACGAACTGTATGGACTGACCGAAGGCTTCATGACCGTACTCGACAAACACGATGCGATACGCAAGGTGGGTTCGGTGGGCGTACCGCCGCCATTCCTGGAAATGCGCATCGTCAACGAGCAGGGCGAGGAGTGCGCGGTGGGGGAAATCGGCGAGATCTGCGGCAAGGGTCCGATGCTGACGCCCGGTTATTACAAGCGTCCCGACTTGACCGAAAAGGCCATCGTCGATGGCTGGCTCTATACCGGCGATGCCGGCTATGTGGACGAAGAGGGGTATCTGTTCCTGGTGGACAGGCTCAAGGACATGATCATCTCCGGTGGAGTGAATGTGTATCCCAAGGACATCGAGGAGGTCATTATTCGTCATCCCGACATCAACGAGGTCGCCGTGTTCGGCGTAGCCGACGAAAAATGGGGTGAAGTGCCGGTGGCGGCGGTGATTCCAAGGCCCGGCGCTGTCTTGGATACGGCGGCGTTGGTGGATTGGACCAACAGTCGGGTGGACGCCAAGTTCCAGCGCATCGCCGATGTGTTGATCATGGACGCTTTGCCACGCAACGTTGCGGGCAAGGTGCTCAAACGCGAAATGCGGGAGCAGTACAAAGGCAAAACCTGATGGCTGGCCGAGCCACGCGCCCTGTCGCCGCTCACCGATAGGGCCGCGTGGCTTAGCCATGAGGAAAACCGCCATGGCATCGGGGCCGCAGAGCTTTCTGCCCGATCTCTGCACCAATCACGCCGTTTTCACCTTGGTCCTGATCGCCGAGTTGCTGGCTGTCGTTCTGGTCTTGGCCGGGGTGCCGAGCACGCAGCAATTCTGGGTCGATTTGGGGCTGGTGTCGCTGTTTATCCAGATCACCGTGCTGTGTACGGCCGCCATACTCTGCGGCCTGCGCTCACGCTTCGCTCGCTTGCCGGTGCAGACGGTTACCCTGATCGCCTACGGATTGACGCAACTGCTGACATTGTTGTGCTATCTGTCGGCGTTGCGCCTGTACGAGTTTGACAGTTTCAAGACCATTCTGGATGATCCTTCAACGCGCTTGACGGCGTTGCGCAATTTCGCCATCAGCAGCATCGTTTCGCTGGCGGCGCTGCGCTATTTCTATGTGCAGCACCAATGGCAACGGAATGTAAGAGCCGAGTTGCAAACTCGTTTGCAGGCGCTGCGGGCGCGTATCCGACCCCATTTCCTATTCAATAGTTTGAACACCATCGCGGGTCTGATCGGTGAACAGCCCGACCAAGCCGAGCAGGCTGTAGTCGATCTGGCGGGTTTGTTCCGCTCGTCGTTGGAGGAGAAGGACACGGTCAGTCTCGCCGAGGAATTGGACATTACCCGCCATTATCTGCGGTTGGAGGGACTGCGCTTGGGCGAGCGCCTGCGTGTGGATTGGCATTTGCCCTCGGATCTACCACTTAATAGGCCGATTCCAGCATTGAGTCTGCAGCCATTGGTGGAAAACGCCGTATATCACGGGATAGAACCTTTGACTGAAGGTGGGGTTGTCGCCATCCGCATCGAACGCCAGGGCGATGCCTTGTGGTTCGAGATAACGAATCCCTGTTCTCCGACACGAACTCGGCGTCATGAGCAGGGTAACCGAATGGCCCAGGACAACATTCGCCAACGCCTGCAATTGGCCTACGGCCAGTCCGGCCTCTTTACCATCCAGCAGACAGATGATCGGTATCAGGTGCGCTGCTGTATTCCCGGCGGGACCCGATCGTGAAAGTGTTGATCGTCGATGACGAAAAGCCGGCCCGTGATCGTCTGCGGTCTCTGCTGGAAGAGATGCCGGTCTATCAGTGTTGTGGGACAGCCGGCAATGGCGTCGAGGCGTTGCGCATGGCTAACGCCGAACAGCCGGATATCGTGTTGCTGGATATTCGCATGCCCGGTATGGACGGTTTGGAAGCCGCGCGTCATTTGGCTCGGCTGGATAAACCGCCCGCGGTCATTTTCACTACGGCGTACAGCGATCATGCTTTGGAAGCCTTCGAGGCGCATGCCGTGGGTTATCTGCTCAAACCGATCAGCAAGGATCGCTTGCGGCAGGCCCTGGCCAGCGCCGGTACGCTCAACCGGGCGCAACTGGCGAACTTGGATGGGGCGCAAGTGCCGCAGACACGTACCCATTTGTGCGCGCGTCTGGGTGACCGATTGGAATTGATTCCCATCGCCCAGGTATTGTATTTCCAGGCGGATCAGAAATACGTCACCGTGCGACATCAACAAGGTGAGATGTTGATCGAGGAGTCCTTGAAATCTCTGGAGAAGGAGTTCGGCGACCAGTTTTTGCGGGTTCACCGCAACGCGCTGGTCGCGCTGGCCCATGTGGCCGGTCTGCAGAAAACGCCGACCGGCCATTTTCAAGTGTTGTTGTACGATTGCTCCCTGGCCTTGGAGGTCAGTCGCCGCCATCTGGGCAACGTGCGGCGTTTCTTACGCGAAATATGACTGCCGTGGCCGTTTGGACGTACGATTACCCTGCTTAGTCCTCATCGTCGTCGTCCGGGTACTCGTCATCATCGTATTGGCTGTCGTCGTCTTCCCACTCTTGGGTTTCCTGGGCCACGAAATGCAGGGCCATATCGAAGGCGGAGCGGGTAAACTCAAGCACTTTGGCAAAAGCCGCGTCATCCAGACGGCGGGCGGCATCATGGCGGCGATAGATATTGATGAATTCCCGCTCCCGCTCGAAATTCAGCGTCAGTCGGCCCACGCCCCAACTTTCGATGATCTTCCAGAGTTCCGGATTGTAGGTGCGGGTGAATTTCATCACGACGGGCAGGGGATCATGCCGGGCCAGGACAGCCGCCAGCCGCATGATCAGTTCGAAGGACATGATCGCCGTTCCGTTTTCAATGGCTTCCAGCAGCGAGCGATCCTTGAGATTCAGGGCGTCGCTGAGTTCGTCGCGCGTTAAGCCGGCCACCTCCCGCAGCTCTTTGAGCATGTGCCCGGCTTCTTCCATCATCCGGGTCTGCTCGGGTCTGAGAAAGGCCTTGCCGACTTTCAACGGAATCTCGGTCGTACGCACTGCCAGGCGAAATGCGCCACCGGCTACGACGCCGGGCAAACCGGTCAACTTTTTCAGCAGGGAATCGGATGGCTCTGCGGCTACCGCATCACGGGTTGGGGAGGATACATTAGCGACCTTTCTGCGGCGGCTGGGTTCGGTCGTTTTCCGGGTGCGACCGGTGGCAACGGTTTTGCTATTGCGGTTGTTTGTGGCGGTTCTGCGACTGCCGCTGGATTCAGCGGTCTTTTCGCCACGCTTGGGCGCTGCGGGCGATGGCAGCAACAAAGCGCGTTCCGCCGCGCTACGGGCGGGTGTCGTCGTACGCGCCTTGGCAGGATTGCCGGGTGTCGTTCTGGTAGATTTCTTACGCTCAGTTTCGTTGGCCATGGTTATTCGTTCTCGCGCCATAGGCTTAGGCGATGTTCACAGCATACCCGTACAATAGCACGGGTTGCATGAAGCCCCGACGATTTGACGGGGGGGCACAGAATTGTTTGAGGAGATTTGCATGTCACAAAAAATTAATCGTTACAGCGCGCATATCACGCAACCTAAATCCCAGGGTGCGTCGCAAGCCATGCTCTACGGCACCGGCATGAGCGACGCCGATATGGACAAGGCCCAGGTCGGCATCGCCAGTGTCTGGTTCGAGGGCAACACCTGTAACATGCATCTTAACGATCTAGCCGCTCAGGTGCGCGAGGGCGTGGTCGCCGCAGGCATGGTCGGGATGCGCTTCAATACCATCGGTGTGTCCGATGGTATCTCCATGGGTACGCGAGGCATGAGCTATTCGCTGCCCTCGCGCGATGTGATCGCCGATTCCGTGGAAACGGTCATGGGTGGTCAATGGTACGACGCCTGTATCGCTATCCCCGGCTGCGACAAAAACATGCCCGGTGTGATGATCGCGTTGGGCCGTCTTAACCGGCCGGGCCTGATAGTCTATGGCGGTACGATCAAACCCGGCTACTTGGGCGGGAAAACCTTGGACATTGTATCGGCCTTTCAGAGTTACGGAGAGTTCCTCGCCAAAACAATCGATGAGCCCACGCGTCAACATATCGTCAAGCAGGCTTGTCCCGGCCCCGGCGCCTGTGGCGGCATGTACACCGCCAATACCATGGCCTCGGCCATCGAGGCGCTGGGCATGAGTCTGCCCTACAGTTCCTCGACTCCGGCTACGGAGCCTGGCAAGTTGAACGAATGCATTCAAGCGGGCGCGGCCATCCGCCGGTTGCTGGAGCAAGATATCAAACCCCGCGACATCATGACCCGCGCCGCTTTCGACAATGCCATCACCATGGTCATGGCCCTGGGCGGATCGACCAATGCGGTGCTTCATTTGCTTGCCATGGCGCGCGCCGTGAACGTCGAACTTGGTATCGATGACTTTCAGACTCTCAGTGATCGGGTGCCGTTCCTGGCCGACCTCAAGCCGAGTGGCCAATACGTCATGGAGGATCTGCATAAGGTGGGGGGTACGCCGGCGGTGCTGAAATATTTGTTGGAAAAGGGGCTGCTGCGTGGCGATTGTCTAACCGTGACCGGTCACATTGGAGGAAAATCTGCGGGATCTGCCGGGCCTTAGCGAAGGACAAAAAGTTATCCACCGTTGGAAAATCCCATCAAGGCGAGCGGTCATATCCGTATTCTCCGGGGCAATCTGGCTCCCGGCGGCTCGGTGGCCAAGATCACACCGGCAAGGAAGGCTTGCGTTTCGAAGGGTCGGCACGGGTCTACGATGCGGAAGAAGATATGTTGCATGCTCTGGAACGCGGGGAAATCCAGAAAGGCGATGTGGTCGTGATCCGCTACGAAGGGCCCAAGGGCGGGCTGGGCATGCCGGAAATGCTGACTCCGACATCGGCCATCATGGGCGCCGGTCTGGGGCATGATGTGGCTCTGATCACCGATGGCCGTTTTTCCGGTGGATCGCATGGTTTCATTATTGGCCACGTCGTGCCTGAAGCGCAGGAAGGCGGTCCCATTGCCCTGCTGCGGGACGGAGACCGGATCGTCATCGATGCGGAAAGCAATCGCCTGGATGTGGCCCTCAGTGAAGCCGAACTGGAGCGACGTCGGGCGGCCTGGCAGATGCCACCCTACAAGGCGACCAGCGGTGTACTGTACAAGTACATCAAGGTGGTTAAGAACGCGTCAGCGGGATGCGTAACCGACGAATAAACCGGGATGAACTGATCTGGCATGCGGTCGCCGCCATTCCTTTTGGGATGGTTGCGACTTACGGCCAGATTGCTGAATGGGCTGGGCTGCCACGCCAGGCCCGCCAAGTTGGATATGCGTTGCATAATTTGCCGGCGGATTCCACCGTTCCCTGGCACAGGGTGATCAATGCGAAAGGCATGATCGCCTTTCCGCCAGGCAGCGCACAATACTACCGGCAACGCGAACTGCTGAACTCGGAAGGCGTATTATTTGTCGGACAACGGATTGATATGCGCCGATTTAGGTGGAAACCCACAATGGATGAGGCGGTTTGGGGCGTGCCTTGATGCGAGGCGCCCCCCTGGCTGAACGGGTTCGGGCGATCAGTGGGAGCACAACGCTTGGCCAGCGCACGTTAGGGTGCGTTGCCTTGTCCGAGCGATCCGAGCATGACAGGCTGCCCGCTGTTTTGATGATCCGCATCGGCCTGCAAGACGTCTATTTTTTTTTTTTTTAAAGCGAATTAATTAACCAGGACGGCATGGCAATAAAGCCCAATCTTGCCCAAAATAATATTGTCAAACAAACACTCGCAAAGGTATAGCCGTAGTGGATGATGACCAAGCCCAGGAATCTTTAGAAGTAATCGGTTCCATTGTCGCCAGTGACGCCATTAGTAAAGAGGATATCGCGCGCGCTATTTCAGGACAGTCACGCGCGCTGGCGCACGGTCAAGAATTTACCGGGCGGCCCACGACCAAGATCACTGTCTACGAGGAGTTCGTGGTCAAGTGGCGAGTGGAGTACAAATTCAACCGTTTGGACACAGGGCGCTGGATCGAGCGAACGTTGGAGAGGGAGCGCCGATACAAGGTCCACCATCCAGCGAAAACTTGGTTCTTCGTCAGGCAAGGCGAGAATTTTCTGATCGCCAATATCACGCCAAAGTTGTTGCCTTTGCATATCGCCCAACAACAGCACTCGCCGTCCAAGATGTTGGAGCACTTCGAAGCTTTGGCTGAGTTGTACTTTCAGACCGCGGCCAACTTCAAAGTGAAACTGGATGAGGGGCTGTCCAATTTCGGCCTGGATGATCATGGCCGGCTGTATTATCTCGATGACGATTTGTACAACTGGGATCAGTTTACCTCCCTGGCTTTGATCGTTGGGGTCTGGTGCCGCCAGTTGTCCTGGCTGACGCCCGAACTTGCGCAGCAACTGGGTTCCCATATGCGTCAGTCGTTGCTTGAGCATTTCCCCGACACGCACTGGGTTTCGGTTATCAGCCGCCAGATCAATGCCCTGTTCTTCGCCAATGAAGCGCAGATTCAGCGCAAGGAACATTTTCTAGCCAGCTTCAATGGTCATGTAAAACGTTCAATGGTTCGGAAATCCATCCGCGACAAAAGGATCGGTGTGAAGCGTTTCGCCATCCTGGCTGATATTCATGCTAACTATCCCGCGTTACAGGCTGTGCTGCGTTGCATGGATGAATGGGATGTGAAGGATGCCGTGATTTTGGGAGATACCGTAGGTTATGGTCCACATCCCCAGGAATGTATCCGAGCACTGCAGGCGCGTGATTTTCTGGTGCTCAAAGGCAATCATGATCATGCCTTGGTGGCGGGAGTGCCCACGCGGGGTTTTTCAGCACTGGGGCGGTGGGTGCTGGAGTGGAGCGTACAACAATTGGAGCAGCGGGATCGAGACTGGTTGGCGGAATTACCGGTTATCCATCAACAAGAACAGTGGTTGGCCGTCCATGGGGCACCCTTGGACAAGACCTTTTTCAATGCCTATGTGTATCAGATGACTTTTGAAGAGAATCTGAATTATCTGGCTGAGCAAAATATTCCAGTTTGTCTGCATGGCCATTCGCATATTCAAGGCGTTTACTTTCGTCGTGGGAAACGGCAGGGATTTTCTGATGATGCGGAATTATTCCTGGAACCGGTCAGTCATTGCCTAGTCTGTCCGGGTTCCGTAGGGCAACCTCGCAGTGGAAAGGTCGGTGCGGAATTTGCCGTGTTCGACGGGGAAGAATCGGTCATTAGGTTTTATCGGGTGAACTACGAGATCGAAGTCACGATCAAGGATATGCAGCACAACGGATTTCCAAACCAGTTGATCGACCGCTTGCGTAAGGGACAATAAAAGGGCGTGTTCATTGCTGACACGCCCTTAATATAAAACCGTAATGTTCGGTTAGGAGGGGCACAGGGGAGTGATTTTCGGTAAAGCGGCCCGAACGGCTGCCCAGCCCATGCCCAAGTTGGCCTTCTTCCCGGTGATCACCACCAGCAAAGAATTTTCCTTGCCTGGCACGGTGGCCATGAAATGGTAAGTGCCATCGGTAGTCATCTGCACTTCTTTAATCGAGTGTTTGGTGGTTCTGCCCCGTTGGCTGGTTAGCATTTCTTCCACGGTCATCACGTTGCTGCCACGGAACATGTCTACCGCGGCGGCGGCCACGGCATCCAAATAGCTTTGAGTGAAGTAAGGTACGTTGTGAGATACGGAAAGCAATAGCCCTGTGCTCAAATCCACAACGGCTGCACCCAAAGCGTCGTTTATGCTTTTTAGCAGTTCCTGACAAACATCATCCAAACTAGCCATAACAACCCCCACTACAAGTTAGTAGATAGAAAATATAAGTAATGGAACAAAATGAGTGAAGATAAGAACGCCCTTAATTCTTATCCGTTACGACCGCAACAATTCATTCAGGGCATCCGCGGTATTTCGCCCGGCGCTCAGCAACATGCCGAGATTACTATCCTTGGTGGATATGCACGTCAACATGAGAAAATCATTGATGCGCAGGGACACGACACGTCCGTTACTATTCTCCAAAATAACGAACTGACAAAGCCGTTGCTCTGATTCGCGTGAAATACTTTCACCCAGAGCTAATAAGGAACTGGTCATCGTGGATATTTTATTGAAAGGTATATCCCGTTTTAACGAATGAAGAATATTGTGGCCATCAATGGTGGAAATGATGGCGCCATACGCACCAGGACAAACTCGGATGAGTTCCGCGAGTTTCTGTTCACTCTGATCTAGCTGGGCTGGCGTTAAATTTATAACGACAAGGTGTTCATCATCATCCATAGACGGTTCCTGAGGTTCTGTGTGTCCAGCGTTCCTTTCTGCGGTTGTGTCGGATAACGAGGAAGCTGTGGTTATCTCGGACTCCGGTCCAGACTCAACTACGGATGGCGCGGCTGGCGATGGTAGTGGGGTGGCTCGTTCAGGTTGCGCGGGGGCTTGCTTAGCAGCAGGCCCAGACTGACCGCTGAGATTTTTCCCACGACCCAGCAGGGCACCCAATTTGCCGATTTTCATTACCAATATCTCTATAGCTTTCTCTTGGCCAGTGTGAGGGGGGCATCAGTAGAACCCATCCCTCTTCAGTTTAGCCGGGAATCTCTAAGCAGGTCAGCAAGGCATTCAATAATAACAAGACATCATCCTTCTGTCGGGCATCGATGGCGAATACCGGAAACATCTGGCTGCGCTGCTGCAACAAATCATTGAAATCATCCAAGGTGGGCGTGTCCTTGATATCCGTACCGGTTATACCGATGACGGCGTCGGTGTCCCGGATGAAATCCGCGAAATTATCCAGATACATGGCCAGATCGGCGAGGGGATCGGAGCGGCGATTGTCGATCAGGATGATCAGCCCTAACCCTCCCTGAATCAGGATTTCCCACATGAACCGGAAACGCTTTTGCCCCGGCGTTCCATACAACCTGATTTTCTGGCCGTTTTCCAGCGTGAATTCACCATAGTCCATGGCAACCGTCGTTTTTTCCTTGACGTTAGCCAGGGTGTCCGTGGAGAAAACGTCGGTGGAGACCGGCGGAAACTCACTGATCGCGGCTATGGCCGTAGATTTACCCGCTCCTGGCGAGCCGGTGAAGATGAATTTGATTTGGGCCATGTTATTAAATCCCCAGGCGGCTGCGGATTCTGCTGAATAAGCTGCGTTTTGAGTCGCTTAGGGTCTTATTCGTGGAAACCGCCGGAGTGACAGTGGTATTTTTGTGTTCCAGATAATTAAGGGAATAGCTAGCATTAACATAGTCGATAACATCGGCTGTCGGCGCATTGAGAAATTCGGCCAAATATTCGATGGTACCGCCTTTCCTGAGCAGGGCGGCCAGTTTGATGTGCAAGGGGCTCGCGCCCAGGCGTTTGAGATCAGGCCAGCGCCGTAGTTGAAAGAATCCAGTCCGAGGCAAGCCCTCGAACAACTGGCCTTGGGAAACAGCTAGCGTGGCTTTCCAGAGAAGCAGATCCAACTCGTGTGGCAGAAGTCGGGCGATTTCCTTGGCTAAGCTCTTACGAGGGATTGTTGTGACGACCACTTCATCCGCAGGGCGCGCCAACAGACCACGGATATCCGTATATTCCGGGTTCCGCAGATAGTACCGATTATATGCCCGGTCAAAGATCACTAAGCGTTGGGTGTCTTTTTCGACGACTTGCAAAGCGATTTCCGAATCGTTGGGCAGTAAGTGCAATACCCGTGGCGTGTACGGGGACTCAGACTGAGTTTGCGGCGTTTGTTGCGAAGATTCGGATGCCGATGGGGCAGACGCTGGCGCGGTGCTCTGGCGGCTGCGCGCGAACTGCTTAGCCGCTTCCCGTAATCTGGCTGGAGCGTCCAGCTCGGCAGCAGGGCGATTATCCAGGTTAGTGCGTGTGGCCAGGGTTTGCCTGTGGCTGCTGTCGCAGAAGGGTTTATTTTTGGAGGCGCCACAACGGCATAGAAATACCCTGTCGCAGCGGTAACGAGATGGCCCACTGCTGCCGATGATTTCAAGCGGACCGCGCAAACCCAATGGGCCGTGGGTGATCGGGGTGATTTTGATCGCTTGATCCGTTGCAATGGAATCGAACGTCTTGGTGAAGTTATTCAATACCAGACTGTTGTCCTTGAATCCGCCTTTGGAGTGGCTGTTATCGCAATATGGGTTGTTTTTAGACAGGCCGCAGCGACATAACGTCATGCGGGTGTCGGTGGTGGTGACCTCCCCATTAGTACTCAAAATCTCCAAGCGACCACGAAAACTTAAGGGGCCATTGACCATTAAAGTGACGGTATTGATTGGCGGCATGACTTCGCTGGGACCGCCATCCGTGCGTTCAAATTGCAAAGCGCCGGAAGGACAACGGCTGATGACCTCCATGATAGCATCGGCAGATGCCGCATTTGGGTCGATCCACGGTTTGCGGTGAATATCGAAAACTTTGGGTAATCCTTTTACACATTCTGCCGCATGGATACATCGTTTGGCTATATAACGGACGATGATTTTGTCACCGGCCTCTTCTTGAATGTTACTCATGAATATGCGCCCTCGGCTGGACTGGCCTATAACGGCGACGTCAATCGCTAAATTGCTACTTTGGATGGTAAATGTTGATATTGTTATTTTTAGAAATGCAATACTTGAATCGATACAACCTATCACCTGTGTAGAGTTCAACAGCGAAGCCGTTATCCATCGTCCTAATTAATGATACGGATCACGAAGTGTATTAAGTGCGTGCATCGTTATACACGCCCTGGTAATAAAAAAAGAATGTTTTGTTTTAAATCGGCACAAGAAAATATTTCAAGGCAAGACGCCGAGCGTGATTGCTCAACCTATGCTCTGGTGTGTATTCGCACCGATGAACAGCGTTAACTAAAGAATCAACCGTCCCTGGCGTGGTGGACATGAAAAGACATAGCCCTTAACCATAATAGTAGGACATGTTTGCGAATGTGTTATCGATCGCTTCAAAAATCTTCCAGCGTGTTGGAAAATCTTTCGTGAGTACAGCTTCGATCGTGTTCCCGTTTGATCGTTCTTTTCCCGGTGAATAGCGAGGCAAGCGCACCCGCCCGGCGTCTCTTTAGGCTGTCACTGAGGAGAAAGGGGGAAATAATTATGGTGTATGGCGGCTTTATAAGCAACTTTTGATGATCGCCCGCACTGGTCCAACAGCGATCGAAGCTTGGCCGGTTCGGTTTGCACGGCTACGACAGGGCAAGGTTTCCTGCCAATCAACGGCGCATCTCCTCCGGGCTGGCGTATGACGTGCCTGACCTGGTTTCAGGGCCGATTTTTCTTAGCCGGTATGGCCGTTCAGTGAACGGCTAAATAGCGGGCACTCCCAAAAATCCTAGGATATTTATGTTAAGGACTTGCCTGCTATATCCAGATTTCCGGGCGACGGAATAATCAAACCACAATATATTGTGGTTTGGATCGATAAAAAATATACGCTCTGCGTAAGTCCTAATGTTTTGTGCCTCAAACGATCTGGCCAAAATCTTTTTATGTTGTGACAAATTAGCAGGTTATCTCCAAGCAGGTCAGCAACGTATCGATTAGTAGCAATACGTCATCCTTTTGGCGGGCATCGATGGCGAATACCGGAAACATCTGGCCACGTTGCTGCAACAAATCGTTGAAATCGTCCAGGGTGGGCGTGTCCTTGACATCCGTACCGGTAATGCCGATGACGGCGTCGGTGTCCCGAATGAAATCCGCGAAATTGTCCAGATACATAGCCAGATCGGCGAGGGGATCGGAGCGGCGATTGTCGATCAGGATAATCAGTCCTAACCCTCCCTGAATCAGGATTTCCCACATGAACCGGAAACGTTCTTGCCCCGGTGTTCCGTACAATCTGATTTTCTGGTCATCTTCCAGTGTGAACTCGCCGTAGTCCATGGCAACCGTCGTTTTTGCCTTGACGCTGACCAGGGCATCGGTGGCGAACACATCGGTGGAGACCGGCGGAAACTCGCTGATGGCGGCGATGGCTGTAGTTTTGCCAGCACCCGGTGAGCCGGTGAAGATGAATTTGATTTGTGACATGTTATTAAATTCCTTATTAAATTCCCAGACGGCTGCGGATTCTGCTGAACAAGCTGAGCCTGGCTTGACTGATAGGCTTGCTCGTGGGAACTCCGGGCGTGGCGGTTGCATATTGGCGGTCCAGATAAGTCAATGAATAGCAAGCGTTTATATAATCGATAACGTCGGCCATGGAGGCGTTTAGCAAATCAGTCAGATAGTTGATCGTGCCCCCCTTCCTCAATAGGGCTGTGAGTTTCAAATGCAGAGGATTGAACCCTAATCGCTTCAGGTCGGGCCAGCGCCGTAAGCGGAAGAAATCGTGTTCCGACAGTCCTGTGAATAACTGTCCCTGGGATATCCGTAAGGCCGTAGGCCACAGGACCACATCGAGATCCAGTGGGACATACCGGGCGATCTTTCTGGATAAATCCTTGCGATCGATAATTTCCGATGTGACCGTGCTGGCCGGTTCCAACAACAGATTGCTGATGTCTTGATGCGCACGGTTCTGGACGTAATACCGATTGCGCGCACGATCGAAGACCACATTGATCTGGCTGGTTTTCGTGGTTACCGATAAAGCCTTGTCTGGATCACTGGGGAAAAGATCCAATACCCGCAGTGGGTTGGTTGAATCTTTGACAGACATGGCACGAGCGTCAGCCCCACGTTCTATCGAGACTTCTTGCGGGGTGCTGTTGACTGCCTTACGCCCACTTAGGCCGGTGAAGTGGGACAGCGTCCTCTGCATCCAGGGCGAGGCTGTTGCCGTGCTGCTGGGTGGATCTTCCACCAATCGTTGCGACGCCTGCCGTAGGACGGGCAGAATGGTCCTGGAACGCAAAGGCTTCGCTAGCACCAGGTTGTTTTCATCCGAGGA
The DNA here is from genome assembly GCA_024235135.1 of Gammaproteobacteria bacterium. Lineage (GTDB taxonomy): Bacteria > Pseudomonadota > Gammaproteobacteria > Competibacterales > Competibacteraceae > JACKMZ01. The sequence continues at coordinate 133,227 of JACKMZ010000004.1, read as the reverse complement.
GTATTCCTTGCCGGTGCAGGCGATCAATAATGCCTGATGGTTGTTTGCCGCGAGGTCGGCCCACACCTCTGCCCCTTCCGGGGAGTCGATATCGATTACCAACGCTGCCGCTAAATGCGCGTCATCCGTATAATTCCAGGAGATCTGTGGATCTTTGTTGGTTAGCGACAGAATGATCTTCAGTACCGGCAGATCCTTATCCGACATGTGAAGCGATGATATTTTCAGTGCTTGTGACATGGCGCGGCCTACTTGCTTAATGGGTAACTCAATGAATTCTTGTGGCTTGTTTTTGATGTCACTCGGTTCCCGTGGACTCCATCACTTTCCGGATATCACTTGTACTTATAGGATTGGCGTCCCGAGTGCCTGACTTGAGCGACGCACTTATATTACTGGGGGTATGTAACTGGAGTTTGGTTGGAAGGCGGTTTTTTGTAACAAGTTGTATCCGAAAGTAACACGCTGGATGGCTTATGATGGTTTCCGCGCGAAAGACGTCGTTACATTGCAGTACAACACAGAGGCAAATACATCCATGCGCATATCCCGCCGCAGGCTAGCAGTTGCCACGGCATCCATGGGGCTGGCCATCTTCATCTCATGGGCGTTGGAACTCAATGCCACCGAGGGCCGCCAGACCACGCTAGACGCTACTTTGACACTACTGAAGAATGCTCAATACAGTGGGATACTCCAACAACCCATCCAATTGGTTAATGGCCAGTACGATGGCGGCGCCACCGTACCGGGCACTGATTCCCGATCAGTCGTGACATTTGTCGACGAATTGCACGCCTTCGGCGATCTCGATGGCGATGATGACGTGGATGCCGCCGTGCTGCTCATGGAGCGGTCGGGGGAACATGAGGGGTTTATCTATCTGGCCGCCATGGCGCTCACGGAAGGTGGGGTCGTCCAACTCGCTACCACGTTGTTAGGGGAACATGTGCAAATAAAACGCATGGATTATGTCAATGGAGCGATACGGGTAGAGATGTTCGTGCCCAACGAAGGTGATTCCTCGCCATTCCCCACCCGCAAGGTCGGCGCGACCTTCCGTGTTCTCGATGGCAGGCTGGTGGAAATTCGCTCCGAACCCCTGGGAAGCTTGACCGTGGCGGACCTGGAGGGTACCCCTTGGGTATTGCAGCCTATGATCAACGCTCAGGGCGAATCCGTGGCGACAGGGCCGGTCACGCTGGCCTTAAAGGATGGACGGATCGCCGGTATGGCGGCCTGCAATCAGTATTCTGCGGGGTTCGAGGAACGGGGCGTAGGGAAGATTCATATCGGTGAGATCATCGCCACGCAGAAGGCTTGTCCTGATTCCTTGATGGCGGAGGAACATCGGTTTTTGGACTTGCTCGGCAAGGTGGATCGCTACGGATTCAGCTTCGGTAATCTGGTCCTGAATACGCCTGAGAATAGGCTTATCTTTACGCCTCACTCGGAGTGATCGAAACCTAAAATGGTTTGGGGCGTGTTTTTCGCTGCCAAAAAAGCGCCATTTCCGCATCCGGGTGCAAGCCCAGTGAACCTTGGCGATAAGCCGCGACCAGTTGGGCTATCGCCTGGGCGTGCTCCCTGTCCGCGGCTTTTCTCAGCCATTCCAGGGCCAGAGCGTTATTTTGTGCCACGCCCCGGCCCTGGGCGTAACACAGTCCCACTTCGTACTGCGCGGGCGCATATCCTCGTTCCGCGAGCTTTTGCAACCAGCGAAACGCCAAAGTGTCGTTTTGCGACACGCCTAACCCATGACGATAGAGTTGGGCCAACACATACTGCCCCCCGACATCATCCTGCTGGGCCGCCTTAAGCAGCCAATGGGCGGCTTGTCGTGGCTCATGGCGAACGCCTTTGCCATAGAGATACAACAGGCCGAGCCGGAATTGAGCGGGCGCATAGCCGTTTTCCGCCAACGGTCGCAGGTTATCTGCGGCGATTCGATATTCGCCGTTGCTCATCATTCTGAGTGCATCGGTATAGGAGCGCGGAGGCGCGTCGCAACTGGCTAGCGTCAATACCAGTAGGATAGCCGCCAAGCGCCTGATCAACCGCTTATATCTCTTGGTTTCGGGCCATCGCCGTGGGCTTGCTGAGACGTGTCAGCACGCTTTCGAAAATCAGAAAACGAATGAATCGCAGGTTGCAGCAGGCCCATAACAACAAGGGTATCAAGGTTGGCAGGACCAACAAGGCCAATTGTCGGCCGAGTCCCATCAGGTGATAGAGATACGCGGGATAAGGCAGAGCGAGCACATAGCTGCGTGGGGGTATTTGGGTCAACGCGGCTTGATGGTTGATGTACAGCCCCAACTGGAACTGAATCCACAACAGCAACATGAGTAATACCAGTGGATATAACAGCAACGTTCCCAGGAACCATTGCTTGATTCTCGGGGCGCCTGGGGTGGCTAGAACCAAGCCCCAGAACAGGGGAAAGCTGATGGTGAAGCGATTGGGCGAGATCAAGATGCCGAGCAATACCAATGGATTGTCGATGGGCGATAGGTCAGTCATCAAAACCCAGGCGCTGCTCTTAACCTCCAGACCGAGGAGGTGTTGGGCCATGATCCACTGAATAACCACTTCGACGCCCTGTCTGAGTGCGAGTACGCAGTAGTCCAGTCCCAGAAACCACCAGAATGCCAAACTGGCGGGCATCGCCAGCGCCACCCCCGCCGCGAAACGCGGTACCGGATTAATCGGCCAAAACTTCACGATCAGGTTCTACCGGGGCTGACAGACGTATCCAAATCAGAAAGACGATCAGAATATCGGCCATGATCAGGGTATCCCACAAATACCAATGCACCCAGTCGAACCACTCGCGGTTGTACTCTCCGAGATACACCAGGCTGATGATGCGCAAAATGTTCAGCGTGTGGACGCTCAAGGCACCGATCGCTAACCCCTTGAGACGATACGACCAGGGCGCGGGAAACGCGAGAATGGCTGCCCATAGCATGATCGTCGCTTCGACGCCGTTGCACATGTCCAGAATCTGCACGGAAAAACCGGGTATGGTCAGAATATTGTCGCGAATCGAGACTTGCCCCCCGAACGAGGAAATGATCCAGCCGGAGACATGGGTGATGCCCATGGTGAACGGGCCGATGACATGTTCGCGCACTACGGACAGATACGCGACGCCGTAGGCGATCAGGCCGATCAGCAGGAACAGGGCAAGGAAGCGGCGCACGGCTCAAATATCCCTTGATGGCTCTTTCGATCTCAACCTTGCTAACTTTGTCACAGTTGACATAATCTATGAATAGCACAGCGGGTGTAGTTCAATGGTAGAACTTCAGCTTCCCAAGCTGATAGCGTGGGTTCGATTCCCATCACCCGCTCCACGCCGCCCTACTTACGCTCAATCCCCTTCTTAGGATTTCATTTCGGCTCCGTGATGAAAGCCAGCCGCTGTTCCTGATACTTCGGTTGGGTGATTATCGCCCGCAGATTGGCCAGCGTTCGAAAGGCCGCCCGTTCCGCGGCGGGATTGGCCAGCCAGGTGGGCAGAACTCCGCCGGGTTCGGCATGAAGCTGGCAGACGACGTCGACGTCGCCATGGGGGCGGGGCTGTAACAGCCAGAATCCCTGGAAAACGGGCATCCGTACGTAGGAGGGTTGCGGGGGAAGGTAATCGGGAACCGCGGTCATGGCAATGGTGACCGCCAGTGTTTGCGGATTCTGGGTCAGACTGAAACGAATGATGGCGTCACGATCCGCGATCGGCCAGGGCGCCTCGGTAATCGCGTAAACCATGGACTCCCGCTCGCTGATTCGTTGCAATACCTTTACGCCGCCGCTGTGATAGACCCACTCGGCATTCGCATCGGCATCCTGCAACAGGGCCACCAGAGCCGATAATGACGAATGCACGGTGGTCGTTCCGCGCAATTCGCGGATCGGTGAGCCGAGTACGGGGCGGGTGAACACCTGAATCGCTTCCTCGTCATGAATCAGTTGCCAATCCGCTAGCGCGTCGCCACAGCTCCACAGTAACAGAAGCAACAACCCAATTCGTATTCCCCGCACCGCAGGCTTCCTCGAACCCGAGCAGAGTGATGGGCCCTCAGCGCATCGTCAGTACGAGTTTGCCGGTCGAGCGTCGAGCCATGAGATACTCAAGGGCAGTCTTAGCTTGTTCCAAGGGATAGGTGCGCGAGACATGGGGGCGTAGCCGGCCTTGAGCGTACCAGTCTAGCAAATCACTTAAGGATTGATGCATCAACGGGGGATTGCGCCACAGATAAGCCCCCCAATATAACCCGATCACCGCGCAGTTCTTGACCAGCAGGATATTGGCCGGGGGTTGCGGAATCTTGCCGCTGGCAAAACCGATCGCCAGAATGCGACCCTCCCAGTTGATGCAGCGTAAAGACGCATCGAAGGCAGAACCGCCGACCGGATCGTAGACGACATCGGCGCCGCCCAGATCCTTGACGCGTTCGCGAATGTCTTCCCGAGTATAGTCGATCAGATGATCGGCGCCGTGAGCGGCGGCAACGTCGAGTTTATCGGGGCCACCGGCGCTGGCTATCACCGTGGCTCCCAGTTGTTTGCCGATTTCCACGGCGGTCAGGCCAACCCCGCCTCCGGCTCCGTGTACCAACAGATTTTCTCCAGCTTGTAGTCGGGCGCGATGGGTCAGGGCCAGATGCGAGGTGCCGTACGCCACGGGAAAGCCGGCTGCCGTCACGAAGTCCATGCCGGCGGGTAGGGCCACCACGGCACTGGCTGGCGCGATGACTTCTTCAGAGAATCCACCATAAGACAAGACCGCCATCACCCGGTCGCCGGGCCGGAGCGTTGCGACCTCGGCTCCACAGGCCATGATCTCGCCGGCGATCTCCATACCCGGTGAAAATGGCGGCTCGGGTTTGGTTTGGTACTTACCCTGAATGATCAGGGTGTCGGCGAAATTGAGGCCGCAGGCGTGGACGGCGATTTTTACCTGATCCGGTCCCGGCGAAGGGCTGGGCAGGTCTTCCAGGGCCAAGGCGTCCACCGTGCCCAAGGTTTTACAGAGAATGGCTCGCATGATGGATTTTACATTGTGTGCGGGGTATGCGGGCTACCGATCATTGGGGGTAGAGCCGCGCCGGATCGATCAGGGGCGCGCTGATTTCTTCGAGACCGTCCTCGCGCAAGGCGCGGTAAAAACAACTGCGGCGGCCTGTGTGACAGGCTGGGCCGGTCTGATCCACTTGCAGGAGCAGGGTGTCCCCGTCACAATCGATACGCAACTCGACCAGTTTTTGGATCTGCCCCGAAGTTTCTCCTTTGCGCCACAGTTGGCGGCGCGAGCGGGACCAATAACAAACTCGTTGGCTGCGCAGGGTTTCCAGCAAGGATTCGCGATTCATCCAAGCCATCATCAACACCTCACCGGTGTCGTGTTGCTGGGCGACGGCTGGAATCAGACCGTCGGCATTCCAGGTCAGTTGCGTCAAAATATCTAGTCCGGCCTGTTCCGGGGCCGTGGATGAGGCGGTGGACGGCTCTTTCATGAGGCGGAACCTGCAAAGGAAAATAGGCGGATGATCATCGTTCCCGATCCAAAATTGTTGAAATCACTGCTTATGTTAGCGGCAGTCGTGGAGGCGCGCGACCCCTTTACCGGAGGCCATCTCTGGCGGATGTCCTGTTTCGCCGGGCTGCTTGGCGAGAAAATAGGGCTTGCCGAGGACGAGTTGATCCAGCTCAAACTGGGAAGCTTTGTCCACGACATAGGGAAAATCGGCGTACCCGAAAGTATTTTGGGAAAGACCGATCATCTCAACGAAGCCGAATATGCGGCGGTGAAGACGCATGCCCTATTCGGGTCGCAATTGATCAACGATCATCCTCTGGCCGATCTGTTTCGCACGATTATCCGCCATCATCACGAGCGGCAGGATGGCCAAGGCTATCCGGATGGTCTCGCGGACGATGCTATTCCATTGCATTGTCGGATCATCGCCATCGTGGACGCCTTCGACGCCATGACCAGCACCCGACCCTACCGACGCAACATGCCCGTGGGGCAGGCGTTGTATCGCTTGAAGCAACAGCGGGATCGACAATTCGATGGGGCTCTGATCGAGCATTTCCTGGAGCTGGGAGAAGCCGGCGAACTGGAGCCTATCGTTCGGCACAGCAGCGCGGGCATCCCAATGGTGAATTGCGATCATTGCGGACCGGTCGTCGCTGCGTCGGGTGCCGTCAAGGATGGGGACTTCATCTATTGTAAGGTTTGCGGGGGGGAGTTTCGCTTGCATCACAACAGCGGCAGTTTCGTGGCCGAACCCACCGGGGGTCATGGCGCGGCTCGCCAATTGCAGCCGGAAGTCGATGAGGCGCCGATCGATGAACTGGTCAAGCAAGCCTCGCGCGCCTTGGTTATTGCCCCTCCCTTGACCGGTTATTGAAGACTGCCGCTCCATATTCCGCCGTCGGAGCGATTGGTGTGGCGGCTATTGCTTGACTGGCCGAGGCAGGGTCGTGCCAACCTGAGGGGGATAACGAAAATTTAACGAAAGTTTAACAATGATCCCCCACACTACGGTCTATCGTAACCTTCCCTTCTTGCCGCTAGTCCGCGTGTGCAGCTCATAATGACGACCAACAGCAATAGCAAACGGCTAATTAGTAAATGCCACGATCTATTATTCAGAACGGTACACAATCATAATCTGATTTATAACGTCTGCTGGGAAGACCCACGCATCGATCGTCAAATACTCGATCTCGATCACGACAGTCAGGTTGTGGTGCTGACCAGTGCGGGTTGCAACACCCTGGATTATCTGTTGGATTTGCCCGCAGAGATTCACGCCGTCGATATCAATCCCCGCCAGAACGCTTTATTGCATCTCAAGCTGGCTTTGCTGGAAAAAGGGAGTTTCGAGGATTTGTTCGCCATGTTCGGCGATGGATCACATCAGGCTTTTGAGGATATTTACGCTTCTCTACGCAATTATTTACCTAATTACGCCCAGCATTTTTGGGACGACAAAATTCAATATTTCGACAGCAACAGTAAGAAGCAATCGTTTTATTATTACGGAACGTCGGGCGCGGTAGCCTGGATAGTTCGGCGTTATTTATTGCGTTCAAAAGTGCTCAAACAACGCATTCTCGATTTTCTGGATGCCGAGACTCTCGACGAACAAAAAACCCTCTATGGCGAAATCGAACCGGCCCTATGGAGTCGCTTGACATCCTGGTTGGTGAAACAACCGATAACATTGGCCATGCTGGGTGTTCCGCGACCACAAATCCAGTTGATCAAACAGCAATATCCACAGGGTGTTTTTGGTTATATCAGTGACAAGCTCCGCCATGTATTGACGGAGGTGCTGATCCGCGACAACTATTTCTGGCGAGTTTATTTGACGGGCTTCTATACCGAGACCTGTTGTCCCAACTATCTCAAGCGAGAAAACTTCGCCTTGCTCAGAGAACACCGTGACAGGGTTCACACCTACAATTACACGGTGACGGATTTCCTGAAGAAGCATCCCGGTCAATACAGTCATTTCGTGTTGCTCGATCATCAGGACTGGCTGGCTTGGCATGCGCCACAGGCGCTGGAAGAGGAATGGTCACTGATTTTGCGCAACAGTCGACCGGGCAGCAAAATCATGCTGCGTTCCGCGGGAATGGATGTCAATTTCCTGCCTGAAGTGGTCAGACCCCGATTACGGTTCTTCCCGGAAATGACCGAGGAATTGCACAAGTCGGATCGAGTCGGCACCTATGGCAGCCTGCATTTAGCCGAAGTGCTATGAAGGATTCTACTCCCGCCGCCGCGATGGGTGTCGTTGAGCCGTTCACACGCCGTCTGGAGCGGTATTATCGCGTTCATGCCCGTATTTACGACACCACGCGGTGGGCCTTTCTATTCGGACGTCGGGAGCTGATCGAACGATGTGCCGGCCAGCAGCCAGTGCCCAAGAATATCTTGGAAGTCGGTTGTGGGACGGGCAAGAATCTCATGGCGCTGGCCAATGTCTTCGGACAGGCGCAAATTGTCGGCATGGACCTGTCCGCCGCCATGCTGGCGCGGGCGCGGCATAAGCTCAGCGATCACGGCGAACGTATCGATCTGCTCCAACAGGCTTACGGCCAAGACTCGCCATCGGGGAAATCCTACGATCTGCTGGTATTTTCCTATACCTTATCCATGATCAATCCGGGTTGGGAGCAGGTCATCGAGCGTGCCTACCAGGATCTCAACCCCGGTGGAATCATTGCGGTGGCCGACTTCAACGACACGCGGCACGGCTGGTTCAAACGCTGGATGGCGTGTAACCACGTGAAAATGGATAAACACCTCTGGCCCGTACTGGAAGCGCGATTCCAATCACTTTTTCTCAACACCCGCCCGGCTTATGGCGGCTTGTGGAGTTATTTCCTGTTTATCGGCGAAAAGACTTAGCCTAGGGTTTCACTTGAATGTTTGGCCCCCGATTCATCAGGCCGCGATAGGACGTACTCTCCGTTCCTGTAGCATTATCACGGTCCTTTCCGTCCAGTGGATGATTTCCAACTGCCCGTCCTGATGTTCCACCAGGGCCGTGCAGCTTTCTACCCAGTCACCATCGTTGCAATAAAGAATCCCACCGATTTCCCTTAATTGTGGCTTATGAATATGGCCGCAAATAATGCCATCGAGATTTTGCCGAGCTGCTTCGTGAGCCGCTGCTTGCTCGAAACGGGCAATATAATCAGCGATGCCTCCAATGTGCTGTTTGAGAAAATTGGCCAGCGACCAGTACGGATAATTCAGACGACGACGTATGAAATTGATAATATGATTGGCGAATAGCAAAAAATTGTATCCGCAGTCGCCTATCCACTCCAGAAGACGCCCGCATTTGACGGCGTTATCGAATTCATCACCGTGAGATACCAATAAACGGCGGCCGTCCGCTGTCTCGTGAATCAAATGTGGCAGTATTTCAATTCCACCGAAAAACAGCCCCGCGTATTGCCGAGCCAGCTCGTCGTGATTGCCTGGAATGTATACCACCCTTGTTCCGTTATTGGATTTCTCAAAAAGGTTCTGCAGTACTTGGTTATGTGAATCTAACCAACGCCGTCCACGCGGCATATACCAGAAATCGACGATGTCGCCGACCAGATACAGTTGATCGCAATCGGAACTGCGTAGGAAATCCAGTAGGAATTCCGCTTTACAACTCTTGACTCCCAAATGAACATCCGATATCCAAATTGTTCGGAAGCGGGATTTTCTCATCATTATTACCTCAGCTTGCCTATTAGGCATGGTGCGGCAATAAGATGACTATTTTTTGAAGCAAATATGATAAATATGCTGCACGCCGGCTAACAATTTGTTCTTCGCCTGTTTCAGGTCCACAAGGCGCGAATGCCGAAATAGGCCGTATCCTTGATTCGGCGAAGCTGATTTTTCAGTGCCGACGTCTTGGGGTCGGTGCAAAAAGTCATGCTGAGCAAGACTCTTGTTTCATTCTCACCCAGGCGCGTGACCTTATGAAAAACCTGGGCGCCCTCGAATATGATCAAGGTATTGGGCGGAGTGGGAATGACCGTCTCCCGGCTCTGCTGCTTTATCACCAATTCAGCAGACGAGAGTTGATCGGCTTTGTCATTATGTCGATTGATGAGGGGCAGCAGCACGGTAAAATGTCTGCCGTGATAGAAGTTGTAATCGTAATGCCAACCAATATGATCATTGGGCTTGTCGTAACGCAATAGCGAACATGAACTTTGATCATTGATGGGTGTGGGCGCCACGGGTTGGCCGATGATCCGCGAGCAGAGCGCGCGCAGATAAGCCGATTGATAGAAAGCCACGATTGACGGCGCTAGCGTATGCAAGGCTTCATAGGCAATGGTGCCGCCTTTTTTATGGCCGGGGAAATAACTGCGCTCGGTGCGGCGGCAGCGTTCGCATTGATTCTGCAAGGCTTTGAATAGGTTGTCGGGTAGCGCGTCTTGTAATACCGCGATCTTCCGTTCGAAGGTAGGCAGCGTGGCCGGTAGCCGTATAGGGTAAGCCAGCGTCGGCCCATACTCTTCGACCAGTTCAGCCTGTGTCTGGAGCAGATGTTTGAAATGTCTGATCTTGCTGATTCTTAGCAGGACAAATAGAACGGTGGCCAACAAGGCGGAACCTGTCAACAGAAAAGGCACGTTCGATCCTCTAAACGTTCGACTGACGGAAGGGGCAAGCCACTTCGGTATTCGGGGCTTTGTACCTAGGGCACGGCATTAGATATTTAGCCGAACAATATGAAGCTGACATGAAACTTTTCTTAAAGTATTTCTAATTCGTTGCCCGATCTTATTTGGTTTAGGTTAGTTGCCAGGCGGGTTCCGTTGACTCGGGGTTCCGTGTGAAGGAACGAACGCTTTCAACCATGCGCCATGGTTTTCCATCACTCCCCTAAGTACAGGACAAGAGGCGTAATGCCCAGAGGAAAGCGAGAAATTTGTCAGGCAAATTGAGGACGACCTGGCGCAGGAAGTCCAAGCCGTGGCGAAAGCAAGGTATTGAGAGGGCGATTCAGTGTTTTTTTGAGGGATGGGTTGGGGGCCGTCGTGGAGCTGTTCACCGGTGCGACAGGTCCAAGCGAAGGCCAGGGCGAGCAAACCCATGAGCTTGGACAGACGCTCGGGATGGGTGAGATGGGTATCTTCAAGATTGAAGCCACGGGATTTCAGGCAACCGAACAAGGTTTCAATTTGCCAACTACGAACCTTAAACAGTGCCAGCAGAAACTGGGCGAGAAAACTGATTCACGCTCCATGCCCAAGGCAAATGGGCGGCTAGTACCGCCTTGAGTTCCCGTACCGGGTCGTTTACCGAGATGATCATTGGGGCATCCACAAAGCTGGGTATGTTATCCAATGAAAAACAATTCGTTAAGCATTCTGTCCTGTACTTAGGTTTTATTCAATAAAATTTTTCATCATCTACAGATATAGAAAAAGGAAAAAATCCGTAAATGTACTGATTTTAAAAATTTGTATTGGACCGGAATTTGCAATTAAATATACGCGTCACCAGTTTTTCCAGACCGTTGACATTATTATCTGCTTTGACATTTCAATGATGATGCCTCATATAACAGGAGTAGCAGTATGACTTTTAAGAAGATATCTTGCGTCTGCACGGCCTTTTTAATGGCCTGTTGTTCTCTTGTCGCCTACGCTCAGGACGCCCCGCTCAGCGATTCAGTTCTACAACAAATGCAGATCCTAGCTCGTGAGAAAGCCTCGCGCACTCCAGCCCAACGCAAGATCAACTCCAATCTTTTGCTGGAAATTAAACGCCAGCGAGGCGAACCGGTTACAAAAAATGCCGATCTACCCAACCTGCGTACGGGAATAGAAACCGATAGGAATGGCACTGTACTAGTCGATATTCAAGCCGAGGTCAGTCCTGATCTGTTAAGCGAGATTGAATCGCTAGATGGCGAAATCATCAACAGTTTTCCCCAGTACAACGCTATTCGGGCACGCCTGCCGCTCACGGCAATCGAAGATTTGGCGGCATCTCCCGCGGTGCGATCGATTCGTCCGGCTGACCGAGCCATAACCAGTAAGGTCAATACTTCCCAAGGTGATGTAGCGCATAAGGCGAATGTCGCGCGCAGCAGTCTTAGCGTCAACGGAGCAGGCATTAAAGTGGGGGTGCTATCCGACAGCGTGGATGCGTTAAGCAGCTTGCAAGGCTCGGGGGATTTGCCCAGTGTCACGGTGTTGTCCGGCGAGAGTGGCAATCCTGGCAGCAGCGAAGGAACGGCGATGCTCGAAATCGTCTACGATCTTGCGCCCGGCGCCCAACTCTATTTCGCCACCGCCTTCAATGGCGAGGCGAGCTTCGCACAAAACATCCTTGACCTGCGTAATGTGTACGGCTGCGACGTCATCGTGGACGATGTAGGTTACTTCGATGAATCCCCCTTCCAAGATGGCATCATCGCCCAGGCGGTTAACAGTGTTACCGCCGATGGCGCACTTTATTTTTCCTCCGCGGGCAATGCAGGCAATAAAAACGATGGCACTTCAGGAGTCTGGCAGGGAGACTATTCTCCTACGACTCTGCCCACTGTTATCGGCGATTATGGTCAATGGGACAGCGTCAATAGCTTTAATGGACAATACTACAACACAATCACCAAAGTGGGCTTCGGCTATGCGTTGTTCTGGTCCGATCCATTGGGAGCATCGAGCAATGACTATGACCTTTTCTTGCTCAACTCCAAAGGGACGGCAATCGTCGCGTCGTCCGAGGGATTTCAAAACGGAAGCCAGGATCCCTTCGAGTTTATCAGTGCTATAAGCTCCGATCTTAACAACCGGTTGGTCGTTGCCAAATTTTCAGGAAATAACCGGTTTCTTCATTTAGATACCATCCGCGGCAGGCTTTCCGCCAATACGGATGGTCAAACTAAAGGCCATTCCGCTGCTGAGGACGCATTCAGCGTTGCTGCCGTGGACGTAGCCAAAGCCAGCGGTGGCGCTTTCACCGGTGGCGCCGCGAACCCCGTTGAAACCTTCAGTTCGGACGGGCCCAGGCGGATGTTCTACAAACCGGACGGCACACCCTATACGCCGGGTAACTACTCATCAACCGGGGGCACCGTCCGCCAGAAACCGGACATCGCCGCCGCCGACGGCGTCTCCACGGCCACGCCTGGCTTCGATCCATTCTACGGCACCTCAGCTGCCGCACCGCATGCCGCGGCGATTGCCGCCTTGTTGCTAGATGCCGACCCCAGTTTAACCAGCGCCAATTTCGCTGGCATTCTCAATAGCAATGCCGATGACGTTCGCGCCTTGTTCGCCGCAACCGCGCTTGACATCGAAGCATCCGGCACCGATCGTGATTCGGGATATGGCATCATCATGGCCGATCGGCTTGTGAATGCCGTGAGTTGCACGCACTCCTTCAGCGACGTGCTCTGCACCTATTGGGCTTACTCCAACATCGAAAAAATCGTGGCGGCGGGCATTACCGGGGGCTGCGGCAACGGCAAGTATTGTCCACTCAGTCTGGTGACTCGGGCACAGATGGCGATCTTCCTGCTAAGAGGCATACACGGTGGTTCCTACATTCCTCCATCGCCGACCGGTACGGTGTTTAGCGATGTGCCCACCAGCGCATTCGCAGCCGCCTGGATCGAAAAACTGGCTGCGGATGGCATTACCGGTGGCTGTGGCCAGAACATCTATTGCCCCAATAATCCGGTGACTCGCGCCCAAATGGCTGTTTTCCTGCTGCGTTCCAAATATGGCGCAAGCTACTTTCCTCCCGCCGCGTCCGGTACAGTGTTCAATGATGTGCCGGCTAACGCCTTTGCCGCCGCCTGGATCGAGAAATTGGCCGCGGATGGCATTTCCGGGGGTTGCGGGGGCGGCAACTACTGTCCCAACAACTCAGTTCGCCGTGATGAAATGGCGGTCTTCTTGAGCCGGACTTTCGGCCTATAATAATCCTCTCGAAAGGGTGGGGTTCGCCGCATTCAAGCCGGCAACACCCCACCCGCTCCCGCCATGGGCCGATTCCGTTGATGGCGAACGTCAGTTGGTGCCCAATCCCGCTAAAACGAGGCAACTTGCTAATCTTCCCCAGGATTAAGGCTTTTACCTAAGTACAGGACAAGAGGCGTAATGCCCAGAGGAAAGCGAGAAATTTGTCAGGCAAATTGAGCACGACCTGGCGCAGGAAGTCCAAGCCGTGGCGAAAGCAAGGTATTGAGAGGGCGATTCAGTGTTTTTTTGAGGGATGGGTTGGGGGCCGTCGTGGAGCTGTTCACCGGTGCGACAGGTCCAAGCGAAGGCCAGGGCGAGCAAACCCATGAGCTTGGACAGACGCTCGGGATGGGTGAGATGGGTATCTTCAAGATTGAAGCCACGGGATTTCAGGCAACCGAACAAGGTTTCAATTTGCCAACTACGAACCTTAAACAGTGCCAGCAGAAACTGGGCGAGAAAACTGATTCACGCTCCATGCCCAAGGCAAATGGGCGGCTAGTACCGCCTTGAGTTCCCGTACCGGGTCGTTTACCGAGATGATCATTGGGGCATCCACAAAGCTGGGTATGTTATCCAATGAAAAACAATTCGTTAAGCATTCTGTCCTGTACTTAGATCACTCCCAATAACTGCGTGCCTTGATAAAGGCCGCTTCGCCCACCTGCCGTCCCAGCAGGCGACCGCGCAGATCGCTATCTTGAAAGTGAATACCGCCATAACGCCTGGAGAGGGCCGCTTCGTCGGAGGCTTCCTTGAGGGTGGACCAGCGCAAAACGACGTCCTCGGCCGGGCCTCTTTCATAGAATCCCGCACCAGCCCGGAAGATGAACTCTCCCAGCAAATCCTCATCGCCATCTTGGTCGATATCCTGACCGGTACGTGTCACGCCATCGTAGAAGCGGTCAGTGCCCGTGAACAGGGTCAATACGGTTGCCGCGGCCGCACTGAACACACTGTGACCGGAAAGATATTCCGGGAAATTGGGCGTGATGAATGTCTGTTGCTGGAATGGTTGCCAATCCTGGCCCAGCAGGCTGACGGCGCCACGGTTGGGTCCACCCCAGCCACGCACGGTCTGATTGAGGTAGAGATATTGGATGGCGGATTTTGGCCGCACATAGTCGTAGTATCGCTTGCTGTCCCAGACCGCGATACCGGCGTCGAACAACGCTGCATTCAGCGCGAAAAACATCTTCACGTCATCGTCCAGAGTATGTTTGTCACGCACCGATAGCCCATGAGCCAGTTGGTTCCAGTGTCCGGGGGGGGATTCGCTACGGGGTCCGTCGGCCCAGAACTCCGCCATGACTTTCTGGCGATCGGTCAACCCCGCGTTCAGCCGTAATATCTCGGCAACCTGATCCCGATAAGATTGGTCATTCGTAGTCTGCTTACCGGTGGCATCGGTATAGGGCTCGTCCGAGCCCACGTGCGGGGGAGGCGGTGGACGAAATTGATCACCCGAACTCAAGGCGAAGGGTTTGACGGCTCCCCAATGTGGCGTCATGAAGACCTGGACATTGTAGGAATTCGGGTTGTCGTCATCGACAAGAAACCGTCCCTGTCCACGAGGGTTGCCGGCATAGGGTACCCGAAGGGGTTGCCAATGGTTGGGGTCGAATCCGGCATGGCCGGGTGCGTGATTGGAGCGCGGATCATCGCTGTTGACCGGGGCATAGGGACGAGGATAAATCGCCGAGGTGATTTCCTCATAGTTATTGGCTGCGTTGGAACCGTCGTCGGCGCGGGCTTCCATGACCGCTTGAGCCGCCAGATAGCCGATACCGGCGGGTGTTTTGGGATCGCCTTTGTTAACCACCAGCAACCCGAGGCGGGCCATTTCCTGTTGGTAGGCTCCTGTCGCGTCGAAGCGTGGATAGGTTTTGTGCAGAATGTGATAAGCGGCTTGGCTGACCGCGGCGGTTTTCGCCGCCTCGTCGGTGGATGCCTCCGGCATTTTTATGCCTGGGTCCAGTGCATAGGGTTTGGCGCGCGGATCGAATGCCGACCAAGCATCGTACATTGCCGCATGAAGCAGAAACAATTGCCTCGCCACCACCGTGGGTCGAATGATGACTTCATTGCGAACGGAAGCGAGCGCTAACTCATTCCATTGCAGTACAACGCCCATGGCGGTATGTGGCCGAGACTGCAAGGTGGCGCAGGCACTCAGGAACATACAAAACAGGACGAGTAACGTTGGTGTAACCGTCTTGCGGAAAAAATGGATAGTAGGCATTAACCGATCCGAGCGATGGCTAAGTGACAGGCTTGTAGGCCTGAGAATGGCTCTTTCAAGCGGATAAAAGGTTTTCGGAAACCAGCGTATCGGCGCACCTCGGCGGATGATGTACAACCCGATGGTCGTTGGTGCGCAGCCCTGGTAGATTGATGACTACGCAACCACTCTAAAGAGTCGTTACGTGGGAACCCTGGGTCTCCTGATGGCAACAGTATAAATTCTTTTAATAAATCGACAAAAAACAATCGCAATACTGTAGCCAAATGGCGACGGTCGAAAGATTGGTCGTAGGAGCGCCAAATAAGCACTCGATTTTTAGGTGTCTTTATAATGTTTATAATAATCAACGATATGAAAAGTACGTTTGTTCTATCTGTAGGAAGCATCCAGCGTTTGTTATGGCCGAATTTTCTCGGAGGACTATGGAAAATACGTTATAATCTCGTAAACTTAGAGTATATCTCTCATTATCCACAAGATAATAATGGTTTGCTCGACTAAAATACCGATGGGTATTTTGTATCTATCTGTATATTGAAAAGAATAAATAACTGGAACCGGAATTGCTTAAAGTACCAAGGCTAAAAAAATCAAAGGGACAGAATTTCTTTCCCGACGATTCACTGAATAACGTTGATTTGAATAAATTTAGCCATGTTTGCGATTTCACTCGCAAACATGGTTTTTTCCGTTGACCGGCCAAACGCGATTTGAATCTTCCATGTAGCCCTTATGGGTGAAGCCTCAACCGAGATCAGATTGGCGTCCAGCCCTGGAACGGCGGGTTATCGGAAACGAAAAGTTTTCGTGCGTTACGCATAGAGGCAAAGAAATGTCCAACCCTTTGACGGATTGTCCCACCGCGATCAAAGCGTTCCTAAGCCTAACCTGTCTGTTCCTTGCGCTCTATTCTCCCCAAGGCATGTCGGGTCAAATACCCCTGGCATGGTATGCCAGCACCAGTTCCGATGTGGGGGGGTACAAGCTCTACTACGGTGAAAGCAGTGGCAATTATTCCGCCCCGATCGATATCGGCAACAAGACGAGCTACACCCTTTCCAATCTAACCGACGGGAAGACTTATTATATTTCGGTCACGGCGTATGATGTTGCGGAAACGACGGAAAGCGGTTTTTCCAATGAAGTATCGTTATTTTTGCCATCCCCGCCAGTCCTATCGGCTACGGACGGGACTTATACTGACAAAGTTGTCGTGACATGGAATGGCGTTAGCGGCGCCAACAAGTACAACCTATACCGGTGCACGTCGACCTCATTGACTAGTTGCGGAACGGCCCTCAGTTCCTTGACTGGCACGACATATAGCGATACGGGCGCAGCTGTTGATACGCTTTATTATTATCGGGTGCAAGCTTGTAACGGCGGTGGCTGCAGCAGCTCCAGCAGCCCTAACTCAGGATATCGGTCGAGCCCGAATGTGACCTTTCTGGATGTTCCCGAAAGCTATTGGGCATGGGCCGCGATTGAAGCGTTGGTTAGCCACAGTATTACCTCGGGTTGCGGGAATGGATTTTATTGTCCCAAAGATAATGTGACCCGTGCCCAAATGGCTGTTTTCCTGTTAAAGAGCATCTATGGAGGTGCTTTCAGCCCGCCGCCAGCGTCGGGTACGGTGTTCAACGATGTGCCGGCAACGGCCTTCGCGGCTGCCTGGATTGAAAAGCTGGCTGCGGATGGCATCACCAGTGGTTGTAACAGCGTCAACTATTGTCCCAATAAGTTTGTGACCCGATCACAGATGGCGGTCCTCCTGCTGCGCGCCAAATATGGGGCTAGTTATAGCCCGCCACCGGCATCGGGCACAGTGTTCAACGATGTGCATGCAACCACTTTCGCCGCCTCTTGGATCGAGAAATTGGCCGCAGATGGCATTACCGTCGGTTGTGGACGGGGCAACTTTTGTCCGAATGTGCCGCTTGACCGAGCTTCGATTGCGGTTTTCTTAGTCCGCGCTTTCAATTTTGCCCTTGCGACTTCCGCTACGGCCGAGAGTGTAACGGAACTAAAAACTGTAAAATCCGAGACCACTACCGTTGGACTCGCTGCCGAGCCTGGAACGCAATATCCCTTATTTATCCCCCACCGGATTCGCTATGGCGATTTACCGCCACAGATGCTTGCATTGTTGAATACGCCGGATAGTGTTGCGAATGATTTCTGGGCCAGTGCCGACGGCGCGCGTATCGTATTCGCGAGCGATGCCCCGAACTTGGTGCCCGGCGATACCAATGAGGTCTCCGATGTTTTCCTGTACGATGCGGCCACCGGCCAGATTCGGAGAATCAGTGTCGATAGCCAAGGGCAACAGGCTAATGGTCCCAGTTACAGTCCGCGCATGGATGGTTTGGGGGAAACAATCGTTTTCGTATCCGAAGCGGATAATCTGGTCAATGATGATGCCAATCGGGTGGCCGATGTCTTCGTCTACAACGTGGGCAAGGCGTCGACGGAACGCGTGAGCTGGGACGAGTGGGGAGCGGAGTCGAAAACGGCCTCACAGCATCCCGCCATCGATGGTACAGGCGAGACAATTTTTTATGATCGTCTTGATCTGGCGGGACGTCGGCAGGTTTACAGCTATGGCCGAAGCGCGTCTATTACCGAACTGGCCAGTATGGAACAGGACGAAGATGGCTTCTGGCTGAACAACGATCATCCAGGGGTCAGCGCCGATGGGCAATTCCTGACTTATCTGGAATGGCCACTCATCGCGGCCACTACCCCCACGTCCAGTACTTGCCGAGTGTATATCCTTGATCGCAATACGGACAATTTCCTTCGTCTAGCTTGTCCTGAGCCCGTGAGTGCGCTGAAAAATCCGGAACCGGTGTTCAGCGACGACGGAAAATCGATTCATTGGAACGACTATTCAAGTGATCGGCAATCCAACAGCCGTATTGACGAGTTGGAAGACATCGCCGTCGACAATCCGTTAGTGATCGAACGCTAGATGTTGGTTGGGATGCCCGGTCATGAACGGAACAAACGGGAGTATTGCGTCTCGTGAAAGGTGCTGGCTAAGGCTAGACCCGGCGCGGCGCAACCCAGGTCCTCATCTTCGAGGGTCGAGCCATCACGCGCCGCGCGTAAGATCGCCGGCATGAGCCGCACCAGCAGGCGTTGTCCGGCGGTTTGCCCGAGCGGAATCAAACGGGTGGCCGCCATCACCTGGTTTTCGACCCAGGCCCACAAATAGCCCTGCGTCGCTGGCCCTACGCCGATGTGCCAACGGACTGCCGCCAGACTGAACAGGGTTGCGAAACAGACGCGTGGCGCGGTACGCCAAGCGGTGGCTTCCGGCATGCCTAAATCGGTTAGCAGCCGCGCCAACGCCGTGCCCAGATGATGATCTTCCCGCTGTAGTTCGGCCGCTTCCCGGCCGGCATACAAGCAGGCATTCCAGGTGTTCACCCGCGCTTCGTCGGCCATTTCCCAGGCGGCATACAGTCGGGTGAAGAGCGGCACGTCCAAACGGCAAAGGGAATGCTTCAGTAGCCCGCCGATCCAATGCCAGGCGCTTTCCTCGTCGGTTACCCACCCTTGGTCGATAGCGGATTCCAGTCCCTGCGAGTAGGCATACGCCCCCACCGGCAAGGCCGGGCTGACCAGTTGTAGCAAGCGTAGCAGCGCGGGGTCGTTGGACGCCGGCTCAGTGTTCATGATGAGCCGGGTGACTGTAGGCTCCCGCTTCGGGTTCGAACGGCGCCTGTTCCGTGTGCACGCTCAAACCCAATTCACGCATCAAGGCGTCCAGCACATGATCGTGACCATAGCGTAACCAGTTGCAGCCAATCTGTACCGGCACATGACGGTTCCCCAGGTGATAACAAGCGCGCGCCAAGTGGAGGGCGTCGTCGCAACGGGCGGTGGACACAGTTTCGGATGCGGCTTTTATACGCACGACCAGACCGTCCTCGCTGCGCAGCAGATCGCCATCCCGTAGCACCGTGCCGCGAGGCAAAAACAAACGGGCTTCCCGACCGTCGTCGAGATGGGTCAATAACCGGCTTTTTTGTCGTGATTCGAAGGGGAGGGTCAGGCTGGCGTCCGCGCCGACCCCTTCGCTCAGGCGTTCCTTGAATTCCATCGCCGATGCCGTTCAGAACAGAAAATAACGCTGCGCCAACGGAGCGACTTGCAGGGGATCGCAAGTCAGCAGCATGCCATCCGCACGGACTTCGTAGGTTTGAGGGTCGACTTCCATGTGCGGTTGATAGGCGTTATGCACCATATCGGCTTTACGCAATTTACGGGTATCACGCACCGCAACCAATCGTTTGCGCAAGCCCAGTTCGGCCAGGCCGCCGTGGGCCAAGGCCGCCTGGGATACGAAGGTGATGCTGGTCGTCGCGCGAACGCCACCCAGGGCCCCGAACATCGGCCGGTAATGCACCGGTTGAGGGGTAGGAATGGATGCATTGGGATCGCCCATGGGCGCGGCGACGATGAATCCGCCTTTGAGAATTAGGGCCGGTTTGACGCCGAAAAACGCCGGTCGCCAGAGCACCATGTCGGCCAATTTGCCGACTTCGATCGAACCGACTTCGTGGCCAATACCGTGTGTGATGGCGGGATTGATCGTGTATTTAGCGACATATCGCTTGACCCGAAAATTGTCATGCTCGGTCGGGTCTTCCGGCAGACTGCCGCGTTGCACTTTCATCTTATGGGCGGTCTGCCAGGTACGGGTGATGACCTCCCCGACCCGGCCCATGGCCTGGGAATCCGAGGCGATCATACTGAACGCGCCGAGGTCGTGCAGAATGTCTTCGGCGGCGATGGTTTCGCGGCGGATACGGGAATCGGCGAAAGCGACATCCTCGGGAATATTCGGGTCCAGGTGATGGCAAACCATGAGCATATCCAAGTGCTCGTCCACCGTATTGATCGTATAAGGGCGTGTCGGATTGGTGGAGGATGGCAGCACGTTGGCCGCACCGCAGGCCTTGATGATGTCCGGGGCATGGCCGCCGCCGGCGCCTTCGGTGTGATAGGTGTGAATGGTGCGGTCTTTGAAGGCGGCGAGGGTGTCTTCCACGAAACCCGATTCGTTCAGCGTGTCGGTGTGGATCGCCACCTGCACGTCGAAGCGGTCCGCCACGGCCAGGCAATTATCGATGGCGGCCGGCGTGGTGCCCCAGTCCTCATGCAATTTGAGGCCCATGGCCCCGGCCACGATTTGTTCTTCGAGCGCGGCTGGCAGGCTGGCGTTGCCCTTGCCGAGAAAACCGAGATTCATCGGCAGTTCCTCGGCTGCCTGGAACATGCGTTGCAGATTCCAGGGACCAGGCGTGCAGGTCGTGGCGTTGGTGCCCGTGGCCGGACCGGTGCCGCCGCCGATCATGGTGGTGACGCCGGACATCAGGGCTTCTTCGATCTGCTGGGGGCAGATGAAATGGATATGGGCATCGATACCGCCGGCCGTGGCGATCAACCCCTCCCCGGCGATGACTTCGGTGCCAGGACCGATGACGATGTCGATGCCCGGTTGCACATCGGGATTGCCGGCCTTGCCGATGCCCACGACACGGCCTTTGGCGATGCCGATATCGGCCTTGACGATGCCCCAGTGATCGACGATCAGGGCATTGGTGATGACCGTATCGACCGCGCCTTCGGCTTGACTGCGCTGGGATTGACCCATGCCGTCGCGGATGACCTTCCCGCCGCCGAATTTGACCTCCTCGCCATGAATCGTATGGTCACGCTCCACTTCGATCCACAGTTCCGTATCGCCCAGTCGCACCCGGTCGCCAGTTGTGGGGCCATACATATCCGCGTAGGCGCGGCGGTCGATACGCCGGCTCATGGCGTGCCTCCCATGCCGCCCATGACCGCGCCGCGAAAACCGTAGACGCGATGCGCTCCGCTGTATTCCACCAGTTCCACGGTGCGGGTTTGGCCGGGTTCGAAACGCACGGCCGTGCCCGCAGGAATATTCAGGCGGAAGCCGCGGCTCGCCACCCGATCGAATTGCAACGCGGGATTGGTTTCGAAAAAATGGTAGTGGGAACCCACCTGAATCGGTCGATCACCGGTGTTGGCTACGGTCAACTCCAAGGTGCGGCGACCGGCGTTGAGTTCCAATTCACCAGGTTGCGTAACGACTTCGCCGGGTATCATGTGGGGTGACTCCTCACGGATTCATTGCGGATGCATTAAACGATGGGGTTATGGACGGTCACCAGCTTGGTGCCGTCGGGGAAGGTCGCCTCGACTTGAACTTCGGTGACCATTTCCGGAACGCCTTCCATGACATCGCGGGTAGTCAGCAGCGTTCTGCCGTAGCTCATCAGATCGGCCACCGTTCTGCCGTCGCGCGCGCCTTCCAGAATGGCCACGGAGATATAAGCCACGGCTTCCGGATAGTTCAGTTTGAGGCCGCGGGCCTTGCGCCGTTCGGCGAGTAATCCGGCGGTGAAAAGCAGCAGTTTGTCTTTTTCGCGGGGCGATAATTCCACGATCGAATCTCCCTACAAGGTCTGCATGAATCCCCGTCCCCGGTCATGGCGACTTGCGACACGGGCAATGCGAAGAGTCGGGGCCGTGGCTTGTATGCGCTAGGATAGCCTGTGCCGCTGGACAATGCGAATAGGATGGCCGCCGATGGGCAACGGCCGCGATTCATGCCAGTGGTGTTCATTAGGTGGCGGGTGGGAAATAGCCGGGCCATGGATGCTAACGGGTGCGCAAACCGCGTCGAATAGCGCCACATGGGTTGCCTGCGAGAACTTGCTTTGCTGTGGTGTGGCTTATTTAATTGTTTAAGCCGCCGATTATTGTTTCGATAGCTCACCTTGAGAACCGACGGTCACTCATGGCGCTAGCCACCACCCATACTATTCACCAGAGAGTCAGCCATGTTGAGTTTCTTAAATGACCTCCTGTGGGGCAAGGTGTTGATCACCGTGCTCATCGTGCTTGGACTGTTGTTCACGATCAGTTCGCGTTTCGTGCAGTTTCGTTACTTCGGGCGGATGTTCAGTATCCTGACCCAGGCTTTCCATCATCAAGCCGGGCACCTTAGCTCCTTTCAGGCATTGGCCCTGAGTGTCGCCGGCCGCGTCGGCGCCGGCAACATCGCGGGGGTGGCGGTGGCCATCTCTTTGGGCGGACCGGGGGCCGTGTTCTGGATGTGGATCATCGGTCTGATGGGCATGGCCACCAGTTTTTTCGAGTGCTCGCTGGCGCAACTGTATAAGAACGCCGAGTCCGATGGCACTTTTCGCGGCGGTCCGGCCTATTACATCGAACGTGGCCTTGGGCAGAAATGGCTGGCGGGATTGTTTTCCTTGTTGCTGTTGGCGACGTTCGGATTCGCCTTCAACGCCTTGCAGTCCTACACCGTGGCGTCCTCGTTCCAGGATGCCTTCGGGATTCCGGCTTTCGCGACCGGCATCGGGCTGGTCGTCGTGTTGGGTTTGATTATTTTCGGTGGCATCAAGCGTATCGCGGATGTCGCGGAGATCGTCGTCCCGGTGATGGCTCTGGGTTATTTCGCGGCGTCCGTGTTCGTCATCGCCACCAACCTCGGTGAATTGCCCGGCATGTTCACGATGATTTTCAAGAGCGCCTTCGGCCTGGAACCGGCTTTCGCCGGTGGGATCGGCGCGGCCATTCTCATGGGGGTGAAACGGGGATTGTTCTCCAACGAAGCGGGTCTGGGCAGCGCGCCCAACGTGGCGGCGGTGGCCTACGTGCCGCACCCGGTCAATCAGGGTGTCGTGCAGTCCTTCAGCGTCTTCATCGACACGCTGATTCTGTGTTCCTGCACGGCTTCGATCATTCTGTTGTCGAGCGTTTTCCAACCCGGTAGCGAGATGGGGGGCGTGGCCATGACCCAGGCCGCCCTGGCCGAGCATGTCGGGGAGTGGGGCCGTGGCTTCGTCAGTATCGCGCTGATGCTGTTCGCCTTCACGTCCATTATGTACAACTACTACCTGGGCGAGAACAGCCTCAACTTCTTCAGCGAGGAAAACAAGACCCTGTTCACGGTCTATCGCATCGTCACACTGGGCTTGGTCATGTGGGGTTCGCTGCAGGATCTCGGCACGGTATTCGGGTTCGCCGATGTCATCATGGGCTTGTTGGCCCTGGTCAATCTGGCCGCCTTGGTCATGCTGTTCAAGACCGGGCTGCGGGTGATGAAGGATTTCGATCAGCAGATCGCTAGCGGAATTGACAAGCCGGTCTTCGACGCGGCGAAATTCTCGGATTTGGATATCGACCCCAAGGCGTGGCCCCGGACTTGACGACTTGCGTTTCCGGACCCGGTTACGGCCGGGTCTGGAGCATAACGGGTAAACCGGCCTTTGCCCTTTTCCGGCTTCCTATCCTGTTCGGGAAAGGGAGTAGTCGAACGGCATCCCTGATCTCCGAATCGATGGGCGCGAGCCTTGCGATAAGCCGCGGTGACGACCGCGGAAGGCGGAAGAAACCATGAAAAAGCGCGTTTTCATCGCGTACGTGGGCGGCACCATCGGCATGCGCCGCGCGGCCCAGGGTTATGTTCCCGAAGCCGGGCTCGCCGAGTTGCTGGCGCAGATGGCGGCTCCCAGCATGGCGGCCGACATGCCCGAATATACCTTGCATGAATGCAGCCGGCTCATGGACAGCGCCAACCTACAACCCCAGGATTGGTATCGAATCGCCGGCCTGGTGATCGACCAATACGCCGATTACGACGGTTTTTTAGTCCTGCACGGTACGGATACCATGGCCTATACGGCCGCTGGACTTTCTTTCGTGCTGCAGGGTTTGGGCAAACCCGTCATCGTTACCGGCTCGCAGATTCCCTTGCGGGAAATGCGCAACGATGCCCGTAATAATCTGGTGACCGCTTTGATTCTGGCCGCCCAATACCCGGTTCCGGAGGTCTGTCTGTATTTCAACGGACAACTGCTGCGCGGCAATCGGGCCACCAAGGTGAAGGGCGAGGCGCTGGACGCCTTCGACTCCCCCAATTATCCGCCCCTGGCCAAGGTCGGCATCAATATCGAAATCAACCGTGGCGCGATTCTGCGGCTGGATCATGGCGAGCGTTTTCAACTCCCGGCGGAAGCCGACACGCGCGTGGCGGTATTGAAATTGTTTCCCGGCTTGACTGCCCGGTTGCTGAGCAAAGTGCTGGAACCGCCTTTGAAGGGATTGATCCTGGAATGCTACGGGATCGGGTCGGGCCCCATTGAAACGCCGGGCTTTCTGGATGCCTTAACCGTTGCCGTGCAACGCGGGGTCACCCTGGCGGCCGTATCGCAGTGTCGGGAAAGCCGGGTCGATCTGGGCAAGTATGCCGTCGGCAGCGCCCTGGCCCAAGCGGGAGTGCTGGGTGGGTTCGATATGACCACGGAAGCGGCCTACACAAAACTCGTCCATCTGCTGTCGCTGGGCTTGCCCACGGCGGAAGTGCGGCGCTGCATGCGAATGAGTCTGTGCGGCGAGTGCACCGTGTCGGATTAGTCCTGGGAGCCGGTCGGCCGGTCCATTGCGTCCGGCGTCGACCGGCGCGCGACGCGGCTAAGCCGCCTGGACCAGGGGTTCGGACCCCTGGAGCGAGTCCAGGGCCTGATTTTGCTGGCGCTGCATCCAGGCGTGAATTTTCTCGGCGGGCACCTCATGCGAGCGCAACACCGCGACAGCCAGGTCCAAACCCGGTGGCACGCTGCGCGTGACCACCGCCTGCATGCCCAAGGCTTCGAAGCGTTGCTTTTCCTCCTCGTCCGCGACCGAGACGAAGCGCCGCAGGTGCGGATATCGTTCCCGCAATATCGGCGTCAGCGCCCGCGACACCTCAAACCGAATGATCGTGACGACGATCATTGTGCGTTCTTGGACCTGGAAGGTTTCGATCAGACGCAAGTCCCCAATGTCGCCGAATGCCACCGGATAGCCCAGGGCGTTGGCGGCGATAAAACGATCGTGATCCATTTCGATGGCGTAATAGGGAATGCTGTGGGCTTCCAGGGCATCCGCTACGCATCGCCCGATCTCGCCCATGCCGAATAGGATCACCGGCGTGACGGTCGCCACGGGTTTCGCCACGGCTTGGCGATCCTTGGCCAGATTCATATTGGCCAAGTGCATGGCGACCCGGTAACCCAAGGCGGCCAATGCCGGGGTCAACGCCAGGCTCAGCGCGACGGCGCTGATGAGCGAGGCTGATTCCGTGGGGCCCAAGGTGTGTTGCAGGCTGGGCGCGGCGAAGATGACGAAAGCGAACTCACTGCCCTGGGACAACAGAAAACCCAGTTGTATCGCCACTCGCAGCGGGGTCTTCAAAACCAGGGCGGCGCCCAGAATGACGGCCGTCTTGATGGCCACCAGCAGACCCACCAGCAGCAGGATCTGCGGCCAGTCCTGCCACAGGATCGTGGCGTCCAGCGACATGCCCACCGTGATGAAGAAAAAGCCCAGTAACAAACCGCGAAACGGTTTGATCTCGGTTTGAATGAGGAAACGGTACGGCGTTTCGGAGATGATCATGCCGCCTAGAAACGCTCCCAGCGTCAGGGACAGTCCCCAACTGCCGGCGGCGGCGGCCGTCAGCAGCACGATGAGTAGGGCGATGGCGGTGAAAATCTCCTCGTTGCGGGTTTTGCCCAGGGTTCGCAACACGGGGCCGATCACGTAACGGCCGATCGCGATGGCGGCGGCGAAGGCCAGGCCGGCCTTGACGGCGGCCAAGCCGATGGCGGCCAACGGCGAACTTTGCATGTCGCCCAGGGAATTCACCAGAATTAACAGAAAGATCGCGCAGATGTCCTGAAAAACCAGGATGGCGGTCGCGGAAATGCCGACGGGGCAACTTTGTTGAGTCCGCTCGGCCAAGGTTTGCACGACCACGGCGGTGGACGATAGGGCCAGCGTCGCTCCGATGACCAATGCGGTGCTCGGCGGCAGGCCGAACAGCAGGGCGAAGGCCGCTATGACGAGCGTGCACAGACCGACCTGCAGGGGACCGAAAAGCAAAATGTCGCGGCGTGCGTCCCAGATGTGGCTGAGCGAGAAATGCAGGCCGATATCGAACAGCAGGAACACCACGCCTAATTCCGCCAGCAAATGCGTGGTGTCGTTTTCGTCGATCAACGCCAGCCCCTGTGGCCCGATCGCCAGTCCCGCCAGGAGATAGCCCACGATGGGGCTCAGACCCAGGGGACGCATCAGTGTGATCGCCAGGATGCCTGTCATCAGCAGCACGATGATGGATTGCAATGCGTGAATTTCAGCCATCGAACAAATCCCCCTAACGTTATGGGACGCTATTGAACGTCCCGATCCGACGGCATGATCAATACCGCCGCGCCTTCGAGTTCACCCGCCCGCAGTGTTTGCAAGGCCAGATTGGCGTGCTCCAGGGGAAAACGGGTCACCGTGGTTTCGACCGGCACCTGCGGCGCGATGGCGAGAAATTCCTCGCCATCGCGACGAGTCAGATTGGCCACGGAACGTATCACCCGTTCTTCCCAGAGCAGGCGGTAGGGAAACGCGGGAATATCGCTCATGTGAATCCCGCCGCTGACGACCACCCCGCCTTTTGCTGTCGCGCGCAAGGCTTCGACCACCAGCGAGCCGACCGGTGCGAAGATCATCGCCGCGTCCAATTCGACAGGGGGTAGGGTGCCGGAATCGCCTGCCCATGCGGCGCCCAGGCGACGGGCGAAATCCTGGCCTTGGGTATCGCCGGGCTTGGTGAAGGCATAAACCCGCTTGCCTTGATGCACGGCCACTTGCGCGATGATGTGCGCCGCCGCGCCAAAGCCGTAGATGCCCAAATGTTCGACTCGATCGCCGCTGAGCCGGTAGGTGCGGTACCCGATCAAACCCGCGCACAGCAGCGGCGCTGCCGCGGCATTCGGGTAAGCGGCGGGCAGATGGAAGCAATACTGTTCGTAAGCTACGGTGTATTCAGCATAACCGCCGTCCAGCGTATAGCCGGTGAAGCCGGCCCGTTCGCAGAGATTTTCCTGATCTTTCCGGCAATAGCGACATTCACCGCAGGTATAACCCAGCCAGGGTACGCCAACCCGATCCCCGAGTCGAAAACGGCGTACCCCATCGCCTAGGGCGACGACCGTGCCGACAATTTCATGTCCCAAAATCAGGGGGAGCTTAGGCTCGGATAGTTCACCGTCCACGATATGCAGATCGGTGCGGCACACGCCGCAAGCATGAACCTGGATGAGAACTTGTTGCGCCGCGGGTTGCGGCGCCGGCAATTGCGTTTCACGGAGCGGTTGCCGGGGTGCTTCGAGCACCATGGCGCGCATCGTTGCAGGAATAGCCATCGAAGTGTCCTCGGCGACGCCAAGCGGGATAAGCAATGGAGCGAATGGCCGAACAGGGTTCGGTGTCTCTATCATAAGGGAGTTGCCGCATCCGGTCGAAGCCGGCAGGAACCGCCCCAGCAGGTCGTGGCCGGTACAGCGGGGACCAACGGTCGAACCGTGCTGTTTGCTGGCATCGACGATCCACGGTAGGAGCACTCCGATCCTTGATTGCGGAGTATCCGCCGGTTCCAATGAACGCGAATCGTGGAGA
This sequence comes from Gammaproteobacteria bacterium, assembly GCA_024235135.1. GTDB lineage: Bacteria > Pseudomonadota > Gammaproteobacteria > Competibacterales > Competibacteraceae > JACKMZ01. The sequence goes on along the minus strand of JACKMZ010000004.1, from coordinate 104,903 downwards.
GCCAAGCGAAGAAGATGAGGGTGGACTCCGCTCGTTACCCGCGTGGCCGGGAGAAGCTCGCCTGCCCTTCGCGAGCTGTGCTCAGATCTCGGGAAGGTGCGGATACGGCGGCTGCACGGGGATGTAGACGGTCACTTCGTCGGCCACCGCGATAATCCCTTCTCTTTCGACCCAGCCGGTCACTCCCCGGCGCCCCACCGCCGCGCTCGGAAAGCGTTGACCCAAGCCGGGGAAATGGCGGTCGACGACTTCGCCGGGAAATTTGCATGGCCGGTTTTCCATATCCACGACGAGCGACGCGCCGCTCGGAAATTGCAGGCGTGATGAAGGCGGTAGCCGTGTCAAATCCGGAATACCGCTCAGGACCAGGTTGGCGCCCACCCACTCCGGTTCAAGACGAGCGATGCCCATGTCGGCGGCTATCGTGGCCAATTCTTCCTCCGACAGAATCGATACCTGACGGGTATTGCGTATCGGCGTGCCCCGTGGGTAGAGCAGCGCGACCCGTGAGCAGGATCGGCGGGTCAAGCCCCCGTGCGCATCTCCTTCAAGACCTGCGAAAGTAGCCTGCACGCGGTCGATCCGCTGGCTGGCCAGCGATTGTTTGCGATCCGGGTTGATCAGCACCGCCGCGACATGGCCGTGCATGGAAAGGGGTTTCAACATGGATAGGGTCCTACCGGGCAGCGGGACGGTTCAGGGGACGCAAGCCCTTTGACTCGCCCTGTTTCAACACGGGTTCAATGGGAATTTTAACGGCTGGGGGCAATGGGTGGCTACTGGAAATCCCTTCTGGCTGGTCTGCCAAGGAAAGGTCCATGGACAGGCGTTAAGTTCGCAGGCTGTCTCCGCTTGGTCGGAGCTCAAAAACCCTGACCCCCGAGCCGCTCAATCCTTGGAGTGGCTCGGGGGTCAGGGTTCGGATGATCGGGATTTATCGTCCTACCTTCGTCCTACCTTATTGGGGGTCGGGATAGTAGACCAGCAGTCGTTTGCGGTAATGGAGCACGATGTCCTTGAGGTAGAAGTTATCCAGTTCACCCCAGCTATCGCCCTGGGGAGTGCGGGAGCAGATCAGGAGCACGTTCTCGCCAGGATGCAGTCGGAAACCGGTAAACGTTTTGTGGAAGAACTGCCAGTGATCGTGGTCGACATAAGGCAGCCAGGTCAGACGCTCCTCGGCATAGTTGTCCTGCTGAGCGGAACTGCAGCCTGAGAAGCTGTTCTCGTCAAAACCCATGGGATTGAGATACAGGGCATTGTATTGGGATTTATTGGTGCTGTTGATATTCAATTGCAGCACGGCTTCATAAGTGGGATCGAAATCATCCGGCAGATAAAAGTGCAATACTTTCCAAGGACTGTGGAATTCCCAGGCCCCCAGATTAATGGTGCGTTCGTAATCGTAATTGTATCGCGTGTCGTCTTCCAACAGAGCCAGAAAATCCGAAACCGTGTGATATTTGGAGCCGGCTATTGCCGGAGTCATTATGGATGAAAAGCCGATAAGGGCTAATGCGGCGAATTTCAAAAGTTTGCTACGCATGTCGGCAATCTCCTCAATAATTAAGTCGTTAGTTAATTGAATCGGTGAGTTTGTTGAGGTTATTGCAGATTGGGCGCCAACTTATTATATTTAATAATAACAGTATGTTGTAAATAGTTACTCGGGGATCGGCCAGAAATGGACCGATAAAGCTTGGCCCGTTTTAACGGGTCGATGTGAACCGTTCGGGATGAATGGAATGAGGTTTTTGCGCTTTGATGAATTAAAGAAATGGACCCTGACTCATCATGGCAGGGTCCCGCATGGCGCACGATAATGATTGCTGGGAAGAGAATGGGCTACAGCCGTGCCAGGACGATCAATTATCGTGTGAGGGCGGCCCGAAAATTAGTGGAAAATATCGTCCGGAACGGAGAAACCGACCGTCCAATTCGGTGCGTTGACTAATTGCGAAATTCTTAAATCGCCGGCGACGCTACACAAACAATAGGCCAGCTCCGGTTCCATTCCGTAGCGTTTTCGCAACTGATCGATCATGAACCGCACGGCCTCTCGCGCCGCTGAGAACAAATCCGGGCCGATCCCGGTCGTCAACAAGCGGCGTGCCTTGTCGCCCCGAACGGTCGGTTCTTCCGGAACGACAGCCATGGGCCGAGAAAGGGTTTGTTGCGCGGCTTTGATGACGTCGACTTGAATCTGAATGCTCAGCCGGGTTTCGATGGCCGTGCCACAGACCTCGCCGTCGCCTTGAGCGGCATGCCCATCACCCACCGATAGCAAAGCGCCCGGTACTTCCACCGGCAACTGCAACTGCGCACCGCGCACCAGATTTTTGATGTCCATATTGCCGCCGCAGGCGCGGGGTGGAATGGCGCTGTGACAGCCGGGCTCGGCGGGCGCGACCCCGATGGTTCCCGCGAAGGGCCGGGTGGGTAGTCGCAAGTCGTCGGCAAAGCGCACGGTCGCCGGGTCGTAGGTGGACAGATGCAGGAACGGCTGCGGAAAATCTTCCTGCAACAGCCCGAATCCGGGTATGAGCGCGGTCCAGCCCCAGTCGCCCAGCGCGTAGTCGAGAATATCGATGACCAGTGTATCCCCCGGTTCGGAGCCTTCGATGTGGAGCGGACCGGTCAGCGGATTGGCGTTTTCCGCCTTCAAGTTCAGCACGGCTTCATGGGTATCGGTGCGCTGAACGCGGTTGCCGGAAGCATCCAGCAGTTCCAATTCGACCGTTTCACCGGGTGCGACCGTCAGCGCCGGCGGATTGCCGGAGTCCCATCCCAAATGATGGCGATGGCTGTGCAGGGTTTTGAAGGTCATGGTCGTGTGTTTCCAGCGAACGAGCCGGTGTCGCTACACCGCGCTGAGATGCGGAAAACGCCGGGAATCGCCGCCGAGCAACGGATAGACCGGTTTGCTGAGACTGTAGAAATACAACAGCTTGGCGATGGATTCCAGGCTGTCGAAATGCGTGCGTTCGTAACCGTGGGTGGCGTCGGTGCCGAAGGTGATCAGCGCGTTACGCACGTCATGACCGGCGGTGATGGCCGAATTGGCGTCGGAATAGTAATAGCGGAAGACATCGGTTTGGTAACCGATCTGGTACTTACGACACAATCCCTTGAGCTTTTGCAGCATGTGATAGTCGAATGGGCCGCTGGTATCCTGCGCGCATAGCGTGACGCCGGTTTCCCGCGCGTTCTGGCCGGGTGCGACCGGCCCGATGTCGATGCCGACGAATTCGCTGATATGTTCGGCCAGGGAGGCGCTGGCCCCGGTGCCGACCTCCTCGGTGATGGTGAAGATCGCGTGGAAGTCGATGGCGGGACTGACCGCGTTGTCGCGTATCGCTTTCAGGCAACTGAGCAGGGCGCTGGCTCCGGCTTTGTTGTCCAGATGCCGGGCGCTGATGTAACCGTTGTCGGCCACCTCGGGATCGGGATCGAAAGCCACGAAGTCGCCGGTATCGATGCCGAGATCCCGCAAGTCCTGCCCGTTCTCGACACGCTCGTTGAGCCGGACTTCGACTTGCGGCCAACCGACCGGCAAGGTATCCACCCGTTCGTTGAAGGCATGGCCGGATGCCAGCAGCGGCAGAACCTGACCCCGAAACGCGTGCTTGCGGCTGAACACCGTCACTCGCCCGCCTTCGGCGAAACGGCTGGACCAGGTGCCCACCGGTTTCAACGCCAGGCGGCCATTGGACTTGAGCGCGCTGACCGTGGCGCCGATGGTGTCCAAGTGATTGACCACCGCCCGCCCGCAATGATGCCGGCGTCCTTCCAGATAGGCGATGATGGTGCCGCGCCGGGTCAGTTGATAGGGCACATCCAGCTTATCCAATTCGCCGCACACGTAGCGGCTGATTTCATCGGTGAAGCCGGTCGGGCTGGGAATGGCCAGCATTTCCAGCAAGCGGGAACGAAGATAATCCGTGTCGATCTGCACGCGGCGGGTGGGGAGGCTCATTCCGTGTCCTTGCTGACCTTGAGCACGTCCGCCACCGAAGGTTGACGGACGGGCGGCGTCGGCAGATTGTCCGGGGTGATCTGGTGGGAGAAATCGTCCACCGTGGTGAACGGCGTATCCTGTTGAAACGTGGGTTCGGAACAAAGATACGCCACCAGCAGGTGAGCGACGTTTTCCAAACTGGTGATGTGGGTGCGCTCGATGCTGTGCGAAGCATCGCCCGCATAGGCTATCACGGCCGTGCGCACGTCGTGGCCGGCCGCCAGCGCCGATGCCGTGTCGCTGTGGAAAGCCTCCAGCACCTTTTTCTGATGCGGGATCTTCATCTCGATGGCCAACTGATGCAGGTGCGCGGTGAAGTGATAATCATACGGTCCGCTGGCGTCGCCGGCAGCCAGGGTGACGCGCTTGAAAGGCGATTTCTCGGTGGACGGCACGGAAGCGAAATCCACGGTCAGCAGTTCGCTGACATTGCCCAGCACGGCGCTGCCGGTGCCGGTGCCGATGGTTTCCGTGATGGTGAACAGGGCATAGGTGTCGCGCGCCGGTCGCAGTCCGGATTCCATGACATGCCGCAGGGTTTCCAACACCGCCGCCGCGCCTGCTTTGTTGTCGATGCTGCGGCCGACGATGTAACCATTGGGCAGGACTTCCGGATTGCTATCCAGCGCGATGAAATTGCCGACCTCGATACCCAATTCGCGAACGTCGTCGGCGTCGAATACCGGCTCATCCAGGCGTAGTTCGATATGATCCCAGTCCATGGACACCGCCTCGACGCCACGATCCCGCGATACGCCCCACTGCACCATGGGCAGCAGGTTGCCACGAAAACTGCCGTGTTCGCTGAATACGGTAACACGCGCGCCTTCGGCGAAACGGCTGCTCCAGAAGCCGATCGGCGCGACCGAGATCCGCCCGTCGTCGCGAATGAAGCGCACCATCGCCCCGATGGAATCGACGTGGTTGACGATGGCCCGCGCCGGTCCCGCGCCGACGCCGGGAAGTTTGGCGCGGATGGTGCCCCGTCGGGTCAGATCGTACGGGATCTCCAGTTCGGTGAGCCGTTGGCCGATGTAATGCACGATTTCATCGGTAAAGCCACAGGGGCTGGGAATGGCCAGCAGTTCCAGCAGGGTTTTTTGAATGCGTTGCGGGTCTATCATCAGGCGGTTTCGGTCCAACTGGCGCTGACGGACAAGGGGAACAACAAATCGATGAATCGCTGCGCCGTGGGTTGGGGCTCGTGATTGGCCAGCCCGACCCGTTCGTTGGCTTCGATGATGACGTGTTGTGGCTGGTCCGGGGTGCGCACCATGAAATCCAACCCGACCACCGGGATTTCCAGCGTGCGCGCGGCTTTCACGGCGGCCGCCACCAGGGTTGGATGGAGAATATCGGTCACGTCGTGGATCGTGCCGCCGGTATGCAGATTGGCGGTTTTGCGCACTTGGACGATCACGCCTTTTTCCACGATCGAATCCAGAGTGTAGCCCTGTTCGGCCAGGCAGCGTTCGGTTTCCGCGTCGATGGGAATGTGGCTTTCGCCACCGGTGGCGGCCTGGCGGCGACGGCTTTGTTTTTCCAGCAAGGTGCGCGCGTCGTTCTGACCGTCGCCGACGAATTGGGCGGGCTTGCGCACGGCGGCGGCGACCACCTTGTAGTTGATGACCACGATGCGTAAATCCTGTCCCGGCTGAAAGGATTCCAGCAACACCCGGTCACTGAAGCGTTGGGCTTTGACGACGGCGGTTTCCAGCGTTTCGCTGTCGGTGACGCCTACGGTAATGCCTTTGCCCTGCTCGCTGTTGGTGGGCTTGACGACCAGGGATCCGTGCTCCTCGAGAAAGGCCCGATTGCTTTCTGGGGAACCGGCCAGTTGAAAGGCCGGGGTTTTCAGCCCAGCTTGGCTGAGCCAGCGATTGGTCACGTATTTGTCTTGACAGCGGCTCATGGCCACCGCGTTGGTCAACTCGCTGAGCGATTCGCGGCAGACGACGCTTTTCCCGCCGCTGGTCAGGCGAAAATAACCCTCGTCGGCATCCAGCACGTCGACATCGATGCCTCGGGCGCGCGCCTCGTCCACGATGATCTTGGCGTAAGGGTTGAGACTGCCTTCCAGATCCGGGCCGACGAACAGGGCTTCGTTGAAAGCGTTCTTGTTCTTGATGGCGAAGGTTTTGATCTGCGTGAATCCCAGCTTGTCGTACAGGCTCTTGGCCTGTTCGTTATGGTGCATCACCGATAAATCCATGTACGCCCGGCGCCGGTTCTTGAACAGGCGAGCCAATGCCTTGACCAGGGCCTCGCCGATGCCGGGCGAGTGCGCCTGCGGGTCCACGGCCAGACACCATAGACTCGAACCTTCGCTGGAGTCGTCGAACAGCCTGACGTGATCGATCCCCATGACGGTGCCGACGATGTGCCCGTCGGCCGGATCTTCGACCACCAAATAGATCAGGGCGTCAGCGTCGCGCATCTGCCAGACATAGTTAGGATCGGTGGGCATCATGCCGCGTTTCAGATAAAGCTCGTTGATCGCGTAGGCGTCATTTTCCGTGGCGACGGGGCGCACGGCGATCTCTCCCTCGTCATCGTCCGCCAGATCCTCCAGGTCGAGCCGGAGCGTGTCCGATGGGTCCAGAAACAGTTGCTGGGGTGCATAGGACAAGACCACATGCGGGTGATCGACGTAAAAAGCGATGTCGCGATTGCCGCGCCGTTCGCGGCAGAGTTCCGTAGCCAGGGCGGCGGCATCCGTAAAGGTATGTCCCATGATGATTCGGCCCCAGCCGCAATAAATCGACGTGTTCTTTTTCATCGCTACTTGGTTCCTCGTTGGACGAGCGGATGCGGGAATGCTGAACAGTTCGGTGACTAGGGCGTCGCGCGGATTTCTGTGAGCAATGACGCCGATGGAACCCCCGTTTACAGTTCCTGTGCCTGCAGCCAGATTTCCAACAGACCCAGTTGCCACAGCTTGGAGCCGCGCAGCGGCGTGATGTGGCGTTCCGGGTCGTCCAGCAGACTATTCACGTATTCTTTGCGAAACAGCCCGCGCTGTTGCGCGCGGCTGTTGAGCAGGGCGTCGCGCACATAATCCAGAACGCTACCCTGCAGGTATTTGAGCGCCGGTACCGGGAAATAACCCTTGGGTCGGTCGATGACCGCGCTGGGAATCACGGCGCGGGCTGCTTCCTTAAGAACGTATTTTCCCTCCTCGGCCACCTTGATGCTGGAGGGCATGCGCGCCGCGAATTCCACCAGTTCATGATCGAGAAACGGCACGCGGGCTTCCAGGCCCCAGGCCATGGTCATGTTGTCCACCCGCTTGACGGGGTCGTCAACCAGCATGATCGTGGTATCGAGCCGTAACGCCTTGTTGACCGGATCGCTGGCGCCGGATTTGGCGAAATGCTGTTCGACGAAATCGCTGGCATGATCGCCATCGACCCAAGGTGGTTGCACGACCTGCTGATATTCGGCGAAATCGCGATCGAAAAAGGCTTTGCGATAGGCGGCGAACGGTTCGGTGCTGCCGACCAATGGCGGATACCAGTGATAACCGCCGAACACCTCGTCGGCGCCTTGCCCGCTCTGCACTGCCTTGCAGGTCTTGGAAACCTCCCTCGACAGCAGGTAGAAACCGATGCAGTCATGGCTGACCATGGGTTCGGACATGGCCAGAATGGCTTGCGGCAACTGCTCCAGCAACTCCGTGGAGGATACGCGGATCTGATGATGGGCCGTGCCGTAGTGCCGGGCGATGATGTCCGAGTATTTGAACTCGTCGCCGACTTCGTCGCCCACGGTCTCGAAGCCTACCGAATAGGTATTCAAGCCGCTGACGCCGGATTCCGCCATCAAGCCCACCAGCAGGCTGGAATCCACCCCGCCCGAGAGCAGCACGCCGACATCGACCGCCGCGACCCGACGGCGCTTGACCGCGTTGCGTAGTTCCTCCAGCAGCGCCAACCGCCAGTCCTCGAAGGATCGTTCGGCGTCGCCACTTTGAGGATTGAATTCGAGCCGCCAATATTCGACCTGTTGGGTCTTGCCATCCGCCTCGGTGAGCAGGTAATGCCCTGGCGGAACCTTCTTTATTCCGGACACGATGGTGTGCGGCGCGGGCACCACCGCATGGAAGTTCAGATAATAATTCAGCGCCACCGGGTCGATGGATTTGTCCACGCCGCCGGCCGCGAGCAAGGCGGGCAATGACGACGCGAAGCGCATGAATTTGTCCTGGCGGGTGTAATACAGGGGTTTGATGCCCAGCCGGTCACGCGCCAGGAAGGTGCGCCCGCTATCCCGTTCCCAGATGGCGAAGGCGAACATGCCGTTGAAGCGTTGCAAACAGTCCGCTCCCCAAGCATGGTAAGCCTTCAAAATGACCTCGGTATCCCCGTCCGAATAAAATGAATAGCCCATCTCGCGCAGGGTCTGGCGCAGTTGCGGATGGTTGTAGATGGCTCCGTTGAAGACGATTCCCAGGCCCAGATTCGGGTCGAACATCGGCTGTTGCGAGTTCGGAGAAAGGTCCATGATCATGAGGCGGCGGTGCCCGAAGGCCCGACTGCCTATGCAGAACACCCCCGCGTCGTCGGGTCCACGGGCGCGCATCCGGTCGTTCATGGCCTGAATGCCAGTCGGGTCCGGCGTCTGCCCGTCGAAGCGAATTTCGCCGCTAATCCCACACATGTTTGCCCCCTCGACAGTGGTGGTGACCGATCCTTGGGAAGTCACCGCGGGTTGGCATCTAGCCGTCGTTCCGGCGTGTCGCCGGCGGGGTCGGCGCCTCGATCATTTCCGATGGCACTGTTGAAGTGCGAGCCGCTCTGGAATTCCCCAACCGGTAGCGCGCTTGCCGGACCCACTCCCACGGATCATCGTCCCAATCGGCAATGGTTTGAAAATCGCTATTCCGGTTTGCCATGCCCGATCAGCATGAAAACCAGGCGTTGGACTGACGCAATTTGGTTCACCCAACGCGGAGCGCCCTTCAATGCAATCCCCGGACCATGAATCCGTCATGCCCTGGATACCCGCCTCTCGCCGGCTTGGAAATCCCCAACGCCGGGTTGCCCAGGCGGATTGGCCGCAAGGCCCAACGGCCGATCCGATCATTGCGGCGTCGCACTGTATGAGTGCGATCTGGACTTAATTGTTCCAATGTAGGGCATCGGGCCGGGCTCTCCAGTCTGTCACGGGTAATGCCAACGACCGGAAATGGCGGCGTAGCGAAAGCAGCCAGGGCGTGCCAAACAGGCGATTCGCGGGCACAATAGCCGCGGACTGGAATGTTTCGAGGTAAGCCGATGAAGCCCGCCAATCTATTCGCGAAGAGTCCCGATCCTCAACCCGAGGAGTTCATGGAATCCTTGATGACCACCGCGGCGACGCGCATCGAACGGATCGTTTCGCACGGCCATGCCTCGCCGCCAGGCTTCTGGTACGACCAGGATCTGCACGAATGGGTCGTCGTCTTGCAGGGCCGGGCGCGCTTGACCATGGCTGGACGGGACCGGCCGCTGGAGTTGGGGCGGGGGGATTATGTCAATATCCCGGCGCACGTCCGGCACCGGGTCGAATGGACCGATCCCGATCGGGATACGGTCTGGCTGGCGGTATTCTACCGTTGAATCGCCTTCTTGGTTTCTCAGTCTTCCGTGCTCGGCTTGACGAACAGACAAGCCCGGTAATGCCGTAATTCTTCGATGGAATCGCGAATGTCGTTGAGCGCCAAGTGCGTGGATGTTTTGTTGAAGAGCGGCGTCTTCGGATACCAACGCCGCGCCAACTCCTTGAGCGTGCTCACATCCAGGTTGCGGTAATGGAAATAGGCCTCCAATTCGGGCATGCAACGCGCCAGAAAACGGCGGTCCTGGCAAATACTGTTGCCGCACATGGGCGATTTGGCTTTGGGCGCGTACTGTTTCAGAAAGGCCAAAGTCTGTAGTTCGGCTTCCCGTTCGTCGATGCGGCTGGCCCGCACCCGATTCGTCAAACCGGATTTGCCATGCTGATTGCGATTCCATTCATCCATGGCGTGTAGCGTGGAGTCTGGTTGATGAATGGCCAGCGTGGGGCCTTCGGCGAGGATGTTCAATTCGCTGTCGGTGACGATGGTGGCGATCTCGATGATGCGGTCGGATTGCGTATCCAATCCCGTCATCTCCAGATCGATCCAGATCAAATTGTTGGGGGACATGGCAAACCTTACGTTGCTCTGGCAAGTATTCTGCTAGGATTCATGAGATGACCTACAAGGATCATGCGGTTACTACAGGAATGTAATGAAACGATGCTAAAAACACAAAGGACCACTGCATTGATGGTAATTCCATGTCTTATGTGATTCTACTCACCGCATTAGTAGTTATCGCTGGAATTTTCGTCACCCACCTTCTTCGCAAATGGCCACGACCCGCCAAAGGGTTGCGGCAAGTCCGATCGCTTGCGGACAACAGCCATTATGTCTTGTGCCGTTGGGAAGGTCACTTTCCCTGGATCGTTCGGTACATGTCGCCCAATATCACGCAGTTCGGCTACGACGCCGACGAGTTCGAGCACCAGCGCCTGACCCTGGATACGATCCTCCATCCCGATGATCGGGAACGCGCCGTGAGTGAAGTGGACGAAAACACGCACCAGGGCATGCGCAGTTTCCATCAGGAATATCGCATCCTGACCAAGGAGGGCCTGACTCGCTGGATAGACAATCACACGGTCATCGAACGCGACGCTTTGGGCCGGGTCAGCGCCTATGAAAGCGTTCTCAACGATATTACCGAGCAACGTCAGGCTGAACTGGACCTGCGTCTGGCGGCGGGCGTTTTCGAGAACACGGCCGATGGCATCATCATTACCGATGCCCAGCAGCGGATTTTGTTCGTCAACGAAGCGTTTAGCCAGGTAACGGGTTATGACAAGGACGAGGTCAAGGGCCAAACGCCGGCGATACTCCGCTCGGGTCGCCACGACAAGGCGTTTTACACCAAGATGTGGCAGACGGTGTCGACCCATGGGCGTTGGCAGGGCGAAATCTGGAATCGGCGCCGGGACGGTACGACCTACGCGCAGTGGTTGACGCTCAGCACCGTCAGGGACGATGCGGGCAAAATCGTTCATTACCTCGCCGTTTTCACCGACCTGTCTCAACGCAAGCAGGATGCCGCCTGGCTGCATTTTCTTTCGCATAATGATTCCTTGACCGGGCTGGCCAACCGCATGTGTTTCCGGGAGCGTCTCAGCGAGGCGTTGAGTCGGGCGCAGCGCCACGAACATCAGGTCTTGGGGTTGTTGCTGATCGACCTGGACCACTTCAAGACCGTCAACGATTCCCTCGGTCATCCCCTGGGCGACAGCCTGTTGCAGGCCGTGGCGCAACGCCTGCGCGAATGCGTCCGGGAAAGCGATCTGGTCGCCCGGCTGGGCGGCGACGAGTTCGGCATCATGCTGGACCCGTTAAACCATGTTCAGGATGCCGCCGCACCGGCATCCAAGGTGTTGCAGTCCTTGGCTGATCCAGTCCTGGTGGATGGCCACGAGTTGTATATCTCGGCCAGCGTGGGCATCAGTTGTTATCCAACCGACGGGAATGACGCCGAGACATTGTTGAAAAACGCGGACATCGCGTTGTATCGCGCCAAGGAAGAAGGCCGCAATCTCTATCAGTTCTTTTCCACGGAGATGAACGAGCGCGCCAACGAAACGCTGATCATCAGCAACAGCCTGCGTCAGGCGTTGGAGCGCAATGAGTTCCTGCTGGAATATCAGCCCTGCCTGGATTTGGCGTCCAAGCGCATCACCAGCGTGGAAACCTTGATCCGCTGGAAACATCCCCAATTGGGGTTGATTTCACCGGTGAAATTCATACCCATCGCCGAAGAGACGGGAGTCATCGTGGCCATCGGCGAATGGGTATTGCGCACGGCCTGTGCCCAGGCGCGCGGTTGGCAGAAAGCCGGGTTGCCGCCTTTGAGATTGGCGATCAACCTTTCCGCCCGACAATTCAGGCAACCCGACCTGGCTCAGCGAATCGCGGAGATTCTGGAAGAAACGGGATTTCCCGCCAATGCTCTGGAAGTGGAAATCACCGAAAGCATGGTCATGCAGGACCCGCGCAAAACCCATCAGATTCTGCTCGACCTCAAGGCGATGGGCATCACGGTCGCCATCGACGACTTCGGTACGGGTTATTCCTCCCTCAGTTATCTCAAGCGATTCCCCATCGATTATCTGAAAATCGACCAATCCTTCGTCGGCGACATTCCCAAGGACATGGACGACATGGCCATCACCCGAGCGATCGTCGCCATGGCGAAAAGCCTGCGCCTGCGGGTCATCGCCGAAGGGGTGGAAACGGACGAGCAACACACGTTTCTGTCCGCGGAAGGCTGCGAGGAAGGGCAAGGCTTTCTGTTCGGTAGGCCCCAGTCCCCCGAGGATTTGGAACGTTTGCTGCGGGACGGGTGGCGCTGATTCTCCGGTTATTGCCCTATCCTCACTATACTTCCCACAAGCAATGCGTTTTCGCGGCTGACTCAGGAGAATGCCATGGCTAACTTGTTCAAAAGAATTAGTGACGTGATTGCCGCCAATCTCAACGATCTGGTGGATCGGGTGGAAGATCCGGAACGGATGATCAAGCAACTGATTCGGGAGATGGAAGAGAACATCAACAGCGCCAAGGAAAGCGTCATCGACGCCATGGCCAGCGAAAAACAACTGGCCAAGGAATTGGACAGCCAGCGCCGGCAGGCCGAGGATTGGCAAAAACGCGCCCGTCAGGCCCTGGAATCCGGCAACGAGATACTGGCGCGGGAAGCACTGAGCCGCAAAAAGGAACACGAGAAGATCATCCGGAATTTGGACGAATCCTGGCAGTCCGCCAAACGCACCAGCGAACGCCTGAAAGCCCAGTTGCGTGCTCTGGAAAGCAAGCTGGACGAGGCGCGTTTGAAAAAAGGCAGCCTGGTGGCGCGCAAACGAGCCGCCCAGGCCCGCGAGCAGATGAGCCAGATGCGCGATCATCACCTGCGTTCCGGTTTGGATAGCCAAGCCTCATTCGGTCGCATGGAAGACAAGATCAGCGAAATGGAAGCGCGGCTGGAGGCGCGCGAGGAACTGGAAGGTGGTTACAGCGACGTCGAACGCGAATTCCTGAAAATGGAAGTCGATAGCGAAATCGAGGCCGAACTCGCGGCCATGAAAAGCGATTTAGGAAAACCCGGCTAAGGCGGATCGCGCCGCCAACGCTCATTTGAACCGCCGCCGCGCGGCGGGTCGAAGGAGTCTTTGGCTCTCTCAACATTCCTGTTTCCCACGGCGAGGCGACTATGGAATTGTGGATGCTCTTGCTGGTCGCCGCGTTCGCCTGGCTGATTGCGCCGATCATCCTGTTCATCGCGCTTATCCTCACCCGCAACAAACTCAAAAGCCTGGAAGCCGCGCGGACTCCTTCAGTTCCGGCCACGACCCCGCCTCCCCCAACGCTGGCATTATCCGCCAGCGGCCAGCGCCAGGCTCTGGGCGACCTGGAAAACCTGGTTCTGTTACGGCTGGAATTGCAACGCCACGCCGGATCGGCGTCGTTGGACGAGGCCCGCCATCGAGAGTTGATCGCACAGATCGACGCGGTCTTCAGCCGTCATCTGACGGCGGCCCAGGCCACGCCGGATAGCGAAAACTGGCGCAGACGGCGACAGATCGCCTGGAATCTGCTGACCCGATTGGCTGTCCAGGCGCCCGGTACGCCACCTTGGCGGGAGGGAGCGCCCAGTCCGGCTGCAACGCCCGCGGCGGAAGCCAGCGCACCCGCGCCCACGGGCTTCGTCAGCGCGCCAGTCGCTATCCCGCCCGCGCCGGTTCTGCCCGCACCGCCCGAACTTCCGCCGGCATCCACCCCGGTTGCCGCTACGGCGGAGGCGGAAAGCGTTGCCTGTGCGCCACTGCCAGGGCCCGTATCTGACTGGAAACCCACGGAGCCCGGTCCGCTGGAGCGCCTGTTTCAGCGCGTTTCCGGTTGGCCCCGGCTGGCCGTACCGTTCCTGCTGCAAAATATCGGCTGGTTCGTCGGTGCTTTCTGCCTGCTCGCGGGTACGGTGTTCCTGGTCCGCAATACCTCCGGTTTCTCGCTGGCGCTGGTGGTGTTCGCCAGCATGCTCGCCTATACCGGCTTTCTGCTCTGGGCGGGCTATCAATTGCGGGTCAAACAGCCCGACCTGATCACGGCCAGCAGCGTTCTGCTGGCGATCGGCCTATTGCTCGCCCCCCTGGATCTGGCCGCCGCCGCGCGTTTGATCGCCGCCGCCGCCACTCCGCTAGGGCTGAGCCTTGCCCTGGCGCTGACGGGCGTGGCGCTGGCGGCATTCTATTGGGCAGCCAGCCTGGTCAGCGCACTCATGGACCGCACGCTGACCGGTGCGCATCCCCGCCTGGTGGTGGCTTTGGCGTCCATGCAACTGCTCGTCCCCTGGCTGGACTGGGCTCCGCAATGGCAGTGGCTGGCGGGTCTGCAGGGCATGCTGCTGGCGTGGCTGGGTTACGGATTGCATCTGTTCGCCCGTCGCTGGCTGCGGAGTTGGTTCGTCGAGCAGCGGAGCACGGCTTATTACGCCGGCGGCGTGCTGGTGTACGCGGCGGCGGTTTCCTTCGTTCATCTCACCTGGGCTTACCCGGGTTCCTTGCCGGCGGGCTATTTTGGGCCGTTTCTGATGGCGCTCTGTGGCCTATTGTTCCAGGTCGACGCCGCTTTCAAGGAATGGATCGTCAAATATCCTTTGCTGTCCCGTTTCAGTTTCGCCCTGTACGGGCTGTCCGTCGTCGCGGCGGCGCTGGGGCTGGCCGCAGTGATCCCCGGCATCATGACCTTGAGTCTGGGAGCGGTGCTCTATGGCTGGGTGACTTGGCGCTATCTCACTTTGCCGCCGCTGTACCTGATGTTGGCCTGTGTCAGCGGCGCTTACGGCCTGCTGGTGTTGGAACCGCTGCCCTTCGATCTTTATCTGCTGGCCAGTTTGCCGGGGTTACTTGGTTTGTTGGGCTTGATCCATTGGGCGCGAACCCGTTCCCGGATGCTGGCGTTGCAATGCCTGGCGGTGACGGGATTGCTGTTGACGGGCCTGACCGGTTGGAGCCTTTACTGGGCGCATCCGGGTTGGACGGGCCTGGCGACGCCGGTCATCGCCAGCGCCGCTTTGTATTGGCTGAGCCGCCGATACATTGCGCCGTTGGGCCTGCTATCCCCGCGCTTGGAGAGGCTCGTCTGGTGCTTGGTCACGCTGCTGGCCACGGTGGCGGCCTTTTACGCGCCGGTCTGGCCGGGGCTCGGGCAGCGGCCGGAGATTGCCGGGATCTGTATCGCCCTGTCGGTGTTGTGGACTTGGAGCGGTCTGCGCGGTTTGCGACGGTTTGCCCAACGGGTGCCGGTATTCCTGGCGAGCGCGTGGCTGAATGTGGCGCTGGCCCTGGTCATCGTGATGAGCGGGTCATGGGAAGTCGCGGCGTGGGTATCGCAGCCTCTGGTGATTCCCTTATTGTTCGCCGGGGGCGGCGTGTTTCTGTGGCAGAGTCTGGCGCTGCGCCGTCGCGCTCTGTTTTACGCCGTGCTGCTGTGTTGGGGTGGAGCGGGCGTCTGGCTGAAACAGGTCTATTTCCCGGCCGTCGGGACGGGCCTGAGTCAGTTCTTGGTGGTATTGCCCTTGTGGGCGCTACTGTGGTGGCTGAACGCGCGTCCCGCCGAAGATCGTTTCATCGATCGCGACCCGGAAAACGCGACGGACATCCATCCTTTGGCCCGTTTCTTCACGGTGCAGCCACTGCGGCTGGCCGCCGTCGTGCGGGGTCCGCTGGGACAGGCCCTGGTGGTGTTGTGGCTGTTGGGATTGGTGCAACTGGCGGCGTCGTTGTGGGAGCTCCATCTACCCCTGTTTTGGCCGTGGAGCGCCGCTGCGGGCGTTCTGGCCAGCGGTGTGGTATTGGGCTATTTCCGGCGTTTGCATTGGATCGCGCCCGTGCCTTTGTCGCTGGCCTTGGGCGCGTCGTTGGGCTGGCTCGCTCAACTCGATGCCACGGCCTGGTTCTGTCCGGTTGCCGCGTTGTTCGCCTGGCTGGTCTGGTGGGTGGGATTGTGGCTGCTGAATCGGCCGCTGACGGGCCGCTTGGCGCACGCCTTGCGGTTTCTCCCCAGCGATCCGGGCGGCAATGCCCGGTCGCCGGTCGAACGTGGATTGTACGGATTCATGGTCGCGGTGTCGGCGTCAGCGCCACCGCTGGCTGTCGTGGCGGGTCTGGTCGACGGCGCGGTGCTGGCTTCGTTGGGGGCTTTGGCGATCAGTTTGGGATGCTTCGCGGCCAGTGGCTGGCATTATCGTCTGCGGGCGCACAGTTATGCCGTCGTCGCGACTTTGACGGCGGCTGTCTGGCTGCTCGACGCCGGGCGTAATCCGCCGTTGTGGATAGGCATCGGCCAGGCCAGCGCCAATGCCGTGCTGAGTCTGGCGCTGGCCGTGGGCGCTTGGCTGTTGGAGCGTCCGCCGTTGGCGTCCTCGCCGATCGAGGGGTTATATCGACGGCCGCTGAATCGCTCAGCCATTGCGCTGGCTTTGTTTGCGGTGGTTTTCGAGGCGTTCCAGGGCGTATTCCTGGCCAGTGGGTCTGGGCTGGGAATAGGCGACGGGGTCGTGCTGCTGGGGGCGGGTGGCGCGCTGTTGCTGGCCAATCGGCAATTGGCGCGGTTCCACTGGAGCCTGCTTGGCGTGTTCCTTCTCGCATTGGCCAGTTATGGTTTGTCGCTGCGGCTTTGGATCGGCCAGGCGGGGTCCGTGGAAAGCGGTCTGGTATTGGCTGGGCTGGCGTTTGTCCAAGCCGGTTTGGCCAATCGTCTCGATAACCGGGACGAATATCGCCGGCTCTACGGCAGGCCACTGTATATCGTCGCCAGCCTGGCTTTCATCGCCGGGCTGACCGTGGCGAGCCTGTGTTTCCTGACGGCGGATGCCCACGTGCCGGTGTTGCTGGTGGCGTTGAGCGCGGTTTTGCCGCCGTTGCTCAAACCGCTGAAGGACGCGCCTATGTGGCGCAGTATCGGCGTGATTCCATTATTGAGCGGCGCTTGTATCGCCGGGGGTCTGTTGCGAAGCGCCTGGCCGGTTCTATTTTGGGGCTATGGCTTGTGGCTGATCGGCCGCGTCCTGCTGCCCCGCTTCAATGCTCGTTTCAGCATCTGGTCCCTGGCTGAAACGCCTTGGCCCTGGTGCGGCTTGGTGGTGGTGGCGTCCGGCGTCAGTGTCGGCTTGCTGCCGATGCCGAGCGCGGCGTCATATGCGCTGGGAATCGCCCTGTACCTCCTGATGATGATGGGTTACAGCGCCAGTTGGATCTTCCCCTGGACGGCGGTCGCTAGCCTGACGTTGGCCGGTCTGCTGCTGGGCCATGGGTTCGAGGACGTGCCAACCCTGGAACCTTGGCCGCTGTTGCTGACAGCGGGCAGTCTGTTCACCCTGCTCTGGTTGAACGCCATGCTGCTCCTGGTCGCTCCATGGCGGCGTTTCGGACCCGCCCTGGCCGAATGCTGGCGGTGGTGGCGGGATGATCTGGATCGCCCCTTGTACGGATTGCCGGTGGCCGTCTTGTCGATGTTCCTGTTGCAATGGCTGACCGTGGCGGGGTCGTGGGTCCTGGATGGCGGTGGCGGACCCGGCGCTTCCGGTTGGTCGATCGTGTTCGCTGTCGCATTCACACTCTCCCTGGCCCATGGGGTTTGGCTACGTCCGGGTTGGCTGCAGTCCCACATGCTGTTGCTGGCGGTTTACATCTTGCTGGTGACGCTGCTGGCCGGATGGTCGGGATCGCCCGCGCTGTTGCCGCCGTTGAGCGGTCTGGCCGGTGTCCTGGTTTTGCTGATCTGGCGTCATCGTCGGACGGATTCCGGGATGTTGACGCGGGTCGTGGGAGAATGGGTGGTCATCCTGCCGGCGCTGACCATTCTGCTGGTGCTGCTGCCGGACATCCCTTGGGCGACTCGCGCCGTGACCTTGGTCATTCTCGCGCCGGTGGCGGCGTTGCACGGCTGGTGGCAGGAACGGCGGGGCGGGTTGGTCCTGGCCTGGGTATTACCCTTGGCCGCCGGCTATGTCGGGATGGCGGCCTGGGCGGCCAACGGTTGGCAATCCGTATTGCCGTGGGCGGCTTTGTTCACGATGGCTTATGCCTGGTTGCTGATCATCGGGGAACGCTGGTTGCGTGCCTGGCTGGCGCGGCAACCGGAGGAATCCGAGCCTCCATCCGCCAGGCTATTGCGCGAGGTGCTAGCGGAAACCTTGCCCGCGTTGCCTTATGTCCCCGCCGTTCTGCTGGCGGCGCATACCCTGCTGTTGTTTAGCTTCCTGTTGTCCTACCCTGATCAGGACCCCGCCTGGCTGTTCGGCCGCCAGGCCGACGCGGCGGCGGCAATAACCGCCTTCGTGCTGCTGCTGGGCATGACGGCTTGGCTGGCCTGGCGCAATCCCCACCGGGCCGATTGGGTTTACGGCAGCGCGCTGTTGGGCTTGCTGCTGCTCGGCTACATCCGGCTGATCGCTTTCGGTATATCGTCGTTCGGGATGTTGGACAGCGGCGTGCTGATCGCGGTCGGATTCGCCACCGTCGTCCTGCAACGGTTGACCGGGTCCTTGCCGATACAGCGGGTCGCGCTGTGTATTCCGCTACTCGCCTTGGTCGTTCTGCCGCCGGTACAGGCGGCATGGCGGGGCGATTGGACGGCGGCGCCGATGGTCGATGGCGGGCAACGGTTGACGACCAGCGGGGTCTTGTTGGCCGTCGCTGTACTGTATATCGCGCTGAGCGAATCCCTGTGCAATCCCTTGCCGGTGTATCTGGGCGTGCTCGCGCTGAACGCCGGGATTTATCTCTGGGTTCCGCAATGGGCACGGGAATCCGGCCTTTGGCAGTGCTACGTTCTTCCCGCGGCGGTAACGGTCTTGGCCTTGCTGCATTGGCATCGCCATGAGCTGCGTCCAGCGGTGTTGAACGGTGGGCGGCTGGCGGCGCTCAGCGTGCTCTATGCCAGCGTGGCCGCGGATGGACTGCGTCAGCAAAATGGGTTGGGGATATTCGTGCTGGCCCTGGGTTTGAATCTGCTGGGCGTCGTGGTGGGCATCGCGCTGCGGATACGTGCTTTTCTCTATACCGGCGTGGCGTTTCTGGTGCTGAACGTGGGGGGGCAACTGCTTCCGTATTACCCGGAGCAGGGTCTGGCGCGGGCGCTGGTCCTGATCGCCGTGGGGGTGGTCGTCACCGTGGGCATGGTCGGCTTCAATCTCAAGCGCGAAGCGATCATGCGACGTGTACGCATCATCCGGGCCGATTTGGCGGATTGGGCTTAGTCGCTCCGCCGTGGGCGGATAGCTGAAGGCCGAGCCGCGACCTGGGTCGTTCGGTTCGCCTTCGTTGGGTCGGTCTCTTGCCTTGGGCTATCGTCCTGGCAAGTTAATTGGTTGACTTGCTCCCTCTCCCTGACCCTTGCTAGGATTGGCCGTTTTTTACCAATCCAGGGGCGGAATCGTAACCATGTTGAAACGTCTGCGCGGTATTTTCTCCAGCGATCTATCCATCGATTTAGGTACCGCCAATACGCTCATCTACAAGCGCGGCGAAGGCATCGTCTTGAACGAGCCGTCGGTCGTCGCCATTTATCAGGACCCCAGCCGGGGCGGCCCCCGCACGATTGCCGCCGTGGGTGCTGAAGCCAAACGCATGCTCGGTCGTACGCCGAACAATCTCACCACCATCCGGCCCTTGAAGGATGGGGTGATCGCCGATTTTACGGTGACCGAGAAAATGCTGCAGTATTTTATCAAGCGGGTCCACGCTCGCAAACTGCTCAATTTCAGCCCGAGTCCACGGGTTCTGATCTGCGTGCCTTGTGGTTCCACCCAGGTGGAGCGGCGCGCCATTCGCGATTCCGCGTTGAACGCCGGAGCACGCGAAGTCTTCCTGATTCAGGAGCCCATGGCGGCGGCCATCGGCGCGGGCATGCCGGTGGACGAAGCCAGAGGCTCCATGGTCCTGGACATCGGCGGCGGCACTTCCGAAGTGGCGATCATCTCCCTGAACGGTATCGTCTATTCCGCCTCGGTGCGGGTGGGCGGCGACCGCTTCGACGAGGGCATCATCAATTACGTGCGCCGCAATTTCGGGATTCTGATCGGCGAGCCTACCGCCGAGCGCATCAAGCATGAAATCGGCTGCGCCTATCCCTCCAGCGAGGTGCGCGAAATCGAGGTCAAGGGCCGCAATCTCGCCGAGGGCGTGCCGCGCAGCTTTTCCCTGAACAGCAACGAAATTCTGGAGGCCCTGCAGGAGCCGCTGTCGGGTATCGTCGACGCGGTTAAAATAGCCCTGGAATCCACTCCCCCCGAACTGGCCGCCGACGTAGCCGAAAGAGGCATCGTTCTGACCGGTGGCGGCGCTTTGTTGCGGGACGTCGATCGCTTGATCATGGAGGAAACCGGTCTGACCGTGACGATCGCCGAGGAACCGCTGACCTGCGTGGCGCGCGGCGGTGGACGGGTACTGGAATTGATCGACGAGCACGGCACCAACTTCTTTTTCATCGAATAGCGTGATGCGGTCTGGTCGTCGCCAGGCTTCGCGGAGGACACAGGGGTTTGTCTCAACTTCAGGACAAACGCAAGGGCGACAGCCCCTTCAGCGCCGAGCGTTCCGCCGACATCCGTATCGTCCTGTGTGTGGTGTTGTCCCTGGCGGCGATGATCGTCGATCATCGCCGTCATGATCTCGAAACGGCGCGGGATACCCTGTCGACCCTGATCTATCCCCTGCAATCCATCGTTCAATTGCCGGTCGCAACCGGCCAATGGGTAGCGGAGACCTTTGCCCGTCATGAGGACGTGATCAGGGAAAACCAACGGCTGAAGCAAAAACTCCTGTTCACCAACGTGCAACTGCAAAAGCTGATCACTCTGGAAGCGGAAAACCGCCGGCTGCGCATGTTACTGGAATCTTCGGTCAATTTGCCGGTTCGGTCGGGAGAACGCGTGCTGGTGGCGGAGTTGTTGACCGTCGATCTCGATCCCTATCGCCACCAAATCCTGCTCAACAAGGGCAGTCGTCAAGGGGTGCGCGTGGGGCAGCCGCTGTTGGATGAGCGGGGTATTGTCGGGCAGATCATCCATACCGGCCTGCTGTCGTCCACCGCCATTTTGATCACCGATCCCAATCACGCTTTGCCGGTGCAGGACAATCGTAACGGCCTGCGCGCCTTGGCGACCGGCACCGGGAATTTTCAGGAACTGGAGATCCTCTACGTGCGCAACAACGAGGACGTGCAGGAGGGCGATCTGTTCATCACTTCCGGCTTGGGCGGGCGTTTCCCGCCCGGTTATCCGGTGGCGCGGGTGACCAAGGTCGAATTCGACCCCACGCGTCCGTTCGCGCATATCGTCGCCGCACCGATGGCCCAGTTGGATCGCAGTCGCGAAGTGCTGCTGATCGCCAGCGAGCCCGAGTCCGATCCGGAATCCGAGGGTGTTTCGCCGCCCCCTTCCCCACGAACAGCCGAGCGTTAACCATGCTGCCGCATCAGCCGGGCGGCTGGGTGATTTTGTTCAGCTTTATCGTCGCGTTATTGTTGACTATCATTCCCTTACCATTGTGGGTGGATCGCATCCGCCCCGATTGGATGTGTCTGGTATTGATTTACTGGTGTATGGCCTTACCGCATCGGGTGGGCGTAGGCGCCGGCTGGCTGATGGGTCTGCTGCTGGATGCGGCGCAAGGCACGCTGTTGGGCCAACATGCCCTGGCTCTGGCGGTGGTGGGTTTTCTCACGCTCAAAACCTATCGACGAGTTAGAGTCCTGCCGCTCTGGCAGCAATCGTTCACGATTTTGGCGTTTGTCGCCGTCAATCAGTTCTTGGTCTTCTGGATCAACGGCATCGTTGGCTACCCGGCCCCGGATTTCTGGTATCTTGCCCCGGCCTTGGGTTCCATGCTGATGTGGCCCTGGATATTTGTGATTCTTCGTGATCTGCGCCGTCACTTTCGGGTAATTTGATCGATGTCAACGCCCGTTGCCGACCCGACATTGAATCGCCGCATGCCCAGGGTCAAAAACCTGAGCCAGGAGCGGCGCCTGTTCAGTCGACGGGCGTTGCTGGCGCTGTTTTTGGTGCTGGCCGGTCTCGTCGGTCTGGTCGTCCGCCTGGCTTATCTGCAAATCGTCCATCACGATCTTTTCGTCACCTTGTCCGAGAGCAACCGCATCAAACTGCGGCCGTTACCACCCACGCGCGGGCAGATCTTCGACCGTAACGGCGTGCTGCTTGCGGATAATCTGCCGTCCTACCGGCTGGAGATCACCCCCGAGGACGTGACCGACATGGACGCCGTGTTGGCGGAAATCGGCGCACGGGTGGAACTGAGCGAGAGCGACATCGCGCGTTTTCAGAAATTGAGAAAGCGCAGCCCCGCTTACGACAGCATTCCCCTGCGCCTGAATCTCAAAGACGATGAAGTGGCCCGACTGGCGGTGGATCTGCATCGTTTCCCCGGCGTTTCCATACAGGCGGATCTGACCCGCCATTACCCCCTGGGCGCTCATGCCGTCCATGTGTTGGGCTACGTGGGACGCATCGACGAGAAAGATCTGCAACGTATCGACGAGCAGCAATATCGGGGCAGCACGCATATCGGCAAGAATGGCGTGGAAAAGTCCTACGAGGATACGTTGCACGGCAAGGTCGGGTTCCAGCAGGTCGAGACCAACGCCCAAGGCCGGGCGCTGCGCGTTCTGGAGCAGACTCCGCCCTCTCCGGGTGAGAACATCTACCTGACCATAGACAGTCGCTTGCAGGCGATCGCCGAGCAGGCCCTGAGCGATTACAACGGTGCGCTGGTGGCCATCGATCCACGTAACGGCGAGATTCTGGCCCTGGCCAGTATGCCGATCTACGATCCCAATCCTTTCGTCAACGGCATTGATGTCGCCTCCTACAAGGCGCTGATTACTTCCCACGACCGGCCTTTGTTCAATCGCGCCCTGCGCGGGGTGTATCCGCCCGGTTCCACCATCAAGCCGCTGATGGGCTTGGCGGGTCTGGAATATGGGGTCACGACACGGGGCAAACCGGTGTATTGCCGTGGGTTTTACCGGCTGCCGGGGCAGAGTCACCGCTTTCGCGACTGGCGGCGCGGCGGGCACGGCACGGTGAACTTGGACCGGGCGATCACGGAATCCTGCGACGTCTATTTCTATGATCTGGCGCTGAACATCGGCATCGATCGTATCCACGACTATCTGGCTCAATTCGATCTGGGGACTCTTACCGGAGTCGATTTGCCCGGCGAGAAGCCCGGACTGGTGCCTTCCCAGGCATGGAAGGAGGCCACGCACCGTAAACCCTGGTACGCCGGCGAAACGCTCATTGCCGGCATCGGCCAGGGTTATATGTTGACCACGCCGCTACAATTGGCGCATTTCACGGCCACGCTGGCGAATCGCGGCCAGGGGTTCAAGCCGCGTATCCTGTACGCCACTCAGGAACAGGAATCCCATGAATTGCACACTGAAGCACCGCGCCCGCTGCCGCCCGTGCCTGTCAAGGACAGCAGAAACTGGGAGGCCGTGGTGACCGCCATGACCCATGTAGTGCACAGCGGCAACGGTACGGCGCGTAAGATCGGTATCGGCATCGGCTATACCATCGCCGGCAAGACCGGTACGGCCCAGGTTTTCTCCCTGGGTCAGGATGAGCGTTATAACGCCCGCCGCCTGGCCAAGAATCTTCATGATCACGCCTTGTTCGTGGCCTTCGCGCCGGCCGACGATCCGCGTATCGCGGTCGCCGTAATCGCCGAGCATGGCGGCGGCGGAAGCGCCACGGCGGCGCCTATCGCGCGCAAGATGCTGGATGCCTATATGGCCATGAAGCCATGAGAATATCGCTTCCCCATGGGGACGCAGGCGGTGGTTTCGGGGCGGAATCCTCGCCAAGCCGTGATCTGCTTAGCCGTGTCCACATGGATGGTCCCTTGTCGCTCGCCTTGTTGACGGCGGCCGTGCTCGGCCTCGTCGTGCTGTACAGCGCCGGGCAGGAAAATATCGGATTGGTGGAGCGCCAGAGCGTGCGGTTGGCACTGAGCTTCATGGTGATGATAGTGCTGGCGCAGGTTCCGTCTCATCAGCTACAGGTGTGGACTCCCTGGCTTTATCTCGGGGGTATCGTGATGCTAGTGGCCGTCCTGTTGGTCGGCGAGACGTCCAAGGGCGCCCAGCGATGGCTGGATGTGGGAGTGCGATTTCAGCCCTCAGAGATCATGAAGCTGGCCGTCCCCATGATGATGGCTTGGTATTTCGCCAATCGCCCGTTACCACCGCAATTCCGGCATTTATTGGTCGCCGTGCTGATTCCCGGCGTACCCATGCTGCTCATCGCCAAGCAGCCGGATTTGGGCACGGCTTTATTAGTGGGTAGCGCCGGGGCGTTCGCGCTGTTTCTCGGAGGATTGAGCTGGACGATCATCCTGGGCAGCGTGGCGACGGTGGGCTGTATCGCACCGGTCGTCTGGGAGTTTGGGTTACATGATTATCAGCGGCAACGCGTGCTGACTTTTCTCGACCCGGAGAACGATCCGCTGGGCGCGGGCTATCATATTATCCAATCCAAGATCGCTATCGGCTCGGGTGGGCTGTACGGCAAGGGCTGGTTGAATGGCACGCAGGCTCATTTGGATTTTCTCCCGGAGGGCACCACCGATTTCATTTTCGCGGTTTTCTCCGAGGAGTTCGGCTTGATCGGGGTGTGCATGCTGCTGGCATTGTACGCCGTGATCGTGGGACGTAGTCTGTATATCGCCGCCAGCGCGCCGGATACTTTTTCTCGCTTGCTGGCGGGTAGTATCGCATTGATATTTTTCGTCTATGTTTTTGTTAATGCGGGCATGGTATCCGGTCTTCTGCCCGTTGTCGGATTGCCCCTGCCGCTGATCAGCTACGGCGGCACATCATTGGTGACGATCATGGGCGGATTCGGTATGCTGATGAGCATTTATTCGAGCCGCCGCTGGCTGAGCCAATAGCCAGTCTCAATGGAAAGAACGATCCGCGTCATGAGAATATTGTGTTGGGTTAGCGTAGCCCTGTTGTTGAATGCCTGTGTAATGCCCGCGCCAACCGTGATGGCGCGCGACGACAAGGCGATAGCCTCCGCGAACAACCCGCGAACCGTCGTTACTCCACCCACCCCGTCTGATTCCCGCCCTCCAACCTTCCCCGCCACCGCCACCGCCCCGACCGTTGCTTCCTTGCCAGCCGCGCCGGGCTCCTTGGCGGCGCGTGCCGATGTGCAGGCATTCATTCGACAAATGGCCGCCCAGCATGGGTTCAGTCAGACGGAACTCTCCGCGCTGTTTAGCCGCGCGCATGCTCAGCCGGATATCGTTGCCTTGATCAGTCGCCCGGCGGAGGGCAAGCCCTGGTATGCCTACCGCCGCATTTTCCTGACCGCGGCGCGGATACAGGGCGGCGTATCTTTCTGGAGGGCCAATCGGGATGCTTTGGCGCGGGCAGAGCAGGTTTACGGGGTGCCTGCCGAAATTATCGTCGCCATCATCGGGGTGGAGACCTCCTATGGCGGCAATATGGGCAAGTATCGGGTTCTGGAGGCCCTGGCCACACTAGCCTTCGATTATCCCAAGCGTGCCGATTTCTTCCGTAAGGAACTGGAAAACTATCTGGTGCTGACGCGCGACGAAGGCATCGACCCGCTATCGCTGCAAGGTTCCTATGCTGGAGCTATGGGCCTGGGCCAGTTCATGCCCAGCAGTTTTCTCAGTTACGCCGTGGATTTCGATGGGGATAGGCGCCGCAATCTCTGGACCAATCCCCGTGACGCGATCGGTAGTGTCGCCAACTACTTGAGCGGACATCAATGGCGGCGTGGCGGGCCCATTGCCACCCCCGCTCGGGTGAACGGCGGTCAGTACCCGGTCCTGGTGGATCGCAAACTCCGTCCACCGGATCGTCCTGTTAGCGAGCTGAATCGGCAGGGCGTGTATCCGGTTGTCTCTGTGGCGGGCAATCAGCCTGCTTTGTTGTTGGAATACGAAGGAGATGGGGGAATGGAGTACTGGTTGGGGTTCGATAATTTTTACGTCATCACTCGTTATAATCACAGCCAATTATACGCCATGGCCGTTTATCAACTGGGCCAGGAAATTCGCGGGCGGATATAACAAACCAACGCGCCCGGACGACCTTACAGATTCGTTCTCCAAGTTTCGGCTGATCGCAGCCGTTGTGTTGAAACCTTGAAACACTGATTAGGGGGGAGTTATGGGGAGGAATTCCACAACCTTCGTTGTGCTTGGAACCTTGGTGATCGCGTTGTCAGCGGGGTGTAGCACCACACCGGAGGCCACCGTCGGACAAGATGCCTCGGCACGGGATGCCCGACCGGAGGAAGCCTCGCAGTCCTGGGAACCACCGAGCAAAACGGGTAATCCGGAATCCTACGAGGTTTTCGGAAAACGTTATTACGTCATGAATACCAGTCAAGGATTCAAACAGCGCGGTACGGCGTCGTGGTACGGCTCTGATTTCCATGGCAAGAAAACTTCCAGCGGCGTGCCCTACGACATGTACGACATGACGGCCGCGCATAAGGCTTTGCCGATCCCCACCTATGTGCGTGTCACGCACCTGGAAAACGGCCGTAGTGTGATTGTGAAGGTCAATGATCGTGGGCCTTTCGTCGGGGACCGCATCATCGACCTGTCCTACGCGGCGGCGACCCAACTCGGCATGGTCAAGAAAGGCACGGCACAAGTCGAAGTGGTGGCTCTGGCCCCGTATCAGTACCTGGCCGGTGGCCTCGCACCCAAGCCGCGTATCGCCTCGACTTATCAGGCCGCTTCGCCCGTGCCGGCTCCTAAGGCCAATCGACCCAGTCCCGTGAGCCCCCCTGTAGCCAGCGCGATCAATCGATCCTCTCTCTCTGCCCCGGTAAGGGAGACGGCCATCGAACCGCCTCCTCCCTTACCGGAGCTCAAGGCTGCCAAATCGACGTCGGTCGCCGCGTTCCCGGTATCGGCTAACCTTGCACCAGCACCAGCACCAGCACCAGCACTGGCGCCAGCATCGGCACTGGCGTCGGCGCCTGTATCGGCACCGGCGTCGGCGCCCTACGCTGCCGGCCAGTCTGGGCAGTTCTTCGTCCAGGTTGGCGCCTTTTCCCTGCGTCGCAATGCTGAACACTTGCAACACCAGGTCGCTGCGCACGTGCCTTATGGAGTCCATGTGCACTCCGCGCCTGGCGATCTTTACAAGGTTCGAGTCGGACCGGTACAGAGCAAGACCGAAGCACAGCAACTCGTCGCCCGTCTAGCCGATCTGGGCATCAGTGCTCATGCGGTTGCCTCTCGATGAGGGGCGTGCCGGACCGACGCGATTTGATAATTCATCCGGATAGCCTAGTCAACAAGCGATTATGTCGTCCCTGATCAAGATATTTATCTGCCTCTCGGTGTTTCTAACCCCGCTGGCACAGGCTCAGCAGACGCCTCCCGAAGTGCCTGAACTACCAGTGCACAACTATGTTCTCATGGATTTCCAGAGCGGACGCATCCTGGCCGAGAAGGGGGGGGACGAACGTGCGGAACCTGCCAGTATCACTAAACTCATGTCCGGCTATGCCGTTTACAAGAGTTTGCGGGAAGGGGCTATCACCCTGGGCGATCAGGTGACCATCAGCGAACATGCCTGGCGCACGGGCGGTTCGCGGATGTTCGTGGAATTGGGTAGCCGGGTGAAGGTGGAGGACTTGATATTGGGTATGGTGGTGCAGTCAGGCAATGATGCCACGGTGGCGCTGGCGGAACATGTCGCCGGCAGTGAAAGCGCCTTCGCGACTCTGATGAACAAGGAAGCCGCCGCGCTGGGTCTGAATCATTCGCATTTCATGAACAGCACGGGACTCCCGGACCCCGATCACTACATGACGGCGCACGATATCGCGACTCTGGCGTATGTCCTGATCCGGGATTATCCCAAGGACTACGCCCGCTATTCGATTCGCGAATTTACCTACAACAATATCACTCAATACAACCGAAATCGCTTGTTGACCCGCGATGATTCGGTGGATGGCATCAAAACCGGCTATACGGACTCCGCCGGCTACTGTCTTGCCGCCTCCGCCAAACGTAACGACATGCGTTTGATTAGTGTGGTCTTGGGAGCCAAGAAGGAAAATGATCGTTTCAGCGCCAGTCAGGCGTTGCTCAATTTCGGTTTCCGATTTTACGAGACGCACAAGCTCTATGATGCCAATCAGACTCTGGCCGAGACACGCATCTGGGGAGGGGAGTCCGATCAAGTGCCTCTGGGCTTGACCGAAACCCTATACGTCACCATCCCCAAGGGTCGCTATCAGGACATGCAGGCGTCGCTGCGTATGAACTCAAATGTCGAGGC
Organism: Gammaproteobacteria bacterium; assembly: GCA_024235135.1. Classification (GTDB taxonomy): domain Bacteria; phylum Pseudomonadota; class Gammaproteobacteria; order Competibacterales; family Competibacteraceae; genus JACKMZ01. Next base: position 76,428 of record JACKMZ010000004.1, on the reverse strand, counting down.
GCCGGTCCAAAAGGGTGCCGTACTGGGCAGCATCGTGGTGACTTTAGGGCAGGAGACCGTGAACGAGGTTCCCTTGGTTGCATTGCAAGATGTCGCCGAGGCGGGATTTTTTGGACGCCTGATGGACCAGGCTATCCGGGGGGTTTACTCGCTGTTCGAGTGATCGGCGTGACGGCGGATTTTCCGGCCACCCCTTCCGGGTATGCGGTGGCCGGAGTCATGTCCAGCGGTGCGTTCTTTGCCCTCTCCCTCTGGCGTACGCCCCTTCCCGATCCATTGCGCAACCGGCGGCGCGATGGCGGCGAGCGCCAGGGAAAGCAACGATTGAGATTTGGTTATGAACAGCGATACCCTTCTGCGCTTCCCCTGCGATTTTCCCATCAAGGCCATGGGTCTGAGCAACGCGGATTTTCCCGATTTGGTCACTGAAATCGTCGGCCGGCACGCACCGGATCTGGATGTCAGTCAAACGCGTGTCCAATCCAGCCGGCAGGGTCGCTATCAATCGGTCACTGTCACGATCCGTGCGCAAAGCCGTGAACAACTGGATGCCATATACCGCGATCTCAGTGCCGCAGAACGGGTGGTGATGGCTTTGTGATCCACCCCCTATCGACTAACGTTCCAGACGCGCCAGCCTTCAATGGCGCGTCCGTACTGGTGCGCGATGTGGGCCATCGGGATTATATGCCCGTGTTCGAAGCCATGCAGGAATTCACCACGGCGCGCCGGGAGAACACGGTCGATGAATTGTGGATGGTGGAGCATCCCCCGGTCTTTACCCAGGGTTTGAGTGGTAAGCCGGAGCATGTGCTGGCGCCGGGCGATATTGCCGTGATTCCCGTGGATCGTGGGGGTCAGGTCACCTACCACGGACCGGGTCAAATCGTGATCTATCTGATGCTTGATGTGCGTCGGGCCAGTTGGGGACCCCGGCAACTGGTCACGCGCATGGAGCAGGCTGTATTGGATCTGTTAGCGGGGTATGGTATTGCGGCTCATGCGCGCCCCGATGCGCCGGGCGTTTACGTTGGGCAAGCTAAGATCGCTGCGCTGGGACTGCGCATTCGACGGGGCTGTTCTTATCACGGCCTCAGCTTGAATGTAGCCATGGACCTGGAGCCATTCGCCCGTATCAATCCCTGTGGTTATCCGGGCTTGAAGGTGACACAACTGCGGGATCTGGGGATTGGGGCGCCCGTGGAGCAGGTGCGGGAATCCTTGCTGGCGGCGTTGGTCGCAACGCTGGGGTACACAACAATTTATCGGAAGGCGGGGCTTCCCGTCTTCACCGGGCAGGAGACAATACATGTCCGAGCATAAAGCAGGCAATGAAGGGCAAGCCAACGCGGCATCCGTGAAACCCGTACAACGGGGTGAGAAACTTCGTGGCGCCGAGAAGATGGCCCGTATCCCGGTCAAGATCGCTCCTACTCAGGCGGAACAAAGGCTGCGCAAGCCCGCGTGGATTCGCGCTAAATTTCCCGGCACACCCGAGGTTTTGCGGCTGAAAAAGGTGCTACGGCAAAATAGTTTGAATACGGTCTGCGAGGAGGCCAGTTGTCCGAATCTCGGCGAATGCTTCGGTCATGGCACCGCGACCTTCATGATCATGGGCGATATTTGCACGCGGCGCTGCCCATTCTGTGATGTCGGGCACGGCCGCCCCAATCCATTGGATGTTCAAGAGCCCGAGAATCTGGCTCAGACCATCGCCGCCATGGCGCTGAACTATGTGGTTGTGACTTCCGTGGATCGCGACGATTTGCGTGACGGCGGCGCAGGTCATTTCGCCGCTTGCATTCAGGCGGTGCGCGCACGCAATCCGACCATCGTCATCGAAATTCTCACTCCGGATTTTCGTGGCCGTATGGATACCGCGCTGAGTCTTTTGGAGCAGACGCCACCGGATGTCTTCAATCATAATTTGGAAACCGTGCCACGCTTGTATCGACAGGCACGGCCCGGTGCCGACTACCAGCACTCGCTGCGTTTGCTGCAGCTTTTCAAGGAACGGTGTCCGACCGTGCCCACCAAATCCGGCCTGATGCTGGGTTTGGGGGAGACATTGCCTGAAGTGGAAGATGTGATGTCCGATCTGCGTGCCCACGGTGTGGAAATGCTGACCTTGGGGCAGTATCTGCAACCCAGCGTGCATCATTTGCGGGTGGAGCGTTATGTCACGCCGGAGGAATTTGATCGTCTACGGCAAGTGGGCGAGGACATGGGATTTTCCCACGTGGCTGCTGGGCCGATGGTGCGTTCTTCCTATCATGCTGATCAGCAGGCCAAAGGCGTGTTGTCCTAAGGTTCGGCTTCATTGGATGAGCCTAGACAGGCAGCGGTAGCCAGTCAAAAAGGGCGAGCGGTCGGTAAAGGAAGGGCAGAGTGGATTTTTTATGGTGGGCCGTGTTGGATTCGAACCAACGACCAGCGGATTAAAAGTCCGATGCTCTACCGACTGAGCTAACGGCCCATAAAAACCAAAAATTATATATCAGATGGCGGATTTCGCAAGCCACAATCTGGATTTGGCGTGGATCGGCGCATCTTTTTCGTCTCTTTATGCAGGCTCGGCGTTCCGGTCAATGGGGTTTGGAGCGCACCCTACAACGAAGCCTCGCGCACTGCACACAGGCTTTGCTTAAAAAAGACGGAAACGAAGGCTAGGATTTGCGTTAAGGCCACATCGCATTGTTAGTAGAGCGATGTCCGTGATTGGCTGCGGTGTTTTATGGTGGAGCCGAGGGGGATCGAACCCCTGACCTTCGCATTGCGAACGCGACGCTCTCCCAGCTGAGCTACGGCCCCACGTGGGGGATAAAATATATAATGTTTGATTGTTTTTCGCTAGTCGTTACGAAAAAATCCTTACATAATTTTGTCAAAAGCCCGACTTGCCTGGAGAGATCGGTCGCTGGGCGTAAAATGAAGGGTGGGTTCTTCATCTCGAAAACCGAGGTCAGGCGTCATTGTTGCCTAGCACTACCTGGTTGCGTTGTTTGGCGAAATTCAGCAGACGTTGAATCGGTTTAACGGCCTGAGCCCGCACCGCTTCGTCAATGAGAATCTCGTTGTCGCCGGTCTCCAACACTTGCGCCAGTTTGCGCAGACTATTCATGGCCATCCACGGACAATGAGCGCAACTGACGCAGGTCGCTCCCTTGCCGCCGGTTGGGGCCTCCATGAATATCTTGCCAGGCGCAGCCTGTTGCATTTTATGAAATATGCCGCGGTCGGTCGCGACGATGAATTTCCGCGCCGGCAGTTCCCGGGCCGCTTTGATCAACGCCGTGGTGGACCCCACCGTGTCGGCTTGAGCGATCACTTCGGCCGGGGATTCCGGATGCACCAGCACCATGGCATCCGGATGTTCCACGCGCATCTGGCTTAACGCTTCCGCCTTGAATGCGTCGTGCACGACGCAGGCGCCGTCCCAGAGCAGCATGTCAGCCCCGGTTTCCCGCTGAATGTAAGAACCCAGATGACGGTCCGGCGCCCACAATATCTTCTCGCCGCGTTGGTCCAGGTAGCGCACGATGTCCAGGGCGATACCCGAAGTGACGACCCAATCGGCCCGTGCTTTGACAGCGGCGCTGGTATTGGCGTAAACCACCACCGTGTGTGCAGGATGTTGATCACAGAAGGCATTGAACATATCCGCCGGGCAGCCGAGATCCAGAGAGCAGGTCGCCTCCATTTCCGGCATCAGCACGCGCTTTTCCGGATTGAGGATTTTGGCGGTTTCGCCCATAAAGCGTACCCCGGCGACGACCAGCGTGCTGTTCGGACAGTCATGGCCGAATTGGGCCATGTCCAGGGAATCGGACACGTAGCCCCCGGTGGCATCGGCCAGCTCCTGCAGTTCTTGGGCTGTGTAATAGTGGGCGACGAGCTTGGCGTCTTGCTCCACCAACAGGCGTTTGATGCGCCGGATCAAAGCGGCCCGTTCCCTTTCGTCCAAGGATTCCTCCATGACGTCGGGAACCCGTATGGGCTTCGGCCGTTGAATCAGGGGGAACACGTCAGTCGTTGCGTTCATGATGCTTCTCCGGCGACGACACTCGCCTTACTTGAGGAATTCGATCCGCCCGGGATGCGTGGCCCGATACAAACGGGCTGGGCGATGGTTGCCTTCACGGGCCATACCGCCCGTGGTTTCGATGCAATTCATGGCGAGAATCCGTTTGCGGAAATTGCGTTTGTCCAGCACTTCGCCAAGAATCGTCTCGTAGACCGTTTGCAAGGCGCTCAAGGTAAAACTGGCTGGCATAAATTGCAGGGCAATGGTCGAATAAGCCAATTTGGATGCCAGGCGCTGATGCGCCAGGGTCACAATTTGGGCATGATCTAGGGTCAACGGAGGTAAGTCACTGACCGGACACCAATCCACCTGCGGATTCTTGCGAAGTTCGTCCAAAGGCAATCGTTCCGCCGGAACCAAGGCGTAATAGGCCACCGATACCACCCGTTGACAGTCCACACGGCGGGGATCGCCGAATGTGTAAAGTTGTTCCAGATACACATCATCCACCCCGGTTTGCTCCCTCAGATGGCGTAGCGCCGCACCGTCCAAATCCTCACAGGCACCCACTTCTCCGCCCGGCAATTGCCATTGCCGGGCGGCCTGCTTAAGCAGCAAGACATCCAGCCGCTCGGCATGAATACTGAACAAGACCACATCCGTGGATAGTGCCAACAGGGCCGGATCGACAGGAGCCATGATTTTCATCTTAGTGTACAAAGTACACCTAATATTAGTGTTATTTTAACACTATGTCAAGCCTGTGACAGATTGGTGACGATTATTGTGCGTTCCAATAATGGCGGTGTTGCTGGCGGTAAAAGGAAGGCGGAGGGAGTTGTCCGTCACAAGGCAGGCGCAATCCGATGGCGCCCAGATCGGCGGTGTTGTATAAGCGTGCCCCGAAACTTCGATAATAGGCTTGGGTAGCAGGCTTAGGGGTATTCGCGCGCGGGTTGTGGCCGGTGGAAAACAACACGATTTGAGGACTGACGGCTTTCAAAAAATCTTCGCCAAGTGGCAATCCGGCACCCTGTTGAGGAGCGATCAGCACGTCGGCCGCCAGCTCGGCCTGGTGGGCTCGCACTAACTCCGCCGCTCCGGCCGCGCCAATGTCTCCGGTCAACAGGATCCGTCCGCCGGCACTCCTGACCAGCAGCACGCACGAGGCGTCGTCGCCACGTAGCAGGCTTTGCTCGGATGGGTGCAATAGACGAAACTCGACGCCATCCCAATCCCAGGTCTGGCCCGCCCGACAGGTCTGAGCATTCTCGATCGGCGTTTGCAACGGAAACGGAGTAAGAATACGTTGGACGTCGAAGGCTTCGAGCAAGCTGCGTGTGCCGCCCATGTGCGCGTTGTCGGCGTGGCTGACGAGCAGGGTATCGACCCGCTGTACACGCTGCTCTCGAAGAAAAGGCACCAGGGCGATTTGTCCTGCATCGAAGGCGGTGCCCCTACGTGGACCGGTGTCGTATACCAGCACATGATGGGTAGTCCGTATCACCGCCGATAAACCTTGCCCGACATCGAGTAGCGTAAACCAGGCATCACCCGGCTCCGGTACCGGCCGAGCGGCGTACGCTAGCGGTAAACATAGCACGGCGCCCAACCAGCGTCCCGGTACGCCCCGTGGGCTTAACAGCAGGAGCAGACCCGGCACGGCGAATAGCAAGCTCCACAGCGGCGGAGCCGGCAGATTCAGACTGGTCCAGGGGCTCTGTCCGAGCCAGGTCAGGAAGCGCCATAACCAGTCCATAGCCAAGGCCGCCACGGTGAGCAGACCGGTCTGCAGGTCCGTATTGACGAATCCAGCCAAGGCCGCCAGCAAGGTCATGGGAATTACGGTGAGGCTGGCCCAGGGAATGGCGATCAGGTTGGCAAGTGGCGACACCAGCGAGGCGTTTTGAAACAGAATCACTGTCACTGGCATTAAGGCCAGAGAAATACGCAACTGCAGTCCTACCCCTGTTCGCCAAGGCTGGAATTCACTTCGATAGCCCACGACGCTGAACAGGATCACTGCAACGGCGGCGAAGGACAGCCAGAATCCGCCGTTCAAGGGCGCCAGCGGGTCGACAATGAGCACGGCCAGCAGAGCCAGGGCCAATACCCGGCTGGGAATGACTGGACGGCGTGCGATTATGGCCAGGGATGCTACGCTCAGCATGATCAAGGCGCGTTGCGTGGGCAAGGACAATCCGGCCAGCAACGCATATCCGAAAGCGCCCATCAGGGCGACCCAGGTGGCTGCCGAACGGGCGGGGCAAAAGCACGTCAGGCGTAGAGAGCGGCTCCACAGATAACGTGTCCAGACGAATAGCAGTCCCGCGATCAGACCGACATGCAGACCGGAAATCGCCATGAGATGGCCCGTGCCCGTGCGTGTCAGGAGATTCCATTGCCGATCTGTAATGCCTTGCCGCTCGCCAATGGCCAAGGCCGTCAGCAGACCGGTGTAGGTATTGCCGGATAACAAACGTTGAAATCGAGACGCGATATGTTGTCGCAAACGATCCAGCGGATAGCGGTCGGACGATCTGAGCAGGCGGGCCTGGGGCTGATTTCGTACATATCCCTGGGCGGCTATGCGTTGGGTGAACAGCCAGCGTTCATGGTCGAACGCGCCAGGATTGGCCAGTCCACGAGGACGTTTCAAGCGAACGGTGAAGGCCCAACGGTCACCGACCTGTAAAGCGACAGGCGCATCATACCAGGACAAACGTAGACGTCCCCGAAAGCCAAGAGGCGTGGTTTCGTGGTATAACTCATCCACCACCAATAGAAAACGGGTGCGCCGGTAGAGCGTTTCCGGGATTGCGGCTACCCAGCCGGTAACGCGTAGATCCGTGGATTCGAGCGTGGGGGGGAGTTGTGTCTGAGGTCGTTGCAGAATAGGGGGCGGAGCCACCAGCAACAGGGTCCACAAGAATCCCACGGCGATCCATGCGGGTACGCGCAGCGCCGTAACCTGGAAAGCGATGATTAACGCGGTGGGCAGGCCAATCGTCCACCAGCCGCTGGGTAGTTCGGCCAGGGAATGAAACAGGAGGATACCGACGAGAAAGGACCCAGCGATGACGCGCATGTATGCATCCGGCGCGAATACAACAAATTATGCTCATCCGGCTTTGGTTACCGGAAGTGAGCCGGTTCAGTTCTTATGGTCAAGCGATTTATCAAACGGTACGTCCCTGAACATCAAGACTTAAAAGAGCAGACCTATCTGCGTTTGTTCGGCTCCCGTTTGCATGATCCCAACCTCTGGCACTTGAACCGCCGTTCGGTGGCCGGTGCATTAGGTGTAGGCATGTTCGTCGCCTTCATTCCGCTACCGGGGCAGGCCATCATCGCGGCGGCGGCGGCCATCGCTCTGCGCATCAATCTGCCACTGGCGGTCGCCACGATCTTTATCACCAACCCGCTCACCATCCCACCATTTTTCTACGCTACTTACCGCTTGGGGGCTTGGTTGCTGGGTATTCCCCATCGCCCTTTCGAGATCGAGCTTTCGCTGAGTTGGCTTTGGCATGAAACCGGTCTGATCTGGTTGCCTTTGCTGGTGGGCTCCCTGACTACTGGGGTGGTGTTGGGATTGCTGGTCTACGGTAGTGTGCGTTTGCTTTGGCGTATCAGCGTCATACGCAGGCGTCGCAGCCGTCCACTCAAGAATCCTAAAACCGGCATCAATATTTAGCGGGTCAGCTCTCCCGATGTAGACTGGCGTCCGCCAGACGCCATACGCCATCCATGCGCGCCGCCAAGCCCGGATCGTGGGTGACGATAATGAAGCTGGTCTGCAGATGCCTGTTCAGTTCCAACATCAACTGGAAAACCTGCTCGGCGCTCTGCCTATCCAGATTGCCGGTCGGCTCATCGGCCAACACGCAGGCTGGGTTGGTAATCAAAGCCCGTGCTACGGCGGCGCGCTGACGTTCGCCACCGGACAATTCACCCGGTTTATGCGGTAACCGGTTCTCCAGCCCCACACGCGCCAATAATGCCGCCGCCGCTTCCGTGGCGCGTGACACGGACTCACCGCGTATCAATAAGGGCATGGCGACGTTTTCCAAGGCCGTGAATTCCGGCAATAAATGATGGAACTGATAGACAAAACCCAACAGCCGGTTGCGTATCCGACCTCGCGCGGCTTCCCCCATACGAGTCAGGTTGTGCGTCGCTACGTACACTTCCCCGGTCGTAGGCACTTCCAAACCCCCGAGCAGGTGCAACAGGGTGCTTTTCCCAGCCCCGGAACTGCCCACGATGGCGACACTTTCGCCCGGCTGGACGTTGAAATGCACATCGCGCAATACGTCCAGCACCTGATCACCCTGGTGAAAGGATTTGCTCAATCCAACGCAACGCAACGCGGCATCCGATGCGGTCACGGCAGGGTTATCCTCGTCCGATCCCAGTCTGTTATTCATAGCGCAGGGCGTCCGCCGGTTGGGTACGTGAGGCACGCCACGCGGGGTACAAGGTAGCCAGCACGGCCAAACCGAACCCGACACCGGCAATGGTCCAGACATCGCTCCACAACAACTGGGAAGGCACGTCGCTGATCAAATAGACGTCTGGGGACATGAACTTGATGTCGAATAGATTTTCGATGAAAGGGACGACCACGTGCAGGTTACTAGCCAGTGAAACCCCGCCCAGTGTCCCCAACAGCGTGCCGATGAGGCCGATGCTCGTGCCCTGCACGATGAAAACACCCATGATGCTCATCGGCGAAGCGCCCAAAGTGCGCAAAATGGCGATGTCGGCTTGCTTGTCGGTAACCACCATGACCAGGGTGGAGACAATATTGAATGCTGCGACGGCCACGATGAGCATCAGGATAACGAACATGGCTGTTTTCTCGGTCTGCACGGCGCGGAAGAAGTTGGCGTGTTCCTGGGTCCAATCCCGTACCCGGTAAGCGTTCCCAGGCAAATGCTGCGTGATTTCACGGGCGACCAGGGGAGCCTGAAACAAATCAGTTAATTTCAAACGGATACCGCTGACATTGTCGTTGAGACGAAACAAGGTAGCGGCATCCGCGATATGGATGAGCGCCAGTCCACGATCATATTCGTACATGCCCGAGTCGAAAATGCCAACGACCGTGAAACGCTTGAGACGCGGCATGACACCGACGGGCGTCACATTGGCCTGCGGAATGATGACCGTCACCTTGTCGCCCACGATGACTCCACCCAATACTTCGGCCAGTGTTTTCCCGAGGATGATGCCAAAGGCGCCGGGATGCAGGTCATCCAGGCTGCCGGCCACCATTTTCTTGGCGATGTCGGAAACGGTTTTCTCTTGATCCGGTAGCACGCCTTGGATAATGGTGCCGCTCACCCAACTGGAGTTGGTCAGCATGGCTTCGCCCCGTATGAAGGGTGCACCATTCAGAACTTTTGGATTTTGCTTGGCGGTTTCCAGCACGTTGTGCCAGTCGGCCAGGCGCCCATCCCAGCTACTGATGGTCGCATGCGCCGCCATGTCCAGAATTCTGTCGCGCACCTCCTTCACCGCTCCGTTCATTACTGACAACACGGTAATCAGGGCCGTGATGCCTAAGGCCATGCCCAGCATGGAACTGAGCGAAATGAAGGAAATGAAATGGTTGCGGCGTTTGGCGCGGGTGTAGCGCAAACCGATGAAGATTTCCCAGGGACGGAACATGGTGGGAGCGGTGAGGTTGGGTGGGAGTGACCGAGATATTTTGGCCGCCTTGAGGGCGGCCAATCGAGTAGGGATTCCAGGATCAGTTACTGGGCTTGGTGGCGGGCGGATCGCTGGAGGGCATGGTCGGAGGCGGTGGGGCCTCGGGCATGCTGGGCGGTTGCGTTGTCATCGCATCGCTTTTCATCGGCGTGGCGGTATCACCCACGCTCAGCTTGGAACGGTTGTTTTCCACGGTTTTTTCGCCTATACCCTTGACCTTGGCCAAATCATCCACCGATTGGAACGGTCCCTGAGCCTTGCGGTATTCGACAATGGCAGCGGCTTTCGCTGGGCCGACACCGTCGAGGGTAGCCGCGAGTTCTTCCGCGGTCGCGGTATTGATATCGATGGTTTGCGCGAATCCCCACTGGGCGGCGCAGGTGAGCAACAGCACGAATAGTGCTCTAATCAAGATGTTCATGAGTCCTCCAAAGGTTTCCTTAGATGAAACAGAAACCAGGATTGCTCCCGGTAATTCCGTGCGGCTACTAACCTAGTATCAACCACGCAAGATTGCAATGCGTGTGTGATTTATTCGAGGCTTGATTTCTTGAACACCACATCGGGCAGGCCTTTGATGCTGCCCCAACTCTTGCAGCCTGGGCAGCACCAGTGCAACGACTTGCCGACGAAACCGCATTTGTCGCATTGATACCGGGCGGCGTCGTCCAGCATGTGTTGGCTGATTCGATATAATGCGTGCAAGTCGGAGTTCGTGCTCTCACTGCGGGCCAACTTCAGTTCCACCAACCGGCGCAACCCCGATAACGTGGGAAAACTGCGCAACTCATCCTCTAGAAAGAGCCGAGCCGGCTCCTCGCCTTGTTGACTGATCAACAAATTCGCTAACAGGTCGGTAAGACGGCCACTGTGATCGTGGGCGTGTACACCCCGAAGATAATCGATTACCGCCCATGGACGGCCAAGGGCAGCGTAGCAGTGTTCCAGTTGCGGAACGATTTCGGGTAGATAGCTGCGGTTTTGCCTTTCGATCGTCTGATAGGCGGTGATGGCGGAGGCATATTCCCCTTCGGCCAGGGCTATATCGCCTTGCAGCATGCTGGCCCTCACACAACGAGGATCGCGACCCAACGCCTGCAGGAGGAAAGCCCTGGCCGCTTGTGCATCCCGTTGTTGCCAGGCTTGCTCGGCGAGCTCACAGCAAAACTGAGCGGTCTCCACCTTGCGCGATTGCCCGGTCAATTTTTCCAGGTGATCGCCGTATTCGATCGCTTCCTGCCAGTCCTTCTCTTGCTCGTAAATGCCCACTAAACGGGCTAGGGCGACCGCCGTATGGTCCGGTTGACCGACCAATTCCCGGAAAAGGGTCTCGGCCCGGTCAAACAGTCCGGCTCGCATGTAATCTTCGCCCAATTCGAGTACGGCGCGGCTACGTTGCTCGGTGCTCAGACTGTTACGCGCGATCAGATTGCTGTGAATGGAGATGGCCCGATCGACTTCACCACGGCGCCGGAACAAACTGCCCAGCGCCAGATGAGTATCGGCAGTGTCTCGATCGACTTCGACGGCCCTGACAAATGCTTCGATCAGCTCATCCGGGCGCTCATCGAGCAAATAGTTCAGCCCCTTGAAACGATCCGCGTGGACCGCGTGGATGCGGTCTTGATCGGTACGTTCACGTTTAGCCGCCCACCACCCGGAAGCGGCAGCTACCGGAAGTAGCAACCACAACAATTCCAGCATACTTAGCGGACATCCTGGCCCGACTTCTTCCGCAGTATCCCGATCTCTTGGTTTTGATTATCGACAGTGCTACGCAATCTGGCCATGCGCCAGCGCAAGGCCAGCACCACGAAACAGCCGATGAGTACCGCCAACGCGACACCGGCCGTGAAAGCCCACACTATGACAATGGACAGCGGTGATTCGGTAGTACCCAGAACGTAATTGATTGCAACGACTTGGGAGTTGGCCATGAAAATCACCACGCCACACACCAACACCGCCAAGGCGACCACTAAGACGAAAAACGACTTGATCCAGAGCATGTCTCCCCCACAGGGCTTTCAGTGAAAGGCTCAGCCGTGTGCAAGCCCGGAACGGTTATGGGCAACATCCTTTCGAGCACAACTTCAAGACTGCGGCCGAATCATCTGCAACTCAACAACCTTTACTCCCGCTACTTTCAACCTTCTTATTGTTGGAGCTGATTGCCAATGCCAGCGCGCCGGTATCCCCGCCCAGCGGTATACCACCGATCTAGCCGGAAGATCGCCCGCGACTGGCGTTGACCCGTTCACGCAATTCTTTGCCGGGCTTGAAGTGCGGCACGTATTTGCCGTCCAAGGGTACCGAGTCGCCGGTCTTGGGATTCCGGCCCAAGCGCGGCGGCCTGAAATGCAGGGAAAAGCTGCCAAACCCTCGAATTTCAATTCGTTCGCCCGCGGAAAGCGCCTCACTCATCTGTTCGAGTAGCGCCTTGACCGCATCTTCTACATCTTTATAGGGAAGGTGGTTCTGCTTGCGAGCAAGGACTTCGATGAGTTCCGATTTCGTCATTGATTATTTCCACCACATAACATAACTTCAAGCCCCCGCCAAGGGGGCTTGCCAGAAACAATCCGCGCGATGTCAGCTTTCCTCTTCGTGGCTTTTCATCTGTTCCTTGAGAATGTCACCCAGGGATGTTCCTCCCGTGGGCTTGCGGCTGTAATCCTGCAGGACCTCGGCTTCTTCAGCCGCTTCCTTGGCTTTGATCGACAAGGTGATCGTGCGATTCTTGCGATCTACGCCAATGAATTTGGCTTCCACGCTGTCACCGACGTTCATGAGGGTGCGCGCATCATCGACACGTTCCCGCGACATCTCCGAAACCCGCAGCCCACCCTCGACACCGTGGCCTAGATCGATCGTTGCACCTTTGGCGTCGACCGCCGTCACCGTGCCGTTCACGATACTGCCCTTGGGATTCTCGGCAACGAAATTGGAGAAGGGATCTTTATCCAGTTGCTTGATGCCCAAGGAGATACGTTCCCGCTCGGGATCGACGGCCAGGACCACGGCCTCGACATCCTGGCCTTTCTTGTATTCTCGCACGGCTTCTTCACCGGGCATGTTCCAGGACAGATCGGATAGATGCACTAGACCGTCGATATTGCCGTCAAGACCAATGAAGATGCCGAAATCAGTGATCGATTTGATCTTGCCGGTCACCCGGTCACCCTTATTATGGGCGCTGGAGAATTCGTCCCAGGGATTGGGCTGACATTGTTTCATGCCTAGCGAGATACGCCGCCGTTCTTCATCGATGTCAAGCACCATGACTTCGATCTCGTCGCCCATGGAAACGATCTTGTTCGGATTGATGTTCTTGTTGGTCCAATCCATTTCGGAGACGTGGACCAACCCTTCGACCCCTTCCTCGATTTCCACGAAACAACCGTAATCGGCAATGTTGGTTACCCGGCCAAACAGGCGGCTGCCGACGGGATGGCGCCGCGCCAGAGCGATCCAGGGATCGTCGCCCAGTTGTTTGAGCCCCAGGGAAACCCGGTTACGTTCACGGTCGAACTTGAGGACCTTGACTTCGATCTCGTCTCCGACGTTGACCACCTCGGAGGGATGACGGACCCGCTTCCAGGCCATGTCGGTGATATGCAGCAGGCCGTCGATACCCCCCAGGTCCAAAAATGCGCCGTAGTCGGTAAGATTTTTGACGACCCCCTTCACGACTTGGCCTTCCTGCAGGCTTTCCAACAGGGCTTCACGCTCGGCGCTGTATTCCTGCTCCACAACCGCGCGGCGCGATACCACGACATTGTTGCGGCGGCGATCGAGCTTGATCACCTTGAATTCCAGTTCTTTGTTTTCCAGATAGGAGGCATCGCGCACGGGACGCACATCAACTAGGGAACCTGGAAGGAACGCACGGATTTCGCCAACATCCACCGTAAAGCCACCCTTGACTTTGCCGCTGATCATGCCTTTGACGATCTCGTCATTCTCGAAAGCCTTCTCCAGCACTTCCCAAGAGCGAGCGCGTTTGGCTTTTTCCCTCGATAATCGGGTTTCGCCGAAGCCATCCTCGACAGCGTCCAGGGCAACCTCGATCTGGTCGCCCTCCTTGATTTCCAGCACACCCTCTTCGTTATAAAACTGCTCTAGGGGAATGACGCCCTCGGACTTGAGGCCAGCATTCACAATCACCACGTCCGGGCGAATTTCGAGCACAGTCCCGGTGACGATGGCACCGGGTTGCATCTGCTTATCGGCTAGGCTCTGTTCAAACAGTTCGGCAAAACTTTCGGTCATGGGTTACGGCTCAAAAGCGGGGTTAACCGCTGCATGTTGGTTGAATGAGTACGCGATCCGGTATTCCGGGCTTTTTTATTACACGGTAATTAATCGAAGATTGAATAATCAGCGAATTAATTAATTGAGGTGCAAACGTTTGCTGACGATCAGCAAGGCGCGTTCCCTGACTTGCTCGATATTGAGCCCGGTGGTATCCAGCACTTCCGCATCGACAGTGGGCTCAAGTGGGGCAATCAAACGCCGGGCATCTCGCTCATTGCGTTCGGCAATCTCGCGTGTAAGGTCGGCAAGACTAACATCGATTCCTTTCTCCTTCAACTGGTTATATCTCCTTATTGCACAGGCTTCTGGACTGGCGGTAAGAAAAATTTTCACCAGGGCATCGGGAAATACAACGCTGCCCATGTCGCGTCCGTCGGCGACCAGGCCCGGAGGTTGGCGAAAGTCCCGCTGACGCTGCAACAGCGCCCGGCGTACCCTGGGCATGACGGCGATTTTCGACGCGATGTTGCCGCAGGTTTCGCTGCGAATAGTCAGGCTCACTTCTTCGTCATCCAGCCAAATGCGTTGATCCGCCAGCGACCCATTGAAGCGCACCGCCAGGTTTTCCGCCAGCGAAGCAATACCCGCGCTGTCCTCCAAATCGAGATCGCGTTTGATCGACGCCAGCGCCGTGAGTCGGTAGAGCGCGCCGCTGTCCAGGAAATGCCAACCCAGTCGAGAAGCCAGAGCGCGTCCCAAGGTGCCTTTGCCTACTCCGCTGGGTCCGTCCACGGCGACGACGGGTATGGGATGATCAATCACCGTCGTTTCACGAGGCGTTGGATTGGGATTTGTGCGACAAGCGACTCAATCCTTGTGCGCTCACCGGCCACGCCGCTCAGAACGGAATATCGTCATCGAAATCATTTTCCATGGGCGATGAGGCTTGGGAAGGCGGGGCAGCGGGCCGATTCGCAGACGCTTGATCGTAGGTCGGAGGGGGCGCTTCACGGGATTCGAAATTGGCGGCCCCGCCTCCACGCCCACCCAGCATCTGCAAGTCGTTGGCGACGATTTCGGTGGTATAACGATCTTGCCCCGTCTTATCTTGCCACTTGCGGGTCTGTATACGGCCTTCGATATAAACCTGCGAGCCTTTGCGCAGATACTCGCCGGCAATCTCCGCCAATGGGCTGTAAAACACCAAGTTGTGCCATTCCGTGCGTTCCTGGCGCTCACCGGTATTCCGATCCTTCCAGGATTCGCTGGTGGCCAGGGTGGCATTCGCCACCGCCTTGCCGCTCGGCATGTAACGCACATCGGGGTCCTTGCCCAGATTGCCGATAAGTATGACCTTGTTTACGCCTCTCGCCATCTCCGCATTCCTCCAGCTAAGGATAGTTCTACCAAAACCCCTGTCCGTTCCGCCGTTAGACTTTGGCGACCGAAATTTCTTGCAGCGCCGCCCGGTCGAGGATATTGCGATCCACCTTCAAATAAGCGATACCCTCGGCGGCGATCACCACGGCCTCGACCACGCCCTGTACCTGGTTCAACTGCCGGGCCAGTTGGTTGGCTTCGTATTCGTCGAGCGCACCGACATTCAACATATAACTGCTGAGCGGGCGCGGATTCTTCATCGAATAGGCCACCACGAACCACAGCAGGGTGCCCAGCGCGGCGAAGGCGAACACGCCCTGCAGGCCGAACTGTCCGTGCATCCAACCCCCCGATACGCCACCGGCGAAAGCGCCGAGGAACTGACTGGTGGAATACACCCCCATGGCCGTGCCTTTGGCGTCGGGAGGGGCGACTTTGCTGATCAAGGAAGGCAAGGACGCTTCCAATAAATTAAAGCTGGTGAAAAAGGTGAACACCAGCAAGCCTAATATCAACAGGTTGTGATAACTATTGGCCAATCCCAATTCGGTCAATCCCAGGGCCAGAATCGCGCCGAGGAATACCGGCTTTAGAAATTGATGTTTTTCCGCCAGGATGATAAAGGGCACGATTGCAACGATGGACAGCAATTGCGCCGGCAGATAAATTTCCCAATGCTGCGAGGCGGGAAGCCCGGCGCCGTCGCGCAATGCCAGCGGTATGGCCACGAAAGTCGCCGTCAATGCCATATGCAGGCAAAAAATGCCGAAATCCAGGCGCAACAGTTGCGGGTCGGTCAGTACGCGTTTGAACAATTCCGGCACCGGCATGGCGTCGCGATGGTGATAGCTGTGGGTGGGTTGGGGAACCACGAAACTGGTCAAGCCGATCGCGAACAACGCCAACAGCGCCGTGAGCCAGAAAATGCCCGGCACACCGATCCAGTCGTTCAGCGCCGGTCCCAGTATCATGGACACGGCGAAGGCCATGCCGATGCTGATGCCGATCAAGGCCATGATCTTGGTGCGATGTTCTTCACGGGTCAGATCGGCGGCCAGAGCTAGCACCGCCGCCGCGATGGCGCCCGCGCCCTGCAACGCCCGGCCGAGGATGACGCCGTGTATGGAGTCGGCCATGGCCGCCACCACGCTACCCGCCAGAAACAGGCATAAACCGAATATGATGATTCGCTTGCGCCCGAAACGGTCGGACAGCATCCCGAAGGGAATCTGCAAACAGGCCTGAGTCAGCCCGTAAATGCCGATCGCAAGGCCGGCCAACAGCGGTGTAGTGCCGTCCAGTTTTTCCGCATACAGGGCGAAAACCGGCAATACCAGAAACAAACCCAACATGCGCGAGGCATACAATCCGGCCAGCGCCGCCGCTGCTCGGCGTTCGCCCGCTGTCATGCCGGTAGCCGCACTTTCTACTGCTGAATTCATGAATTAGACGACCTCTCGGTCCTGCTCATTGTCAACTACGTTATAGTACCACTTGTTCGCCCAACCTCGTCAGAGTCATGGATACCATTCAGATTCGCGGCGCACGCACGCATAATCTCCAGAACATCGACTTGGATCTCCCCCGCGACCGGCTCATCGTGATCACCGGTCTGTCCGGCTCCGGCAAATCCTCGCTCGCCTTCGATACCATTTATGCCGAGGGGCAGCGGCGTTATGTCGAATCCCTGTCCGCTTACGCCCGGCAGTTTTTGTCGATGATGGAAAAGCCCGATGTCGATCACATCGAGGGCTTGTCGCCGGCCATTTCCATTGAGCAGAAATCCACTTCGCACAACCCGCGCTCCACGGTGGGTACGATCACCGAAATCCACGATTATCTGCGCCTGCTCTACGCGCGGATCGGGACGCCTCGTTGCCCGGACCATGACATCACGCTGAACGCCCAAACAGTCAGTCAGATGGTGGATCAGGTGTTGGAACTGCCTGAAGAGACTCGCTTGATGCTGCTCGCCCCCGTGATACGGGAGCGCAAGGGCGAACATCAAAAACTGTTGGAGGAACTGCGCGCCCAAGGGTTCATCCGGGTGCGCATCGATGGCCGCATCGAGGAACTGGATTCCCTGCCAAAGCTGAGTTTGCGGCGCAAACATACCATTGAGGTCGTGGTGGATCGGTTCAAAGTCCGCCAGGATCTCGGCCTGCGTCTGGCGGAGTCCTTCGAAACCGCGTTGCGACTGAGTGAGGGATTGGCCCGGGTGGCTCGCTTGGACGAACCTGAAGCTAAAGAGTTGCTTTTCTCCGCGCAACTCGCGTGTCCGGTGTGCGGATACAGTTTGAGTGAACTGGAACCCCGCTTGTTCTCCTTTAACAACCCGGCAGGCGCCTGTCCCGATTGCGACGGTTTGGGCATCAAGCAATTCTTCGATCCCCAACGGGTGGTCACCCATCCGCATCTCAGTCTGGCGGACGGCGCCTTGCGCGGTTGGGACCGACGCAATCCCTTTTACTATCACACGGCCTGTTCCCTGGCACGCCACTATGCATTCGATGTGGATACGCCGTTTCAGGCTCTGCCCGAGACGCTGCGCCAGACCATCCTGTATGGCAGTGGCCAGGAATCCATCGAGTTCGAATACGTCAACGCGCGGGGTGAAACCTATACGCGCCGTCATGCCTTCGAAGGCGTCATCCCCACGCTGGAGCGGCGCTATCGGGAAACCGATTCCAATATGGTGCGCGAGGAACTGGCCCGTTATCTGAGCACGCATCCCTGTCCGACCTGCCAGGGTGCGCGCTTGAATCAGGCCGCACGGCATGTGTTCGTCGGCGAGCGCAATCTGCCCTCCGTCGCGGCCCTGCCGGTGGCCGAGGCCCAGGCTTTTTTCGCCCGGTTGCAATTGACCGGTCAACGCGCCGAGATCGCCAGCAAGATTGTCAAGGAGATTGACGAACGGCTGAGTTTTCTCATTAACGTCGGTTTGGATTATCTGACCCTCGATCGGTCCGCCGATACGCTGTCCGGCGGCGAAGCCCAACGCATTCGCCTGGCCAGTCAAATAGGAGCCGGCTTGGTGGGGGTGATGTATATCCTCGACGAGCCCTCCATCGGCCTGCATCAGCGCGATAACGCGCGCTTGCTGAAAACGTTGCGACGCTTGCGCGATCTCGGCAATACCGTGATCGTGGTGGAACATGACGAGGAGGCGATACGCAGCGCCGATTACGTCGTGGACATGGGGCCTGGCGCCGGGTTGCACGGCGGTCGGGTCGTGGCGCACGGCAGCCCCGCCGCGGTGATGACGCATGCCGCTTCGCTGACCGGTCAATATCTCAGCGGCCGGCGGCGTATCGCCGTTCCCCCGCAACGCACGCCGCCTGTGCCCGAACGTAGCCTGACGCTCATCGGGGCCAGCGGCAATAATCTCAAGAACATCACGATCGATCTGCCCTTGGGTCTATTGACTTGCGTAACCGGCGTGTCCGGTTCGGGTAAATCGACCCTGATCAACGACACGTTGTATCGCTACGTGGCGCGTGAGCTGAACGATGCCAACGAAGCGCCGGCGCCCTGCCAGGACGTCAAGGGCCTGGAATATCTGGATAAGATCGTGAACATCGACCAGAGCCCGATCGGTCGTACGCCCCGCTCCAATCCGGCTACCTACACAGGCTTGTTCACCCCGATCCGGGAGTTGTTCGCCGCCACTTCCGAAGCCCGCTCACGCGGTTACAATCCCGGCCGTTTCAGCTTCAACGTCAAGGGCGGCCGCTGCGAAGCCTGCCAGGGCGACGGCGTCATCAAGGTGGAGATGCATTTTTTGCCGGATATCTACGTGCCTTGCGACGTGTGTGCGGGACAACGCTACAATCGCGAAACCTTGAGCGTTCGCTATAAAGGCCGTTCCATCCATGAAGTATTGGAAATGACGGTGGAAGCCGCATTGGCGTTCTTCGACGCCGTGCCGGCCGTGGCGCGCAAACTGCAAACCCTGACGGACGTCGGGCTGGCCTATATCAAGCTCGGTCAGAATGCGACCACCCTGTCGGGCGGCGAGGCGCAACGCGTCAAACTGGCGCGCGAACTGTCCAAGCGCGATACCGGCAAGACTTTGTATATTCTTGACGAACCGACCACCGGCCTGCATTTCCACGACATCGAACAATTGCTGGCCGTGCTTCACGAACTGCGGGATCGGGGCAATACGGTGGTCGTTATCGAGCACAATCTGGATGTCATTAAAACGGCGGATTGGGTCATCGATCTCGGACCGGAGGGCGGCGCGCACGGCGGTGAAATCGTGGCGACGGGCACGCCGGAGACCATCGCCGAGCATCCCCGCAGTCACACCGGACTTTTCCTGGGTCCGGTGTTGAATTTCGACAACGATCAAGCCCTGCAACGCATTTCCTAAAGCAGCCACTCCACGGAGTTTTCGATGCACTATGTCAGCACACGGGGCGGTATGGCGCCCCGGCCCTTTACGGAAGTCCTTATTGAAGGTCTGGCGCCCGATGGCGGTCTGATCATTCCGGAAAGCTATCCGTCGGCGGCGGACAAACTGGCCGAATGGCGGCCGCTCTCCTATCCGGAACTGGCCTTCGCCATTCTCAGTCCCTTGGCGGACGATGTGCCGGCCGCCGATCTGCGTCAATTGATAGACCGGACCTATACGCCCGAGAACTTCGGCAGCGTCGACATCACCCCGGTCAAGCCGCTGGGCGAGGCGGTCTATCTGCTCGGTCTGTCGTATGGCCCGACCTTGGCGTTCAAGGACATGGCCATGCAGTTGCTGGGCAATCTGTTCGAATACGTGCTGGCCAAGACCGGCCAATGCTTGAACATCCTCGGGGCTACGTCGGGCGATACGGGTTCCAGCGCCGAGTACGCCATGCGCGGCAAGCGCAATGTCAGCGTGTTCATGCTGTCGCCGCACGGGAAGATGAGTCCCTTTCAGACCGCCCAGATGTTTTCCCTGGATGAACCGAACATTTTCAATATCGCCGTGCGGGGCGTATTCGACGATTGTCAGGACATCGTCAAGGCGGTCAGCAACGACGCCGAGTTCAAACGTCGTTACCGGATCGGCACGGTGAATTCCATCAACTGGGCGCGGGTGGCGGCCCAGATCGTCTATTACTTCAAAGCGTATTTCGCCGTCACCCAAACGAATGACGAGGAAATCGCGGTGGCGGTGCCGTCCGGCAATTTCGGCAATATTCTGGCCGGCCATATCGCCCGCCAGATGGGTTTGCCGATCCGCCAACTGATTTTGGCGACCAACGAGAACAACGTGCTCGACGAGTTTTTCCGCACCGGCGTCTACCGGGCGCGGTCCCGCGAACAGGTGATGCACACCAGCAGCCCGTCCATGGACATCTCCAAGGCGTCCAACTTCGAACGCTTCGTGTTCGATGCCGTGGGCCGGGACCCGGCGATCATCCACGATCTATGGCGACAGTTGGACGATCAGGGTTTTTTCGATCTGTCCGGCAGCGTTTATTTCCGCGATCTCGAACGCTTCGGATTTTCCACCGGCGCCAGCACTCACGCGGATCGGTTGGCGACCATTCGGCGGGTTTACGAAGACACCGGCGTCATCATCGATACCCATACCGCGGACGGGGTGAAAGTGGGCTTGGAACAACGGCAGATGGGTATTCCCCTGATTTGCTTGGAAACCGCTCTGCCCGCCAAATTCGAGGAATCCATCGTGGCGGCGCTGGGCCGCAAGCCGGACCGGCCGGCCGGCTACGAGGCTATCGAGGCCAAGCCCCAGCACGGTGTGGTCATGGATGTCGATGTGGCGGCCGTACAGGGCTATATCGCTGAGCATGCCCTCGGCGTGGAGTGAGAGTCAGGCGCAAGCCAGAATCACCGCCAGCGATAGGGCGGCCAACACGGTGCTGATCAGAATGGAGCCCGAGGCCAGGACTTCGTCACCGCCCAATTGCCGTACCATGACGTAAGAGATCGCCGCCGTGGGGCAGGCCAGCAGGATCAGTAGGATGCGTGTGCTTTCGGCACTGAGATTCAGCAACCACGCCGTGCCTAGACCGAGTAGTGGCATCATCACCACCTTGCCCAGGGAAGCGCCGATGACCCACGACAGATTGCCACGCAAGCGTACCGACACCAGCGTCCCACCGATGCAAATCAACGCCAGTGGCAACGCGGTCTGGCCGATGGCGGTCAGGCTGCGTTGTGCCAGGGTCGGCAACGGCCATCCCATATAGGCGTATAAACCGCCCGCTAAACAGGCGAGCAGCAAGGGATTGACCAACAATTCCCGCCCCATTCGGGTCAGCGCCCTGCTCTCGATGCCGTCGCGGCTCAGCAACAGGGCCAGCACGCCGCAAATGTTGTACAGCACCACCATCGGGCCGAAGATCACCAAAGCCGTCTGTACGGCGGAATCGCCTTGGGCCGATCCGGAGAAGGCGTAGATGGTGACCGGCAGGCCCACGAAAGCCAGATTGCCGCGAAACACGGACTGAATAAGCGTTCCAATCGATGTGCTCGCCATACCGAAGGCGCGTGCCAGGACGTAGGTCAGCGCCATTCCCAGCGCGGTGCTGCTCACCATGGCCAGCAGTAGATCGCCTGCTTGGCCCAGGGACGGGTCGGTCTCGGCGATTTTGGTGAACAACAGCGCCGGCACCCCGATCCAGTAGGTCAAACGGGCCATACCTTGCAGGGACGACGCCGAAAGGAAACGGGTGTAACTGAGTACCCAACCCAGCAGGATCAAGAGAAAGACGGGGGCCAAAGAATTGGCGACGGTGAGCAACAAGGGCGGATTCCAAGGAGTCGATCTGGGGGAACGCTGCAAAGCTTATATGATCGAGAGGCCCGATTTCAAAGGCCGGTTTCCGTGTTTTTGTCACTTAAGTTGCAGCACACACCCCCGCGACTCCCAGAAGCAATCGGGGAATTTCTTAAGTGGATTGGGCACGCTGTGGCGTGGTCCGAACTGTAACGGAATAGGTCAAAGCGTCCATTCTTAAGTTCCGCTAGGGGGGGGTTAACCTATGTGTCGACCTGCCTCCCTACCGCGAGAGATGCAAAAAAGCCGAATTTGGTGGCCGGGAGTGCAAGCGAGCCTTAGAATTAAAACTAGGTATCCATACGTTAGAGTTATTAGGCGCATTATGCAAAATCAAAAAGATTCCTTTATTACCACGTTTTTTAAGCTGGAGTCGGCGGGTGGGATTATCCTCATGTTCTCCGCTTTAGTGGCGCTTGTATTTACCAATACTTCGCTGGATGGCTATTATCGACTCTTTCTATCGACCCCGGTTGAAATACGCATTGGTGCGTTGGAGATTGCCAAACCATTGTTGCTTTGGATCAATGATGGTCTTATGGTTGTGTTCTTTTTTATGATAGGTCTTGAGTTAAAGCGCGAAATGCTCGAAGGGGAGCTTTCGAATGTAAAAAGCATCATCTTGCCGGGTGTGGGCGCTATCGGCGGCATGATAATGCCGGCGCTCATTTACCTTTACTTTAATTACGATGATCCGGTTGCGGTAAAGGGTTGGGCCATACCCGCCGCGACGGATATTGCTTTCGCGCTCGGTATTTTGGCTTTACTCGGTTCTCGCGTGCCGAATTCGATAAAGGTCTTCCTGACATCGCTTGCGATATTTGACGATTTGGGCGCGATCTTGATCATCGCGTTTTTTTATACCTCAAAAATATCGATCATCTCTTTAGTGGTCGCGGCATGCTGTCTGCCCATATTGTATTGTTTAAGTAGAAGTCATGTAGCATCGAAAAGTCCCTATATATTAATTGGTATCGTCATGTGGGTTGCGATGCTGAAATCAGGTATCCATGCGACATTGGCTGGCATCATCCTTGCCATGTTTATTCCACTTTATTCTAAAACAGAGCCTGATGTTTCGCCCCTAAAGAGTATGGAGCACGATTTGCACTCGGTCGTCGCATTTTTTGTGTTACCTGTTTTTGCGTTTGCCAACGCTGGAATTAGCGTTAAGGGTATGAGTTGGGAGCAAGTGTTTCATGGCGTTCCAATTGGAATCGCGCTGGGCCTGTTTCTGGGAAAACAGTTTGGGATATTCGGCCTTTGTTGGCTTTTCGTAAAGCTAAGAATTACGAATCTGCCCGCCGGTATGAATTGGGCGAGTTTATACGGGACCGCGACTTTATGTGGTATTGGATTCACCATGAGCCTGTTCATCGGTTCACTAGCCTTCGAGGAAACGGGGGTGGATCGATTATTCGACGAAAGGCTGGGGATTATTTTGGGGTCTTTATTTTCAGGATCGATGGGGTTTATCTTGCTTTGGGCCGCTTTGCGCCGAACCCGCTAGCGAGAACGATAAGCCAACTCGGTGTCTGTCGTGTCCAGCGTAGGACTCCCGGATTCGGCAAACGGGTCTTAACTCCATTGGAGTCAGCGTCGCTGTCCCCGTGCGTTCACTCCGGCGCCCGATAGAAGGCTAGCGCATTGCGATACATCACACGTTCCGCCACGGCAGGGTCCAACATTTCGTGAATCAGCGCCACATCCCTATCCTGAAAAGGCTGTGCGGCCCGTGTTGAAGGCAAGTCGGAACCGAACATCAGGGCTTCGGGATTGGCGGCGGCGATGTCGCGAATGGCTGTACGCGGGTCGAAATCGAGGCGGCCGAATCCCGTGGCCTTGACGCGCAGACCGCGTTCGACCAGCTTGAGCAAGTGTGGCAGCCCCTCCCGGCTCAGTCCCAGATGATCCACGGCCACGGCGGGCAGATCGGCCAACACGCCGAACAATCCCGGCAGTTCACGGGAATCGACATAAAGTTCGATGTGCCAACCCGCCAACTCGTTCACGCGCTTGGCCAGAGTCGTGAGGTGTTCGGCGCTTGCCGAACCCCCACGGTAGAGATTGAAACGCAGTCCCCGCACGCCGGCCTGGGCCAGCCGCGTGATGTCCGCGTCGCTGGCCGTGGCCGGCAATTGGGTGACGCCGACGAAGCCCGGACCGAGTTCCCGCAGGGCGGCCAGTAGGTAATCCTGATCGAAACCCTGAAACGAACCCGACACCACGGCGCCTCCGCGGCAACGCCATGAACGCGTTCGTTGCCGGTATTGCGCGACGGTGAAGGATTCGGGCAAATATCCCTTGTTGGGAATCAACGGGAAGCGATGGTCGATAATATGGAAATGACAGTCAAAACATTCGATCATGTCGGCACCTCCAAACACCGTTTCTCTCTCGCCGCCATGATGGATACCGCCAACCTCGCCGTTTTCCTCGGCGCCTCCTTTTTACTGATCATAGCACCGGGCCCTGATATCGTTTTTCTCATCACGCAGGGGCTGAACGCGGGCCGCAAAGCCGGGTTGATCACGGCGCTGGGCTTAAGCGCGGGTAATTTGGTCCATACCTTGGGAGCGGCTCTGGGGATATCCGTGATATTCCAGACGTCGGCTTTCGCCTTCCAGGCGCTGAAATTCGCCGGCGTCGGTTATCTGTGGTATCTGGCCTGGAAAACACTGGCCGCTCCCCGGATGCACAGCGATTCCCGACAATCCGCCGCGCTGTCGAGAGAATCGCTGTTCTTGCGGGGATTATTGATGAACGTATTGAACCCCAAGGTCGCCTTGTTCTTCCTGGCGTTTCTGCCGCAATTCGCCGATCCGGCGGCGGGTCGCGTCGGGGTGCAAATGCTGGCGTTGGGAATCCTGTTCACTCTGCTGGTCGTCGTCGTCTTCGGGTCGATCGGACTGTTCGCCGGTTCGTTCAAGCGGAAAAACTGTTCGCAAGCCAGTGCGGCCACGAACCGCTATTGGGCCTGGTTGGTGGCCGGGATATATCTGGCCCTGGGTGCGCGACTGGCTTGGTTGGGCGGATAAAAATCGGTTCGCCAGCGCGGACGGAATTCAGCGCAGGGACTTGATCGCCCCGGCAATCTCGCGGCTGAACGCTTCCAGCGTTTCATTCATGGCCGTCACCGTCGCCGGATAATCCTCGCCGGCCGGGTGTGACCGGAAGGACGAGGAGCGCGTCAACAGTTCCGTCTTGCCGTCGCCGGCCAGCAGGCTCCAGCGGGCGTTTAGCACACTGTCGCCGCCTTCCTGCCGATCGAAACGGGTGATTTCCACCGTGACTTGATAATCGACGTGGGTCGCCCGTTTCCAGGGATAGATGCGCACTTGTTGGGTGGGAATCAATACCGACAGGTTCTCGGCCAGCACTTGGGTAATGTTATCCCGCAAAGACCCAGCCCATTTATGAAACTCGGAAAGATTCATTTCGTTGCTACTGGTGCGCGTGACGATCTGCGTGCGATCCAGGTGCTCGGGCAACGTGATCGGGCCGATGCCGATGGCGGATTCCCCCGGTGTCTCTCCCGTGGCGCCGGCCGGGTTCGGCAGGGCGTTCAATACATAGAAGCGGGCCGGTTCACTGCTCGCGCAGCCCAGCAACGACGACAGTCCCAAGGCAAGCCCCAACAGCGACGCCAGGGCGAGGTAGGATGGCAATCTCATGACGGGTCCTTTGGCTTAGCGTGGTTTGGGGCCGCTTTTGCCGTATATCAGGGCTTCCGGATGGCGCTCCAGATAATCGGTGAATGCCCGGATGGAGCGCGCGGCGGCGGAGAGTTCCTCCAGCGTATTGGCGAGATCCACCAACAGGGGCGATCCCGGCTCGGCGATTTCCAACGCTTCTTGCGCGGCGTGCAGCGTTTTGCCCGCGTCGCCGCCGACGGATGTGACTTGCCGTTCGAGACTGCGGGAGAGTTTCTGGAGATCTTTGAGGGTGGCGTTCAGCGTCACCACCGCCTCGTGTATTTCCGGGGCATTCACCAGACGGTTGGAACCCTCGACCACGCCCAACACCTCTTGGCCTATCCGGTCGAAGGGCAGCTTCTTGATCTCGGCCAGCAAATCCGCCGCGGTGTTCTGGAAAGCTTCCAGTGTCGAAGGCATGGTCGGCAGTTCCGGATAGGTTCCTTCCGTACTCGGGTGGAATGGGGGCTGATCCGGGTAAAAATCCAGATCGACGAACAACTGCCCCGTCAGCAAACTGCCGGTTTTCAACTGCGCCCGCAAACCTTGGGCGATCAATTTCTCCAGCGGATGCCCCTGCTGGACGGCCGGGGCCGTCGTGACCGACGTTTCGTTCTGGCCGCCATCGATCGTGACCCGTTCGGGTTCGATGTTGACCACCACGGGGATGCGCAGACGTTCGGTGGCGCTGTCGTAATCTAGGCGGATGTCCGTGACCACACCGACCTTGATGCCATGGAACTCCACCGGTGCTCCAGGGGTCAAGCCTCGCACCGAACCGTTGAAGTAGAGAATATAGGGATTTCTGAGCGTGAACGAGGATTCCGCGACCTGTTCGAAACTATCGAACAATTTGAAGCGATGGCCCGCCGGGCTGATCTGACCCGTGGCGGTGTCCAGGTCCGGGGTATCGAACGCAACGCCGCCGGCGATAAAGGAGAGTAGGGAATCCATTTTAACATTGACGCCCTGTGCGCCCACGGAGACGTTAAATCCGCCGGTTTTCCAGAAGCGGCTTTCCGTGTGCACCAGTTGATCGTAGGGCGCGTTGACGAACACATGCAGCGACAGACTTTCCTTGTCCTCGGCCAGTTCGTGGTTCAGTATCTCGCCGACCGGTATGCCGCGAAAGGAAACCGGCGAACCGTCCTGCAACCCGCCCAACTCCGTCGTGCTCAATGTATATTGGCGGCCCGGCGTATCCTTGGTGATGTTTGGAGGTTCTTCGAGTCCCGTGAAGTTGCGGGCGGGTTCTCCGTCGCCGAACTCCACTTCGACAAAGGAACCGGACACCACGGTTTCCAAACCGGATACGCCGCTCAAACCCACGCGCGGGCGGACCACCCAGAAGCGGGAGTGCGCTCCCAGATGGGATTCCACGTCCTTGGACATCTCCGCGGTGACGATGACGTGGGACAAATCCTCGCTGAAACGCACGCTTTTGACATGCCCGACTTCCAAGGACTTGTAGCGCAACTGGGTTTTGCCCGCTTCCAGGCCGCTTCCCTCATGGAAAGAGACCGTGATGAGAGGGCCTTTTTCGTTGACGGTCTTATAAGCCAGCCAACCGCCGATCAGGGCCGCCACCACGGGGATGAGCCAGACCAGCGAAAACCCCCGGCGGGGCTCCACCACGGCATCGGGCAAGGCGTCCTGGGCCGGCTGGGATTCAGGATGGGTTGCGGGTGGATCGTTCTCGTTCATGGTCGGATTCAATGACGTCCCAGATCAGACGTGGGTCGAAGCTCATGGCGGCGAACATCGTTATGACGACGACGGACGCGAAGGCGCTCGCTCCCGCACCGGTCTCGATAGTGGCGATGGAGCCGAATTTGACCAAGGCCACGAGTATGGCGATGACGAAAATGTCGAGCATCGACCAACGGCCGACAGCTTCGGTCAAACGGTAAAGCGCCGTGCGATCGCGCGGTCGCCAGCGGGATTTGAACTGCACGGACAGCAATAGATAGATCAGCACGAACAGCTTGAGCATCGGCACGACGATGCTGGCGAAGAAGACCAGCAAAGCCAGAGGCCACATGCCGGCGGCGATGAGTGTTATCACGCCGCTGAGTATCGTGTCCGGCTCCCCCGCGCCCAGGGATACGATGGTCATGATGGGCAGGGCATTGGCGGGAATGTACAAAATGAAGGCGGCCATAACCAGCGCCCACGTGCGCACGATGCTGTTGGGTTTGCGTCGGTGGAGCGTGGCTCCGCAACGGGCGCAGCGTACCCGTTCCGATTCATGAGCGTGGATTCCTACCCGGTTCAACTGATGGCAGCCATGGCATAGCCAAAACCCGGCGCGCGCCGCCGTTTGGGGACGATTCATCGTGTTTTGCTCAGCCGTTCCCAAATATCGTGCGGTTCCAGGGATGCGTCCGTGGCGGCCATGACCATGATCAACGCGGCGAAGGCATACAAGGCCGCATCGGGGACGATGCTCGCCAGCGAGGCGAGTTTCACGATGGCGACCAATATCCCCAGCATATACACCTCCATCATGGCCCAGGGATGCAGAATATCCACGATGCGCATGGCCACGGGCAATCGCCAACCCCGCCATCCGAAGTACAGTGGCAGTAGCACATACAATTGGCTGAGCAACTTGATTAACGGCAATAGAATGCTGACGCAGAGGACCAGCACCGCGAGGCCCGCCTGGTTCTGCCGGTACAGTTCTATAACGCCGGTGATCAGCAGGGTATCCTGTTCGCGGCCCTGAAGGTCGAGGCTGAGCAAGGGGTAGGCGTTGGCGACGGTGAACAGGATCAGGGCGGCCAATACCAGCATCAGACAGCGTTCGACGCAATCGTGACGGTGTTGCAGCAGCACCGCGCCGCAGCGTGGGCAACGCAACTTGCGGCCCTCCGCTATCGAAGGTTGGTGATAAAGCAAGTCGCAGTCGTGACAGGCAATTAGATCCATCGTTTCAGAATAGAATGGCGGGGGGGAGGGTGCAATAAAGCCGTGTCGTATCGGGATAGCCCCTTGCCTTGCGGTTTAAGTGGCCTGTTTCGACGGGTACGGTCATCGCCATGCCGTTGTACTCGTGGCGCGTTTCCAGTCGAAAGAAGGCGTCAATGGCGAAAGCGCCCGCTTTCCAAAAAATAACACACCTGTTCGGCTACCCGCGCCGCGAACAACAAACCGGTATGACTGACCGGCAGGCAGACATGGTCGGTCATGCCTGGCGCTCGGGTTTCGGCGACGGCCACGGCGCCGTCGGCGGGTGGCGGTACGGAAAAGATCCGGCCCAGTCCCACATTCAACGTGCCAGCGAGCGACCCCAATTCCCGACCGGCGGGCCAAGCCGCGCCAGTTTCCAGCAACCCTTGGTCGATGCTGTGGCCCAAAACCGCTTTCAGCCGGGTACCGGCCATGACGCGCGCCACGTGGCTTCCTTGGTGGGGCGTGCCCAAGGTGACGACACGGCCCGGTGGCAGCTCGACGCCGCTGTCCAACAAAGCCCGCACGACCAGCCCACCCAGGCTGTGCGCGACGAAATGAAGTACGGAAGCGTGTAGCGGAGTAGTGTATTCAGCCAGCTTTTGCGCACTGGCGGGTACGGAATAGCGCAAGCTGGGGTAGGAAAACAGTGCGGTTCGATACCCGACCTGGCGCAGGCGGCGAGCCAGCAGTCCCATGGATAAACCGTGCAGGTACAGACCGTGGATCAGGACGACCGTAGCGGTTTGTACGAGGGGGGCGGAGTGATGCGGGGGCATGGCGTCGGACTGTTCAGTACGGCATGATAAACGATACCATTTATAATTATTTATCGATTATTTCTAAGCGGAGTTTACATGGCTGGGCATAGTAAATGGGCTAATATCCAACATCGCAAGAATGCGCAGGACGCCAAACGTGGCAAGTTGTTCACGCGGCTGATTCGGGAAATCACCGTCGCCGCCCGGATGGGGGGTTCCGACCCCAATTCCAGCCCGCGGCTGCGCTTGGCCATGGACAAAGCCTTGGCCGCCAACATGACCAAGGATACCATCGAGCGCGCGATCAAGCGGGGCGCGGGGGAATTGGATAACGTCCAGTACGAGGAGATTCGTTACGAAGGATATGGACCCGGCGGCGTGGCGGTGATGGTCGATACCATGACTGACAATCGCAACCGCACCGTGGCCGAGGTGCGTCACGCATTCAGCAAGTGCGGCGGCGGCATGGGCACCACCGGCTCGGTGGGTTTCCAGTTCACCGAACAGGGCGTATTGAGTTATCCCGCCGGCAGTGACGAAGACAAGATCATGGAAGTCGCGTTGGAAGCGGGCGCCGACGATATCGTCAGCAACGAAGATGGTTCCCTCG
The DNA here is from genome assembly GCA_024235135.1 of Gammaproteobacteria bacterium. Lineage (GTDB taxonomy): Bacteria > Pseudomonadota > Gammaproteobacteria > Competibacterales > Competibacteraceae > JACKMZ01. The sequence continues at coordinate 46,244 of JACKMZ010000004.1, read as the reverse complement.
ATGTGTTGACGACGCCCACGGCTTTCCAAGCGGTCAGGCAACATTTGCTGGAGGCGGGTTTGGAACCCGAACTGGCGGAGGTCACGATGCGCGCCGACAGCAATGTTTCGCTGGGCTTGGAAGAAGCGCAGAAAATGATCAAGTTGTTGGAAATGCTCGAAGACCTCGACGATACGCAGAATGTCTATTCCAACGCCGACATCGCCGAGGAGGTCATGGCTCAACTTTGAGCCGTGATCGGGCGAGCGGGCATCCTCCGACGTTCTGCGACATGGCGTGTATTTTGGGCATCGATCCGGGTTCCCGCATCACCGGTTTCGGCATCATCGACATGACGCGCGGACAGGCTCGTTACCGCGACAGCGGCGCCATTCATACCCCGGCGGGTGAAGTTGCTCTGGCCGACCGGCTGGTGACGATTTTCCAGGCTATCGAGCAACTCATCGCCACCTATCGTCCCGATGAGATGGCCATCGAACAGGTCTTTATGCATCGCAACGCCGATTCCGCCCTCAAGCTGGGTCATGCCCGCGGGGTAGCGATCTGTGCCGGGGCCTTGGCGCAGTTACCGGTGTACGAATACGCGCCACGCGCGGTCAAACAGGCCATCGTGGGGCGGGGCGGGGCCGCCAAGGAACAGGTGCAACACATGGTTTGCGCCCTGTTGCGCTTGCCGAACCGCCCGCAGCCCGATGCCGCCGATGCTTTGGCGGTGGCGCTTTGCCATGGCCATACGATGGGCACCCTGAACCGTCTGGAGCGGGCCGGCCTACAGGCGGCGACCCGCCCATGATCGGCCGACTGCGCGGTGTGCTGGCCGTCAAGCAACCGCCCTACCTGATGATCGAGGTACAGGGCGTGGGCTATGATCTGGAAGCGTCGCTGTCGACTTTCCAGAATCTGCCCGAAGTCGGCGCGGAAGTCAGTCTGCATACGCATCTGGCGGTACGGGAGGATACCCATGCCCTTTACGGTTTCGCCACCGTGGCCGAACGTACCCTGTTTCGCAACCTGATCAAGATCAGCGGCATCGGGGCCAAGCTGGCCCTGTTGATATTGTCGGGCATGACGGTGGATGCCTTCGCGCGTTGCATACAGGAGGGCGACACCGTATCGCTCACCCGCCTGCCCGGCATTGGCAAGAAAACGGCGGAACGGCTGCTGGTGGAAATGCGCGACCGGATCGGAACACTGGAATTGGGCGGTATCGCGGTGGCTAATGTGCCCGATGGAACGCTTACTGTCGCCGCGGCCAATCCCCGCGATGACGCGATCAGCGCCCTGGTGACGCTGGGTTACAAACTTCCCGACGCCGTGCGCATGGTCGGCGCACTGGATACCACCGATTTGGGCAGCGAGGAAATCATCCGCCAAGCCCTGCAGGCAGCGGTACGCAAGTCACTGTAACGGGTATCCTGTTATACTGCACGCTGTGCATCCCGAGCCTCCTATGATCCAGTCCGATCGCCTGATTTCCCCGCAGCCCGATGGTGAGGACGCCGTCATCGAACGCGTCATCCGCCCGCGTGTACTGACCGAGTACATCGGTCAGCAGGCGTTGCGCGAGCAATTGGATATTTTCATCTCCGCCACGCGTGCGCGCCGTGAAGCCTTGGATCATGTGTTGTTGTTCGGCCCGCCGGGCTTGGGAAAAACCACGCTGGCGCATGTGATCGCCAATGAGTTGGGGGTCAATTTACGCCAGACCTCGGGACCGGTGTTGGAGCGCGCCGGCGATCTGGCCGCCCTGCTCACCAACCTGGAACCCCGCGATGTGCTGTTCGTCGATGAAATTCATCGGCTCAGCCCGGTGGTCGAGGAAATCCTCTATCCCGCCATGGAGGATTACCAACTGGACATCGTCATCGGCGAAGGGCCCGCGGCCCGTTCCATCAAGCTGGATCTCGCGCCATTCACGCTGGTTGGCGCCACCACCCGCGCCGGTCTGCTGACCTCGCCGCTGCGCGATCGTTTCGGCATCGTTCATCGCCTGGAGTTCTACAGCGAAGAGGAACTGACCCGCATCGTGCGGCGTTCCTCGGATATACTCGATGTCCCGACCGATGCGCAGGGAGCTAGGGAAATTGGCGGACGCTCGCGGGGTACGCCGCGTATCGCCAATCGATTGTTACGGCGGGTCAGGGATTATGCGCAAGTCAAGGCGGATGGTCGGATTACCGCTACCGTGGCGCAACAGGCGTTGACCCTGCTCAAGGTGGACGAGCGGGGATTCGATGAAATGGACCGGCGCCTGCTGCTGCTGTTGATCGAGAAGTTCCGTGGTGGGCCGGTGGGTCTGGACACCCTGGCGGCGGCCTTGAGCGAAGAACGCGGCACCATCGAGGATGTATTGGAACCCTTTCTGATTCAACAAGGTTTCATTATGCGCACCCCGCGGGGCCGGGTCGCTACCACCCATGCCTATCATCATTTCGGGCTGACTGGCGGTGTGGCTAGTAGGACGAGCGATCTGTTCGGAATGTCTCCCGAAGCCTGACGCGGTGCCTTATCGCCATGACGCCCTTGTTGCGTCCACACTCCATCCTTTCCTTGATATTGACCGGGTTTATCCTGGCTCTGTTGCCCATGGCGACAGCCCTGGCCCTGGCGGTGTTCTACGTGGATCGGCTGGCCCGGCAAAGTCAGGTCGCTGTGGTGGAGGCCGTCGAAGGCACCCAGGGCGGTCGCCAGCTCCTCAACCAGATTACCGCCATGGAGCGTAACGTCCGGCAATACCTGGTGTTGCAGGATCAGAAATTGTTGAACGTGTATCGAGATACCCATGCATCTTGGGCTAAGACCGTGGAGCGCCTGAATCAATTGAGCCTGGAAGCGGATCAGAAGGGCCTCTTGGATCGCTTGGCGGCCGGTGAGGAAAATCTATTCCAGATTTATGGGGTAGGCACGGTCGCGCCGGAAAGGCATAGCCACGCCGTGAGTGGTTTCGATGGGGTGCGCGAACTGGCGCGGGATTTTTTGACGCTGAGCCTGAGTCAGGTGGACAAGGCCGTCGAGAAACTGCAGACCATGGCGGTTGAAACCACCAGCACCTTGAGTCTGATGGTGGCTGCGGCTGTTCCCACCGTAGCGGCTCTGGCCGGTTTGTTCCTGACGCTCATCGTCAAACCGTTGGGCCGCATCGAAGCGGCCATCCAGCGTTTGGGCAACGAGGATTTCACTACCCCGATCCGGGTCTGGGGGCCTCGCGATCTCGAAGAATTGGGCGTTCGCCTGGATTGGTTACGGCGTCGTCTGGCCGAGTCCGAGGATCAGAAAAACCGCTTTTTGAGGCATATATCGCATGAGCTCAAAACTCCGCTGACCTCTTTGCGTGAAGGCGCGGAACTGCTGGGCGAGGAAATATTGGGTCCACTCAACCGGGAACAACGTGAAGTAGCCACAATCGTACAAACCAATAGCGTGCGTCTGCAGCGGCTGATCGAGGATTTGCTCAATTTCAATCAAATCATGTCGCGCACACTGACCCTGCGTCCGGAGATCCTGGATCTGGCGGTGTTGGTGCGGCAAGTCATCGAAACTCAACGTTTGGCCTGGAAAGCCCGGAACGTTTCGTTGCGAACCGAGTTAAAGGCCGCTCCTCTGGTCGGAGACAAGCAGAAACTGACCACCGTGTTCGACAACCTTTTGTCTAACGCCGTCAAGTTTTCTCCCCCAGGCGGAAATATCGTCATACGGCTCGAACAAACCGCCAAGGCGACTCATCTGACGGTTCAGGACAGCGGTCCCGGCTTCGATAGAGCGGATCAAGACCGTGTGTTCGAGGCGTTTTATCAAGGTCGGCGGGCGGCCGGCGGCCATATCAAGGGTTCCGGACTGGGGCTGGCGATAGCCAATGAATATGCCTTGGCTCATGGTGGAAGCCTGGAAATCGTTGGCTCTCAATCTTCCGGTGGCTGCATTCGTCTAGTCCTGCCATTGAACGGTGTCGCCCAGTGAACAGATTCGGGATAAGCTGTGTTTGCGCTGGATTGTTCAGCGGGTTGTTGAACGGTTGCGCCGTACTGGGTTTCGACATGGCTTCTTCACGCGTGGTATCGGCGGATACGCATCGGGCGGTGTTGCTGGTAAGGGATTTGTACGATTTCTCCGAAATACTGGAGAAGCGCGGTAACTCGGATGATGCCTGGCAATACGCGGGTTCCAAGGAGGAGCTGGAATCCTGTCAAAAACCGGCGGAAGCCTTGCACTTGGCCTTGCAACTGAGCATGAAAGAACCCGGATCAGGTAGTTGGGGGCGGGCGAGACAACTTTGGGAGACTTGCCTAGTCAAAGTGCATGATCCTCTGCTGGTGGGCTACATCGAAAACGAACTGTCCCATCTGCAACGCTTGGAAGAGACTTATGCCGCCACGTTGGAAATGCAGGCGAGCCTGGTCAGCAAACGCCGCGAAAGCGATGTGTTGCAGAATCGGCTGAAAACGTTGCAGGCCAAGCGCACGGAGACCAGCGAACCGACAGCGACATCGGCCGCGCCGAAGGAGGTGGGGCCGGAGTCTCGGGCGGCGGAAGCGGATTCCACAACGGTCGAACTCGATGCCAGGCAAGCCGAGGTCAACTCCAAGGATGCCATGATACGCATCCTGACGGCGCGCATAGCCAATCTGGAGGCCAAATTGCAGAGCCTCACGTCGATTGAGCAAAGATTGAATCAGGAAGAACTGAAACAAGCCCCATGAGTTCCCCCAGAGCCGATATCCTACTGGTTGACGATGACCCCGATCTCCTACGGTTGCTGTCCTTGCGTCTGACCGCCAGCAATTTTGAAGTGAAGACCGCCGAAAGCGCCGAGGCCGCATTGGCTTTCCTGGCAACCACCCAACCTCGCTTGATCATCACCGACTTGCGCATGGCCGGTATGGATGGACTGGCCCTGTTTCAGGCGGTACAGCAGCAGTTTCCGCATATTCCGGTCATGATCCTGACTGCGCATGGAACGATTCCCGAAGCGGTCAAGGCCACTCAGGCCGGTGTATTCGGATTCTTGAGCAAGCCCTTCGATAGCAAGGAACTCTTGGAGCAGACCCGACAGGCGTTGGCTTTGAGTGGTTTCAAGACAGTAGCTCAGACCGATGACGAATGGCGCAGAGACATCGTGACGCGCAGTACCCGCATGGCGATTACCTTGTCCGAAGCCTGGCGGGTGGCGCAGAGTGGGGCAAACGTATTGATTCATGGCGAAAGCGGTACGGGCAAGGAACTGCTGGCAAAAGCTGTCCATCGTGCTAGCTCACGCAATGATCAACCGTTTTTGGCGCTCAATTGCAGCGCCATTCCCGCCGATCTGCTGGAATCCGAACTGTTCGGTTACAGCAAGGGGGCTTTCACCGGCGCGGCAAACGCTTATCCAGGATTATTTCAGGCGGCTGTCGGTGGCACATTGTTTCTCGACGAAATCGGGGATATGCCGCTGGCCCTGCAGGCCAAGTTATTGCGGGCCGTGCAGGAACGGCAGATCCGGCCGCTGGGGTCGACCCAAAGTATCAGTGTGGATGTGCGCATCATCGCGGCGACCCATCGTGATCTCGAAGCCATGATGGAACAGGGCGATTTTCGCGAGGATCTGTTTTACCGGCTGAGCGTGGTGGCATTGACCCTACCGCCCTTGCGCGATAGGCGTGAGGATATCCCCTTACTCGCCAATCATTTCCTGACCTTATTGGGCGAACGCGAGCAACGCTCCTTCACCGGCTTCGCACCGGAAGCCTTGGAATGTCTGATCAGTGCCCCGTGGCCGGGTAACGTGAGGCAGTTGAGCAATGTCGTGGAATATTGCGTGGCGCTGTCGACGACGGCGCTCATCCCCTTGAATCTGGTAAAGAAAGCGTTGCGCGATAAAACGGGGGATTTACCGGCCTTGGCGGAAGCCCGGCAACAATTCGAGCGGGATTATCTGGTGCAGGTATTACGTCTGGCGGGAGGGAATGTTTCGCGCGCCGCGCGTCTGGCCCAACGCAACCGCACGGAATTTTACAAGCTGTTGAATAGGCATCAACTCAACCCGAGCCAATTCAAAGGCTCGGATTGAGTAATGACAGGGATTGCTCACTCTAAAATAATCGCGAAAAATTCGAGTGGCCTACTTTTCCGTGGCCTGTTGATACTCATCGATACTCAATACACCATCACCATTGATATCGGCGGTCGTCAAATCCAGGCCCTCGACATTGGCGGCTTCTTCAGGACTGATGACCCCGTTTTGGTCAGTATCAATACTTTCGAAGCCGAGAGCCAACGCCGTTCCAGAAATCAAAGTTAAAGCAAAAATCGGCAAAATCCTCTTCATCGGCGACTCCTCCCATCAGGCTGTTACAGATATTTACCGAGTGGAATTGACACATGCCTTTTGGAGGTAAAACGCAGCAAGGCCGATACCAGCGGCTTCGACAAGTATTAATATCAAGCGGTTATGTTTTCCCAAGAGCATTGTCAATGCGCTGGAGTGGAGGCATTGTCTGGGCATTGTCTCTATCTGGAGACGGTTTTTCCAGGTTGTGAACAACCCGCTGACTCATTTTGGATTTTTTGTCGCAAAACAATGTAACTGTTTAATATTATTGTAAAAAATGCAGTCCAGGGAGCTTATTTGCGTAACAGCCGTATTGCTAAAATAGTTAATTTTGGCGCGGTCCCCGATGAACAGGGCGCGCACTTGATCGAGTGGATGCAAGGTGAACCGATTTATTTGGCCTGCCAGGATATATTACGAGGACACCGATAGCGGTGGCGTCGTCTATTACGCGAATTATCTGAAGTTTCTGGAGCGGGCGCGCACTGAGTGGCTGCGTAGCCTGGGTTTCGAACTCGACGTACTGAGTCGGGATTCACAAGTGATGTTCGTTGTCCGTAAGCTGGCCGTCGATTATCATCGGCCGGCCCGATTCAATGACCTCCTGCACGTTCACACATCCATTGCGGAGGCCCGCCGCGCCAGCCTGCGCTTTGCGCAGACCATCGTGCGTTCGGAGGGACCGGAACAACAACTGCTATGCACCGGAAACAGCCTGGTGGCCTGCGTCGCCACGGATTCGTTCAAACCCAGACCGGTGCCCCAGGCGATTCTAGCGGAGATATTTGGTGACAACTGAATGGTCTTTCTGGCATCTGATTTCTCAGGCCAGTCTCATTGTGCAATTCGTCATGGCGATGCTGATACTCATCTCGACCACTTCGTGGTGGGTTATCTTCACGAAATTCATGGTCCTGTCCAAAGCTCGCTCAGCCGCCGACGAATTCGAGGATACGTTTTGGTCCGGCGTCGACCTTACCTCGTTATACAACCGTATCGAGCGGGGTAAGGAGGAAATCTACGGCATGGAAGCGATATTCGTGGGAGGCTTCCGGGAATTCTTACGTCTGCGCGCGCAAGCCCATGTCGATTCGGAATCGGTGGTCGGCGGCACTCAGCGCGCCATGCGCGCGGCACTCGGTCGGGAGGTTGACGATCTGGAAACCCATCTGCCGATATTGGCTACCACTGGCTCGGTCAGCCCCTACATCGGTCTGTTCGGTACCGTATGGGGCATCATGAATGCGTTGACCGCTCTGGGCAACGCGCAGCAGGCCACGATCAATTTGGTGGCGCCGGGCATTGCCGAGGCGATGATAACGACCGCCATGGGGCTGTTCGCCGCTATTCCAGCGGTCATGGCCTACAATCGCTATGCCTACCATGTGGACCGGTTGGAGAACCGTTACGATACCTTCACCGAGGAATTCGCCAACATTCTCCAGCGGCAATCACTCAGTCAGCGCAAGGACCGCGATGGATAGGACCGAATTTCCCAAACCGTTCATCCACCATTAAGCCTGTCCATGTTGAGATTGTAGGGGCAAACCGATGGCCAGACGCAGGGCGCACAAACGTTTTATGTCGGAAATGAACATGGTTCCCTACATCGATGTGATGTTGGGTTTGCTGGTGATCTTCATGATCACGGTTCCCCTGTTGAATCAGGGTGTCGATGTGGATCTTCCGCAGGCCGCCAGTGAGATGATGCCAACCGAGGAACGGCAGCCGCTGATACTGACAGTGGACGTGCACGGCTCCTATTATTTGAATTTGTCTAAAGACCCCCGGCAGTCTCTCGATGCCGAAGCCATAGTGGCTGGAACACGGGCGGCATTGAAAAATGATCCGCAACTTCCCGTATTGGTAAGAGCCGATAAAGACGTCGATTACGGTGCCGTCATGGGCGCCATGATCTTGTTGCAGCGGGGTGGAGCGGCCAAGGTGGGTTTGGTGACCGAATCACCTGAAGAACCATGAAACGACCGCCATCCGGGCAAAATACATCGCAAAACTCCCTGGCCATTGTTCTGGCGATATTAGTCCATGTGGGCGTGGCGGTCGTGCTGGTTTTCGCCTTTAACATGAGGCGCTCGACGTTGCCCGAGCCTCCCCAGATTTCCCCCGAACTGGAATCAATCCCGGTCGTTGCCGTGGATAAGGCCGAACTCGATGCGGAAATAGCGCGCTTGGAAGAAGCCGAACGCCGCCGGATAAGGGAAGAAGAAGAGCGTAAAGCGCAACTGGTGCGGGCGGCTCGCGAGGCGGAAGAAAAACGCCAACGCGAGGAAGATCGTGCACGTGAGTTGCAACGCCAGCAGGCCGAGGAACAGAGGCGTCATGAACAGGAAAAGGCCGAAGCGGAGGCCAAGCGTTTGGAATCGCTGCGCCAACAACGTGAAGAAGCTGAACAGCAGAAGCAACGTGAGGAAGCCGCTGAACGAGAGCGTCAGGACGCCAAACGCAAGGCGGAGGCTGAAGCCAAACGGAAAGAGGAAGCAGCGGCCAAGCGCAAGGCCGAAGCTGAAGCCGCCGCCGTAGCTAAACGAAAGGTCGAAGCCGCCGCCAAACAAAAGGCCGAAGCTGAAGCCGCCGCCGTAGCTAAACGAAAGGCCGAAGCCGCCGCCAAACGAAAAGCCGAAGCTGAAGCCGCCGCCGTAGCTAAACGAAAGGCCGAAGCCGCAGCCAAACAAAAGGCTGAAGCCGCAGCCGCCGCCGCAGCCAAACGAAAAGCCGAAGCCGCAGCCAAACAAAAGGCTGAAGCCGCAGCCGCCGCTGCAGCCAAACAAAAGGCTGAAGCCGCAGCCGAAGCCGCAGCCAAACAAAAGGCTGAAGCCGAAGCCGCCGCTAAACGAAAAGCTGAAGCCGACGAGGAAGCGCGCAAGAAAGCCGAGGAAGATGCTCGGCAACAGTTGGCGGATTCGCTTCGTCAACGAGCGGCCGAAAGCAAGTGGCAACAGCACAGTAGCGTGATCGCGCGCCATGTCGAACGCAGTTGGCGCCTGCCTCAGAGCAACTGGCGGGGATTGTCCTGCGTATTGAAAATCAAGCTATCGCCCAGTGGCAAGGTGCTGAATGTCAGTCTTGCCAGTAGCAGCGGCAATCCGGATTTCGATCGTTCGGCCATCGCAGCCGTGCAAAGGGCTTCGCCGCTGCCGATTCCCAGCGACCCAGGCGTCTTGGAGTTGCTAAGTACTTATAATTTCGAGTTCAAATTCAAATTCAAACCGGAGGCTACGCTTTGAATCCGATCCTGCCCATCGTGTTATTCCTGAGCCTGCTATTCAGCGTGGGGGGGGTTCAGGGCGAAGAACTCACCATCGAAATCACCCGGGGCGTGGCGGATAGCGCCTCGCCGATAGCGGTCGTGCCGTTTGGGACTCAAATGCCGGTAACCGAGGATATGGCCGGAATCATTGCCGGGGATCTGAAACGCAGTGGGCGTTTCGAAGTCCCCTCACCGCAAAGCTATCCCCAAAGGCCCAGCGAACTCAGCCAGGTTAATTTCTCGGACTGGCGGTCCGTACAGGTCGACCACTTGGTAGTTGGACAGATACGTCCAGGTCCGGGGGGGGATGACACCGTGCAGTTTCAGTTGGCCAATATCTTTGACGGCAAGCCGTTGCTGGAACGCAGCTACAATGTCCATCCGCAGCAATTGCGGCGCCTGGCTCACGTCATCAGCGATCTGATTTATCAGACGCTGACCGGAGAACCCGGTGCTTTCGATAGCCGTATCGCTTATGTCACCGCCAACCGAGGGCCCGGCGGCACCGACTACGCGCTGATGGTCGCTGATTCCGATGGCTACAACCCCCAAGTCGTGTTGCGTTCCCGCGAGCCCTTGATGTCGCCGGCCTGGTCGCCGGATGGCAACCGTTTGGCCTACGTTTCTTTCGAAGGCCGCCACATGCAGATCGTAGTGCAGGATATCTACAGCGGCGCGCGCAGCGTCGTGGCGTCCTTCCCAGGCATCAACGGCGCGCCGGCCTGGTCGCCGAATGGCCAGAGATTGGCGTTTGCCCTGTCCAGGGACGGCAACCCCGAAATTTATGTTTACAATCTGACGGGCGGTGGCTTATTGCGTGTGACTAACAACAGTGCCATTGATACCGAGCCGGCCTGGACGCCGGATGGCAACAACATCCTATTCACCTCGGATCGAGGCGGCAGCCCTCAAATTTATGAGGTCAGCGCAGCAGGAGGGCAACCCCGTCGCCTGACTTTCGAGGGTGATTACAATGCCCGTCCCTCGGTATCTTCCGATGGACGCTATATGGCGATGGTGCAGCGTCGCGGCGGGGTATTCTATATCGCCGTGCAGGATCTGCAGAATGGTCAGGTACGCCTGCTGAGTGAGGGGGGACTGGATGAGTCTCCCAGTTTCGCCCCGAATGGCCGTATGGTGATCTATGCCACTTCGGAAGGCCGGGGACGTGGGGTGCTGGCGGCCGTCTCGGTCGATGGCCGGGTTCGGCAACGCTTGCAGTTGCGAAGTAGCGATGTGCGTGAACCGGCCTGGTCACCATTGGGCCGTTGAGTGAGTGGGCGGTAGGGTGTGTATGATTACGCTGAATTCGTTGATGGGTGAGTAGGACAGGAAAAAGCGATGAAAATGATGCTCAAGGTATTTGTGATTGTGCTCTTGATGGGACTGTTGGCGAGTTGCTCTACTGCCTATAAATCACCCGAAGGTGAGGCGGGGACCGATCTGCCGGCGGGGCAACCCCTGCCTGGGCCTGATGCAGGCTATTATCCCGGCTCGGGATATGGTCAAGGAACCGGGGCCAGTTCCTATCCCTATGAACAACAGGGTAATGCGCCCGGTGGCCGTCCTTTGGACGGCGCGGTGGCCAACTCGGATCGCGTGGTATATTTTGATTTCGATAGCGCCGACATCCGTTCCGATTCCCGCCCGATTGTGGAAGTTCAGGCGCGTTATCTGATCAAAAATCCTGCGGCGGCAACGGTGCTGGAAGGTCATGCCGATGAACGGGGCACTCGCGAGTACAATATTGCGTTGGGTGAGCGCCGCGCCAACGCCGTGCGCCAATTGATGATCGCCTACGGTGTTTCCCCGCAACAGATACGTACCCTCAGTTATGGGGAAGAACGTCCGGCCGTGGATGGGCACGATGAGTCCGCCTATGCCCTCAACCGGCGTGTCGAAATCGTTTACTGAGCCTCTCTGGATACGGGATGGAAAAAATGCAGCACTGGCTTCGTTTGCTCTCTTGGGGTCTGATCGCGGTTGGATTGGTCGGCGCGCTCCCGGTTGGGGCGCAAGCTAATCGGGATCAACTGGTGTTCGAACTGCTCAATCGGGTCGAACAACTGGAACAGGAAGTGCGCCAATTGCGGGGCGACTTGGAGGTTTACCGGTATCGCCAGGAAGATTTGGAGCGGCGCCTACAGGTTGAAGGCAGCGCCAATGCTCCCGATTACAGTTCGCGCGGCAGTACGCCCGGGACCGCCCCGGAGGTGGTGGATCGTTATGCTCCTGCACAAACCACTTTGCCGACAGTCACCGCACCGCCGGCAAATCCGCCACCGGCTTGGTCCCAACCACCCGCAAGCGATCCCCAGGCGACCTATCAACCCCGCGTGGAGCAACCGCCCGCTTCCGTTCCAACGCCAGCGACCGGCGATGAGCGGGAAGTCTATACCACGGCTTTCAGTGGCTTGCGCGAGGGTCATTACGATCAGGCGATCGCCGACTTCAACTCATTTTTGCAGAGCTATCCGCAGAGCGAGTTGGCCGGCAATGCTCAATATTGGCTGGGCGAAGCGTATTACGTCAAACGCGATTTCGATCCGGCCAAAGAGGCTTTTATCAATCTGGGCATTCGTTATCCCAATAGTGAGAGAGTGCCCGATGCGCTATTGAAACTGGGTTACATCTACGATGAGCAAGGCGATCGCGCCAAGGCCAAGGATGTATTACAGAAACTGGTGGATACCTATCCGGGCACGCAAGCGGCTCGGTTGGGCGCAAGCCGTTTGAGTTCCATGCAATAGCCGTCACTATTTCCAGCGGGCTTCGAGCGTCCGTCATGCAAGAATGCTCGCGTGCGATTTGCTGGTTTCCGGTGCCTGTTCAGCCCTCTCGCGGGATTTGGCAGGGATAGCGCGCGTTGTACGGAAAGCGCCAGTGGGTCAGGGCGGCTGGGCAAGAAGGCGGTGGCTGCGCGCCGCCTCCCCCTGAGGAGCGGCTCGCGGCGATTTAGACAATCACTCGGATTTGCCACGGGTTGATTGTTTCTTCCTGTCCATTTCCCTATTGTCTTTGACGCTACACTATAAAAGAAACCTTGTGCTCTCTCGGAGGATAGCGTATGGCCGCAAAACGTATTCTGATGTTGGTGGGTGATTTCGGCGAGGATTACGAAATCATGGTTCCTTTTCAGGCGCTCAGCATGGTGGGCCATCAAGTGCATGCCGCGTGCCCCGATAAAAAAGCGGGCGATCGCATCAAAACCGCCATCCACGACTTCGAAGGCGATCAGACCTACAGCGAGAAGCTCGGTCACGGTTTCACCCTGAACGCCAGTTTTGACGAGGTCGACGCCGCGCAATACGACGCATTGGTTTTGCCCGGCGGACGGGCGCCCGAATATTTACGTTTGAACGAACGAGTGATTCGACTGGTAAGGCAATTCGCCGAGGCGAACAAGCCTATTGCCGCTATCTGTCACGGAGCCCAGATTTTGGCAGCCGCCCAAGTCATTGAAGGAAAGCAGGTGTCCGCTTATCCGGCCTGTTCCCCGGAAGTCCGTTTGGCGGGTGGTTCTTACGCCGATATTCCCGTGGATGCCGCCGTTACCGATGGCCAACTGGTCACCGCTCCAGCCTGGCCGGCGCATCCGCAATGGCTGGCGCAGTTTTTAAAGGTATTGGGTACCGAAATATCGTTATAAGCAGGAAGGGATTCATCCAAACAGCCCGGCGTCTTTAAGCGGTGCGCCGGGCTTTTTTGCGTTATTGAATTTGTGCGGTGCCTTGCCGACGGATTTCTCGCATCCCGAACCACCTAGGCCGATTCGATGTGCGATCATCCGCCGGTGGTGTTCATGTGGCGCAGGATGATGGGGCGGGTCTGCAGATCGAATTCATGGCCTTTGGGTTTGATATCCATGGCCTGCAAGAGGGTTTGTTTGAGGCGTTCGTGATCGCCGGGATAGGCGCGCAGCACATGGCGCAGATCGACGGAATGTTCCTGCCCGAGGCAAAGCAATAATCGTCCTTCCACCGTCACCCGCACCCGATTGCAATCGGCGCAGAAGTTATGACTGTGCGGTGAGATAAAGCCGATGCGCGAACCGATGCCTGGAATTCGGTAATAGCGTGACGGACCGCCGGTGGATTCGGTGGTCGCCAGTAAGGTGAAGTGTTGGCTTAGATCGGCACGGATTTGGTCGCTGGAATAATAGGCTTCAGCCCGGTCATGGTCGCCGATGACCCCCAGTGGCATTTCTTCGATATAGCTGATGTCCAAGCCGTTGGCGATGGCAAAGCGGGCCAGGTCGACGACTTCGTCATGATTGCGGTTCTTGAGAATGACGGCATTGAGCTTGATACGCTCAATGCCCGCCCTCCGTGCGGCTTCGATTCCTCGCAATACGCCGTCGAGGTCGCCGACGCGGGTGATCTGCCGGAAACGCCGCGGGTCCAGGCTGTCCAGGCTGATATTGATGCGCTTGACACCCGCCGCCTTGAGATCCGCCGCCATCTTCGCCAGTTGCGAACCGTTGGTGGTTAGCACGAGCTCGCGCAGCTTTGGCAATCGGCCCAATTCCCGAAACAGTTGCATTACATTGCTGCGGACCAGAGGTTCGCCGCCCGTAATGCGGATTTTGTCCACGCCCAATTCACTGAAAGCACGGCCTATCATCGCCAGTTCTTCCAGAGTAAGGACGCGGGCGCGAGGCAGAAACGTCATCTCCTCGCTCATGCAATAGATGCAGCGAAAATCACAACGGTCCGTCACTGAAAGCCGAACATAGGTGACGCGCCGGCCAAAGCGATCGACCAACTGCGGAGTTTGGCCGGAATCCACGGCCTCTTGAGATGGGTTGTTTAAGCCCATGATATTCAGAAAATTCCCGTCATCTTGAGCGGCTGCCTCAACTTCTTAGAATAGCGGCTCCCCAAAAGATTGCAATCGATCAATGCGTGAAAGGATCTCTAATTCATCAATTTGGCATTGGATATGCTTTATATCTAGTGTGAAGTTTTATCCCCTTTAGTTGGGGCACATTATTGACGGTAATATTTGCCATGAGCACGACGACAACCCTGCAACTCAATGACTTGACTGCTCTACATGTGACAGCGGTCGCTCTGGAATTAAGCGAATATCAGGTGTTTTTGCACGCCTATCGTGACTGGTTTGGCGATGAGCCTCGGGAACAGCAGATCGATGCGTCCTTCGGCAGTTATTTGCGCAAGGGAGAAATACCGATCTGGGTGCGACACTTCGCTCGTTGTTTTCTCGCTGCGCATCCTGGTTATCTGCGAGCGTTGGATGTGCAGGGCCGAGGTTTTCGTCAGGCTCGCGCCATCGTATTCATATTGCTGGCGATGTTAGCCTTAAGCTTGCTGACCTTACTTTGAAGTTCAATTGTGCTTGCATTTAAATATCGGTATTCCATGCCATAATTACCCTTTACTCTGAGCTTTCTGGCGCTAGACATTTACCGAAGCTGTCGTGTTTGGCGCTTCGGTCAACCGGGTAAATCAAGCAATGCTAAATTGGCAATTTTGGACCGGTACCGTAATTATCGCCGGTGGGTTTTTTTGGTTGCTGGCCTTCATCGTCAAGCGAATGACTAAATTCCGGCGCGAGAAAGCCGAGCAGTCACGTCATCGCGCCATGGAACAGGCGGCAATCCAACATGCGACAGCTCAAGAACAGGCCCGCCAACAGGCTATCGCGGATAATATCGCCCATATCAGGGCGGCCGCCGAAAAAGCCGCCGCAAAACGCCTAGCTACTGAGAAAGCGGCTGAAGAACGGGCATCGGCCGAAAAAGCGGCCGTTGATCAAGCCTTGGCGGAGTGGATAGAAGCCGAGGAAACCGAAGCCAGGAAGGTGGCGGCCGAACAGGCCGAACAGGAACGCGCGACGGAGGAACACAACGTGTCCAAGCGGATAGTCTTGGATATTGCGCTACGGGAATGGTTCGAGAAGATGCAGGAGGAAATCGAACAAGCCGGCGAAGATTGGATGCAACAACAACGAAAAGACAAAAAGCTGCGCAAGGGGGTGGATGCCGTCAAAGAACAGGTGTTGTCCACACTGCACCGATTGGAAAAAGAATCCGAAGATCTGGAATTCATCATAAACACGATCAAGACCGGTGTCGATTTTCTGCCTATCCAAGTCGCGGATACTATTGAGAAATGGAAAAGAGGTGAAATATATAGAAACTTGACTTTGAGTGACTTAAAGCTGAAGTTTCGTTACATGGCCTATTCCATTGACGATGGGTGGGCGTTATTTTATGTTTATACGGCCTGGTTAGAGAAGCTGCGTAATAAGCTTTTCGTTTTTATTCGCCTGCTGGGCACTGAACCCGAGAAACAGGAACATATATTACACGCTATTGAACGTACTGAAAAAACGGAATGGAAGAAATATCTCCAAATGAATATGGATGTGATTTTTATACTAAAAGAAATGCGGGATATTCATGAAATGATAAATAATATGGAACAGCGTCTTCAGGATTTGGAAATCGTCTGTAAAAAGCGATCGGAGCAGATCATCAAACCGGTTTGGGATCACAACGAATCGTTGTGAAGAACGTGTGCGCAAGCATTGCTTCATTCCCGAGGGATGGGATGAATCTTGAGCATCGGTCAGTTGTTGGGGTTAAAGCCGTCCTGAGCGCGATCCTGGAGGTTCTGCCAACGCCGTAGGGAACGTTCCTCCCGGACGCCTTCGGCATCCATCTCCTGTAAGGTTTTCTCCACGAAAGATAAATGTAAATGCGCCGCGGCTCGGGCGGTATCCGGGTCTCGTTGCATAATTCCAT
This sequence comes from Gammaproteobacteria bacterium, assembly GCA_024235135.1. Classification (GTDB taxonomy): domain Bacteria; phylum Pseudomonadota; class Gammaproteobacteria; order Competibacterales; family Competibacteraceae; genus JACKMZ01. The sequence goes on along the minus strand of JACKMZ010000004.1, from coordinate 29,900 downwards.
CAAGGATTTGTCGGTGGTGATCACAGACTATCCCGTAATTGCCCTCCTGAGTGTGGAGTCTTTCCAGCGAACGGCAAATGCTACTCCGCAGTAGGTTGAACAGACCCCGCATTACTAGGATTAGCGCGACATTATGCGAGGCATCGGCAATGGCCAGATGGAATTCGGTATCTAATTCCGCGTCCCGCAGTGGGTCATGTTCCTGTTTATGGCTGGCTTCAAGGGCTTCCAGGCGATGGGCTATGATCCGGCGATCCGCGTCGGTGCCCCGTAACGCCGCGTAATAGGCCGCTACTTCCTCCAGGGCGTGGCGCAGTTCCAGGATATCGTAAGTGGCTTCCGGGTGGCTCTTCAATAAATGCACCATGGGATCGGTCAGAATAGGACCGACCACATCGGTGACATAAGTCCCGCCCCCCCGTCGAGCCTGCAATAAACCCTTGGCTTCCAGTTTCAACAACGCTTCGCGCAACGAGGGTCGCGAGACATTGAGTTGCTGGGCCAGATCCCGCTCGGCAGGCAATTTCTCACCGGGTCTGAGGGAGCCTTCCAAAATCAGTTGTTCAATCTGTTTGACGATGGAATCGGAGATTTTGGGAGGTTTAATGCTTTCAAAAGTCATTCTCTACAATTCACGCTCAGAATTCGCTTACAACTATAGCTTAGAGCGTTGGATATTTCGTGGTTATCATCCCGCTGATGAATTTTATTGACCATCGCTTGACAAGTATCAATCTGCCTTCTAGTTTTCTCAGCAGGATTGGTCAGACCTGTTGACCTGCCTATTGACCCTTATGAAGTTTGTTATCGAAACAAGCCACTGAAACGATATGTCGACCATGCCCAATCGCCCTGACAAGGTCTATTTTTTCGGCACTTGTCTAATTGACATGTGTTATCCCCAGGCCGGACTAGCTGGGATCGAGTTGCTGGAACGCGAGGGCATCAAAGTGATTTTTCCGCAGGCCCAGTCATGCTGCGGCCAGCCGGCCCATAACTCCGGTTTTCCGGCCGAAGCCAAGGCCGTCGCCCGGCAGCAACTGAAGAGCTTCAAGCAGGATTATCCCATCGTGGTGCCGTCGGGGTCCTGTGCGGGCATGCTGAAGCATCATTATCCCGCCATGTTCGCTGGCGAACCCGAAGCCGATGAAGTTCGGCGTTTCTCGTCGCGAGTTCTCGAACTCAGCGAATTCTTGGTGCGGGTGTTGGATGTCAAATTGCGAGACCGTGGTCAGCCGATTAAGGTCACTTGGCATTCCTCCTGTCACGCCACACGGGAAATGGGCGTCATCGGCGATTCCAAGGCGTTGCTCAAACAACTCGATAACGTGGAACTCGTTGAATTACAGAGCGAACGGGAATGCTGTGGCTTCGGCGGAACGTTTTCGATTAAGCAACCCGCCATTTCCGCCGCGATGGTGAGTGACAAAATTACCGACATTCAGCAGACCGGCGCGACGCGGGTATTGTCCGGTGATTGCGGTTGTTTGCTGAATATCGGCGGAGCCCTGGAATACCAGAAAATCCCCATCACCACTCAGCATATCGCCGAATTCATTTTGGAGAGAATCAATGGCTGAAACTGGAGCCGTCGATTTCCAAAGCAACGTTGTGCGGGCGCTCGCGGATCGCCAGTTGCGAGGCAATCTCAAAAAGGCTATGGGCAGCCTGAGCCTCAAACGCAAAGCGGTTTTTTCGGACCCCGAAGAATTCGAACATCTGCGCCGGGTTGGCAATGCCATTCGCAGGCGGTCCTTGAGTAAGTTACCGGTATTGCTTGAGCAATTGGAGAAAAACTGTACCGCCAATGGGATTCAGGTGCATTGGGCTGAAACGACCGCGGATGCCAACCAGATTTTTCTGGACATCATCAAAGGCCATGATGCCTCCCGCGTTATCAAGGGCAAATCAATGGTGTCCGAGGAAATGCATCTGAATCATTTCCTCGAAGATCATAGCATCGAGGCGCTGGAAACCGATCTGGGCGAATACATCATTCAGCTGGATCATGAAACGCCCTCGCACATCATTGTGCCGGCCATCCATAAGAATAAGGATCAGATCGCCCACTTATTCCACGAAAAGATCCCCAATACACCTTATACCGAGGTCGTGGAGGAGCTGAACGCCATCGCCCGCAAGACGCTGCGGCAGAAATTCTTCGCGGGCGAAATCGGAGTCAGCGGCGTCAACTTCGCGGTGGCGGAAACCGGTACTTTGTGCCTGGTGGAAAACGAAGGCAACGGGCGCATGTGTACCACCGTTCCGCCGGTGCACATTGCGGTCATGGGCCTGGAAAAGGTGGTTGAGCACCTCAGTGACGTGCCGCCTCTGTTGCGCCTGCTGACGGGTTCCGCCACCGGGCAAGTGATCACTACCTATTTCAATATGATCACCTCGCCGCGCAAGGCCGGTGAAAAGGACGGTCCCAAAGAAGTCCACTTGGTCATTCTCGACAATGGCCGTTCCAAGATCTTGGCCGATCCACAACTGCGCGAAACATTGCAATGTATTCGTTGCGGGGCCTGCTTGAATCACTGTCCGGTGTATACCCGACTCGGCGGGCATGCCTATGGCTATGTCTATCCGGGACCCATTGGCTCCATCCTAACGCCGCAGATGGAAGGACTGCACAAGGCCGGCGCGATGGCTAGTGCTTCCAGTCTGTGCGGTGCTTGCGAGGAGGTCTGCCCGGTCAAGATTCCGTTTACCAGCCTCCTGCGCATCTTGCGCGATGAAAGCTACGCCGAAGGTGATTCTCCGCATGATGTCGATGGCCACGGCTATAAACGCCATTTCACTGAAAGTCTGGCCTGGAAGGGTTGGGCGGTGATGAACACTAACCCAACCTTGAACCATTTGAGCACGAAGATGTTGGGTATGGTGGGTGCTTTTCTGCCCAAGGCGGGTCCATTGAAGCACTGGACCCAGGTGAGAACGACGCCGAAATTCGCTAAGCAAAGCCTGCATGCCCTGGCCAAGGCGCGAGGGTTGGACGATGAGTAACGCTATCCGCGAACGGGTTCTGAACAAATTGCGCGAGGCCGTCGGTCGCGGCGATTTCGACGTGCCCACGCCACCACCGCTGCCGGTTCAGGAATGGAGTCGGGAGGAAAAAATCAACCGATTGCAAAGCATGCTGGAAACCATGCATGCCGAGGTTCGGCGGACGACGCATGCGGATTGGATAACCACTCTCAAGGAGATATTGCGCGAACGCGCGCTACAAACCCTGGTGTATGGCCCCGATACGGCGCTGGCGGGGGTCCTGCAGGGTGCCTGGGAAAATGACCTGCCGGCGCTGATTCCTTACCAACAAGACATCGAGAGTTTCAAGGAGACTCTGTTCAACGCGGACGCCGGGATCACCACCACCCGCGGGGCGCTGGCCGAAATCGGTGCGTTGGTGTTGTGGCCAACCATTCAGGAACCCCGGTTATTGTCGTTGGTGCCAGCACTGCATATCGCGCTTCTGGAAGCGGATGGCATCTACAATACGTTCGCCGAAATGATGGGCAGCGAGCGATGGCAGGATGGAATGCCGACTAATGCCCTGTTGATTTCCGGACCCTCCAAAACAGCGGATATCGAATTGACGCTAACCTTCGGCGTCCACGGCCCCAAGGAATTGCTCGTATTGATTCTCGATAATTAGCCTTGCGGGCGCATCCCAACCACCAGAGCCGTTCCCTTCCAACCAAAACAAATCTTTCCTGGCATGAAGCCGGGATTGTCACGTGGGTATTACAACCAATACGAGGGGTGCTTCGTGTATGCAAACCTGGACTCAGATTTACGCTCCACTGGGGGGTAACCTGTGGCTTTCAGCACTGGCCGCAGTCATCCCCATTATTTTCTTCTTTATCGCATTGGCGGTGCTGCGCATGAAGGGACATATCGCGGCACTCATCACGGTAGCTTTGGCGATCGCCGTCGCCGTGCTCGTCTATCGGATGCCGCCAGTCATGGCGCTGGCCGCGACGGGCTACGGCTTCCTTTACGGCTTATGGCCGATTTCCTGGATTATCGTGACCGCAGTATTCCTCTACAAACTCACCGTCAAAACCGGTCAGTTTGAAGTGATTCGCGCCTCGGTCGTTTCGATCACAGCCGACCAACGGTTGCAAATGGTGTTGGTCGGGTTCTCGTTCGGGGCTTTCTTGGAAGGGGCGGCTGGCTTTGGTGCGCCGGTAGCGATTACCGCGGCCCTGTTGACCGGGCTGGGCTTCAATCCGCTGTACGCCGCCGGTCTGTGCCTGATCGCCAATACCGCGCCGGTCGCCTTTGGCGCCATTGGCATTCCCATTACTGTCGCCGGCAAAGTAACCGGTCACGATCCTTTCCTGATCGGACAGATGGCGGGTCGCCAATTGCCGTTGCTGTCCTTGCTGGTGCCCTTTTGGTTGGTATTCATCATGGATGGTTGGCGCGGCGTCAAGGAGACGTGGCCCGCTGTGTTGGTGGCTGGTGGGGCATTTGCCGTCACCCAATTCTTCACCTCCAATTTCGTTGGGCCGGAACTGCCGGATATCACCTCCGCGTTAGTCAGTCTCGTGGCGTTGGCGTTGTTCCTGAAAGTCTGGCAACCGGTGCGCTTTTTCTCTTTCCAGAGCGTCGGCGCGCAGGCCGCCACTCCGTCGATGTCCGATGGTCAGTACACGATAGGCCAGATCATCAAAGCTTGGTCGCCGTTTATCGTTCTGACTATTGCGGTGACCATCTGGACCATGCCGGCCTTCAAGGCGCTGTTTGCTAAAGACGGCCCGTTAGCGGCCGCCACGCTGATGTTCCATATTCCCGGTCTTGACAATCTGGTGATCAAGGACGTGCCGTTGGTGACGGAACCCACGCCTTATGCGGCTGTTTACAAACTGGATCTGCTCTCCGCCACCGGGACGGCGATTCTTTCCGCCGCGATCGTGTCCGCTTTCATTCTGCGGGTGAGCATCGGCATGTTCTTCATGACCTTCGGAGAAACCCTGAAGGAGTTGATTAAACCGATCTTCACCATCGGCTTGGTGCTGGGTTTTGCCTTTATCGCCAACTATTCGGGTATTTCGGCCACCCTGGGGCTGGCATTCGCCGCCACCGGCGCCTTGTTCCCGTTCTTCTCGCCGTTCCTCGGTTGGCTGGGCGTCTTCCTGACAGGTTCCGATACTTCCAGTAACGCCCTGTTCGGTAATCTGCAGAACATCACCGCGCAGCAACTCAACGTCGATCCGACCCTGTTGATCGCGGCCAACACCACGGGCGGCGTTACCGGCAAGATGATTTCCCCGCAATCCATTGCCGTAGCCTGTGCGGCGGTCGGCCTGGTCGGCAAGGAATCGGACCTGTTTCGGTTTACGGTGAAACATAGTCTGCTTTTTGCTGCCATCGTTGGAATTATCACCTATATTCAGGCTTACTATTTGAGCTGGATGATTCCCGTGGCGGCTCCGCATTGAGCGACACGATATTGCCGTGGTCTCTCCTCATCCCGGGAGAGCCGGCGTGACGATTCTACAGGCCGTGCTCGGCATCGCTGAGCACGGCCTGCCTCGCGTCAGGTAGGGGAGAAGCTTGACGCTAAGACCGGCTGAGGATCTAGTGCGCAATTCAAGGGAGTGATTTCGTTTAACCGCTTGTCGATTCCGGCATGCAACAGAGGAGAACTCCATGTTCCAAATTCGTATCCATGGTCGGGGTGGCCAGGGTGTCGTATCGGCGTCTGAAATGATGTCGGTGGCGGCATTCCACAACGGTCGGTACTCCATGTCATTTCCCAGTTTCGGTTCGGAGCGTATGGGCGCGCCGGTGATGGCGTTCGTGCGTATCGACGACAAAGAAATTGAGCTACGCGAACCGGTGTTAGACCCTGATTTGCTCATCATTCAGGACCCCACCCTATTCCACGCAATCGATGTGTTCTCCGGTCTGAAGGATACTGGCTACGTACTGATCAACAGCCGCAAGACGGCGGAAGAACTCGGTATTCTCGATGCCGTCAAGCATTTGCCGGCGGGTCATGTCGTCAGCGTGCCGGCTACGGACCTGGCTTTGAAACATATCAAGCGTCCTACGCCCAACACGGTGCTATTGGGCGCCGCCACCGCCATGCACAGCGATTTGTTCGAAATGGCGTCGGTGGAGAAGGCCATCATGGAAATCTTTCCAGGCAAGGTTGGGGAAATGAACGTGAACGCCGCCAAGGCTGCGCACGATGTGATTGCTGCAAGCCGTCAGGCCCACTGAACCTGAGGAGGTAAAATCCATGCTAAGACAAATTGACGGCTCGTTCGCGGTCGCTGAAGCGGTCGCCCTGTGCCGGCCGGAGGTCGTGTCCTGCTATCCGATCACGCCGCAGACCCATATCGTCGAGCATCTCGGCGAGTTGGTGAAAGACGGGCATTTGAAAGGTTGCGAATTCATCAATACGGAGTCCGAGTTCGGGGCCATGAGCCTGTGTATCGGTTCCTCCTCGGCTGGCGCTCGCACCTATACAGCTACCGCCAGTCAGGGGCTGTTGTTCATGATGGAGGCGGTCTATAACGCGTCCGGCATGGGCCTGCCCATCGTGATGACGCTCGGCAATCGGGCCATCGGCGCACCGATCAACATCTGGAACGATCAAACCGACGCCATGTCGGCGCGCGATGCCGGCTGGATTCAGCTGTTCGTGGAAAGTAATCAGGAAGCGGTGGACGTGCACATCCAGGCCTTCAAGTTGGCGGAAGCCCTAAGTCTGCCGGTCATGGTCTGCATGGACGGTTTCATCCTGACGCACTCCTATACGCGCATCGACATGCCGACCCAGGAGCAGGTCGACAGCTTCCTGCCGCCGTTCGTGGCTCGGCAAAAGCTCGATCCGGCCGATCCCGTATCCATGGGCGCCATGGTGGGTCCGGAAGCCTTCACGGAAGTCCGTTACCTCGCCCATTACAAGCAGTTGGAAGCCCTGGAGCTGATACCCAAACTGGCCGCCGAGTACGACGCCATCGTGGGACGGGATTCCGGTGGTCTGCTCAAGTCGCACTATGAGGGTGACGCCGAAACCGTCGTGGTCACGATGGGTTCGGTCATCGGCACCATGAAGGAAGTGCTGACGCCCATGCGCGCGGAAGGCACCTCCATCGGCGCCATCACCGTGCGTTCCTTCCGGCCGTTCCCGAAGGACGAGGTGTATGAAGCACTGAAGAACGCCAAGCGTGTCATCGTCTTCGAGAAAGCCTTGGCCGTGGGTCTGGGCGGCATTCTGTCCAGTAATATTCGCTGGGCGCTGCGTGGCACCGCCACGCCGGTTTATTCTGTGATTGGTGGCCTGGGCGGACGCCCCATCACCCGGCCTTCGCTGCGTACCCTGTTCGAGAAGGGCGTCAAGGACCAGTTGGAAGAGACGCACTTCCTTGATCTGAATCTGGACGTTGTCAAGCGTCAGATCGATCGCGAACGGGAACAGACGGGTTCCGGACCGGCCGCGGAAAACATACTGCGCGACATCGGCGCCTTGCGTGCCGCCAAAACCGCCTAGGAGCAGCCAACCATGCCAGAAATTCGCGAGAGTTTACAAAGAGTCAAGTTCTATCAAACCGGCACCTTCACGGTCGGCAACCGCTTGCTGGATCAATCGCTGCGCACCGTGCAGGCCACCGGCGAGCGCGCCAACGCGATTACCTCCGGCCACCGTGCCTGTCAGGGTTGCGGCGAGGCTCTCGGCGCACGTTATGCCGTCGATGCGGCGATGCGGGCCGCCAACAACAAGCTGATCGCCGCCAACGCGACCGGTTGCCTGGAAGTGTTCACCACGCCTTATCCGGAAACGGCTTGGCAGTTGCCCTGGGTTCACTCCCTGTTCGGCAATGCCCCCGCCGTGGCTTCCGGGGTCGCCGCTGCGCTGAGAGCTAAAGGCCGTACCGACGTACGCGTCCTGGCCCAGGGCGGTGACGGGGGTACCACGGACATCGGTTTCGGTTGCCTGTCCGGCATGTTCGAGCGTAACGATGATGTGTTGTACGTGTGCTACAACAATCAGGCTTACATGAACACCGGCGTGCAGCGTTCCAGTCAGACCCCGGGTGCGGCGCGCACCGCGACCACCATGCCGGTCGGCAAGGAGCCGGGCAACCCCTTCGGGACGGGCAAGTTCGTGCCGGCCATCGCCATGGCGCACAACATCCCTTACGTCGCCACCGCGTCGATCCATGATCTGCACGATCTGGAGTACAAGGTGACCCGGGCCATGGAATTTCATGGCGCGCGCTACATCGAGGTGTTCGTCACCTGCCCGTTGGGTTGGGGATCGCGTCCAGGCGATACGCTCAAGATCGCTCGTATGGCGGTGGAAACCGGCATCTACCCGCTGTTCGAAGCGGAATACGGCGAAGTCACGGGGGTCACCAAGATCCGTAATCGGCGGCCAGTGGAGGATTATCTGAAACTGCAACGGCGCTTTGCGCATGTGCTGAAGCCCGGCAACGAGTGGCAATTGGAACAAATCCAAGCCGCTGCCGAAAAGAACATCCGCAAATACGGCCTGATTTAAGGAGGCACCCTCGCTATGCAGCAGCAGAAACCCTTTGCTGTCACTCTTGATCCCGCGACCAGCCTGATCAATCACACCGGATCTTGGCGCACCGAACGGCCGGTTTACGTCAGCCGTCAGCCGCCGTGCAACAATGCCTGTCCGGCGGGCGAAAACATTCAGGCGTGGCTGGCGTTGACGGAGGAAGGCAAATACCAATCCGCCTGGCAGCAGATCATGGACGACAACCCGTTCCCTGCGGTTATGGGGCGGGCTTGTTACCATCCCTGCGAAAATTCCTGCAATCGTCAGCATGTTGACGAGTCGGTGGGTATCAACTCGGTGGAGCGTTTTCTCGGCGATCAGGCGCTGACCAACGAGTGGAAAATGGAACCCGGTCCCGCTACCGGCAAGCGTGTCATGATCATCGGCGCCGGACCTGGTGGTTTGGCCTGCGCCTATCATCTGCGGCGCTTGGGTCACGAGGTTACAGTATTCGAAGCCTCGGCCCGCCCTGGCGGCATGATCCGCTACGGCATTCCTAAGTACCGCATGCCCCGTGAGAAACTCACGGCCGAGATCTCGCGGATCGAGGCCATGGGTGTTGAAATCAAATGCAACACGCGGATCGACGATGTCGCCGCGGCCAAGAAGGACGGCAATTTCGACGCCGTGTTCCTGGCCATCGGCGCGCAATTGCCCCGCCACATCGACATTCCCTCCGAGGGTGGCGCCGTGGTATTGGACGCCCTGGAGGTATTGCGCGATGCGGAACTGGATAATCCCACCAAACTGCACGGCCGGGTGCTGGTCTATGGCGGCGGCAACACCGCGATGGACGTAGCGCGCACCGCCATTCGCTACGGCGCCCGCAAGGTGACGGTAGTGGTCTTCGAGGCCCGTGAACACATGCCGGCGCATAAGTTCGAGGTTCAGGAAGCACTGGAAGAAGGCGCCGAACTGGTGAATCTGCGGGCTATTCGCAAGGTGGCCGGTAAGGCCGTGACCATGGAGATCATGACCCCGACCAACGATCGTTGGCCGCGGCCGACCGGTGAGTTCGAGACGGTCGAGGCGGATGTGGTGGTGCAGGCCGTCGGGCAAAGCGTCGAGGAGGATTTCCTCGGCAAGATCGCCGGTCTGGAGGTCAAGGATGGCGTATGCCAGATTGACGACGCCATGCGTACCGGCGCCGAAGGCGTTTTCGCCGGCGGCGACATGGTGCCGTCCATCCGTACCATCACCACTTCGATCGGTCATGGCAAGAAGGCGGCGCGTAACATCGACGCCTATCTGCGTGGCATCCAGTATGTGCCCGCGATCAAGGACGAGTTGGCCAAGTTCGACTTCATGGAGCCCTGGTACTACTCGGATGCGCCCCGGACTCATCGTCCGCGCTTGGACGTGGTTCGGCGCGCCACTGGATTCGCCGAAATCGTCGGCAATCTGGATGAGGAAACCGCCGCTTATGAAGCCCGCCGCTGTATGTCCTGCGGCAACTGCTTCGAGTGCGACAACTGTTATGGCGTGTGTCCGGACAACGCTATCACCAAGTTGGGAACGGGCAAGGGATTCGAGTTCAAATACGATTACTGCAAAGGTTGCTCGCTGTGTGAAACGGAATGCCCCTGTGGCGCCATCAAGATGGTTCCCGAGGAGATGTAGTTAGCGGTTCCAAGCCCCGCTGTTGCGGGGCTTTTTTGAGTATTTCGCATTCCAGTAATGTTTCAGTAATTGAGGAGGGTGTGCCATGCCTGTTCGAGCTTCTTCAGCCCAATGGCAGGGTGATCTTAAGAGTGGCCAGGGCACGATGCGTCTGGGCAGCGGCGCCTATGAAGGTGCGTATTCCTTTCCTTCACGTTTCGAAAGCGGTAAGGGAACCAACCCCGAGGAATTGATCGCCGCCGCGCACGCGGGCTGCTTTTCCATGGCCTTTTCCATGATTCTCGGAAATGCTGGTTTCACCCCGACACGGATTGACACGACGGCCAAGGTTCATCTCGAACCCAAGGACGGTGGCTTTGCCATTACCCGCATCGACTTGGTGACCGAAGCCGTCGTTCCCGGTATTGACGCGGAGACGTTCCAAACGCAGGCGACGGTGGCCAAAGAGAATTGCCCGGTATCCAAGGTGTTGGCAGGTGCGTCGATCAGCTTGGAAGCGAAGCTAGTGGCAGCCTAGCGGGAATGATAGTCGTCAGGGGCTTGTGGATAACGGCCCCTGTTTGCTCAGAGGCTGGCCATGATTTGGGCAGCTTGCTCGCGGGTGTAAAACACGCCGGCGGCGAGAAAGCCGGCGATGAGGGTCTGCTTCACGGCAGTGATACGACCCTCGGCGCTACGCCGTACGACCAGATCGTCGGGTAAACCGTCGAGGATATGAATGGGCGCGGGTTGACCGTTGGCGAAACGGGAGAGATAGACGCGGCCGGTCGCGCTATCGAGAAAAGCCGAACGAAAACCTGCCCGGCGATTGTTGCAACTGACTCCACCGGTACCCCGATAGTGATGATTCTCTCGGCAGAGCCCTTCCGGGGTCAAACTAGGCAGGGGTTGGCCACGGTGCATGGCAAGCGATTCTTGTTTCTCTTGGCCGTTCGCGGTGGGCGGAGTATCGGTTGGCTGAGTAACGATCATGGGCTTTTGAAAATCCTCGCCGACTCATCAACAAGAAGATAACTCGTGGATTCCGCGCGCCTTGGCTGTGGGTGGCTAATCCGCGGAACGTCTGGGAAGGCTTGTGCGCAGCCATGGTATGTTGGTCTTACCATGGCAAGGGGTCTTTATAGGGGAAGATCGCAACTAATGTCAAGCCCTCATTCCCAAAATGAAATTATAAGGAATGATAAGCCGTAATTTCATAGGGTTAGAGAATGCCACCCTAGCATATCCCCCGGGCAAATCTCACCCCCTCAAAAGAGGGGCGGGAAACCGATCGACGTACGACACGCTGGGATGACGTATGTCGTTTTGAGGAAATCAGCAATCTTGACAAAGCATCCCGCCTTTTCTATATCCATTGCATGTCCTTTATTGGTCAGTCCTTTTTACCAAACCCCGCGCATCGTTACCTAAGCCTGCGCTTGGTCGGCGCGCGGATATACCGTGATTCCCACATAGGAAGCTTTTTTCAATTGGCTGAAGGCAGTCGTCGCTCAACCATGGGGCATCCATGCGGACAACGCCATTTCCCCATCAAGATCATAACCAGACCGTCGGTGCCTGCCGCCTCTTGGGGGCCAGTTGCAGTAACGGCTTAGAGAACATGCACACCCGCCTAAGCGGCGGCAGATTCATTCCCTGACGGACTGACTCTCCCGCGATCGCAGTAGTGCTAAACCCAAGCGAGGAAATAATCCCAATGTCGTCCCAGGCATACAGTGATCTTTATAATGCATTGCGTAATTTCATCCCAGAAGACAGGTTGATTCGCGATCCGTTGCGTACGTTGGCCTATGGTACGGATGCCAGCTTGTACCGCATGATTCCCCAACTGGTGGTACAGGTGGACAGCGAGGAGGAAATGACACGCATTCTCAACCTTGCCCATGTACACCATACCCCCGTAACTTTTAGAGCTGCCGGCACCAGCCTATCCGGGCAAGCTGTCACGGACTCCGTATTGTTAACGCTCGGCGACAATTGGCGGGCTTGGCGCATCAACGAGGATGCCTCGGCCATCGCGCTGAAGCCGGCCGTCATCGGTGGCCACGCCAATCGTTATCTGCTGCCCTACAAGAAGAAAATCGGACCCGATCCGGCTTCCATCAACGCCTGTCAGATTGGCGGTATCGCGGCCAACAATGCCAGTGGCATGTGCTGCGGCACGTCCGAAAACAGTTACAAGACGCTGAAAAGCATGCGACTGATTCTGGCGGACGGCACGTTGCTGGACACCGGCGACGATGCCAGCCGCCAGCAGTTTGCACAAACCCATGGCCCTCTGCTCTCGAAACTGAACGAACTGGCTAAGCGTACCCGCGAGGATACGGTGCTCGCCGAGCGCATCCGGCGCAAGTTCAAGATCAAGAATACTTGTGGCTACAGTCTGAATGCCTTGGTCGATTTCGAGGACCCCTTCGAGATTTTGCAACACTTGATGATCGGCTCCGAAGGCACCCTGGGCTTTATGGCGGAAATCACCTACCACACGGTGGTCGAGCACTCCCATAAAGCGACCTCCTTCATGATCTTCCCGGATATCAGAACGGCCTGCGAGGCGGTGGTGGTGTTGAAAACCCAACCGGTAGCCGCCGTGGAACTGATGGACCGCATCGCTTTGCGTTCGGTGGAAAACAAGGCCGGCGTGCCAGCCTCGCTTAAGACGTTGCCACCGGACGCAGCGGCTCTGCTGGTCGAAACGCGGGCCACCGACAGCGCCTCGTTGGAACAACAGATCCAGGTAATTCGCGATTCCCTGGCGCAAACGGAGACGCTGGAGCCACTGACGTTTACCGATAAACCCGAGGAATTTTCCAAGCTATGGGCCATTCGCCAAGGGCTGTTCCCGTCCGTGGCCTCGGTACGCGAAGTCGGTACGACCGTCATCATCGAGGACATCGCTTTCGAGGTGCCCAAGCTGGCTGACGCAACCCTGGAACTGCAGGAGTTATTCGCCAAGCATGGTTACGAAGGTTCGATTATTTTCGGCCATGCTTTGGAAGGCAATCTGCATTTCGTCATTTGCCCGAACTTCAACAAACCGGAAGAAACCGAGCGTTACCGACTGTTTATCGATGACGTTTGCGAGATGGTGGTCAAGAAATACGACGGCTCGCTCAAGGCGGAACATGGTACGGGCCGCAATATGGCCCCGTTTGTCGAAATGGAATGGGGACAACAGGCTTATCAATTGATGAAAGACATCAAGAACCTGTTCGATCCCGAGAATCTAGTGAATCCGGGCGTGCTGCTCAACGCCGACAAGGAGGTGCACCTCAAGAACATCAAGCCCATGCAATCTGTCGATCCGCTGGTCGACAAATGCATGGAGTGCGGATTCTGTGAACCGAACTGCCCGTCGCGTGCGGTCACGCTGTCCGCGCGCCAACGGATTGTCGGGATGCGCGAAAAAGCGCGTCTGGAAGCGCTTGGGGATACCAGCGAACGGCGCCATGCGATCAACGAACTATTCGAATATTACGGCATCGACACCTGCGCGGTGGACAGCTTGTGTTCCCTGGGCTGTCCCGTGGGCATCGACACCGGCAAGATGATGAAGCAACTGCGTGGGCGACGGATCGGCGACACCGGCCATAAGGTGGCCAGTTGGGTCGCCAGTCATTTTGGCAGCGTCACCGGCATAACCCGTTTCACCCTAGCCAGCGCCAATACCGCGCATGCCCTGTTCGGCACCAAGGCCATGCAGGGTTTGGCGGGGGGCAGTCGCCGCCTGTCGGGCAACCGCATCCCCTTGTGGAACCCCTATATGCCGACTTCCGCCACCATGCCCAAAGCCAATGGTCACATCAAGGCCAACGGGAAACGCCGGGTCGTGTATTTCCCTAGTTGCGCCAGTCGCACCATGGGACCGGCCAAGGGCGATCCGGAGCGGGATTCCTTACCGTCCAAGACCGAAGCGGTGTTGCGCAAGGCGGGATTCGAAGTGGTTTATCCCGCCAATTGTTCGTCGCTATGCTGCGGTCAGCCCTTCGAGAGCAAAGGTCTTCCGGTAGAAGCCGATGCCAAGCGCAAGGAACTGGAGCAGGCATTGCTGGAAGCCAGTCGCAACGGGCAGGATCCCATCGTGTTCGACACCAGCCCCTGCGCCTTCCGTAGCAAACGCGACCAGGAAGCGGCCAATCTCAAGATCTATGATCTGACCGAGTTTCTGCACGACGAGGTGCTGGACAAGCTGACCTTCCACAAGATACCGGAAACCGTGACCGTGCATTCGACTTGTAGCACGACCAAGATGGGCTTGCAGGAGAAGCTGAAGAAAGTCGCCGAGCGTTGTGTGGAAACCGTCGTGGTTCCGGATCAGATCGGTTGTTGCGGTTGGTCCGGGGATCGCGGGTTCACCTACCCGGAGCTGAACGCCAGCGCGTTGCGTACGCTTAAGGATGCGCTACCGGCTTCTTGCCAATCCGGTTATTCCACCAGCCGTACATGCGAGATCGGGCTGTCCCTGCACAGCGGTCGGTACTATCGTTCCATCGTGTACCTGGTGGATCGTTGCAGCGATCCGAAATCGTCCCGCTAAAGCCGTTCGTTGTCCCCACCCTACGCCAAGGATTAGGCGTAGGGCCACCTTCCGGCATCACGCCCCGTTGACGGTATCGAGACCCGCGCGCCGCGCTCGGGAGTTCGAACCGACCCGCCTCAAGCACTGAAAATTGATCAGCCGCCTTGCAATTGCCCCAGCATTGTGCAGGATATTAAACGTTCGATGCTCGCTGTCCGCGCAAACAAATCGCGAGATCGAACTACAAAAGTCATAAAATGTATTGCCGCATCACGACTCGTGGGCCGCTAATCGAGCAGCCGGAACGGGCATCGGCGGCATTCCCCTTTCAGAGACTTGACAAGCAGGAGCCTGAAACAATGAAAACACCCGTTCGCGTAGCCATTACTGGCGCCGCTGGTAATATCGGTTATGCCATGGCATTTCGTATCGCCGCCGGCGACATGTTGGGACCCGACCAGCCGGTTATCCTGCAGTTGTTGGAAATTCCCCCCGCCATGCCCGCTCTGCAAGGCGTGGTGATGGAACTGAACGACTGCGCCTTTCCGCTGCTGGCCAGTGTCGTTACCAGTGATGACGTGAATGTGGCGTTCAAGGATATCGATTACGCGATGCTGGTCGGTGCGCGCCCGCGTGGACCCGGCATGGAACGTAAGGATCTGCTCACCGCCAACGGCGCCATCTTCGGCCCCCAGGGCAAAGCCTTGAATGAACATGCCTCGCGGGGTGTCAAGGTGCTGGTTGTCGGCAATCCCGCCAATACCAATTCCCTGATCGCCGCGTCCAGCGCGCCCGATCTGGATCGTCGGCAGTTCACCGCCATGACTCGGTTGGATCACAACCGCGCTTTGAGTCAATTGGCGGAAAAGACCGGCGCTCATGTCAATGACATCCAGAAGATGATCATCTGGGGCAATCATTCCGCGACCCAATATCCGGACATCAGCAAATGTACGGTGAAGGGACAGGCCGCCACCAGCTTGGTCGATCAGGATTGGTACCGTAGCGATTTCATTCCCACGGTTCAGCAGCGCGGCGCCGCCATCATCAAGGCGCGCGGGGCCTCCTCGGCCGCTTCCGCAGCCTCGTCGGCCATCGATCACATGCGTAGTTGGGCCTTGGGGACAGCGGAAGGCGATTGGGTGAGCATGGCCGTACCCTCCGACGGAAGTTACGGCATCGCCGAAGGCGTGATCTACTCTTTCCCCTGCGTGTGCAAGAACGGTCAGTACGAAATCGTGCAAGGGCTTGATCTCGACGATTTCAGCCTGGAAAAGATGAAGGCGACCGAGCAGGAATTGCGTGAAGAACGCGCCAGTATCGAAGAACTGCTGTAAGTGTCGGGTTGGGCGGGTTAGGCGTCAGTCGTAACCCGCCGCCGCATCGTGAGTGATACGTCGCTCGATTCCCTTGAAACCATAGCGATCCAGTAGGCGAAAGGGTTCCGAGCGGCTGAGTTGGGCAAACAGACAAACGGCATCCACTCGCAGGGGCTGGGCCAGCAACGGAGCCAGCATCGGTTCCAGCAGACGGCTCAGCCTGTCTCCTTGGGTTTTCTCCAGACGCTCGCTCAGCGTCAAGTGAAAGCGAAACTCATCCAGAACGTAGGGGTATCCCCAACTGCGCAGCAACGCATCCTGTCGTGGGTTCAAGCCCGCCGCGCGGCGTCGTTGCAACTCGCTGGCGTCGGGTGGTCTGCGGAAATCATCGAGTTCCTGGACACAGGCGGCCGCGAGGGCTTGCAATGGAGAAGAGGGTGCGGTCGGCGCCAAGGCCAGGAACCCATCGAGGGTCCGTAGGGCCAAGGTAGGCAGGGTAAACACGGGACGGGTGGCGGCGAAATCGCTCAGCCGATCGCTCAAGGCTTCGGGTGTTTTACCCTCGGCCAGCACGAACGGCGGCTTCAGCGTTCCATGAAAGCCATAATGCCGGGGCGAAGCCGTGATCGCTGCCAACCAGACCGGGTCGAAATCCCCGCGAACCGGGCTCTCCAACCGCGCGCCCGTGACGGCGTCGCGGCCTAGCCAGGCGCTGCAGAACCGCCACAGGGCACTGTCCGGGGACGGTGCGTAGTAAACGGCAAATCGAGCTGAATCGGTTTTCAAGACCTCAGGCCACCCGCCGGCCGGCCAACCAAACCTCCCGCACCAGCGGCAGATCGTCGCAGTCGCGCGCGCGGATCACGTCGGCGCGCTTGCCGGGCGCGATTTCACCGCGGTCATGCAATCCGGCGCAAGTGGCCGGCGTGTGCGTGACCGTAGCGATCGCGGCCGGCAAGGTCGTGTCGGGAAGGTCGCGGTGCATGCGAAAAGCCGCCTGCAACAGGCTGCTGGGATAATAGTCCGACGACAGAATATCGAGCAGCCCGGCACGCGCCAGGTCACCGGCGGCGACATTGCCGGAATGAGAACGCCCCCGCAGCAGATTCGGCGCTCCCATCAACACGGCCAGACCCCGTTCGCGAGAAGTCTCGGCGGCCTCCAGGGTAGTGGGAAATTCGGCGATGACCATGCCCAAATCGGCCGCTTCCATAACGTGGTCACGGGTGGCGTCGTCGTGACTGGCCAATGGCAACCCGCGTTCCCGGCAGGAGCGAGCGATGAAATCCCGGTGATGGGCGCTGTAACGGGCATGGGCTTCCTGTTGTTGTGCGATGAAGGCATCCATCTGGGCGTCGTCCAGATGGTATTTGCCTTGATAATACTCGCGGCATTTGTCCAAGCGAGCGAATTGGCGTTGTCCGGGGGTGTGATCCATGAGCGAAACCAGGCGCACCCGCTGATGATCGTTGAATCGGTCCCACAGCGGCAACAATTCCGAATAGTTCAGTTCGCAACGCAGGTGGAGAAAATGTTCGGCGCGCGTATAGCCTTTGTCCTGAGCTTCGGCGATGGCCGCGGCCATGTCCGCGAGATTCTTCAGGCGATCGCCGCCATCGATGACATCGCCTAACGCCAGCGCGTCGAACACGGTCGTGATGCCGGCGGCCGCGACCTGGGCGTCATGGGCCAACGCGGCGGGAAGCCCCGGCCAGCGCACCCCTGGACGGGGTACGAAATGCCGTTCCAGATTATCGGTGTGCAGTTCCACCAGGCCCGGCAGCAGATAATCGCCCTCCCAATCGCGCGCGCCGGGCGAAGCCGTGTCGCCACTCTCCACGGAGACGATACGGCCGTCCGCGACCCGCACGGTGCCCCGGAGCACCTCGGAACGGGTGACAATCCGGGCATTCGTCAACAACAGCTCATTCATACCGCCGACTCACAGCGTTCTACCTCGAATATTCGGCTGGCGACCGCATCGCGCACCGCCTGATCATGAAAAATTCCGACAACCGCGGCACCCCGCGCCTTGGCTTCCTGAATCAGGTCCACCACGATCAGCCGATTGGCGCTATCGAGCGCGGCGGTCGGTTCGTCCAGCAACAGCACCGGATAATCCACGACGAAACCCCGGGCGATGTTCACCCGTTGCTGTTCGCCCCCGGAAAACGTGGACGGCGCCAAACTCCAGAGCCGTTGCGGAATGCGCAAGCGGGCCAGCATACGCTCGGCCCGCTGGCTGGCTTGGGAAGCGGATACGCCTTGCAGGCGCAGCGGTTCGGCCACCACATCCACGGCTGGAACCCGGGGCACGGCGCGCAGGAACTGACTGACATAGCCCAGGGTGTGACGGCGCACCGCCAGAATTTCCCGGGCCTCCGCAACGACCATGTCTACCCAGCCGGCCCCGTGGCGCACGCGGATCTGCCCAGCCTGCGGTTTGTAATTGGCGTAAAGCGAGCGCAGCAGCGTACTTTTCCCGGCGCCGGAAACACCTTGGAGAGCGACGCACTCGCCCGGATACACATCGCAATCGATGTTCCGTAAAACGGGCAAAACGACTCCGCCCTGATTATGCAGAGTGAAGGATTTGTTCAATCCCCGGACGCTGATCAGCGGTTCTGGCATGGTTTCCTCAGGGCTGCAACACGGCGGAGACCAGCAATTGCGTATAGGGATGCTGGGGATCGTCCAGGACTTGATCGGTGAGGCCGGCTTCCACGATCTCCCCGCGATACATGACGATCAATCGCTGCGCCAACAAGCGCACCACCGCCAGATCATGGGTGACGATCAGCGCCGACAAATTTAATTCGTGGACCAACTGGCGCAGTAAATCCAAAAGGCGGGCCTGCACCGACACATCCAGACCGCCGGTGGGTTCATCCATGAAAATCAAACGGGGCTCGATTACCAGATTACGGGCGATCTGCAGGCGTTGTTGCATGCCGCCGGAGAACGTATCCGGCCGATGGTCGATACGCCCCACGTCGATTTCCACCTTGCGTAACCAGTCCTCGGCGGTCTGGCGTATCCGGCCGTAATGACGCTCGCCCAACGCCATCAGGCGTTCGGCCACATTGGCCCCCGCGCTCACGCCCAGGCGCAGGCCGTCGCGTGGATGTTGATGGACGATGCCCCACTCGGTGCGTTGTAGCCTGCGCCGTTGGGATTCGCTCAGACCGTAGAGGTCCACCATTTCCCCCGGCCGCGCCTGATATTCGATCAGACCCCGCGCGGGCGGTAAGCTGGCCGACAGACAGTTGAGCAAGGTGGTCTTTCCAGAACCCGATTCGCCGACGACCCCCAACACTTCCCCCGGCCACAGATCGAAACCGACATCCCGGCATCCCAACGTCGTTCCGTAATAGACCGCGACATCCCGAACGCGCAGCAACGGCAGGTCGGCCATGGCGCTCATGAGCCGCTCTCGCGGGCGCCGCGGGGGAGGGCGGCTCGCCGCGAATGGCAGTATTCGGTATCGGAACAGACGAACATGCGCCCGCCCCGGTCATCGATGACCACCTCGTCGAGGAAGCTGTCGGCGGCGCCGCACAAGGCGCAGCACTGGTTCCAACGCTGGATCTCGAAGGGATAGTCCTCGAAATCCAGGCTTTTGACCGACGTGTACGGCGGTACCGCGTAGATACGCTTTTCCCGTCCCGCCCCGAACAATTGCAGGGCGGGCATGCGATCCATCTTGGGATTATCGAACTTAGGTATGGGCGAAGGCTTCATCACATACCGGCCGTTGACCAGCACCGGGTAATCGTAGGCGTGGGCGATCCGTCCGTAACGGGCGATGTCTTCGTAGAGCTTGACGTGCATCACCCCGTATTCCTGCAAGGCGTGCATTTTGCGCGTCTCGGTCTCTCGTGGCTCCATGAAGCGCAAGGGCTCGGGGATGGGCACCTGATAGACCAGAATCTGATGGTCGCGCAGCGGTTGTTCGGGAATGCGGTGGCGGGTCTGAATGACCGTGGCCTCCGCCACCTTTTCCGTGGTGCGCACGCCGGCCGTACGGGCGAAAAAGCGCCGAATGCTCACGGCGTTGGTGGTGTCGTCCGCCCCTTGATCGATGACCTTGAGCACATCGTTAGGTCCCAGAATACTGGCCGTGACCTGAATGCCGCCGGTGCCCCACCCGTAGGGCAAGGGCATCTCGCGACTGCCGAAGGGCGCCTGATACCCCGGAATCGCCACCGCTTTCAGCAAGGCGCGGCGGATCATGCGCTTGGTCTGTTCGTCCAGGTAGGCGAAGTTGTAACCGGGGAGGGTCGGTTCGGTGACGGGGTTCATGGTTTTGGCCCGTGGTCGTTGGGATCGGCATCGGGGCTTGGGTCCGAGGCGTTCGCCCGCAGGCGCCGCAGTAATTCCAGTTCCGCCTGGAAATCTACGTAATGCGGCAATTTCAGATGTTGTACGAAGCCCGAAGCTTCCACGTTATCGCTGTGGTACAAAACGAACTCCTCGTCCTGGGCGGGGGAACTGGGCGTTTCCCCGAGTTCGCGGGCGCGCAGCGCCCGATCCACCAGCGCCATGGCCATGGCCTTGCGTTCGCCTTGGCCGAAGGTCAGGCCGTAACCACGGGTAAACTGCGGCAGGTGTTCCGCCGAGCCCTGGAACTGATTGATCATTTCGCATTCGGTGACTGTGATCTCGCCGATCTCCACGGCGAAACCCAATTCTTCGGGGACGATCTCGACCGCAACCTCGCCCATCCGTATCTCCCCGGCGAAGGGGTGCGTGTTGCCATAGCCGCGTTGCGTGGAATATCCCAGTGCGAGCAGGAACCCTTCGTCGCCACGGGCCAGGTTCTGCAAGCGCAAATCCCGTTCCGCCGGCAGTGTCATGGCCTCGCGGGTCAAATCCGCAACCGGCCGCGTGGGGGCGTCGGCACGCGGCGGCTCGATCAGCCCTTCGCCGTCCAACAATTGGAGTACCCGCGGCATGGCCTGCGGGAGAGTTTTTCCGGTAGCGGCATCCGTGCCAGTGTCAGCACCGTGTGGCTCCGCCCAGGTGAAATCCAGCAGTCGATGGGTGTAATCGAAGGTCGGTCCCAGCACCTGACCCCCCGGCAAATCCTTGAAGGCGGCGGAAATACGCCGGTTGATGGCCATCGCCGCCGTATTCAGGGGTTCGCTGACCGCCAGCCGTGGCAGGGTCGTGCGATAGGCGCGCAGCAGAAAAATCGCTTCCAGCAGATCGCCGCGGGCTTGCTTGATCGCCAGAGCCGCCAGTTCCCGGTCATACAGCGAGCCCTCGGCCATCACCCGGTCCACCGCCAGAGCGAGTTGCTGTTCGATCTGTTTCAGATCCAATTCCGGCACGGCGGGATCGCCGCGCCGATCCTCGGCGAGCAGACGGTGGGCATTGTCGATGGCCCGTTCACCGCCCTTGACGGCTACGTACATGGGTTAATTGTCCTCCGCCACATGCACGCTGCGCGGCAAGGCCAGCAAGTGATCGGCCTGGGTGAAAATGACGTCCACGCCACGCGGAAACAGGGCATGATTGTTCCGCCACTGCCGCCAGAAATGCTCCGGCAATTCGGCCACGTGCACACGGCGTGCGTCGGCGATGCCGGGCCCCGCCCAGCGGCGGCCGCGATGCTCCAGCAGGGTTTCGACCTGAATGATCAGCGTGGTCGAACGGTCGGGGCATTCGTCGCTGCCGAGCGAGAACGCCGAGAAATCCGGCATCTTTTCGGGACGGCTGAGTACGGCGAATGCCGCGTCGAAAGGCGCGGTCACGATCGGGCAGCCGCAGTGAAAGCGTAGATGGGAACTCACGGCCTCCCACGGCGATGGGCTGAGATCCAGCCACAGCGGCGTGTCCCGGTCGACCAGCGTCAGCAACAAAGCCATGGTCGCCGGGTAGAGCGGTGGCAACGTGGCGACGCTATCCACCTTGACGATCCGACCGGGTTGGGATTGCGCCGTCAACAAGGCGCGAAAGACCTGTTGCGCCTGCAACACGGGTTCGTCGAATCCCGGCGCCGTTACCGCGTGGCTGTAGGCCATGGCCTTCTCACTCGCCTCTGGCCAGGGTGAAGAAATCGACCTGAGTAGCGGCGACTTTGGCGGCCCGTCGTTGCCTAAGAACTTGCAGTTTCTCGACCAACGGTTGCAACACGGTGGCCTGCAGGTGGTCGCGGTGCGCGGGGTCCTGCAGCAAGGCGTCGAGCGCGGCGGCCAATTCGGCGTGGCGACGATTGCGACCGGCGACATAGGCGTAGCCGCTGGTTCCGTCACGCAGGCGTACGACACAGCGGGTCATCGTCATTTCACCCAGATTGAAACGCAGGCCCGTGCCCCCGGCGCGCGCGCGCACTTGGGCCAGTCCGGTTTCGGGGGCGCGCAGAAAATCGTAGGACGGGGGCTCGCTTAATCCCTGCCAAGCCGCCTCCAAATCGGCGACGGAGGATTTGGCCAGCAATCCCATCCAACGGCGGCGGTCTTCAATTGAGTCGGAAAGAGGCGGGATAGCCATGGCTCGGCGATTTCAGGGTAGCGACAACGCAGGGTCGGAAATGACGAAGCCGGCATTGTGGGGGATGGATTGTTAAATTCTGATGACGCCGGGATGACGATCCGGCGAACGGGCGGCCGGGCGGCGGTCCGTTGGCGATCGTCGGGACAGCGTGGGGAGCCCGATTGGGACGGATTGTATCGGTTAGGCGGCGGCGAAAGAGCGCGTCGGGGCGCCAATCCTCAAAGCGTGAAGTGCATCCCCTCCAGCAAAGCGCCCGGTAAGCGGGAACAGCGGCTGGAGCGTCCCCCGTAACTGCCGGGATCGAGCAGTAATTCCCGTTCAGCGGTCAAGTTCAGCAGGCGATCGCCCAACAGGTGAAACAATGAATCGTCGAAGCGCATGACATTGACCGGCGCCTGGATCGTTCCGTTTTCCACCCAGAAGGTGGCGAAACGCGTCATCCCGGTCAGCCGCGCGGCATTGCGGTCCGAGTAGTTCAAATACCACAGGTTGCCGATGTACAAACCCGTATCCAAGGTCTCCAGCACCCGCGCAAGCGGCAGGGTGCCCGGCGCCATATCCAGCGATAGCGGCGTTTCCCCATTTTCCGCGCCGTTGCCCGGCACGCCGTATTCCTTGGCGGAACGGGGCGATACCAGGCAATCCCGATAACCGCCCTGTTCGATCAACGTGACCTGCGCGGGACGAATGAAGCCCGCCGCCTGAAAATCCGGAGCGATACCCTGGGCCGTGTTTTCGCGCAAGGTCAACCAGGGGCTCAAGCGAGCGTCCTGTTCCACCATCCGCATGAGTGGGGTCATGCCCGTGCGATGCGCGCGTAAGCCAAAGCCGCCCCAACCCAGTAGATCGGTGATTTCCTCCAGGGCCGCCGGGGCCAGATAGGCGCGATACGTTCCCGGTACGATCGTGCGGGCAGGCCGCGCCAGCAGATCGAGTTGCCGCGAAGCCATCCGCACCTTGTCCCGAAACGCCGCCTCGTCCCACGCAAAACCCGCGTAGCGCGATTTTACGGCCTTGTCGGCCTTCAGATAAAAACTCCAATCCAGGTTGAAACTCGCGCGGCTGTGCCAATTGCGTTGCCCGAAGGAATTGGCGAAACCGTGATGAATCGGGCCACTGGCCAGAATGCCCACCAAATCGTGGCCCACGCCCGCGTCCAACACCTGCTCGGCGATGGCCGTGGCCTCGGGTAGCTGATTGGGATGTATCCGTTCGCTGGAGCACACGTCCGTGGCGTACAGCAGGTACGGATCTTCCGGTATTTGGGCGCGAATGGCGCGCAATTCCGCCAGCAACTCCTGAAGACGGGCGCGATCGGTGGCCCATTCGCCCGATAGCGTGATCTCGGCGGCCGCATGGCGAAGATCGGCGCTTAAATCCACGGTGATGGATTGCTGCGTGACGTGGCCCGCCTGACGAATTTGGCTGTGGTTGAAGCGCACAAACGCGGATTCCTCACCGTTGAACGAGCAGGTCAGCGCCTCGTTGCCATGCAGCGTATTCATCAATTCGTCGGCCAGGCGGTGGAAGGTCTCCTGCATCATGCTATTCGCCTCCGAACACGGCGACTTGCCGGAACAAACACGGCGGCGCGGCATGCCCGACGCGGATCATTTGGTTCGGCTCCCCTTTGCCGCAAGAGGCCACCCCCAATACCTGGAAGGATCGCGCATCGCCCACGCCGTCCAGGTTGCGCCAGAATTCGGCCGATAGCCCACGGTAATTGGGATTTTTTACCACCGCTCCCAG
Source organism: Gammaproteobacteria bacterium (assembly GCA_024235135.1). GTDB lineage: Bacteria > Pseudomonadota > Gammaproteobacteria > Competibacterales > Competibacteraceae > JACKMZ01. Next base: position 5,650 of record JACKMZ010000004.1, on the reverse strand, counting down.
TTCGCCGTCGCGAATGACTTGCCCCCATTCGCAACCGAACTGGAATTTGTTGCGGGAATCGTCGATGGACCAGGAGCGGTTGGTTTCCATGTACAGGCCGTTCTCGGTGCGCCCGAACAAGTCGTCCAGGGACGATGTCCCCGGTTCCAGATTCAAATTGGCCATGCGGTCTATGGGCGGTCGGTTCCAGGCGCTGGCGCGCGAATTGGCCACGCCGGGCAAACCGGCGCGGGATTGGGAAATGGCTCCGCCCAGCGGGCGCAGCAGAATCCCTTGTTCAATCAGATATTCCCGCTGTGCCGGCAATCCTTCGTCATCGTAGCCGTAGCTGGCGATCTGTTCGCCATGATCGGGATCGAAAGTGACGTTCAGCAATTCCGATCCGTATCGATAATGGCCGAACAATTCCGGTGTCACGAAGCTGGTGCCGGCATAATTGCGCTCATCGCCGAGAATACGATCCAACTCCAGCGGATGGCCGATGGATTCATGGATTTGCAACACCATTTGATCGGGTGCGAGCACTACATCCAGCGTGCCAGCCGGGCAATTGGGCGCCGCCAGCAATGTCAGGGCCTGCGCCGCGATGCGGGGAGCGGCGTCGTAAAATCCGGTGTCTTCGAGGATTTCCAGTCCGCCCTGGCGCAGGTAGGCATCGCCGCCGAAGCTGCGGGATTGCGTTTCCCCCTGATGATGCGCGGTGGCGTTCAATGAGGGCAGCAAATAGCGGAATTGCTGAGTGAGCCGGCTGCCATCCAAGGTGACATACAGCGTTTCGATTTCGCTGTGCCAGAGTCCGGCCTGCCATTCCACGATCGCCTCGGCGGCTTTCAGCCGCTGGCATTCCTGCTGCAGCAGCCCCAGCTTGTCCTGCAGGGACAGCGAATCCCAAGGCTTGCGCACGGGGCTGCGGTAGTCACCGCTGCGGACCCGGCGATCCAGATCGGATAGCGCCACCAGATGCCGGCCGCGACTCGCCCGCGCCCAGGTCCGAGCTTGCTCCAGGGCGTGGCGCAGACCATCGGAACCCAGATCGGGCGTGGCCGCGTAGCCCAGGCCGCCGTTTTCGTGCACGGTGATCATGGCGCCCCAATCCTCCGAGCGGCGCACGGGTTGGATGATATTGCGGCGCACGGATAACATCTCATGGCGTTCGCGCACCACGCGCAAGGAACAAAAGTCCACGGCTGGCGCGAGATTCCGGAATTTGCGCTCGATGGCTTCTAGCATGGCGCCTTGACTCCTCTTATGGGCCGATGGGCCGTCAGACGTCGAGTCGGTTGAGAAAATCCCCAATAGCGTGCCAATAGTCCGGCCCGCCCACCATCATGATGGTGTTGTGGTCGGCGTCCGGAATCATCACCAGTTGTTTGTTGGTGCTGGCGGCCCGTTCGTAATTCACCCGCCCGTGCCAGGAAGGAACGATTTCGTCGTATTCGGCGTGAAGGACCAGTAACGGCACGGTGACCCGCAACATTTTGTCCTCGTTGTCCTCGCCCAGCATGGAATCCTTCAGGTGTTCCGCGGGCATCCCCAGATGTTCGAGCAGATCCGGCGTATTGGCGAAACCGCTTTCCAGAATCAAGCCGTCGATTTCAGCGCCGTGGGTGGCGGCCAATTCGATGGCCGGTGCGCTGCCGAGACTGCGGCCCATGATCACCAGGGGTCCCCGGTGCTGCCTTCGCGCGAGATGAGCACGCACCGCGTCCAGCACGCGATGCGCGTCTTCAATCAGGCTTTTCACCGAAGGATAGCCGCTGCTGCGCCCATAACCCCGATAGTCGACGCACACGAACGACGCCCCGGCCTTGCGATAATAGGGCGCCACGGGGTCGTAGTCGGCCACGATTTCGCCGTTGCCGTGAAAATACAGAATCGTCGGCGCCCAAAGCTCGGCGGGATGATAGCGGGCCGCCACGGTAACGCCCGCGGCGACGGGAATATCCAGGTCCTCGCTGCCGTTGGGCGGTGGCGTGCCGGGATCGGGGCGCGGGAAAAAAATAAACGAATTGACCAGGGGATCGTCCAGCGAAGAAAACAAATCGGATATTGACATTGGCTTTTTTACCGCCATAAGTAGTTGTTCCACCAGTTTAGCGGACTTTCAAGGCTTTCAAGGAAACATCGGGTACTCCGGCGGGTGCGGCGCGAAACGTTTTTCTCGCGTTGGCAATATTCGTTGACAATGCGGCCCACGCATTCGAATATCCGCCTATCGTTTGAGCCACTCAAGGCCCACCGTGCCTCCTCCCGAACCTCCCTCCCGCGTCGCCGCCTTGCTTTACTGGTTGCGACTGGGCTTCATCAGCTTCGGCGGCCCCGCCGGGCAAATCAGCCTGATGCACCAGGAGTTAGTCGAACGCCGCCGATGGATATCCGAGCGGCGTTTCCTGCATGCCTTGAACTACACCATGCTGTTGCCCGGACCGGAAGCCCAGCAACTGGCGACCTACATCGGCTGGCTGATGCATGGCGCATGGGGCGGCATTGTCGCGGGCCTGTTGTTCGTGTTGCCGTCCTTGGGTTTGTTGATGCTGCTGGCTTGGATTTATTTGGCGTTCGGTCAGCTTCCCGCCGTCGCCGGTGTCCTGGAAGGCATCAAGCCCGCGGTGGTGGCTATCGTGCTGTTCGCCTGCTACCGGATCGGTTCCCGCACCCTCCGTCATCCCATTTTGTGGGGATTGGCGCTGGCGGCCTTCCTGGCTCTTTCATTGTTCGGCCTCCCGTTTCCGCTCGTCGTGCTGAGCGCGGGGCTGATCGGCTATCTCAGCCGCCACCGGCTGCCCTCGGGAGATCGCTCGAAAAACCAATCCATCGATCAGGCCCGTTTTGGACCGGCGGTGATTGACGACGATACGCCACCGCCGCCGCACGCCCGTTTCCGTCCACGGCGGCTGGCGGCTTACGCCGGAATCGGTCTGGGGCTGTGGTCGGTGGCGATGCTGATACTGTTGGCGTGCGACGGCTGGCGGGGCACGTACACGCAAATGGGCTGGTTTTTCAGCAAGGCGGCCTGGGTGACCTTCGGTGGCGCTTATGCGGTATTGCCGTATGTGGTGCAAAACGCCGTGGATGGCTATCACTGGCTGAGTGCGCGACAGATGGTCGACGGTCTGGCCCTGGGCGAAACCACCCCCGGTCCGTTGATCATGATCGTGGCTTTCGTCGGCTTCCTGGGCGGCTGGAATCAGGCGGCGCTGGGACCGGACGCCTGGGTGGCGGCGGGGGTGATTGGCGCGGCGGTGGCGACGTTTTTTACGTTCCTGCCCTCGTTTTTATTCATTCTGATCGGCGGCCCCGCCGTGGAGGCGACCCGTCACGATCTAAAATTTTCCGCGCCTTTGACGGCGATCACCGCCGCGGTGGCGGGCGTCGTCGCCAATCTCGTGGTCTTCCTCGCCTATCACGTGCTTTGGCCGGGCGGCTGGGGCGGCGGTATCGCTTGGCCGGCGCTGTGTCTGGCCGGCATCGCGCTGCTGTTTCTATACCGCCGCGTCAACATGGTGTACGTGATCGCCGCCTGCGGAGGCATCGGGTTTATCCGTGCTTTGATTTTCAGCTAGTCAATGTCCACCCAAATACGCCTTGCGTACTTCCGGGTTGGCCAGTAATTCCTGCCCCGAGCCGGTCAGACGAATTTCCCCGTTGGCCATCACATAGCCCCGATTGGCCAGGCGCAGGGCATGATTGGCATTTTGCTCGACCAGAAAAATCGTGGTGCCGATGGTCCGGATCTCGGCCAGCGTCTCGAAAATTTTCTTAACCACCAGCGGCGCCAGGCCCAGACTCGGCTCGTCCAACAGCAGCAACTCGGGGCGTCCCATCAAGGCCCGGCCGATCGCCAGCATTTGCTGCTCGCCGCCGGACAAGGTGCCCGCCCGTTGATTGCGCCGCTCCTTGAGGCGCGGAAACAATTCGAACATTTTCATTAGGTCCGCCTCGGCGTGTTCCGGCCCAATGGGGATGGCGCCCATCAACAGGTTCTCCTCCGTGGTCATGGCGGGAAAGATGCGCCGCCCCTCGGGTACTTGGGCGATACCCGCTCGGGCGATCTCGTGGGTAGCCAGTTGCGTGATGTCCCGATCGCGATAATGAATGAACCCATTGGAAGCGCGCGGGTCGCCGAAGATGCTCATCAACAGCGAGGATTTTCCGGCGCCGTTGGCTCCGATCAACGTCACGATCTCGCCGGCGTCGACGAACAGGGATACCTCGCGCAGCGCCTGGATCGGCCCGTAGGAGGCGCTCAATTGCTGAATCTCCAACAGATGTCCGCTCATGGGGCGGCCTCCTCGTCTTCATCGGCGGCGCCCAGATAGGCCGTGATCACGGCGGGATCGTGGGCGACCGCCTGGGGCTCGCCCGCGGCGATGACTTCGCCGTAGTCGAGAACGACCACGTAATCCGACAGGTCCATGACCAAGCCCATGTGGTGTTCGATCAACAGCACCGTGACTTGATGATCGTCGCGCAGTTGCCGGATCAGCAGACTCAATTCGTAGGTCTCGCGCGGATTGAGCCCGGCCGCCGGTTCGTCGAGGCAGAGCAGGCGCGGACCCGTGCACATGGCCCGGGCGATTTCCAGGCGTCGCTGATGGCCGTAGGGCAATTCGCCGGCCAGGCGATTGGCGTCCTTTTCCAGGCTGAATACCTTGAGCCAGGCATAGGCCCGTTCCACCGCATTGCGCTCCGATTGCCGGTAAGTCTGGGTGTTGAACACCCCCGACAACAAGTTGCGATTGAGCTGCATGTGTTGCGCCACGAGCAGGTTTTCCATGGCCGTCATTTCCCGGAACAGCCGTACATTTTGGAAGGTGCGCGCCACGCCGGCCCGCGCCACCCGGTGAGAGCCGCCGAACATCTTGTAATAGAGCCGTTCGCCGAAGGCGGCCGGATTGACGAAATCACCGGCCCGGAAGCCCTCCCCCAATTCCCGGACGAGGTTGATTTCCTCGCGCTCGGTGCGCAGCGTGATTGCGCCCTCGGTGGCTTTGTAAAACCCCGTCAGACAATTGAACACCGTGGTCTTGCCGGCGCCGTTGGGGCCGATCAAGGCCGAGATGGAATGGCGTTCGACTTCGAAACTGACATCGTTCAAGGCCACGATGCCGCCGAAACGCATGGTGAGATCGCTCACCGACAACAACGGTGCGTGTACTGGATCGGTCATGGCTCACAACCCCTCGACGTCGTAGGCGGGCCGCTTGAGGCGTATCAGCCCGCGCGGACGCCAGATCATCATGAGCACCATCAGGATGCCGAAGACCAGCACGCGGTATTCGGCGAACTCGCGCAGCATTTCCGGAAGTATGGTCAGCACCAGGGCGGCGATGATCACGCCGACGGTGGAGCCCAGGCCGCCCAGCACCACGATGGCCAGAATCAGCGCCGACTCGAAGAAGGTGAAGGAACTGGGATTGACGAAACCTTGATAAGTCGCGAAGAACACGCCGGCGATGCCGCCGACCATCGCGCCCATGGCAAAGGCCGACAGCTTGACCAGCACATGATTGATGCCCAGCGAACGGCACGCCACTTCATCCTCGCGCAGAGCTTCCCAGGCGCGGCCCATGGGCATCTGACGCAAGCGGGTCACGAACACGATCATGCCGCAGACGATCACGAACAGCACGAGGTAGGTGAAGATGTA